>NZ_JBNHID010000001.1:0-1516348 GCF_059092925.1 Arthrobacter sp. MDB1-55 | reverse complement strand
CGGTCCCATTCCGAACCCGGAAGCTAAGACCCACAGCGCCGATGGTACTGCACCCGAGAGAGTGTGGGAGAGTAGGACACCGCCGGACAACACTTAGCACTGAGGCTCCGACATCACCGTCGGAGCCTCAGTCATTTAACTACCGAAACGGTTGCGGCCGGCTTTCCCTACAATGGGAAAGGTCGAAAGCCGAGTTCGGGCTATCAACACAGGTAAACAGCGAGAGCGTCCGGCACATCGTCAGGTCAGCTCATGACGAGAGGAATTGTGCTGCCATGGCTGATCGGGAACCGTTCCGCGAACGCGGAGAAAACCCACGTAAGGATAACCGTCGGGGCGGAGAGCGTCAGGGCGAAGGCCGAGGCGGCGAGGGCCGCAGCGCGGCACCCCGTCGTGGAGATTCCGGACCGCGCGGCGCCGGTGGAGCAGCTAGCGATCGGGGCGCCGGTCGACGCAACCCTGAGTCCGGCGACCGGCCCCGTTACCAGGAGCGTACTGACCGCGGTTCCGGCCGTCCGGCACGTGAGGGTGGTTTTTCCCGTGAGGGTGGGCCGCGTCGTGAGGGTGGTTTTTCCCGTGAGGGTGGGCCGCGTCGTGAGGGTGGTTTTTCCCGTGAGGGTGGGCCGCGTCGTGAGGGTGGTTTCTCTCGCGAGGGTGGGCCGCGTCGTGAGGGTGGTTTCTCTCACGAGGGTGGGCCGCGTCGTGAGGGTGGTTTCTCTCGTGAGGGTGGGCCGCGTAAGGACTTCGGCGGGGCCGGCAGAGGATCGGACGCAGGTAGCCGGCCAGGCTGGAAGGACCGCGAAGGGCAGCGTGGCGAAGGCCGCCCTGCTCAGGGCCAGGACCGCCGCAACACCGGCGACGCTGGACGCCGCTGGGAGCGGCCGGCAGGCGGAGACAATCGATCGCGCGATGCAGGCACCGAGCGGCGTTCGTACCGCGACAGTGGCAACAGCGGTTTCTCCCGTGGGACGGGCTCGCGTGATGCTGGGAGCTCTTCGGGCCGGAGTGGGTTCGAACGCAGCGACGAGCGTAGATCGGGCCGGGGTTACAGCGACGACCGTCGTCAGGGGCGGACCTATTCTGATGGCCCCCGCGGAGGGGACCGTCGGGAGACAGGCGGCGAACGTCGTCCCGAGCGATCGCCACGGGAAACCGGCAGCGAGAATGAGCAGTTCGCCCGTCCGCACAATGCCCGCGATCTTCGCAGCGCCAACCGGCCCGACCGTGAGCGTTCACCGGAGATCGATGAGGATGTCACCGGCAGCGAGCTGGACAAGATCACGCGTGCAGAAATCCGTAACCTTGAGGAGCGGAGCGCTCTCTGGGTAGCCAAGCACCTCGTGATGGCGGGCCGGCTTATCGATGATGAGCCCGAGCTGGCCTTCCAGCACGCACTCGCTGCGAGCCGTCGCGGTGGACGCCTGGCGGTGGTCCGTGAAGCGGTGGGTCTCACCGCATACGCTGCCGGCCACTACGGGGAGGCTCTCCGGGAGTTCCGCACGTACCGCCGAATCAGCGGGTCCAATGTCCACCTGCCGGTGATGGCCGACTGCGAGCGTGGCCTCGGACGTCCCGACCGCGCTCTCGACCTCGCCAAATCCGAGGATGCCTCGTCGCTCGACGCCGCCGGCAAGGTGGAGCTTGCAATAGTCGAGTCTGGTGCGCGCACCGACCTCGGTCAGCTCGACGCGGCGGTAGCGGCGCTCGAAATTCCTCAGCTGACGAAGAACAGGGCGTTCAGCTACAGCCCGCGTCTGTTCCGTGCATACGGGGACGCCCTCGCTGCGGTGGGCCGGACCGAGGAAGCTGCCTCCTGGCACCGCCAGGCGGAGATAGCCGAGAATGCGCTCGGCGTGGGAGCATTCGCCGACCCCGACATCATCGATCTCGTCGGCGACGAGGAATCTGCGGAGCTGGATCGTACAGCTGCGCGGGGAACCGTCCAGAGTGTCGGTACCCCGCTCGAGGAAGCAGCCACTGCAGACGAGACAGCAACCGTTTCCGAAACCCCGGAACTGGAGGACAAGGACGAGAACAAGGACGAGGACACTGTTGTGATCGAGGAGCCGCGGGATGACCAGTGATGCGGTCGAGGCTCCGATTGCAAGCCGCTACGGTGCGGTTCTTGCCGACCTCGACGGAGTCGTCTACGCCGGGCCCTCAGCTATCCCGGGTGCCACGGAGGCGCTGGAGAAGCTAGGGGGAATCGGCGTCGCCCTGGCATACATCACCAACAACGCATCCCGCTCCTCCGCGGACGTGGCGGCGCACCTCCGCGAGCTGGGAGCGCCGGCAACCGCGGAGCAGGTCTTCGGATCCGCTCTTGCAGGTGCCGAGTTGCTCGCGACCCGCCTGCCGAAGGGCGCAACTGTCCTCGTCACTGGCAGCGCCATCCTGGCGCAGCACGTCGCAGACCAGGGGCTCGTACCGGTAACCAGCGCCGATCCGACTCCCGATGCGGTCATTCAGGGATTCGAGCCCACCCTCGGCTGGAAAGACCTCGCTGAAGCCGCCTTCGCGGTTGCGGGGGGAGCTCTGTGGGTTGCGACCAACACGGACATGTCCATCCCGCAAGCGCGTGGGATCGCTCCCGGCAATGGTTCCCTGGTAGCCGCAGTAAGCGCCGCGACGGGACAGTCGCCTCTGGTCGCGGGAAAGCCGGAAGCGCAGCTCTTCAAAACGGCAGCGGAGCATCTGGGGGTGGAAACGGCCCTGGTGGTCGGCGACCGGTTGGACACCGACATACTCGGCGGGAATCGGGCGGGCATGGCGACTGCGCTGGTTCTGACCGGTGTCGACACAGCAGCCAACGCTTTGGCGGCGGTCACCGACGAGCGCCCGGCCTATCTTTTCGCTGACCTCGGCCAGTTACACAGGCCGTACCCGGAAGTCCTTCGGCAGGACGGGACCTTCACCTGCGGTGAGGCTTACGCCAAAGTCGAGGACGGCGTCGTCATCATGGGTGGCGGGCGTGAGAACCTGGACGCCTGGCGTGCAGGGTGCGCAGCATGGTGGGCAGCGTGCCCTCAACAGGATGCCGCAACGCTGCCCAAGCTCGAATTCGCGGACGAGTCGAGTCGCTGAGAACGTGAGGAGCGAGCGTGGAAGCCACTGAGCCAGCCCCCGCGGAGCAGGATCCGACGACAGGCAGTGAGCCTTCCGGGTATCCGGAGGTGGCTCCTACCGGCGACGCTTCGGTTGATGGCGTGCTGCATTCCCTGACTGCCGTTCCCACAGCCGACGACGCCGCCCGGCATGCGCTCTATGAGCGGCTCCATGACGACCTCCTCGCTGAGTTGAACAGTGAGCAGGCCTGACGGTGGCACGTCTTGATCAGGCGCTGGTGTCCCGTGGGCTGGCGCGCTCAAGGTCCCATGCAGCGCAGCTCATCACGGCGGGCCGCGTGCTGCGTTCGGGGACTGTCCTGACCAAACCCTCCGCCGCGATCTTGGACACCGACGAGCTGATGGTGTCGGAGGGGGAGAGCCCGGACTACCTCAGCCGCGCCGGGCACAAGCTCGACGGCGCTCTTGCCGCCTTCACGAGTGTTGATGTTGCGGGCAAGCGGTGTCTCGATGCGGGTGCATCCACCGGCGGCTTCACAGATGTGCTGCTCCGCCGGGGAGCCACCGAGGTGGTGGCGGTGGACGTGGGTCACGGGCAGCTGGTCGATCAGTTGCGGGACGATCCGCGCGTCGCCGTCCATGAGGGCCTCAACGTCAGGTTCCTCGAGCCGGACCACATTGGGGGACAAGTCGACCTCACTGTGGCCGACCTCTCTTTCATCTCCCTGACGCTCGTCATGGAGCCGCTTGCGCGGGCGACACGAAGCGGCGGTGACCTCGTGCTGATGGTCAAGCCGCAGTTCGAAGTAGGTAAGAGCGCCCTCAGCCGGACCGGGGTCGTGACCGATGAGGAGCAGCGGCGCGGCGCCGTCGTCGGCGTGGTCCGATCAGCGCTCTCGGCGGGTCTTGATGTGGAGGGTGTGGCGCGTAGCCCACTTCCGGGTCAGAACGGAAATGTGGAATTCTTCCTGTGGATGAAGGTGCCCGGCGGGCAGATGGTGCCTAGGATCGATAGCGACGCAGTTCGGCTGGCGCACGAAATAGTGGACGGCAGCGGCGCGTTCGGCACCATCGGTACTGCGTGAGGCCGTCCCCACCTGATACAACGGAGCGTGATGACTAGACGCATACTGGTACTCGCCCACACCGGCCGCCATGACGCCATGGCTGCTGCCCAGGAGGCCTGTACCCGGCTTCACGCCGCCGGACTGACCCCGGTGATGCGCGGAGAGGAGCTCCGGGATATCCAATCGGAGTACGGCACGCTTGCAGCGCCTACCGAGACCCTTGGCGACGACGTAACTCTGAGCGACGTCGAGCTGGGCATGGTGCTCGGCGGCGACGGGACAATCCTCCGTGCCGCAGAACTGGTTCGCGGCACGGAGGTTCCACTGCTCGGTGTGAACCTCGGCCATGTCGGCTTTCTGGCCGAGAGCGAGCGTGCCGACCTTGCAGAGGCCGTTCGCTGGGTCGTGGACAAGGACTACACCGTCGAAGAGCGGATGGCCATCGACGTGCAGGTCTGGCGCGGTGATCAGCTGGCTGCGCGGACCTGGGCTCTCAACGAGGCGGCAATCGAGAAGGCCAATCGGGAACGCATGATCGAAGTGGTGCTCGAGGTGGACGGCCGGCCGGTGAGCTCATTCGGTTGCGACGGGGTCGTGCTCGCCACACCCACCGGTTCCACCGCGTACGCCTTTTCCTCCGGCGGCCCGGTTGTCTGGCCGGAGGTCGAAGCGCTCCTGGTCGCGCCGATCAGTGCTCACGCATTGTTCGCCAAGCCGCTCGTCGTCGCCCCAACGTCACTGCTCGCGGTGGAAATCCTGACCCGCACAGACGCCTCAGGCGTGCTGTGGTGCGACGGACGGCGCACAGTGGATCTGCCGCCGGGCGCGCGCGTTGAGGCTACCCGTTCCGATATCCCGGTCCGGTTGGCGCGCACACACCAGACGCCGTTCTCCGAGCGACTCGTCCGCAAGTTCGAGCTGCCCACACAGGGTTGGCGCGGGCCGGTCACACACGACGGTCAGCCTGCCCGATGATCGAGGAAATTCGCATCCGCGACCTCGGAGTCATTGCTGACGCGACGCTCGCTCTAGGGCCCGGGTTCAGCGTTGTCACGGGAGAGACCGGCGCGGGCAAGACCATGGTGCTGTCTGCCCTGGGCCTGCTGATGGGGGCCCGGTCCGACGCCGGCGCCGTCCGCCTCGGCGCACGGAACGCCTCAGCTGAGGCCCTGCTGCGCGTGAATCCGGAGGGCGCTGCCGCCCGCCGGGCGGTGGAAGCCGGAGGAGAGCTTGAAACCGACGACGACGGCGGCGCGGGGTTGATCCTTGCCCGTACCGTGAACAGCGACGGCCGGAGCCGCGCCTACGTCGGCGGGAGGTCGGCCCCCGCAGGCGTCCTCGCGGAGGTGGGGGAGAAGCTCGTGGTGGTCCACGGACAGTCGGACCAGCTGCGGCTCCGCAGCTCAGCGGCGCAGCGGGAGGCATTGGACAAGTTCGGCGGCACTGGTCTCCGTGACGCCCTGGCTGCGTATCAGGCGACCTACGCGCGGTGGCGCGACGTGACGGCGGATCTTGAGTCGCTGAGAAGCGCTGAGCGGGACCGCCTCCGGGAGGCAGAGTCGCTGCAGGCAGCGCTCGAGGAGATTGACGGCATCGACCCTCAGGCCGGTGAGGACGAAGCCCTGAAAACCGAAGCGATGAAGCTTGGCAACGTCGAGGAGTTGCGGACGGCGGCCGCGGCGGCCCATTCCGCGCTCGTATCGGGTGAGTTTCCTGAAACGGGCGACGCCACCACGCTGGTTGATGCAGCGAAACGGCAGCTGGAAGCGGTGGGTGCCCACGATGCCGAGCTGGGCTCCCTTGCGGCGCGGCTCGCCGAGGTGGGCTACATCCTGGCCGATATTTCCACTGAACTGGCCGGTTACGCGGCGTCTCTGGATTCGGAGGGTCCGGAGCGACTCGCTGAGGTGGAAGCCCGCAGGGCGGATCTGAATGTCCTGATCCGCAAGTACGCTCCCTCGATCGATGAAGTGATCGCCTGGGCAGATACAAGCCGCGCACGGCTGAATGAGATCAGCGGTGACTCCGACCGCATTGACGGCCTGCAACAGGAAGCCGGTGCGCTCCACGAGCAGTTGATCGCTGAGGCGCAGGAGCTGAGCGGTTTACGTCGGGTCGCCGCCGAGGAGCTAGCCGTCAGGGTGAGCGAGGAGCTCACCGCCCTCGCCATGCCCGATGCGAAACTCATCATCGATGTGACCTCCGGCGACACGCCCGGCGCGCTCGGGGCAGACGAGGTCTCCTTCTCGCTGCAACCCCACGCCGGCTCCGCGCCGCGCCCGCTGGGCAAGGGCGCCTCCGGCGGTGAACTATCGAGGGTGATGCTCGCCATCGAGGTGGTGCTTGCCGCCGTCGACCCCGTCCCGACCTTTGTCTTCGACGAAGTGGACGCCGGGGTCGGGGGAAAGGCAGCCGTGGAGATCGGGCGGCGCCTTGCCATGCTCGCGCAGCACGTCCAGGTGGTGGTGGTCACCCACCTTCCGCAGGTGGCCGCCTTCGCGTCCCATCACATCCGGGTCACCAAGACCCGGGCAGCCGATGGCGGCTTCACTGCCAGCGACGTCGAGGTCCTTCCGGAATCGGAACGTGTACGGGAACTCGCGCGCATGCTCGCCGGTCAGGAGGAGTCGGCCAGCGCGCAGGCGCACGCTGAGGAACTGCTGCTGGATGCAGCACGGACCGCCGCCAGGTGATAGGCTCGAACTCCGTGGTGCAGCAAACAATCTCCCGGTTCCAAAAGTCCGCCAAGACTACCAAGCACATCTTCGTCACCGGTGGTGTGGCGTCCTCTCTCGGTAAGGGACTGACGGCTTCGAGCCTCGGGCACCTGCTGCGGGCGCGTGGTTTGTCTGTAACCATGCAGAAGCTGGATCCGTATCTCAACGTTGATCCCGGCACAATGAATCCCTTCCAGCACGGCGAGGTCTTCGTCACCGACGACGGCGCGGAAACCGATCTGGACATCGGCCACTACGAACGCTTCCTCGATGAGAGCCTCGACGGGTCGGCGAACGTCACCACCGGCCAGGTGTACTCCACCGTTATCGCCAAGGAACGCCGCGGAGAGTACCTCGGAGATACCGTGCAGGTCATCCCGCACATCACCGATGAGATCAAGCGCCGCATGCGCCTGCCCGCGGAACCGGCCGCCGGACGCAAGGTTCCGGACGTCATCATCACCGAGATCGGCGGCACCGTCGGCGACATCGAGTCCCAGCCCTTCCTTGAGTCCGCACGCCAGGTCCGCCAGGACATCGGCCGGAACAACGTGTTTTTCCTCCACGTCTCGCTGGTGCCGTACATCGGTCCTTCGCAGGAGCTCAAGACCAAGCCCACGCAGCACTCGGTCGCGATGCTGCGTTCCATCGGTATCCAGCCTGACGCGATCGTCATCCGCTCCGACCGCGAGGTGCCGGACGCGATGCGAGAGAAGATCGGCCGGATGTGCGACGTCGACGTTGATGCCGTGATCAACGCCGCTGACGCCCCGAGCATCTACGACATCCCCAAGACTCTCCACGCCCAGGGACTCGACGCGTACATCGTTCAGGCTTTGGACCTGAAGTTCAAGGACGTTAACTGGACCAAGTGGAACAAGCTTCTCGATGCCGTGCATCACCCGAAGCACCACGTCGAAATCGCACTGGTCGGCAAGTACATCGACCTCCCGGATGCCTACCTCTCGGTCACCGAAGCCCTCAGGGCCGGCGGATTCGCCAATAAGGCCAAGGTACAGATCCGTTGGGTGCCCTCGGATGATTGTGCGACGCCTGAAGGTGCCGCCAAGGCGCTTGAGGGCGCGGACGCGATCTGCGTTCCCGGCGGCTTCGGAATCCGTGGTCTCGAGGGCAAACTCGGTGCCCTCCGTTATGCCCGTGAAAGCGGCGTTCCTACGCTCGGCCTCTGCCTGGGACTGCAGTGCATGGTGATCGAATACGCCCGCAACGTTGTGGGCCTTCAGGGCGCTTCTTCCACTGAGTTCGACCCGGACACCGAGTTCCCGGTCATCGCAACAATGGCAGAGCAGTTGGAAATCGTCGCCGGTGAGGGCGATATGGGCGGCACCATGCGCCTCGGCCTGTGGGACGCCTCGCTGAAGGACGGCTCGGTGATCGCCAGGACCTACGGCCGAACGAGCGTCAGCGAGCGTCACCGTCACCGCTACGAGGTGAACAACGAGTACCGGGAGAAGCTCGAGGCTGCCGGTCTGGTCGTTTCTGGCACCACGACGGACGGCAAGCTGGTCGAGTTCGTTGAGCTGCCGGCCCAGACCCACCCGTACTATGTCTCAACCCAGGCACACCCCGAGCTGAGTTCCCGGCCCACACGTCCGCACCCGCTGTTCGCCGGGCTGGTCAAGGCCGCGCTCGCGCGGCGGGGCGTCAAGGCGTAGGCGTGGAACCGGGTCCGTTCGACGCCGCGGTATCGGATCGGCAGAGCCCGCGCCGGTTGCTGGACTCCGCCACGGTCTTCCCCGGCAAGATCTGGGACGTGGTCAGCGAGACCTTCCAGCTCGATGCGGCTGGGGAGCCGATCACCCGCGAGTACATCCAGCACCCCGGTGCCGTGGCGATCCTCGCGATGGACGGTGAAGAACGCGTCCTGCTGCTCCGTCAGTACCGTCACCCGGTGCGGATGGACCTGTGGGAAATCCCTGCCGGACTGCTTGACGTCGACGGGGAGGACTTTGTAGACGCTGCGGCGCGTGAGCTTGCGGAGGAAGCCGATGTTGCGGCGGGTACCTGGCACGTCCTGACGGATCTTTTCCTATCGCCAGGGTCCTCGAGCGAAGCGCTCCGCATTTACCTCGCCCAGAACATCACCGAGGTGCCTCACGCGGAGCGGCATACCCGCACCCATGAGGAAGCCGAGATCGAGTTCGCCTGGGTGCCGCTGCAGGACGCCGTGCAGGCTGTGCTCGAAGGGCGTATCCATAGTCCTTCCGCTGCGGCCGCTGTGCTCGCTGCCGCGGCGGCCAGACAGTCCGGTTATCGATCCCTCCGTCCCGCCGATGCTCCGTGGCCGGAACATCCCAGCCAGCATGGAACGTGGCCTCAGGGCCCTGTACTGCGGGACTGACCCATGGGCGAGGGCGGGCAGGCCACAGTGCAGGACGAGCTTTCCTCGACCGTTCCCGGACGGCTCATCAGCGAGTACCTCCAGCACATGCTCGTGGAGCGCGGCCTGTCTGCGAACACCCTCGCCGCCTACCGCCGCGACCTGCTGAGGTACCACCGTTTCCTCGTCTCCCACGGCGTGGACTCGATGGCTGCAGTTACCCGCCAGCTGGTCTCTGCCTTCGCGCAGGGTTTGGCCACCGGAGAGGACGGACAGGCACCGCTGAGCCCGCGCTCGGCCGCGCGCACCGTGGTAGCTGTCCGCGGACTGCACCGCTTCCTCGCACTTGAAGGAACGACGACGGCGGACCCCGCCGAAGATGTTCATCCGCCTACCGCGGGGCAGCGGCTGCCGAAAGCAATTTCCGTTGAAGAGGTGACGCGGATCCTCGAAGCCGTTGATACATCCACTCCGGCCGGACTTCGGGACCGCGCGTTGTTGGAGTTCCTCTACTCGACCGGGGCCCGTATCAGCGAGGCCGTGGGCCTGGACGTCGACGACGTGTCCGTGGATGCAGCGCTGGACGGTCCCGCCGTCGTCCGTCTCTTCGGTAAGGGGTCGAAGGAACGGCTGGTTCCGTTAGGCTCCTACGCGGCGCGGGCGATCGATTCCTACCTCGTGCGTGCCCGTCCCGCGCTAGCAGCGAACGCATCCGAGCGGACCAGCGCGCCGGCCCTGTTCCTGAACCTCCGCGGCGGCCGCCTGAGCAGGCAGAGCGCGTGGACCATCCTTCGGGCTGCCGCCGAACGCGCCAAGGTATCCGGCGAGGTCTCACCCCATACCCTCCGCCATTCCTTCGCGACGCACCTGCTGCAGGGCGGGGCGGATGTCCGGGTGGTGCAGGAGCTTCTCGGCCATGCCTCGGTGACCACCACCCAGGTGTACACCCTCGTCACAGCTGACACACTGCGGGAAATCTATGCCGCAGCGCACCCGCGCGCCCTTTAATGGGTAGTTAATCGGCAATTGGTAGTTATTCGGCGCCGCCTGTAACCCCATCCGGGATGCCGGAAACAAGAGGGGTATGGACAGGACACATACACCAGGGGGGACAGTATTGCAGCGATACGATGACGTGTTCGCCGCGCTACACAGGGAACACCGCGACCGCGTGTTTTCCTTCATTCACCGCCGAGTCAGTAGCCGGGAAGCATCCGAGGAACTCACCAACGATGTATTCCGCATCGCCTGGCAGCGGAATCCGGACGCTGCTGACGTGACGCCGGCGTGGCTGCTCACCGTGGCCCGCAACGTCATCGGCAATGAATACCGTCGTCGTGAACGCGCAGAGCACCTCATGCAGCGGGTTCGGGACTCGGTCGTCATAGCCGCCCGCGCCGGTAACGGTGCGCAACAGCAGGCGGTTGCCGATTCATTGTTGCGACTGCGGGAGAAAGAGCGCGAGATTCTTCTGCTGGCCTACTGGGACGACCTGTCCATTACTGAGATCAGTGAGGTGCTCGGCTGCAGCGCCTCAGCTGCCAAAGTTCGACTGCACCGGGCTCGCGCCGCGTTTGCAGAGATGATGCCTGCCGCTGTGATGGCAGAGGAAGGTGCCTGAGATGGACCGCATAGAAAACCTGATCCGGGGCCTTGACCCCGTGCGCGCCGAACGTGAGTCCGAGGATTCACCAACAGAAATCATTGCTTTCCCGGCTGATGCTGGCGACCGAAAGTCCGAACTCACCATGAACACTGAAACTATCCGCAGCGAATACAGGACCGGAATCGATCCGGAGCAGGAGAATGACGCCTTCAGCGACGACCGCCCCGTTGTTGTGCCGATGCGTCGCCGCCGTCGGATGGCGGCTTTTGTAACAGGCGCTGCCGCAGCGGCAGCCGTAGCCGGCGCGGTCGTCGTGGGTGGTTCCCTCGGTACGGAGGCGCCGCCACCGGCAGCAACCGCTGACCCGACGCCGACGGTCCAGCCTACGCCGACCGCAGAGCCCTCCCAGGAAGCAACGGTGAATCCATCGCCTGCTCCGGAACCGACGGTCGATCCGACCGGTGAACCCGGCGCCGAACCGACAGGAGCGCCAACCGGACCGCCAGCGGATGAGGGGTGCCGGGTAGAGGACGTCGACCGCGTCACGGAGCAGGGGAGCGACTTCATGGGTATGACGCCGTTCGCCGCGGATCCCGGGCACTACGACGTTGTCGGGTGCACCGCTGACTGGATGGCTATGGAAGTGACCGATGAGGGTTTCGAAGCCAACCCGCAGGACGGCGGCAATACCTGGTTCTACATCGCCCATCGTGTTGATGGACAGTGGCTGGTGGAGCTCGCCAATTACAGCACCATCGTGAACTGGGATTTCCTCCCCGTGCCGGAGGGAAGCACTCCCCAGGAAGCCATGGATCAGCAGTTCATCCAGGTAGGGCTTCCAGTAGAGCTGCGGCCGGAACTGGTCGGAGAGGGTCCTGCCGGAAACTGACACTCGATCAATGTGACAGTCCTGCTCCTGCGCACCGCTGAGGTGCGCGGGAGCAGAACTTCGCTCCGCCGGATGACGTTCGCACATTCCGTGTGCCGCAAGGAAACGGTGCCGTGGAAAAATGGGGGAGATGAGCGACGCCCCATCAAACGACTCCGGAGATCGTGACCCAGCAGGGGGTCTTACCGCCGCAGAGATTCTCGCCCGGCGTCTGGATCGGCCGATGGGGGTTCTCGGTCTTGTTTTCCTCTTCGTTGTCCTTGGCCAGCTTCTGGCTACCGATCCGGGTCTTGTCCTGGCGCTCACCGTTGCCGGATGGGTGTTCTGGGCGGTCTTCGTTGCCGAATTCCTGCTTCGTGCTTACATTGCGCGGTTCAGCTCGGCTTTTTGGAGAAAGAACTGGTGGCAGGTCATCTTCCTGCTTGTGCCGTTTCTCCGTTTTGTGCGGGCACTCCAGGCTGTCCGCCTTCTGCGCCTTGCCAGAGTGGCCCGCGTCGGCGGAATTCTCTCCGCAGGTGTACGCGGCTCGCGGTCGGCGGGGAGGCTGCTCTCAAGCAGAATCGGCTGGATGGCCGCAGTCACCGCCGTCGTGATCCTTGCAACCAGCCAGCTGCTCCACGCAACAGGCACGCACTCGGCGTACGGCGACGCCCTTTATGAGACGGCCATGGCGACCATCACCGGCAGCGGCATCACGCCGAACAGTGCGTTCGCCCGCATAGTGCAGGTGCTTCTCGCCGTCTATTCGATCGGCGTCTTCGCTACGCTAGCCGGCTCTTTAGGTGCCTTTTTCCTGCGAGAGGATGATCGTCGGCGATCCTAGCCGACCGGTTCAAGTCCCTCTGCACTCCGAGACTAAACTTGATTCTCATGACCCCACGCAGAGTCGCGCTGTGCTTCCTGTTCCGGCAGACCGCCGCCGGCCGGGAAGTCCTGCTGGGGATGAAGCGCTCCGGTTTCGGCACTGGTCGAATCGTGGCCCTCGGCGGCGGAATCGAACCCGGAGAATCCGCCGGAGAAGCCGCTGCGCGCGAAGTCCACGAGGAGTCCGGCGTCGTCGTGAAGGTCGCAGATCTTGTGGAACTGGGCCCGGTCCGGTGGCGTTTTCCGGTCAAGCCTGTCTTGGATATGGACGCCGTAGTCTTCACCACCGAGCGGTTTTCCGGGCACCCCGCCGTCACGGATGAAATCGACCCCTGCTGGTATCCGGTGGAGCAGGTGCCGTGGGACGGCATGTGGGACGACGCAAAGCACTGGCTCGGCCACGTGCTCCGCAGCCAGCCGCTGAATGTGACCGTGACACTCAATCCGGATAATGAGACGGTGGCGACCGCCGACTTCGATTAGCCGGCAGGAGGGCGGGGAGTACCGTCGACTGCCGCCGCAATGATCTCGCCCAACTCCTTCGGCCGGGTGAACTGCGGCCAGTGTCCGGTGGGCAGGTCGACGTACTCAACGTCCTTCATCCGCCCGAGCTCCGCGACGTAGGGATGCCCCTGCGCCACCCATTCCTGCAACTGCGCAGAAGGAAACTCACAGGCGATGACGGTGGCCGGAACGTCGTAGCGGCGTTCGTCGGACAAGTGCTGTGGATCGCAGGCGACGCCGCGGGGCTGGGGAACTGCGCGGCGCCGGAAGTCGGCGCGCAGCTCGTTGTTCAGGTCGACGAGATCCTCGTCATCGAAGACCTCCCACGGTGGCAGCGGTATCTCATCGCCATCCGAGGGCAGCCCATCATTGATCACGCCGTCCTGGCCGAGAGGACCGCTGTCCACGTAGATGGCCCTGACAATGCGTTCCGGACGCGCGTCCGCCACGCCGTGGATGATGGCTCCTCCACCGGAATGACCCACGAGCACCACAGGATCGGCGATGTCATCCACCACCGATACGACGGCGTCGATGTGGGTACGCAGGCCGATCCCCTCCCGCGGAGCATCCACCGCTTCCAAGCCGGGAAGCGTGAGGGGATGAACGCGGTGTCCCGCAGCAGTGAGGGGCGGTGTCACCTCCGACCAGGAGGAAGCGTTCAACCAGAAACCGGGAACCAGAATGATGTCCATGTCCGGAAACCCTACCGGGAGCGTCCGTTCACAAGAACGGATTCTCCTAAATTGAGGACAGCCACTGTCCGCGGGCTAGGAGAGGTGTCTTTCGTCCGCGCCGTTGTAGGCTGCCAGCGGCCGGATCAGAGAGTTCGCTGCGCGCTGCTCCATGACGTGTGCGGTCCAGCCTGCAATGCGGGCGGCAATGAACAGGGGCGTGAACATCGCGGTGTCGAACCCCATGAGGTGGTACGTGGGACCCGCGGGATAGTCGAGGTTGGGCTTGATGCCCTTCGCCTCCTGCATCGCCGTCTCCAGCCCGTCATACAGACCGAGGATCTCCGGACGCCCATAGTGCTTGACCATCGCGTCGAGGGCCGCCTTCATGGTGGGAACCCGTGAATCACCGTTCTTGTAGACACGGTGACCGAATCCCATCACCTTCTTCTTCTGCGCGAGGGCTTCTTCCATCCAGGCCCTGGCTCGGGCAGTCGCGTCCTCCAGGGACTCATCCGCCTGAATGCCGATTTCCTCGAAGGTGTGCATGACGGCTTCATTCGCTCCGCCGTGGAGTGGTCCCTTCAGCGCGCCGATGGCTCCGGTGACCGCCGAATGAAGGTCGGCGAGCGTGGACGTGATCACTCGTGCGGTGAACGTTGAGGCATTGAATGAGTGTTCGGCGTAGAGGATCATCGACGTGTTGAAGGCCTCAACGACCTCCGGTGCCGCCTCCTCACCGAAGGTCATCCAGAGGAAATTGGAGGAGTAATCCAGGTCTTCGCGTGCTTCCACCGGTTCGAGCCCGCGGCGGCGCCGCTGGTCATAGGCAACGACGGCGGGAAACGCCGCCAGCAGCTCCGTCGCCTTCTCCAGTTCGGCTTCCGGCGAGGAGTCCTCCGCCTTGGGGTGGTTGGCGCCGATCACGGAGACAGCCGTACGGCCGACATCCATCGGGTGGCAGCTGAGCGGCAGCAGATCGATGGCGGCCTTCACATTATCGGCCAATGCACGCGAGGGGCGCCCCTGCTGGCGGAACTGCTGCGCCTCAGCTTCGGTGGGGAGTTCACCGTGCCAGAGGAGCCAGGCGACGTCTTCGAATTTCAGGGCACCAGCAAGCTCCTGGACCGGGTACCCGCGGTACAGCAGCGAGTTGGTCTCCGGATTGACCTTCGAGATTGCGGTAGTGTCCGCAGTGACTCCGGCGAGGCCCTTGTAGATCTGGGGTTCGGTCATGCGTTGACTCCTTTGTCTATGGTGTCCGGCGCGTGCCGGGGTGTCTCACTGTCCGCCGGGCACCTGGAAGTTGAACACTGAGGTGTCGAATCGGTTGTACGCTTCGTAATCGACGAGCTCGTAGAGCCGTGCGCGGGTCTGCATGGAGCCAACGGCGGCCCCCTGGGTGCCGTCGGCCTTGATCGTCTCCAGCGTACGCTCCGCCGCGCCCATCGCACTACGGAGCAGCGTCACCGGATAGATCACCATGTTCACTCCCACTGATTCAAGGTCGGCAGTAGTGAAGAGCTCGCTCTTCCCGAACTCGGTCATGTTCGCCAGGATCGGCACATCGACCGCCCGGCGAATGGCCTCGAATTCCGTGAGGTCCCGCATCGCCTCGGGGAAGATGGCGTCTGCCCCGGCGTCGACCAGCGCTTTTGCCCGGTCCTGCGCGGCAGTGAGGGTGTCGGTGCCGCGAATGTCCGTTCGGGCCATGATGAGGAAGTTGCCATCACGCCGTGCATCGGCAGCTGCCCGGATGCGCTTGACGGCGGTGTCTTCGTCAACAACGTTCTTGCCGTCGAGATGACCGCACCGTTTCGGGTTGTACTGGTCCTCAATGTGGCAACCTGCCAGGCCGGCGTTTTCCAGCTCCTGGACCGTCCTGGCAACGTTCATCGGCTCGCCGAAACCGGTGTCAGCGTCCACCAGCGCGGGGAGGTCGGTCATGCGGGCGATCTGGCCGGCCCGGGTGGTGACTTCCGTGAGGGTCGTCAGACCAATATCCGGCAGACCGAGGTCGTTCGCCAGGACCGCGCCGGAGATGTAGACGCCGTCGAACTCCTTGTCTTCGATCAGCCGCGCGGACAGCGGATTAAAGGCCCCGGGAAATTGCTGGAGACGGCCGCTTGCCAGTCCGGCCCGCAGGACCTTCCGCTTCTGCTCGGGCGTTACGGAGGAGTACAGCATCTAGAACAGTCCTTTCGGTGATCCTGCTGCCAGGAGGTCGACGGCGGCGGCCAGGTTCAGCTGGTCGAGCTCGTCGGGCGTGAGCTCGGGCAGGCGCTGTACCGCGTCGAGGAACCGGTCAAGCTCAGCGTCCTTCACCACGCCGGCGGAGAGCGTACGTAGCTTTCCGATGTACTGCTCACGTGTGAAGGGGCGTGCTCCGAGCGGATGTGCATCGGCGACGGCGATCTCATCGATGATGACGGTGCCGTCGGCCAGGGTGATCTCGACCCGTCCACCGAAGGCTTTCTCGCTGATGTCCAGTGAATGGTAGCGCCGGGTCCACTCCGGGTCCTCCACGGTGGTGACCTTGTGCCACAGCTGAACGGTGTCAGCGCGGGAGGCCCTTTCCGGGGCGTACGAATCGACGTGATGCCAGCGGCCGTCCTGCAGCGCAACCGTGAAGATGTACGGAATTGAGTGGTCAAGCGTCTCGCGGGACGCGGCAGGATCATATTTCTGGGGGTCGTTCGCTCCGGAGCCGATCACGTAGTGCGTGTGGTGCGATGTATGGATCCGGATGGATTCAACCCGCGCCGGATCGGTGACCTCCGGATGGGCAGCGTTCAGCCGGCGCGCGAGGTCGATCCAGGCCTGGGCCTGGTACTCGGCAGAATGTTCCTTGGTGTAGGTGTCCAGGATCGCCCGCTTCGGTTCGCCGGCGGCGGGCAGCGGAACCTCATACCTGGCGTCGGGGCCGTCCAGCAACCAGGCGATCACGCCGTCCTCGCCCTCATAGATCGGAGTCGGGGAGGTCTGCCCCCGCATGGCCCGGTCCACGGCTTCGACGGCCATCTTGCCTGCGAACGCCGGGGCATGCGCCTTCCACGTCGAGATCTCGCCCTTGCGGGACTGGCGGGTTGCCGTCGTCGTGTGCAGGGCCTGGCCTACGGCCTGGAAGATGGTCTCCGCGTCGAGCCCCAGCAGTGTACCGATGCCGGCCGCCGCGGACGGGCCCAGATGCGCGACATGGTCGATCTTGTGCTTGTGCAGGCAGATTGCCTTGACCAGGTCCACCTGGATCTCGTATCCAGTGGCGATGCCGCGGAGCAGGTCGGCTCCCGAGGCGCCGGTGTGCTGGGCTACTGCGAGTATCGGCGGGATGTTGTCTCCCGGGTGGGAGTAGTCGGCGGCGAGGAAGGTGTCATGGTAGTCGAGCTCACGGACTGCAACGCCGTTTGCCCAGGCAGCCCATTCGGGCGAACTCTTCGCACCGATTCCGAAGAGGGTGGCGCCGCGTCCGTTGACTGAGACCGGGTGGCTCAGCGCCTGCGCCCGCGCGGCGACGATCGGTGCACGGGACAGCGAGGCGATGGCGACTGAGGCGTTGTCGATGATCCGGTTGATCACCATGTCGGCGACGTCGTCGTCGACCCCGACCGGATCCGTGGCAACCTCGGCGATCTTCCAGGCAAGTTGACCGCTTCGGGGGAGGTTTTCCTCGCTGCGGTGCACGCGGACGGGATGAATCTCAACCATGATGGGCTTCCTCTCGGGTGGCGGTGATGTGTGCTCGTGCAGCGAGCAGATACTGCAGGCTGTTGTGGAGGTGGACTTTGGTGGAGGCAACGGCGAGGTCGCCGTTGGCCTGCGTGATTGATCTGGCGATCTGTGCGTGTTCGGCTGCGGAGGCCGTCAGGCGTGCAACGTCATCCTGCGCCAGCCTGCGTACGCGGCTCAGGTGCGTGCGGAGCTGCTTCTGAGCCTGGAGGAGATAAGGATTCGCCGCGGCGGCGTCAATGGCGGCGTCCAGTTCGGCGACCAGTTCGTAGTACCGGCGCTGTCCGGTGTCCGGGCTCCGGATGAGCGACGACGCCGATTCGAACCGCAGGGTCAAGCCTTCGAACAACTCCCGGTCCCCGTGAGCAGCCGCGAGGGCAGCGGCCGTGCAGTCCAGCGGAATTCGGACGGCGAATAGCTCCGCAATTTTCTCCAGCGAGACTTCGCTGACGACGACGCCGCGTCCGGCGTGGGCTTCCGTCAGCCCTTCCGCCGTCAGCCGCGAGAGCGCCTCGCGGAGAGGTGTCCGTGAGACACCGAGCCGGGCAGACTGCTCAACTTCGGCGAGCACCGCACCGGGTGCAAGCCGCCAATCCATTATGTCGGAGCGCAACGCCTGGTAGGCGCGGTCACTTGCCCGCATCTGCCTGCTCCTTCGCTCGTCGCACTTGTTCCAATGTATACAACGCAGTGGGCAGGATCAACGGAGGCGTGCGAGAGAGGGATTTTCCTCCCGGTTCTGTATACAGACAAACGACGGTGGCACCGTCCGGGCGGTGCCGCCGTCGTCGTCAGGTGATGGTCCTTTCAGGCCTCCTGCGGGTACTTCTCCTGCACCGCCGCCCAGTCGCCGGTCTGGGCGATCGGGTCCATCCAGAGGACTTCCCACGAATGGCCGTCCGGGTCGGCGAAGGTACGCGAACGCATGAAGCCGTAGTCCTGCGGCTTGCCCTCCACGGCACCCGCGCCGATCGCCCGGTCGACCAAACCGTCGATTTCCTCGGGGGTATCTACGCTGATGGCATTGAGAACGGCGGAGGTGTTTGAGGTGTCGGCGATCTGCTTGTCGGTGAACTGCTGGTAATGCTCGTGCGTCAGGATCATGACATAGATGGTGTCGCTGATGACGATGCAGCCGGCGTTGTCGTCGCTGAAGGCCGGGTTCAGGCTCCAGCCCAGGCTGGTGTAGAACTCCTTCGACTTCGGAAGGTCCTTCACGGGGAGGTTGATGAAGACGCTGGTGGTCATGGTGCTCACTCCTTGATGAGGGTTTCGGCGGCGTGAATGCTCGCTTACCCAGTAGACGGCGGCGACGTCGGGAAATCATCGGTTCCGAAGAAAACTTCCGCCGAACTTCGTGTTGTCCCGGCTCCCGCCGATACGCTGAAGGGCATGCAGCCAGCAATGGAGACGGGACAAGTAGGTCTTTCCTCAGGAACGTCAGTCCAGGACCTCGAAAGCTACCGCAGGGAACTGACCGGCTACTGCTATCGGATGCTGGGATCCGGCTCCGAAGCGGAAGATGCCGTGCAGGAGACCATGATCAAGGCATGGAACAACCGCAACGACTTTAACGGGCGCTCCTCCACCCGGACGTGGCTCTACAAGATCGCCCACAACGTCTGCATCGACATGCTGCGCAGCCCGCAGCGGCGTGCCCGGCCGATGGAGTTAGGTCCGGCGACTCCCACGTCGGAAGCGGTGCTCGGAGCGCCGCTGCCCGAAAGCGCGTTCGTCCAACCCATCGCCGACAGCAAGGTCATTGATCTCAACGCCGACCCCGCCGACATCGCCCTGGCCAAGGAGTCAGTCCGGCTCGCCTTTGTGGCAGCGTTGCAGCACCTGCCGCCGCTGCAACGGTCGGTGCTGATCCTCTGTGAGGTGCTCGCCTGGAAGGCCAGCGAGGCGGCCGATCTACTGGAACAGACGGTAGCCGCCGTCAACAGCGCCCTGCAGCGCGCGCGGAAGACTCTCGCTGCGCGCCGGGGCCCGGCGTTGATGTCCACCATGGACAGCAAACACACCGTGCTGCTTGAGCAGTACGTGGAAGCCTTCGAGACGTACAACATCGATCGGCTGGTGTCCCTGCTGCGGGATGATGCCGTGCTGTCGATGCCGCCGTTCAACCTCTGGCTCAGTGGGCCGGAGGATTGCGCGGCGTGGTTCCTGGGCAAGGGAATCGTGTGCAAGGACAGCCGCCTTATCCCCGTGACGGTGAATGGAACCGCAGGGTTCGGCGCGTATCACCCTGTGGAACCTGGTCTGTGGGAGCCGTTTGCTATTCAGGTCATCGAGGCGGCAGATGGCCGCATCGTGGGCCACCACAACTTCCTGTATCCGGAACTGTTCCCGGCGTTCGGGCTTCCGGACAGGGTTGACGAGCGTTAGCCCCTAGCGGGCCCAGCTGTACTCCAGTTCAGGCCGTCCGCGCGTTCCATAGCGCGGCATTCGACGCGCCGACCCATTGTCGGCCAGGTGCTCGAGATACCGCCGTGCTGTCACCCGGGACAATTCCAGCGACGATGCCACCTCCACCGCGGAAACCGGGGCGCTCGCCGTCGACAGGAAGGAAACGACGGCGCGCAGAGTCTCCTCGGATAATCCCTTGGGCAGGCTTCCCTGCGACGGCGGACGCAGGGCCGCGAGGGCATTGTCGACTTCTGACTGCGTGGTGGACGAAGCCTGCGCCTGCAGGTTCTCCCGGAACTGCCTGTAGTTGCCCAGCTTCTCGCTGAATGCCGAATAGGTGAACGGCTTGATCAGGTACTGCACAATTCCTGATGAGATGGCAGACCGGACCACTCCAAGCTCACGTACGGCCGTAATCGCGATGATGTCCACGGTGCTGCCTGAGCCGCGGATCCGACGGATGATGTCAAGGCCATGCAGGTCCGGAAGGTTCATATCGAGCAGCACCAGATCGATGGTCTCGGCGCCTGCGTCTGACTGCCTGCGGACCATGGCGAGGGCATCGGAGCCGGTACCTGCAGTACCGACGAGCTCAAACCCCTCAAGACGGCGGACGTACAGGGCATGCGCTTCGGCTGCAATGGGGTCATCCTCCACCACCAGCACCCGGATGGGGTGGCTCGAGATGCTGCTACCCATTCGGCAGTTCTCCATGCGTCCTCAGCTGGGCCGGCTGCTCATTCGGCCTGCCCGGAAGGGGGGAGGCGCCCGCCGGGAGAAGGACAGTGAAACATGCGCCGCCGTCGTTCAAGACGGTGATGGTTCCGCCTAACCGGTGCACGGCCTGGCGTACCAGGGCCAGGCCCAGTCCGCGGGTTCCGGCCGCTCCCTTCGAAGTGGAGCCGAGCGTGAAGACATTACCGAGTTGTGCATCGTCCAGGCCCGGTCCGGTGTCGCTGACCTCGATGACGATAGTGTCGGCGTCTTCACCGGCAGTGTGGATGGACAGGGAGACGGACCTGTCTTCCGAAGCTGCGGCGGCGTCGAACGCGTTGTCCAGCAGGTTACCGACGATCGTGACCAGATCCCTGGGGTCCATTCCGCGGGTTTCCAGTGTCTCAGGTACGTCGATTGACAGCTGCAGTCCGCGTTCATTGGCCTGCGCAGCCTTACCGACCAGCAGTGCGGTGATGAAGGGTTCGTCAATGGCCGCAACCACCTCATCGGTGAGTTGCTGGGACTGCTGAAGGTCTCGGGTCGCGAACTCAAGGGCGTCCGACCGCCGGTCGAGTTCAATCAGGGACACGATGGTGTGCAGCCGGTTGGCGTGCTCGTGGGTCTGGGCGCGCAGTGCTTCGGTCAACGTGCGCATGGTCTGGACTTCATCCGAGAGAGCCTCAAGTTCGGTGTGGTCGCGGATCGTGGTCACCGTTCCCAGCGGCTTCGTTCCGGACGCTGGGATGGCCGGTTCCTGGTTGACTACCAGCACACGATCGTCAGTGACATGGATTTCATCCATTGCCCTGCGTCCGCTCATCAACAACTCCTGTATCGAGGGGGAGAGGCCGACGTCGGAGGCCGGCTTCGGTTCGCCCGGAACCGAGGAGGGCAGGTTCAATAGCGCTGCGGCCTGATCGTTGTAGAGCACGAGGTCCCCGCGGAGGTTGGTCAGTACCAGTCCGTCCCGGACTGAATGCAACACAGAGTCGTAGAACACGAACATCCGGGAGAGCTGCTCGGTGCCGAGGCCGAGGGTTGCCCTGCGCAGATGACGGCTGAGCAGCAGGGAGACAATCGTGCCGGCCGTCAGGGCGCCGGCGGCAATGAGCCAGACGAGGGGGAGCTGCGCGTTGCGCGCGATGGAGACCGTATCCACGGTGACGCCGGCAGAAACGAGCGCGGTGACGTCGTCGTCCTCTGCTCGTATCGGAACGATTGCCCTGACCGAGGGTCCGAGAGTACCGGTAAATACCTCTGTATGCGGGTTACCGGCAAGCGCCTGGTCGACGGACCCGATGTAGCGTCCACCGATCTCGCTGATGTTGCGGTGGGTATACCTGGTCCTGTCGGTATCCATGATGGTGATGAAATCGACTCCGAGATCATTCATCACTTCCGCTGCATAAGGCTGCAGCAGGTCGGACGGTTTCGGAGCCTGCACCGCCTCCAGTACATAGGGATCATTCGCGAAGGTCGTTGCAACCGCGAGCATGCGCTGGGAAGCTGCGTCAAACGTGCTGTCTTCGGCATCGAGGTAAAGCACCCACGAGATGGTGGTCGTCAGGGCGAGGACGAAGACGAGCTGCCCGATGAAGAACTGCCGGGCCAAACTCCAGTTCCTCATGCGTCTTCCACTCCTTTCGCCTGCGGCTCCCGTCCTGGATTTGCGGACGGCTCAGCTTGGGTTGCATGGGCCGGCGAACAGTATGAACGCAATGGTGACCCAAATCACTGTATCGCCCACGATGAATAGGAACCGGCCGATGGGCCGCCTACCAGCATAAGGAGTAACAGCATGGCGAAGATGCCTGCACAGTCTGCCGCTTCGGTCGACAAGCCCCGTAAGAGGGTGGATAAGACCCACACCCTCTACATTGCGGTCATCGCCGCCGTCATCCTCGGCGCCATCCTGGGTCTCGTCGCGCCGGAGGTGGCCAAGTCGATGAAGCCCATCGGCACTGCCTTCATCGGCCTGATCAAGATGATGATCGCACCGATCATCTTCTGCACCATCGTGCTCGGTATCGGATCCATCGCCAAGGCCGCCACGGTCGGCAAGGTCGGCGGACTTGCACTCGGCTACTTCATGCTGATGTCCACCTTTGCGCTCGCCATCGGCCTGGTGGTCGGCAACATCATCCAGCCCGGTGAAGGCCTGGATATTTCCGGTGCCAGCTATGAGACCGATGACACGAAGTCGGAAGGCACCGTCGACTTCCTGCTCGGCATCATCCCGGACACCCTGCTGTCCTCACTCACCGGAACCAGCATTCTGCAGACCCTCTTCGTAGCCCTGCTCGTCGGTTTCGCGCTGCAGAAAATGGGAACCGCCGGCAAGCCGGTCCTCCGCGGCATCGGCCACATCCAGGCCCTCGTGTTCCGCATCCTCATCATGGTCATGTGGCTCGCTCCGATCGGAGCATTCGGTGCCATCGCCGCCGTCGTCGGTGAAACCGGCGTCCAGGCCATCGTCAGCATGTTCACCCTGATGGCCGCGTTCTACGTCACCTGCATCATCTTCATCGTGGTCATCCTCGGTGGGCTGCTCAAGATGGTCACCGGCATCAACATCTTCAAGCTGATGAAGTACCTGGCCCGCGAGTACCTGCTGATCTTCTCGACGTCATCCTCGGAAGCAGCGCTTCCGCGCCTCATCGCCAAGATGGAGCACCTCGGCGTCTCCAAGCCGGTAGTCGGCGTCACGGTTCCCACCGGCTACTCCTTCAACCTCGACGGCACCGCGATCTACCTCACCATGGCCTCGCTCTTCGTGGCCTCCGCACTGGGTACCCCGCTGGCCCTGGGCGAGCAGATCTCGCTCCTGATCTTCATGATCATCGCTTCAAAGGGCGCTGCCGGCGTCACAGGCGCCGGCCTGGCAACCCTGGCAGGCGGCCTTCAATCACACCGCCCCGACCTCGTGGACGGCGTCGGCCTCATCGTCGGCATCGACCGCTTCATGTCGGAAGCACGCGCCCTGACCAACTTCACGGGCAACGCCGTTGCCACCCTGCTGATCGGTACCTGGACCAAGGAAATCGAGCGCGGTCAGGTGGACGAGGTACTCGCCGGCCGTCTGCCGTTCGACGAAGCGACCATGAGCGCCGGACACTTCGAGGACGATCACGCTGACACTGTCGAAGACGGCGCCGAGACCAGGACCGACATTGCGGAGGGCCACCTCGCCGGACGCGACGGAGACAAGGTAGCAGCCACCCGCTGACCTTCCCGGCACGAGTCGACACATCCATGACTTGGCAGGACACACCCCTGATGCACCATCAAGAGGGGAGTGTCCTGCCAAGTCATTCTGCGGGGTAGAACCCTCAACGTTGAAGCTCAGGTTGAGACTAAAGGCTCGCGGTTCGGCCACCGGGTATTTCCACTGATCAACCGAACACCGGTTGTAACGTGGTGAAGCAAGCGAGCAGTACCAGTTACTGGACAAGCACTAGACGGAAGCGTGGATAGATACGTGAGTAGCGAACAGGGTTCCACAACTCTGAAGGACGCAACCGACTCAGAGATTGGCCCCACCGGACGTCCGGTCACAGAATTCCCCGAACCACCGGTCCTGGCCTCCCACGGGCCGGCCCGTGTCATCGCCATGGTGAACCAGAAGGGCGGCGTCGGCAAGACCACGTCGACTATCAACCTTGGCGCTGCGCTCGCCGAAGCAGGCCGCCGCGTCCTCCTCGTGGACTTTGACCCCCAGGGCGCGCTCTCTGCAGGGCTGGGCACCAACCCGCACGAGCTTGATGTCACCGTCTACAACGTCCTGATGGACCGCAAGGTCAACATTGAAGACGCCATCCAGCACACCGGCGTCGAGAACATCGACCTTCTGCCCGCGAACATCGACCTGTCGGCCGCTGAAGTGCAGCTTGTCAACGAAGTGGCCCGCGAGCAGGTCCTGGACCGCGCACTGCGGAAGGTCGAGGATAACTATGACGTCGTTCTCATTGACTGCCAGCCCTCGCTCGGCCTCCTGACAGTGAATGCGCTGACCGCTGCCCACGGCGTCATCATCCCGCTGATCTGTGAGTTCTTCGCCCTGCGTGCCGTTGCGCTGCTGGTCGAGACCATCGAGAAAGTCCAGGACCGCCTGAACCCGCGCCTGCAGGTGGACGGCGTCCTGGCGACCATGTATGACGCCCGTACCCTTCACAGCCGTGAAGTGATCGCGCGCCTCGTTGAGGCATTCGGTGACAAGGTCTTCGAGACGGTGATCAAGCGCACCATCAAATTCGCCGACGCCACAGTTGCCGCCGAGCCGATCACCACCTACGCCGGCAATCACTCCGGAGCGGACGCGTACCGCAACCTCGCCCGGGAACTGATTTCCCGCGGCGGCGCACCGTAGTCCGCTCCTCCGCCCGATGGCGCAGGACGCTTACGACGACGGCGGCGCCCCAGCCGCGCTGCCTGGAACGGAGAAGGCAGGGCGGTTCGAAGTCCGGCTCGAGAACTTCAACGGTCCGTTCGATCTGCTGCTGAGCCTTATCTCCAAACATGAATTGAACATCACGGAGATCGCCCTCGCGAAGGTCACCGACGAGTTCATTGGTTACATCCGTGCCTTCAGCGCGGCCGGGGACAGCTTCTCCCTCGACGAAGCCAGTGAATTCCTGGTGATAGCCGCAACGCTCCTTGATCTCAAAGCGGCACGGCTGCTGCCCTCGGGCGAAGTTGAGGATGAGGAGGACATCGCGCTGCTTGAAGCGCGGGATCTCCTGTTCGCGCGGCTCCTGCAGTACAAGGCCTTCAAAGAGATTGCCCGCCAACTCGGAACGCGTCTGGCCGAGGAGGCCGCCCGCTTCCCGCGGCAGGTGGCTCTGGAGCCTCAGTTCGCAGCGATGATGCCTGAACTGACGTGGCGGATGTCGCCGTCGGACTTTGCGGCAGTGGCAGCGAAGGCGTTGGAGCCCCGGGAACCGGCCCCGACGGAAGTCGGGATAGGCCACCTGCATGCACCGGCCGTCAGCGTCCGCGAGCAGGCAGACATCATCGGGCGGCGGCTGCAGGAACAGGGCGTGCTGTCGTTTCGACAGCTCACCGACGACGCGGACTCCCTTCTTGTCGTTGTGGCCCGGTTCCTCGCCCTGCTCGAGATGTTCCGCGACATGGTGATCACCATGGATCAGGCGGCGCCGCTGGGAGAGCTGACAGTCCGTTGGTCCGCCGGTGAACGTGAGTGGTCAGCGGTGAGCATCAGCGAGGAATACGACAGGGACGATCAGGATCAAGCTGTCCTGCCCGTTGCAGAAGAAGACGCTGAAGGAGGAGACCGTGAGCGAGCACACTGAGAAACCCCCCGGAGACGCTGCAGCGGCGGAAGAACCGCAGGGTCCGGACGTCGACTCACTTCCTGGGGGAGTGCCTGCGGCGGTGGAAGCCGTGCTCCTCGTCGTCGAGGAACCGGTGACCGATCTGGAGCTGGCTACCGCCTTGCAGGTCCCCGTGGATAAGGTGCGGGAAGCGCTCGCGGAACTGAAGGACGAGTATGACGGCTATACTGGTCAGGGCCCGGATACCGGTCCAACCCGGCGTCGGGGTATCGAGCTCCGAAATGTCGCCGGCGGGTGGCGGTTCTACACACGGAGCGAGTTCGCGGCCGTCGTCGGACGGTTTGTCCTTGACGGTCAAAGCGCCCGGCTTTCCCAGGCCGCGCTGGAGACTCTCGCAGTCATCGCTTACCGGCAGCCGGTTGCACGCTCGCGGGTCTCAGCGATCCGCGGAGTGAACGTTGACTCGGTGGTTCGCACCCTTGTTCAACGCGGACTCATCTCCGACGTGGCCACCGATCCCGAGACCGGAGCGGTGCTCTACGGAACTACACCGCTTTTTCTGGAAAGATTGGGTATTGGCACCGTTGCCGACCTGCCCAAGCTTTCTCCGCACCTGCCCGGACTGGAAAACCTCCAGGACTTCGACGACACCACGTACTGATGTACAACAGCTAAGGATTTTCAATGACACAGGCGCCTCGCCCCGGATCCGGAAGGAACCGCGCCGGCCGTAACCCTGCCTCTGACCCTGCGGGAAAGACAGGCAGAGACGCCGGTGCCGGAAAGCCTTCGCGTGCCGGAAAGGGTACCGCCGGCGCCAAGGGTGCCGCTGGTGCAGGCAAGGGGGGTGCGCCCAAGGCAGCGCGGAGCGGTCAGAAGGGCGCATCCGCCGGTGCTGCACCCTTCGGCAAGGAACGGTTCGGCCGCAACCTTGGCGCCGTGCACCGTCCGCGGCGTCCCAAGGCTCCGCCGGTTGACCGCCTCGACGTGCACGATCCCGATGGTGTCCGTCTGCAGAAGGTCATGGCCTCGGCCGGCGTCGCATCGCGCCGCGTGTGCGAGGACATGATCCGGGACGGCCGTGTTGAGGTCGACGGCAGCATCGTGACGGACCTGGGAGTCCGCGTGGACGCGTCGAGCGCTGTGATCCATGTCGACGGCATCCGTCTGCAGCTGAACGAGACCATGGTCTACTACGCATTCAACAAGCCCAAGGGTGTTGTCTCCACCATGGAGGACCCGGAGGGCCGACCATGCATCAGCGACTACCTGAAAAACCGCAAGGGTGAGCGTCTCTTCCACATCGGTCGTCTGGACGCCGCCACTGAAGGCCTGCTGCTGCTGACCAACGACGGCGAGCTGACCAACCGCCTCACGCACCCTTCCTTCGAGGTTCCCAAAACCTACCTGGTGCAGGTCCGCGGACCCATGGCGCACGGCATCGGCGCACAGATGAAGCAGGGCATCGAGCTGGAGGACGGTATCGCGAAGGTTGACTCGTTCCGCCTGGTCGATTCCACCCCCGGGCACGTACTCGTCGAGGTCGTGCTCCACTCCGGCCGTAACCGCGTGGTCCGTCGCTTGTTCGACGCCGTCGGCCACCCGGTCGAGCGTCTGGTTCGTACGCAGTTCGGTCCTATCCGTGTAGGCGATCAGCGCCAGGGAAGCATCCGCGTTCTCGGCCGTCAGGAAGTCGGGCACCTCCTGGCCGCCGTGGAGATGTAGCCGATGACCGTGACAAACGGCGGCACACACCTGTCCGGGCCTGTGCTGGTCATCGGCACAGGTTTGCTCGGCGCCAGCATCGGGCTTGGTCTGCGCGCGCGGGGGATCGACGTCGTGCTCTCCGACATCTCGCCGTCCACGCAAGCTGTTGCACAGGACATCGGCGCCGGCCGTCCGCTCGACCCGGCCGATTCGACGTTTTCGCCGCAGCTTGTAGTGGTCGCCGCGCCGCCGGACGTAACCGGCGCGCTGGTCTCTGAGGCTCTGGCAGCCTACCCGGCCGCCGTCGTCGTCGACATCGCAAGCGTCAAGGACGCAGTGCTGAAATCAGTAGCAGAAACAGTCGACGACGCCGCCCTCCCGCGCTACGTAGGCACCCATCCCATGGCGGGGCGGGAGAAGTCGGGGCCGGTAGCTGCCCGCGCCGAGCTGTTCACCTCCATGCCATGGGTGATCTGCGCTTCTCCGCTGAGCGACCCGGAGGCGGTGCGCATCGCCGAGGCGCTGGCGATCGACCTCGGCGCGGTCGTCTCCCGCATGTCCGCGGAGGAACATGACCAGTCTGTAGCGGTCATCTCTCACCTGCCCCAGGTGCTGTCGTCGCTGCTGGCGAGCCGGCTGCAGGACACCCCCGCCCATGCCCTTTCGCTGGCCGGAAACGGCCTGCGGGACGTGACCCGGATTGCCGCCAGTGATCCCCGGTTGTGGGTGCAGATCCTGTCCGCCAACGCGAGCCGCCTGGTGGACATCCTGTATGGAGTGCGTGAAGACCTCAACCGGCTGATCGGCACTCTTGAGAACCCGCTGGGTGAAGGCGCACGGCTGGACATGGCGCAGCTGATGGCCGAGGGCAACATCGGGCAGGCGCGCATCCCCGGGAAGCACGGCACGCCGCCGGAAGCGTTCGCCAGGCTCACCGTGCTGGTGGATGACATTCCGGGGCAGATTGCCCGACTGCTCACCGAGATCGGTGACACCGGCATCAACCTTGAGGACCTGAGGCTGGAACATTCGCCCGAGCGGCAGGTGGGGTTGGCTGAAATATCCGTGCTGCCCGGCAAGCGGCACGAGCTGACTGAGTTCCTCACCAACCGCGGATGGAAGGTAGTTCAGTGACCGCATCTCTCGCCCACTTCCGACTGGGAAAGTCCCTGGTCGTGGCCATCGACGGGCCGTCCGGTTCGGGTAAGTCCAGCGTCAGTCGGGAGACTGCCCGCCAGCTTCATGCGGCGTACCTGGACACCGGAGCCATGTACCGCGCGGTGACCCTGCATTGCCTCGAAAAGGGCGTGGACCTGTCCGACGCCGGTGCAGTGGAGCGTGCCTCGCGCGAGCTGGACCTGTCCATCAGCACCCGCCCGGACACCGAATCGGTGCTGATCAGCGGGATTGACGTCACCGACGCAATCCGGGAACCGCGTGTCACGCAGGCCGTCAGCGCGGTCGCCACAACCCTTGGAGCCCGCAGCGAGCTCATCCGCCGGCAGCGGCAGATCATCTCTGACTCGCACCACCGCATTGTGGCCGAGGGCAGGGACATAACCACCGTCGTCGCGCCCGACGCCGAGGTGCGCATCCTCCTGACCGCAAGCGAGGAAGCACGGCTGCGGCGGCGCGGGGACCAGCTCGGCGGTAGCCAGACTGCGGAGCAGCTCAAGCAGCAGGTCCTGGCACGCGATGCCAAGGACTCGTCAGTGGTCAATTTTCAGCAGGCCGCCAACGGCGTAGTAACCGTTGACTCGTCGGACCTGGATTTCGAGCAGACAGTGACGGCGGTGCTCGACGTAGTTCGCACCGTCGCCCACCAATAAAACGAAGGATCGCGAATATGAGCGAAAACCAGACCGGACTTGAGGAAGAGTACGAGCCCACGGGCGAAGACTCCGTAGCCGAGCACATCCATGCCCTGGATGACGCTGAGGCTGAGCGCCGCGCAGCGTCGCTGCGCGCCGGTCTGGAGGACTATGAACTGGACGAGGAGGACGCCGCCCTCCTGGCGCAGGAGTTGGGAGATTACGACGACGACGCCCCGGTCCGGCTCGATCCGGTCCTCGCAATCGTCGGTCGGCCGAACGTGGGCAAGTCCACGCTGGTGAACCGCATCCTGGGGCGTCGCGAGGCTGTCGTAGAGGATACCCCGGGCGTCACCCGTGACCGCGTCATGTACTCGGCAACCTGGAACGGCACCAACTTCACGCTTGTCGACACCGGTGGTTGGGAGCACGACGCCCGCGGCATCCATGCGCGCGTTGCCGACCAGGCCGAGGCCGCCGTCGATCTGGCGGATGCTGTGCTGCTGGTCGTGGACGCAACTGTTGGCGCGACAGCTACCGATGAAGCCGTGGTGCGGATGCTGCGGCGCAAGAAGAAGCCCGTGATCCTTGTGGCGAACAAGGTCGACGACATCCAGAACGAAGCAGACGCCGCTGCGCTGTGGGCACTTGGTCTCGGTGAGCCGATGCCGGTCTCGGCACTGCACGGCCGCGGTACGGCGGACATGCTGGACAAAGCCGTTGAGATCATGCCCGAGTTCTCTGAGCACGGCGGGCTGGAGCGCTCAGGCGGTCCGCGCCGCGTCGCGCTGATTGGCCGCCCGAACGTCGGCAAGTCGTCGCTGCTGAACAAGCTGGCTGGGTCCGAGCGTGTCGTCGTCGACCCGCTGGCCGGCACCACCCGCGACCCCGTCGACGAGATGATCGAGCTCGGTGGACGGGTGTGGCGCTTCGTCGACACGGCCGGCATCCGCCGTCGCGTGCACATGCAGCAGGGCGCGGACTTCTACGCTTCGCTGCGGACCCAGTCCGCGCTGGAGAAGGCGGAGGTCGCCGTCGTCCTCCTTGCTGTTGACGAGGTGCTGAGCGAGCAGGATGTGCGCATTCTGAACCTCGCGATTGAATCCGGTCGCGCGCTGGTTCTCGCTTTCAACAAGTGGGACCTGCTCGACGACGAACGCCGTCGTTACCTGGAACGGGAAATCGAGCAGGACCTGGCGCACGTCGAGTGGGCACCCCGCGTGAACATCTCGGCGAAGACCGGCTGGCACAAGGACCGTCTGGTGCCCGCTCTTGACCGTGCGCTGGAGTCTTGGGACAAGCGCATTCCGACGGGCAAGCTGAACGCCTTCCTCGGAGAACTCGTTGCCGCGCATCCCCACCCGGTACGCGGAGGTAAGCAGCCTCGCATCCTCTTCGGCACACAGGCTTCCTCCCGTCCCCCGCGCTTTGTTCTCTTCACCACGGGGTTCCTCGATCCGGGGTACCGCCGGTTCATCACCCGCCGTCTGCGGGAGACGTTCGGGTTTGAAGGAACACCCATTGAGGTCAGCATGCGCGTTCGCGAGAAGCGCGGCCGTAAGAAGTAGACGTCTGAGGACCTATCCGGGGAGCGTCGGTTCGTCTGTCGGGGCAACGATAGGATAGGATTCTTCAGGTGGTTCGGACGGATGTCCGCGCCGATCGGGATGTGGCGCAGCTTGGTAGCGCACTTGACTGGGGGTCAAGGGGTCGCAGGTTCAAATCCTGTCATCCCGACAGATAACGCTTGGCGGAACCAATGGTTCCACCAAGCGTTTTGTCGTTCCAGGAGTTGGGAACTACGGCGTGGGGGCAGGAGACTCCAGTGCCAGGGGCAGAAGCTCCTCGGATGCCTCAGCGCGGGTAAGCCAATGAAGCAGCACCCGGTGGAAAAGCTCCGGGTCCTCAGCGCTCCAGACATGATGCATGCGGGGTGCCAGACGGGCAGCTGCGCCTGGTGCGCAGTCGGTGATGCGGGTGAGGGAGTCCCTGACGAGTTTGGGCTCACGTTCGCCGGCAACGGCGAGGATAGGGAAGCTGGCCCTGCTGAGTCCTGCGATGTCGGTGTCAGATAGGCCGTCGTAGACCTGGGTCATCATGCGCAGAGCTGACAAACGGTCTATGCCTGTGCCGGTGACGACGAACTGTGCCACTGAGTCCCCGGGCAGTCGAAAGGCCCTGGCAAGGCCGTTCCAGTAGCGCGGTGACCCCCACAGCCGAATTTGCCCCAGGCCCAAGGCTCGCGTGATGCCCTTGACACCATTGATGGCGGCACCGCTGACGAAAGTACTTTTCACAAGCTCCGGATGCCGTGCCGTGAACAGAACGCCGAGAACACCGCCCAAGGACAACCCGACGACGTGTGCCCGACCGCCATGTGCTCGTTCGGTGATGACGCGAGCCAGGGCATCCACCACCTCCTCGAGCGTTGTCCAGGGCAGAAGGTTTGAGGCACCGAAACCCGGAAGATCCGGCACAAGACTGTGGTGCTGCGGAAGTGCGAGCGCTTGTTCATGCCACATCCAGCCCGCCACGTTCCCGCCGTGGAGGAACAGGACACTCTCTTCTGAATCCCGGGCGTATTCAGTGACGTGCATCAGAGCGCCTCATCCAATTCATCGAGCCATGAGAGCTCGGTCTTGATGTGCTGTATGCCGTTGTTGAGGGTGGCAGCGCGCAATCGATCCGCTAGCGATGCGCGGGATGTCTCGACTGCGGTCAGTGACTGCAACTGTTGGTGCGCTGCCGTGCGCCGCGCGCCGATGAGTGCGCGGATCAGCTCAGGGTCCTGCTCACTCCCTGCGAAGAAGATTCGCGCAAGGAACGGTTCACGGGAGGGTTCCTCGGGGATCGGGGAGCGTAACCACCGCGAAAGCTCCTCGCGCCCGGCCTGGGTGAGCCGGTGCTCCTTTCGATCGGGGCGACCCTCCTGTGCAACAACGCTGACGTGAACGAGCCCGTCGGAACTCAGCTTCGATAGCGTCCGGTAGATCTGCGCCTGGTCAGCGTTCCAGAAATGCCCGACTGAGCCGTCGAAGGCCTTTTTGAGGTCATAGCCGGTCATCGGTCGCACGTCCAACAGACCGAGAATGGAGTGCATAAGAGACATGTCATATATATGATCACGCAGATATTGATGTGGCAAGCGTCAGCACATCACATGGTTTCCTCGAAAGAGGGCAGCTCGTGAGAAATTGGATGTATGGATACGCCCCCTCGTCCCAGCCGGCCGCCGCGCCCGCAACTTGTCTTCGATGTCCTCGCCACCGCGTGGGTGACACCGCATATGGTCCGGGTGACGCTGGGCGGACCGGCCTTTGACGAATTTCAGCCGAAGGATGTGACGGACAGCTACGTGAAGCTGTTGTTCGCCAAGCCGGAGCTAAGTTTGACACCGCCGTATGATCTTGTGGCCCTCCGGGAGCAGCTTCCGCCCGAGGATGTTCCGGTCACCCGCACCTACACCGTTCGTCGCATCAACCCCGCTGATCGGACCATTGACGTCGACTTCGTAGTTCATGGCGATGAGGGTCTTGCCGGTCCCTGGGCAGCAAGGGCGAAGCCGGGAGATCAGATCGCGTTGATGGGGCCCGGCGGAGCCTACGATCCGGACACTACAGCCGACTGGCACCTGCTTGTGGGGGATGAGTCGGCGACGCCGGCGATAGCAGCGACCCTCGAGGCGCTACCGGAGGACGCGGCCGGCGTCGTCTTTCTGGAATGCGGCAGCTCTGAGGACATGATCGAGCTGGTCACACCGCGCGGGGTGGAGGTCGTGTGGGTACGCCGGGACGCGCGGGACGATGCGACGAAGTTCCTGCTCGCCAACGCAGTGTCCGCATACCCGTGGCCCGCTGGACGAGTGCAGGTTTTCGCGCACGGGGAACGCGAGTCGATGAAAGCCCTGCGGGATGTCTTCCTGAAAGAGCGCGGACTCCTTAAGGAACAGCTGTCGCTTTCCGGCTACTGGGCGGCAGGCCGGACGGAGGACAGGTTCCAGGCCGAGAAGCGTGAACCCATCGGTGTAATCCTCCCAGCGTGACGAACGACGACGGCGTGCCGCGCCGGCCGTGCACGCAGCCTTCCGGAGTATGTTGGACCCATGGCATCCGAGGCGACAGTCCTATCTGTTGAAGGTCCGCACGGCACGCGTGAAGTGCGAATTTCCAGTCCCAGCCGCGTCATGTGGCCCGCGCTAGGCCTGACGAAGCTCGACTTGGCGCAGTACCTGATAGACGTGGGCGATGCGTTCATCGCCGCGAACGGGGACCGCCCGCTGGCCCTTCAGCGTTTTGGTGACAACATCGACGGCGAACAGTTCTTCTCGAAGAACCCGCCTAAGGGTGCGCCGGACTACATCCGGTCGGTGAAGGTCGAATACCCAAGTGCGCGGTCCCACCCGCAGTTGGTCATCGATGAGCCAGCTGCGGCGGTCTGGGCGGCCCAGATGAATACGGTCGTGTTTCACCCGTGGCCATCAAGAGCTGACAATTCGGACAATCCGGATCAACTGCGCATCGATCTGGATCCGCAGCCCGGAACGGATTTCGACGACGCCGTGCCCGCAGCGATCGAGTTGCGGAAGGTGCTCGAAGAAGCGGGCCTTACCGCGTTCCTGAAAACCTCCGGAAACCGAGGGATCCACGTCTACGCTCCCATTGAGCCTGTACGCGAATTCCTCGACGTGCGGCATGCTGTTATTGCTGCCGCGCGTGAGCTGGAACGTCGGATGCCCGACAAGGTCACCACGTCCTGGTGGAAGGAGGAGCGTGGGGAACGGGTATTCGTTGACTTCAACCAGGCGAACCGGGACCGGACTATAGCGGGTGCGTATAGTCCGAGGGCTTTGGCGCATGCACCGGTGTCCTGCCCCATCACCTGGGACGAGCTGGAGAGGGTGCATCCGAAGGACTTCACGATCCTGACGGTGCCCGAGAGGCTGAGGACAGTCGGCGACCCGTGGGCATCCTTCCATGAGAAACCCGGCACGATCGACATGCTGTTGGATTGGTGGCAGCGCGACCTGGATTCGGGGCTCGGCGAGTTGCCGTTCCCGCCCGACTACCCGAAGATGCCGGGGGAGCCGCCAAGGGTTCAGCCCAGTCGGGCGAAGAAGGACAAGTAGCCGGCTACTTGCAGCCCCAGGCGCTCGGGTTGTCAGCGCAGGTGCCGTCCACCAACCGGTTGTCGGAGCGCCAGATACTGATCAAATGCGGTTCCGACTGGACTGCGGCTTGCCCGGCGATGGGGATCCAGGGACCACCGTTGACCGAGTAGTCGCCGTTGAACCGAGTGGTGAGAACGACGTTATAGTCCCCGGTCGCGCCGTAGACGTGGCTTGTGGGAGTTTCCACGAGAAGCCAGTCGGCTTCGGGCACTGAGTTACCTGCCGTCTGGGTGGTTTTGGTGGTGCCGTCCCCGTAGTTCCAGTCGTAAGCTACAGGCCAGGCCCGTATACGTACGCTGTCACCAAGGGTTTCAAAGGTGAACTCCTGATCCTCGACATCCGCCCAGACGTTGTTGTTGCCTCCGAGGAGTCCGAAGTTGTTCGGCTCGGACACGATCGTGGCAGCGATGATTGGTTGGCTCTGGAAATCCTCGAGCGTAATCACCACCTCGGGTTCCGCTGCCTCTCCGCCGTTGGGAGGTTCGGGCGCGGGGGATCCTGGATAGAGGCAGGAGGTCTCGCCGGTCGGGGTTTCGGTCGGCGGATTCGTGGAACTATCGACAGCTATCCATTCGACTAAGGCACCGTCCGGCTCAGCATCACACTGTGCGTTGACCTCAACGCACAGTGCAGGATCGAGAAAATCTCCGACACCCTGCAGGCACACGCGCTCGTACGTGTACGAGAGGCCCGATGTAGGCGCGGCCGGCTCGATGGCCGTCGTGTTCTCTGCTGACGGTGCAGCGCCTGTTGCTGAGCCGTTGTCACCAGTGGTATCGACATTCTCGACGCTGGGCGCGGAGCCACCCGCCCAATCGACGCCCACGCCTTGGCTCCACGCTGGAGCCATCGGTGCCAAAGATAACAAGAGGCATAGCGCTGGCAAATGGATGAGCCAACGCCTATTGCTCGGCCGCATGAGACTCAATCCCCGGTACTAGGAGAACCGAAATCCAGCATGGTCCACTTCTCACCGTCATGTTCAGCAAACGTCTGTCGTACGACTTGGTCGTTCTGAGCCGGTAGCTCTGCAATGAGGACTCCGTCGGCGTCGTAGTAAGTCGACGCTTCCTGGCTGATGGTTATGAAGGACGAGATGGAGCCCTGTGTGGTTTCCCTGAACTTGCTCCCGAAAGACTCCAGGGAAACGGCGCCACCAACGACCCATCCACCATTCGCGTGAGACTGCCTCACCGAGTCGGCCAAAGCTGAGCAGTTCTTGCATCCGGGATCCGTGGCAGCAATCCAAGGCTCTGAGTCACCAGTGTGAACGGCGTAGTTCCCTAGCTCGAACCACCACTCGGTGAACGCCTCCAGGCCTTCTACGGAGTTCTCGTCGGCTAGTGCGGGCTTCTCCGGAACGGGAATGTTCACGGCCGGCCCCTCGGCCGAGGCAGGGGAGGGCGTCGGAGTTGGAGCAGCGGACGGCGACTCGGATGCAGTGGCTGACGCCGACGGAGATCCAGAGTCCGTAGGCGTCTGTGCTACGCCGGGGCTGCCCTGACATCCGGTAAGAACAAGTACTGAAAGGGCAGCACCAGCTAGGGCGCACGCCACGTGAGACTGAACCATGAATTCCCCGACCATGTGTAAACGTGTGAGCTGCAACCCATCCTAACCAGAGCCGCTCACCACCCCACGCGTTATCCACAAGCGGGTGTAATGAAGCTAGGCGAGCACCTTGCTCAGGTCGTAAGCAGCCGGAATTTCCAGCTGCTCAAAGGTGCAGCTGCGCGCCTCGCGGTCCGGGCGCCATCGCTCAAACTGCGCCGTGTGGCGGAACCGGTCGCCCTCCATCTGGTCATAGCGGACCTCAACCACCCGCCGCGGATGCAGCCGTACGTAGGAGACGTCCTTCGCCGAAGCGAAACGGCTGCGATCCGTTTCCCCGCGGATGATCTCACCGTCTTCGTCACGCATGACATCCGGCTCCAGCTCATCGATCAACTCAAGTCGGCGCTTGTCCGAGAACGCAGATGCACCGCCGACGTTCCGCAACTCGCCATCGTTGTCGTAGAGCCCAAGAAGGAGTGAACCAACCCCCTGGCCGCTCTTGTGGACCCGATAACCAAGCACCACCGCATCAGCACTCCTGTTGTGTTTCACCTTCAGCATGCGGCGCTTGTTCGGTTCGTACCCGGCGCTCAGCGGTTTGGCCACCACACCGTCCAGTCCGGCTCCCTCGAACTCAACAAGCCAGCGCCGCGCCAGTTCGACGTCGTCCGTTACCTGCGAGAGGTGCACAGGCTCGGAGAATGTCTCAGCGATGCCCTCCAGAGCCTTCCGTCGTTCCGCGAAGGGGACGTCCAACAGGTTATGATCGTCGATCCCCAGCAGGTCAAACGCAATGAACGACGCCGGCGTCTCCTTCGCGAGGAGCCTCACCCTGCTGTCCGCCGGATGAATTCGCTGAGACAACGCTTCCCAGTCCAGCCGCTCGGCGCCGGCCTTTCCCCGACGCACCACTATCTCGCCGTCGACCACGCACTTCTCGGGAAGGTTCTCGAGCAGCGCATCAACCAATTCCGGAAAGTAGCGGGTGAGCGTCTTCGAGCCGCGACTACCAATCTCGCACTTGCCGTCCTCGACGTGTATCACGGCCCGAAAGCCGTCCCACTTCGGCTCGTAACTCAGGCCTCCGGGAACGCTGTCGGCATCCGGCACAGCATCGACGGCTTTGGCGAGCATTGGTTGAATCGGAAAGGGCAAATCAGTCATAGGTCGATCCTGTCGCATGCTCACTTCAAACGCCATGGACGCCACGCACGCACGTGCCGGAGGATGCCGAGCGGACCTGGGGCAGAGGGTGACGCGCGGCACTGTCACTGTGCCTATACTCGATCCTGAGGCCCCCGATCGGATGAGAAGGGGCCGCCGCTTATTCCATCGCTTTGCACGAATTATTCGTCCGGTGCCCACGAAAGGCCGACAATGAGCAACATTCCCGAAGACCTTTACTACACCGCCGAACACGAATGGGTCACCACACCCGACGACAATGGAGTTGTCCGTGTCGGCATTACCGATTTCGCCCAAGACGCGCTTGGCGATGTCGTCTATGTTCAGATGCCGGAGGCCGGCTCGAAGATCGGGGCGTCCGACGTCGTCGGCGAGGTTGAATCCACCAAGAGCGTGAGCGATATCTATGCGCCGGTGAGCGGCGAAGTCGTCACGCGCAATGAAGCGCTCGACGGCGATCCTGCCCTGATCAACTCCGATCCGTACGGTGATGGCTGGCTGCTGGAAATCAAGGTTGAGGACCGCTCGGTGGTTGAGGAACTTCTCAGTTCTTCGGAATACTCACAGCAGGTAGGCTAGAGTCACCGGCTGGGACAAATGTAATGTGGCCAGCCGGGAGACCGGTTGGCCACGTGTTTTGGGGAAGGATTTTTCAAATGGTACGCGATAACAACGCAGCCGCAGAGGACGCTTCGGGATCGCATATGCCTTCGCCTGAGACAACCACCATCGGGCTGCCTCCACAGTCTGCATCACCTACCGTTGAACCGCGTCTCACCAGCGAGGAACGTTCCGCTGTTGCGGCACTTCCCGCCGGGTCCGCGCTGCTGATTGCCCACACAGGTCCTAATGCCGGGGCACGATTCCTTTTGGACGAGGACGTCACCACCGCTGGGCGCCACCCAAACGCCGACATTTTTCTTGACGATGTCACGGTGTCCCGTAAGCATGCGGAGTTCCGCCGTGGTCCGGAAGGTTTCCGGGTTGTTGACTCGCGCAGCCTGAACGGCACCTACGTGAACAATGACCGCGTTGACAGTGTTGTGCTGCGGAACGGTCATGAAGTTCAGATTGGCAAGTTCCGCCTTACCTTCTACGCCGCCGGGAGCGTGTCGCAGTCGCAGGGTCGGGTCTAGGGACTTTCATGCCCTCCTCCCAGCCGTCCCGGCGACCTGTGGGTATCGCCCCGGAGCGTGTGAGCGGGAACGTCCTGAATATAGGGGAGGTCCTCACCGAACTGGCTGGGGACTTTCCACAGATCAGTGCATCCAAGATTCGATTCCTGGAAGAAAAAGGCCTCATTACTCCGCAGCGCACGCGCGCAGGCTACCGGAAATACACACCGGTCGACGTCGAACGTCTGCGCTTTGTTCTTGCACTGCAGCGCGACCAGTACCTTCCGCTCAAGGTCATCAAGGACTATCTGGACGCGATTGATCGGGGAGAGAAGCCGGAGAGCCTGCCCGGGGGCCTTACCCTCGCTCCTCGGATGGTCTCCGACCAGCTTGCCCGTGAGCTCGGATCACACGCCCGCCGACTGACCCGGGAAACCCTCGCCGCGGAAGCGGGCGCCCGGCCGGAACTCATTCGGGACCTCATGGCTTTCGGGCTCATCTCAGAAGTCGAAGGCCGCTTCGACGAGCACGCACTGAAGATCACCCGTGCCTGCGTCCAGCTGGAATCACATGGAATCGAGCCTCGGCACCTCCGTCCTTTCCGAGCAGCAGCAGATCGCGAACTGGGTCTCGTTGAGCGCGTCGTCGCCCCGGTCGCCTCACGCCGCGATGTCGCATCGAAGGCCAGGGCGGCGGAAACTGCCCGTGAAATCAGCGAGCTCTGCCTCAATCTCCACAGTGCCCTCGTCCAAGGCCAGATCGCACGGATGGAAAACTAGGAGGCAGACATGATCGAGATGGATGTAGTAGGCGTTCGCATCGAGCTACCGTCCAATCAGCCGCTCGTCCTTCTTAAGGAAGCGGGAGGTCCCCGCCACATCCCGATCTGGATCGGTGCGCCCGAGGCTAGCGCCATTGCCTTTGTGCAGCAGGGCATCATTCCGCCGCGGCCAATGACACATGATCTTCTCGTGAGCATCGTCGCTGCCCTCAATCACTCAGTGACAGAGGTCCGGATCGTGCGGGTGGAAGACACCGTTTTCCATGCCGAGGTTGTCTTCGAGGACGGCACAACAGTGAACTCCCGGGCCTCCGATGCCATAGCCATCGCCCTGCGCGTACCCTGCCCCATCTATTGTGCACCGCAGGTGATGCAGGACACCGGCGTTGAGATCACCGAGGCCGACAGCGACGGAGACGAAGACTCATCCGAGGAGGGCCAGGCCAACGCGGAGCGCGAGCTCAAGCAGTTCCGGGAGTTTCTTGCGGATGTCGAGCCTGAAGATTTTGAGAAGTAGCCGAAAACGACACGCTGAGATTGTTATGCGCGGCATCTTTGACCTCGGTCACCCGGGGATCTAACGTCGAAGCATACAGTTCCCATTGCACTAGCTGTAAACTCAAGGCAGACATCCATCTAATCCCCCTGTGGACCTCGGCTTGTGCCACTTCCCCCCGGGAACCAGAACGAGGAGGCAACACGTGAGTCCGAAAGGCGACGCCGGCACGGGTTCCAACGCAGCCGCTACGGGTGCAGCTATACCCGCCAGCGCACAGGGCCTGCTCTTCACCGAAGACCTTCCTGTGCTCGATGAGGACGCGGGCTATCGCGGACCGACAGCATGCAAGGCTGCGGGCATCACCTACCGCCAGCTCGACTACTGGGCTCGCACCGGCCTCGTGGAACCGGCCGTTCGCGGTGCTTCCGGCTCCGGTTCACAGCGTCTCTATGGATTCCGGGACATCCTGGTACTCAAAGTAGTCAAACGGTTGCTGGACACCGGCGTTTCCCTTCAGCAGATCCGCAGTGCAGTGGAACACCTGCGGGAGCGCGGAGTGGAGGACCTTGCCCAGATCACCCTGATGAGCGACGGCGCCAGCGTCTATGAATGCACCTCTGCCGATGAAGTCATCGACCTTGTCCAGGGCGGACAGGGAGTATTTGGTATCGCCGTCGGGCGTGTGTGGCGGGAAGTCGAAGGAAGCCTTGCAGCGTTGCCGAGTGAGCACGCCGTGGACCAGGATTTTCCCGATGACGAACTCAGCAAGCGACGGGCAGCGCGCAAGATCAGCTGACCCTGCTCAACACGATGCCCCGCCGCGAGCGGGGCATTTTGGTGTCCGGAGATGGTTGCAACGCTGTCGGGTGAGCATGACGACGGCGCGAACCGAACCCGCTAGCGGACTGAGCCTCATAGCGGACTGAGCCTCCTACCGGCTGAGCGTCATAGTGGACTGAGCCTCCTACCGGCGGAGCGTCATAGCGGTTGAGCGCCTAGCGGCGGGCGACCCGGTTACGCATGCGACCGGAGTCCAGCAGCGCGCGCAGCAGATCGTCGAAGTATCCTGCAGCCTGCTTGGCCGACTCACCCGGCCAGTGGTGTACCGCATGTGCTGCGCCCTGGATCTGTTGCCAGTTGGCCTGCTCTGCGATGGTGGGGGTCAAAAGCAGGTCGCCGAACATCTGCTTCATCTCATTCAAACGGAATGTGTGTTCATTGGAACCGGTGCGTACCCGGTTCGCCACAATTCCGGCAGGCGTCAGGTTCGGCGCGAATTCGTTCTTGAACAGTTCGATGGCGCGCATGGTGCGCTCGGTGCCGGCGACGGAGAACAGGCCGGGCTCGGCAACAAGGAGGACTCTGTTGCTCGCCGTCCAGGCCATGCGGGTCAGTCCGTTCAGGGACGGTGGACAATCGACGAGGACCAGCCGGTACCCCTCAACCCGGTCCAACAGGGTGGCAAGGCGGCGCAGGTCGCGCTTACCCAGGTCGGGTCGGTCATAGATGCCCGAGTAGGCAGATCCCATCGCCACATCAAGCACCGGCGTTCCGTTGCTCGAATTGCGCTTGATTGCATTGCTGACCCAACCGCTCGGCACAACGTTTGCCGCGAGATCTCCCCGCCGGGCGTTCTTCAGGAGACGACCGATATCTGTCTGGTCATTGGCTTGAACCCCGAGGCCGGTTGTTGCGTCAGCGTGCGGGTCGAGGTCGACAACAAGTGTGGGAATCCCGGCGGACAGTGCCGCCGATGCCAGTCCCAGAGTGACCGAGGTCTTGCCGACCCCACCTTTGAGGCTGCTGATGCTCACAACTTGCACTTGTTGAACCAATACCTAACGTTTGAGATGCCACAGATCGCAGGATTCGCAGGATCTTCCGCCCCGCGCACCTATTCATCATAGGTGGACCGGCAGTATGAACGAACCCGACTCGGCGGTAGCACCGTCCCCATGCATTACCAGCGGTCGCAACACAAATTGTGGTGACCAGAAAGACCAAATGTAGGCTAAGCACGCTAGTCGTCGTTCCATCGACCCGCAAGGACGCAGGAGACCAATGTTCTCGAAGATTCTGGTAGCTAACCGCGGCGAAATCGCCATTCGCGCATTCAGGGCGGGTTATGAGATCGGCGCCAAAACCGTCGCCGTGTTTCCGCACGAGGACCGCAATTCTATTCACCGGCAAAAGGCCGACGAGGCGTACCTGATAGGCGAGGAAGGCCATCCGGTTCGTGCCTACCTCGATGTCGACGAGATTGTCCGTGTTGCCAAGGACGCCGGCTGCGATGCCATCTATCCGGGATATGGATTCCTTTCGGAGAACCCGAACCTGGCGCGCGCGGCCGCCGACGCCGGCATCACGTTCGTCGGTCCTCCGGCCGAGGTGCTGGAACTTGCCGGGAACAAGGTCCGTGCCCTGGAAGCGGCGCGCAAGGCAGGCATTCCCGTTCTGAAGTCCTCGAAGCCGAGTTCCGATCTTGAGGAGCTGGTTGCGGCGGCTGATGAGATCGGGTTCCCGATCTTCGCGAAGGCCGTTGCAGGCGGCGGAGGTCGGGGCATGCGCCGTGTCGACAACCGCGAGAACCTTCGTGAAGCGCTTGAATCGGCGATGCGGGAGGCAGACTCGGCGTTCGGCGACCCGACCATGTTCCTTGAGCAGGCCGTGCTGCGTCCCCGCCACATCGAGGTCCAGATCCTGGCTGACGCCGAGGGCAACGTCATGCACCTCTTCGAACGTGACTGTTCCCTGCAGCGCCGCCACCAGAAGGTCATCGAGATTGCGCCGGCACCGAACCTGGACGAGAACATCCGCCAGGCGCTCTACCGCGACGCCGTAGCGTTCGCGAAGGAACTTAACTACGTCAACGCCGGCACGGTCGAATTCCTCGTCGACACCGTCGGTGAACGCGCAGGGCAGCACGTCTTCATCGAGATGAATCCCCGCATCCAGGTCGAGCACACCGTGACCGAGGAAGTCACCGACGTCGACCTTGTCCAGTCGCAGCTGCGCATCGCGGCGGGGGAGACCCTGGCCGACCTGGGTCTGTCGCAGGAGAGCGTGCGGTTGCGGGGTGCCGCTCTGCAGTCCCGGATCACCACGGAGGACCCCGCCAACGGGTTCCGTCCCGACGTCGGGAAAATCACCGCATACCGGTCCGCCGGCGGTGCGGGTGTGCGACTTGACGGTGGAACCGTGTACGCCGGTGCTGAAATCAGTCCTCACTTCGACTCGATGCTGGTCAAGCTCACGTGCCGCGGCCGCGACTACGAGTCCGCTGTGCGCCGGGCGCGTCGTGCCCTGGCCGAGTTCCGCGTGCGGGGCGTATCGACCAACATCTCCTTTCTCCAGTCGGTCCTGGACGATCCGGCGTTCATCGCCGGCGACGTCGCTACCTCCTTCATTGATGAGCGCCCCGAACTGCTGACCGCCCGCGTACCAGCCGACCGCGGCACCAAGCTGCTGAACTGGCTGGCCGACGTCACGGTCAACAAACCGAACGGGGAGCTCACGGTGGAGCTCGACCCGGCTGAAAAGCTGCCTGTCGTCGCCGAATCGGAGCAGCGACCGGGATCGCGCCAGCGGCTCCAGGAGCTGGGCCCGGAGGGTTTCGCGGCCGAGCTGCGTGCGCAGAACGCCCTCGCTGTCACCGACACGACCTTCCGCGATGCCCACCAGTCCCTATTGGCGACACGGGTCCGGACCCGTGATCTTGTGGCGGCAGGCAAGGCTGTCTCGGCCAAAATGCCGGGGCTTCTGTCGGTGGAGGCCTGGGGCGGTGCAACGTACGACGTCGCCCTTCGTTTCCTGGGCGAAGACCCTTGGGAGCGCCTGGCCGCGCTCCGTAAGGAAATGCCGAACATCTGTCTGCAGATGCTCCTGCGTGGCCGCAACACGGTGGGCTACACCCCGTACCCCGAAGCGGTCACCGAAGCATTCGTGCAGGAAGCCGCTGCCACCGGTATCGACATCTTCCGCATCTTCGATGCGCTTAACGATGTCTCCCAGATGGAGCCCGCCATCCGCGCCGTCCGCGCAACGGGAACCGCCGTCGCCGAGGTAGCCCTGTGCTACACCTCGGACATGCTGGATCCCGCCGAGAAGCTCTACACGCTGGATTACTACTTGGAGCTGGCGCAGCGCATCGTCGACGCCGGCGCCCACATCCTTGCCATCAAGGACATGGCGGGCCTGCTGCGTCCTGCGGCAGCCGCGAAGCTCGTGACCGCTCTGCGCGAGCGGTTCGACCTGCCGGTTCACCTGCACACCCACGACACCGCAGGCGGCCAGCTGGCCACGTTGCTGGCGGCCTCGAATGCGGGAGTCGACGCCGTCGACGTCGCAAGCGCGTCACTCGCCGGGACCACCAGCCAGCCTTCCGCGTCGGCGCTGGTCGCGGCCCTTGCGCACACTGAACGCGACACCGGAATGTCGCTGGAGGACGTCAGCTCGCTTGAGCCCTACTGGGAGGCCGTGCGCCGGGTTTACGCACCGTTCGAGTCCGGCCTGCCCGGGCCGACAGGCCGCGTCTACCGCCACGAGATCCCCGGGGGCCAGCTGTCCAACCTCCGCCAGCAGGCCATTGCCCTCGGTCTTGGTGAGCGGTTCGAAGCCGTCGAAGACATGTACACGGCGGCCGACCGCATGCTCGGCAGGCTCGTGAAGGTCACTCCGTCGTCGAAGGTTGTGGGCGATTTGGCCCTCCAGCTCGTGGGATCCAACGTGGACCCGAAAGCGTTCGAGGAGAACCCGCAGAACTACGACATCCCGGACTCAGTCATCGGCTTCCTCAGCGGCGAACTTGGCGACCCGCCCGGAGGCTGGCCTGAGCCCTTCCGGACCAAGGCGCTTCAGGGTCGCACGGTCAAGGTCCGCGACGTTGACCTTGCCCCCGAGGACCAGGAGGCTTTGGCCGTCGATTCAGCAACCCGGCGTGCCACGCTGAACCGGCTCCTGTTCGCCGGGCCTACCAAGGACTTCCAGACCACCCGGAACACTTTCGGCGACGTCTCTGTCCTGGACACCCGCGACTACCTGTACGGGCTTCAGCAGGGCAGCGAGCACGTCATCCAGCTGGAGAAGGGCGTCCGTCTGATCGCTACTCTCGAAGCTGTCTCCGACGTCGACGAGAAGGGCATGCGCACCGTGATGTGCACGCTGAACGGGCAGATGCGTCCCGTCGTCGTCCGCGACCGCAGCGTCCACACCGACGTCAAGGCGGCCGAGAAGGCCGATCCGTCGCAGCCGGGCCATGTCGCCGCCCCGTTCGCCGGTGCCGTGACCCTCGGCGTTGCCGAGGGGGATACTGTCCAGGCCGGCGACACCGTAGCAACCATCGAAGCGATGAAGATGGAGGCCGGTATCACCACCACCGTGGGCGGAACAGTCAAGCGGGTGGCAATCGGCGCCATCGAACAGGTGCAGGGCGGAGATCTCTTGCTGGTGATCGACCCCGCCTGAATCGGGCCTACGCTAAGGTGATGCAGAATCCACCTGCAGCACCAGCTACGGGCGACATCCAAGCGTGAGGAACCATGGCGAACGAGAAGAAGCCGGCAGAACAGTCCACGGAGGAGCCCTTGGTTCCCCAGGAGCCCGGTCAAACCGTGACCGGTCAGGACCAGGCGGAAGCCGGAATGGCCGGGACGGAAGCCCCGAGCGGTTCCAGCGCAGACGCCGCGGAAGCTGCGGAAGAGCTCACGCTCAGTTCAGAGGACGACGCCGCGGAGCCGGGCAGCGCCGAGCTGCCCGGTCCCGCTGTGGTCCAGGCCCCGCTGCCTGATCGCCTGCCCCACATCGGGATCACGCCCGCAACGGAAGGCCAGTTCCCGGGACAGCACCCCACTGACCCTTCGGCGCTGACGATTGCGGACAGCGACATCCGCCTCTCCGAGGGCGACGACGTTGCAGGCTGGATGCCCTCCACGGGCCGTGCACCTGAGGTATCGCCGGCTCCAGCGGAAGAGCAACCGACCGCCCCGGATCGTAGCGCACGCAGGAACAAGGAAGAAGGACCGGAACCGGCGTCGTCGCTGACTGCTGACCGGTTGCTGACCTCGCAGCAGCGCGCACCGATCGGCGGCTGGCGGCTGTGGCTGTACAAGGCGACTTTCGGCTACGTGAACGTCGGCGATTCCGACGCCGTCCGCATCCACCGCGCGCTCGAGCACCGGGTCAGCGTGCGGTTGGGGGAGCGGACCCGGTATGTTCCCGTGCTTTCCCGAAAGGGCGGAGTCGGTAAGACCACCGTGACCACCCTGCTCGGCATGGCCCTCGCTGACATCCGCGAGGACCGCATCATCGCCATGGACGCCAATCCGGACCGCGGCACCCTCTCCGACCGGTCACCCGGCAAGGCAGAGTTCACCGCACGTCAGCTCGTGCAGAACCGGTTCATGGTGGACTCCTTCGCCCAACTGTCGAGCTACGTTGCCCGGGACGGCTCTCGGCTGCACGTGCTCGCCTCGGACACCGACCCGGCGATCGCCCAGGCTTTTGATGACGCCGATTACCGCGCCGTCACCGATATTCTCGGCCGGTACTACTCCATCGTCCTCACCGACTCCGGCACCGGCATGGTCCACTCGGTCATGAAGGGAACACTGGAGAAGGCAGACGCCGTGGTACTCGTGTCCGGCGGCAGCGTTGACGAAGCGCGACTGGCATCAGAGACACTGTCCTGGCTTGAAGCTCATGGTCGGCATGACCTCGTCGAGAAGGCGATCGTCGTCGTCAATATGTCCTCCGGGAACCGCACCGACGTCAATGTGCAGGAGATCGAGGAGCACTTCCGCTCCCGCGTCAGCACCGTTGTACGCATCCCGTACGACCGTCACCTTGCGGAGGGCTCTCGCGTGGATCTCTCGAAACTTCAGCCCAAGACGCGGGAAGCCGTGGTGGAGCTCGCCGCGCTCGTCGTGGATCAGTTGCACTGATTCGTGGTTCACTACGACCTGGCGATCATCGGTTCCGGCTCCGGGAACACGATCATCACTCCCGAATGGGATGACAAGAAGATTGCGATCATCGAGGGCGGAACGTTCGGTGGAACGTGCCTGAACGTGGGATGCATCCCCACGAAGATGCTCGTTTATCCCGCAGACCTCGCGCGCGCACCCGACGACGGCGCCCGGCTGGGCGTCGACCTTCAGCACACGGCGACGAGGTGGGCGGACCTGCGCGACCGGGTCTTCACCCGGATCGACAGCATCTCGGAAGCGGGCAGGGTCTACAGGGCCGATGAACTCGACCACGTCGACCTGATCGAGGAGGACGTCCGTTTCACCGACCACCGCACCCTCGTCACCGATTCAGGTGATGTCGTCACGGCCGACCAGGTGGTCATAGCAGCAGGCTCCCGCGCAGTAGTGCCGGACATTCCCGGACTCGACCTGCCGCAAATCCACACGTCCGACACCGTCATGCGGCTGAGCGAGCTACCACAGCGCATGCTCATCATCGGCGGTGGTTACATTGCGGCGGAGTTTGCGCATATCTTTTCCTCGCTCGGCACCGAGGTGACCCTGGCTGTGCGATCTGATCGGATGCTCCGGGCCCTCGACGATACGATCTCTGAACGCTTCACAGAGCTCGCCCGATCCCAATGGGATCTTCTGACCAAACACCAGGTCCGGCGGGTGGACAGCAACGGTGACAGATGCGTGACGGCGACGCTGATGCGTCCGGATGGGTCCGAGACGGCGGTGGAGGCCGACATCGTGCTTGTTGCGACCGGGCGTACACCCAACAGCGACCGGGTGGGAGCAGGGGATATTGGTTTCGATCTGACCGATGACGGACGGGTCGCGGTGGATGCATTCCAGCGGGTGCTGCGCCAGGGTGAGCCGGTTGCGGGCGTGTGGGCGCTCGGAGACATTTCCAGCGCCTTCCAGCTCAAGCACGTGGCGAACCACGAAGCCCGGGTTGTCTCGCACAATTTGCTCCACCCTGATGCGCTTCATGCTGCAGATCATCGCTACGTCCCAGCCGCTGTGTTCACGCGCCCGCAGATCGCTACTGTGGGCCTTACCGAGGAACAGGCGCTGGAACGGGCTGAGAAAACCGGCTCACGGGTTGCTGTGGCGGTCCAGCAGTACGGGTCAACCGCCTACGGCTGGGCCATGGAAGACACAACAGGGATTGTGAAAATCCTGGCGGAGGAAGACACAGGCATGATCCTCGGCGCTCACATAATGGGGCACGAAGCGTCGAACCTGATTCAGCCCATCATCCAAGCGATGCACTTCGGCCTGGACGCTTTCACGATGGCCCGCGGCCAGTACTGGATACATCCGGCCCTCACCGAGGTGGTGGAGAACGCCCTGCTCTCGCTGAAGGCGCCCTCCACCTGACCTATCCGGCGGGCTGCACGCGCGGCTGGGAGTAGATCTCCTCAACCACGGAGGAGTAGTCCTTGAGCACTTGGGCTCGCTTGATCTTCATCGACGGGGTGAGATGGCCGCTCGCCTCCGTGAAGTCCTGCTCAACAATGCGGAACACCTTGATGGCTTCAGCCTGCGAGACCGACTCGTTCGCCGAATCAACCAGGGACTGAATCTCGGCCTGCACCGCGGAATGGCGCGCAGCCTCGGCCATGGTGGTGTTGGCCGGAAGGTCGTGCCGCTCCAGCCACCCGGGCAGCGCCTCCTCGTCCAGCGTGATCAGCGCGGAGATGAACGGACGCTGGTCTCCGACGACAACGCACTGGGAGACCAGGGCGTTGGCACGGATGGTGTCCTCCAACTGTGCGGGGATGACGTTCTTTCCACCGGCAGTCACGATGATTTCCTTCTTGCGCCCGGTGATGCTCAGGAAACCGTCGTCGTCGAGCTGGCCGATGTCTCCGGTATGGAACCAGCCGTCCGTGAAGGCTTCCTCCGTCAGGTCAGGGCGCTTGAAGTAACCCTTCAGGACGCACACGCCCTTGGCGAGGATCTCACCGTCATCAGCGATCTTGACCGCGTTGCCCGGGAGGGGAGCTCCGACGGTGCCGATCTTGATTTTCTGCGGCGTGTTCACGGAGATCGGTGCGGTGGTCTCGGTCAGTCCGTATCCTTCAAGGACCATGAGCCCGATGCCGTGGAAGAAGTGACCGAGGCGGTCGCCAAGAGGTGCGCCGCCGGACACGGCGTGTTGCACCCGCCCACCCATGGCCGTCCGGATCTTGCCGTAGAGGAGCTTGTCGAAGATGGCATGCTTGACCTTCAGCCCGAGGCCCACCTTGCCCGCCTGATCCGCCTTTGACCAGGCGATGGCGACGTCGGCACCGGCGTGGAAGATCTTGCCTTTCCCGCTGTCCTCGGCCTTGAGCATCGAGTTGTTGTAGACCTTCTCGAAGACGCGGGGGACCGCGAGGATGAAGCTCGGCTTGTAGCTCTGCAGATCCGGGAGCAGGTTCTTCACATCGGGAGTGTGGGCAACGGTGGCGCCTGCAGCCACGCACAGCACGGAGATGAATCGGGCGAAGACGTGCGCCATGGGAAGAAACATGATGGTCTGTGCGCCCTCGTGGGCCACCTCCGGCAGCGACTCGGCGGCGTTCTCGGAAAGCTCCACGAAGTTGCCGTGCGTCAGCTCGCAACCCTTTGGCTTTCCAGTGGTCCCCGAGGTGTAGATGATGGTTGCGACGTCGTCCAGGCCCGCGATGAGGCGGCGTTCCTCGAGCGCCGCGTCGTCAATGCCGGTTCCAGTCTCCCGGAGCGTGTCCAGGCCACCACCGTCGAACTGCCACACGTCCCGGAATCCCTCGAGATTCGCCGAGGCGACGGCCTGCCGGACCACGTTCTCATGCCGCCCCGACTCGACAAACGCGGCCACGGCGCCTGAGTCGCCAAGGATCCACGCAACCTGCGACGGAGAGGAGGTTTCGTAGACCGGCACTGACACTCCGCCCGCAAACCACACGGCGAAGTCCACCAGCGCCCATTCGTACCGCGTGCGCGCCATGATGGCCACGCGGTCGCCGGCGCCGACGCCTGAAGCCATCAGACCCTTGGCAATTCGGCGGACGTCGGAGAGGAAGTCCGTTGCCCGGATATCGGACCACTGCCCGGAGGCATCCTTGGTGGCAAACAGGGCAGGATTGCTTGCCTTCTCAGCCTGCTTCATCACCAGGTGAGTGGTGTTGCTGTCCCGGGGGACCTGCACTTTGGCCGGAACGCTGAATTCGCGCACAGGAATCTCCTTTGATCTTCGTCACATCCGTGAGACGTTCCTAGCCTATAGCTTTTCCGCAGGGGTTCTTACTCTCCAGTAATGTACAAAACGGTAACGGTAAAGCTTGCGTTCAGGACGGCGCAGTCCCAGTACGACGGCGGGAGGCCTGCTCCATGCAGACGGAACCAGAAGAGGGTCTCCTGGCCGACCGATTTCGCGCCGGGGCCGGCACGCGACGCCCACTTCGGGCGCCGCAGGCTGCGAGCACACGTTACGCTGCCCGCCCGCTGCGCGCTCGTGGGCTCGCCATAGGCATCGATATCGGCGGCACCAAGGTGGCTGCCGGCGTCGTCGACCCCACCGGTGAAATCATCGCCTCCGCCCGCAGGGAAACCCCCGGTCAGGATCCGAGGGCGGTCGAATCGGTGATCGTGGACCTGGTGCGCGAGCTCGGACGAGGTCGGCGCATCCGCTCGGTGGGTATCGGAGCGGCCGGGTGGATGGATCTGGACAACGGAACGGTGCTGTTCAGCCCTCATCTGGCGTGGCGCAACGAACCGTTGAGAGCGAATCTCGAAAAGGCCCTGCGACGGCGCGTTACGGTGCTCAATGACGCGGACGCGGCAGCGTGGGCCGAATGGCGTTTCGGCGCGGGCCGGGGCGAATCGCGGCTCGTGCTCATCACTCTCGGTACCGGAATCGGTGGCGCGATGATCATGGACGGTGTACTCGAGCGAGGCCGTCACGGAGTCGCGGGGGAATTCGGTCATCAGATCATCGTTCCCAACGGGCATCGCTGCGAGTGCGGCAACAGGGGCTGCTGGGAACAGTACGCCTCAGGCAACGCGCTCGGGCGGGAAGCCCGCGAACTTGCGACCGCCAATTCTCCGGTTGCGCAGACCTTGCTGCATGAGGTGAACGGAAACGTCGACGCCATCACCGGCACAGTGGTCACCCGCCTGGCGCTGCAGGGCGACCCTGTGTGCCGTGAGCTGATCGACGACGTCGGGCAGTGGCTCGGTCTCGGCCTCGCCAACCTGGGTGCGGCGCTCGATCCCGGGACGTTCGTCATCGGCGGCGGGCTAGGGGCGGCCGGGCAGCTCCTGATCGAACCGGCGCGGCGCGCATTCGAGCGCAACCTCACCGGACGCGGGTTTCGTCCCGCTGCACGAATCACGGCGGCGGCCCTCGGCCCCGAGGCCGGCCTGGTGGGCGCGGCTGATCTTTCCCGGATCCGGCACCGCCCGCTGCTGGGCCGGGCATATGGAACCCCGCCCTCAGGACGCCCCAGTGAGCGGCGCTAGGCAAGGGCGCAGCCAGACCTCGCAGCTGAACCTCGAAGCTAGACCTCGGCGCCGTCGTCGTCGTAATCTCGCGTCTTCGGAAGGCGGAAGATCAGGAAGGTGACGCTCGCGATGAAAACCGCCACGATGCCCAGCATCATGGTGCTTGAGGCGGAACGCCAGAACATCGCAATCAGCACCAGGGCTATGGGGCTGCCCACGGCACCCACCCAGGCAAGCACCACCAAGGGATCTCCCACGCCGAGGGCGGGAGGTTCGGGCGGCCGGAATGATCCGTCGTCGTCATCATCCGGCGCGGTGTGATCGCGGGGACCTGCGGGAGTCGGGGTGCGCTGAGACTCGAAGATCGCCCGTACGCGCTCCTCCGCCGAGGGCGCGGGGTCGGAGGAGGGCCGCTCGGGCAACTCGCTGCTCGGCGTTTCTTCCAGCCGCGCGACGAGGTCTTGCCACACGGCGTCGTCAGTAGACTCGTTAGGGTCCTGGGCTCGTGGACTCATGCGGTGATACCTGCTGTCACGTGCTTGATGAATGCTGCGGAGCGTTCGAAGATGAGCTCCTGGTCGTGGTCCATGGTGGCCACGTGGTAACTGTTCTCCAACCGTATTATCTCCAAGTCTGCACTCCCGATGCGCCGCTGTAGAACTTCCAGGCTGCTTTCGGGAACAATCCGGTCGATGTTCGACCGGAACACCAAAGTCGGAGCCGTAACCTGTGGGAGCCGTTCGGTGGTGTCACGAAAGAGACGCGCGAGCTGGTGGACGGCCGCAACCGGAGTCCGGGCGTAAGCGCGCTCGTCCATGCCTTCCTTTCTGATGTCGTTCCCGATGGATGGGACAGACCGAAGGAGATACTTCAGCACGCCCACATAGCGGGCGCGTGGGTCGGCAATGGTGAGCCCAGGATTGACGACGACGACGCCCGCCACCGACTCCAGCGCCGCCAGCCTCAGAGCGAGCGCCCCACCCATGGACAAGCCGGCTACGACTACGGCGTCGGTGTCCTGGGCGAGTTCCCGGTAAGCGGCATCAATGCCCTCATACCAGTGCTGCCACGGTGTTCTGGCCAGTTCCTGCCAAGTGGTGCCATGACCCGCAAGCAGGGGTAGCTTCACTGCGTAGCCCTGGTTTGCCAGGTTCTGCGCCCACCCGATCATGCTCGCCGGCGAACCCGTAAAGCCATGGCTGAGTATCACTCCGATCCGCGCATTCCTGCCCGAACCCGGAGACGAGTACGCTGCAAGTGCGGTATCGGCCGTCATGATTCCAATGGTGTCACCGTGTCCGGTCCACTGCCAGTGGCGCCCGGCACACCGTCCGCCCGTAGAGTAGTGTTCCGAGAAGCCCGTTTGCGGAACGCATGGTTATTGCCTGTTTCCAGATAATCGGAACATCCACGCAGGAAGGCTGGCAGAGTGTTCTACTGGATCATGAAGCGGATCTTTATAGGTCCCATTGTGAATCTCCTGTTCAGGCCATGGGTCAAGGGCCTGGACAACATTCCCGCTACCGGTGCCGCTGTCATCGTGAGTAACCATCTATCCTTCTCCGACTCAATCTTCCTGCCCCTGGCTGTGCCGCGGCCGGTGGTTTTCCTCGCCAAGTCGGAGTACTTCACCGGCAAAGGCCTGAAGGGCAAGCTCACCGCCATGTTCTTCCGGCTCAGCAACCAACTGCCGATGGACCGCTCCGGCGGTGCGGCGTCAGCGACGTCGCTCTCCGCAGGTGAGGAGATCCTGAAGTCCGGCGGGATACTCGGCATTTATCCGGAAGGCACCCGCAGCCCGGATGGCAGGCTGTACCGGGGCAAGACCGGTGTGGCCAAATTGATCCTTGCGACCGGCGTTCCAGTCATTCCTGTAGCGATGATCGGTACGGATAAAGTCCAGCCCATCGGCCGGCGTCTTCCGAACATCCGCCGGGTAGGAATCATCATCGGGGAGCCGATGGATTTCCGGCGTTATGCCGGAATGGGAGACGACCGTTTCATCCAGCGCTCCGTCACTGACGAAATTATGTACGCCCTGATGAGGCTTTCCGGCCAGGAGTACGTCGACGTTTACGCCAGCAGTGTCAAGGAACGTCTTGCCAGTGCGAAGACCGCAGGCAAGAAGGCGGCAAAGAAGCCGGAACGTGCAGCAGACCCGTCCCGCCAGGCAGCCGTTCGTCTGGAAGGTTCAGTGCCCGCACCGGCGGCGCCGTCGCCGTTGGACACCTCACTGCCGCCGAGCGCCGAAAGCCCTTTGCCCGGCGAAGTCCGCACGATCGGGCGTGAGGCTGGAGAAGCCGGCGACCCTCCAAAGACACCTGCTCGTGCCAAAAGAGCAAGGGCAAAGCACGAAGGGGATCCCAGCAGCCGGGCTATGTGACGGTACGGAAGCCTTCGGATGACAGGGGAGTCCGCCGTCGTGCGGCGAAGCCATTAGGCTTAAGCAGTGACCGAAACAACCGTGACCTCAGCGTCCCCTTCAGCAATAGCCGACCACGGTCTGGACAAGTGGCGGGAGCTCAGCATCTCCCAGCAGCCCAGCTGGCAGGACTCTGCGGTGCACCGGACCGCGATGAATGAGCTGTCCACCCTGCCTCCACTGGTCTTCGCCGGCGAGGTGGATGTGCTTCGGGAAAGGCTGGCGGCGGCAGCCCAGGGGAAGGCGTTTCTCCTGCAGGGAGGCGACTGCGCGGAAACCTTCGACGGCGCTACAGCGGACAAGATCAGCGCGCGTGTGAAGACCATTCTGCAGATGGCAGTGGTGCTTACCTATGGTGCGTCACTTCCTGTCATCAAGATGGGTCGCATGGCCGGGCAGTTCGCCAAGCCGCGTTCCTCGAATGACGAAACACGCGAAGGCGTAACCCTGCCGGCCTATCGGGGCGACATGGTGAACGGGTACGACTTCACTCCGGAGAGTCGGGGCCATGACGCATCCCGTATGGTGCGCGCCTACCACACCTCGGCATCGACGTTGAACCTCATCCGGGCGTTCACGCAGGGAGGTTTCGCGGATCTTCGTCTTGTTCATCATTGGAACAAGGGCTTCACCGCGAACCCCGCGCATTCGCGCTATGAGTCACTCGCGCGCGAGATTGACCGGGCTGTCCGCTTCATGGAAGCCTGCGGCGCGGACTTCGACGCGCTGACGCGCGTCGAGTTTTTTGCGAGCCACGAGGCACTGCTCCTCGAATACGAACGTGCGTTGACACGGACGGACTCCCGCACGGGACTGCCCTATGACACGTCCGCACACTTCCTGTGGATCGGGGAGCGCACCCGTGACATCGACGGCGCACACATCGACTTCCTTTCACGGGTCCGCAACCCGATCGGCGTAAAGCTCGGTCCCGGCACGTCCCCTGATGACGCATTGGCGCTCATCGACAAGCTGGACCCGAACCGTGAGCCCGGCCGCCTCACTTTCATCACACGCATGGGCGCCAAGAACATCCGGGAGAAGCTTCCCAACCTGGTGTCGCGGGTCACGGAGTCCGGGGCCCAGGTTCTGTGGGTGACGGACCCGATGCACGGCAATACGGTCACTTCCCCGAATGGGTACAAGACCCGCAACTTCGACGACGTCATGGACGAGGTCCGGGGATTCTTCGAGGTGCACAACGCGCTCGGCACCTTCCCCGGTGGGCTCCACGTGGAGATGACGGGTGACGATGTCGCCGAGTGCCTGGGCGGGGCGGATCCGATCGACCAGGAAGCCTTCCTCGACCGGTATGAGTCGGTGTGCGATCCCCGGTTGAACCACATGCAGTCCCTGGAGATGGCCTTCCTCGTGGCCGGCGCGCTCTCACGGCGCTGACGGTCTCTGCCAGTGACAGGAGCCAAACGGCAGAAGCCGCCGCTGTAGCCGTTTGGCTCCTGTCAGGTAACCGTTATGGTGACCGTTGAACCCTCAGGGTGTTCACCCGTGAGGTCCTGGCCGGCGACCAGTCCAAGAACCGGCCTGCCAAAGGCGTAGTCCACTTCGACAGTGAATCCGGCCTCCTCGAGCGCCGCAATCGCTTCTGCCTCCGGCTGGGAGAAGACATCCGGAACCTCGATGATCCGGGGACCCGCGGATAGCGTGAGCGTGACCGTTTCTCCCGGCCGGAGCTGACCGTCGGACGGACTCTGCGACAGGACGGAACCCGCCGGTACCTCTGCGTCGTTGACTGCCTCCGGGGCGATCTCACCGACCAACCCTGCATCCTCAAGCGCGCTGAGGGCTTCTTCCTCAGGCAGACCCACCACCGGGGGAACCGCAACCGGTTCAGGTCCCTGCGATACGACGAGGCCAATGGCGGTGCCCGCCGGGACTGTCTCGCCTCCCGCCGGGGTAGTGGCGATGACCTCCCCTTCGCCGACGGAGCTGCTGAACTGGCGTGTCACCTCTCCGACGTCGAAACCTGCAGCCACGAGCGAAGCCGCTGCTGTCGCCTCAGCGAGGCCGGACACCTCGGGAACCGCGAAGAGTTCTGGGCCCCGCGATACGATCAGCGCGATCTCTTCCCACGGCCGCACTGCGGCTGCTGGTTGCGGCTCACTCGTGATGACGAGTCCCTCAGCCACTGCGTCCGAGTGGACCTGCTCGGCCCTTGAGGACAGGCCGACCTGGGAAAGAAGGGCCTGCGCGACGCTCAGCGGGCGGTTGGAAACGTCCGGTACGGTTACGAGCGCGCCAGGACCTGTTCCGAGGAACCAGCCGGCTGCGGCGGCCAGCAGTGCCAGAAGGGCGAGAAAGGCGATCAGCAGTGCGCTGCGACGGCGACCATTACCCGGCCGCAATGCTTTCTGCGGTCGCTGTGCAGCTTTTGCCCGCTCTTTCTGGTGCGCCTTGAAGTCCCTGGCTGCAAGCTTCTCCCGAGCAGCCGGGTCGGGTTGCTGTTCGGGCTTTGGGCCTGCGGCTGGAACCGAATCGAATACGGTCGTGGGGTGTGAGCCTTTGCCCAGCACGGTGGTGGGGGACCCTGATCCGCCAATGGCTTCAGTGGGATGCGAGGGTCCGACTACCTCAGTGGCGGAGTATGGACCGGAAATGACTTCCGTGTGAGCGTCGCCGCCGGAATCCAAGAACTTTCCGGACGCTGCGGGTTCATGCTGGTGCTCGCTGCCCAGGTCGAGTTCGGCGTCGGTGAGTGTAGTCCTGATATGGCGCAGTTCGCCGAGTAGGGAATGTCCATCGACGGGGCGTTTCTCGGGGTCGACGGCGGTGCACCAGAGAACCAGTTCGTCGAGGTCTTCGGCCAGCCCAGGCACTCTGGTGGAAGGCGCTGGAACTCGCGAGTTCACGTGCTGGAACGCAACCCGAATGGGGGCATCTCCCTGGTAAGGCTGCGTGCCCGTAAGAAGTTCGAAAAGCATGATACCGGCCGAATAGATGTCGCTGCGGGCGTCCGCTGTCCCTCCGGTCATCAATTCCGGCGGCAAGTACGCCGCCGTGCCGACGAGGGTGCCGGTATTGGTTCCTGCGGACACTGCTCGGGCGAGCCCGAAATCGGCGATCTTGATCCCGCCGCGCTCCTCGAGCAGCACATTCTCGGGCTTCACGTCCCGGTGAATAAGCCCGGCGTCGTGGGCCGCGGCCAATCCCTCGATGACGGGGTCAAGCATGGCGAGTGCCTGGCGCGGGGTCAGACGGCCGCGCTCCCTCAGAAGGTCTCGGAGCGTTCTGCCGGGAACATACTCCATGACCAGGTAGGCGACTCCATGATCCGGTCCTTCTTCCACCCCTTGATCCAGAACTCCCACAACATGCGGGTGAGACAGCCTCGCAGCAGATTTTGCTTCGCGCTCGAACCGCTCAAGGAAGCGCTGGTCCTCGGCAAGGTGGGGGTAAAGAACCTTGAGCGCAACATCCCGCTCAAGGCGCTGGTCCGTCGCCAGGTAGACAGTGGACATGCCGCCGCGCGCAATCCGGGAACGCACGAGGTAACGGCCGTCCACGACGGTGTCCACCAGTGAGTCTCTCGCCCTCTCCCGCACCCTTCGATACTAAGTGAAACAGCGGCCGGCGCCCGCACCAACACAGATCGGTAGGGGCGCCGGCCGCTGTCTGGAAACAGCGATCCCGGGCGGGATTTAGCGGAAGTTCTTCTGGTGCGCCTTGATTGCTGCGACGTAGTTCTTGGTGTCCGAGAACATGCCGTGCGTCTGGACGGAGTATTGGCCCTGGTAGTAGGACGCGATGGCTATGTCCTGGTTCGGGCTGCTGCGCAGGAGCGCCTTGATGATCGCAACACCCGCGGTCGCATTGTCATAAGGGTCCAGGAGGTTCAGCTTCCGACCGACAAGGTCAGAGGCCCACTCGCCGGACATCGGAATCACCTGCATCGCGCCGATGGCGTTCGCAGGGGAGACTGCCCGCTGGTTGAAGCCGGACTCCTGGTAGGAGAATGCCAGCGCCAGGCTGGGATCCACACCCATCTTTCGAGCAGTATCTGCAACGATCGCCTTCATCTCCGCCTGTGAGGGCGCCGGAAGGTTGTTGAGGGTGTGCTTGTTCTTGTTGGCTTCCGCAACCACGGCGTCCGGGTAGGTGTAGTGCAGGAAGGTCGACGGCACAAGGTCGGCGGGCTTCTGTTGCGCGGGTGTCTTTGCTCCGCCCGGAATGGTCAGCTTCTTGCCGGGATAGATGATCGTTGTAGCGCTCAGCTTGTTCGCTGAAAGAAGCGCGTTCAAGCTCACCCCGTGCCTGGTTGCGATCGCGCCGAGGGTGTCGCCGGCCTTGATGGTGTAGGACCCGCCTCCGGCCGGCGCAGCAGGCTTGGGTGCTGCGGGCTTCGGGCCGGTCTGAACGGCCACGTTCGATCCCCCCAGCTTCAGCTGCTGTCCTGGATGGATGATCGAGTTCATCGAAAGTCCGTTAGCCGAGAGGACGGACCCTAGGCTCACGTTGTGACGGGCCGCAATGGCGCCCAGCGTATCGCCGGCCTTCACCACATAGGTGGCGCCGGAGGCGGGTGCAGGCTTGGGTGCGGACGCCTTCGGCGCGGGGGCCGCGGCGGGCCCTGAGAGCTTGATCTTCTGTCCGGGATGGATGACGGACGACATTGACAGCCCGTTGGCCTTGAGCACGGCCGCGAGGCTCACTCCGTGGCGGGCTGCGATCGCTCCAAGTGTGTCGCCCGACTTCACGGTGTAGGTGGCTGCCGACTGGCGGTTGACAGGAGCTGCCTGCTTGGCAGGGGCTGCGGTGGAACCGGAGAGCTTGATCTTCTGGCCCGGGTGGATGAGCGAGTTGACCGTCAGACCGTTGGCCTTGAGGACTGCCTGCATGGCGAGTCCGTGCCGGGCAGCAATGCCACTGATCGTGTCGCCTGCGCGAACGACGTACGTTGCGGGCGAGCTTTGCATGGGGACAAGCTTCGGCACCTGTGTTGCCACCAGGGAAGCGGGGATCACAGCGGAGTTGGCGCTGGTGGCCGGCATGGTCTTCAGCGGCTGGTATGCGACGTGGCTCGAGGCCGGCGCGGCTGCAGCTGGCGCCGCCAGTGCAACCGAGGAGAGTACGACGGCCGGAATTGCGGCGGAGGAAACCGCGATACCTAATCCTCGGTTCTTGAACGGGGTTGTGCAGGCGGCTGGCACGTTCAGCGGCGATGACGGGCGCTGGGCGGTCATTGTCTGTCCTCATCTGTATCGGCGGGCTTACCCGCATGGCAGGGCAAGGAGCGCCAGCCGATGCCGCCGTTATCCCCGAGACCCTTTGGTGCAGTTGATACACAAGTTGTTACTGTTACTTGTGTGACTTATGTGAATCTACACCATGAGCCACGTAGCACAACACCTCAGAAAGTCGCAGTATTTGCGCAGCATTGGCGTGTTGCCACTGGACGCTCCGAGGTCCGCCGCTGAGTGGAGTTGGAGCACGGAGGCATGGCACGCTTAAGGGCGTGAATACACTGGAAACCCTTGTGGGCGATTGGCTCACCCTTCCCGATGTCGCGGAAGCGCTTGACCTGTCAATCACCAAGGTCCATGGCCTGATCAATGAGCGCGCGCTCGTGTCGGTCCGCGTCACTGACCGGAACATCCGCTCTGTGCCCGCAGAGTTCATCACCGATGGGCATGTCCTCGAGAGCCTCAAGGGAACCGTTGCAGTCCTGGGCGATTCAGGCTTCTCGGACGAAGAGATCATCCGCTGGCTCTTCACGGAAGACGAGTCCCTGCCGGGTCGACCCATTGATGCACTGAAGGCAGGGCGAAAGACGGAGATTCGCCGTCGTGCCCAAGCTATGGCCTGGTAGTCACCTGCGCGTCATGCGAGGCCGCCGCGTCAGGCCGTGCGCGTGACCGCGGCCTCGGCAAGGAAACCGAGTGCGTCCCTGCAGACCGCATCCAGGGGTATCGCTTCCAGCGCCTGAAAGCTGGTGGCCGCCCGCTCGGCTATGAGGGCTTCAACTTCTTCTCGCGCACCGGTTTGATCGATAATTCCCTGCAGCTGGAACACCTCTTCCTGACTCATCACCGTGCTCCCGAGCCCAGCATTCAGGGCGTCCTTCTGCTCCGGGCTGCCGGCCTGCAAGGCCTTCGCTATCAGGACGGTCCGCTTGCCCTCGCGGAGATCATCCCCGGAGGGCTTACCGGTGACAGCCGGGTCGCCATAGACCCCGAGCAGGTCGTCCCGTAACTGGAATGCCTCGCCCAGCGGAAGCGCGAACGACGAGTAGCCGGCGAGCATTTCCGGTGTTGCCCCCGCAAGGGCGCCGCCGATACACAGCGGATGCTCGGTCGAGTACCTGGCGGATTTGAACCGCACGATGCCCAGCGCGCGTTCGGCTGCCTCAGCGGGGTCCCGATCCGGTCCGACAGCTTCCTCGAGCAGGTCGAGGTACTGCCCAGCCATGACTTCCGTGCGCATCCGGTTGAAGATCGCTCGCGCCGTGCGAAGCGTCTCTGGCGCCCCGGCGATGGAAGCGAACGCCTCCTCACTGAGTGACAGGCAAAGATCTCCCGCGAGGATGGCCGCACCGGTGCCGAAGTGCGCTGCGTCGAGATGCCAGCGCCCGTTATCGTGGCGGCCTTCGAACTGCTTGTGCACGCTTGGCGCACCACGCCTGATGTCCGACCGGTCGATGATGTCGTCGTGCACGAGCGCGGCCGCCTGAAACAGTTCGAGGGACATCCCTGCGGTGACGATGCCGTCGTCGTCCGTTGCTCCTCCGGCTCCCCTCCATCCCCAGTAACACAGCAGCGGCCGCATCTTCTTCCCGCCGGCGACCAGCCGTTCAATTGCGTCAACAAGGACGGCGCTGTCCGGTGATACGGACTCCAATAGGGTGCGCTGCGCGGAAAGGAAGTCCCGGGTGACTCCAGTAAGTGACTGACGGAAGCGATCCTGCTCGTCCTGGATAAGCGTGGAAGAAGCAGCGATACGGTCGGTCATAGGCCCAGTCTAGGCGCTCCTCATCCGGTGCTGTCCGCTGCGGTGACCGCCGGAGCGGTCGAATTGACCGTGGGCAGCACTAGGATGAGCACCATGTCCATCCGCTCCGATTCCGCTGGACCAGAGGACGCCGAATGCACCATCCTCCACGTGGACATGGACGCCTTCTACGTATCGGTGGAGCTTCTCTCGCGCCCGGATCTCCGCGGGAAGGCAGTGATCGCCGGGTCGCCGTCGGGCCGTTCAGTCGTATTGTCGGCCTCCTACGAGGCGCGGCGGTTCGGAGTCCGATCCGCCATGCCGATGGCCACTGCCATGCGGCTCTGTCCCCACGCGGTGATCCTCGAACCTCACCATCAACGCTATGCCGAGGTCTCCGCCTCTGTCATGGAGATCTTCGGCACCATCACACCACTCGTTGAACAGCTGAGTGTGGACGAAGCCTTCCTTGACGTGTCGGGATCCCTGCGCCGTCTCGGGCCGCCCCGGCGCATCGGTGAGCTCATCAGAAGCACAATTGCACGTGAGCTCGGCATCACTGCGAGCGTCGGGATCGCCTCCACCAAGTTCGTCGCGAAAATCGCGTCAACGCGTGCCAAGCCGGACGGGCTATTGCTGATTCCGGCAGCGCAGACCGTTGAATACCTGCATACACTCCCGGTGTCAGCGCTCTGGGGGGTGGGCACGAAGACACAGGAGGTTCTCGCGCGGCTCGGAATCAGGACCGTCGAAGATGTTGCACGGACACCCGTTTCCGTCCTGCAACGCACACTGGGCGCCACCGGCACACATGTTCACAGGCTTGCCTGGGGGAAGGACCCCCGGCCGGTGACGGTCAGCAGACAGGAGAAGAGTATTGGCGCCGAAGAGACCTTCGCGTCCGATATCGCTGACGACGACACTCTCCGCGCGGAACTGCTTCGCCTGTCGCACCGAACGGCCTCCCGCCTTCGGTCCGCGCAGTTGCGCACCTCTGGGATCTCCCTCAAGCTTCGCTATGCGGACTTCTCCACCCTCACCCGGTCGCGGCGGTTGGCGGAGCCTACCGACAGTGCCCACGCCGTCTACGTCGCGGCGTGCCAACTGTTGGAGTCGCTGGGTGAACGTCCGCTGAGCGTTCGACTTATCGGAATACGGGCGGAGAAACTCGAATCTGCGGCCGGCAGTGCGCACCAGCTGACGATCGACCGCCAGGACGACAATTGGCGTCTTGCCGAACAGGCGCTCGACCGCGTGAACGGCAAGTTCGGCGCTTCAATGATTATCCCGGCCCGGTTATTGAGACCCCCGTCCGGGACAGCAAACGGGGAGGCATCCAACGAGCCGTCGAACGGCTGATTTCGGGCCTTGCAGGGGTCTCCGGCGGCCGGGAGCGGCTTTCCCTCGGGGTGAATGCAATCTATCCTTATTACTAGGGATCGACCAGGTGTTGACCCACTCAGATCAGAAAGCCGCAGCGAACTCGTTGCGGTGGCAGCCGGGAACTAGTTCCCGGCTGAACTCGTTGTTTGGGTTTGAGGGTTTCGGTACCAGTAGCAAGGAGGCAGTGATGGCACTCTCGGAACACGAGCAGCGGCTGCTTGACCAGTTGGAACAACAGCTTCACGCCGACGATCCCAAATTCGCCCACTCCATGGCGTCGAGTACCACTCGCTCGATGTCCACCCGCCGTATCGTGCTCGGTTCGCTCGTGACCATTGCCGGTATCGCGATCCTGCTACTCGGCATCTGGAATCAATTCATACCGGTGGGTGTCCTGGGCTTCCTCATTATGGGCGCCGGTGTTTACTACGCAACAACCAAGACCAAGCTGGACGGCGCCGCCCCGGGAGCCGGCAAAACGGCCAAGGCGTCCAGCTCGCCGCGCGGCGGTTTCCTCAGCAGTCTCGAAGAAAAGTGGGACGAGCGTAAAAGGGATCAACCCTAAGCTCCCCACCTCCTCCACTTTCCCCCACAGGGCCCGCCAAAGGCGGGCCCTGTGTCGTTTAATCGCCACAAACCGACGTTGATGCCCCCTGGCAGCACCACATTCGCAATATCCCCTCCACAGCCCTTCACCTAGCGATATCCGCATGGCTTCGCCGATCAGCGGGAAGAAACAGTTCGACGCACGTGGTGTCGCGTTGACGGGGGAGGATTGTGGAGTAAAGTGGGGGACATAAGAGCGTAGTGGTTACGCTTGGCCCTCCCGATCGGACAGGTGGTGGCGGATGTTCCTAGGAACACACTCGCCACGGCTGGACGAGAAGGGGCGGTTGATCCTACCGGCAAAGTTTCGAGACGAACTGAGCGACGGTTTGGTGTTGACCAGGGGCCAAGAGCGCTGCATCTACGTTTTTAGTCAGCGGGAGTTCGAGAAAGTTCACGAGCAGATGCGGGAGGCACCGCTCTCATCGCGCCAGGCTCGTGATTACATTCGCGTTTTTCTGTCCGGCGCATCAGATGAGGTGCCGGATAAGCAGGGAAGGGTGACGATTCCGCAGGCCCTGCGTACCTACGCAGGGCTGGATCGGGAGCTTGCAGTGATCGGAGCGGGAAGCCGCGCTGAGATCTGGGATGCGACCGCGTGGAATGACTATCTCGAAGAGAAGGAAACGGCCTTCTCCGAAACTGACGAAGACGCACTGCCGGGAATTTTCTGACAGTCGCTGCACCGAGTAACCACAACCCTTAGTAACTACAACAGAGCATTCGCGCTTGCGAAGGTTCTTGGATGAGACCTCCAGCCGCCCAGCGGCCGCCCACCTGACTCACCTTCCCCGGAGCCAGGCAGACGGACGCATGGAGCGGATGGGGATCTGATCGAAGAACAAGCACAGCGTTCACAGCACAGGTGCGCAGCCTGAATGAGTCAGCAGGAAGGAGCGGGCATATGGGGGAGGAGCGTCCTACCGAGGAACGGCACATTCCCGTTCTGCTGGACCGGTGCATCAACCTCCTCGCTCCCGCTATTGAATCGGCCGGTGAGGGCGCCGTCGTCGTAGACGCCACCCTCGGCATGGGGGGCCACTCCGAGGCCATGCTCCAGCGGTTCAATAAACTCCACCTCGTGGGCATAGACCGCGACCAGCAGGCCCTGCGTCTCGCCGGAGAGAGGCTTGCTGCCTTCCGGAACCGCACCGACCTCGTGCACGCCGTGTATGACGAAATTCCCTCGGTTCTCGAAGACCTCGGCTTCGACAAAGTGCACGGCATTCTGTTCGACCTGGGTGTCTCCTCGCTGCAGCTTGATGAGCGTAATCGCGGGTTCGCCTACTCCTACGACGCACCACTCGACATGAGGATGGACACGAGTACCGGGCAGAGTGCCGCCGACGTCGTGAACACCTACTCCGAAGAGGAGCTGCGGCGAATCATCCGCAGCTGGGGGGAGGAGAAGTTCGCAGGGCGCATCGCTTCCGCGATCGTCGCCGCCCGTGGAACAAAACCGTTCGGCACCACCGGTGAACTGGTCGACGTTATTCGGTCTGTGGTTCCGGCAGGAGCCGCCAGAACCGGCGGACATCCAGCGAAACGGACCTTCCAGGCCCTGCGGATCGAGGTCAACGAGGAGCTCTCCGTACTCACCCGGGCCATCCCGGCTGCGCTGGGTTCGATCGCAGTGCAGGGGAGGGTAGTGGTCATGTCCTACCACTCCCTCGAGGACAAGATCGTGAAAGCGGCTTTCACCGCAGGAACCCGATCTTCGGCCCCCGTCGGGTTTCCGGTGGAACTCGAGGAGCACAAGCCGTATCTCAAAACCTTGACCAAGGGTACCGAAGCACCCACGGACCAGGAGATCGCCGACAACCCGCGAGCCGCGTCCGCCAAGCTCAGGGCAGTTGAACGGACCAGAACCAGCCCGACAGACAGGAACGCATGATGAGCCAGTCAGTGCAGGAGAGGCCGTCTGTGCATCGCAGCGCTTACGCAACCGCGCCGATGGTCGCAGGCAATACTGCGCGCGCCCTGCAGAGTCCTGCGATATCGAACCCGGAGACGCAGGCCGGACGGGAACGACGGCGGACCCCGCTTTCAGTGGTTCCCGCCGCTCCCACGCGTGGTCGGGTGCCTTTCGCCGTCTTCTCGATGGCTGCGCTCATCGCCGCCCTGGTGGTCGTCCTCATGCTGAACATCTCCGTCTCCAGCAGTCAATACAAGCTGGTTTCACTGCGTGGTCAGGAGGTTGCCCTTGCTGAGCAGAACCAGGCTTTGACGCAACAGCTCGAGAACCTCAGGGCACCCCAAAACCTTGCAACGGCGGCTCATGAACTCGACATGGTGGCTTCCCCGACTTTCGGAATCATTGATGTAGATTCGTTGGCAGTCAGCGGAACTCCGGAACCAGCCAGCGGGTCTGATGCACCGCCGGTCCTTGTTCCGGCCCCCGCTGTGAATATGCCGAGCGAGGCCGCCGCGCCTGCAGCGCCCGTCGAAAAGGCGGAGCCAGCAGCGGAACCCGCCGTCGAGGAACCGGTCACGACCGCGGAGCCGGCGAGCGGCGGAACCATCCCGGCACCCGCACAAGCCGCTCCCGGACAATAAGCAACCGCAGTAACCAACGCAGCGAGGAACCACGGTGGCACCAGCCGACAACTCCCAACAGGAAACACTACGGGTAGCGCTCGGAGCCGCGAGGCTGAGAGTCGGTCTGGCTTTCGTCCTGATCCTGCTGCTTGTGCTCGGCGTTCGGCTCTTCCAGGTGCAGGGACTCGATTTCGATGGAATGGCCCAGGCCGGCCTGAACAAGCGTCTGGTCACGCAGGAGGTGCCGGCGCTGCGCGGCAGCATCCTGGACGATGAGGGAAACGAACTGGCGCACACGGTCCAGCGGTTCGACATCGTGGTCGACCAGCGGCTGAGCGGCGGCGAAACATTCGACCGGTACAACCCGGAGACAGATGAGCGGGTCGAGGACATCCCGATGGAGCAGGGCTTCGAGGAACTCTCGGCAATCCTCGGCCAGGACGTCGCGACGCTGAAGTCATCCATCCTTGGTGATGCCTCATTCGGTTTCGTCGCGCGCTCGGTGACGCCGGAGGTACGGAACAAGGTACTCGCCGTCGGAATGCCGGGGGTTTACGCCGATCCCACTACTCTGCGTACCTATCCGTCGGGAGCGGTCGCAGGCTCGATCCTCGGCTTCATGAGCGGGGATCGCAGGGCCCTGAGCGGTATCGAGTTGACACAGGACGAGCATCTGACCGGTACGCCCGGCAGCCGCACCTACGAAATCGGCGGCGACGGTATCCGCATTCCCTACGCCACCAATAAGGACGTGCCTGCGCAGGACGGTAAGTCGGTGCGGCTGACCATCGACCAGGACCTGCAGTTTTTCGCCCAGCAGACCATTGCGGCGCAGGTCGAGGACTACAACGCCGAGTGGGGGAACATCGTTGTGGTCGAGGCGAAGACCGGGGCGATCAAGGCGATGGCCGAGTCGACCACGCCGGATCCCAACAACTATGCAGCCACGGATCCCAAATTCCTGGGACCCCTCTCCGTCACTGCGTCGTTTGAACCCGGCTCCACCACAAAACTCATCACCATGGCGGCTGCGCTGGAAGAAGGAATCATCGAGCCGACCAGCAGGTTCGAAACACCGCCCACCTACACGGTGGACGGGCAGACTTTCAAGGATGCTTTCGAGCACGGGACCGAGAAGCGGACAGCCGCCGGAATCTTCGCCAAGTCGATGAATACCGGAACGGTCATGATCGGCGAACAGCTGAGCAAGCAGGAGCGCTATGACTGGCTGCGGAAGTTCGGTATCGGTGAACCCCTGAACGTGGGGCTTGACGGAGAAACAGCAGGCATCCTTCCCACGCCGGACACCTGGGACGAACGTCAGCAATACACTGTGCTCTTCGGCCAGGGACTCGCGCAGACGGCCCTGCACACCGCCATGGTTTACCAGACGGTCGCCAACGACGGCGTTCGCCTGCAGCCGCGGCTCATCGACGCCTACATTGACCCCGACGGCACTGAGCACAAGGTGCCGCAGGCCGAGGGCACGCGCGTTGTGTCGGAGGAAACGGCCGACGAGCTTCACACCATGCTGGAAACCGTGACCGTTGAGGGGTCCGGAGCGTCCGGTGCCCTCGAGGAATACCGCGTGGGATCCAAGACCGGCACCGCGGAAGCACCGAGTCCGCAGGGCGGTTACGACGGCTACACACTGTCGTACGCCGGCATGGCACCAATGGAGGACCCCGAATACGTGGTGGTGGTGACACTGCAGCGGCCCCGGGGAGACCTGTACTATCTGGTTCCGGGGGAATCCTTCCAGAAGGTCATGAAATACGTTCTGAACTCGAACAACGTCCCGCCCGCGACCGGTAAGCCCGAAACTTACCCGGTCGTGTACTGATCCGCGTAAGCAGGCCCCAAACGTGTCCACAAATGAACAGTCCGTTGCTGCCGCGCGCATGCGGCCCGACGTCGTCGTGCCCCGAACCATGGATGAGGTGTTATCCGCTCTTCCAGCGGATCTCACCTCGGTGGAGCGGGTAGGTACCCAGAACGACGACGGCGATCCCGTTTCCATCACGGGCGTCACGATCGATTCACGGCAAGTCGTTCCGGGAGACCTCTACATTGCCGTCCCCGGGACAGGACGCCATGGGGCGGACTTCACCGGTCAGGCGATCGCGGCCGGCGCGGCTGCCGTGCTGACGGACGATGCCGGTGTGGCCGCGGCTGAGTCGGCACTTGCCGGACACGACGTTCCCCTGTACCGGGCTGCTCCGGTGCGTGACTATGTGGGCCCGCTTGCCGCCGTCGTTTTCGACAGTCAGCCGGTCTCTGGCCGCCCCACCCTCTTCGGGGTAACCGGCACCAACGGCAAGACCACCACCACCTACTTCCTCAACGCACTCGAATCGGCGCTGGGGAGGAGCACCGGGCTGATCGGCACGATCGAGATCCGGGCCGGCGGGACCGTCATTCCGTCAATTCTGACCACCCCGGAATCGCCCCAGGTGCATGGCCTCCTGGCCCTGATGCGTGAGCGCGGCATCGACGCCGCAGCAATGGAGGTCTCCTCCCACGCCATCGAGTACCGGCGGGTGGACGGAGTCCACTTCGACGTCGCCGGTTTCACCAATCTGACACAGGACCACCTCGATCTGCACGGGAGTATGGAGGAGTACTTCGCCGCGAAAGCCGCGCTGTTCCGGCCGGAGCGCACGCGCCGCGCTGTTCTTCTGATTGATGACCAGTGGGGTAGGCGGATTGCCGACGAGACAGTGGTGGAGACGACCACTGTGTCGGCGACGGGTGAGGTGAAGGCTGACTGGACCGTTTCGCAGATACAGCGGACAGGTCTCGGGCACACGTTCACCCTGCTCGGCCCACAGGGGGCACAGCTGAGGCTTCGCTGCGGCCTCCCCGGAAGTTTCAACATCGCGAACGCTGCGCTGGCCGCCGTCATGGTGCTTGCCTCAGGGGTGGAGGCATCCGACCTGCAGCGCGCTCTGGACGAACAAGATCCCTTCACAACCCAGGTGCCGGGCCGCATGCAATTGATCGGCGAGCGTCCTGCAGCCATCGTGGATTTCGCCCACAACCCGGATGCGCTGGCCCTGACGCTGGACTCCGTACGGGTGGCCGACGCCGATTCCCGCGTGCTGGTTGTGTTCGGCGCCACCGGGCAGCGCGATGTGTCAAAGCGTCCGATCATGGGTGCGACGGCCGCTCGCCGGGCAGACATCGTGATCGTCACTGACGATGACCCTCATGACGAGGACGAAGCCGTCATCCGGGCGGGCGTGCTGGAGGGCGCCCACGCTGCCAGGAGTTCGGAGAACCTGACCTGCGAGATCCTGGAGGTTTTCCCGCGTGCAGAGGCTATCGACAGAGCGGTCTCGCTGGCTCAGCCCGAAGATGTGGTGCTTGTCGCAGGACGGGGCCACGAGGTGTGGCAGGAGGTCAAAGGCGTGAATTTGCCGCTGGATGACCGGGTGGAACTGGCCGCCGCATTGACACGGCATGGATTCTCTGTGCTTTCAGGCAACAGGATAGAGTCCTAGATCGTCATGATTGAATTCAGCGCAGCCGACATCGCGGCAGTAACGGGCGGGACGCTCTCGGAGTCCGCCCAGAAGGCTCCGTCCCTCGTCGTCCGTTCAGCGACCACGGATTCCAGGGAGAGCCGCCCCGGCGGTCTCTTCATCGCCAAACCCGGTGAGGCCACCGACGGTCACCACTTTGTCGCCAGTGCTTTCGCCAACGGGGCGGTTCTCGCCCTCGTGGAGCGGATCGTCCCCAACGACGACGGCATTGACTTCCCTGCCGTGTTGGTGCCGGATGCGGTCGAGGCCATGGGCAAGCTGGCTGCCGAAGCGGTGCGCCGCCTCCGCGCCCACTCACCGCTGACGGTGATCGGCATCACCGGTTCGGCGGGCAAGACCACCACCAAGGACGTACTGGCGCAGATCCTGCGCGAAGAAGGCACCACCGTCGCTCCGATCGGGTCGTACAACGGTGAGATCGGCGTTCCGCTCACGATCTTCTCGGCCGAGTACGGCACCCGCTACCTGGTCATCGAGATGGGGGCGACCGGCGTCGGGCACATCGAATATCTCACGTCCATGGTCAAGCCCGACATCGGGATAGTTCTGTGCGTGGGCTCGGCCCATGCGGGGGAATTCGGTGGCGTCGAGAAAATCGCCCAGGCCAAGGGAGAACTGCCCAGGTCGCTTGCTGCCGACGGTGTGGCCATCCTCAATGGAGACGATGCCCGGGTATCAGCGATGGCCGAGCAGACGCAGGCACGAATACTCTTCTTTTCCGAAGACCCGACGTTCGACCGTCCCGGCAGCGGCACGGTCCGGGCCGAGAACGTGTCGCTCTCGGTCGAAGGCAACCCCTGCTTCACCCTGGTTCTTCCTGACGGGAGCAGGCATGAGGTGCGGCCGCTCCTGATCGGACGGCATCACGTTGCCAACCTCCTCGCGGCCGCCTCCGCTGCCCACACACTTGGAATCCCGGGCGAGCGGATCGCGTCCGGGCTATGCAACGCGCGTGCCGTCAGCCGTTGGCGCATGGAGCGCACCGACCGCCCGGACGGCGTAACCGTCATCAACGACGCGTACAACGCCAATCCTGAATCCATGCGCGCCGCCCTTGCCACGCTCGCCGAACTTGGTCGTGGACGACGCACCTGGGCAGTACTGGGTGAGATGCTCGAACTGGGGGAAGACTCCGTCACGGCACACGATGCCCTCGGGCGCGTGGCGGTGCGGTTGAACATCTCCAAGCTGCTCGTTGTCGGAGAAGGAGCCAAGGCGCTTCATACGGGTGCTGTGCTGGAAGGATCCTGGGGAGACGAAGCGATTTTCGTGAACGACGTGGCGGAGGCCGAGGCAGTGCTGGCAAGCGAGCTGCAACCCGGGGACCTTGTCCTGGTGAAGTCATCCAATGGCGCCGGGCTACGTCATCTGGGCGATCGGCTAGCATTGGCCACGGAATCGCCGACGGCGGTGCCCGCATCTGACCAGGGGACACAGGTTGAGTCGAGTGAATCCGGTCCAACGAACCCAGGGGGACCCTCGCTGTGATCTCGCTGTTGATTGCCTCCGCGTCAGCCCTTGTGCTGGCGCTGGTGGGTACGCCCCTTTTCATCAGGCTTCTCGTGCGCAAGAGTTACGGGCAGTTCATCCGCGACGACGGTCCCACGGCTCACCACACCAAGCGCGGTACACCCACCATGGGCGGTACCGTCATCGTGGGCTCGGTGGTGTTGTCGTACTTCGCCACCCATCTGATCATGAGCGCTGCGGGGGACTCCCAGGGGCCAACGGTCTCCGGACTTCTGCTGCTGATGGTGACAGTGGGCATGGGCGTGGTCGGATTCTTCGACGACTACATCAAGATCTCCAAACAGCGCAGCCTCGGCCTCAGCGCGCCGGCGAAGATCATCGGTCAGACCCTCGTCGGTGTGGTTTTCGCCATCCTCGCCCTGAACTTCCCCGACGAGAACGGCCGCACGCCGGCATCGACGGCCATCTCGTTTGTCCGCGATACGGCTTTCGATCTGGCCTTCGCAGGTTCCCTGATAGGGGCAATCCTGTTCGTTCTCTGGTCGAACCTCATCATCACCGCAGCTACCAACGGCGTGAACCTGGCTGACGGCCTGGATGGACTGGCGAGCGGCGCTGCGGTCTTTGTCTTCGGCGCGTACATGCTCATGAGCATCTGGCAGTTCAACCAGCGCTGCGCGTCGCCGGATGTTCCCGCCAACATCTGTTATGAGGTTCGCGATCCGCTGGACCTCGCGTTGATTGCAGGCGCCATGTGCGGTGCCTTGGTCGGCTTCCTCTGGTGGAACACATCGCCCGCCAAGATCTTCATGGGTGACACAGGGTCGCTCGCAATCGGTGGGGCCATTGCCGGCTTCGCAATCCTCTCGCGTACTCAGCTCCTGCTCGTCATCATGGCCGGACTGTTCGTGATGATCACCCTGTCCGTCATCATCCAGGTCGGATTTTTCAAGCTGTCAGGCGGCAAGCGGGTTTTCAAGATGGCACCCCTCCAGCACCACTTTGAGCTCAAGGGCTGGCAGGAAGTAACGGTGGTTGTGCGCTTCTGGATCCTCGCCGGGCTCTTCGTCGCCGTGGCTCTCGGTATTTTCTATGCTGAATGGGTCGTGCTGCTGTGAGCGAGGCAGGAACATCGAACCGCCTTGAGGGGCTGACCTCCTGGGACGCTGACTGGGCAGGGCTCAGGGTGCTGGTAACAGGCATCGGGCTGTCGGGATTCTCTGCAGCGGACACCCTCATCGAACTTGGGGCTCGCGTTGTGGTCTGTGACGCTACCGACTCCGAGGAGACTCAGGCGAAGGCGGACACGCTACGCATTGTCGGAGCAGTGGACGTGCTGCTCGGCCCGGTTACGGCCCAATCGCTTCCGCTCATCGACGGCGAGGCGCCCGAGCTGGTGGTCACCTCCCCGGGCTGGAGTCCAGCCCAGCCGCTGCTTGCAGCCGCTGCAGCAGACGGGATCCCCATCTGGGGTGACGTGGAACTCGCCTGGAGGGTGCGGGAGCGGGCAGGACGTCCCACCGCCGAATGGCTGACCATCACCGGAACCAACGGCAAGACCACCACAGTCACGCTCGCCGAGTCCATGCTCCGTGCAGCGGGCCTGCGCGCCATTGCCGCAGGAAACGTCGGAACTCCGCTGCTCGACGCCATCCGGGATCCGCGAGGTTACGACGTGATCGCCGTCGAACTCTCCAGCTTCCAACTGCACTGGAGTTACACCCTTGCCCCGCTGGCAAGTGTTTGCCTCAACCTCGCAGAAGACCACGTCGACTGGCACGGCGGTTTCGAGGCCTATCGGGCAGACAAGGCGAAGATCTACGAAAACACCCGGGTGGCCTGCGTCTACAACGTCGAATCTCCAGCCACCGAGCGGATGGTCGAGGAAGCCGACGTTCAGGAAGGCTGCCGCGCCATCGGTTTCACCACGAATACTCCGTCCATCAGCATGCTCGGCGTCGTGGATGGCCTGCTCGTTGACCGGGCCTACATCGAACAGCGCAAGGATTCGGCGGCGGAGCTGGCGGCCGTGACTGACCTCGGTGAGGTGGTCCCGCGGCACCTTGTCGCCAACGCTCTGGCGGCCGCTGCCCTGGTGCGGGCAGCAGGAGTGCCGGCGGGGGCGGTACGCGACGGGATCCGTAATTACCAGCCCTCCGGGCATCGTATCGAGCTGGTCGCAGCCCGGGACGGTGTGCTCTGGATCAACGACTCCAAGGCGACCAATCCGCATGCGGCGCACGCCGCCCTGTCCTCCTTCCACAGTGTTGTCTGGATCGCAGGCGGACTCTCAAAGGGCGTGGACTACAACGACCTGGTTCGCGACAACGCCGGCCGGTTCAAGGCCGCAGTGCTTATCGGAAGGGACAGCACGGATCTCGCGGCCGCTCTCCACCGACACGCTCCGGATGTTCCGGTGATAAACCTTGCCACGGGTCACACTGGTAAGGACGAGTTGCCGTCCCAATCGAGTCCAGATGGCGTCCAGGTCATGCGCGCCGCAGTCACCGAGGCACTGCGCATCGCTGCGGATGGCGATACTGTGCTCATGGCTCCGGCGGCCGCGTCGATGGACCAGTTTCCTTCCTACGCTCACCGCGGGGCCGCCTTCATCGAGGCAGTTCGCGGGATTGTGGAGGGGCAGGGATTCACCGCTAAGGAGTTGTAATGGTCAGCACGCCCACCCGGCATCCGCGCCGGAAGCCGGCGGTGCGACAGCACTCCAGCTCAAGCAGGAACACCTCCGGGAGCAGGCCCGACAACCTCATCTCTCAGGACGCTTCGCCCACTGTCGCGACGGCGGTCGGGCCACCACGCAGGGGCGTTCGAAGCGCCTTCGTCCGTCTGTGGCTTTTCCTCGAAGGGTCGGACCGTCAGACCAGCGGATCCAGTTACTACATGATCCTCGGAGCCACGCTGGCACTGACGGCCATCGGGCTCATGATGGTGCTGTCGGCGTCGTCGGTGGAAACCATCGCGAAAGCCGCCGCCGAGGGCGAGCAGGTGAGCAACGGGATTACCGCCTTCGATCTCTTCCTCAAGCAGGGGATGTGGGCGGTGGGCGGCATCATCCTGATGTTCATTCTGTCGCGGTTCGGCCCGCGAATGTACAAGGCGCTTGCCTGGCCCGGGTTAGGCGTCGCAGCGGTCCTGCTCGTCCTGGTGCTGGTGATCGGCCAGGAGATCAATGGAAACCGGAACTGGATCCAGGTCGGCGGATTCACGATGCAGCCCTCAGAACCTGCAAAGCTTGCGCTTGCGCTGTGGTGTGCAACGGTGCTGGAGCGGAAACGCGGGTTGATCAGGAGTTGGAAGCACGCACTGGTGCCCGTCCTGTTTCCGTTCGGGGGCTTGATCGTCGGTCTGGTCATGCTTGGCGGAGACCTGGGCACGGCGATCATCCTCGGCATGATCCTCGCCGCCGCCCTGTTCTTTGCCGGAGCGCCGATGAAGATGTTCACCATCGCCGGGCTCGTGGGGATCGCCGGCGCCTTCGGAGCGATCCTGCTCAACAGCACTCGAAGTACACGTATCCAGGCCTGGCTGCGCTTGAACTGCGACACCGCAACAGACCCCTGCTTCCAGTCCAACCAGGGTCTGTTCGCCCTCGCATCCGGTGGCTGGTGGGGTGTGGGTATTGGCCAGAGCAGGCAGAAGTGGAACTGGATCCCGGAAGCCCACAACGACTTCATCTTCGCCATCATCGGTGAGGAGTTCGGACTGATCGGCACCCTCGTGGTGATCGCGCTGTTCGGCATCCTTGCGGTGGCCACCCTGCGGGTGGCGCGGCGTTATACCGATCCATTTGTGCGTATCCTCATGGCTTCCATCCTCGTATGGCTGATAGGGCAGGCCTTCGTGAACATCGGTATGGTCACCGGGGTGCTACCGGTCATCGGTGTTCCGCTGCCGTTCATCTCCTACGGTGGTTCCGCGCTCACCTTCACCCTTGCCGCCGTCGGCCTGCTGCTTGCTTTCGCCCGGCGGATGCCGCCGTCCGCGGCGAGCGACGCTGAAGGCGCCACGAAACCCGAATCCGACTCCGGGATCCGCAAATGAAAGATCAAGAGACTCCATTGACTGAAGACGCCACCCTGTCGGTCGTCCTTGCCGGCGGGGGTACCGCCGGGCACATCAGCCCCCTGCTCGCAATCGCCCGTGCCCTCGTCACCGCAAGCCCGAACGCCCGCGTTGTCGCCGTCGGTACTGCTGCCGGCATGGAGACGCGACTGGTGCCGGCCGCAGGATTCCGCCTCGAAACCATCGAGCGCGTTCCGATGCCCCGCCGTCCGGGCATCGACCTGCTGAAGCTTCCGGTTCGTCTGGTCCGGGCCGTGCAACAGGCGCTGAAAATCGTCGACGCCGCGCGGGCCGACGTCGTCGTGGGTGTGGGTGGATACGTGTCCACGCCCCTCTACCTTGCAGCGAGGATCCGCCGCGTCCCGGTGGTCATCCACGAGGCGAACGCGCACCCAGGGCTGGCCAACCGGTTGGGGGCGCGCATCGCACACACTGTCGCGGTGGCGTTCAAAGGCACAGGCCTGCCGGGCGAGCAGTGGGTTGGAATGCCGATGCGGCCGGAAATCTCGACACTTGACCGCGCTGCACAGCGCGCAGAAGCACGTGCAGAGCTCGGCCTGGACCCTGTCCGCCCCACGCTGATCGTTACCGGCGGGTCTTCGGGAGCAGCGAGCATCAACCGCGCAGTCGCTGCCGCCGCGCAGAAGGTAGTTGAAGCGGACAACCGGGTTCAGGTGCTTCACATCACCGGGCGCGGAAAGCAGGTGACCGGGACCGACGGTGCGCTCCTCACCACTGGGAACTACCGCCAGATCGAGTACGTGGATCGCATGGAGAACGTCTATGCAGCAGCCGACCTGCTGCTGGCGCGCGCAGGGGCCGCGACGGTTTGTGAAGTTGCAGCCGTTGGACTGCCCGCTGTCTTCGTGCCCTTGCCGCACGGCAACGGGGAACAGCGGCGTAATGCCGCGGAACTGGTTGCTGCCGGAGGGGCGCTCATGGTCGAGGACCGGCAGCTGAGTGCTGAATGGCTCCTCTCCGAAGCCCTGCCCCTGGTACAGGACGCCGAGCGACTCGAGAGCATGTCCATGGCCGCTGCGCCGCTCGGCGTGCGGGACGCCGATGAGCGCATGGCGAAGCTGATTATCGATGCTGCCGGAGGCCGCTCATGAGTACTGCTGTTAGAGACCTGGGCCGCGTCCATTTCATTGGGCTGGGTGGAGCCGGAATGTCGGCCGTGGCGCGAGTGCTCCTCGGCCGGGGTGTCGAGGTCTCAGGGTCCGACGCCGCCGACTCACGTGGTCTTCAGGCTCTCGCCGCGCTCGGTGCACGTGTGCACGTCGGCCACGACGGGGCGAATCTGGGAATCGCCGACACCGTCGTTGTGTCCAGCGCAATCCGCGGGTCGAACCCCGAACTCGTGGAGGCGGAAGCCAGGGAACTACGGATCCTTCACCGCTCAGAGGCGCTGGCCGCCGCTATGGACGGACGCGCGGTGGTTGCCGTTGCCGGCACGCACGGCAAGACGACGACGACGGCAATGATCACCGTCATGCTGCAGGCTGCCGGAGCAAATCCGTCCTTCGCGATCGGCGGTGAGGTCGCCGCTTTGGGCGTCAATGCCGAGTGGGCCGACGGGGAGGTGTTCGTCGCCGAAGCGGACGAGTCCGACGGTTCCTTCCTCAATTACCGTCCGCACATCGGCGTGGTCACCAACGTTGAGGCCGATCACCTGGACCACTACGGGTCAGCCGATGCGGTGTACCGCTCTTTTGATCAGTTTGCGGCGTTGCTGCCTGCCGGGGACGGCGTGCTGGTTGCCTGTCATGACGATGACGGAGCTGCCGCACTAGCTGAGCGAACCGCCGCTTCGCGTCGGGTGAGGACGTACGGATACAACGAAGGTGCAGACGTTCGGATCAGTAACACTCGGGCACTGGGCAGTACCTCGAACAGCGTTCTCTCCTTCTCGGTGGATGGACTCGACAGCCAGCAGGAGCTGCAACTTGGGGTCCCCGGCCGGCACAACGTCCTCAATGCTGCCGCTGCTTTCGCTGTGGGACTCGAACTGGGTGTGGATCCCGCCGCAGCTGCCGCAGGCCTGGCATCCTTCTCCGGTGCAGCGAGACGCTTCGAAGCGAAGGGGGAGTCCGGCGGCGTTCGGGTTTTCGACGACTACGCGCATCATCCCACCGAAGTTGCTGCCGCACTCAGTGCCGCCCGGACTGTCGCGGGGGAGTACCGCGTGCACGTGCTCTTCCAACCGCATTTGTTTTCGCGCACGCAGGAGTTCGCCGAAGAGTTCGCGGCTGCGCTGTCACTTGCCGATTCCGTGCGTGTCCTCGATATCTATGCCGCCCGGGAGGATCCCGTGGAGGGCGTTACCAGCCGGTTGATCAGCGACCGGCTAACCGTACCCGGCGGGTACGCTCCGAGCGCCGACGCAGCAATGCAGGACATCGTTGGGTCGGCCAGGAGCGGCGACATCATCCTGACAGTCGGGGCGGGTGACGTAACCCGCTTCGGTCCGCTGTTGGTCGATCTCCTCGCGCGTAAGGAAGACTCCCAGTGACCCCCCGACCTCCGCGCAAGCCTGGACCTGCCCGGCCCCGGCAGCGCCGGTTCTCGACGGATGACACCATCACTGCCGAGAAATCCATCAGTGCCGAGAAGTCCATCACTGCCGAGAAACACGTTCCCGCCCGGCAGATCGACACCCTGCGCGAGGAACGCATCTCGGCATCGAAGGAGGCGCCGGTCGCCCTCCTGGACCGCGAGCCGGATGCCGGCACTGTCATAGCGTTCCCGGAACCGCCGCGACGTAAGCGGAGAAGATGGTGGCTGACTGCCATCATCTCCGCTGTATTGCTCGTCGGCGGTCTGATCGCCTACCTGGTGTACTCACCTGCGTTGGCCGTACGGACCCTGGAGGTCCAGGGAAACCAATTGGTCCCCGAGGACCAGATAGCTGCGGCGCTTGCCCCGCTCATGGGTATCTCGCTGACCCAGATAGGCGACGACGACGTCCGTGCGCTGCTCGCAGACTTCCCGCCCATCGAAGATGTGTCAGTCGCCGCAGCACCGCCCTCCACCCTCAGCGTCACAGTAGTGGAACGAGTGCCGGTCGCAATCCTGGAGAACGACGGGCGCTTCGTCCTGATCGACTCCGAGGGCAGGCAGCTCAGTAGCGTGCCGGACCGGGAAGCTGTTGCACTCCCACTGATCGACGGCGGTACGGATGCCGTCAACAGCAAGGTCTTTTCCTCGATCGCGGACGTCCTTGCCGCATTGCCTGCGGACATCAGGGGGCGGCTGGTGCATGCTTCCGCGACGTCAATCGATTCCGTCGAGTTGAAGTTGACGGACGGCAAGACAATCTTCTGGGGGAGCGCGGAGTCGAACAACGAGAAGGCCCGGGTAGTTGCCGCACTGCTGACCATGAAAGCCCAGGACCCACCGGTGAATGTGTACGACGTCAGCACGCCGTCCCGCCCGGTTACCAGGTGAAGTTTTCCGACACGCGGGAGCGGTCGTTGCATGCCGGAGACCATGCACCTAGCGTCTCAGTAGAAGTTACTTGACATAACATTAACTCTCAAGTTGAAGGTGAATGTTTGTCAGGTCGAAGGTTGGAACCTCCAGCCCACAAGACCCAACCAGCGCACAGATCGAACAAGGGACACAGGACGTGGCAGCACCGCAGAATTACTTGGCCGTCATCAAGGTCGTAGGCATCGGCGGCGGTGGCGTGAACGCCGTCAACCGAATGATCGAGGTCGGCCTGCGCGGCGTGGAGTTCATCGCTATCAACACGGACGCGCAGGCTTTGCTCATGAGCGATGCCGACGTGAAGCTCGACGTCGGCCGTGAGCTCACCCGCGGCCTGGGCGCCGGAGCGGATCCGGAAGTCGGCCGCAAGGCCGCCGAGGATCATGCAGAAGAGATCGAAGAGGTCCTCCGCGGGGCGGACATGGTCTTCGTCACCGCCGGTGAGGGCGGCGGGACGGGTACCGGTGGCGCGCCCGTCGTCGCTCGTATCGCCCGTTCGCTTGGCGCGCTGACCATTGGCGTGGTCACCCGCCCGTTCACCTTCGAAGGGCGCCGTCGGTCAAACCAGGCGGAAACCGGGATCGACACCCTGCGAGACGAAGTGGACACCCTGATTGTCATCCCGAATGACCGTCTGCTCTCGATCAGCGACCGTAACGTGTCAATGCTGGATGCCTTCCGCTCGGCGGATCAGGTGCTGCTCTCCGGCGTCCAGGGCATCACTGACCTCATCACCACACCCGGGCTGATCAATCTCGACTTCGCCGACGTCAAGTCAGTCATGCAGGGTGCAGGGTCCGCCCTGATGGGTATCGGTTCCGCCCGCGGCGAGGACCGCGCTGTGAAGGCCGCCGAGTTGGCTATCGCATCACCGCTCCTCGAAGCGTCAATTGACGGCGCCCATGGCGTGCTGCTCTCCATCCAGGGTGGTTCCGATCTCGGGCTGTTCGAGATCAACGAGGCCGCTCGCCTGGTCCAGGAAGTGGCTCACCCCGAGGCGAACATCATCTTCGGTGCTGTCATTGACGATGCCCTGGGTGATGAAGCGCGTGTCACCGTTATTGCAGCGGGCTTCGACCAGGTGGATGCCACCTCGCAGCCTGCCCCGGCTGCCAAGCCCGCGTCTGCTCCCGCCATCGGACGGGAGTCAGCCCCTGCACCGCAGACCGTGGCAGCGGGAGCGGGCTACGGCGCTTGGTCGCAGCATTCGGCTAACGGACGGCGCAATGATGTTCCCGGAGATGCCGGTTTCGATGTGGACCTGCCTGCGGTCGTGGAGCCTGATTACTCCACCGGGCGCTCGGATGACCTGGACGTTCCGGACTTCCTGAAGTAAGCGGTGTTCTTCCGGACCTTTGATGCAGCACCCGGCATCCGGGTTGCCTTCACCGATCGAGGAGCGGGTAATCTCGCTCCTCGGGTCGGCGGTGACCCGGGTGCCGCTGCTGTTTCCAGGCGGGCTCTTGAGGCCGAAATCGGCGTCGCTCCTGGTGCTCTGCACTTCATGACCCAGACTCACTCAACGGTTATCGCTGAGGCTGGGTACAGTCCCGCGCCGGAGGCAGACGCACTGGTAAGTCCTGCAGGTACCAACGCCCTCGCCGTGCTGGTCGCAGACTGTGTACCGGTGGTACTGGTCGGCCGCGGTCCACACGGCGAAGCAGCGACAGCTGTGGCGCATGCCGGGCGTAAGGGCGTAGAGGGAAACATTGTCGGGTTGACAGTCGAAGAGCTTCGCCGGCGTGGGGCAGGCTCGATCGCCGCATGGATCGGACCGTCCGTCTGCGGGCGGTGCTACGAAGTTCCAGCGGAGATGCGCGACTCGGTTGCGCGGGAGGTGCCCTCGACTTCCAGTATCACAAGCTGGGGCACGCCTGCCCTCGACCTGCCGGCCGGAGTTCGCGGGCAGCTCGAAGCGGCGGGAGCTGAGGTGCGCGAACCCGGCAGGGATGCCACGTGGTGCACCCTCGAGAACGAGCAACTGTTCTCACACCGCGCGGTCGCACAGGGTCGGCCGGTTGGCCGACTTGCAGGGCTGGTGTGGCCTCATGGCTGAGACATCGGACAGACGCTCGGAACTCGAATCCAACCTGCGGCGGGTCAACGATCGTATCGAGAGCGCGACCGTTGCCTGCGGCAGAACGGACCGGCCAACGCTGATCGTGGTGACCAAGTTCTTCCCGCCCGAGGATGTCGTGCTGCTGTCCGAGCTTGGAGTCCTGGACGTCGGCGAGAACCGGGACCAGGAGGCAGCCGCTAAAGCGCTAGCAGTCGCTGACCCGCGGCTACACTGGCACTTCATTGGCCAGCTGCAGACAAACAAGGCCCGATCCGTGGTCAACTATGCGCACTCGGTACACTCCGTCGATCGCCTTTCGCTGGTTGACGCACTTGAGAAGGCGATGGTCCGGCGTGCTGAACTCTTGGACCCGTCACCGCAGCATGCTTCGGGTGCCCCACCTTCTCTGCTGGACTGCTATGTGCAGGTGAACCTGTCCGGGGATGATGCCGGGCGTGGGGGAGCCCCCCCTTCTGCCGTGCTCGATGTCGCCGCACGGATTGACGACGCCGTTCATTTGAGGCTGGCAGGCGTCATGGCGGTCGCGCCGCTTGGGGTAGACGCACGCCGCGCCTTCAGCCGGCTGGCCGGGATCTCAGCGGACGTCGTCGCGCGCTATCCCCAGGCGACGGGCATCTCGGCCGGTATGAGCGGGGACCTTGAACAGGCGATCGAGGCAGGTGCGACACACCTGCGAGTCGGCTCAGATGTCCTCGGTGCTCGCCCTCCCTTGGGGTAGCGTCAAAGCTGTAACCGCGGGCGTCAAGGGGGCGTCCTGGACCATCATGCCTGATGGATGCATGACAAAGGAATGACAGGAGCTACCATGGCTGGCGCACTGCGCAAGACAATGATCTACCTTGGGCTCGCCGACGGTGACGAGCACTATGAACCCGAGCCCAAGACATCTCACAGGAATGAGGACTACTCCGTGGACTACGACCGTGACGAGCGCCATGTGGAGGCTGCGCCGGTAACCAAAGCGGCTCCCGAGGAGTACCGCGCCCCGGTTACTCCCATCAAGCGTGCACAGTCCGCCCGTGAGGATTCCTCATCGCTCCGCCAGATCACCACGGTGCACCCGCGCTCGTACAACGACGCGAAGATCATCGGTGAGAGCTTCCGTGACGGCATTCCCGTCATCATGAACGTCACCGACATGGGCGAGGCTGACGCCAAGCGCCTCGTTGACTTCTCCGCCGGTCTTGTCTTTGGACTCCATGGCTCGATCGAGCGTGTCACCAACAAGGTTTTCCTGTTGTCACCCTCCTACATTGAGGTCCTAGGCGAAGACCAGAAGGCCAGTGACGGCCAGGCGAGTTTCTTCAATCAAAGCTGACGGGGTTTACTGGTATTCATAACTATTCCGTTCATGCCAGAGGACTGTGACTGACACGTGAGCTTGGTCTTCGCCCTGCTTTACCTGGTGCTGATGCTGTTCCAGCTCGCGCTTATCATCCGTATCGTGTACGACGCCGTTCAGATGTTCGCACGCAGCTGGCGCCCCCGCCGGCTCGCGCTGGTTCTCGCCTCGATGGTGTATGCGGTTACAGACCCGCCTATCCGCCTCTTCCGCCGGCTCATTCCTCCACTGCGGTTGGGCGGCGTGTCGTTGGATCTGGCTTTCATCGTGGTGTTTCTGGGAGCGACTATTCTCAAAGCCGTTGCAGGTTCGCTTGCACTGGCTTAATCCGGTTCGTTTTCGAGACCTAAAAGATATACGCTGACTCACATATTGGTGTGAAGCAGGAGGATCAACCTCCACAAGCACGTCCACAATTCAGTACCGTTGTCAGGTCTGCTCGACAGGCGGCTTCGACTAAATCCACTATGAGGTGACCAGATGGCCCTGACGCCAGAAGATGTTGTCAACAAGCGGTTCCAGCCCACCAAGTTCCGCGAGGGCTACGACCAGGACGAGGTAGACGACTTCCTCGATGAGATCGTCGTCGAACTGCGCCGGTTGAACCAGGAGAACGACGACCTTCGCCGCCAGCTTTCGGAAGTGTCCACGGGCACGTCGCAGAACGCTGCGGTCCCTGCTCCCGTGGCCGCCAGCACCAAGACCGAAGAGGTCCGCGAGGAGGAAAAGCCCGAGGAGCCCAAGGTCGAAGCGCCGAAGGTAGAAGAGCGTCCCGCTCCTCAGCCCGTCGCCGCTGCCGCCCCGGTTCAGCACGGCAACACCGCGGAGTCCGCAGCCGGTGTCCTCGCAATGGCACAGAAGCTTCATGACGAATACGTCAACGCCGGCGTTGAGCAGCGCGACAAGATCATCGCCGAAGCCCAGATCGAGGCCAGCGGCCTGGTCAACGATGCTCAGGACAAGAGCCGTAAGATTCTCGGCGCCCTCGAGCAGCAGAAGGCTGTGCTGGAGCGCAAGGTCGAGCAGCTTCGCAGCTTCGAGCGGGATTACCGTTCCCGCCTCAAGGCATACATCGAAGGCCAGCTTCGCGACCTCGACTCCCGCGGTTCCGTTGCATCGGAAACCGCTGACGTCTAAGTCACCGCACGCTTCAGAGGCCAGTTGCCGGTTTATCCGGCGACTGGCCTCTGACGTACTCTGGATGTGAGCCCCGCGTCCATCGCCGCCCCCGGCGCGTACAACTGAAAGCACCATGACCGAGCATCCCCAAGCCTCAGGCCACGAATCAGGCCGTACGCACCGCAAGCACGGCAAAAGGATCGGAGCACGCTACGCGCTGCTGTTGATTGCCTTCGCGCTTGTCGCTTACATCATCGATCAGCTGACCAAGATGTGGGTCGTGTCCACCATGGTTGAAGGGCAGGTTACCGAAGTTCTGCCACCTGTCCTGAGCTGGCACTTCATACGCAACTCCGGCGCGGCATTCTCGATCGGAACGGGAATCACCTGGGTCTTCACGATCATCCAGGCCCTGGTCTCCATCGCCATCATCACGCAGATTCGCAAGGTCGCTTCGAAAGGCTGGGCTGTAGCGCTCGGCCTGGTTCTCGGAGGTGCGCTCGGCAACCTCACGGACCGCCTGTTCCGCGAACCGGCTTTCGGGCAGGGACATGTCGTTGATTTCATTGCTTTGCCGAACTTCGCCATCTTCAATATCGCCGATACCGCCGTCGTGAGCGGTGTGATCCTCATCTGCCTGCTCACACTTCGGGGCATCGGGCTGGACGGTCGGCGCAGCAACGAAGAACACAAAGAGGTAAGCGATGCCGAGGTCGTCGATGACGAGCGCCCCTAGCACCTACGACGTCCCCGAGTCTTCGGCCGGGCAGCGGTTGGACGCAGTCGTCGCCGGCCTGACGGGGGCCTCACGGTCCACCGCTGCGGCGTGGTGCACGAGTGGTTACGTCACGATGGACGGTGCCCCCGTCCAGAAGTCTGCCCGCGCCGTGGCTGGAAGCCGCATCACCGTCGTCGTGCCTGACGAACCGGACCCACTGCAGATAGTGGCCGAGCCCGTTGAGGGAATGGACATCCTGCTTGATGACGAAGATTTCGTGGTCATCGACAAGCCGGTAGGTGTCGCTGCCCATCCCTCGCCCGGATGGGTCGGACCAACCGTCGTCGGAGCCCTCGCGGGTGCCGGTTACCGGATCTCCACCTCCGGGGCGCCCGAGCGGGTAGGGATTGTTCACCGGCTTGACGTCGGAACCTCAGGCGCAATGGTCGTCGCCAAGAGCGAGCACGCCTACACCGTTCTGAAGCAGGCTTTCCGCGACCGCACTGTCGACAAGCAGTATCACGCCCTCGTCCAGGGCCTGCCGGACCCGCTCGAGGGAACGATCGACGCGCCCATCGGGCGCCATCCGGCACACGACTGGAAGTTCGCCGTGATGGAAGACGGCCGTCCGTCGATCACCCACTACTCGGTGGAAGAAGCCTTTGGAAAGGCGAGCCTGGTCAAAGTTCGCCTCGAAACTGGGCGTACGCACCAGATTCGCGTCCACTTCTCGGCACTTCGGCACCCGTGTGCCGGTGATCTCACCTACGGTGCCGATCCGCGGCTGGCGGCGGAGTTGGGACTCACGCGCCAGTGGCTGCACGCGAGCATGCTGTCCTTCGAGCATCCCCGGAGTGGTGAGCGGGTGGTTGTCGAAAGCGCATTCCCGATGGACCTGCAGTATGCTCTTGACGCCCTCGGCAACGGGACTGTTTGAGATCCGACACCCCCAGCGCAGAGCCGCCCCGATGTTCGGCGCTCGGTAGAATGAGCTGGTGGTTTCTTCAGCTCCGTCCTCCTCCTTCGTCCACCTTCACAACCACACCGAGTATTCGATGCTCGATGGCGCCGCCCGTCTGAACGATCTGTTCAGCCACACCACCGAACTCGGCATGAACGCGCTTGCCACTACGGACCATGGCTTCGTATTCGGTGCATTCGACTTCTGGAACAAGGCACGGAACGCCGGCGTCAAGCCGATCGTCGGCGTCGAGGCATATCTCACGCCGGGAACCGCCCGAGCTGACAAGACCCGCGTCCAGTGGGGCGGCGGCGGGCGCGACGACGTCTCCGGCGCCGGCGCGTATACGCACATGACCCTCTGGTCGGAGACCACGGAGGGGATGCACAACCTCTTCCGCATGTCGTCTCTGGCTTCGCTTGAGGGATACCTCTACAAGCCGCGCATGGACCGGGACCTGCTGCAGACCTACGGCAAGGGGCTGATCGCCACCACCGGCTGCCCCTCCGGGGAGGTGCAGACGAAGCTTCGGCTGGGTCTCTACCGCGAGGCTGTGCAGGCAGCATCAGACTTCCGCGACATCTTCGGCCCGGACAACTTCTTCTGTGAGTTGATGGACCACGGGCTAGATATCGAGCGGAACGTCCAGGCGGACCTCATCAAGCTGGCCCGTGAACTGGGCCTTCCCCTCGTGGCCACCAACGACCTGCACTACACCCACGCAGAAGACGCGAAGGCCCACGCAGCGCTGCTCTGCGTGCAGTCGGGCTCCACCATGGCGGACCCGAAGCGGTTCAAGTTCGACGCCGACGAGTTCTACCTCAAGTCGCCGGCCGAGATGCGCGCAATATTCCGCGACTATCCGGAGGCCTGCGACAACACGCTGCTCATCGCGGAGCGGTGCGACGTCGAGTTCAACACCAGCGCCAACTACATGCCTCGCTTCCCGGTCCCGGAAGGGGAAAACGAGCAGTCCTGGTTCGTCAAGGAAGTGGAGAAGGGGCTTCACTATCGTTACCCGGAGGGCATCCCCGACGACGTCCGCAAGCAGGCGGACTATGAGGTCGGCGTCATCTCCCAGATGGGTTTCCCCGGCTACTTCCTCGTGGTCGCCGACTTCATCAACTGGGCCAAGAACAACGGCATTCGGGTGGGCCCCGGCCGTGGGTCCGGTGCGGGTTCGATGGCGGCGTACGCGATGCGGATCACCGACCTTGACCCGTTGCGTCACGGCCTGATCTTCGAACGCTTCCTCAACCCGGACCGCGTGTCGATGCCTGACTTCGACGTCGACTTCGATGATCGACGCCGGGCGGAAGTGATCCGGTACGTCACCGAGAAGTACGGCGACGAACGCGTGGCAATGATTGTGACCTACGGAACGATCAAGGCCAAGCAGGCACTGAAGGATTCCTCGCGCGTCATGGGCTACCCGTTCTCCATGGGGGAGCGGCTCACCAAAGCAATGCCGCCGGACGTCATGGGTAAGGGCATCGCACTGGCGGACGTCCACAACAAGGACGCCAAGCGCTACTCCGAAGCAGAGGAACTCCGCGAACTGCTGAAGGCCGATGCAGACGCGCAGAAGGTCTTCGAGACCGCGTTGGGCCTTGAGGGCCTGAAGCGGCAGTGGGGCGTGCACGCGGCCGGCGTCATTATGTCCTCCGAACCGCTGATCGACATCATCCCGATCATGCGCCGTGACCAGGACGGCCAGATCATCACGCAGTTCGACTATCCGACCTGTGAGGGCCTCGGCCTGATCAAGATGGACTTCCTCGGTCTGCGAAACCTGACGATCATGACCGACGCGCTGGAGAACATCAAGCTCAACCGGGACTTCGAGCTCGATCTTGAAACCCTCCCGCTCGAGGACAAGGAGTCCTACGAGCTCCTTGCCCGCGGCGATACGTTGGGCGTCTTCCAGCTCGACGGCGGTCCCATGCGCTCCCTCCTGAAACTGATGCGCCCGGACAACTTCGAAGACATCTCTGCTGTCATTGCGCTCTACCGCCCTGGACCCATGGGTGCCAACTCGCACACCAATTACGCACTCCGAAAGACCGGCGTTCAGGAAATCACTCCTATTCACCCGGAGCTGGAGGAGTCTCTTGCGGAGATTCTGAATACCACCTATGGCCTGATCGTGTATCAGGAGCAGGTGATGGCCATCGCCCAGAAGGTCGCCGGATACTCGCTGGGCCAGGCGGACATCCTCCGACGCGCCATGGGCAAGAAGAAGAAGGAAGAGCTGGACAAGCAGTTCGCCGGCTTCTCCCAGGGCATGAAGGACAACGGCTATTCCGACGCCGCCGTCAAGACCCTGTGGGACATCCTCCTGCCGTTCTCGGACTACGCATTCAACAAGGCGCACTCCGCTGCGTACGGTGTGGTCGCATACTGGACCGCGTACCTGAAGGCCCACTACCCCTCCGAGTACATGGCCGCGCTGCTCACCAGCGTGGGCGACGACAAGGACAAGCTCGCGCTGTACCTCAATGAGTGCCGGCGCATGGGCATCACGGTGCTGCCACCCGACGTCAACGAATCCAGCGTGAACTTCACGCCGGTCGGTACGGACATCCGCTTCGGCATGGGAGCCATCCGTAACGTGGGCGCCAATGTGGTGGGGGCCATGGTTGGTGCCCGTGAAGAGAAGGGCGCGTTCGATTCCTTCGCCGACTTCCTGCAGAAGGTTCCCGCAGTGGTCTGCAACAAGCGAACCATCGAATCACTGATCAAGGCCGGTGCCTTCGACTCGCTGGGCCACCCTCGCCGCGCGTTGGCGATGATCCACGAGGAAGCGGTGGATTCCGTCGTCGTACTCAAACGGAACGAGGCTGCCAACCAGTTCGACCTCTTCAGCGCCTTCGACGACCCCGACGCCGGCACCGGCTTGTCGGTCGAGGTTCCGGACCTTCCGGAGTGGGCCAAGAAGGACAAGCTCGCGTTCGAGCGGGACATGCTTGGTCTTTATGTTTCCGATCACCCGCTGAAGGGTCTGGACGCGTTGCTGAGCCAGCATGCGGACTCTGCGATCACCTCAATCATCGGTGAGGACGGCCCGGCCGACGGCGCCATGGTCACCATCGCCGGCATGATCACCTCCCTGCAGCGCCGGATCGCAAAGAACAGCGGGAACGCCTATGCCCGTGCGGAGATTGAGGACCTCGGCGGGTCCATGGAGGTCATGTTCTTCGGCCAGGTGTATGGGCCCATAGCGTCGGTCCTTGAGGAGGACCTCATCGTGGTGGTGCGCGGGCGCCTCCAGCGTCGCGATGACGGCACCGTCACCCTCAACGCGCAGGAACTTTCCGTTCCGGACCTGACGGAGGGACATTCCGGCCCCGTGGTCATCTCGATGCTTCATCACCGCGCCACCGAGCCGGTGATCCACGAACTCGGCTCGGTTCTCAGGCAGCACCGCGGTAACTCCGAAGTGCGCCTTCACGTGCGCAAGGAGCGGCAGCTCTCTGTTCTCTCCCTGCCGGTCGATCTGCGCGTGAACCCGACTCCCGCGCTTTTCGGTGACCTCAAGGTTCTGCTCGGACCGACGTGTCTTGATGCATAAGACGCGCCCCGCGCGCCGGTTAGGGTAATCAGATGCACGAATCAGCCGCCGAGCGCGGTACCTATCCACCGCCGGTTTATGCCGGTCCTGCCGCGTCGACGCCGGTACCGCCGTCGTCGTTGCTCTGGTGGGCTGCCGCCATGACTTTGCTCGGCCCGGTGCTGGGCGTCCTGTGGTGGTTTGCCTCGCCCGGCGGCGGCCTCTATGGCGACCGTTCGGAGGCCGAGACCTGGCTGAACCGCGACCTTGTGCTCGGCGGTCTGGAACTGGTGGCCGGCATTGTTGTCGGCTGGTTGCTCACCAACAGGCTGGATCGACCGGGTGCGTGGCAGCGGGTGGTCACGGCTGTCGCGGGAAGCATGCTTGGTTCGGTCCTGGCGGTAGCGGTCGGCCAGGGACTCGGGGTGTTGTTTTCCGGCGGTGAATCCGAATTTCCCTTCGTCCTGCGCTCCCTGGGGGTTGCCGCGATCTGGCCGGCAGCCACCGCGCTGGTTGTCTTTCTGGCCTCATTGCTGGGTCTGCTGCTCATGAAGCCGAAACAGTAAGTGCGGCACCGGGGTCTACTGCGCGGACAGTGGGACCGCCGCCGGTAGAATTGCGGCTGTGACTGCCCAGACCGCCCCTGTTTCCTTTGACGCCTTCCGCACGATCGACCTGCGCGGAACGCATCTCTCCGCGGCCGAGCTGAGGGCGGCAATGCCCCGCAGCACCACGGCGTCGTTCGACTCGGTCGCGTCGCGCGTCGAGGACATCATCACCAGTGTGCGGACGCATGGCTTCGATGCGCTTTCGGAATTGGCGCAGCGCTTCGACGGCGTTGACCAGTTGCATCCGCTGGTGCCTGCCGAAGCCCTCACTGAAGCCCTTCGATCACTCGCCCCTGATGTGCGCGCTGCCCTGGAAGAATCAATTGACCGCGCCCGAACCTTCGCCCAGGCGCAGAAGCCCCAGGACGTCGTCGTCGACATTCGCCCCGGGGCGGCGCTCACCCAGCGCTGGGTTCCGGTGGACCGTGTGGGGCTCTACGTCCCCGGCGGACTCGCGGTCCTCGCCTCGTCCGTCGTCATGAACGTGGTGCCCGCGCAGGCGGCCGGTGTGCAGTCCATCGCGCTGGCATCACCGCCGCACAAGGACTTCGGGGGGATGCCGCACCCGGTGATCCTGGCGGCCGCTGAGATGCTCGGCATCCACGAGGTGTACGGCATCGGGGGTGCGCAGGCCATCGCGGCGTTTGCGTACGGGGTGCCCGGGGACGGCAGCAGGGCTGCGATCGAGCCCGTGGATGTCGTCACCGGTCCGGGTAACATCTACGTCGCCACAGCCAAGCGCCTGGTCAAGGGCGTCGTCGGGATCGACGCTGAAGCGGGAACCACGGAGATCGCTGTACTGGCGGACGACACGGCACAGCCGCGACTCGTCGCCGCTGATCTCATCAGCCAGGCGGAGCACGACCCGAATGCTGCATCGGTGCTCATCACCCCCTCCGTGGGGCTTGCTGACGCCGTTCGCACCGAACTTTCGGTGCAGGTTCAGGCCACGCGGCACCGCGAGCGGGTGGAAACGGCGCTGGCAGGGCCGCAGTCCGGAACAATACTTGTTGACGACGTCGAACACGGCATTGCTGTGTGCGATGCCTACGCTGCGGAGCACCTTGAGATCCAGACCGCTCAGGCGCCGGCAGTTGCTGCCCGGATCCGGAACGCGGGTGCAGTCTTCGTGGGGGACTACAGCCCCGTGAGCCTGGGTGACTATTGCGCCGGCTCCAACCACGTCCTTCCGACGGCGGGCACCGCAGCGTTTGCATCGGGATTGAGCGTGTTTACGTTCCTCCGCGCGATGCAGGTGATCGACTACAGTGCTGATGCGCTGCGGGAGGTAAGCGAGCACGTCATCCAGTTGGCACAGGCTGAAGATCTGCCGGGCCACGGCGATGCCGTGAGAGTGCGTTTCCCCTAGCGTGTTGGGCATGGGCCGTCGCCGCCTGACACGGCCAAACCACCACATGTAGTAATAACACTGTTGTAGTTTTACTACATCTAGTCCTAGAATGGATGTCACGGAGGCACTGCGTCCTAGGCGCAGTTCCGTGGCAATGCTGTAGATGCGACGCTGAAACGGAGGGGCGGCATGTACTGTCCGTTCTGCCGCAGTTCCGATTCCCGTGTAGTGGACAGTCGGCTCGCAGATGACGGGTCGGCAATTCGCCGTCGCCGGCAATGTCCGCAGTGTGGCAAGCGCTTCACCACGGTCGAGACCACCAGCCTTTCCGTCATCAAGCGTTCGGGAGTGGCCGAACCGTTCAGTCGCAGCAAAGTGATCAGCGGCGTACGCAAGGCGTGTCAAGGCCGTCCTGTCACAGACGATGACCTCGCGCTTCTAGCTCAGGAGGTCGAAGAGTCAATCCGCGCAAGCGGCGTCGCTGAGATCGATGCCCACGAGATTGGCCTCGCAATTCTCGGTCCTCTACAGAAGCTGGACCAGGTAGCCTACCTTCGCTTCGCGAGCGTTTATCAGGGCTTCGAATCGCTCGAGGATTTCGAGAAAGCAATCGAGAAACTCCGGGTCGAAGCTGCGGCCACCAAAATGAAAGTTCCCGCGGGCACCCAGCGGCCGCTCACGGCCACCTAATCTCCGGTGGTGGCTGCGGAGGGGAAGCCGACGCCACCACCGGCACCAAACGTCAGGTCCGGATTTCCGGAACCTGGCTCGTTATTCATCGTCCGCCTCTTAACGGCGTAGCCGTCACGGGAACAGCGCTGCGCTATGGCTGCGCCAATGCGTCGGCTGCTCCCGTGGCGGCCGCCACCGGCGTCATCTCGCCTCGACTGGCTCGCTTTTGAAGTGGAGTGCCGCCTGCAGGGCTGCACCTACGATTCCGGCGTGGTTGCGTAGTTCCGCAGGGATGATCGGCGTCCGCAGCGACAGGTTGGGAAGAAAATCCTTGCTTCGCTTTGAGATGCCGCCGCCGACAATGAAAAGTTCAGGCGAGAAAAGGAACTCGACGTGGGAGAAGTAGCGCTGCAGCTTGACTGAGTATTCGTCCCAACTCAGCCCAAGGCGTTCGCGGGCTACGGCTGAGGCCTGGGTTTCAGCGTCGTGCCCGTCAATTTCGAGGTGCCCCAGCTCGGCATTCGGTACGAGCTTTCCGTCAAAAATGAAGGCTGACCCGATGCCGGTGCCGAGAGTCACCACGAGGACCGTTCCTGACACGCCCTTGCCCGCTCCGTATTGCACCTCTGCTAGACCGGCGGCATCAGCGTCGTTGATGACATGGACGTCCCGGCCCAGCACTTTGGTGAAAAGTGCGTCTACGTCGGTGTCGATCCAGCTCTCATCGACGTTTGCTGCTGAGCGCGCAACACCGTGCTGAATGATGGCAGGGAACGTGACGCCGATGGGCAGCTTCTCCGAGGGCGCGCCCTCGCGGGTGGACAGCTCAGCGACGATGTCGGCTACGACGACGGCGACTGCCTCCGGAGTCGCCGGCTGCGGTGTCTCCACGCGGAACCGATCGCCCACGATAGCTCCGGCGGCGAGATCCACGATGCCGCCCTTGATTCCGGTTCCACCGATATCAATACCGATGACGGTCGAGGGCAGCTTCCTGCCGTCCTTCAACTTGATGCTGTTCTTGCCCATAATTCTCCAGGGATTCGTTCGGGTATGATCGGCCGGCGCCCCTTCTGAGGAGCGCTGGGTGTGGAACTGGGTCTTGCTAGGGGACCGTCAGCACCTCGGCGCCGGTCTGGGTCACCACGAGCGTGTGCTCGAACTGGGCCGTGCGTTTCCGGTCCTTGGTGACAACCGTCCAGTCATCAGACCACATGTCCCACTCGATGGTTCCGAGGGTAAGCATGGGTTCGATCGTGAACACCATTCCCGGCTCGATGACCCGGTTGTAGGCAGGAGCGGCATCGTAGTGGGGAATGATGAGCCCGGTGTGGAAGGCCTCGCCGACCCCGTGACCTGTGAAGTCCCTCACAACACCGTAGCCGAACCTTTTGGCGTATGACTCAATGGCACGGCCGATGACGTTTATTTCGCGCCCGGGTGCAACCACCTTGATGGCGCGGTTCAGTGCTTCCTGGGTCCGCTCAACGAGGAGTCGGGATTCCTCGTCGACGTCTCCGACGAGGAAGGTGTAGTTGGTGTCGCCGTGTACACCGTCAATGTAGGCGGTGATATCGATGTTGATGATGTCACCGTCACGCAGCACGGTCGAGTCGGGGATACCGTGACAAATGACCTCATTCAGCGAGGAGCACAGTGACTTCGGGAAGCCGCGGTAACCGAGCGTCGACGGATAGGCGTTGTGCTTGACCAGGAACTCGTGCCCGACGGCGTCGAGCTCGTCAGTGGTGACCCCGGGCTTGATGTGGCGACCCACTTCCTGGATGGCCTGCGCAGCGATCATGCCGGCTCGTCGGATCCGCTCGATCGTTTCAGCCGACTTGACCTCGGATCCTTCGAACTTGGCCGGGCCCGGACGGCCCACATACTCCGGACGAGGTATGGATGCCGGTACATTCCGGGGCGGGCTGAGGGTGCCCTGCGTGAGCGTGCCGACGGGTGCGGTGGAGGAATGGTGGGGCATACCCTTGATCCTATCGGTGTGGAACCACCGGAACCGAAAGTCAAAGTAAGACTGATGAGACTAAGGAAATCGCAATGGTGCAGTACTGGTACAACGTCCGGACCCATGAGGTTGAAGAGGATGCCCAGTCTGACTGGAGCCAACTCATTGGTCCGTACAACACCCGGGCAGAAGCGGAACGAGCACTGGAAAAGGTTCAGGAGCGCAACCGTGCGTGGGAGGCGCAGGACGAGGAGTAGCCCTGCGATGTCGGGAGCCGGGAGTGTTCACCCTGTGACCGTTCCTAGAAGCTGTGCTCCGGGCCGGGGAAGCTCCCGTCCCGGACCTGGTCCCCGTATGCACGAGCTGCGTCCGCCAGTACTGAGCGGACATCTGCAAACTGCTTGACGAACTTCGCCTGCCTGCCCGAGCGTAGACCCGCCATGTCCTGCCACACCAGCACCTGCCCGGTGGTTGCAGAACCCGCGCCGATGCCGATGGTCGGCACGCTGACCGTTCGATCCACTTCAGCCGCTACATCGGCCGGCACCATTTCCATCAGGACACAGAAGGCACCCGCCTCTGCGAGGGCTACGGCGTCGTCGATGACCTGACGGCCGGCGTCGGCCTTGCCCTGTACGCGGTAGCCGCCGAGGGCGTGCTCGCTCTGGGGCGTGAAGCCGACGTGTGCCATGACAGGAATGCCTGCACGAACGATGGCGCGAACCGTCTCCGCGTGATGGGCACCGCCCTCCATCTTCACGGCATGCACAAGTCCTTCCTTCATCAGGCGGACAGAGGACTCGACCCCCTGGGCTGGGGAGACTTCATAGCTGCCGAAAGGCAGGTCTGCGACGACGAGCGCGCGCTTGGCGCCCCGCGTGACCGCTCGGGAAAACAGGATCATCTCATCAAGGGTGATGGGCAGCGTCGTGGCGTGCCCGAGAACGTTGTTCGCGGCTGAGTCACCGATCAGCAGCACCTCAATGCCGGCTGTGTCGAAGATTTCGGCAGCGTACTGGTCGTAGGCTGTGAGCATGGCGAATTTTCGCCCCTCGTTCTTCGCGGACTGCAGATGATGCGTCCGAATCCGCGCGATCGGCGTGGCCGCCGGTGTGCCGCCGGGCTGCGCTCCGGTTCCGTAGGGGGGTGGAGTTTCCGCGGAATTCATGACCACGAGCCTACTTCACGGGTAACCCCGGCGTAACACAGGCCCTACATACTGGTACGCGGTGCGGATGGACACCGGAATTCGGCGCGCCCAGCCGGATTGTCAGTAAAGTGAACAGCGGACTCGGGAGCAGGTGCTCCGGTTGTGATGCGCAAGATCGTAGCGGCCGACGGACGAGTGGATAACTCTGTGTAGTGGGAAAGAGGTTGGAATGGATCGTCAGCAGGAGTTCGTCCTACGCACCATTGAGGAACGTGACGTCCGGTTCGTTCGGCTGTGGTTCACCGATGTCGTCGGTTCGCTGAAGTCGGTGGCACTGGCGCCGGCGGAGGTGGAAGGTGCGTTCGAGGAAGGCCTGGGCTTCGACGGGTCCTCGATTGAAGGCCTGGCCAGGGTCTTCGAATCGGACATGCTTGCGCAGCCCGATCCATCCACGTTCCAGATCCTGCCGTGGAGAGGAGACAAGGAGCAGACGTCGCGCATGTTCTGCGACATCCTGACGCCCGATGGACAACCGTCGTCGGCCGATCCGCGCGGAGTGCTCAAGAGGACGCTGGCCAAGGCAGCGGACATGGGTTTCACCTGCTACACACATCCCGAGATTGAGTTCTACCTGCTCAAGTCAGACGAACTCGGTCCGGACGGACAGCCCGTTCCCGTGGACCAGGCCGGCTACTTCGACCACGTTCCTGGCGGAGTTGCACAGGACTTCCGGCGTACGGCCGTCGCGATGCTTGAATCGGTGGGCATCTCGGTGGAGTTCAGCCATCACGAAGCCGGTCCGGGACAGAACGAAATTGACCTGCGATACGCCGATGCGCTGCAGACCGCCGACAACATCATGACGTTCCGCACCGTGATCAAGGAGGTAGCGCTGACGCAGAACAGTTACGCCACCTTCATGCCCAAGCCGTTCTCGGACCACCCCGGCTCCGGAATGCACACGCACTTCTCCCTGTTCGAGGGAGATACCAATGCGTTCTTCGAAGCAGGGGCAGAATTCCAGCTTTCGAAGACCGCACGACAGTTCATCGCGGGCATCCTGCGACACGCACCGGAGTTCACGGCGGTTACCAACCAGTTCGTGAATTCCTACAAACGGCTGTGGGGCGGCGGGGAAGCTCCCAGCTATTTGTCCTGGGGCCACAACAACCGGTCCGCGCTGGTGCGGGTTCCGCTGTACAAGCCGAACAAGGGCCAGTCCGCACGCATCGAGTACCGCGGTATCGACTCAGCCACCAACCCCTACCTTGCCTACTCGGTACTGCTCGGTGCCGGCTTGAAGGGCATCGAGGAAGGCTACGACCTGCCACCGGGAGCCGAGGACGACGTCTGGAGCCTGACGGCGGCAGAGCGACGCGCGATGGGCCACGATCCGCTGCCGGCCAGCCTGCACGACGCTGTCCGCGCCATGGAGGATTCGGAACTGGTTGCTGAGATCCTGGGGGAGCAGGTCTATGAGAACTTCCTTCGTAACAAGCGTGCCGAGTGGCATGATTACCGGATCCAGGTGACCCCCTACGAGCTCAGGCGCAATCTCGGGATCCTCTAGTCCCGCAGGAGCCGGCACATGAGCCTCAATAGGGAACTGATCAGCAGGGGATTCACGGATCTCGACAAGAGCAGCCGGTTTCTTGCTGCCGCCGAGCTTCGTGACATCCCCGAGGACAGACTGTTCGCCGGGCTCAGCCACGCGGCGAACCCCGACCTTGCCCTTCAGTCGCTGGTTCGGCTGCTCGCGGTGCAGCCGGAGATCGGTTCTCTGGTACAGGACGACGACGGTGACCCTGAAGCGCTGTTCCGCCTGCTTGGAGCCTCGGAAGCCCTGGCGGAGTTTCTCATGCGTCACCCGGAGCATTCCGACGTCGTGAAGGTTCGGACTACCGCTGAGCCCGGAAGAGTGGACGCGGGGCTGCTGCGGACGTCCCTCCTGCAATCCGTTGGCGCGGATGCCGGACAGCCGAACCCGGTTGCCGCGGTAACCGGAGAGGAAGCGTACCGCGCGCTGCGCACGCGCTACCGTCGGCACCTTACCGAACTGGCGATCCGTGATCTCAGTGCCGCTTCGCCGACCGACTTCCTTCCCTCCGTCGGGCAGGAGCTTGCCGACCTTGCCGCTGCGGCGCTGGAAGCGGCTCTTGCCGTCGCCCGGAAGGAGCTCGAGGGCACCTTTCCTGCCGATGAGATCGCCGCCGTGCGATTGGCGGTGATCGGGATGGGCAAGTGCGGAGCCGGTGAACTGAACTACATTTCGGATGTGGATGTCATCTACGTCATCGAGGCAGAGGGACTCGGTGAAGATACGGCGGTCCGGATTGGCACGGCCCTCGCAGCCGGGATTTCCCGGGCCGTCATGTCATCGGGCCGAGAGCCGGGCTTGTGGGAGGTTGACGCCAACCTGCGTCCCGAGGGCAAGGACGGGCCGCTCGTACGCACGCTGGATTCCCATCTGTCCTACTACGCCCGCTGGGCACAGACCTGGGAATTTCAGGCCCTCCTGAAGGCCCGGCCGATCGCCGGAGATGCCGACCTCGGAGCCCGGTATGCAGGGGCAGTCTCCGCCCTGGTCTGGACTTCCTCGGAGCGAGAGGGGTTCGTTGAGTCGGTCCAGGCGATGAGACGACGGGTCACGGAGAACATCCCGTCCCATGAAGTCAACCGGCAGCTCAAGCTGGGCGCCGGCGGCCTCCGCGACGTTGAATTCACTGTGCAGCTGCTGCAGCTTGTCCATGGGAAAGTCGATGACACCCTGCGAACCCGAGCCACCACCTCGGCCATCGCAGCGCTGAAGACAGCCGGCTATATTGGTCGCCGTGATGCTGAGGAGTTTGATCGGTCCTACCGGTTCCTGCGCGTGCTGGAGCACCGTATCCAGCTTGTTCAAATGCGACGGACCCACCTCATGCCTGAAGACGAAGCGAGCCTGAAGGCACTCGCCAAATCCTCCGGGAGCTCGCTGCTGGTCACGCGCCCGACGGCGGCTTCCCTCACCGAGCAGTGGCAGCAAACCAAGCGCCAGGTGCGGCGGCTGCACGAATCGATCTTCTACCGGCCGCTGCTCAACGCCGCGGCCAACCTCAGCGCGGACGAGGTTCGCCTCACTCCCGAGGCAGCACGGGCCCGGCTCGCCGCCCTGGGTTACGTTGACCCGCGCGGAGCCCTGCGGCATATCGAGGCACTCACCACCGGGATCAGCCGTCGGTCCGCGCTGCAGCGGCAGCTTCTGCCGGTCCTGCTGGACTGGCTGGCTGACGGCGTTGACCCCGACGCCGGGCTCCTAGGCTTCCGGCGCCTCAGCGAGTCGCTGGGGGAGACCCACTGGTACCTGGGGATGCTCCGGGACTCCAAGGCAGCGGCCGAGCGCTTATGCCACGTCCTATCCTCCAGCCGGTTCATCACCGACCTGCTGGAGGTCTCTCCTGAGTCGACGAAATGGCTGGGTTCCGACAAGGAGTTGCTGCCGCTGCCCTTCGAAGTCCAGTGGCAGGAAATCCAGTCGAAGATGTCCCGGCATCCCGCACCGAAGGAGGCAATACGCCTTATCCGCCTCATCCGGCGTCGTGAGATCCTTCGTATTGCTATCGCCGACAGTTCCGGGCTGCTCAGGCAGGAGGACGTCGGGCCGGCACTCGCCGACGCGGATCGAGCGGCCGTGCTCGGCGCGCTCAACGTTGCGGAAGCGGAAGTCTACGCGGGCGAGCAGGCGCTGACCGACGTCGTCGTTATTGCCATGGGGCGCCAGGGCGGGCGGGAGATCACCTACGGGTCCGACGCCGATGTCATGTATGTGCACCGTCCCCGCGAAGGAGCCGATCCGGCGGCTGCTCAGACCCAGGCTGAGCGGATTGTCGGTCAGCTGCGGCAACTCCTGCAACAGCCGTGTACGCCGCCTATTCTGGCGGAACGTGTCCTTGAGGTCGACGCTGATCTCCGGCCTGAAGGCAAGCAGGGGCCGATGGTGCGCTCACTGGAGTCGTTCCGCGAGTACTACCGGCGCTGGTCACTCGTCTGGGAATCACAGGCTCTGCTGCGGGCACTTCCGATGGCAGGGAATGACAAGCTCGCTGGGGAATTTCTACAGCTGATCGATCCGCTGCGATATGAACGCAACGTCACGGAAACTGACCTGCGCGAGATCAGGCGCCTCAAGGCGCGTATGGAGTCAGAACGGCTGCCCCGCGGTGCTGACCCGTCCCGTCACCTCAAACTGGGACGCGGAGGCCTGAGCGACGTCGAGTGGCTTGTTCAACTCCTGCAGTTGCAGCATGCGCGCGAGATACCCGCCCTGCGGACCACGTCGACACTCGAAGCAATGGACGCGGTGGAGGAGCACGGTCTCCTGCCAGCCGACGACGTCGCCACGCTGCGAGCGAGCTGGCGGCTTGTCTCGCGAATCCGGGCGGCGAACACAGTGTGGGGTGGCAAGCAGTCGGACGTCGTGCCGTCGTCGCGCCGCGACCTTGAAGCGGTGGCGCGCTGGTGCGGCTACGGCGCGGGCCAGGGCACGCAGCTGGAAGAGGATTACCTTCGCCTGACCCGCCGAAGCCGAGCGATTTTCGAACGGTACTTCTACGGCTACGGGGACTAGCGTCCCTCGAACGTTCGGCGCTTGCTTCCCGGATGGTGCGGCCTTAAATGAAGGAAGGGCCGCACCGAAGTGCGGCCCTTCCTTCATCGGCTAGACGCCGTAGTACAGCTCGAACTCGTAAGGGTTCGGACGTGCGGCGAGGGGCGCGATCTCCACCTCACGCTTGAAAGCGATCCAGGTATCGATCAGGTCCTGCGTGAAGACACCGCCGGCCTGAAGGAACTCATTGTCGGCTTCCAGGGCGAGGAGTGCTTCTTCGAGGGACCCCGGAGCCTTCTGGATGTCCTTTGCTTCCTCAGCGGGAAGCTCGTAAAGGTCCTTGTCGATCGGGTCAGCGGGCTCGATCCGGTTCTTGATTCCGTCAAGGCCGGCCATCAGCTGGGCAGCGAATGCCAGGTAGGGGTTCGACGACGGGTCCGGAGCGCGGAATTCGATGCGCTTGGCTTTGGGGTTGGAGCCCGTGATCGGGATGCGGATACCTGCGGAGCGGTTGCCCTGTGAGTACACCATGTTCACCGGTGCCTCGAAACCCTTCACCAGGCGACGGTAGGAGTTGACCGTGGGGTTGGTGAACGCGAGCACCGCCGAAGCGTGCTTGAGAAGTCCGCCAATGTACCAGCGGGCAAGATCCGAGAGCCCTGCGTAGCCGCGCTCGTCGTAGAACAGCGGCTCGCCGTTGCTCCATAGCGACTGGTGGCAGTGCATGCCGGAACCGTTGTCGCCGAAGATGGGCTTGGGCATGAAAGTCGCAGACTTCCCCCAGGCGTTGGCAACGTTCTTGATGATGTACTTGAACTTCTGCAGGTCGTCAGCCGCGTGCACCATGGTGGTGAACTTGTAGTTGATCTCTGCCTGTCCTGCACCGCCGACCTCGTGGTGCGAACGCTCAACCTCAAGGCCGACCGCGTCCAGCTCGACACACATTGCGTCACGAAGGTCGGCCTGCTTGTCTACCGGTGCAACGGGGAAGTAGCCGCCCTTGAACGGGGTCTTGTTGCCGAGGTTTCCGCCAACTTCCTCGCGGCCGGTGTTCCACGGGGCCTCGATGGAATCGACCTTGTAGAAGGAGCCCTGGGGGCTGGATTCATACTGGATGTTCTCGAAGATGTAGAACTCGGCTTCCGGAGCAAAGAAGGCGGTGTCCGCGATACCGGTTGATGCCAGGTAGGCTTCGGCGCGTTCTGCAACTCCGCGCGGGTCCCGGTGGTAGGGATCGCCGGTGCGGGGGTTCACGATGGAGAAGTTCAGTGCGAGAGTCTTCTCGATCCGGAAGGGGTCGATGAATGCGGTGGTGACGTCCGGAATCAGCTGCATGTCGGATTCCGCAATACCCTGGAAGCCGCGGATCGATGAACCGTCGAACAGCTGGCCGTGAACAAAGAAGTCAGCGTCAACGGACTTCGCGGGGACGTTGAAGTGCTGCTGCACGCCCGGAAGATCGGTGAAACGGATGTCGACAAACTTCACATCTTCGTCGGCGATGTACTTGAGGACTTCGTCCGCATTTTTGAACATCGGGTTATGCTCCTAACGCATATTTCGGGGAGAGCGACCGGGGCCGGTAGCGCGGGGGAAACGCCGCAAGGCTTTACGTGCTGCGGTCGCAACAGCCTCCACACTATGAATGCGCAGTTACCCACTGGTGTCGCAAATGTTTCCGGCGTGTAACTTAAGCCGGTTGCCACGCACACGTGCTCACACCCCACCCTATCGGTCTCTCGAATGCTTCCGCTTCTCGGAGACGGTCATTCCCCGAGGCGCACCGGCTGGGTTTCCTGTGGGGAGGGTCTCGGCTGCACGTTAGAGTTGAACCGTGGTAGACCGCAGAGACATCAGTTCATGGCTGGAAGGGCCGCCTTCCCGCGGAGACGGTCATTGGCCCGGTCAGCGGCTGGGCAGGCCAAGGGACGGCGTCGGTTCGGTGGCGCGTCCGGGGCGCAGACTAGGAGCTCTGGTTATCGATTGGGCGCTCTGCAGCCTGATCTCTGCCGCGTTCTTCAACTATGACGGTCTGGCCACTCTCGGCATCTTCGCCCTCGAGCAGATGCTTTTGGTGGGAACGCTGGGATACAGCGCCGGTCACAGGGCTTTCGGTATGCAGGTCCAGCATGTTGAGGGCAGGGCAGCCGGGCTCGGCGCCGCCATCGTGCGCGCCCTGCTCATTTGCCTGGTCATCCCCGCGGTGGTCTTCGACGAGGATCAGCGCGGCTTGCATGACCGCGCTGTCGGAACCCTGCTCGTCCGTATCTAGGCTGTTCGATATTTAGGCTGTTCGATCCAGTCCAGATGAATCAGGTCGGCCCGGATACAACAAAAGCCGGTGCGCATCGAGCGCACCAGCTTTTATCTCATCGGCCGCGCATCGCCTTGCGGTCCGGGCGCGCCTTGAACGGATCGACGCCCTTGGGGATGGGCATGCGGGCACCGAGAGCGCTTAGTCGCTTGTCAACCGCGGACACTTCCTGGCGGGTCAGGTTCTTCTTCATCTTCTGAAGTGTCTTCGAAATGCGCTGCAGGGGAACCTGGCCTTCGCCCTGACCCGCGTGTACGACGTGAACCGGCACTCCGGGCACAATCCGGTTCATCTTGACCCGTTCCGCGTTGACGAGCTGCTTCACACGGTTCACGGGCCCCTCGGCAACAAGGACTATTCCCGGCCGCCCAATCGCGCGGAATACGGCGTCCTGGGTGCGGGCGTTGACCGCTACCGGTTCATCCTTCAGGATCCAGCCGCGGCGCAGCACACTGAGTGCAGCTCCCGCTGCACCGGGCTTCCCCTCGATCTGCGCGAAGGCTGCGCGTTCGGCTCTCCGCGACAGAATGAAGAGAGCAGCGAGGAATGCGAGCGGAACGGCGATGATAAGCATCGTCACCACGTTGTTGATCAGCAGTCCGATCAGCAGCCCCACCGCAACTACGGCCAGGAACGCCAGAAGCATGATCCAAACGACGTTTGGGTCATTGCGGCGGGTCATCGCGAACACTTCGCGGATGCGCTTCATTGTTCCCGGCTTCTTCGAAGACTTGCCTGCCTTCGGTTTGCGGGAAAACAGGCGGCGCCGTGCGCTCGATCCGTCAGCGTCAGAAGGAGTGTTGGAACTGTTGTCAGTGCTGTTGGCCATAGTGGCTTAAGTCTACGGGATGCCCAACGCGTATCGGGCGCCCCAGCCGAAGCCGGAGCGCCCGATAAAAGCGTGAACCGCGAAGGTGTATCAGCCCGCCATGAGGGTGGAGGCTTCCTGCAGAGTGCTGCCCGAATCCTCGATGTGTGCGAGCTCAGGAGGAAGCTCAAGACCCTTCTTCCGCATGGCGCGGGCCCACAGCCGGCCAGCGCGGTAGGAAGACCGGACCAGCGGGCCACTCATGACGCCCAGGAAGCCGATCTCGTCAGCCTCCTGCTGCAACTCAACGAATTCCTGCGGCTTGACCCAACGGTCCACCGGGAGGTGCCGCTCACTGGGGCGAAGGTATTGCGTGATGGTGATCAAGTCGCAGCCGGCTTCGTGAAGATCCCGGAGGGCCTCTGAAATCTCCGCCCGGGTCTCGCCCATTCCGAGGATCAGGTTCGACTTGGTAACCATGCCCTGATCGCGGCCCTGTGTGATGACGTCCAGCGATCGTTCGTATCGGAACGCCGGCCGGATGCGCTTGAAAATGCGTGGGACAGTTTCGACGTTGTGCGCGAAGACCTCGGGTTTGGCTTCGCAGATCCCCATGATGTGTTCCGGCTTCCCCGAGAAATCCGGGATCAGAATCTCGACGCCGGTCCCTGGGTTGAGCGAGTGGATCTGGCGAATCGTCTCAGCGTAAAGCCATACCCCCTCGTCCTCGAGGTCATCCCGTGCCACTCCGGTTACTGTTGCGTACCGCAGGTTCATGGACTGGACGGATTGCGCAACCTTGAACGGCTCGCTCCGGTCTAGAGGTGCGGGCCGTCCGGTGTCGATCTGGCAGAAGTCGCACCGGCGCGTGCATTCCGAACCACCGATGAGGAAGGTGGCCTCCCTGTCTTCCCAGCATTCGAAGATGTTGGGGCATCCTGCTTCTTCACAGACGGTGTGCAGGCCCTCCTTTTTCACCAGGTTCTTCATCCCAACGAACTCGGGACCGATGTTCACCTTGGCTTTGATCCAGTCCGGTTTGCGCTCCACTGGAACAGCGGCGTTCCGTGCCTCGACGCGCAGCAGTCGTCGTCCCTCGGGGGCCAGACTCACAGTAGAACTCCTTCCGGCCGGTCGTTGCTGCCGGCCTTCACTGTCTCGGGTACGGGGAGAGCGCCCTCGGCATCAAGGACCAGCGACCCCTCATTCTTACTTAGTTCTTCTTCGATACGAGAAACGATGTCCGCGGGTGTAACTGAGCGGCCAAGTTCCTGGGAAATGCTCGTTACACCAGCATCGGTGATCCCGCACGGAACAATCTGGGCGAACGGCGACAGATCATTGCTGCAATTAATAGCGAACCCGTGCATGGTGACTCGCCGATTGATCCGGATGCCGATGGCAGCGATCTTCCTGGCCGGCCCCCGTTCGTCAGCCTGCAACCAAACGCCGGATCGCCCCTCGATTCGTACCCCCGAAATCCCATAATCCAGCAGGACTGCGATGATAACGTCTTCCAAGATTCCGACGTAGTCGGCCACACGGGTTGGTTCGGGAAGGGCGAGGATGGGATAACCGACCAATTGCCCTGGCCCGTGCCAGGTCAGTTTCCCTCCACGGTCAACGGGCACCACGGGCGTACCGTCAAATGGTTTCTCATGATCCTCGGTTCGCTTGCCCGCGGTGTACACGGCCGCGTGCTCCAGCAGCAGGACGGTACTCGGCGAGGACCCGGCAACAACTGACTCGTGCAGTGCCTTCTGGCGGTCCCATCCTTCGAGGTAATCGACGAAGTGGGGGTCGAATCCGATTCGTGAGAACTCCAGCGTCATGCCTCAAGGGTAGACCCGGGCAGTGACGATCTCCCATTCGCGGGTACCGGCCGGTTGTGGATAACTTACGGACGCCGGAAAGAAATAGCCAAGAATGGCGACCATGGACAATTTCCTTCGCCAGACTGCGGCGGACCAGGATGTGGTTTCCCGGAACAACGCCCGCCCGGATACGCCCCCGGCCGTGGACGGTTACCGTACCGGAAGATTGCTCGGAACGGGAGGAAATGCAAATGTCTGGCTGCTCGAGGAGCGGCAGACCGGAGTGGCAAGAGCGCTCAAGGTGTTTCCCGCATACGCACCGGGGGGAGAACACGGCCGGAACACCAGCAACGAACTCCTGGCACAGTTGCGCAGGGAGAGCACTGTCCTGGGCTCGCTGGAACATCCGCACCTGCTTGGCCTGCATGCCGTCGTCTCCACGGACCAGGGGCCGGGGTTGATGACCGATTACGCGGCGGGCGGCTCCCTCCTCAATCTGGTGACTGCACGTGGGCGCCTCAGCCCCGGGGAATGCATCACCGTCCTGGCTCCCATCGCACAGGCCGTGGCCCACCTGCATTCGTCGTCGGTTCATCACGGAGACCTGTCGCCCGGGAATGTGCTGTTCACCGCAGAAGGGAAGCCGCTGATCGGTGACCTAGGGGCAGCTCGCCTGCTCGGCGAGAAGTACTTAGGAGCCGCCGGTACCGCAGGGTTTTCGGAGACTCACAGCGGAGAAATAGGGCCTCCCGCGGCCGCAGCCGATGTGTACTCATTGGCGGCGCTTGGCTGGTACTCGCTCACCGGCAATCCTCCCGGGCAGACGAAGGATAGGGTTCCACTTTCCCTGCTGGTGCCCGAGGTTTCTTCCGAGCTGCTCCAGATACTCGAATCTGGGTTGGAGACCGAGTGGACGGCGCGGCCCTCAGCTGCCGAATTCGCGGAAACCGTCCTGCGTTCCGGTGTCCCTCGGCCGCTTGACCTGGTGGCCGCCGTGCACCCTTCCGTGCTTCCGCAGTTGCTCACCCGGCGCCCTGCCGATATCCCGGCAACTGCTCCTCGCCCCCGGCTTGCTGCAGTGCTTGGAAGCTTACGCCCCGGGAAGGCAACCTCGCGGAGGAAGAAGCGAGCGCGGCTGGCCGAACCGAGAGGTCGCCGACGCAGGCAACCCGGTCGCCCGGAGCCTAAGTGGAAGTCAGCGGTACCCCAAACAACTGCCGCTGTGCTTGTGCTTCTCGGATCAATGATGGCCGGTCAGCACTTCCTCGGTGGGATCAGCACCGGCACCAGCGAACCGGATCCGGCACCTCTCACGGTCGGGATCGCCTCGAGCCAAGGGGTCGAAGAATCCGGAGCCAAGGCGCAGCAGGGAGAGGGCACCGAGACGGAGACCGCTCCGGCCGCGCCCGCGCCGGCCTCCGTCTTGTCCGCTGAGATGCAGGCGCGGCTGTCGGACGCAGATCCGGCCAAAGTCCTGCCGGCGCTGGCAGGAGTGAGGGCGATGGCTTTGACGTCCGCCGATACCGACCTGCTCTCACACGTGAATATCCGCGCTTCGGAGGCTATGGACGCGGATCGCGTCCTCGTAGCGGGTTTGCAGGAGCAGGGCCTTGTGTTCAGCGGGCTGAGTATCCGGGTTGAGGGAGCTTTTCTGACGGACGCCCTTGAAATCCCGGAGGGGGCTGCAGCGGTTACTGCGACCGTAGTCATGTCCGGCTACAGCGAGACTGACACGTCCGGGTCGGCAGTGCGCACAGTACCTGATTCGACACCGCAGGAGCTCGTCTTCGTCCTGATGAAGGAAGCGGACGTATGGAAAATCGACAGCGTACACACGGCCGGCGCAGTCTGAAAGGCGTCCTCCTGTGTGGCTATGATCGGACAATGGCTCCCTCTCATTACCTGCGCTATCCGCACCTGTCCGGAGATCTCCTCACGTTCGCAGCAGAGAACGACATCTGGGTTGCTCCGTTGTCCGGCGGCCGCGCATGGCGAATATCTGCACTCCAGCAACCGGTCCGTAATCCGAGGTTCTCGCCCGACGGTTCCACCATCGCCTGGACGGTAATCCAGGGTGCCGCGCCTGAGGTGGTAGCAGCAGATACTGACGGTGGAAACTTCCGCCGCTTGACCTACTGGGGGCACCAAAGCACGCGCGTCAAGGGGTATACGTCTGACGGCCAAATCATCGCGACAAGCGCCTTCCGCCACGAAGACCCCCGGCACACCTGGGCGTACACCCTCCCCACGGACGGATCCCCGGCCGCCGTCGTACCGTACGGACCGCTCGACGCCATTGTCCACGGAGAAGCTGTCGGAGACGAGCGGCCAGTTGTCATCGGCAGCGTCATGACCCGTGAGCAAGCCTGGTGGAAGCGCTACCGCGGTGGGACAGCAGGCAAGCTCTGGATCGACCTGGACGGATCCGGTGATTTCAGCCGCTTCCTTCCCGATCTCGACGGAAACCTCGCCGACCCGATGTGGGTCGGCGGTCGCCTTGCCTTCCTGTCAGATCACGAGGGCTACGGCAACCTGTACTCAGTGACGGCGAACGGTGAGGATCTTCGGCGGCACACCGATCACGAAGAATTTTATGCTCGGCATGCCAGCACCGATGGAAGTCGGGTCGTCTACGAGTCAGCCGGGACACTCTGGCTCCTCGACGGTCTCGATAGCGAAGCGCGCGCCCTCGACATCACTCTCGGTTCGGCTTCCACGGGGCGGCGTCCCCAACCGCTCAACGTTTCGCGTCACCTTGCCGCGGCCGTACCAGTCACAGATGGGCGGGCGAGCGTCATCGAATCGCACGGTACGCTTCACCTGCTTACACACCGCGATGGCCCATCGCGGGTGGTGGATGCCACCGCAGGAGTGCGGGCGCGCCTCGGCCGCCCGGTTGGTGACGATCATGTGGCCTATGTTGCCGACCACGACGGCGAGGAAGCGCTGTACATCCGCAACGTGTTCGACGTCGACCTGCCCGTCGCAAGCGGTCCCTCCCTTCCAGGAACTGAAACCGCGGACCATTCCTTGCCCGCGCCGGTGCCCGCGACGCTCCCGGACGGGTCTAGCTCACCGCGCGAGACAGCGTCGGCAGCTGAAACCGCGGAGACCGCAACGCCGGACGCGGCCATCGTCGTCGCGCAGGATTCTGCGGGCAGCGAGGCGCTGTCCCGCGTCGATTTCGGCGGACCGTTCAGGGCAAGCAATCTCGCGGTAAGCCCGGACGGCAAAGTCATTGCGGTCGCCGGTGAGATGGGACAGATTCTCATTCATGAGGTGGGAAGCGAGGGCTTCTTCACCCTCTCAACGACGCCTCACGGTGCGATCGACGATCTCGCTTTCTCACCTGATTCAGCCTGGCTGGTCTGGGCAGAACCTGTCACCGGAGAAGGCGCCCGTACGCGCATCCGGCTGGCACGGGCAGCACGTGACGCTGAGATCCTCGACGTGACGGACGGACGCTTCCGCGACCATGCGCCGTCGTTCACTCCCGATGGCCGCTTTCTCGCCTTCCTCTCGGACCGAAGCTTTGACCCGGTATACGACACCCACCGATTCGACCTGAGCTTCCCGGCCTCGACTAAGCCATTCCTGGTTGCATTGGCTGCGGGCACGGCCTCCCCTTTCGGGCCGGCAGTGCACGACCGTCCGGCGCCCGCTGAGGAGAAAGACGGCGCCAAGACGACCGTAGACGTTGCAGCGGAACGGATCGGGGAGCGGATCATCCCGGTGCCTGTGCCGCAGGGTTCGTATGAGGGCCTGCGCACTGCCGATAACTCACTGCTGTGGCTGGCTGCGGACACCGTGGGGACTACCGGTGACGGCCGTGCCACCACCGACACCAAGGAGCCGGCGAAGCGGCTGGAGCGATTCGACATGCTCAAGCGGGAGACGGCCACACTGGTGCAGGAAGTGGACTCTTTTGAGGTCAGCGGCGACGGCAAGCGGGCCGTAGTCATCCGGGCCGGCGCGGTCACCGCTGTCCCCACATCCGGCCCGGCCGATCCGGATTCGACGGAGCGGGTGACGGTTGAACTCAACCGTATCCGTGTCCTCCTCGATCCTCCGAGTGTATGGCGCCAGGCCTTCGAGGACGCCTGGCGTCTCCAGCGCGATTTCTTCTGGGCCGAAGACATGGGCGGTCTGGACTGGGTGGGCGTACGGGACCGCTACCGGCCGCTGCTGGACCGTATCGGATCCCACGACGACCTCGTGGACCTACTGTGGGAGCTTCACGGGGAACTCGGCACCTCGCATGCCTACGTCACGCCTGCCCTGGCCAGTGAGCCGGGCGCCGGAGCGCAGGGTTTCCTGGGCGCCGAGCTCAGTAGGTCTGAACGGGGCTGGCGAGTGGACCGCATCTTCGCCGGCGAGTCGTCAGACCCGCAGGCGGCAGCGCCGCTAGCGGCCCCCGGAGTGGCCGTGGAGCCCGGAGATATTATCCAAGCCGTCGACGGCGTTCCCGTTCCGCCCGAATTGGGTCCGGCCGTTCTGCTCACCGGAGCCGGCGGGCGCCCGGTCGAGCTTACCGTCGCCCGTCACGATGACGACGGCGATCACTCCGAGGTACGCAGGGTCGCGGTTGTGCCGCTTCGGAGCGAGGAACGGCTCCGCTATCAGAACTGGGTCAATGCGAACAGGTCGATTGTCCACGAAGCCTCGGACGAGCGGTTCGGCTATCTCCACATCCCGGACATGGTGGCCCGAGGCTGGGCCCAGCTCCATCGGGACCTGGACCGGGAGACCGCACGGGATGGTCTGATCATCGATGTAAGGCGCAACCGGGGTGGTCACACGTCCCAACTGGTCGCAGAGCTCATCGGACGCAAAGTGACCGCCTGGTCTCTTCCCAGAGGGGAACAGCCTGGGACATATCCTGCGCATGCACCGCGCGGTCCTGTGGTGATCCTGACGGATGAATTCGCCGGATCTGACGGTGACATCATCACCCAGGTAGCGAAGCTCCGCGGAATCGGGCCGGTCATCGGAACACGGACTTGGGGCGGCGTGGTGGGAATCGACGGTCGGTTCAGCCTCGCGGACGGTACCGGGGTAACCCAGCCGCGCTATGCCTTCTGGATGACAGGCGGCGTCGAGTGGGACGTGGAGAACTACGGGGTGGATCCTGATATCGAGGTGCCCTTCCCACCGCACGCATACGCCGCGCAGGAAGATCCGCAACTCGAGCACGCCGTGGGAATTCTCCGCGAAATGCTGGAAGAGCTTCCCACGGACGTGCCTCCAGCCCGGAGGGATCATCCCCGGCTGGCACCGGCGCCCCTTCCACCCCGCCGCTGAGAGTATGGGCGCCTGTCCCGGTCATTGACCGGGACGGGTGTTGAATGAAGAGACAAGACGCCCCGATCACCTGACGGTGACCGGGGCGTCTTGTAGAGCTGGGGAAGCGCAGGTCAGGACTCGAGGGTGGCGTCCAGCGAGATGTTCTTCACCGCTGCAAGAGCCTGGGAGACAGGGCACCCGGTCTTTGCTTCATCAGCAAGGCGCTGGAAGTCTTCCTCGCTCAGGCCCGGAACAGATGCCTTGAGAGTAAGCCGAATCGCGGTGATGCCCTCTCCCGGCTGGAAGTCCACCTCCGCCTTCGTCTCGACTCGATCAGGTGTCTTGCCCTCTCCGCCCAGCGCGTGGCTGAAAGCCATGGAGAAGCACGCAGAATGTGCCGCAGCGATGAGCTCCTCAGGGCTGGTCTTGCCTTCAGCCTGCTCCGCCCGGGCCTTCCACGTGACGTCGTAGGTTCCGAGGCCGGACGTGTCGAGCGATACCTGACCTGAGCCCGTGGGCAGGTCACCGGTCCAGACGGTGTGTGCTGAGCGTACGGTAGCCATGAGTTCTCCTGTTCGATGGTTGAATCATGTGCACCGGACGGGACGTCCGGTGTTTCCCCGTATTCGACGGGGAAGTCTTTCTAGAACCTGATGACAGAAGGCAGCGCCCCGAGAAACCGGAACGCTGCCTTCTGCATGAGGTGGGTTACAGCCCGAGGTCAGCCTCGAATGCACCATCTTCAAGACGGGACTTCAGTGACTGCAGGAACCTACCGGCGTCAGCTCCATCCACCAGACGGTGATCGTAGGTGAGGCAGAGGTACATCATCGAGCGGATGGCAATGGTGTCTTCACCATCGGCATCGGTGATCACCACGGGGCGCTTGACGATTGCACCGGTACCAAGGATGCCGACCTGAGGCTGGTTGATGATCGGAGTGTCGAAAAGCGCTCCGACCGAGCCAATGTTGGTGATGGTGAAGGTTCCGCCCGAGAGTTCATCTGGGCCGATCTGGCCGTTGCGGGTGCGTGCACCGACGTCGGCAATCTTCTTGGCCAGACCTGCGAGGTTGAGGTTTCCGGCATCGTTGATAACGGGAACGAGCAAGCCCTTCTCGGTGTCCACCGCAATGGCGAGGTGCTCGGCGTCGTGGTAGGTGACTTCCTTCGCATCCTCGTCGAACGAGGCGTTGAGCTTGGCGTGCTGCTTCAACGCTTCGGTTACTGCCTTGGCGATGAAGGGCAGGAAGGTCAGCTTCGCGCCATTCTGCGCCTGGAAGGTGTCCTTCGCCTTCGCGCGGAGCCGCGCCACGCGGGTCATATCAACTTCAATGACCTGTGTCAGCTGCGCTGAAACTTCGAGCGATTCCCGCATGCGGCGGGCGATCGTCTGGCGGATGCGGGGAGCCTTCTCGACCGTACCGCGCAGCTTCGAAGCCGCGGGGGCGGCAGCGGGAGCCGAGGGCGCAGCAGCCGCAGGTGCGGCCGCACTCGGAACTTCCTGCTGCGGTGTCTTTGCGGTCTCGGCAGCCTCAAGCACGTCCTGCTTGCGGATCCGTCCACCAACACCTGTGCCCTTGATGGAGCCGAGGTCAACGCCATGCTGGTTCGCGAGCTTGCGGACCAGGGGAGTGACGTACACAGAATCTGATCCGGCCGCCGTTTCCTTCCCGGCCGCGTCGGTGGGCTTCGGCGCTGCCGGCGCAGGAGCGGGCTCGGCACTTTCGGCAGGTGCGGGTTGCGCCTGCTTCTGAGCAGCCGGCTCAGCGGCCGGCTCCTCGCGCTCCGTGGACGGGGCCGCAGCTACCGGTTCGGCTGACGTCGGCTCCGCCTGAGCGGGAGCAGCACTGCCTGAGCCGATAACGGCGAGGACAGAACCCACCTCCGCGGTTTCGTCCTCATTGACCCGGATCTCCTGGAGCGTTCCGGCGACCGGTGAAGGGATTTCTGTGTCTACCTTGTCGGTGGAGACCTCGAGGAGAGGCTCGTCTACTTCGACCTCGTCACCGACCGCCTTGAGCCAGCGCGTGACCGTTCCTTCAGTAACGCTCTCGCCGAGAGCGGGCAGAGTAACTTCGGTGCCCTGTCCGCCGCTGGTGCCGGCGTCGGACTCCGAAGCCTGCTCCGCTGCGGTGGCTGCGGGGGCTGCAGCGTCAGTGTCCTGGGCTGCACTTTCTCCCGGCTGATCCTGCGTCGCAGCATCGTCCGACGGCGCCTGCTCTGCCGATCCGCCGTCTTCCGAACTGTCCGAACCGCCCGAGCCGTCACCGATCCTGACGAGTGGAGCACCTACCTCGGCTGTTTCGTCCTCGGCGACCAGGATCTCCTCGATGACCCCCGCAATAGGGGATGGGATCTCTGTGTCGACCTTGTCCGTCGATACCTCGAGCAGCGGCTCGTCGACTTCAACGCGGTCGCCGACCTGCTTGAGCCATCGGGTAACAGTACCCTCAGTAACGCTCTCGCCCAGGGCCGGCAAGTTCACGGATTCAGACATGGTGTCCGGTTCTCCTTGTTCGTTCTACCTTCGACCGCCGGTACCGGGATCAGCCGGTCGGTTTGAGGTTGCCAGTGATGCTTTGTGTGGAGCTTGGTGCGGTTTTCGAACAACCGCTCGAGTGTTCGTCAGCCGTGCAGCGGCTTGCCCGCCAGGGCAAGGTGCGCTTCGCCCAGCGACTCGTTCTGGGTCGGGTGTGCGTGAACCAGTTGGGCTACGTCCTCCGGGTACGCTTCCCAGTTCACAATGAGCTGGGCCTCACCGATCTGCTCACCCATACGGGTGCCGATCATGTGGACGCCGACCACCGGGCCGTCCTTCTCGCGAACCAGCTTGACGATGCCGCCGGTACCGAGAATTGAGCTCTTGCCGTTACCCGCAAGGTTGTATTCCTGGGTTTCGACGCGGTCATCGCCCAGCTTGTCCCTGGCGGCCTTTTCAGTCAGGCCGACTGAAGCGATTTCCGGCTCGCAGTAGGTGACCTTGGGAATGTTGACATCTTCGACGATGACAGGCTTGAGTCCGGCGATCTCTTCCGCAACGAAGATTCCCTGCTGGTAGCCGCGGTGCGCAAGCTGGAGTCCGGGAACGATGTCGCCGACCGCGTAGATGTTTCCGACGCCGGTGTGGAGACGCTCATTGGTGATCACGAATCCGCGGTCGAGGGTAAGGCCGGCTTCTTCGTACCCGAGGTCGGCAGTGACGGGGCCGCGGCCAACAGCGACAAGAAGTAGATCCGCTTCGAAGGTCTTGCCATCCGCGAGGGTGACCTTGACGCCGTTGTCATCCTGCTCGACCTTCTCGAAGAAGGTTCCGGTGTTGAACTTGATGCCGCGCTTCTTGAACGCACGCTCGAGGTTCTTGACGATTGATGCGTCCTCGTTGGGAACCAGGGATGGCAGGCCCTCAATGATGGTGACGTCGACGCCGAAGGACTTCCAGACGGAGGCGAACTCACAGCCGATCACACCGCCACCGAGCACGATGGCGCTGGAGGGGATCGTGTCCATGGTGAGTGCGTGGTCCGAGGTGATGACCTTGCCGCCGATTTCAAGTCCGGGCAGCGACCGTGAGTACGAGCCGGTTGCAAGAACGATGTTCTTGCCGGTGTACGTGGTGCCGTTCACTTCGATGGTGTTCTGGCCGGTCAACCGGCCGGAACCCTCGATGACGGTGATGCCCTTGGCCTTGATGAGCCCCTGCAGGCCCTTGTACTTGCCGGCGATGATGCCGTCCTTGTATGCATTCACGGCGGTCATGTCGATCGACTCGAACGTGGCCTTAATGCCGTACTTCTCGGCCGATCGCGCACTGTCGGCGACTTCAGCCGAATGCAGAAGCGCCTTCGTGGGGATGCACCCATTGTGTAGGCACGTGCCCCCGAGCTTGGCCTTCTCGACGAGCCCGACTGTGAAGCCGAGCTGCACGGCGCGGAGGGCGGCGGCGTAACCGCCGCTGCCTCCGCCCAGTACCAGGATGTCGAATTCTTGCGCAGTTGCCGTATCGGCCACTTGGACGCTCCCTCGCGTGATCGGTGACGCACTTGAGTACGCGCGTCGGTTGATGTCTGGCGGAATGCTTGGTGTGATCTGGCTTCACCCTATCGCCAGATCACACCATCAGCCACTTAGTGAAGGGCGAAGCACACGCCTATGTGTCGAGTCTCACCTCTACGCGGGTCGACTCAGGCAGCGTGCTTCTGTGCCCGCTCCACGACATCTTCGACGTACGCCAGGAGCGTGCGGACTCCGACACCGGTAGCGCCCTTGGGGGTGTAGCCGTAGGCGCCGCCCTCATTGAATGCAGGACCCGCGATGTCGAGATGAGCCCAGGGAATCTTCTGCCCATCGACCTCACCGACGAATTCCCGGAGGAAGACAGCAGCGGTCATCATGCCGCCGAACTTCTCACCGACGTTTGCAATGTCAGCAACCGTCGAATCAAGGCTCGGACGCAACTCCTCCGGCAGAGGCATCGGCCAGAACTGCTCGCCCACGCGGTCGGCCGCGGCTTTCACTGCGTCCCTGACGCCGTCGTCGCCCATTACTCCGGACACGCGTTTGCCGAGCGCGACCATCTGGGCGCCGGTGAGGGTGGCCACATCGATGATCGCATCGGGGTACTCAGCACTCGCTGCGGCCAGTGCATCCGCCATCACCAGCCGCCCCTCGGCGTCGGTATTCAGTACCTCGACGGTGCGGCCGCCGAAAGTGGTGAGCACGTCCGAGGGCCGCTGCGCGGTTCCCGACGGCATGTTCTCCGCGAGGCACAGCCAACCGCTCACGCTGACCGGGAGGCCGAGCTGAGCGATCGCAGTGACCGCGGCAAGCACGACGGCGGCACCCGCCATGTCGAGCTTCATTGTCTGCATCCCCGCGCCGGGCTTGAGGGAAAGTCCGCCTGAGTCGAAGGTGATGCCCTTGCCCACAAGCGCAAGGTTGATCTTCGACCTGGCAGGCGTGTATTCGAGTTTGACCAGCCGTGGCGGACGGGACGAGCCCTTCCCGACGCCGAGAATGCCGCCGTAGCCGTCCTTCTCAAGCTTCTTTTCGTCCAGGACCGTCACCTTCACGGGCAGTCCCTTGACGTGTTCGCGGGCGAACTGGGCGAAGGATTCCGGGTAGAGGTGGCTCGGGGGCTGGTTGACGAGGGTGCGGGTGACGTTAACTCCTCGGCCGATTGCTTCCGCGCGGTCGAACGCCGCTTTAAGCCCGCGGTCCTGCGCAGCCGGCGTCAGGAGGGTGACCCGCGAAAGAGTCTTGGCTGACGGACGGGGTGCCCTGCCGCCGAATGCCGAGTAGTGCTCCGTGTAGGCGTACCTGCCGAGCAGGATGCCTTCGGCCACTGCTGCAGCCTGATCGACCGTGGCGGCAGGGAGTGCTACGGCGATGCTTTCCACTCCGTTCAACTGCCGGGCGGCGGAACCTGCTGCACGGCGGAGCTGTTCATCAGACAGGGGAGTGCCGGCTGTTGTACGTCCCGTTCCAACCAGCACCAGGACGTCCGCTCCGGTTTCCGGCAATCCCGGGAAGCGGCGAACCTCGTCGGCGGCACCGGTGACTCCCAGGGAGGGAAGGGTGTCGGTCAGTGCCCTTGCCGACTTCGCGGAGAGCGGATTCTCCAGGAGTACCGGGCCGTCCGGGCTTTGGCCGGTGCCGATCACTAGGACCTCGCATGCGGACTTCTTGATGTCCCGGGAGACTGCGGTCAGGTGAATGTCGCTGGTGTTGCTCACGAAGGTTCGTCCTCGCTTCCAATAGCTTGGGGTTGGTGCACGGGCGTGCGGGTTGTGTCACGCGTTTTCCGTTGCTACCGATCGTAGTCGCACCCTGTGACATGCATCCCACGGGCGGGCGCGCGGGAATGGGGGGAAGCCGTGACGACGTTACATATCCGGACGAGGAATGGGCTATCAACTAGGGTTGACTGCCGGGGCTTCGCCGCAGCGGGGAAGACCGGCGCGGGTGCGCTGCAGTCGTCCGGAATTGAGCTGAGGAGGAAACGATGTTGGACCCGCAGAGTCTGTACAACGTGAGCGACTCAATCAGTGATGACCCTTCACTTCGGGGGCTGCCGCTGATTGCGGGTTTCACCGGCTTTGTCGATGCAGGCCACGTGGTTGCCCAGGTGCGCGACGAACTGCTGGGCTCGCTGGACCATGAGGTACTGGCCGTGTTTGATACGGATCAGCTCATCGATTACCGCAGCCGCAGACCGCGCATCACCTTCGAAGAGGACCATCTGAGGGACTACCAGCCTCCAACGCTGGAACTGCAGGTCCTCGAGGATGGGCTGGGGGAGCGTTTCCTCCTCCTGAGCGGGATGGAACCGGACCTGCAGTGGGAGAGGTTCTGTGCCGCCGTCGGGCAGTTGATTAGCGCACTCGAGGTTCCGCTGGTGACGTGGGTCCATTCGCTTCCGATGCCGGTTCCCCACACGCGGCCCCTCGGGGTGACGGTTCACGGAAACCGTGGCGATCTCATCGAGGGAATGGGTAGCGCCTGGAGGCCAACCGCAGAGCTGCAGGCCTCGATCAGCCATCTTCTGGAGCTTCGTCTCATGGAGGCGGGTCGCGACGTCGTTGGTTATGTGGTGCACGTCCCTCACTACCTGGCCGAAGCGGAGTATCCCCCCGCCGCCGTTACGGCGCTGGAGTACCTGGGCGCGTCGATCGGCCGTGTCCTCCCGACGGACCGGTTGCGCGAAGCCGGGCGGGATGTCGCCCGCCAGATTGCACGCCAAGTGGACAACTCTGCGGAGGTTCAGGGCGTCGTTTCATCACTGGAGAAGCGCTACGACGAGCACGCAGAGGGTTCCCGCCGGTCGCTGCTGATCAAGCAGAACATGGAACTGGCCAGTGCCGAAGAGCTTGGAGCCGCCGTCGAGGCCTACCTGGCCGGACCACGGGCAGCGGATGAGCTGGCTGAAACGTTGGATGCTGCCAGGGAGAATGCAAATGCCGGATCAGGGGAGCAGGCTGCCGACCCGGATGCCGAAGCCGACGGTGTCCCCGTCGACCGCGAAGGCGGTCCTTCTGGGGACTGATCCGGGACATGGGATGAACCGGCGGGCCTGGCTGGTTTGGTGCGCCGGTGTCCTGGCGTACCTGATAGCAGTCACCCAGCGCACGTCTTTCGGCGTGGCAGGGATTGCGGCCACCGAGCGTTTCGACGCAACGGCCTCCGCACTGGCTGTCTTCACGGTGGCCCAGCTTGTGGTTTACGCCGGATTGCAGATTCCGGTCGGGGTTCTGGTGGACCGTTTCGGTCCGCGCATCCTGATTTTCTCCGGTGCCCTCCTGATGGCGCTCGGCCAGAGCCAACTGGCATTTGCTGAGTCCGTCTCCGCCGGCATCTTCGGGCGTCTTTTGGTGGGTGGGGGTGACGCCATGACCTTCATCGCTGTCCTGAGACTGCTGCCTGCCTGGTTCGAGACGAAGCGCATCCCGCTGCTGACGCAACTCACCGGGATTCTGGGCCAGCTGGGGCAGGTCCTGAGTGTGGTGCCCTTTCTCGCCGTCCTGCAGTTCGCTGGGTGGAGTGCGGCTTTCCTCTCGGCGGCAGGATTGGGGATCTTAGCAGCAGTACTTGCGCTGGCGGTGATCCGCGACCACCCGGATGGAAGTCAGAAACGCTCCTCTGTAACGCTGCGTCAGACGGGTGTGTCCCTCGCCGAGGCCTGGAAGCAGCCGGGAACCAGGCTCGGCCTCTGGTGCCACTTCACGACGCAGTTCTCGGGTACCGTTTTCGTGCTCACCTGGGGTTACCCCTATCTGGTGAGTGCACAGGAGCTTGCTGCCCCGACCGCCTCGGTGCTGATGACGCTATTCGTGGTGGTGGGCATGATCTGTGGCCCACTTCTGGGCGTGTATGTCGCACGGCATCCGCTGCGCCGGTCGACCATGGTTCTTGCAATCACCGCTGCCACCGCCCTGGCATGGCTGGTGGTCCTGACCTATCCGGGCCGCGCACCGGTTTGGTTGCTGGTGTTCCTTGTCGTGACACTGGCGGTGGGCGGTCCCGGGTCCATGATCGGCTTCGACTTTGCGCGGACCTTCAACCCGGCGTCCCGGCTTGGGACAGCGACCGGGATTGTCAATATCGGAGGCTTCACCGCTGCCCTCCTCACCATGTTCGCTGTGGGGATCATTCTCGATCTGCTGCTGGCCAGCGGCTTTTCGAATGGCGATCTCTATGCCCTGGACTCGTTCAGGATCGCTTTCGCCGTGCAGTTCGTAATGCTCGCAGTCGGGACCACCGCGATCCTGATTGTCCGCCGACGCGTGCGGGCGCAGCTTGCCCGCCAGTCGATCGTTGTACCGCCGCTCAGGCAGGCAATTGCGAGGGAGATTCGACGACGGCGCGACGCCCGCAGCTGACGACTGTTCCTCCACACCGACGGAGTTTGGGCAACTTGCCCACATAGAGATCGAAGAGCGGACCTGCTCCTCCAGCCGGGATCAAAGTCGTAACTATGACATCAAGCGCATCCCACTCCGAGGCACCGATCAAAGTCAGCACTCCTGCGGACATCCTCAGTTACGTCCCGCACATCTTGGGCTTCCAGCCCCGCGAGAGCCTGGTGTTCCTCACCATGACAGGCAAGCGCGTCGGCGCCACGCTGCGGCTGGATCTTCCCTGCGAGGAGACAGATCCGCTCGATTACGCCGATTCCGTCTGCGAGTATCTGCAGTCCGATTCAGCCGCCGACGGTGTGCTGATGGTCATCTACACGGATAGGGCGTGGATGGAGCCCGCTGAGCCGCCTTTCGCCCCGCTGGTCCACTGCCTGGATCTTGTCCTTGACGCTGCCGGGCTCAGCCTGCTGGACGGATGGCTGGTCAGTTCCAGTCACTGGCGGGATTACTTCTGCGAGGAGCAGTCGTGCTGTCCCTGGCCCGGGCATCGCCTGACCGCAATCACCGAAAGCGTGCTGAACGCCGAGCTCGTGTTTCAGGGAAGCACGTACGCCGAGTCGCTGGAGTCGGCGGTGCGCACCGTCGATGCTGTGGACAATGAGGAAGTGCATCGGCTGACCTTCTCCTACATCAAGAAGTGGGCAGGCAAATGGGATAGCTCAAGCCTGGCCCGTGATTGCCTGACCCTCTGGGATGGATTGATCAGGGGCACTGCCGGCAGCGCCGGCGACAAACCTGAGGTGAGGGCCTTCCTCCTTGCCGGTCTTACGAGCGCCGCAGTGCGGGACAGCCTCATCGTGCTGGCAGCGACGGATGCAGCGGCTGCCTATGCCGCCGCTGTCGATGGCTCTGTTCTTCCGGCATATCCGGAAGAGGTGCAACTTCCCCAGGAATGCGATGATCTGAAGAGCGCCATTGCGGCAGAGGAAGCAGCAGGCGGAGCAAGCGCGCAAAGCCACAGTGGCGAAAGACCAAGCGCGCTCTTCCGGGACGTTTTCCTGGCCACGATGAGCACCCCCGACTGGAATCGTCTGGATGCCGCCCACCGGGTGTTCGTTCGGCTCACAGCGGTGGCACAGGGGAAGCCGAAATCGGCGCTGCTCAGCATTCTCGGCTGGTTGGAGTGGACTCGCGGGAGGGGATCCCGAGCCCATCACTACCTGCAGGCGGCGCTCGACGAGACACCGGGATACACGTTGGCTGAACTGCTTCTGGCCCTGGTCGGGACCGGATCCCTGGCTCCCTGGGCGCGGCGACGGGAAACCGCCTGGACTTCCGATTCTTGGAGGGCCGCCTGAATAGGCTCGTTGCGCAGAGGAATTACGTGGCGTCCGCAAAGCGTGCGACAATGGAACCTAGACCCGGTTGGGTTCGTGTTTCAGATTTAAGCGCTGCAGTCCCGGGACGTAGGTGTTCGCACCACTGATCATCCCCACGGAATAGTGCTACCGGCGGAGCTGTTGTATTCACCGACAGATTCCGCTGACAGGTCTGAAATCAAACACGGACTTGACAGGGTCATAGTGGTGTTGCCCCCTTTGGCGGCGCCGCAAACCGCCGTATGAAAGGTTCTCTGTGTCGGCCAAGAAGACAACAGCACCGGTGTTATCAGAACCCGGTACAACTGCGACCAAGCGCAAAGCTTCCGCTGCTAAACCAGCGTCGAAGGCAGGTGCCGCGCGCGGTGCCAAGCGCGCGGCCAACGAGGGCAGTGTGAACACGAAGGCTGCTGACGCCACGCCCGAAGAGGATTTGCCGGAGCAGGACATCGAGCCCAGCGCCGCGGATGTGAGCACCGCTGATACTGAAACCGCCGAACCCGAGGTTGCTGAAGCACCTACCGGCAGCGGGTTCGTCTACTCGGACGCTGACGACGACGACGCGCCGGCCCAGCAGGTGGTCTCCGCTGGAGCCACTGCCGACCCGGTCAAGGACTACCTGAAGCAGATCGGCAAGGTCGCTCTGCTCAACGCAGAACAGGAAGTTGATCTTGCACTGCGAATTGAGGCCGGGCTCTTCGCTGAAGAAAAGTTGGCGGCCAACGAGAACATCGATCCGAAGCTGCGCCGCGAACTCGAGTGGGTCATCCACGACGGAAAGCGCGCGAAGAACCACCTGCTGGAAGCAAACCTCCGGCTTGTCGTCTCGCTTGCCAAGCGCTACACCGGTCGCGGCATGCTCTTCCTGGACCTGATCCAGGAAGGCAACCTCGGCCTCATTCGTGCCGTTGAGAAGTTCGACTACACCAAGGGCTTCAAGTTCTCCACCTACGCGACCTGGTGGATCCGCCAGGCGATCACCCGTGCCATGGCAGACCAGGCCCGCACCATCCGCATTCCGGTGCACATGGTGGAGGTCATCAACAAGCTTGCTCGCGTGCAGCGCCAGATGCTTCAGGACCTTGGGCGGGAACCGACTCCGGAGGAACTGGCCCTGGAGTTGGACATGACCCCTGAGAAGGTCGTGGAGGTCCAAAAGTACGGTCGAGAGCCCATCTCACTGCACACCCCGCTGGGCGAAGACGGCGACTCCGAGTTCGGTGACCTGATCGAGGATTCCGAAGCTGTTGTTCCTGCGGACGCCGTAAGCTTCACCCTGCTGCAGGAACAGCTCCACTCCGTTCTGGACACTCTCTCGGAGCGTGAGGCCGGTGTTGTAGCCATGCGCTTCGGGCTCACGGACGGCCAGCCCAAGACCCTCGACGAGATCGGCAAGGTTTACGGGGTCACCCGTGAGCGGATCCGCCAGATCGAATCGAAGACCATGTCGAAGCTCCGCCACCCCTCGCGGTCCCAGGTTCTCCGGGACTATCTGGACTAGGACTGCTCGCTGGGCGACACCAGCAATCGTTACAGACACGAAGAACCCCCTCCGAGGAGGGGGTTCTTCGTGTCTGTAATAGCTTTCCAGTCAGGCGTCCTTCGGGATGCCCATCGGCCGATAGCCGAAGCGCTTTACGCCTCTACCGTGCTCGGGGCCTTTTCGGTCAATCGGGCAGTCTCATCCTGCCATTCGGATGTCTGCGGCCGGAGGGTGCTCTCAACAGCACGCGCGTGGTGCCCGCAGAAAAGAAGCTCACCACCGGAGGACTGAAGGACTGCGCGCACGTAGGCCTGGGCTCCGCACCGGTCACAACGATGCAGTGCGGTCAGCTCGCGGGTTGCTGTAGCTGTTGTCATGGATGCCTCCTTAGTGGTTCCTGTAGTTCATATAACCACTATTCGGAGCCGTTTCTTCGCAAGCTGGGTCCGCTTTCGCTCAGCGCGTACGCTCGCGCGAGCGGTCGGAGAGCTTCCGTTGGGCCCGGCACGCCTGCGGTCCTCACCGCGCACAAGCGAATATGCTAGGGAAGGCGCGCCGCCCCGGCCGCAGAAACACCCCGAGATTGACCGCAATGCCAAGGAGTTTCCCAGGAAGTGGCCCCCAGCTCTGAATACACAGCCCGCCATCTTTCCGTACTTGAGGGACTCGAGGCGGTCCGCAAACGCCCGGGCATGTACATCGGTTCCACAGACTCGCGTGGGCTCATGCATTGCCTGTGGGAAATCATCGACAACTCTGTCGACGAGGCACTGGCTGGTCACGGGCAGAGCATCACGGTCATCCTTCACGCTGACGGTTCGGTGGAAGTGCACGACGACGGTCGCGGCATTCCCGTCGACGCTGAACCGAAGACGGGACTCAGCGGTGTTGAGGTGGTCTTCACGAAACTCCACGCCGGCGGCAAGTTCGGCGGCGGGTCCTACACCGCGTCAGGCGGCCTGCATGGCGTCGGCGCCAGCGTGGTCAATGCACTCTCCGCGCGTCTGGACGTACAGGTCGACCGCGGTGGGAAGACCTACCAGATGTCCTTCCGCAGGGGAGAGCCGGGGCGCTTCGCCGACGAGCGCAAGCCCTTGCCGACGTCCAAGTTCGCCCCCTTCGTGGACAGTTCCCGGCTTGAGGTGGTCGGAACCGCGAAGCGCGGAGTTACCGGAACCAGGATCCGTTACTGGGCGGATCGTCAGATCTTCACGCCTGATGCAAAGTTTTCCTACGAGGAACTGCAGGCACGGGCACGGCAGACTTCGTTCCTCGTCCCGGGTCTGCGGATCACGCTGCGGGACGAACGGAGCCTGCCGGGCACCGACGGCGTGGTCGAAGAAGTCTTTCACCACGACGGCGGTATCTCCGAGTTCGTTGAGTTCCTCGCCATCGATCACGCGGTGACCGATGTGTGGCGGCTTCACGGATCGGGCCGCTTCAAGGAATCGGTGCCGGTTCTCGATGATCAGGGACACAGCCGGATCGCCGAAGTGGAGCGTGACTGCGAGGTGGATATCGCACTGCGCTGGGGGATCGGATACGACACGACGGTCAAGAGTTACGTCAACATCATCGCCACTCCGAAGGGCGGAACGCATCAGGCGGGCTTCGAGCAGGCCCTCCTGAAGACCTTCCGGAAGGTCGTCGAGACCAACGCGCGCAAGCTCAAGGCGGGCAACGACAAGCTGGAGAAGGACGACGTCTTCGCCGGACTTACCGCCGTCCTGACGGTACGGCTGGCCGAGCCCCAGTTCGAAGGCCAGACGAAGGAGATCCTCGGAACGTCCGCCGTCCGTGCCATCGTCGCGAAGGTCGTCGAAACCCAGATCCTCGCCAAGCTCACGTCGTCGGCCCGTGCCGACAAGGCGCAGTCCGCGTTGCTGCTGGAGAAGGTCGTCGCCGAGATGAAGTCACGCGTCTCCGCGCGCGTGCACAAGGAAACACAGCGCCGTAAGAACGCGCTGGAGACCTCCTCCATGCCTACGAAGCTCGCTGACTGCCGCATCGACGACGCCGAGCGTTCCGAGCTTTTCATCGTTGAGGGCGACAGCGCGCTGGGCACTGCCAAGCTCGCGCGTTCCTCCGACTATCAGGCACTCCTGCCTATCCGCGGGAAAATCCTGAACGTTCAGAAGGCATCGGTCGGCGACATGCTCTCGAACGCCGAATGTGCCGCGCTCATCCAGGTGGTCGGAGCGGGCTCCGGCCGTAGCTTCCAGCTGGAGGCGGCACGCTACGGCAAAGTCATTCTGATGACGGACGCCGACGTCGACGGTGCGCATATCCGCACCCTTCTACTGACGCTGTTCTTCCGCTATATGCGGCCGCTGGTGGACGCCGGGCGTGTTTTCGCGGCCGTTCCGCCCCTGCATCGGGTTGAGATCCTCAATCCCGGCAGCAAGGCGAACGAGACCGTCTACACCTACTCCGACCAGGAGTTGCACCGGCTGCTGGCCGCCCTTGAGCGTGAGGGCAAGCGCTACAAGGAACCGATCCAGCGCTACAAGGGGCTGGGGGAGATGGATGCCGGGCAGCTCGCCGAGACCACGATGGATCCGCGTCATCGTACTTTGCGGCGGGTCCGGATTCAGGAAGCTGAGGCAGCAGAGCGTGTGTTCGATCTGCTGATGGGCAGCGACGTTGCGCCGCGCAAGGACTTCATCGTCGCAGGTGCTGCCTCCCTGGACCGCGAGCGTATCGACGCCTGAATTTCGACGCTGAACTCCGACCCTGAACTTCGACGCTGAACGTCGAGGTTGGTCCAGGCTGCACGATCCGCTCCGGCAGAAGCCTGCAGCGGTAGCTCAGACGAAGAGTCCCGGCGCGACCAGCAGCACCGTCGGCACCATGAGGAGGAGCGCCGACGTCGCCAGCGCAGAGAAGGACTGGAGCGGGGAGAGCGGCCGCTTGGGTTCCAGCAGGCGGCGCAGCCGGTGAACCGTGGACAGCGACGCCTCATCATCCTGCTCCGGATCCGGCTCGAGTGCGCCCTGAGGCAGCGTCTGCTTCGATCCTCCGATCGTAGGCCCGTGCGAGCCGGTGGCGACGACGGCGATGGCACCCACCAGCGTTTCCTGGTCCACCTGCTTGACTGCTTCGTCATCGGCGAGCATCTCGATGAGTTCGTTGACGGCCCGTTGGGCAAGGCGCGAGGTAGGGAGCCAGGGGAGCGCTGAACGCCACGCCGCGAACGCCCACAGCAGCAGGTGGTGGCGCTGGCTCAGATGCGCGCGCTCATGCACCAGTACGGCTTGCAGCTCGTCCTCGGAGAGCAGTCCCATCAGGCCGTCCGAGAGAACCGTTACGGAACGCGCACCGCCCGGCAGGCAGTAGGCAACAGGGGTCGGGTGCTTGATGACGACCGTTGACGGGTTCGTGTGCGAGGGGGAGCTGAGCAGGTTCAACAGGTTCCGGTGCCGGCGTCGCTGGCGTGTGATCCGCGCGTACGTGATGAGGAGTGTAAAGACCAGATGGGCGGTCAGCAGACTTGCTGCGCTGAGCGCGAACACGTGCATCAGTCCGAGAGTGTCAGCAGGCCGGTTGTTTACGAGCACGTCCCAAAGCCCGCGAAGCGCTTCAAGCAGGTTATCGCCGAGGGGTTCAAGCCCCCACACCAGCATCGCCCCGATCATGGAGAGTCCGCCTGCGAGCGCTATTGCCTGCCACAGGATCATCGCCGTGAAGGGCGAGCGCGAGGGCCACTGTGCCCGGGACAGGGCGATGGGAGCAGGCCACGCCAAAACCACGGCAAGCGTGGCCAGGAAGTGCGAGGCCCAGAACATGGGCTAGTTGCTGCCCAGGAGCCGCCTCAGGGTGCGGGCCTCGCTCTCGGAAACGCTGCCGATGAAGCGTGCGAGCACAGCCTCCCGGTCGGGAGCAGTCACCAGAACCTCATGCATGAGTTCGGCGGTGTGGTCTTCCCGGCTGGTGACGGCACGGTAGCGGTGCGGGCGGGTATCCCGCTCCCGCTCCACCAGGCCCTTCTTCTCCAGGCGGGACAGTACGGTCAGCACAGTGGTTACTGCGAGGTCCTTGCCCTCTGCGGTGCCTTCCGGGGCAAGCGCCAATGCGTCACGAAGTGTATTCGCGGTCATGGCCTCCTGGGTGCCCCACAGCAGGTCCATCACTGTGCGTTCGAGTTCACCGAGCGTGGCCATTCTTGTTTCCTTTGTCGATCCGGTTCGGTTGGCGGACGGATGCTCGCGACTGCGATGCCAGTTCCAACTCCTCTTAATCTACAACTTTTTTCGCCAAGGTTCTACGCAATGTAGAAGTGATGCCGGAAGTTGTTCTACGATACGTAGAAGAAGCTTTTCTACGATGTGTAGAACTTGCTTGCATCGCCTGTGCTTGAGGAATTGAGGACCTGTGGAAGCGCTTGAAATCGCCCGGTGGCAATTCGGAATCACCACCGTCTACCACTTCCTGATGGTGCCGCTGACGATCGGCCTCGGCCTGGTCGTCGCCGTCATGCAGACGCTCTGGTACCGCACGGGCAAGGAGCACTACCTGCGGATGACGAAGTTCTGGGGGAAGCTTTTTCTCATCAACTTCATCATGGGCGTGGCGACAGGCCTGGTGCAGGAGTTCCAGTTCGGCCTCGCGTGGAGCGAGTACAGCCGCTTCGTCGGTGACGTGTTCGGTGCCCCTTTGGCTATGGAGGCGCTGCTGGCGTTCTTCGTCGAGTCCACCTTCCTCGGCCTCTGGATCTTCGGCTGGCAGCGTCTTCCGAAGATCCTTCACCTGGGTTCCCTCTGGGCCGCTGTGCTGGCTTCCGTCCTGTCCGCCTACTTCATCATCGTTGCCAACTCCTGGATGCAGCACCCCGTCGGCGTGGAGCTCGTCGACGGTCGCGCACGCATGGTGGATGCCTGGGCCGTCTTCACCAACAACACCGCGGTGGTCGCCTTCACCCACACGGTCTTCGGCGCACTTGCCGTGGCCGGCGGGTTCCTTCTCGGCATCGCCTGGTACCACCTCTGGAAGCGGCGCCACGATGGGCTGGACACGGTTGACGACGCCGGTGCAGTCATCGTCGGCTCGGACCCGTCCGGCTCACGCGGCTCGATCGACCACAGCGTGTGGCTGCGCTCTGCGCGGATCGGCGCCGTCGTTGCACTTATTTCCTTCGCCGGCACTGCCGCCTCAGGCGACCTGCAGGCGAAGCTGATGTTCGAGCAGCAGCCCATGAAGATGGCGGCGGCCGAGGCTGCGTGCCACGACGGGACAGGCTTCTCCGTTCTCTCGGTCGGAAACCTGGGCTCGCAGAACTGTGACGATATCGTGGCGGTCTTCGAAGTGCCGGGCCTGCTGTCCTTCCTTGCCAACGGTGACTTCACCACGGAGGTCAAGGGCGTCAATACGCTCCTGCCCGAATACGAGGAGCAGTACGGAAAAACCCTGCCGAACGACCCCATGTACGGCGAGCGCGCCGGAATGGACATTGACTACCTTCCCGTCATGGAGGTCACCTACTGGGGTTTCCGCATCATGATCGGCTTCGGCGTGATGGCGGCTTTCGCAGCGCTGGTTGCGCTGTGGATTCTGCGGAAGGGGACCGTCCCTGAATCCCGTTGGCTCATGCGCCTTGCGGTGTTCGGGATCCTCGCCCCGTTCGGTGCAAACTCCGCGGGATGGATCTTCACCGAAATGGGCCGCCAGCCGTTCGTGGTGGCACCCAACCCGGATCCGAGCGGAATTGACGGCGTCTTCATGTTCACGGCCGCCGCCGTCTCGCCCGGCGTCTCACTGGCAGAACTCGTGTTCTCCCTGGTCGCGCTCACTCTGGTGTACGCCGTCCTGCTGGTTGTCGAGGTCAGGCTGCTCTTCACCTACGTGCGCGGCGGCGTCGCTTCGGCCATGCCGGAACTGGCCCACAAGCACGACGACGCGAACTCTCCGGGCGGGAAGGACAACGACGATGTACTCGCCTTTGCCTACTGACCTGCCGAGCCCCACGCTGTCCAGCGGAAAGGACCTTCAAGCATGAGCGAGCTGCTCCCCACCATCTGGTTCACCCTGGTCGCCGTGCTGTGGACCGGCTACCTCTTCCTCGAGGGGTTCGACCTCGGCGTCGGCATGCTGATGAAGCTTTTCGCGCGGACGGACAGGGAACGCAGGCTTCTCCTCAACACCGTCGGTCCCGTCTGGGACGGCAACGAGGTCTGGTTGGTCACCGCGATCGGCGCCACCCTTGCCGCCTTCCCGCTCTGGTACGCCTCGCTGCTCTCCACCCTCTACGTCCCCTTCGTCCTTGTGCTGCTCGGCCTTATCTTCCGGGCGGTGGCATTTGAGTACCGGGGCAAGATGAACAACGACCAGTGGCGGCAGCGCTGGGACCTCGCAATCTTCCTCGGCTCCTTCACGTCGGCGGCCGGGATCGGGGCGGCCCTCGCCCTGACCACCACCGGTCTACCCCTGAACGAGAACGGTGACCGGGTGGGCGGGCCGTTCGTGTGGCTGACGTTCGACGCGCTCCTCGGCGCGGCCGCCGTCGTGCTGTTCTGTCTCGTGCACGCGCTGGCGTTTCTCGTGCTGAAAACCGACGGGCCGATCCGTGAGCGGGCACGCGGGCTGCTGCTGCGGACGCTGCCGGTCGCCGTCGTACCGTTGCTGGTGTGGGCCGCCCGGGTGTACATCGCCGACGGAACGGCGTGGACAGGTCTCCTCCTTCTTGCCGCCGTGGGCGCCGCGGCCGCATCATGGTTCGCCCAGCGGGCCGGGCGCGACGGCTGGGGCTTCAGCTGGCTGGGTGCGGCACTGGCCGCGTCGCTCGCGTGCATCTTCGGCTCCGTCTACCCCGTGGTGCTGCCGTCAACGCTCGATGAGGCGTTCAACCTCTCGGTCGAGAATGCGTCCAGTTCGCCGTACACGCTCGGTCTGATGAGCATCGTCGCTGCCTTCGGCGTTCCGCTCGTCCTCGCCTACCAGGGATGGACCTACTGGGTCTTCCGGAAGCGTGTCACCGAGCAGAGCATTCCAGACGCACACTCCGTGGTTCCGCTGTGATTGAGCGGCTGCTGGCCCGGGGGCCTGCGGGCACCTCTGTTCCGGTCCGGCCCGTCTACCTGCTAGGTGTCATCGCAGCGGTCCGGGCGGCGGGCCTCATCCTGGTGGCGGAGGCTGTTGCCCGGGGTATCGCGGCTCTCGCGGGTGGGACCGTGCCTCCTGAGGACCTGCTGTGGCTCGGTCTTGCCGGTGCAGTGCTCCGCGCCGCGGCAGCGTGGGCGCAACAAGGGATCGCGCAACGCCTGGCCCATGGCGTCAAGGAGCAGTTGCGCCACGAAGCGTTGAAGCGCGTGCTCGCCGACGGCGGTTCCCCGGACGGTAAGCAGGGCACCGGAGCTCTCAGCGTGCTCCTCACACGCGGCCTCGACGGCCTCGACAAGTACCACACCCAGTACCTGCCGGCTCTGATGACCTGCGCCGTCGTGCCCCTACTGGTGGGTGCGCGCATCCTGTTCGCTGACTGGGTGAGCGCCGTCATCATCGTGGTGACCATTCCGCTGGTTCCGGTATTCATGGTGCTCATCGGCTGGCACACACAGGACCGGACCGCCGAGGCAAGAGCGTCCCTGGACAGGCTCTCGGACCACCTGCTCGAGTTGGCCCGTGGCCTCCCCGCACTCGTCGGGCTCGGCCGTGCCAGCGCCCAGACGCGGGCACTGCAGGACATCGGGGCCGGCTACTCGAAACGCACCATGGAAACCCTTCGTGTGGCTTTCCTGTCCTCGCTTGCCCTTGAGCTGATCAGCACCATCTCGGTGGCGGTGGTCGCCGTCTTCGTCGGTGTGCGCCTCATCCACGGCGATGTGGGACTCGAGGTAGGGCTGCTGGCCCTCATCCTTGCGCCGGAGTGTTACCTGCCTCTGCGGGACGTGGGCGCCGCGCACCACGCCAGTGACGACGGGCTGGAAGCAGGGCGCGCCGTGCGCGGCATCATCGACGCTCCACGGAGGTCACACCGGGAAAGCCCCAGGCACGACGGCGCCCCCGCCGGAACCGAAAACCTCACGCTGCGCTTCGAGGGCGCCGAGGCGCCCATCATACGCAACCTCACCGTCACCCTCGAGCCCGGAAGCATCACCGCCCTGCGGGGCCCGAGCGGTTCGGGCAAATCGACCCTGATGGGCCTGCTCGCCGGCATGCCCCAACCCGGACTCCAGCCCGACGGCGTCGTCCGGTCAATTCAGGACCCGCTGGCCTGGGTGCCGCAGCATCCGGAACCGTTGATGGACACCGTTCGCGGTGAACTCGCTTTCTACGCGCATTCCGACGCCGACGACGATGTACTCCGGGAGGCCCTCGCGGCCGTCGGCGCTCTGCACTTGCTGGACAAGTCCACCGGTGAACTGAGCCCGGGCGAGCTTCGGCGCCTGGCCCTGGCCCGCGCACTGCTGCGGATCGGGCCCGACGGCGGAACACTGCTTCTTGACGAGCCCACTGCCCATGTCGACGCTGACACCTCGAACGTTATCCGCCGCACCGTCAGAAAGCTGAGGGGAAAGGTGACGGTCGTGCTTATCGCGCATGACCGCGACACAGCGCAGCTCGCTGACCACACGGTCGATCTTGCGCCGTCGGTCGCCTCCTCTGATCCGGCCGGCGAACCCGGCGATGCGCCGCCCAATCGCCGTCGGGGAACCGACGCGGTAGGGAACGCCACGCCTGTTGATCAGGACGCGGACGCTATCGTGCGAACGGGGGCTGTTGCTTCCGTCTCCACCCTGAGACGCACGCTTGCGCTGGTGCGTCCCTGGTCGCCGCGATTCCTCGCCGCACTCGCCTTTGGAACGGGGTCGTCGGCATTCGCTGTGGCACTCACGGCGCTTTCCGGATGGCTGATCGTCCGTGCCTCGGAGCAGCCTCCTATTCTGTATCTGCTGGCAGCCATCGTCGGTGTCCGTTTCTTCGGCATCGGCCGGTCACTGCTGCGGTACTGCGAGCGGCTGTGGTTGCACGAGAGCATTCTGCGGACCGCCGACGACATCCGGCTCCGCTTATGGCGGGTGCTCCTCGGCCGCGCCGAATCCTGGCGTTCGCTTTCGCGCGGTTCGGGCGGAATCGAACGGCTCGTGGGAGATATCGATGAGCTTCGCGATACGGCCGCCCGGGCGGTGTTCCCACCCCTCACCGCCGTCCTGACCGGCCTGGCGGCCGTCGCAACCACGGCACTTCTCCTGCCGGAAGCGGTGGGCTGGCAAGTGTTCGCAGTCGCCGTCGGGCTTGTGGCCGCCCCGGCAGCCGCACTGTTGGCGGAGCGCTCGGCGGGGGCGGCAGGCATTGGGCTGCGTGCGGCATCACTTGCCGAAACGGCCGGTCTCCTACAGGCGTCTCGGGACGTCTCCGTCAACGGCCTCACGGATCGTGCCCTCAACCGGCTTGCGCGCCTTGAAGCTCGCGCCGCCCGCGGCCTGCGGCGAAGTTCCTGGGCGGCAGGTACGGGCCAGGCGCTCGTGATCCTCGGCTGTGTGAGCACCGCGATCGCCATCCTCGCAGGGTCAGGCGGGCAATCCGCTGAGGTGGTCGCCGTCGTCGTGCTGATGCAGCTTGCTCTGATCGAGCCGTTCGCGCTCGGCGTCAGCGCCGTGCAGCAGTGGGCGCCGCTCGGTGCGGTGATCCGGCGGCTCGACGTGCATCTCACTCCTTCACCTCACGGAGGCAGTACGGCAAAGCTGCGCCCTGAGTCCCATTCAGGGGCAGACGCACCGGTGCTTGCGCTGATTGACGCCGCCGTGGGCTACGAGCCGGGCAAAGCGGTAGTCGAAGGGGTGACCCTCGAGCTGCGCAGCGGAACCTGGACCGCGCTCACCGGACCCTCCGGCAGCGGTAAGTCCACGCTCATCGGCGCCCTGCTCGGTTTCCTTCCCCTCAGCCGCGGCCGGTATGTGGTCAAGCCTGAAGCGCACCGCGAGGACGGACTTCCCGCCGCCTGGTGTCCGCAGGAAGGCTACCTGTTCGATTCATCCGTCCGGGCGAACCTCCTGCTTGCCCGGGGTCCGGACAGCACAGTCGACGACGAACAGCTGTGGCGTGTACTGGATGCCGTTGGGCTGGCGGGCACTGTGCGTGATCGAAGCGGCGGACTGGATGCAAGGATCGGGGCGGGCGGAAACCGGCTTTCCGGCGGTCAGCGGCAGCGCCTTGCCGTGGCCCGCGCACTGTTGACTGAAGCGCCGGCTTTGATCCTCGACGAACCAACCGCCCACCTGGATTCCGACGGCGCCGCCCGGCTTCTGCACGATCTGCGCGGGGGCGTAGGGGACAGGCCGGTGCTCCTCGTCACCCACGATCGAGAGGAAGCGCTGACCTGTGACACCGGCGTTGAACTTGCGCTCGCCGGCGCAGGCAATCACCTACGCTGGGATCATGCCTACTCCTGACCTGACGCCCGTCGACCAGCAGCTGAGCTGGCGGCCCATCTCGGACGCGGACATCGACGGATGGGAGGGATTGCTTCGCCGGATGGCCGTCGAGGACAAGCCCGACTGGATCGAGCAGCGGGCAGATCTCGAGGAAGTCCTTCAGGCTTCGAAGAACAACCCTGAACTGGATACCATCCTCGGAGTTGACGGGGAGGGCATCCCGCGGGCGTTCGGACGTATCAGTGCCAATCCGGGGTCGAACCTCGTGCATGTATTCGGCGGTGTAGACCCCGCCTGGCGGCGACGCGGTCTCGGCCAATCCATCCACCATTGGCAGGTCGAGCGCGCGCGCAAGCGGCTGGAGGACGCAGAGATAGCGGGCGGTTTCATCCGCTCGTATGTCGAGGAGAGCAATCCCGGGCACCAGGCCCTGATGGAGTCTGCGGGCGCCACCGTTGTCCGGTGGTTCACTGAGATGACGAGGGATCTGTCGGAGCCTATCCCGGAGGTCGACCTCGACCCGGAGTTCGAGATCGTGACCTTCAGCGACGACCTCTCAGAGGCAATCCGCCTGGCTCACAATGAAGCGTTCCAGGACCACTGGGGAAGCGAACCGCGCGACGAGGAAAGCTGGCGGTTCACAGTGACGCACCCCGAGTTCCGCGCTGACTGGAGCCTGGCCGTGATTGACAACTCATCCGGTGAGGTCGCCGCCTACGAGATCGCCAGTTACGATCCGGAATCCAAGGAACTGGTCGGGCACGACGAGGGCTACACCGAACTGCTGGGCGTGCGCCGGAATTGGCGCGGACGACGCCTTGCGCCGGCTCTGCTCGCCGAAGCCATGCGCCGCATCAAGGCAAGCGGTATGGAAAACGCCGCCCTCGGCGTGGACACGGAGAATCCCTCCGGCGCTCTCGGGCTGTACGAGCGCATGGGATACACCCCGACGCGCCGGTCGATGGCGTTCGAGAAGCAGCTCGCCCAGCCGGAGTAGCCGCACCCGCCCCCGGAAGGTCCTAGCCCTCCGGGAAGGGGTTCGGCCCGATCGCCTCGACCGGCTGGGAGAGCGCAACTCCTGAACCGTCGCGTCGTCCATGTTCCGTGGGAAGCGCCCGCGCTACGCCGGTCGCTGATACGGCACGCGCGGGTCCACGCCCGGCCCAGGCCAGCACCAAATGGTCCTCGCCCTTCAGGAAACGGTGGCAGCGCACACCGCCTGTCGCCCGCCCCTTTGCCGGGTATTCGGCGAATTCCGTCACCTTGACGGAGCCGGGCGTGGTGCCAGGCAGCGCCTCGCTTCCGGCGGCTATGGTAACGACGACGGCGGCAGGATCCGCCCCGCGCACCGCACCGAAGAAGAGAACAGCGTCATCTGCCCCGAGCTTTATGCCGGCCACTCCGCCGGCCAGGCGCCCCTGCGGTCGAACCCCGGAGGCCGCGAAGCGAAGCAGCTGCGCCTGTCGGGTGATGAACACGAGCTCGTCGGCGTCATCTGCTGCCGCTAGTCCCACCACGCTGTCCTTGGGTTTGAGCGTGATCGCTTCCCAGTCGTCCCGGTTCAGCGGGTAGTCCGGAACGACCCGCTTGACCACTCCCTGTGCTGTGCCGATCGCGAAGGATTTGTCCAGCGGGACAAGGCCCACCAGCGATTCACCGCGCTCCAGAGTGATGAAATCCTTGACTGCAACCCCGCCGGCCAGATTGGGAATGCCGTTCGTGGGAGGAAGAGCGGGCATGTCCACGACCTGCAGCCTCAGCATGCGCCCGGCGGAGGTGAGCGCGCCGATCTCCGCCCGCGCAGTGGTTGCGACCACCGAGGTGAAGGCATCGTGCTTCACCCGTTGTCCGCCGTCGGACATGGGCTCCTGACCGGTCGTGCGCGCGAGCTGGCCGGACGTCGACAGGATGACCCAGCAGGGGTCGTCCGCGATCTCCAGCGCCAGGGGAGCCTTTGCTCCATTGCCAGCCGGCGTGGGCATCACTGTGCCCTTCAGCGGTGCGCTGGCCTCGGACTCAAGCAGCACCGTACGCCGCGGGGTCGCGAACTGCTCCGAGATTGCAGCGAGTTCATCCGAAACGAGACCGCGCAGCTTCTCTTCCGAACCGAGGATCTCTTCGAGCTCGGCGATTTCCCTGCGCAGTTCCTCCTGCTCCTTCTCCAGCTCGATCCGCGAGTACTTGGTCAGCTGGCGCAGCCGGAGTTCGAGGATGTAATTTGCCTGGATTTCGGTCAGGTCATAGATGGCCATGAGCCGCTCGCGGGCTGCCGCGGCCTCGTCGGAGGACCGGATGATCTGGATGACCTCGTCGATGTCGACGATGGCGATCAACAGGCCTTCCACCAGGTGGAGGCGGTCCTTCTTCTTCCCCAGCCGGTAGGCGGTGCGTCGGCGGACCACCGAGATGCGGTGGCTGATGTACACCTGCAGCAGCTCCAGCAACCCGAGCGTGCGCGGCTGGCCGTCCACCAGTGTGACGTTGTTGATGCCGAAGGAGTCCTCCATCGGCGAATAGCGGTACAGCTGGGCGAGCACCGCGTTGGGGTTGAAGCCGTTCTTCAGCTCGATGACCAGGCGCAACCCGTGGGTGCGGTCGGTCAGGTCCACGATGTCCGAGATACCCTGCAGCTTCTTCGCTGTGACGGCGTCCTTGATCTTCTCGATCACCTTTTCCGGGCCCACCATGTACGGCAGCTCGGTGACCACCAGACCGGTGCGGCGCGCGGAGAGCTGTTCGACCTCCACGGTGGCTCGGGTCTTGAAGGATCCGCGTCCGGTCGCATACGCATCCCGGATGCCGTCCAGCCCGACGATCTTGCCGCCGCTCGGGAGGTCGGGTCCCGGCACGAAGCGCATGACGTCTTCGAGGCTGGCGTCCGGGTTGTCGATCAGGTGCCGGGCCGCCGCGATGACCTCGCCAAGGTTGTGCGGTGCCATGTTCGTGGCCATGCCGACCGCGATGCCCGTCGCTCCGTTGACCAGCAGGTTAGGGAACGCCGCAGGGAGGACCTCCGGCTGCGTGAGCTGGTTGTCGTAGTTCGGAACGAAGTCGACGACATCCTCGCCGAGGTGGTCAGTCATGGTGAGCGCTGCTGCGGCGAGCCGCGCCTCGGTGTAACGGGCGGCGGCGGGGCCGTCATCGAGCGAGCCGAAGTTGCCGTGTCCGTCGATCAGCGGAAGCCGGAGCGAAAAGTTCTGTGCCATTCGCACCATGGCGTCGTAGATCGCAGCGTCGCCGTGGGGATGCAGCTTGCCCATGACCTCACCGACCACGCGAGCCGATTTCACGTGCCCGCGGTCAGGTCGCAGACCCATGTCCGTCATCATGTACAGGATGCGGCGCTGCACCGGCTTCAATCCGTCACGGGCATCTGGAAGGGCTCGCGAGTAGATGACCGAGTAGGCGTACTCCAGGAAGGAGCCCTCCATCTCGGAGGTGACATCGATGTCGATGATCTTCTCGGTGTAGTCCGTATCCGGTGGTGTGGCTTGGCGCCTGGCCATGGTGTTTCGGGTCCTTCGGCAGCTGAATGCGTAACAGTCGTGGAGTCTGGCGGCGGCAGTCTCCCGGCGGCAACTGTGCTTAGCTGACGCCAGCCGCAACCGCCCACTACTGTGAGTCTATGGTGGCTGACGGACTATACCCCGAATATTGGGAGGCCGACGTCGTGTTGCGCGACGGCTCAACAGGCCATCTGAGGCCCATTTCGCCCCTCGACGCGGACGCCGTCCAGGCCTTCCATATGCGGCAGTCGCAGGCGTCCATCTACCTCCGCTTCTTCACCTACAAGTCCTCCTTGAGCGCCAAGGAACTCAAGCGGTTCACGGAGGTTGACCACGTCGGACGGGTCGCCTTCGTGGTGACCCGCGGCCAGGACATCATCGGCATCGGCCGCTACGACCGCCTCGACGACCCCGACGAAGCCGAAGTCGCCTTCAACGTCTCGGACGCTTACCAGGGCAAGGGACTGGGATCGATCCTGCTCGAACACCTCGCGGCCGCCGCCAGGGAGAACGGCATCCGGCGCTTCACCGCCGAGGTGTTGCCCGAGAACCGGAAGATGATCACTGTGTTCGCCGAAGCAGGCTACGAGGTGGACCGGCACTTTGATGACGGCGTGGTGGAACTCACCTTCAACATCGACCCCACGGACAGATCCCGCGCGGTCATGGAAGCACGGGAGCACCGCGCCGAGGCACGCAGCATGCAGACCTTGCTGACGCCGTCGTCGGTTGCGGTGATAGGAGCCAGCCGCAGCTGGGGGAGCGTGGGCTACTCACTCCTCGAGCACATCGTCGACGGCGGCTACACCGGGCCCGTCGCCGGGGTGAATCCTGAAGCCTTCGAGCTCAACGGCATGGTGGCCTACGGTTCCATCGGGGAGGTGCCCGGCCCCGTCGATCTCGCAGTGATCGCGGTTCCGTATGATCAGGTCCTCGCCGTGACCGAGGAATGCGGTCGGGCCGGCGTAAAAGGCCTGCTGGTGGTCACGGCAGGCTTCGCGGACGACGGTGGCGATGGGCTGGCACGCCAGCGCGCCCTGGTGCACAGCGCGCGCTCCTACGGCATGCGCGTGGTGGGCCCGGCATCGCTCGGCATCATCAACACCGAACCCGGCGTCCGGTTGAACGCGTCGATGGCACCGATCCTGCCGGAAGCCGGAGGGCTGGGGCTCTTCAGTCAGTCAGCTGCCATCGGCGTGATGCTTCACGCCGCCGCAAGCCGGCGGTCCCTTGGCCTGTCCTCAGCCCTGTCAGCGGGGAACCGCGCCGATGTCTCCGGCAATGACGCCATGCAGTATTGGGAAGACGACCCGAAGACCCGTGCAGTTGCTCTCTACCTCGAGTCCATCGGCAATCCCCGCAAATTCTCCAGGATCGCCCGCCGGCTGTCGCGGCTGAAGCCCGTCATCGTCGCCAAGTCCGACGTCATGGGGCTGCAACTGCCGCCGGGTCACGCCGTTCGGACAACACAGGCACCGAGCGGTGCACTGGACGCAATGCTGCGCCAGTCCGGCGTGATCCGGGTCGAAACTACCGAGCAGCTGATGGACGTTGCACAGATCGTAGTCGGGCAGCCGGTCCCGTCAGGACCGGGCGTCGCGATCTTCAGCAACTCACTTGCGCTGGGCAAGGTCCTCGCCGACGCCGCCGAGTCCCAGGAGCTCGACGTCGTCCGGATGAACGCGCACCTCGACCTCGATGCGGGCCAGTCCGTTGCCCTTTCCGCCCTCAGAACTGCGCTGGGCGAAGCGCTTGAGGACGCAGCGGTCCATTCGCTGGTCCTTACCCTCATCCCCGCGGTCGGCCTGGCTCCCGACCAGATCCTGCCCGTGCTGCACGAATGCGGTACGGCCGCGGGGAAGCCCGTGGTCGCCTGTTTCGCCGGGGTGCTCGATTCCGCCGCGCAGCTTGAAGGGCTGTGGCCGGACAGGGACGGGCGCTCCTCCATGCCGGAACATCCGGCCGAGGGCGCCGGCGTACCCTGCTTCGGCAGCCCCGGAGCGGCAGTGTCCGCCCTTGGCGCCGTCGTTCGCTACAGCCGGTGGCGTGAACGCGAGCACGGTGTCTTCGCCGAGATTGACGGCATCGATGACGACAACGCCGCCGCCGTGCTCGGCCACGCCCTGTCCGACGTGAGGGACGTCGGGCTGCGGCGTCTGGACAGCACCCAAACCGCCAGACTGCTGGCTAGCTACGGAATCGAGCTCCTGCCGTCGATTCCCTTCGATTCCCCCGAGGAAGCGGTCGAGGCCGCTGATTCGCTCGGGTGGCCGGTGGCTTTGAAGTCGGTGGAGGAGAATCTCCGCCACCGACTGGACTTCGGGGGAGTCCGGCTCAACATCGCTGACGCGCCCGCGTTGCGTGCCGGAATCGCGGCCATGCGTGCCGAACTGCAAGCGTTCGGCGACCCCGGTCTCGAGGTCCAGACCATGGCGCCCGCCGGCCAGGCCTGCGTCATCCGGGCCATTGAGGATCCGCTCCTGGGCCCGGTGGTGTCCTTCGGGCTGGCCGGAGACGCAGTCAACCTGCTCGATGACTGGGCCCACGGCATCCCGCCCCTGACCACCGTGGACGCTGCCGAGCTGGTCAGGACCCCGCGGGCAAGCAGACGGCTGCGCGGCTATCAGGGGCTGCCGCCGGTGGATATTCCTGCTGTCGAAGAACTGCTTCTGCGCGTCGCCCTGCTCAAGGACCGGCATCCCGAGATCGCCCTGCTGTACTTCAATCCGGTCCTTGTCTCACCTGCCGGACTCGCTGTGCTCAATGCTGAAATCAGCGTCGGCAATCCCCGGCAGCGCACCGACAGCGCGCGTCGTGCCATGCGCGACTGAGGCGGTGCAGGTGCCTGCTGCCGGGTGCCTTCCGGTTAGGCGTGCGCTACCGCGATAAGTCACACTGGAAGCATGACTCCATCGCTGTCGGCGGAACGCCGCGACCTGGATGCCTCCCTTGAACGAGCGGGCTTCTACCCGCGACTGGTGGCCGACGTCGTTCACGACGCCCTGGACGGCAGGGAACCGCTGTCCCATGTGGTCCACCTGGAAACCCACTTCGAACGCACGGAAGTGCGCCGGCACATCACCGTCCTTGTCCTGACCGAGGACATGCTGGTGGTCACGCACGTTGATGACCAGCAACTGGACGACGCCGGGGAACAGGTGACCGCGCAGGTTTCCACCGAGTCGGTTCCGGTCAGCCAGATCCGCTCCGTAGTGCTCAGCTACCTGTACTCCCAGCCGCAGAACTACAAGCCATCGGATCCGGCCCGCGAGCTCACCCTCGGAATCGCGTGGTCCGGCGGGCAGCGACTCGACATGGGACCCGCCAGTTGCGGCGACCCCCAGTGCGACGCCGACCACGGCTACACCGGAACCATCGCCCAGGAAGACATCGTGCTGCGTGTCAGCGCAGAAGCCGACGGACTGCAGGCCGTCCAGAACGCCAAGTCCTTCGCCCGCGCCCTGCGTACGGTGAGCACCGCGAATCCCACTGTCGCCGGCGTCGTCGTCAATCAGCCAAGCGCCAACCGCCGGCAACCGGGGCTGGCCACCCGCTTCAGCCGCGCTCACCACGGGCGGTAACCCGACACGTGACAGCGACACCCCTTCACCGGGAGCCACTCCCGGCTGCACCCGCCTATGGCCGCTCAACGGTCGCTGAGGTCTTCACCAGTTCCGCCGCAGCCCTCGGGGTTCCCGGGTTCGTCAATACCCTTGAATTGCCCTCAGCCCGGAAGGTCTGCGTAGTCCTGGTGGACGGGCTCGGTGCGGCCCTGCTGCGCCAGCGCTCCGGGCACGCACCTTTCCTGCGCCAGTTCCTTGACTCATCGCGCAAGCTCGGCTCCGTGTTTCCCAGCACGACGGCGGCAGCCATCGCCTCGCTCGGTACCGGACTACCGCCCGGCCAGCACGGCCTCGTAGGCTACGACGTTCTCGATCCGGAGCAGGACAGGATCGTGAACATGTTGGGCGGATGGGATGCCGCCGTCCGGCCTGAACGCTGGCAGCCGCACCGAACAGTGTTCGAAAGGGTTGCGGAACAGGTGTCCGTCACCAGCGTCGGACTTGCCCGTTTTGACGGCTCCGGACTCACCCGGGCAGCTCTGCGAGGCGGAGCCTATGTCGCGGGCAGCACTCCCGAAGCCCGCGTCCAGGCCGTGTGCCAGGCGTTGACGGCCAACGACCAGGCTCTGGTTTACCTATACCTGAACGACCTGGACAAGACGGGGCACCGCTCCGGCTGCGCCTCGCCGGACTGGGGGGACAGGCTCGAGGACCTCGACCGGACCATGCGTTCCCTCACCGCGAAGCTTCCACCGCACACCCTGCTGCTGCTGACGGCCGATCACGGCATGGTGGACGTGGCACAAGCGCAACAGATCGACTTCTCCGCTGATGCCGACCTGGTTGACGGCGTGGCCCACACAGGCGGCGAGCCCCGCATGGTCCACCTCTATACAGAACCTGACCTTCCCGACGCTGGTATGGAACAACTCCTGGCTTCGTGGCGGAACGCCCACGCCGCGCGAGCCTGGATCCTTTCCCGTGAGGAGGCGATTGCTGCCGGGTACTTCGGCAGCGTTGCGCCGGACGTCGTGCCGCGCATCGGGAACATCCTGGTGGCGGCGAGGGAGCCAGTGGCCTTCTACGACGCCCGCCGGGTGCCCGCCTCGGCCCTTCAGGTGATTGGCCAGCATGGGTCGGTCACGCGCGCCGAACGCGAGGTGCCGTTGCTCACCCTGAAGAAACCCGGGCCCGGCCCGGCCAGGATAGTCGGGCGCTGACGGATGGCTGAACTGGTGTTCTTTTCCGGAACCATGGACTGCGGCAAGTCCACGCTCGCACTCCAGATGGATCACAACCACAGTGCGCGTGGTCGCGGCGGGCTACTTTTCAGCTCCCATGACAGGGCCGGCGAGTCGATTATCTCCAGTCGCCTGGGCCTCAAAACCGAAGCAGTGGAGGTCCGCCCGGATACTGATTTCTGGGAAGAACTCGTACGACTGCGAACCCACGGGACACGCGTTGACTATCTCATCTGCGACGAGGCCCAGTTCTATACTCCCGAGCAGATCGAGCAGCTCGCGCGTGTGGTTGATGACATGGATATCGACGTGTTTGCGTTCGGAATAACGTCCGACTTCCGCACCCAGCTCTTCCCCGGCTCGCAGCGGCTCATCGAACTGGCTGACAGAACACAGGTACTCCAGGTCGAGGCGCTCTGCTGGTGCGGACGGCGGGCCACCCATAACGCACGCACGGTGGACGGCGTCATGGTAGTGGAGGGCGAGCAGATGGTGGTGGGCGATGTGGAACCGCCGGCCGCTGAAGCTGATCCACATCAGCCGAGACTGGCAGGAGGGGGCCTGGACGAACTCGACGCGCCCGCCGGCCCGGTCATCGGCTACGAAACGCTCTGCCGCAGGCACCACATGCGACGGGTTACCGCTCAGACGGCCGGCAGACATGCGGGAAGCGAGGTACCGCTGCCGTTCGATCCGGCAGCGGCGCGCCTCTAGCGTCCCGCATGGTTGGTCCAGCATCCCGCTTGGTTGGTCGCCTCTGCTGGCGCCTCCGCTTGGTCTGGCTGGCTAGTCGCCCTTGGTCCCGAAGACGATCTCATCCCAGCTTGGGACGCTCGAACGCCGGGGACGAATCTTCCGGTCAGCGGAATGGTCGGTGGCTTTGGGCGCCGCGTCATGGGATTCTTCAGGCTCAGGAGAGCGGTCCACTGCGTGGCTTGCATGCCTGTCCTCAAGGGAAGCGGCTGGTGCGGCTGCAGAGTCGTTGACGATCGGTTGCGGCCTCGCGATAACGCTGATCTCACGTGTATCGGTGCTGATGCCTTCGAACAGACGCGGCGTGCCGTCGTCGTACGTGTCTTCTCGGTTCTGTCCCTCGAAGATGGACGGAGCAAGGCTCAGCCCGGGGAAGGACCGGGATTCAGCCGCGACGCCGTGCTCCTCGCTGATGTCTGCGTCCTCGTGGCCGGGGCGGGGATGCGCGGCAGGAACATGTCCCTTTGCGAGCATGAGCGCGAGGGCATCGTCGCCGTCTTCATCGGCACCGAGGCGCTGGCCGCGACGTGAGCGAAGCACTTCGAGCAGCTCATCGGAATCGGATTCCTCTGGTTCTTCGACGGCAGCATCGGTTTCGAAGTCGAAAACGCGGTCGGCTACCGCGCTGAGCCTTCGTGAGGGGAGCGGCCCGTCCAGCGGCTCAAGCTCGCTCAGGACCTGCGCCCAGCGGTTGGCGTTCAGCACTGTCCGGCGCGACGGGTTGAAGGTCCACTGGGCGGGCGGTTCCTCTCCGACCGAGGCTGCGGAACCGGTGGGAAGTTCAAACCGGACGACGACGGTCCAGAGACCGTCCGGCTTGCGCCACGCATCCCATTCGGCGGTCTCGGGGTCCACTCCAAAGGCCTGCAACCGGTACCGGACCATGTCGTCGAGCTGAGCCGGGTTGTCCCCGAACGCGGACCTGTAGCCGTCGTTGGAGGGCAGCGGGGATGCCACCTCGACGCGCTGCGCCAGCTGGGCCATGTAGTCGCGTTCCGCCCGTACCGGACCCTCGTAGCGCAGGACATGCTGCAACTCCACGCCCGTTTCGTCAACGATCTCCTGGGCAGTCGCACCACCCCGGATGCGCGCCTGAATGTCCCGGGGGCTCAACGGCGGACGCTTGTCCGGGCTCACCGGCGTTTCCTGGCGCATCGGACGCGTGGACGGCCTTGAGCTCGCCATCCGCAGCGCCTCGTTGATAGGGAGGCGGAACGAAGTCCCACCTTCACCGCTCAGCAGCAGATGACCTCCGCCCTCATCCACGCCTACCAGCCGTAGCTCCTGCATGAAAAACCCTCCAGCCGACATACGTTACTTTCGGTGAAACTCTGCCATTCAAAGGGTCCCGTTCCTACTTCATCCCTGGTGTGGCGCGGAACTTATGCATGGATTCGCTTTATTGAAGTCGATCAGCAACAATCTCTGCGGAACGGGCACAAAATGATCCCCTTCAGCGTTGTGACACGGACAGGAGCCTTGCGCTTATAACGCACCGTTCCTGTGTAGCGATTCGACCGTGGCTCCCACAGTCCACAAACAGTCCACCGATACACCACCCACATCCTCCGGAGCGTGAACAACTAACTATGGCGACTGACTACGATGCGCCGCGGAAGACCGACGACGAACTCAGCGAAGACTCCATTGAGGAGCTGAAGACGCGTCGCACGGACAAGCAGTCCGCGGTTGTCGACGAGGACGAGGCTGATGCTGCGGAAGGGTTCGAACTTCCGGGCGCCGACCTCTCCGGCGAAGAACTGCTGGTGCGGGTGCTTCCCGCGCAGGCCGACGAATTCACCTGCGCTTCCTGCTTCCTGGTGCGCCACCGCTCGCAGATCGCAAAGGAAAAGAACGGTATGGCCTACTGCAAGGATTGCGAAGGCTGATTCGGGGCCCAGCGACGTGGAGCCCAGTAAGTGAGGTCGACGAACGAAGGCGGAGAAGTCCCGCCTAGGCTCCTTGTGACGGGGCGGTCAGGGCAGCGATCAGCTGCTCGGGCCGCCTCGTTGACGTTAACCAGTAGGGCGTCGGGTCCTCGGCATCCTCGATCACGATCTTGACGACGGGCGAGATCCAGCCTCGAATGCAGAGATAGGCCTTCCCATGGAGCCTTGGTCCGCGCTGGGCCGTCGCGTCGGCTCCGGTGAAAGCCTCGACGCGCCCCAGGTACTTCCGCTCGATCTGCGCTTTGCCCACCTGCAGCTCGGTGGACGTCACCCTGATACTCGGAGTTGAGAGGACCAGCAGGGTGGTCAGAATGGCCGCGACCACGACGGCGGCTATGATGCCTGCCTCAACGCTGATCGGTATGAAGGTGAACACTGAGGCAAGAGCCGCACCCGCCACCACGATCCAGATCCACGGCGCCGGCCACAACTTCTCTTCATAAAGAACCGATTCACCGGCAGATCCTGTAGGCATATCAGCTAGCTAAGCACCTTTCGGGGCGCTTTTCATCCTGACGCCCAGGAGTGGGCGGTCGGGTGGAAGCGCTACAGTAAATGGAGCAAAGTGCTCCGGTGCGCCGTGCACTTCCGGCGCATCGCCGATGCGCATTGCATACCGCGCCGCCATCAAAAAGACCCGTGCAGGAGAAGACGTGCTTGATACCGCTGAAGCATTGTCCGTGCAGATCAAAATGCTCGACGACGGACTCGAACCCCCTGCCTATGCGCAGCCGGGCGACGCCGGTGCCGACCTTCGCACCCGCGTCGACTTCGAACTTCAGCCCGGAGAGCGTGCCCTCATCCCGACCGGCGTTGCGCTGGCATTGCCTGACGGCTACGCAGCATTCGTCCATCCCCGTTCCGGCCTCGCAGCCAAGCACGGGATCACCGTCGTGAACGCCCCGGGGACCATCGATTCCGGATATCGGGGTGAGGTGGCCGTGACGCTGTTGAATACGGACTCCTCCGCTGCCCTGTCCTTCCGCCGGGGCGACCGCATTGCCCAACTGGTTATCCAGAAGGTCGAGCAGGCGGCATTCGTGGCGGTGGACGAGCTGCCGGACTCCGTTCGCGGGGAGGGCGGCTTCGGTTCGACCGGGGGATTCACTCCGACCACAGGCGCCCCGCGCTGACGCAACGACTGGCAGCGACAGGGCTGCCGATGACCACTGAAGGAGGATCCCGATCATGATTTTCGGGCGCCGCAAGAAGAACGAAAACCGTAGCACTGCATCAACCACTGCGGCTGAATCCGGCGAGACCACCGAAGCCGGCGAGGAACTCGAACCGTCCAGCGCACGGGAGGAAGGTGCGCTGGCCACCGGTCGTGCTGCGACCGGTCCTTTCGACGATGCTGAAAAGGACACGAGCTCGGGTTATATCGATCTTGGAGCCCTGCGGATTGCCGCTGCCGAGAACCTGCAGCTCCGCCTCGAGGTCGAGGAACGGACAAAGCGGGTTATCGCAGTCACCCTGGATATCAAGGGCTCGAATCTGCAGCTTCAGGCCTTCGCCGCTCCACGGTCGGAAGGGCTCTGGGACGAGATCCGGGGGCAGATCGCTGCATCCGTCGGATCGCAGGGTGGAACCGTCGAGGAGCGTGAGGGCGAGTTCGGCACAGAACTGATCGCGAAACTCCCCGCGCAGACGCCGGATGGCCGTGCAGGGTTCCGGGTGGCGAGGTTCGTCGGCGTTGACGGCCCGCGCTGGTTCCTCCGCGGCGTCTTCGGGGGGCCGGCCGCCATGGATCCCGCGGTGGCAGAGCCGATGGAGCAGCTCTTCCGCAATGTGGTTGTGGTTCGTGGGGACCATCCGCTGCCTCCACGGGAACTTCTGCAGCTCAGGCTGCCGAAGGACGCGGGTGCGCCGAAGCAGCAGCCTGAACGGCCGAAGACGACGCCCGACGATCCGCTGCGGCGGGGCCCCGAGATCACCCACATTGGCTGATCATGGCTCTACAGCCCACCGGGAGCAGGCAAGGGGGACCGGCTTCCCGGACCGCGGACGCGTCGCCGGGAGGGGCTTCGTGGAGCGTGTGACTATTCTGCCCCGGAGTGCTCCGCCCGAGTTTTCAGCGACGGTTGCCCTGGATCCCGGTGATTCCACCGCCGGTCCACGAGATTCCGACCGGGATCGAAGGGTCCGGCTCATCTGGAACGGCCAGCGCAGGGTTCCCGGGATCGACCCAGGTATCAACCTGGCTTTCGAGGGGATGGTCAGCATGGTCGATGGAATACGCACTATTCATAACCCGCGCTACGAGATTGTCGGCCGTCCTGAGGAGTCACCGTGAACCAGTCCGCCGAGGACCGCCCGGGCAACGAGGCGGCCGACGCCCCCGATCAGCCAGCCGCAGATAACGGACTCGGAGCGATCGCCGGCCAGTATGCCGCGAAAGCCGGCGTGCGGCAGGACGAAAGCGGACGCATCGATGTCATGCAGTCCATCGGCGGAGTGCGCGGACTGGCCGAAGCCATACTTCCCGGCCTGCTGTTCACCGTTATCTTCACCGTGGCGCGGGACCTGCAGCTCTCACTCATCGTTGCCCTCGCAGTCTCAGCGGTCTTCGCCGTCGTCCGCCTGCTCACCAAAACGCCGCTGACCCAGGCACTGTCCGGGCTGATCGGCGTGGGCATCTGCGCGTTTGTTGCCAACCGAACGGGCAACGCGGAAGACTTCTTTCTTCCCGGATTCTTCACGAACGCCGCCTACATCGTGGGCATGGTGATTTCCATTGCTGTCCGCTGGCCCCTGGCGGGACTGCTCTTCGGTTTCATCCGGGGGGAGGGCACCGACTGGCGCAAGCACCCGGCGCGGATCAAGGCCTACTCACTTGCCACCTGGCTGATTATCGCAGTACTCGCCTTGCGGCTCATCGTGCAGGTGCCGCTGTACCTCGTAGATAACATCGCCGCCCTCGGCGCCACCCGTGTGGCCATGGGTGTCCCACTCTATGCACTGGGGCTCTGGTTCGCCTGGCTTGTATCGCGTCCGGCGCTCGAGAAGCAGCAGCATCCGCCGGCGTAAGGGGACGTCAGGTAGCGGACCGTAATGCCGCCCGCAGAGCGTCCTCGGCTGCGATCGCGGCAACAAAGAACAGTTCATCACCGGCCTCGACAACGTCGTCGGGGCTGGGAGTGATGGGAGCGTCGTCGCGAAGGATCGCAACTGCCGTGCAGTCCGCGGGCAGCTCGATTGACCCCAGCGTTCGCCCGATCAGGGACGAATCATGGGGCACGGTGAACTCGACAATGGCAGACACGCCGGTCTGGAGGGTCAACAGGCGCACGAGGTCGCCGATTTCGACCGCCTCTTCCACCAGGGCTGTCATCAGGCGCGGTGTGTTGACTGCGACATCGACGCCCCAGGAATCGTCAAACATCCAATCGTTCTTGGGGTTGTTCACGCGTCCCACGGTCCGTCCGACGCCGAACTCGCTCTTGGCCAGAAGCGAGACCACGAGGTTCACCTTGTCGTCGCCGGTAGCGGACACCACGACGTCGGCCTCTTCCAGTTTCGCGTCCTTGAGGGTGGTCAGCTCGCACGCGTCACCGATCAGCCAGCGTGCGCCCTTCAGCCCACTGCGGCCCACCACCTCCGGCTTCTCATCGATGAGGAGGATGTCGTGGTTGTTGGACAGCAGTTCACGTGCGATCGAGGATCCGACGCTTCCCGCGCCGGCAATGACAACCTTCATTCCTGCTCCTCCCGCGGCTGCTTCGAGAGCACCCGAGCCACTTCGTCTGTTGCGGCGGTCTCCATCATGGCGTGCACAACGTCGCCTTCCTGGTAACTGGTTCCGCTGCCCGGCAGCATTCCCTCGCCAAAGCGGGTGAGGTAGGCAACCCGCACGCCGGCAGCTTTTTCGATGTCCTTGATGGAACGTCCCAACCAGCCGTCGTGGAGGGTGAGTTCACCGAGGATCAGCCGCCCTGAAGACTCGCGGAAGTCACCGTTGATGCTCTGCTCGGGGAGGATCCGGCGGAGGACCTGATCTGCGCTCCAGCGGACCGCCGCCACCGTGGGGATACCGAGGCGCTGGTAGATCTCTGCACGGCCCGGATCGTAGATCCGTGCGACGACGTGCGGTACGTGGAAGATTTCCCGCGCCACCCGGGTCGCCAGGATGTTGGAGTTGTCTCCGCTCGACACTGCGGCGAAAGCGTACGCGTTTTCGATATCGGCGCTCTTCAGGGTGTCACGGTCGAAGCCTACGCCCGTCACCTTGCGTCCGCCGAAGGAGCCGCGCAGCCTGCGGAACGCCCGGTCATCCTGGTCGATGATCGCCACGCTGTGGCCGGATTCGTCCAGCGTGTGCGCCAGGCTCACGCCGACCCGTCCGCAGCCCATGATTACGAAATGCGCCACTGCGCCACCCCTGCTTGTCTGCTGCTGGTTATCCCACAAGCCTAGTGGAGGTCGGGGCGTGCAAACGCGCTAGTCTGTGGGCTGTGCTGACTTTCTTCGAGGCCGCCAAACGGGTGTTGGTGGGCAAGCCGTTCCGCAACGACCGGCTGCGGCATGAAACGCTGCCGAAGAAGATCGCGATGCCGCTCTTTTCGACCAGCGCCCTCTCGTCGACCGCCTACTCACCCGACGAGATCCTGCTCACCCTTGCGCTGGCCGGTGTGTCAGCCGTCGCGGTGTCTCCCTGGGTCGGCCTCGCGGTCATCGTGGTTCTGTTAGTGGTCATCGCCTCCTACCGCCAGTCTGTCCACGCCTACCCTTCAGGTGGCGGTGATTACGAGATAGCCCGCCGCAACTTGGGGGATGGCGCCGGAGTTACGGTTGCTGCGGCGCTCATGGTTGATTACGTCCTCACAGTGGCGGTATCCGTATCGGCAGGGGCGCACTACGTCATCTCGCTCGCACCGGCGCTTGCAGGCACGCAGACCGCCCTGGCAGCGGCCGCCGTCGTCGTGTTGGTGGTTGTCAACCTTCGGGGGTTCACGCGCGACGCGCGCGTGCTTGCTGTTCCGTCCTATGTGTTCATGGCTGCGATCCTCGCCCTGTGTACTGCCGGCTTTGTCCAGCGGCTCACCGGAACACTGGGCGAGGCGCCGAGTGCGCGCTTCGAGATCATTCCCGATCCTGCCTTCGAGAGCGGACTGGTGGGGCTTGCCGGCGCGCTGCTGATCCTGCGCGCCTTCTCCTCGGGCGCGGCGGCGCTGACGGGAGTGGAGGCTCCGAGCGCCAACGTTCCGAGCTTCGAGCGTCCGCGGGCGAAGAATGCTGCGAGCACTCTCCTCATCCTTGGGATCGTCGCATCGCTGATGACTGCAGGAATCATCTATCTCGCCAACGCCACCCGGGTGCACGTGGTCCAGAACCCGGCCGAGCAACTGCTGCTCAATGGTGAACCGGTGGCAGGGTCCTACATCCAGAATCCGGTCATCAGTCAGCTCGCCGGGACCGTCTTCGACGGCGGAAGCGTGCCTTTCATCATCGTCGTCGGAGCGACTGCGCTCATCCTGTTGCTCGCGGCGCACAGCGCCTTCAACGGTTTCCCTGTCCTTGCATCCATCCTGGCCAAGGACGGATACCTTCCACGCCAGTTGCGTACCCGCGGGGACCGCCTGACGTTCAGCAATGGGATCATGGCGCTCGGCCTCGGAGCTATCCTGCTGATCTTCATGTTCCGCGCGGACGTCACCCAACTGGTGCAGCTGTACATCGTCGGCGTCTTTGTCTCCTTCACCGCTACCCAGCTCGCCCTGATCAAGCACTGGAGCCGTGAGCTGCGCAGCACTTTCGACAAGAAGCGCCGCTGGCAGATGAACAAGTCCCGCGCCATCAATACCGTAGGGTTCCTGCTGACTGCGGCCGTGCTGGTGGTGGTACTTGTGACCAAGTTCGAGTTCGGCGCCTGGATTGCGGTCCTGGCCATGGTGGTGTTGTTCGCGGTGATGCTCAGCATCAAGGCGCACTACGACCAGGTAGCCCGGGAACTCGCCATCGACGACGCCGCGTCCGCCCGTGCCTTGCCTTCACGGGTGCATGCCGTGATTCTTGTCTCCCATGTGCGCAAGCCAGTGCTGCGTGCCCTCGCCTTTGCCCGGGCATCTCGACCCTCACGGCTCGATGCGATCGTGGTCGATGTGGACCCCGAGGAAACGCGGCGAACCCTCGAAGACTGGGACCGCCTCGAAGTGCCGGTGCCGATCACGGTCCTGGCTTCCCCCTACCGCGACACCATCCAGCCGATCATGGACTACATCCAGTCCATGCGCCGTGACTCTCCGCGGGACCTCATTGTGGTCTACATCCCCGAGTACGTTGTGGGCAAGTGGTGGGAGCAGCTGGTGCATAACCAGACGGCGCTGCGCATCAAGACCCGGCTCCACTTCGAGCCGGGGGTTATGGTGGCAAGCGTGCCATGGCAGCTGGCATCCTCCGATGCCGCCCGAAAATTCCAGGACCTCAGGTGACCCACACTCCAGAAATCGAACTAACCATCGGCCCACCCGCCCACGGCGGGCACTTCGTTGCCCGGCACGAGGGCAGGGTGATCTTCGTGCGCCACGCCCTGCCGGGTGAGGTGGTGAAGGCCCGTCTCACAGAGCACGACGACGACGCCCGCTTCTGGCGTGCCGACACCACCACCGTCGTTCAGGCGTCGCCGGACCGCGTGAACCACCCGTGGCCGCTTGCTGACGCGGTGCTGGCGGGAATGCGGGGAACGCGGCCGGTGGGTGGCGCGGAGTTCGGGCACATCGAGCTTTCTGCGCAGCGACGATTGAAAGCGGGCATCTTTTCGGAGCAGCTTTCACGGCTCGGAAGCATCGAACGGGACGTCACCGTGGAACCGGTCCCCGATGAAGCGCCTGACGGGCTGGGTTGGCGCACCCGGGTGGGCTTCGCCGTCGACGCCGGCGGGCATCTTGCGATGCACCAGCACCGTTCCACCGAGCTTGTCCCGGTGGCTGACATGCCCTTGGCGGTCCCGGCCATCAACGCCCTGGGACTGTGGAACATCGACTTCAGCGGGGTCACCGGTGTGGAAGTGGCAGCGGCCTCCGGAGATGAGCAACCGCTCGTGCTGCTGCGCACTGTAGCGGACACCCCCGAGGGAGCAATCCGCACCCTTGCAGGCCGCATCAGCGGTGCCTCAGTGGCTGCCTGGAATCCTGACACGAACGTGCTGTCCGGATTGCGGGGGAGAACCTGGGTGCGTGAGGTCGTGGGCACCAACAGTTTCCGTGTGACGGGCGAGGGGTTCTGGCAGATCCACCGCAGCGCGCCCAGGGTGCTCACGGACGCGGTTCTTGCCGGACTGGATCCGCAACCGGGTCAGCGCGTGGCCGACCTCTACGCCGGTGCCGGCCTCTTCACGGCCGCCCTGGCGGACCGCGTGGGCGAGACAGGCGCGGTGCTGTCCGTAGAGGGATCCCCGGCAGCCAGCAAGGACGCCCGGCGCAACCTGCACGGGCGCCCGCAGGTGAATATCGTGCAGGGCAAGGTTGAGAAGGTGCTGCGGGACCGCCGGCCGCACCTTGACGCGGTCGTCCTGGATCCTCCCCGGGCGGGAGCGGGAAAGGAGGTTGTCCGTGCGATTACCGGCACCGGCGCACAGGCGGCCGTGTACGTCTCGTGCGATCCGGCTTCCTTCGCGCGGGATGTCGCCTACTTTGCGGCCGCCGGATGGCAGCTGGACTCCCTGCGAGTGTTCGACCTGTATCCGCACACCCACCATATGGAGTCAGTCTCTGTTCTCCGTCCGGCCTGAACGCACCCGGTTGCCCGCAACCGGCTAGGATGAAAACGGTTGTTCCGCGTGGACTTCGCAGCCTCCATTCGCCGCGAAAAACCGATACCTGCTCCCCTGGAGTCTTAGGTGCTCCTAAGTAGCAGCTCGCGCCCGCCGGAACAAAGATAGAAGACGGCGAGAGGAGTCCTGACATGAGTAGTGTGGACAGCTTCGGTTCCAAAGGCGTACTAGACGTCGCCGGTGCCGAATACGAGATTTTCCGGTTGAATGCAGTTGAAGGCGCCGAGAGCCTTCCGTACAGCCTCAAGGTTCTGCTCGAGAACCTGCTGCGCACCGAGGATGGTGCAAACATCACTGCGGATCACATTCGCGCACTCGCGAACTGGGATGCCGACGCCCAGCCAAACACCGAAATCCAGTTCACCCCGGCGCGTGTCCTGATGCAGGACTTCACCGGCGTGCCCTGCGTGGTGGACCTGGCGACCATGCGCGAAGCGGTGAAGGAGCTCGGCGGAGACCCGGCGCGCGTCAACCCGCTTGCACCTGCAGAAATGGTCATCGACCACTCCGTGCAGATCGACGTCTTCGGTAACTCCGATGCCATCCAGCGCAACATGGAAATCGAGTACGAGCGCAACGGGGAGCGGTACCAGTTCCTCCGCTGGGGCCAGACCGCGTTCGATGACTTCAAGGTTGTACCCCCGGGAACCGGCATCGTGCACCAGGTCAACATCGAGTACCTGGCGCGCACCGTGATGACACGTGAAGTTGAAGGTACCCTCCGGGCCTACCCCGACACCTGCGTCGGCACCGACTCGCACACCACCATGGTCAACGGCCTCGGCGTGCTCGGCTGGGGCGTCGGCGGCATTGAGGCCGAGGCAGCAATGCTCGGCCAGCCCGTTTCGATGCTCATTCCGCGGGTTGTCGGCTTCAAGCTCACCGGTGCCATCCCGGCGGGCGCAACTGCCACCGACGTCGTCCTCACCATCACGGAGATGCTGCGCAAGCACGGCGTCGTCGGCAAGTTCGTCGAGTTCTATGGCGAAGGTGTTGCCGAGGTTCCGCTGGCCAACCGCGCCACCATCGGTAACATGAGCCCGGAATTCGGCTCCACCGCAGCCATGTTCCCGATCGACGATGTCACCCTCGAGTACCTGCGCCTCACCGGCCGGTCCGAAGAGAGCGTTGCGCTGGTCGAGTCCTACACCAAGGAACAGGGTCTTTGGCATGATCCCTCGCGTGAGATCCGTTTCTCCGAGTACATCGAGCTGGACCTGTCCACGGTTGTTCCGTCGATCGCAGGCCCCAAGCGCCCGCAGGACCGTATCGAGCTGACCAAGGCCAAGGAACAGTTCCGCAAGGACATCCACAACTACACCGGAAGTGCCGACGAGGCCGCACTGGATGAAGCACTCGAAGAGTCCTTCCCGGCCTCGGACGTCCCGGCCATGACGTCGACCCTGAAGCATTCGGCCGCAGCGTCGGCCACCGGGCGTCCGTCCCGGGCGGTCACGGTGAACATGAGCGACGGCCGCGAGTTCGTGCTCGATCACGGTGCCGTCACCATTGCTTCGATCACCTCGTGCACCAACACCTCGAACCCGTCGGTGATGCTCGCTGCCGCCATCCTGGCGCGCAACGCTGTGGAGAAGGGCCTCACCTCCAAGCCCTGGGTCAAGACCTCTGTTGCCCCCGGATCGAAGGTTGTCACCGACTACTACGACAAGTCGGGCCTTACCCCGTACCTGGAGAAGCTTGGCTTCTTCATCGTCGGCTACGGCTGCGCCACCTGCATCGGAAACTCAGGGCCGCTTGAGGAAGAGATTTCCCACGCGATTCAGAACAACGACCTCTCCGTTGCCGCGGTGCTCTCAGGCAACCGCAACTTCGAAGGCCGCATCAACCCGGACGTGAAGATGAACTACCTCGCGTCACCGCCGCTGGTCATCGCCTATGCTCTCGCGGGCACCATGGACTTCGATTTCGAGAACGATGCACTCGGACAGGACGAGTCGGGCAACCACATCTTCCTACGGGACATCTGGCCGAATGCCACCGAGGTGCAGCAGGTCATCGATTCCTCGATCGACGAGGACATGTTCGCCAAGGGTTATGAGGGCGTGTTCGACGGCGACGACCGCTGGAAGGCGCTGGACACCCCCGAGGGTGACACCTTCGCCTGGAATACGGAGTCCACTTACGTCCGCAAGCCCCCGTACTTTGAGGGCATGCAGGCACAGCCGGAGCCGGTTGCCGACATCGAGGGTGCACGCGTCCTCGCGAAGCTCGGCGATTCGGTCACCACCGACCACATCAGCCCCGCGGGCTCGTTCAAGTCTGACAGCCCCGCGGGCCGCTACCTCCTCGAGCACGGCGTCGCCCGGAAGGACTTCAACTCCTACGGGTCCCGCCGCGGTAATCACGAAGTGATGATCCGCGGCACCTTCGCCAACATCCGCCTGCGCAACATGCTGCTGGACGGGGTGGAGGGTGGTTTCACCCGCGACTTCACCCAGACCGGGGGCCCTCAGGCGTACATCTACGACGCCGCCATGAACTACCAGGCCGCAGGCACACCGCTGGTGGTTCTGGCGGGCAAGGAATACGGATCGGGCTCCTCCCGCGACTGGGCCGCCAAGGGAACCGCGCTGCTCGGAGTGAAGGCCGTCATCGCTGAAAGCTACGAGCGCATTCACCGGTCCAACCTGATCGGGATGGGCGTACTGCCGCTGCAGTTCCCCGCCGGCCAGAACGCTGCCACTCTGGGGCTGACCGGTACCGAGACCTTCTCGATCGAGGGCGTCACGGAGCTGAACAACGGCAACACACCGGCCACCGTCAAGGTGACCGCCACACCGGAAGAAGAGGGCAATCCCGTGACGTTCGACGCGGTCCTGCGCATCGACACCCCGGGTGAAGCCGACTACTACCGCAACGGTGGAATCCTGCAGTACGTACTGCGCCAGCTGGCAGCAGCTTCCTGATTCACCAATTATCCAGAACACGCCGCGTCCGGTTCAGGACGCGGCGTGTTCTGCGTTGAGGGCAGGTCGGCTCCGAGCCAGGGCACGGGTGAGCAGTGGACCGCGTTAGAGTTAAGAGCGTGTGAGAACGCACCGGAGCCGCAGATCGCAAGTATCAGAAGGAGGCGCGATGGGACTTCTGGAGACCATCCACAGCCCACAAGACCTCACCAGGTTGTCCGGACAGCAGCTTTCCCGTCTGGCCGCGGAGATCCGGGCCTTCCTGATCCGGACCGTCTCACGAACGGGCGGCCACCTTGGTCCCAATCTTGGCGTCGTCGAGCTGACCATCGGCATCCATCGGGTGTTCGACTCGCCACGCGACAGCATCGTCTTTGACACCGGTCACCAGTCCTACGTTCACAAGCTCCTCACCGGCCGGCAGGATTTCGACTCACTCAGGCAACAGGGTGGTCTGTCGGGCTACCCCTCGCGCGCTGAATCAGTGCACGACGTCGTCGAAAGCTCGCATGCCTCGTCCTCCCTTTCATGGGCGGACGGCATCTCCCGTGCACGCCTTCTGAACGGGGAAGAGGACCGTACCGCCGTCGTCCTCATTGGTGACGGCGCGCTCACGGGCGGCATGGCCTGGGAAGCAATCAACAATATTGCTGCAGACAAGCGGCGCCGGGTGGTCATCGTCGTCAATGACAACGGGCGCTCCTACGCTCCGACGATCGGCGGTGTAGCGGACTATCTGGCGTCCCTGCGTCCCACTCTCGATTCCGTCCGCACCCACCGCGTGTATGAGGGAACCCTCGACTGGTGGAAGCGGAAGCTCCAAAACGGTGGACCGGTTGGCCGCTTTGCCTACAAGAGCCTGCACGCCACCAAGAAGGGCGTGAAGGACTGGTGGGCGCCGCAGGGACTGTTCGAAGACCTCGGCATGAAGTACATCGGTCCTATCAACGGCCACGACCTGGCGGCAGTGGAGCATGCGCTGACGCATGCCAAGAACTACGGCGGCCCGGTCATCGTCCATGCGATCACAGAGAAGGGGCACGGCTACGCTCCCGCTCGTGCCGACGAAGCAGATCAGTTCCACGCCGTCGGCATCATCGACCCCGAGACCGGTGAGCCGATCGGTGCTGCGGGCGCCCAATCGTGGACATCCGTCTTCGCCGAGGAGATCGCGGACATCGCCGATGAGCGCAAAGACATCGTCGGGATCACCGGCGCGATGCTCATTCCGGTGGGACTGCACAAGTTCGCTGCGAAGCACCCGGACCGCGTGTTCGACGTCGGCATCGCGGAACAGCATGCGCTCACCAGTGCTGCGGGCATGGCGTTCGGTGGTCTTCACCCGGTGGTGGCGCTGTACGCGACGTTCCTGAACCGTGCCTTCGACCAGCTCCTCATGGACGTCGCCCTTCACAAGGCAGGCGTGACCATCGTGCTGGACCGCTCCGGCGTGACAGGGCCTGACGGGGCCAGCCATCACGGCATGTGGGATCTCTCGATGCTCCAGATCGTCCCGGGTCTGCATCTGGCGGCACCGCGCGATGCCACCCGACTCCGTGAAGAGCTGCGCGAAGCCGTAGCCATCAGCGACGCGCCGTCGGTGGTGCGCTATTCCAAGGGCAACGTTGGAGCGGAAGTCGAGGCCATTGAGCGTCTCGAGGACGGCGTGGACGTCCTGTGCCGCCGGCCTGCAGGATCCCGGCACAACGATGTGCTGCTTGTCAGCGTGGGTGCCATGAGTGAATTGGCGCTTGATGTTTCGAACCGGCTGGGAGCGCAGGGCATCAGCTCCACGGTGATCGACCCCCGGTGGGTATTGCCTGTGGCCGCCTCAGTGATTTCCATGGCCGCGGACCACCGGATTGTCGTCGTGATCGAGGATGGAGTGCGCGCCGGAGGGGTAGGCTCGCGGATCCGTCAGGAAATGCGCTCGGCGGGGGTCGATACAGCGCTCAACGAGGTGGGCCTGCCGGTGGAGTTCCTTGACCACGGTTCGCGCAGCGAAGTGATGGAGCGGGTCGGACTCACCGCACGGAAGGTAGCACAGGACGTCGTCGAGCAGGTTCTTGGCACCAAGGTCCCGGTTGCCCGTCCGCTTCCCGGTGAGGTTCCCTCGGCCACGGGGCAGTTGCCTCAGCTCTGACCCACTGTGGGCCTGCCTTTCAGCCCAGGAATGCCTGGGAGAAACTGAAGAACACCGAGGCTGCTGCCGCCACCAGGAGAAGCACGGTGAGCGGCCATGCCCATTCGGCGAGGAATTGACGCAGGCCGGCGGGCGCGGGAAGGTCCCCGCAGATCACGTTGCGCGCCGTCAGCAGGACAGTGAGCACGATCATCACTGCCCAGACCACCATGCAGTACAGGCACAGGATATGGATCTCGAAGAGCGCCTGGCTCCACAGCCAGACGACGAACAGGAAGCCCAGGCCCACGCCGACCTGCAGTCCGCGCCAGTACCAGCGGGCCGGACGCGCACCGGAAAACAGGACCATCGCCGTCGTCAGAATGACGGTGAACGCCGCGATGCCGATCAGCGGGTTCGGGAACCCGAACAGTGCCGCCTGCCAGGTGCGGAAGACCTCTCCGCATGAGACGAAGGGGCTGATGTCGCAGGAGGTGACGTAGTTCGGGTCCTCGTAAAGGGCAAGCCGTTCAAGGACCAGCTGGCCCGAAGCCAGGAACCCGATGAACCCGCACACTGCGAATAGCCAGGCCACACCACGGTCAGAGGCGAAAGCCGGTATGCCACCGCCCTGCAAGCCGTTCACGCCCGTTGGGGCATCCCGGGCGTCGTCTTCCATGCACCCCTCCTGTGGTCATCCACCAGCGAGTCTAACCGGCGCTACAACGCCTTATGACGGGCATGTGAGACAATGAAGGTGGCTGGCGCAGGAACCACATTCCGGTGCCGGTCCAGTGACAGGCTTCCGGTTCTGCCGGCGACGCTCCTGCGGATTTTGGCACTTCATGGTGAACCCCGCAGAATCCGCCGGGCAGAACCCGCGCTGGTTTCAGCGATCGGGCAGGAAAAGCGCCACTGGTCTTCGAGTGATGCCGCGCCCCATGGTTGGCGCGACCTCGGATGACACAATAACGACTTCCGGGTGGCGCGTGCACCAACGCCGCGGACACCCGACCAAGCGCCTCGGGGCGCCGGAATGTGGACGGCGTTCCCGAGGGTGGAGCACAGCCAAATATGGATACAAACGCATCAGATACCTCAGAGGTCCTGACGGATGCAGTTGAGCACGTTGCACCGGAGCGCAAGGCGCCGCGTACGCGCCGGAAGAAGAACGACGACGACGTAGCCGAGCGTTCGGACGCGTCGCCGGCTGCCGCGGGAGACCCCGAGAACGCCCCGCAGCCTGCCCGCCGGCGCGCGCCGCGCCGCGCCGCAGCGTCCGAACTCACCTTGCCGGAGTCCCCATCCCAGCCGCCGTCGATCGGTGCCGAGCCGGACGCGGTACAGGCCGGAAGCCCCGCTGCCGAGGCGGGCGAAGCCGTCAGCGGCGAGGAGGGTGAAGGCGTTCCGGAAGAGCGGAAGCCCGTCCGCGCACGTCGGACCCGCAAGACAGCCCCTGCCGAGAGCCCTGAGCAGCAGTCATCTGAGGAGCCCGCTCCGGAGGAAGCAGCCGCTGAGCGACCGGTACGCCGCCGTCGTGCCAGCACCAAGGCCGCAGTCACCGAGGGCGCTGGAGCTGACGACGTCAGTGTCGCGGTGGAAACGTCCGAACCCGCGTCCGGCGACTCGGCAGACGAGCCGGCGTCGGAGCAGGCATCCCGGCCCCCGCGGTCAACCCGTTCGCGGAGCCGCCGGGCGACGGGCGGCACCGAGGCCACGGCTGAGGTGGCGCAAGCTGACACAGCGCCCCAGACCGCAGAGGCAGGCAGCGCAGCCGCTGAGGAACCGAAGGCCGGGACTCCCGATTCCGGGACCGAGCCGGCCGCTACCGCGCCGCACGCCGCCGCGTCTCCAGGGACTGACGGCGGAGCACCCGTCGCTGAAGCTGCCCCTCGCGCCCTGGATCCCTTCGCGGTTCCCGACTCACCGGTCTCCTTGCTGTTCCACGCACCGGACCTCACCGCCGTCGTGCCGCGGAATCAGCCGAAGACAGTCACACCCGAAGACACCGAAGATGACACCGAGGGTGACGACGACGGCCGCGGACGTCGTCGGAACCGGCGCAGCCGGAGCCGCAGCCGGGCTGTCGAAGGTGAGGCATCAGAGTCCGAGTCACGGAGCCAGGGGCCGGCAGAGTCCAGCGAGGAGAGCGAGTCGGTCACCTCCCGTCGTCGTCGTCGCCGTCGCCGCGGGGACGAAGACCTCGAACTGACCGGTGGATCGGACGATGACCCGCCCAACACCATCACGCGGGTGCGCGCGCCGCGGCAGAGCCAGGAAGCGCCGTCGGACCGCGTCACGAGCGTCAAGGGTTCCACACGACTGGAAGCCAAGAAGCAGCGCCGTCGTGAATCCCGCGATTCGGGCCGGCGCCGCCACGTGATCACCGAAGCGGAGTTCCTAGCGCGCCGCGAGTCCGTTGACCGCCAGATGGTGGTCCGCCAGAGCGATGACAGGATCCAGATCGCGGTCATGGAGGACGGCGTTCTTGCCGAGCACTTCGTGTCCAAGACCCAGCAGGATTCCCTGATCGGGAACGTCTACCTCGGCAAGGTCCAGAACGTCCTTCCCAGCATGGAGGCAGCGTTCATCGACATCGGACGCGGACGTAACGCCGTGCTGTATGCCGGAGAGGTCAACTGGGATGCAGCGGGCCTGGACGGACAGCCGCGCCGTATTGAACTGGCGCTGAAGTCAGGCGACTCGGTGCTGGTGCAGGTCACGAAGGACCCCGTGGGCCACAAGGGCGCGCGGCTGACCAGCCAGATTTCCCTGCCGGGCCGCTATCTGGTCTACGTGCCCGGCGGCTCCATGACCGGCATATCCCGCAAGTTGCCCGACGTGGAGCGCAACCGCCTCAAGCGGATCCTCAAGGACCGGTTGCCTGAGAATGCCGGCGTCATCGTGCGGACCGCCGCCGAGGGCGCCAGCGAAGAGGAACTGACCCACGACATCAACCGCCTCCGCTCGCAGTGGGAGACCATCGAGGGCAAGGCATCGTCCACCAAGACGCTGGCACCGGAACTCCTCTACGGAGAGCCGGATCTCACCATCAAGGTGGTGCGTGATGTGTTCAACGAGGACTTCTCCAAGCTGATCGTCTCCGGGGAAGAGGCGTGGGACACCATCGAGGCGTACGTGATGTACGTAGCGCCGGACCTCGTCGGCAGGCTCGAGAAGTGGACCCAGGACGAGGACATCTTCGCTGCCCGGCGCATCGACGAGCAGATCCACAAGGCACTGGAACGCAAGGTCTTCCTGCCTTCGGGCGGTTCGCTGGTCATCGACCGGACCGAAGCCATGACGGTTGTCGACGTCAATACGGGGAAGTTCACCGGTAGCGGCGGCAACCTTGAGGAAACCGTCACGAAGAACAACCTGGAAGCGGCCGAGGAAGTGGTCCGGCAGCTCCGGCTCCGCGACATCGGCGGCATCATCGTCATCGACTTCATCGACATGGTGCTCGAGGCGAACCGCGACCTCGTGCTGCGCCGCCTCGTGGAGTGCCTGGGCCGTGACCGGACCAAACATCAGGTTGCTGAAGTCACCTCCCTCGGCCTCGTGCAAATGACCCGCAAGCGCATGGGAACCGGTCTGCTTGAAGTGTTCGGCGAGAACTGCGAGCACTGCGGCGGACGCGGCGTCGTCACCCACGACGAGCCGGTCGAGCACCGCAGGCACGCCGTATCAACGGAGAACCACCAGCAGCACCTGCGGCAGGAAAAGATGTCCCGCAGCGAACGCAAGCGCCGCGCCAAAACCCAACAGGTCGAGGAGCACGTTCCCGCCCCCGAGCAGAAGACTGACGACGCCGAGCGTCAGGCGCGCGCCGAGGCCGCACGGGCAGCTCTCGCGAACATCGCTGCGGCGACTCACGCTGCGCATGAACACGACCACGACCACGATCACGAGGAGGCGGCAGCCGAAGCGCCGTCGTCGGGCCCTGTGCTGACGATCAACGGCGAGAAGGTGACGCTGCCGCGTGCGGAGAATGGGCCGGTCGTTCCCCGACCGGAGCCGGAGCTGACCCTCGAGAGCCTGACGGAAGCATTCAACCGCTTCCCGGCGGCCAGCGAGACCGAGCCTGATCCGGAACCCGCCTTCCGGGAGCGGAGCGGACAGACACCGGCTCGCAGCGTGACCGTTGAGCCCGCGCCGGAGATCTCACGTCCAGAGCCGGTGAAGCGCGAAACTCCCGCAGTGGACGCGGGTGCAGCGCCGACATCCGGTCGCCGCAACCGGAGGCATCGGGCCGCCAGCAGCGCGCAGGGCTCCGCCGTCAACGCAACTATCGAGCGCGCCGGCGAAGCGACGGCCGCCCCGTCGGGCGGAGCGCAGTACGTGGCGCGGGCCGAGAAACCCGCAGCCAAGCCGGAGAAGTCGGACGAGCCGATGATCCTGGGTGTCGGAGTGCCTGCCTCCGAGCTCTAGGTTCCGACACTTTCAGCGAACACGCCGTTCCCTTCCCCGAAGGGAGCGGCGTGTTCTGTTGTGAGGGTCAGCTTCTGTGACACGGCGCCTGAGCCCGAAACCAGACGGCCGGTCCGGGCAGGGGTAAGGTGGGACGAAGTGACACGCGGTGCCCGGTCCGGGCTGAGATAAGACGCGTTGAACCTGATCTAGAGATGGCCGCCGACACGCGGTCCTTGGCCTAGCGGAGGGATGTCGCGAATGAGTATTCGCACGCTCATGGAGCACACAGAATCATCAACCTACCCAGCACAGACGCGGACAATTCCGCGTGTCCTGAGTATTGCGGGTACCGACCCGACCGGGGGAGCGGGCATCCAGGCCGATCTGAAGAGCATCGGCGCGCAGGGCGGGTACGGCATGGCCGTGGTGACCTCCCTCGTTGCGCAGAACACCAGGGGAGTGCGGGCTGTCCACACGCCGCCGGCAGCTTTCCTTGCTGAGCAGTTGACCGCCGTCAGTGACGACGTGGTCATTGATGCGGTCAAGATCGGCATGTTGGGCGACGTGGAAACCATCCGGACGGTAGCCGGGTGGCTGCCCCGTGCGTCAGCTGCCGTCGTCGTGCTTGATCCGGTCATGGTGGCAACCAGCGGTGACAGGCTTCTGGCAACCGACGCCGAGGATGAACTGCGCGCGCTGATTCCGCTCGCCGATCTTGTGACACCGAACCTGCCCGAACTCGCCGTGTTGGTGGGTGAGCCGGTTGCCGAGACCTGGGAAGCTGCTCTGGAGCAGGGGCAGCGCCTCGCGGCGTCAACGGGAACGTCCGTTCTGGTCAAGGGCGGCCATCTCAAGGACCTCAGGGATGGAGGAGACACCGGGGAGGGAAATCGGGCGTGCCCGGATGCGTTCATCGACGCGTCCGACGGTGCCGGGACGGTGACGGAGGTCAGCGGCGCCAGGATCGCCACCCGCAACACGCACGGCACCGGATGCTCGCTCTCGGCTGCCCTCGCTACCGTCCAGGTGCGTACGCGCGACTGGCACGAGTCGCTGGTGATCGTCAAGAAGTGGCTGAGGGGCGCGCTGGAACGTGCCGACGAGCTGCAGGTGGGGGAGGGCAACGGTCCCATCCACCATTTCCATGAGTTCGAGCCGAGGCTCGGGGACAGGCCGCTCGTGGAACGTCCATTCAGCGAACAGGTCTGGGAGCTCACTGCCGGACACCGCAGCGCCATCGAGGCGCTCGGATTTGTGCAGGACCTGAGTGACGGTACCCTGCCCTCTGAACAGTTTGCCTACTATCTGGCACAGGACGCTCTCTACCTCCGTGAGTACTCACGGGTGCTGTCCAGGGCCAGTGCGCTGGCACCCACCGAGGCGGAGCAGCTGTTCTGGGCACGGTCCGCATTGAATTGCCTCGAGGTGGAGTCCGAGTTGCACCGGACGTGGCTTGCCGGACGAGAACTGACCGACACGCAGGGTCCCGTCACCAAGGCCTACGTCGATCATCTGCTGGCTGCCTCCGCCAATGGCGGGTACGCGGTGCTCGTGGCTGCTGTGTTGCCGTGCTTCTGGCTTTACGCGCATGTCGGCAGCGTTCTGCATGCGCGGTGGAGTGGTTCGAAGTCCGGACACGGGCACCCTTATGCGAGTTGGATGGAAACCTACGCCGATCCCGATTTTGCTGAGGCTACCGGGTGTGCGATTGCCTTCGCCGATGCGGCATTTGCCGGCGCGTCGGCGGGGGACCGAGCCGCTATGGTCGACGCTTTCGTTGCCTCCGCCTGGTACGAGCATGAGTTCTTCGACGCACCGACGCGTGTTGATTTGCGGGATACCGCAAAACTGCCGTAATCTAGATCTTCGGTGCTGCGCCCTTGTATGACTATTTTCGGGGCGTGGTTGTGCCGTGAGTGCACAGGCACCCCTCCGGCTGCGCTGCTAACAGCGTACGGTCCCGGAAACAGTAAGCAAACAGTTTTGATCGTCGAGAGAAGTGAGTTCCCAAGTGGTGTACGCGATTGTCCGCGCAGGCGGCCGCCAAGAAAAGGTTTCCGTGGGAGACCTCGTTACCCTTGACCGCGTCCCCGGTGAGGCCGGCAGCAGCTTCAAGCTGCCTGCTCTCCTTCTGGTCGACGGCGACAAGGTGACTTCAGCAGCACAGGACCTGGCAAAGGTCACTGTCACTGCCGAAATCGTCGAGAATCTTCGGGGCCCGAAGATTGTTATCCAGAAGTTCAAGAACAAGACCGGCTACAAGAAGCGCCAGGGTCACCGTTCAGAGCTCACCAAGGTCAAGATCACGGGCATCGCGTAACCCTCACACGGTTACTCGTTCCTCAGATTCTGTTCGAGAAAAAGGCAGGCATAACAGATGGCACATAAGAAGGGTGCGAGCTCCACTCGCAACGGTCGCGACTCCAACGCCCAGTACCTCGGCGTGAAGCGGTTCGGCGGACAGGTCGTTAAGGCAGGCGAAATCATCGTTCGTCAGCGCGGTACCCATTTCCACCCCGGCGCCAACGTTGGCCGTGGCGGCGATGACACGCTGTTCGCTCTGGAAGCCGGTGCCGTTGAATTCGGTACCCGCCGCGGACGCCGCGTTGTGAACATCGTGGGTGCGGCTGCCGAGTAGTACTCGCAACCGCACACCATAGCAGCGTTCACAAAAGCACTAGGGTGGGGTGAGCCAATCAGGCTCACCCCACCTTCTTTTAAGCCGGATAGACTCGGCACTGATGTGAGATTCTCAAGAGGAGTACACCGTGGCAAGCTTCGTTGACCGCGTAGTTCTGCACGTCTCGGGCGGCACCGGCGGACACGGGTGCGTCTCGGTCAAGCGGGAAAAGTTCAAGCCCCTGGGTGGCCCTGACGGCGGCAACGGCGGGGACGGCGGCGCCGTGATCCTGCGCGTTGACCCGCAGACGACCACTCTTTTGGACTACCACCACGCCCCGCACCGCCACGCTACGAACGGCGGCAACGGCATGGGCGACTGGCGGGAAGGCCGCAGGGGCGAAACCCTTATCCTGCCGGTCCCCGACGGCACTGTGGTCAAGTCCCCCGAGGGCGAGGTGTTGGCTGACCTCGTCGGCCCGGGCGCCGAATTCGTCGCCGCCGCTGGCGGGCAGGGCGGCCTCGGCAACTCCTCGCTGTCGTCGCAGAAGCGGAAGGCTCCCGGGTTCGCATTGCTGGGAATTCCCGGTGACGCACGCGACATCGTGCTCGAGCTCAAATCCATTGCGGACATCGCCCTCGTCGGATTCCCTTCGGCGGGCAAGTCCAGCCTGATTGCCGCCATGTCGGCCGCCCGGCCTAAGATCGCCGACTACCCCTTCACCACGCTGCGCCCCAACCTCGGGGTGGTGCAGGCCGGTGACGTCCGTTTCACCATCGCTGACGTCCCCGGACTCATTGAGGGTGCGAGCGAAGGCAAGGGACTGGGGCATGACTTCCTGCGCCACGTCGAACGTTGCGCCGCACTGGTCCATGTACTGGACTGTGCAGCACTTGAGACGGACCGGGACCCTCTACGCGACTTGGAGATCATCGAGGGCGAACTCGACCGATACGCCGTAGACATGAGCTATGCCGGGCCAGGCGGTGAGGTAGTGCCGCTCAACGAGCGTCCGCGCCTCGTGGCACTGAACAAGGTCGATGTCCCGGACGGCCGTGACATGGCCGAATTCGTTCGCCCTGAACTCGAGTCCCGTGGCTACCGCGTCTTCGAGGTGTCTGCCGCCAGCCACGAAGGACTCCGCCAGCTGGGGTTCGCCATGGCCGAGATTGTCCGCGATGCCCGCGAGAAGCTGGAAACAGCGCCGCCCGTTGTCACGCCCACCGTCCTGCGCCCCCGCGCGGTGAACGAGAAGGGCTTCGTCATCCGGCGCGAAGAGAAGAATCTCGAGCCGCTGTTCCGGGTGCTCGGTGAAAAGCCTGAGCGCTGGGTGAAGCAGACCGACTTCACAAATGACGAAGCGGTTGGCTACCTTGCCGACCGGCTCGCTAAGTTGGGCGTTGAGGAACAGCTCTTCAAGAGTGGAGCCAAGCCGGGGGATACCGTGGTAATCGGGGAAGGCGACGGCGTCGTCTTCGACTGGGAACCAACCATGATGGGTGGCGCTGAGCTGCTGGCCTCGCCCCGCGGTACTGACATCCGCCTTGAGGAGTTCGTTCGTCCCACACGCGAACAGAAGCGTGAGGATTACCAGAGCCGCAAGGACGCGCGTGCTGCTGCGCGGGCCGAGCTTGAGGCTGAAAGGAAGGCCGGCATCTGGACTGAGTCGGTCAACTACAAGCACTCAGGGCCTAAGGTTGCGAACGGCGAGAGCGGACCCGATGGCGGCACGGACAACGACGAAGTGTGACCGCACGGCCCTGTGTTGACCACTGGGGAACCAGACAGAAGGAATAGATGACCGCAAAGCGCCCGCTCAAGACCCGTTCCGGACTGGCGAAAGCCAAGAGAATAGTCGTCAAGGTAGGTTCGTCCTCTCTCACGTCACTCTCCGGAGGACTCTCCGACGAAGCGCTCTACGCTCTTTCCGATGTGCTTGCGGCCCGGCACAACGAGGGTACCGAGGTGATCCTCGTATCCTCGGGCGCAATCGCAGCTGGTCTTGCCCCGCTCGGGCTGGTGCGCAGGCCCAGCCAGCTGTCCTCCCAGCAGGCGGCCGCGAGCGTGGGACAGGGCCTCCTGATGGCCCGCTACACCCACGCCTTCGGCGCTCACGGCGTCACCGTCAGTCAGGTGCTGTTGACCCTGGACGACCTCATGCGGCGGAGCCACTACGCCAACGCGCACCGGGCCATGGAACGCTTGTTGAACTTCGGAGTGGTCCCGATCGTGAACGAGAACGACACGGTGGCGAGCTCCGAGATCCGTTTCGGGGACAACGACCGCCTTGCTGCCCTCGTGGCGCACCTGGTCAAAGCCGATGCACTCGTCCTGTTGTCCGATGTCGACTCGCTCTATGACGGTCCGCCCAAGGAAGGCGCGAAGCGCATTGCGGAGGTTCGCGGCCCCGAAGATCTTGAGGGCGTGAGTATCGGACGTACAGGCAAGGCGGGAGTCGGCACAGGCGGCATGGTGACGAAAGTTGAAGCCGCCACCATTGCTGCCTCATCCGGGATTCCCGCCCTCGTCACCTCCACAGCGAATGCAGGCCCTGCACTGGCCGGTGAAGACGTGGGCACCTGGTTCAGCACCAACGGCCGCCGCCAGCCCATCCGGCTGCTGTGGCTTGCCCATCTGGCCCGGATTCAGGGCACGCTGACGCTGGACGACGGCGCGGTCAGGGCTGTGGGGGAGAGACGCCGGTCGCTCCTGCCGGCAGGCATCGTGTCGGTGAGCGGCGAGTTCGAGGCCGGTGACCCGGTGGAAATGGTGGATGGCACCGGCACCGTCATCGCCCGCGGTCTGGTCAACTACAGCTCCTTCGAACTGCCGCGCATGCTTGGCAGGTCCACGCGGGAGCTTTCGCGTGAGCTCGGCCGGGAGTATGAACGGTCGGTGGTCCACGTCAACGACCTTGTGGTCCTGAACGCGGTAGCTTCCTCCTGAGCCCGGCTGGGGTTGGGCGGGCGCCCTCGCTAGACTGGAGCAATGACTGACGTGACCACACAGCAGACTGCCCAGCAGGCCATCACCGACCCAGAGAACGGCGACCAGCCGGGAACACCGGTGAACGTCGAGCAGGCTGTGCACGCCATCGCGGATCGCGCCCGGACCGCCTCGCGCGTCATCGCCCGCGCGAACCGATCCCACAAGGACAAGGCACTGAGCGCCATCGGGGAAGCGCTCGTCGCCAATCAGGAAGCCATTCTGCGCGCCAACCGGCAGGACCTGGAAGCGGGCCGCTCGAATGGCACCTCCAACGCACTCCTGGACCGGCTGAGCCTGAGCGAAGAGCGCATTGCCGGCCTCGCTGCCGCCCTCGAAAATCTCGCCGGACTGCCTGACCCCGTTGGCACCATCGAGCGTGGACAGACCCTGCCCAACGGCGTGAGACTGCGGCAGATCCATGTTCCGCTCGGGGTGGTGGCGGCTATCTACGAGGCACGTCCCAACGTCACGGTGGATATTGCGGGACTCGCACTGAAGAGCGGGAATGCGGTGATCCTCCGAGGCGGTAGTGCGGCCGCACATACCAACGCTGCGCTGCTGGGCATCATCCGTGACGCACTTGACCGAACGGGCCTGCCGGCGGACGCCGTCCAGACTGTGGACGAGTTCGGGCGTGAAGGCGCCAACGTTCTGATGAAGGCACGCGGGCGCGTCGATGTTCTGATTCCGCGCGGCGGCCACGACCTCATCCAGACCGTAGTCCAGAACGCAGCAGTCCCCGTGATCGAGACCGGCGAGGGCAACGTCCACATCTACCTCGACGAGAGCGCCGACGAGGAGATGGCGGTCGACATCCTGCTGAACGCCAAGACCCAGCGTCCCAGCGTCTGCAACACGGTCGAGACCCTTCTGGTCCATAAGGACGCGCAGGCAGCACCCGCAGTGTTGGAGGCGCTGTCCCGCGCCGGCGTGCGCATCCACGCGGACAGCCGCATCCAGGCGATCCTACCGCAGGGGGTCACGGCAGATACCGCGAACGACGACGACTGGGCGCGTGAGTACATGGACCTGGACATAGCGGTGGCCATGGTGGACACAGTCGATGAAGCACTGGAGCACATTCGGACATGGAGCACGGGGCACACTGAAGCCATCATCACCAACAACCTCACACACTCCGAGCAGTTCATCGCTGGAGTGGATTCCGCGGCGGTCATCGTCAACGCCTCCACGCGTTTCACCGATGGCGGCGAGCTGGGGCTCGGGGCGGAGGTCGGCATTTCCACGCAGAAGATGCACGCTCGCGGCCCGATGGGGTTGCGCGAACTGACCACCACAAAGTGGATCATTCAGGGCGATGGACAGATCCGCCGCTAGAACCGCGTCGCACGGCTGAGCGCGGAACGTTCGGCAGTGGAAGTCGAGCGGTACGCGGTTAGCGCGTAGGATAGTACGGATACTGTACTGAAACTAAGCGCTGACCCGCGCCCAGCCGCCGGGCTGGCCACGTCGTTCTCAAGGGGAGAAGAATGCTGAACCAGATCCTCAATGTTGCGGTGGTAGCAGGCGAGACCGCCGAGCACCACGCCGAGCTTCCCATGCCTGCGATCGCGTATGGCGCCATCATCATGGGGGCACTGCTCCTGCTGATGTTCGTGACCATCTCGTTCACCAGCCTCGGTCACCGCCACGAGGCGGTTGTCGAGCACGCCGATCCGCATCGTCAGCACCCCAACAAGCACGATCACGGCGAGACGTCCCAGCACTGATTTCCTTGACCGTTCCTTCCGCGTCCCCACCCGAGCAGGTGATCCATCCGAGTGCTCTCAGAACCGACGGTTCACGCCGCTGGCGCCTCGGGGTGATGGGCGGAACCTTTGATCCGATCCACCACGGTCACCTGGTTGCGGCAAGCGAAGTAGCAGCGGCGTTCGACCTGGACGAAGTGGTGTTCGTTCCTACCGGCCAGCCGTGGCAGAAGAACGTGAAGGAAGTCAGCCCAGCTGAGCATCGCTACCTGATGACTGTGGTGGCTACAGCGTCGAATCCACGGTTTACGGTGAGCAGGGTCGACATCGACCGGCCCGGCCCCACCTACACCATTGATACGCTGCGTGATCTTCACGCAACACGTCCGGAAGCGGAGCTCTTCTTCATCACGGGTGCTGATGCCATGGCTCAGATCCTGTCCTGGAAGAACGTTGATGAGCTGTGGTCGCTTGCGCACTTTGTCGGGGTGACCCGGCCGGGGCACGAGTTAAGCACGCAGCGGAAGGACGTCAGCCTGATGGAGGTGCCGGCGATGGCAATCTCCTCGACCGACTGCCGCCGAAGGGTCTCTGACGATGAGCCGGTCTGGTATCTGGTTCCGGACGGCGTCGTGCAGTACATCGCCAAGCATGGGCTTTACCGGAAGAACGGACCCAGCACGGGAGCGCCGGTCCAACCTGAAGTGTCCACAACAACATGACAATCACTGGGTGAAGAAGTAATGAGTAACGGTAACGAGTCCGCACAGAGCCGGAGGTCGCTCCGGCAGGCGCGCGCGACTTCTGCCGAGGATCAATCGCCGTCCCACGAAGGATCCGTCGAGACGCACCCGCCCGCGAACCCGCCGGCGCCGCCTTCCGGCAAAACCGCTGAAGCGGGCGTTGCAGTCGCGCCGATCCGCGAGCGCCGCAGCAGACGCGCAGCCGACGCCCCCGTTGACGCTCCGCCGAAACAGCCTTCCACGGAACGGATCTCGCAGGCACGCGCCCGGGATCGCGAGATGCTCCGTAACTACCGTGCGTTGGCGGAGCAGCAGGCTGAGCAGCCCTCGAGCATCCCCACCCGGCGTCAGCTTCGTCTCCAGCAGCAGGCTGCCCGTGAAAAGGCGCTGCAGGCTGATGGGCCAACGACTGCAGCTCAGGCTTCCCAGCTCTCAAACGCCGATCTGGATGAGATGACGGTGGAGCAGGCACTCGCAGCCAGGGAAGCGATCATCAACCAGGCCCAGAACCAGGTCGCGGTGATGGAAGCAGCCGCCAAGGATGACCCTTTCTCCGTGGATCTGGAGATCCTTGCGCAGCAGAAGGCGCTGGCCGAACGGGCCGCAGTGCTCAACACGCGTGCCCAGAAGATCCAGCAGCTGACACAGGAGAACCGCCAGCGTAAGCCGCTGCTGAATGACCCTACGACCGCACACAATCTCTCGATAGTCTCGCCGGTGGAATTCGTACGTGCCGTTCCCGAGAGCCCGGACGCGCCCGCACCGTCGACATCCCACATTCCCGTCGTCACAGCCAGGGATGTCCAGCCAGTCATTACCGCGCCCGCTGTCCCAACCCGGCCGCCGTCGTCCGCTACATCGCCCGACTCCGTCGGACGGTCGCACGTTCTCGCGCAGGCTGAGGCGATGGTGCGTGAGCAGCGCCGTCCCGGGTCCGACGGCGTCACCCCCATCCGTGCGCGCAGCGCCTACGGACTTGAGCCTCTTGACGCCATGACCGCGGGCCTGGCCCGGGTTCAGCGCATGCGGATACTGCAATATTCGGTAGTTGGACTGGGCGCACTCGCGCTCATCACCGGAATCATGATGATTGTCGGCGGCTTCGGCGGCTGACCACACCCTAGGAGATTAGTGAGCGCATCGGAATCGTCCATTGCAATTGCCCGCACCGCAGCACGCGCGGCGACGGACAAGATTGCACAGGACATCGTGGCCATGGATGTGAGTGAACGCCTCGCGATCACTGATGTCTTCCTCGTGGCCTCGGCCCCCAGCGAACGGCAAGTCAACGCAATCGTTGACGGCATCGAAGAGGAACTCGCCAAGCAGGACCTGAAGCCCGTGCGCCGTGAGGGCCGGAGCGAAGGCCGCTGGGTGCTGCTTGACTATGCAGAGGTGGTTATTCACGTCCAACACCAGGAGGACCGGGTTTTCTACGCCCTCGAACGCCTGTGGGGAGACTGCCCCAAGGTGGACCTTCAGATCGAGGATTCAGGACGGACTGTCTCTGCTGACGGCGCTGGCGAAGACCCTGCTGAAGCTGGTTCCCCGGACGCTGCGCGCGCAGACGCCGAGTGAGTCCGCGGGCCGTAGACAGCGCGGCGGGGGACTCCGCTCCTGAGGGCCGGAGGATCGTCTTCTGGCGCCACGGGAGGACCGAGTGGAATGCCCGCGGGCTCTTCCAGGGGCAGGAGGACATCGCCCTCGACGACCTCGGCAGGCAGCAGGCGACGCAGGCCGCCTACGAGCTGAAGCACTTTTCGCCGTCGCTTATTGTGTCATCGGACCTGGAGCGGGCGCGTGACACCGCTGCGGCCTTGAGCGTCGCCACCGGCGTCTCGTCCGGCACCGACCCACGGTTCCGGGAGACCTACGCCGGGCGCTGGCAAGGATTGGCTTTCGCTGAGATCGGCCGCAGGTTCCCCGAGGATCAGCGGGCGTGGCACGAGGGTGACCCGCGGGTTGCCGCCGGCAGGGGAGAGAGTCGGCTGGAGGTCGGCGAGCGGATGAAGGCAGGAACGCTCGACGCCGTTGCCGCCCTGCAGCCCGGGCAGACTCTCGTTGTGGTCAGCCATGGGGGAGCCATCCGTGCAGGGGTTGCCGCTTTGATGGGCATTCCGCCGGAGTTGTGGGGCTCACTGGCAGGAGTAGCGAACTGTCACTGGTCCGTGCTCGAGGAGTTGAATCCGTCGTTGTCGGGTGTCACGCCACGATGGCAATTGACTGAGCACAACGTCGGTCTTGCGTCCATGCCCTCCACACCGCTGGAAGGCTGAAATCCGCGGAGATTCGCCGATTTTGCGGGACCAGAAAAATTGTCTAAACTGGACAAGTTGCTTCGGCCGGTAAGGGCCAGGAAACAAGTTTGGGGCTGTGGCGCAGCTGGTAGCGCACCTGCATGGCATGCAGGGGGTCAGGGGTTCGAGTCCCCTCAGCTCCACCAATGATCCGCTGGAACAAAGGGAGAAGCCCTGTTCCAGCGGATTTCTTTATGTCTGCACCGTGCGCTCTTGGTGCAGCTAAAACTATGGCATGAAGGCGCTCACACATGCTTTGGGGAAGGTGCGGATCATCTCGGGTGAAAAGGCGGGTAGTAGGGCGCGTCGGAGGTTCTTACTTACTTCCATAGGTTGACGTCGAGCTCGGTGCTCCGTCCGGGACTGTCCAGGAGCGCGATTCCTCCGCTATTGCGGTCTCCGACCAGGACGACCCGCAAAAGGGGTAGAGAAAGGGCAAGGTTTGCAGAGGGGTCGTCAGGAGTGCTTGACCAGCGACGCTTCGATATTGATCCTTACCTTGTCGCTGACCAGCACGCCGCCGGTTTCCAGTACCGCGTTCCACGTCAGGCCGAAGTCCTTGCGGCTAATCTCGGCCTCGGCCGAGGCGCCTGCGCGCGTGGCACCGAAAGGGTCCACAGCCACACCGCTGAACTCCACTTCCAGTTCCACCAACCTAGTCACTCCCCTGATAGTTAGATCGCCAGTCAGCGTATAGTCCTCGCCGTCACCTTCTATGGACGTGGCGCGGAATGTCATCTCCGGATATTTCTCCACATCAAAAAATTCCGGTCCCTTCACGTGGGCATCCCGGTTGGCGTCACCGGAATCGAAACTGGAAGTTTTGACCGTGGCGTGCAGCGACGCGTCGGCCAGAGACTCCCCGATCCGGGCCTCGGCGGAAGCCTCGAGGAAGCGGCCGCGCACCTTGCTGATGCCCGCATGCCGGACCGTGAATGCAATCTCACTGTGCGACATGTCAAGAACCCAGACACCTGGAGTTATTCCTTGTGGCAGCGTCACTTTTTGCATCTCCTTATCAGTGAAAACCCGTCAGGATGACCAAGCCCCACACTGCTGCACTCTGAAAGTTTTGTCCAGACGCCACCAGCCGAAAGCCAAGCAGCCAGTCTCAAAACCATCGGCACACTCGAAGTTCTTGGCGCCCTAGGCCTCATTCGCCCAGCGCTGCTGGAAACCGCCAATGACTCCAGTATGAAGCGCGGTTGCGAGGCCGGTGCGAAATCGGTAAGCGTGCTTATCATTGTTTATGGGACTTCGGGAGTAATGGTCCTACATCACCTCTGGGCTCCAGGCCGGCGATGTTGGTTTGCTGTCTGACTGATGGACTATGGTGGCAGCCTTTGTGGTGTTTCCCGTCCTGTTCGTGTGGATTCCGTCGGTGATCCGACTGAGTAGTAGTGAAACAGTGAGAAGATTAGGAAGGGAAGATCATGACCAGGGCATCTCGTCTTAACGAACTGGGTGGAGCGGCCGCAACCGGAGCGGCAGCAGGACTTGCCGGAGCAGCAGTAATGGCGGTTGGTGAGAAGCTTGAACAGGCCGTGACCCACCGCCCGAACTCCTATGTGCCCGCTCGGGCGTTATTGGCGCTGCTTGGCAAGCAAACAGGTGATGGCGCTAAGCCTGTGGTGTGGAATCACCTTATGCATTACGCCACGGGTGCGGCTCTTGGTGCGTTGCGGGGGATCTGGGCCGTGACCGGTATCCGCGGGGTGCACGCGAACCTTTGGCACACCGTGATACGCCTCGGATTCGATCAGACCATCGAGAACTCCACTGGTGTCGGCGCGCCGCCGGCGACCTGGCCCGCGGGTGAAAGAGCCGTTGATGTCCTGCACAAAGCAGTGTTCTCGGTAGTGACCGGCGTGGTGGCCGACCGGGTATTACCTCCGAGGCTTTCTTCCACCCGGGGTCGCACCAGCCACTAGCCTTCCTTGCTTGCACTGCGAGAGTTGCCCCCCTGTTAATGGGCCGGAGATGACGGGGTTCGCTGCGGGCCCTTAATCAGTGGAGAGGGTGGATGCTCGAGTAAGCGTTGCACCTGCGCGGCGCTCACCCAGCGACAGTCCACTGATCAGGGCAAGGGTGCGGAAACTACCAACTGGCTCAGCCGACACTTTGTCGTTCGCGATCAGCCAGATAGCTGGCACCAACGTGCTGGTCCTGCACCTGGCCTGCCCCGGGCATGAACCCTCTCCAGACTTGACCACTGCTCTCCGCGCCGCATGTAACGCCGCAGCCGAGATGCCCGGCGTACAGATTAAAATCCTCGTTGGAGGCCGCAGCGTCAACCAGCTCATCAAAGGGGAACCTGCGCGGGAGATAGTAGGACCGCCCATATCGATCTATGCGTACGAAAACAGCCTGCGGTCAGCCAAGATCGACCCCTCCACCCTCTATGCAGGGGTGATGATCATTCCAGCAGCCGTTCCACACATCGTTGAACGGGTTTGCAGGTACACCTACATGCGGCAGTAACCTCCGAACCCAAGCGCTCCAGACTCTCAGTGATGACCTCCGCCCATCAGTGAAAAAGCTCTCGGTGTTTCACTCTCCCCGGAGCACTCTGTGGAGGTGTGTGATGTGGTGGTTGTCTATGGCTGAGGATCTCGGGTGTGTGTTCACATCAGTTGGCTGCACAGGTACAGACAGGTGGAGGTGCGCGGCGTAATGTTCAAGGCCCACCATGAGTGGGTTGGTCTGCCGCCTTTGTTCCTGATTGTTGACGGTGGGCCCCTTGGTACTGATTTGCGGGCCGCTGCTTCGGTTGGCGTGGTCTGGTCAAGGAGTGAGCGAGTGGGAGGGACAGGGCGTGTCTGCAGGTCGGAAGGTTCTCAAAGTCGTGGCTGGTGCCACCGCTGTTGGCGGATTCGCGGCGGACTGGAATCGGACACATTTGTTCAATCCCAACTGGCCCCCGCACGCCAGGTTCCATGACGCGCAAACGGTCGCTATGGGGGCGTTGCTGGGGCTGGGTGGTTTATGGGTGTTGAATCGTAGGGGCTCGGCACCACAGCGAGACATCGCAATGGGGGCGCTATTGCCGGCGTTTTTCTGGGCGTCCATGGGCGCGGCGATCGGTTTTCCTGGCACTGGAGGTTTGCAGACCGAGTTCCCTGAGATGGTCCCGCGGGTGCGGGGGGGTGTGGATCGACGAACGGTTCGCCAGCGGTGCAATGCTGGGGCTGATCGCTGTGGGTTATTACCTGGACCGGCGCTGGCAAGCTGGCCAAATTCAACGTCCATGGGGGGCAGGAGCTAGCCCTGTCCCCGCTGCGGCTCCCTCCTTATATTGCCTAAGAGGTCGGTGAATCGTTCATTGGCGCTGCGTCATGAACTTCAGCTGGGGGACTGAGTGACCCGAAACTCTGTCCGGCCAACCCCACCGAAGCACTCTTTCCGGCATCATCCAGATAACGCACAATTCCGCCGTTTACTCGGTGCTTCAAGGAGGAAAACAGGGGATCTTACGGAGTGTCACGGGAGCGGTGAAAGCGAAGCAACCCGCGAGATACCAGCGATATCGTGTGATACGGGTTATCAAGGAAACATGGATTGAACTCGAATACCTATCAGCGAGTCGGGGTTCAGCTCCACCAAACTCAACACGAAATTGCCTCGCCTTTGGCGGGGCATTTTTGTGTCCTGCACCTATCGCAGACCGGCGTTGCACTCTGTATAGATTGACCTTATGAACCCGCTCAGCCAACTGACCCTTCAGCAGCTACGAGAGCGCTCAAGCCTCAAATGGCGTACCTACCCCGCCGATGTCCTGCCGCTGTGGGTCGCGGAGATGGATGTCCCACTGGCACCGCCGGTCCGGGCAGTACTGCAGCAGGCAATCGATCAAGGCGACACCGGATACCCGGCGGGAAACGCCTACGCGGAAGCCTTCAGGACGTTTGCCGTAGAGCGTTGGGGATGGAGGAACGTCGATACCGATCGGATCGCTGTCGTTCCTGACGTCATGATGGGTATCGTCGAGGTCCTCAAGCTGGTGACGGCGCCGGGGGACGCCGTCGTCGTCACACCTCCGGTGTATGCACCATTCTTCGCCTTCACCACACATGCCGACCGGCGCATTGTCGAAGCACCTCTCGGAAGTGATGGACGCCTTGATCTGGGCAATCTCGACGAGGCGTTTCAGGCTGCGCGGGCCGCGTCGGGGCAGCCCGCCTTCCTGCTCAGCAACCCTCACAATCCCACTGGCACGGTCCACACCCGCCAGGAGCTTGAGGAGGTTGCGCAGCTAGCCGGCCGTCACGGGGTGCGGGTCATAGCGGACGAGATCCATGGTCCGCTTGTGCTCGCCGGGGCCAGTTTCACCCCCTATCTGAGCGTTGCGGGGAGCGATGACGCCTTCTCGCTCACCTCCGCATCAAAAGCATGGAACCTAGCGGGATTGAAAGCGGCACTTCTCATCGCAGGACCCGAAGCAACAGCGGACCTTGCCCGGCTGCCGGAAGAGGTAAGTCACGGCCCCAGTCACCTTGGAGTCCTCGCTCACACGGCAGCGTTCAGCGAGGGAGGTGCCTGGCTGGATGAGTTGCTGATGGGCCTGAATGACAACCGCGACCTGCTTGGCAAGCTTGTGGCCGAGCATCTCACGGGAACCGGGCTGCTTCCGTCGGAGGGCACATACCTGGCCTGGCTGGACTTTCGGGAACTGGGGTTCGGTGAATCCGCTCCCCAGGACGACCCTGCGGTTGTTACCGATTTGGCCGGGCCTGCCGAATTCTTCCTCGATCAGGCGCGGGTCGCCCTGAGCTCGGGCCATGTGTTTGGAACGGGTGGCGCCGGCCACGCGCGGCTCAACTTCGCGACGCACCCGGAAATCCTTATCGAGGCAGTTCGGCGCATGGAAAGGGCACTCGCCCAGCGGAGGGCAGGTTAGCCGCGGGTGGCCAACGCCTTCAGTACGCGGTCCGCCGCGCCGCCGAGGTTCCATTGCTCTGCCAGTTTTTTCAGTGCCACTTCCTGCTCGGCATCAAGCGGCCGGATCCGGGAATCGATCTGGCCCAGGTCCAGATCCCGGACCACGCCGACAACCGTCGGAGCTACAGCCAGATAGTCGGCAGCACTCGTGAGCTTCTGGCGTACCGACGCTGACATGGCGCTTGAGGAGTCTTTGCTCGCGTCGATGATCCCGTCGAGATCGACGAATTCCTTGAGAAGGCTGGCCGCCGTCTTGTCGCCGATGCCGGCAACGCCGGGAAGGCCGTCTGAGGTGTCACCCCGCAACGCAGCGAAGTCGGCGTACTGGCCGGGAAGTACCGAGTACTTACCCACCACCGTCACATCGGTGACTGCTTCGAGCTTGCTCATTCCCCGGGCGGTGTAGAGCACCCGCACGCCGCTGGCGTCGTCGACAAGCTGGAACAGGTCCCGGTCACCGGTGACAATGTCCACCGGCATAGTGGCTTGGCTGGCGAGGCTGCCGATGACATCGTCGGCTTCGTGCCTTGCCGCTCCGATGATCGGCAGACCAAGCGCGGCGAGGGTTTCGCGGATCAGCGGGAGCTGGGCTACCATGCCCTCCGGCGTCTCCTCGATGTCCGGACCGTCCGGAACCTTCCGGGCAACCCGGTGCTCCTTGTAACTGGGAATGAGCTCTACGCGCCACTGGGGACGCCAGTCATCATCCCAGCAGGCGACCAAGTGTGTCGGCTCATAATCAGTCACCAGGCGGGCGATCATGTCAAGCAACCCTCGAGCGGCGTTTACCGGCATCCCGTTGGCTGCCTTGAGGCTGTCCGGCAACCCATAAAAAGCGCGGAAGTACAGGGACGGTGTATCGAGGAGCATCAGTCGTTCGGCCACTCTCAGATCCTCCCATGGTGCAGTCCCGGAACGACGACGACGGCGCGCCACCGAACCTCACCCAGTCCTCAGAAAATATATCCATTCGATCGATGAAAACCCTTGAAGCTTGGAGCAAGTAGGTCCACACTGGGACCGGACAACCAAAAGCACGAACGGAGCAAGTGCATCATGACTGGACTAATGCGGTGCCGTCAGTGTCAGCGGACGTGGGTAGTCGAGACCAGGACAGCCGAATCAGTCACTTCCGAGAACCACACCTTCCTCAACCCCGGGCACAGGACGGTGACCATCTGGAAGGCTTCCGAGCAGCGCGAGGAAGCGATGGTCTAAGCGGCCCAACCTGGTTGAGCAGCAGAGCGACGCGCGCTTCCCTGTGGCAACGCGGTTTGATCATGCAAGACTGGAGCCATGGCAACCGACCAGGCACCATTCGAGCAGGCACCATCTGACGAAGCCCTCGCGGGAGGAGCCGATAGGCGTCCTGAAGACCCGGCATCATCCGCGAGCGGACAGTCCACACCCATACCGCTGCCCCCACCTGGGGCGGAGATCAGGGAACGGACCCACCTCGGTCTGATGATCGGCGATACGTGGCACTCATTGCAGACCCGTATCGCGGAGAAGCGTGGCCGCGTCGAGACCATCATTCCGTACACGGGTTACGGGACCACCACCTGGATCCGTGTTCTCGGTCGCGTGGTTCTCTCCAACCCACGTGATCTCCAGCCGCTTGAGGGCAAGGAGACCATGAAGCCAATCAAGGAAGGGCTCCGTGGATGGCGGAACTTCGTCAGCGCACCGGTGCGCAATGCGGAAGTGACGCTTGAGGTCAACGGAACCACCGCCGTCGTCCATGCGGACAGGGGCGGCGTCATAGACGTCCACATCGATGCCTCGCTCGCACCGGGCTGGCATACCGTCCGCATCAAGTCCGGGGACTCAGTCGTGGCTGACGCTCCCGTGCGGGTCGTCGAGAACGACGTAACGTTCGGCGTCGTATCCGACATAGACGATACCGTCATGGTGACCGCTCTGCCGCGTCCGTTTCTGGCGGCCTGGAACACCTTCGTGCTTGATGAGCATGCGCGTACTCCCACTCCCGGGATGTCCGTCCTGATGGAACGGATCGTCCGGAAGCATCCGGCCGCCCCCGTGCTGTACCTCTCAACGGGCGCTTGGAACGTAGCGCCCGCCCTGACCCGGTTCCTGTCAAGGAACCTGTACCCCGCCGGACCAAAACTCCTTACCGACTGGGGCCCTACCCGCGACCGCTGGTTTCGTAGCGGACAGGAACACAAGCGGTCCTCACTGGAGCGGCTCGCTGAGGAGTTCCCCTCGGTCAAGTGGCTGCTGATCGGTGACGACGGACAGCATGATGAGGCTATCTATGCGGAGTTTGCGCGAAACCACCCGGACAATGTCCGGGCGATCGCCATACGGCAGCTCTCCACAAGCGAAGCCGTACTCGCGGGTGGACGATCGAAGGCCAACCTTGCGGGGTCCACGCCGGGCATTCCGTGGATTTACGCTGGCGACGGTGCCGGCATGTCGGATCAGCTGAGCCGGATGGGAATCATCGACAGTGCGGCCCGTATCGACCCGGAGGACGAGGTCTAGCTCCCTCGTTTCCCGACGTCCGGTACTGCCCCGTCATAGGGTGACTCGGATTCGGCACGCACGGTCAGCAGGATCCGCCGCAGGTCCATACCCAGCGCCGCTGTTGCCTGGATTCGCTCCTCGGCAGCGGCTCCGGAGGAGATTTGCTGCATCAGGTGCTCCACGGCATCTTCAGCGCGCGTCATGGTGGAACCTTCCGGGTCCCACTCATCCAGAGCCTCTGCAGTCCGGGCAATGGCATCGGCAAGGGGCTGAACCAGTGCCGGTGGCAGGGGAGTGGATTCGGGGGTGCGCCAGATGACCCCCGCAAGGACCTCAGTCATGTCCTGAACGTGAAAGGCGATCCGTTCCATCGCCTGTAGCCGCTGGTAGTCCGCGGCGAGATCGCGTTTATAGCGCCGTCGTCGTGGGTTTCCGCGCCTGCTGCTGTCCGCCAACTGCACCGCGGAACGGACCTCCTGGCCCAGATCGGTCAACCGACCCTCGCGTTCGGCCCATTCCTCGTGCTCAGGCGGCCAGGATTCCGTGATGGCCTTGGCCATGTCGGAGAGCTGACGGGCCAGCAGCGCCCGGAAGTCCCGGAGACCGCGTACCGCGCCGTCAAGGTGAAGCGGCGGGAAAATCAGCAGGTTCACCACCAGCCCGACGACCACGCCGACAAGCATTTGAAGGAGGTAGCTGAAGGAGTATTCTTCCGGATCGTTGCCCCCGACCAGCAGTACAAAGATGGCGGCCATTGGAATCCAGTCTCTGCCTGCACCGAATCGAGGGATGCCAGCAACGAGTACGCCCACACCGACGACCATCGCGAGGGAAAGCACGGAAACACTCCCCATGAAGATGATCGGAAGCGCCAGCGCAAACCCCACGGCCAAGCCCAGGAGGGTCTCCATACCCTGCCGCGCTGATCCGGCGATGGTGGGATACATCGTCGCCACCGCACCGAGCGGAGCGTAGTAGGGGTATTGCGCGGCAACTCCGGGGACCCGCACAGCCAGCCACCATGCAACCGCCGCCGCCAGGGCGGTCTTGATGGCCAACAGAAGGCGCTCGTGCATGATGAGGTGCCGGGTACGCTCCCGCAGGTCACCGGAATGGGTCAGCAGGCGTCGCATTCCTTCAGTATGGCAACCGTTTATGAGAGCCCCGTAAGTGCTTCGTGGAGGACCGCTCCACGAAATGTGTCGGGGTTGTCGCAACAATTCTTGAAGGCCCGCGCGACCGTGCCGTAACGTTCAGGGCAAGTTACTTCCGTAACGGGTCAGCGACTCCCAAAGTTGGGAGTGTGGGTGCCCCCATGTGGGCCTGACATTTGTTTCGCAGGAGTTCCCTGCCGCGCGGCCGCGCGGTGATCGGGATTCTGTCCTGCTTCCTTTCCTTATTTCATTCCGGTTCTGCTTCTGCATATTTTTTGTGCCGGGCGGCAGCCGGATGTCCTAACGACCGAGGATGACGAATGTCACCAGCAAAGTCTGTCCATACCGTGGGTCCGCCGGCTCCCGAGCCGTATCCCGCCCTGTCCTATGAACTATTCCCACCGCGCAGCACCAGTGCGGCCGAAACGCTCTGGCGCACCATCCGCGAGCTTGAGCAGACCAGCCCCGACTACGTCTCGGTGACCTACGGTGCCTCAGGCTCCAACCGTGGCACCGCCGTCGAGCTGCTCTCCAAACTCCTGACGGAGACCTCGCTCAAGCCCCTGGCGCACCTCACCTGCGTGGGCAACAGCCGCGAGTACCTCCTCGACCTCGTCGATGAACTCATCACCCTCGGTGTACGCGGCATCCTCGCGCTCCGCGGGGACGCTCCCAGAGACCCGACCGTGGAGCCGGGCGATCTGTCCTACGCCAGCGATCTGGTGAAGCTCGTCCGCGAAGCGGAACGCCGCAGGACGGCGCATTTGTGCGCCGGCAGACTCGCCGTCGGCGTCGCCGCATATGCCACCCAGCACCCGGAATCACCAAGCTTCGGCCACGATATCGAGGCGCTGCTCGCCAAACAGGCGGCCGGCGCGGACTTCGCGATCACGCAGGTGTTCTTCTTCCCCGACCACTTCCAGCGATTGGTCTCCGCAGCGCGCCGCGCCGGCGTCGAAATTCCCATCATCCCCGGAGTCATGCCGCTCACCAGCGTGCGCCGGCTGGACCGCCTCAGCGAGCTCGCCGGCATCGAAATGGATCACGAGTTGCGTGAGCGCTTGGCAGCAGCCGACGACGACGCCGCGCGCCGCCGCATCGGCGTCCAGGCGACGGTCGACCTTGCCAACGCAGCGCTCGACGCCGGAGCACCCGGAATCCACCTCTACACCTTCAATGAGCACGCAGCAGCGCTGGACGTGCTCGAGCACCTTGATCTCCGCCGACCCCCCGTTCCGCGTGGGCTCGGACGTACTGCCTGACTGAACCTCAATGCCTGACTGAACCTCAACGAACGTGAAAAGGACCCTCATGACAACCGCATTCCCGAAAGCCACCATCGTCGGATACCCGCGCATCGGCCGTCGCCGCGAGCTGAAAAAGGCTGTTGAAGCCTACTGGGCCGGCCGCACCTCGGCCGCTGAATTGGAAGCAACCGCAGCAGAGCTCCGCGCCGCAACCTATGCCCGGCTTGCCGACCTCGGCCTGGAGGCCGGCAACTATTCCATCCCGGCGTCCTTCTCCCTCTACGATCAGGTGCTGGACACAGCGGTAACCTTCGGCGCCGTGTCGGACCGCTTCAAGGACCTGTACGACGGCGACGGCTCTCTGGGCATTGACGCCTACTTCACCCTCGCCCGCGGTGACAAGGAGCGGCAACCGCTCGAGATGACCAAGTGGTTCGACACCAACTACCACTACCTTGTGCCCGAGATCGGACCGGAAACAGCCTTCTCACTGGCGAACGACTGGATCCTGCGCGACGTTGCCGAAGCCGCTGCCGCGGGGTACACCGTGCGTCCCACCCTGATCGGTCCTGTGACCTTCCTGCTGCTCAGCAAGGCCGCCGACGAAGCACCCGCAGGATTCGACCCGTTGAGCCGTCTGGATGATCTGCTGCCGCTGTATGTGGAGCTCCTCGGCAAGCTCGCCGAGGCCGGCGTTCAGTGGGTCCAGCTTGAGGAGCCGGCTCTGGTGGCAGATCAGGCGATTCCCGAGAGCGAGGTGGCCGCCGCCGTCGAGCGTGCCTACGCCGCGCTGTCCGCTGAGGCGACGAAGCGTCCGGCCATCCTGGTCACCAGCCAGTACGGCTCCCTTGGTTCCCTGTTGCCGGTCATCGGCGGCACCGATATCGACGCTCTCCACATCGACGTCTTCAAGGGCGAAGTTCCGGATGCGGCCGATCTTGCGCAGCTCGGCGAGACCACCCTGGTGGCAGGTGTCGTGGATGGACACAACATCTGGAAGGCCGACCTCGGCGCTGCCGCTGCGAAGCTCGCCGAGCTGGCAGCCTCCGTGCCGGCCCTCGCCGTGTCCACCTCAACCTCGCTGCAGCATGTACCGCACGACGTCGAGGACGAGCAGCAGCTCGATGGACAGCTGCGCAGCTGGCTGGCCTTTGCCGACCAGAAGGTGACCGAAGTCGTCACGCTGGCACGCGCAATCGGCAACCCGGGCGCCATCGACGCCGAGATCCAGGCTGCGGCTGAAGTGCTCGCTTCCCGGGCGGGCGCCGCGGGCGTGAACCGTGCCGAGGTGCGGAACCGCGCAGCTGCCCTGTCGCCGTCGGACTTCTCCAGGGGAGACTACGCGGCCCGCGTCGCCGCCCAGGAACAGGCACTGGACCTGCCGGCCCTGCCCACCACCACCATCGGGTCCTTCCCGCAGACCGCCGAAGTGCGCTCGGCCCGTGCCCGGGCCAACAAGGGTGACCTGTCACCCGAGCAGTACGAGCAGCTCATGAAGGACGAGATCAAGCGCGTCATCGACCTGCAGGAAGAGCTCGGCTTCGATGTCCTGGTGCACGGCGAGCCCGAACGCAATGACATGGTGCAGTACTTTGCCGAGAACCTCGACGGTTTCGAGGTCACGGTGCATGGCTGGGTTCAGTCATACGGCTCCCGCTGCACGCGTCCGTCCATCCTTTGGGGTGATGTCAGCCGTCCGGCTCCCATCACCGTGCCGTGGGCTGAGTTCGCCCAGACCCTGACTGACAAGCCGGTCAAGGGGATGCTGACCGGACCGGTAACCATCCTCGCGTGGTCCTTCGTCCGCGACGACCTGCCGCTCGGCGACACAGCCAACCAGGTGGCGCTAGCTCTGCGCGACGAGGTATCCGATCTCGAAGCCGCAGGAATCAAGGTGATCCAGGTGGACGAGCCCGCGCTGCGCGAGCTTTTGCCCCTGCGCAGGGCAGACCAGGCCGAATACCTTGAGTGGTCGGTCAACTCCTTCAAGCTGTCGACGGCGTCCGCCGCTCCACAGACGCAGATCCACACCCACCTGTGCTACTCGGAGTTCGGCGCCATCATCGATGCCATCGACGGCCTCGACGCCGACGTGACTTCGATCGAGGCTGCCCGCTCACGCATGGAGGTTGTACACGACCTTGAAGGCCACGGCTTCAAGCGCGGCGTTGGCCCCGGCGTCTACGACATCCATTCGCCCCGCGTGCCTGGCGAGCAGGAAGTCGCCGAGCTGCTGGAGAAGGCTGTACAGCATGTGCCTGCGCGCCAGCTCTGGGTCAACCCGGACTGCGGCCTGAAGACCCGAGGCTACGCCGAGACTGAGGAGTCGCTGCGGAATCTCGTCAACGCGACGGTATCCGTCCGTTCACAGCTGGAGGCGGCGGTTTCGTAGTAACCCTCGAGACAGCTGAAGCGCGGGCCGGGTTTCCGGTCCGCGCTTTTGCGTTCCTGGGAGGCTAGGCCGGGCGGCTGCTCTTCCGGGGCACGATCTGCCGGTCCTTGAGCACATCCGCGAGCTGGTCCATAAACAGACGCACCTGCGTGGTCTGCTTTCCGGCAATCTGCAGGGCGAAGATGCTGCGGGCGAGGCGGATCTCGGGAACATCGAGCGCGACAATGCCTTCGGGTGCACGGAGCATGGCCAGTTCAGGTACGAGCGCTGCGCCCATGCCGGAGGCTGCCATGGCCAAGCTGGCGTTGAAGTCGTCACAGTAGGCGGCGACATGCGGGTGGAGATTGCAGCTGGCGAACAACCGTTCAATCACCGTTGCGTCCGAGGTGCCGGGGTGATGCATGATCCACGGCATATCGGCCAACTGCCCAGCCGAGACGGTGGAACCTTCGCCTATACCCCAGGCCGCGGGCAGCACCACCCGGAAATTGTCGTCACCGATCCATTGCCGGCTCACCGAGGAGGGCCAGGCAAGGCCGCCCTGTCCCACCTGAAAGACCAGGGCTAGATCCAGTTCACCGCCGGTGCGCAGGCCATGGATGGTTTGCGCCGGCTCGCCGACGAAGACTTTGAGGTTGATTCCGAGCCGCTGCCACTGCGGCGTGCGCACAAGCCGGGGGAGAGCGAACGTTGCGAGGCTTGGAAAGATCCCCAGCCGCAGTTCCTGGGTCACTGCGGCGCCGGCTTTGGCGGTGGATGCCAGGAGAGTGTCGATGTCCGTCAGCACCTTGGCAGCATGGCGTGACATGACGACGGCGGCTTCCGTGGGAACAGCGGTGCGTGCGGATCGAGTGAAGAGAGTGACGCCGGTGTCCCGTTCCAGCGCTGACATCTGCTGGGACACTGCCGAGGCCGTGTAACCGAGCCGTGTGGCGGCGGACGCGAAGGATCCGTGCCGGATGACTTCAAGCAGGGTCCGCAGGTGAACGGGATTGACCACGTCGTCATCCTCTCACGCGTTTTCCCCTACGCAGCGACACGCCGAGAAAGCGCGACACGCTCGCCATTTTCCTGTGTGGACAGCGCTCCACAGCCTGTGGACCCTACTGCATGCAACCGCGCCGTTGAGCCGTTCTGACGGGCTGCTGCATGTGGATTCCCTGTGGACGAATCGACCGGCGAATGACATACTTGTAATACATCATCTTGGGGTCGGCGCCACTGCGTTGCACTAGATGTAGTATCTAGATATCGAAATACCTGCTGGCGAGGCAGTCTCCGCATCGACCGTTTGACGGTCCGAAGAGCGGCTTGAAGCCCACCAACATTGGCCGAATAACAGCACTTCACAAGGGGAGTCAGGGACATGACCGTCACGGTTTACACCAAGCCAGCATGCGTACAGTGCAACGCCACCTATCGGGCCCTGGACAAGAAGGGCATCGCCTACCAAAGCGTCGATATCTCTCAGGATCCCGCAGCGCTGGAGCGGGTCCGCTCGCTCGGTTACATGCAGGCGCCCGTCGTCATCACCGACCAGGATCACTGGTCAGGATTCCGCCCCGACAAGATCAACGAGCTCGCTCAGGGATCGGTTACTTCCGTAGCCTAGGCACGGCTTTCAGTCTTACCCACTCGCGAGGGCGGATGTAGTCACCATGACAACACCAACCATTAGTCGACCTGCTCGCGGACGGGCAGCGGGGGAACCGTTGGAAACTGACGCGTCGTTGATCTATTTTTCGTCGGCGTCGGACAATACCCATCGGTTCGTCAGTAAATTGCCCGTCCGTTCGTCGCGAATTCCGCTCCTCACTAAAGAAGACACACTGCACGCGCTCAGCCCGTTCGTGCTGGTTCTACCCACCTATGGGGGAGTCGGCGGCCAGGGCGCAGTGCCCAGGCAGGTCATCAAGTTTCTCAATGTCGAGAACAACCGCGTGCTGCTGCGCGGCGTCATCGGCGCCGGCAACACCAACTTCGGGGACACCTACTGCCTTGCTGCGGATATCGTGGCGGCAAAATGCGGTGTTCCCGTGCTGTATCGATTTGAACTTATGGGCACGTCTGAGGACGTTGACCGGGTAACCCAAGGATTGGAAGAGTTTTGGACATGACAGTCGCTGAACCAGAAGCACCCGCACTTCCCGAGCGATTCAAGGGTTTGGGCTATCACGAGCTCAACGCGATGCTCAACCTGTACGGCCCGAACGGCGAGATCCAGTTCGAGGCTGACAGGGAAGCCGCGCACCAGTACTTCCTGCAGCACGTCAACAACAACACGGTCTTCTTCCACGACCTCGAGGAAAAGCTCGACTACCTCGTCAAGAACGAGTACTACGAGCGGGAAACGCTCGATCAGTACACCATGAACTTCATCCGTGACCTTTACAAGCGTGCCTACGCGAAGAAGTTCCGGTTCGAGACCTTCCTCGGCGCGTTCAAGTTCTACACCTCTTACACGCTGAAGACTTTTGACGGCAAGCGGTACCTCGAGCGCTACGAGGACCGCGTCTGCATGGTTGCCATGCACCTGGCCCGGGGCAACGAGGAACTCGCCACCCGCATGGTGGACGAGATCATCGAGGGCCGCTTCCAGCCGGCAACACCCACCTTCCTCAACGCAGGCAAGAAGCAGCGCGGCGAGCTCGTCTCCTGCTTCCTGCTCCGCATCGAAGACAACATGGAGTCCATCGGGCGCTCCATCAATTCGGCGTTGCAGTTGTCCAAGCGGGGTGGCGGTGTCGCTTTCGCACTGACGAACATCCGCGAGGTCGGCGCCCCGATCAAGCAGATCGAGAACCAGTCTTCCGGCGTCATCCCCGTGATGAAGCTCCTCGAAGACAGCTTCTCCTACGCCAATCAGCTCGGCGCACGCCAGGGCGCCGGAGCCGTATACCTGCACGCCCACCACCCCGACATCAACCGCTTCCTTGACACCAAGCGCGAGAACGCCGACGAGAAAATCCGCATCAAGACCCTCTCACTCGGCGTTGTCGTTCCGGACATCACGTTTGAGCTGGCGAAGAAGGACGAGGACATGTACCTGTTCTCGCCCTACGACGTCGAGCGCGTTTACGGCATGCCGTTCTCCGATGTCTCCGTCACCGAGAAGTACTACGAGATGGTCGACGACTCACGGATCAAGAAGACCAAGATCAAGGCCCGCGAGTTCTTCCAGACGCTCGCGGAGATCCAGTTCGAGTCCGGCTACCCGTACATCATGTTCGAGGACACCGTGAATCGGGCCAACCCGATCGACGGCAAGATCATCATGTCCAATCTGTGCTCCGAGATCCTGCAGGTTTCACAGCCCACCACGTACAACGAGGACCTCTCCTACGCCGAAACCGGCAAGGACATCTCCTGCAACCTGGGCTCGCTGAACATCGCCAAGACCATGGACTCGCCCGACTTCGGCAGCACCATCGAGACCGCAATCCGTGCCCTCTCGGCTGTGTCGGACATGTCCCACATCTCCTCGGTCCCGTCTATCGCCAAGGGCAACGACGCGTCCCACGCCATCGGTCTCGGCCAGATGAACCTGCACGGCTACCTTGCCCGCGAGCGGGTCCACTACGGCTCCGAAGAGGGTCTGGACTTCACGAACATCTACTTCTACACAGTGGTGTACCACGCCGTCCGTGCCTCCAACCTGCTGGCGATCGAGACCAGTCAGACCTTCGGCGGCTTCGAGAAGTCGAAGTACGCGTCGGGGGAGTACTTCGACAAGTACACCGAGCAGGAATGGGTTCCGCAGACCGCCCGCGTGAAGGAATTGTTCGCCAACGTGCACATCCCCACCCAAGAGGACTGGCGGGCGCTCAAGGCCTCGGTCATGGAGCACGGGATCTACAACCAGAACCTGCAGGCCGTACCGCCGACCGGATCGATCAGCTACATCAACAACTCGACCTCCTCCATTCACCCGGTGGCAGCGAAGATCGAGATCCGCAAGGAAGGCAAGCTGGGACGCGTGTACTACCCGGCGCCCTACCTGACGAACGACAACCTAGAGTACTACCAGGACGCGTACGAGATCGGCTACGAGAAGGTCATCGACACCTACGCCGCTGCCACGCAGCACGTGGATCAGGGGCTTTCGCTGACGCTGTTCTTCAAGGACACCGCCACCACGCGTGACATCAACCGTGCCCAGATCTACGCCTGGCGCAAGGGCATCAAGACGCTGTACTACATCCGTCTCCGTCAGCTCGCGCTGGAGGGCACGGAGGTTGAGGGCTGCGTCAGCTGCATGCTGTAACGCTGAAGTAAGCCAACGACGACGCCGGCGGGCCGGCGGGGAAAGCCGGCTCGCCGTCGTCGTACATTTATAAGAGGAATTTCACCGCCCTGAGGGGCAGTTCGATTGAATGGGACAAGGGGTCACAATGACCGAGAAGGTTAAGTTGCTGTCGCACGTTGAGGCGATCAACTGGAACCGTATCCAGGACGACAAGGATGTCGAGGTCTGGAACCGTCTGGTCAATAACTTCTGGCTGCCTGAAAAGGTGCCGCTGTCCAACGACGTCCAGTCGTGGAACACGCTGACGCATGATGAGCAGCAGCTCACCATGCGGGTGTTCACCGGCCTGACGCTACTGGATACGATCCAGGGCACTGTTGGCGCCGTCTCGCTGATCCCGGACGCGATCACCCCCCACGAAGAAGCCGTGTACACGAACATCGCGTTCATGGAGTCGGTGCACGCCAAGAGTTACTCCTCGATCTTTTCCACGCTGGCTTCCACCAAGGAAATTGACGAGGCATTCCGTTGGTCGACGGAGAACGTTAACCTTCAGAAGAAGGCCAGTATCGTCATGGACTACTACCAGGGCGACGATCCTCTGAAGCGCAAGGTGGCCTCCACACTGCTGGAGAGCTTCCTGTTCTACTCCGGCTTTTACCTGCCGATGTACTGGTCCTCGCGCGCCAAGCTGACGAACACCGCTGACCTGATCCGGCTGATCATCCGCGACGAAGCCGTTCACGGGTACTACATCGGTTACAAATTCCAGAAGGGTTTGGAGAAGGTTTCCGAGGAGAAGCGCCAGGAGATCAAGGACTACACCTTCGAACTGCTGTTCGAGCTGTACGAAAACGAAGTTCAGTACACGCATGACCTGTACGACGGCGTTGGCCTGGCAGAGGACGTCAAGAAGTTCCTGCACTACAACGCCAACAAGGCGCTAATGAACCTGGGCTACGAGGCAATGTTCCCGTCGTCGGTCACGGACGTGAACCCTGCGATCCTGTCGGCCCTGTCACCAAACGCGGACGAGAACCACGACTTCTTCTCGGGGTCGGGTTCCTCGTACGTCATCGGCAAGGCCGTCAACACCGAAGACGAGGACTGGGACTTCTAGACGTTCGTGAGATCGGAAGCTCGTTGGCGATTCGATGACTAGTTGGCAACTCAAGTGCCTGGAATGTCAGCCTCAAGGTGAGTGCAGGCCTAGGTATAAGAAGCGACGACGTGAGTACTGATGCTACTCGGTAGCAGCCGTCGGATGAGGACCGGACCGCCATGGCGCCGACTACGAGGTCATCACCAGGCTGCGGGAATCCTGACCTGACGGCAGCCACCGAGATCAGTTGCTCGGGCTGCGGCGTTCCTCGGCGTAGTAGGCGCGCATGCCGTGCTTCACGCCGAACCGGACGACGACGTACAGCAGCAGCGCGCTGATCAGCGCCGGTACCAGGCCGTAGACGAGCAGCAGCAGTGGTGAAGGTTCGAGCATCATGGTTCCCCCAGGAGTTGAGTTGTCCTGCCAGCCTAGCCGGAGGGCTCAGTAGTCATGGTGGCGTGGGAGGTCACTGCTCACCATCAGCGGTTACCGTGTCGCCATGCCGGTGGACAACCTTCCACGTGCCGCCTTCTCGTCGATAGATTTGCGAGACCCTGAGGACGTAACTGCGAGGTTCACCGTCGACGGAGGCTGATGTACGTTCAAGTCCCGCTGTGTATGCCATGTCGCCGACGACGTCGAAGGCGAGCAGCTCGAATCTGTACGAGGTGCAGTCGGAGAACTGCTGGGCTAGGTCGGTGAACAGTTCATCGAGCTCCTGCCGTCCGAAGGCGTTGCGCCATGCCCCTAGGACGCTCACGGGTTCACTGCGCGACCAGAGTGCCTTCCTCGGGCCGGCGTCACCATTGTGAATAGCTAGTTCGGCTTCGAACAGCTCAGTCCGCACCCAGTTCAGGAAGCCAGCACGATCGCTCATGACATCAGTATGAACCCAACCGTGATCTCAGCAGTCCTGCCCGCCTTAGCTGCGGCGGACGTTTATGACCAGAGCCTGCTCGATCCCGAGGATGGCGGTCTTCTGCTCGGCGGAACGCTCTCGCCGGCCCTGACCGTGGTGGATTCCTGCAAAGCGTCGTAGATGAAGCCTCGGACCGGGGTCGTCAGGGTGGAGCGTACGACGTAGCCGAACTTGGCAAGGTCATGCGTGACCGCTTCGAGCTCTTCGCCGTTGTCGAGGCCGACAAACAGCTTGACTCGTTGATTGATCTGGAAGGGTCCTTGTGGGCCCCATAGGTAGCTTCTACACTGTCTGTTGTTGCTCAGCCGTTGGTCCCGGACGGCCCGTCAAGGACGTTTCTAACCTCCTGCGCGGTCTCAGCTCGGGGTGTCAGTCACGCTCCACTTTGGAATGCTTTCTGATTTAGGCCTAGGAGCCAAAAAAATGCACACTCTGCCCAGTTTCAGGCGATCTGGTGTCGCCCTCGCCTCGGTTGCCGCCCTCCTTATGGGCGGTCTTGCACCCGGTGCAGCAAATGCTCATACAGGCGGCACGGAGACGCGCGCCGCCCATGACCTCGTCAAGACCCTCAAGAAGTCTACAAAGGACCTGAGGAAGGTTGAGGACGCGATGAAGGCCGGGTACCTACCGGAAGGCCCTTGCGTGGAGGTCCCAGGCCTCGGCGCCATGGGCGTCCACTACGTGAATGGCGCCCTGGTCGACGGCGTCATCGATCCAAAAGCTCCGGAGGTCCTGGTGTTTATGCCGGACGACAGGGGCAGGCTCGATCTTGTCGCAGTCGAATTCCTGACCGTTGGTCTAACTCAGGCACCATCGGTGGCCGGAATTCCGTTCGAAGAGGGGCCTTTCCCGGGCAACCATTCGCTACATGCATGGATTTACGAGAAGAACCCGAGCGGGACCTTCGCGGCCTTCAACCCGAACCTCAGCTGCCCGTGACTGAGCCACGAGCCTGAATTGGAGGGTGACCCGCTGCTGTGCGATTTCATCGTCCAGCAGTGAGAATGTACCCAGGAGATGCCGGGACGCCGGCTAGCACTTCCTGAAAGGTGGGGCCCGGTTTCCCCGGCCGCGGTCCCACCGTCTTTCTCGAAGGAAACAGCAAGCCACACATCAGACGCTGGTTGCGGGAGCAGCCGTCTGACGACTCGGCGAGAGCGCCTACCGGGGGCCGCTTTCGCCCCTAGGACCGGCCCCGTCCGGCTCTTCGCGTAACAATGCTGCCAGCTGCCTGAGCCGACTCGCCGCGTAGTAGTCTTCGAGCAATTCCTACGACCATGCGGGGGCTCAATGGCTAGAATTTTCAGCGCAGCGGTTGCAGTATTTGCCGCCAGCTCCGTACTCACCGGCTGCGCATCAAGCCAGGAGGCCACGGAAGCGCCCTCTGCTGCCAGCCCTGAGGTGAGTGCGGCGCCCACGGAGCCGATCACCATCGAACCGGTCGACGACGCTGAATGGCAGTCGATCTATGACATGGATGATTTCAACGAGATCCAGGGTTCCGCTGGGCTGGTGTACTCGCCGCAGGAAGCGATCGTACTCCTAAACGGTCATCACGAGTGCGGGCAGACCGTTGATGGCATCTCGATTGTTCGGGACGTGATTACGCTCGAAGTCTCCCCGAACGCCCCTCAAGCCCAAAGCCGCGGCGACAATGCGTCGTTGGCTGCTTTCCCTGCTCAGGTGCCCGACGAGCGGTCCTGCGGCAGCGAGCCGATCGAGCCCTCGTTCTACAAGCTGACCGTGAAAGACCCGCTATTCATTCCCGGTCAGAGCTACCCGGTCACCCTGCGTGCCGACGGCGAGAACAATATGAGCCAGCTGATCTGGCAGGACCCGAAAGAGTAGCGGCCAGGCTTTCAGGGCGTCCTAGCTGCGTGCCTATACCTTGCCGACCGGTTCGATCAGGTGCTGGTTGGTCTCCTTACCTCCGAGGGGTGGGCGCCGGTGAGACACTTCCAACATGGACGTATTTATGGTTTGGCATGTCCGTCATGCAAAGTTCTTGGATGGTTCCCCGACGGAACACTTCGGTGAGGACGGCGAGCTGACCTGGGATGAACAGGACGGCGACAGCCTGAAACTCTTGGGTGTCTACGCCACAAGAGCCGAGGCCGAAGGCCGCATCGAAAGAGCGCGCCAGCAACCAGGCTGCAAGGACGAACCTGATTGCTTCATGATCGACACTTTGACGCTAGGTGAGGACAAGTGGACGGATGGATTCGTGACTATCCCGTATGAATAGTCCCTTGCCCATATCGGCGTAGCCCCCCGACTTTGAGAGAAGTCAGTCAACTAGCGGCTGGCAGGGCTGCGCCGCAGCTGGAAAATCATGAACAACCTGATTGGGACCGGTTGGAATGGCTACACCATAGCCGGGTTCTGATTCCCTCGAAGAACCACAAAAGCGGGGGCTTCCAGCCCAGATGAAGTCGTGCCGACAGAGGCTACGCTCGCCCTGACCGGTGCGGTCAGGGTGCCTACCGACAGGTAAGTTCAAGCTTCCCTCAAGTAAGTCTCACGTCTCGACTAAACCCGTTGACGGCTTGAGTGTCAGGCCGGATGCTGTTATCAAGTGCATCTCAGCAGAATTAACTTTGGGGCGGATATGGGAACGATCAAGTGCAAGACCTGTCCTGGAACGTGGACAGTTTCAACACCGAAGACCGAGAAAGTCATCGCAGAAAACCACAGTTACCTGAACCCCGGTCACCGGGTGGTCACCTCATGGGACAAATCGGACCATGACATGAGGAAGTCCTAAAGACTAGCGGGGCGGCGGGCGAGGACTGACAATCGTACGGAGGAACTTGTCCGCCGTTCGAGGATTCTACGGGTGGGGCCCAGGCGTCATGTGCGCAGCAGCTTCGGTAACAATCACCGAAGCTATGGATCGAGGCCCGTTCCCCACCCACAATGAAACGCAGCGGGACCTGGTCTGGACGGAGATCACTCCCGCGAGGCGGGGACCGTTCTCCCCCTTCGAGTCCCCGCCGCCTCCCTCCTTCAGTCCAAGAAGTGATCAAGCCACAAGGGACTCCTCCGCTGGGCTGTTGACGTTGAGCGGCCTTCCGACGCATGAACGGACGTTGTAGTGTGACGGCGTGATCATCCCCGATATTCACCAGAACGCCGTCGCGGTTGCGGACCACTATGACGAGCTCGACCCGATCTATCGTCGGGTGTGGGGTGAGCATGTCCATCACGGACTATGGGCGACGGGTCGAGAAACGCCCGTCGAGGCTGTCGAAGCGTTGGTCGACACGGTGGGCGATCGGTTGCGGCTCTTGCCCGGAGATGAGTGCGTCGATATCGGATGCGGCTACGGCTCCACCGCGAGGCAGCTCGCCGTGAGGCGGGGGGTGCGCGTTACCGGTTTCACCCTTTCCGCCGAGCAGGCCGCCTACGCCGCTGCGCATCCAGCACCCCACGTGGACATCCAGCTCCGTGACTGGCTTGGCAACGGGCTGCCCGACGCGTCGGCTAATGCCGCGTGGGCAATCGAGTCGAGCGAGCACATGGTCGACAAGCCCGGATTCTTCGCCGAGGCGCATCGCGTGCTAATGCCGGGCAGCCGCTTCGTCGTCTGTGCGTGGCTCGCCGAGACTGATGCCAGCAATTGGAAGGTGCGCCACCTGCTGGGGCCGATCTGCCGTGAAGGCCGGCTGCCGTCGATGGGCACGCGCGAGGAGTACGAGGCGATGGCGAAAGCCGCAGGGTTTGAGATTGTCAGCTATGAGGACGTCAGCCGCCGCGTCGAGCGGACGTGGACGATCTGCGCCCGTCGAATTGCGAAGGTCTTCCTTGTCGATCGGCAGATCCGCCGCCTCGCCCTTGGCACACGCAGCAGCATCTTCGTTCTGAGCGTCCCGCGCCTGATCCTGGCCTACCGCACCGGTGCGATGCGGTATGGGATATTCACGCTGTCAAAGCCTGGCGATAACGCAGGACCACATGAGTCTTGATCACTCACCTGAACGAGACGGATCCCTTAGAACAATGGCCAGGGCACGGCCGACATGTTCCCTCTCGGGGCGGGAAACCGCCCTGCTGAGCGTAAGCGGGCGCAGCGCGCGTCGAGCGCAGCGATTTCGTCCGCGGTGAGCAGGTCCGTTAGCTCCCGGCCCAGCTCACCGTTCAAGGCTCCGCTGATGCGATCCACGCCGTCGAGCTCGTCGCTGGTCAGTTCCTCGCCCAGCCATCCCCACAGCACGGTGCGCAACTTGTGGTCAGTGTGGAAGGTCAGCCCATGGTCCACGCCGTACCGGTGCCCATCCGCGCTGGCAAGAATGTGGTCGCCTTTCCGGTCTGCATTGTTTACGACGACGTCGAAGACCGCCATGCGTCGCAACGGCGACGTGTCCTCGTGGACGAGGGCTACCACCCGTCCACTTTCGTCCTGACCCTCAAGGACCTGCTTCCAGCCGGATTCGGGGACGTCTTCTGCGGCGATGAGGTCGACCGCACTCTGGTCAGGATCCGTCTCCTGCCAGAGCTGCACCATGCCCTCCCCGAAAGGACCATCGCGCAGCCACGTACGAGGAACGACGTTCCAGGTGAAGGCTTCCGACACCAGATAGGCGGCCATCTCCCGGTGCGCTAGGCACCCTTCAGGGAAGTCCCACAGCGGTTTCTCGCCAGCGATCGGCTTGTATACGACCGTCGTTTCGCCGATGCTGCCGAGGAATGTGGCGTTGGACGCGGTCGTAATGCGGCCGGTGAGCGTCAGCTCGGCTGTCACCAGGTCGAGCGGCGACATCAGGCCTCGGGAATGGTGCAGGTGTGTCCGTCGGCGTCGATGGGCTGACCGCAGAGCACGCAGATCGGACGCCCGGCGCCCACGATCTCCCGGGTGCGCTTCGCGAAGGCGCGGGCGGTACCGACCGGCATGCTGACCCGCAGGACTTCGGACGCGTCGGCGTCCTCGTCGAGGACCGCCTCGTCCTCAGCGTCTACATCCGCGAGCGGGTAGGCCTCGACGACGATCTGCGCCGTTGTAGGGTCCCATCCCAGACTCATGACGCCCGTGCGGAACTGCTCCTCGACCGTCTCCAGTTGGTCGTTGTCGACGAGTTCGATGGGTGTGCCCGTGGGAACACTGAACGGGTTGCCCTCGATGGTGATGAGTTGGTCGAGAATTTCGTCAATCTTCTCGGCCAGTTGCGCGGACTGCTGCTTTTCCAGCGCGATACTCACGAGCTGCTTACCGGCACGTACCTGCAGGTAGAAAGTGCGCTGCCCCGGAACGCCGATGGTGCCGATGACGACGCGGTCAGGCCAGGCGAACTCGTGAACAGTTGTAGGCATGGGATCATTTTAGGCTCATCCGGCCGGCGGCGCCGTGTGTCCTGCGCCACCCCCCACCGGCGCGTCGTCGGAAGTGCCGGTATTCGCGAGCCATGAGAGGTCTCCGGCGTCGGTGTTGGTCGCATGGACGGTTGGGCGGCTGGGCCCGTAGCGCACGATTGACACAGAGGCCGGACCAACAGCGATGCGCTGGAACAGGTCGAGGTGCATGCCGAGCGCGTCGGCGAGGACTGATTTGATGATGTCTCCGTGACTCACCGCGACCCAGACCGCGCCCGGTCCGTGCTCAGCCTCGAATGCTGCATCGTGGCGGCGAATCGCCGCCACGGACCGAGCCTGCATGGCGGCCATGGACTCGCCGCCGGGGAAGGTGACGGCGGACGGTTGCGACTGTACAACGGACCACAAGTTCTCGGTTGCGAGATCGGTGAGCGTACGGCCTTGCCACTGGCCGTAATCGCACTCGGTTATATCGGGATCAAGCGGCGCGTGGGGAGAGCCAGTCTGGCGATCGATGATGAACTGAGCGGTCTGCCGGCACCGTTCGAGGGGGCTCGACACCACTCCGACGGCCGGCACAGCAGCGAGTCGATCAGCTGTCAAGGCCGCTTGGTCGCGGCCGACCTGATCCAGACTGACGCCGTCGGCCCGGCCGGCCAGCAGCCCGGAAGCATTAGCTGTGGTGCGGCCGTGCCGCACGAGAAGAACTGTCGCCATTGACCCAGCGTAACCATTGACCAAGAGGTCCCCTACCTTCTTCAATCATGCCGAAGGGCGGCCGGTTGCTTATCGGGCGCCCGGCCCTGAGGAGGGTTGCCTCGACTTGCTACCGTGAACGTTATGCCCATCAGACTCGAGAATGTCGGCATCGCGGTCCGCGACCTCGAAGCGACGATCGCATTTTTCACGGATCTTGGACTCACCGTCCTGGGACGTGAAACGATCAGCGGAGAGTGGGCCGACACTGCAGTCGGGCTCGACGGCAACCATGCCAAAATCGCCATGCTCCAGACTCCCGATGGCAACGGTCGGCTGGAACTCTTCGAATACATCCACCCTGACGCGATCCAGACGGAACCCACGCAACCCAATGAGATCGGCATGCACCGCGTGGCGTTTTCGGTCGACGACATCGAGGAGGCCCTGGAGGTTGCCGCAAGTCACGGCTGCCACCCCCTGCGCGGTGTCGCGACATACGAAGACTCCTACAAACTCAGCTATGTCCGCGGCCCCAGCGGTATCATCGTCATGCTCGCCGAGGAGCTGAACAAGCGCTGACTGCCGGTGTCAGGAACGCTTGCACAGCGCTCGATACACCAAGTGTCTCGCGGATTAGTTCTGCAGAAGCGTCTTCGCCGCGGCCTCGGCTGCCATCTGCTCCTCACTCATGATCGCGCCACGAAGGTGCCCGCCTGCCGAGATCATCGCCCGGAGCTCCGCCACCGTGTAGGCGTCCGGCTTGCGGCGGTGGGCCATGTGATGACAGTTCGGGCAGAGTGGAATCAGGTCGGCAGTCGGGTCAAGCTCATAGCCTCTTCCGAGCTGGGAGACGGGCACCGTGTGGTGAACGTGCACGCACGAGGACCCCGGGGCTCCGTACGTCTGCTCGAAGTCAAAACCGCATGCCGCGCATCGTGACCCGTGATGGGCAAGCGCCACACGCCTGGCGTCCGCGTTGCGTTCGTATCGATTCACAGCGACCCGCGTCAAAGCGTCCTCCGGACAGGTACCGGGCGGCGGTTCCAGGGTGTCGCCGTCGTGGTCGCCGATGACATGTTCGGTCCACGCCGCTCTCACTTCCGCCTCTGAACCGGTCGGAAGGCGCTGGACGGAGGCGTTCAGCGACTCCCATTCCACTGCGGGCACTCGAGCAGCGAGCTCTGCAGTACGCAGCTGGTCGCCCTCGGGAAGCAGGAGATCGAACTCCACCTGAATGTAGCTTCCGGTTCCGGTATCGAAGGTGTGGGAATGAGCCCGGAAGGGCTTGCTGACCGTCACCCCGTGGCCGATGAGACCGCGCTGGTTCGGCCCGCCCCCTTGGACGAACAGCCATGCTTCAGTGCCTATCGGCTGAACTTCAGTACAGTCGTTGGGCCACCTCCCCAGGTGTCTCCCAACCTCATGGGTCTCACTCACCGCACGCGCGTACGTCCCGTCCCAGCTCCATCGTTCAGGGTTCCAGCCCAGGATCACCGCAGCCATACCCATCAGTGTCCCATCAGAGTGTCGCATCAGGAGGAACGGAGTGGCTGACAGTGCGGGCACCACCAGGTCCGGCGTCGCTCCGGATCTCCCGGGACTTCGGGCCTGACCAGGATCGCCGTGCCGCATCGCAAGCACGGCTTTCCGGCCCGGCCCGCCACCCAGTGCTGTTGTCCTTTGCGGGTGTTGCCCGTGGTGACCTGGAGGGCTCCGGGCTGAGTGGCGGAGAAGCGCAGGCACCGTGCCCCCAGCGTGACCAGCGCGGGAACATCCACCTGGCTCATGGCGGTGTCAGGGTGAATCCCGCGCAGAAAACAGAGCTCATTGGCCCACAGATTGCCGAATCCAGCGATGTTGCGCTGATCGAGGAGGGCAGCAGCCACCCGCCGGTCGAGGTCCTGATCTAGTCGCCTGACTGCTTCCTGTGCCGACCAGTCGCTTCTGAGCGGATCGGGACCAAGGTGCCCAACGACGTCGTTCTCTGCGTTTGTTGGAAGGAGGTCGACGACGGGTAGCTTCAGCCCGTACGCGGTGGGACCGCCGTCGACTTCCAGGATTACCCGGGCGTCCGAAAGCACTGCGTGCGGGAGCTTCCTGCCCGGCGACGTGACGGTCCACGACCCCTCCATCCGGAGGTGCGTGTGGAGGGTGAGTCCGCTGTCGAATCGTGTCAGCAGATGCTTTCCGTGCGTCTCATGCTCGATCACCCGCATGCCGTCCAAAGCATCCGTAGCGTGAGCAGGGACGCGGAGGTCTCCCCGCTTCAGCTTGCGGCCGTCCAAGGACTTCCTGAGGCGAATCGCCAGCCGGAAGACAGTGTCACCCTCCGGCATGCTGCCTCCCTGTTCGCTTGCAATCTCGCTGGACCTGTCGCCGCATCCTTGCACGCGCCGTTTGTCGCAGCAGAGCCGACCGTCTCCTCGATAGTAGATTGAACCAAAGGCCCGCGCCCGGAGACCTTCACTCCCATGTTGGCGCGGACCGGGTACACAATGGAGTTCCGAAGGACCGTCATCGGACCCGTACGCTCGCCCAGACAGGATCGACGCATGAATTCCGAAGTTCCAATGTCAACGACCATCGCTACCTCGCCGGTCTTCGGCGTAGCCTCCACTGCCGTGATCGGGGCACTCCAGCTCGTCGACATCTCCAGGCTTGACGAGTCGCAGCGGCGCGCCTTCCACGTCGCATCAGCTGTGTTCGCCGGTGCCTACGTCGCCCTGACCATCGGCGGTACCCGGAAGCGAAGAGTACTTCTGAGAAGTGCTGCCGGTCTGGCGACATCGGGCCTCGCTCTGCGGTTCGCCGACGCAAGCGACGCATTCGATAGCCGCCTTGAGCAGAAGCTGCGCGAAGCAGGCGCTCGGAACCCCCGCCGCTGGATGGCGGTCGGGGCGGCGGTGCTCACGTTCGCCGGATATCTGAGTGATCGCGCAGCCGCCAAGCAACCCTTCTTCGAAGCCCTTCCACTTGATCAACTGGAGCACGTGCGCCCGGTCGATCCTGCGGTGTCTCGCCTGGTCGAAGGCATGCTGGGCGCCGGGAACTTGGCGGGAGCGCCGGAGCTGCTGGCACAACTTCGCGCTGCCAAGGAAGTCTCGTGGGGGGAGGCACTCTATCCCACAACGCATTTCAGGGTGCCCGAAGACCTGCCACGCGCAGTGCCTCACGATCAGGTGTTCCCTGTCCGCGCACAGTTCTCCGGATCCAAAGGGGAGACACTCCATGTCCTCCTGCACGTCTTCGAGGGCAAGATCGATCAGCTGACCATCGAGGCTGTGGACGCGGACGGAAACGGGCCCTTCGACGGAACCTTCACCGGCTGGCCGGACCCGGCAAAAGTAACGTACGTGGTGGACCGCGCTGATGGAACGTCAGCCCCCATTACCGCCTGAGCCCTCAGCCAGATTGCGGGCACGACGGGTTATCTCCCGAATGTGATCAAACAGCAGTCCGGCACCGCGCATATCGAAAGCAGAAGTCCGATGCCGGCGTCTATCCGGGAAATGGCATGAACGGAACGTCGGGCTTTCCGTCCTTGTCCTTGTCACCGTAGGCCCTCATGGCCAGTTCATTGGCCTTTTTCTCGCTTCCATGGATATGGACGTACCCTTCGCGGAAGTCCTTTTGCTGGGCTGACGCAGCGGCGGCCTGCTTACGCTCGAAAGCGTTGCCTTTCCGACGGAAGATGGACATGTCCCGCTCCTTTCCGGTCCCGTAGGATCGGCGCAGGGCAGACGGCCCATCGCCGACATACATCCAAAATACGCCCGCTGGAACTGGAAAGCGATAACGAAAAGATGGAGCGCGCGCGAGAGTGAAACCGGCGTAGAGGGAACATTTTTAGTCAGCACGCTGTTGATTCAGGGGTGAGCATCTCAACGGCGTCAACGATCACCCTCGACAACCATTTCGCCCGCCATCTGCCCGAAATGGGCATGCCCTGGCAGGCTGCCGAGCTTCTGGAACCACAGCTGCTTGTACTGAACGAGCAACTTGCTTCCGACCTGGGCCTGGATGCCGCCGTCCTTCGAAGCTCGGAGGGAATCGAGCTGCTGACCGGCAACCGGGTGCCGGCGGGCGCAACTCCTGTGGCGCAGGCCTATGCAGGTCACCAGTTCGGCGGATACAGTCCCCGCCTCGGGGACGGGCGAGCGTTGCTGCTTGGCGAGATCACCGGCCCGGACGGCAGCCTGCGGGACATCCACCTCAAAGGTTCGGGCCGCACCCCCTTTGCACGAGGCGGCGACGGGCTGGCCGCCGTCGGCCCAATGCTGCGCGAATACATCGTCAGCGAAGGCATGTCTGCGATGGGGATTCCCACCACCCGCTCACTCGCGGTCACAGCCACCGGCCGCCCGGTGCAGCGCGAAGAGCTCTTGCCCGGAGCTGTCCTGACCCGCGTTGCGGCGAGCCACCTGCGTGTCGGGACGTTCCAGTACGCGCGTGCAACCGGCGATCTCGAGTTGCTGCGACGTGTGGCGGACTACGCCATCGCACGCCATTTCCCGCACCTGGCGAAGGCTCCCCGCCCATATCCAGCCCTTCTCGAATCGGTCATCGAGGTGCAGGCGTCGCTGGTCGCGCAATGGATGCTGATTGGCTTTGTCCACGGAGTCATGAATACGGATAACATGACGATTTCGGGAGAGACCATTGACTACGGCCCATGTGCGTTCATGGACTCGTTCAACCCCTCCTCTGTCTACAGCTCCATCGACACCATGGGCCGCTACGCCTACGCGAACCAGCCGCTCGCGGCGCAATGGAACCTGACCCGCTTCGCTGAGACCCTCCTGCCGCTGCTTCACGAGAACCAGGACGACGCCGTCGCGCTCGCCGAAGAGGCCCTGAACCGTTTCCCCGCCCGCTACAGCGAAGCCTGGTCGGCGGGTATGGGCCGCAAGCTGGGCCTGGCTGACGGCGTCGATGCTTCTGAGCTGGCGGGCAAGCTCCTGACGCTGCTGGAGGAAGACCGTGTCGACTACACGTCCTTCCTGCGCAGCCTCAGTTCAGCCGCGAGGGGCAACGCAGAGCCGGCCCGGGCGTTCTTCATGGACACGGCGAGGTTCGACAGCTGGCTGGGGGAGTGGCATGCGCTCAACCCGTCCGCGGAACAGATGGACAAGGTCAACCCGATCTACGTGCCGAGAAACCACCTCGTGGAAGAGGCGCTCGCTGCCGCTTCCGACGGCGACCTCGCTCCGCTTGAGACGCTCCTTGCGGCGGTCACGGCTCCCTTTGAGGAACGGTCCGGGTTCGAGCGCTACGCCCTGGGTGCACCGGATGACTTCGGTTCCTACCGGACGTTCTGCGGAACCTGACCCTGTCGCTGCCTAGGGGTTGTCGAGGTCGTTAGCGGCGAAGGTGTCGCAGGCTTCAATGTCTCCAGTTTCCAGCCCCTGCAGGAACCACGCCTGCCGCTGTTCGCTCGAGCCATGGGTCCAGGCCTCCGGGTTGACCTGACCGGTGGTCGACTCCTGAATCCGGTCATCTCCCACAGCGGACGCCGCCGACAGGGCGTCCTGCAGGTCGGTCCTGGTGAATTCCCGAAGGAAGGGAACGCCAGACTCGGGATCGGGAACGCTGGTTGCGTGTGCTGCCCACATGCCCGCGTAACAGTCAGCCTGCAGTTCCACCCGCACGGCGCCCGATTCCGCGCCGCGGGGATCTTGCTGGGAAGCGCTGAGCGCACCCGTCAGGTTCTGGATGTGGTGTCCGAACTCGTGCGCGATGACGTATTCCTGTGCCAGGGGTCCGGCTGACGCGCCGAAGCGGGTCACGAGGTCGTCGAAGAATGCAGTGTCGTAATAGGTTTGCTCGTCCGCCGGGCAGTAGAACGGTCCAACGGCGCTGCTCGCCGTGCCACATCCCGTGTCAGTCTGGCCGCTGAAAAGGACAACGCCCGGCGGCGTGTACCGAATCCCGTAAGGCTCCAGGTAGGGGGCCCAGAAGCTGTCGAGGCTCTCTGCCGTCCCCAGTATGCGGCAGTCCAGTTGCCTATTGGCATCCTCGCCGGTCTGGCAGGCGTTGATTGCAGGGTCAGAGTCCTCCGTGAAGCCGGAATCCGTTCCGCTGCTGCCGTCAAGGCCCAGCTGATCGACCACGCCGGGGCCGAAGAACAGAGACAGCAAAAGAATGAGGCCACCGCCCAGCCCACCGCCGACGGCGACGCCCCGGCCGCGCCCTCCGCGGCCTCGGCGATCACTTACCCGGGACGGATCAAACTGCGCATTGTCATTGAAGCTCATGCGAGAACTCTAAACTAGGAAGCCTGCTTCGTATTTGCGGGGGACGGGTGGAGTGCCCTCTTGGCCGCGCTGCATTGACATCTATCGATATAGTGGTGATCATCTATATCGACGCAGATCAATGTGGATCGGTCCGCCGCTGAGGCGCGAGGAAGGGACACGGATGACTGAACAGCAGGAACTGCCCATCGCCATCATTGGCGCGGGCCCGGTAGGACTGGCGGCAGCTGCTCACGTGCTCGAGCGGGGACTAACCCCGGTCGTCTTCGAGAAGGGCCCCACGGTGGGGACCTCAATCCGTCAGTGGGGCCATATCAGGCTGTTCTCGCCCTGGCAGTACAACATCGACGACGCCGCACGCCGCGCGCTTGAACCGACGGGCTGGACCGTTCCGCGTCCTACTGCGCTTCCCTTCGGAAGCGAGTTGGTGGAGTCCTATCTTGAACCGCTCGCAGCCCTGCCCGAGGTGGCTGGCGCTCTTCGCTTCGGATGTGAGGTTCTGGCGGTGACCCGGCATGGGCTGGACAAGACGAGGACCAAGGGCCGGGAAGTTACGCCGTTCCTCGTCCGGGTCAGTGGCCCCCACGGGCTCGAGGACCACCTCGTACGTGCTGTCATCGATGCGTCCGGCACCTGGACCCAACCGAATCCGCTGGGCCAGGCGGGTCTGCCCGCTCCCGGGGAGCGCGCAGCGCGGCAATACATCACAGCACCGCTCCCGGACATCACAGGAGCAGAGCGCGGGAGGGTCTCGGGAAAGCGGGTAATGGTTGTCGGGGCAGGGCACTCAGCGGCCAACACCCTCTTGAGTTTGGGCCAGGTTGCCAAAGCAGATCCGGGAACGCGCGTCCTGTGGGCGGTGCGCGGGGAAGGATCGGCGCAGCGCCTCTACGGCGGCGGTGACCTCGATGGGCTTCCCGCCCGCGGTGCGTTGGGAAGCCGCCTGCGCTCGCTGGTGGAAGACCGCGTGGTCGAACTGCTGACCCAGTTCACCATCACTTCACTCAAAACCGACGACGACGCCCTCACCGTCCGATCCGAAACTCCGGACGGCGAGCGCGAAGTGGAGGTCGACGTGCTCGTCCCTGCCACCGGCTTCCGTCCGAACCTGGACATGCTGCGTGAACTCCGCCTTGAAATGGATCCCGCGGTGGAGGCACCACGTGCATTGGGGCCATTGATCGATCCTGAGTTTCACTCCTGCGGCACTGTTCGGGCACATGGAGCCGAGGTCCTGGCGCACCCGGAAAAGGACTTTTATCTGGTCGGCATGAAGAGCTACGGCCGGGCACCAACTTTCCTCCTGGCCACGGGCTACGAACAGGTGCGGTCGGTGGTCGCCGCCATTGCAGGTGATCACCAGGCAGCTTCCGCAGTCCGTCTGGAGCTGCCGGAGACCGGCGTGTGCAGCACTGGCCTCGGCGGGACACTGAATGTACCCGTGGGCGAGCAACGCGTCACGGCTTCCGCCACGATTGGGTATTGTCGCTCCTGAGCCACCCCCTGCCGCGGGGACTCCGGTCATCACTCAAGGGAGCGTGTTCATCAGCACTATGGCAGATTCCTACTATCGCGCCGTCGGAGACGGGCAGTTCGAAGCGACCATCCACTCGCAGGGCGCCTGGAACGCACACGAACAGCACATGGCGCCGGCCTCAGGGCTTCTCGCCCACTGCCTCGAACAATTCGAGCCGCGCCCTGAGCTGCAGATGGCGAGGATTTCGTACGAGATTCTCGGGCTCATTCCACTCGACACCGTGCAGGTGGCAACCCGGGTGGTGCGGCCTGGGCGCACCATCGAGCTCCTCGAAGCGGAGATGAACCACGGAGGACGTACTGCAATACGAGCCCGTGCCTGGCGCCTCGCGACCAGCGACACCTCGCCGGTGGCAGCCCTTGAGGATGAGCCAATGCCAGGTCCGGCCGAGGGCGAAGAGCACGATGCGGTGGCCGAGTGGCCGGGTGGGTACATCCAGTCCATCGATGTTCGCCGGCTCAAGGGTCACCGTTCCGGTCACGGCAAGGTGTGGCTGCGCACGCCCCACCCTCTCGTGGAGGGTCAGCCGTCGTCGGACATGGCGCGGCTCATCGGACTCATCGACACAGCGAACGGCATAGCGACCCGGGTTCCTCCTGGACCGGGCAGTTGGGCCTTCCCGAATGTTGACCTTCAGGTACATCTGCACCGTCAACCGGTGGGTGAATGGCTCGGTCTGGACACCCGAGTGACGTTCGGCCGCGAAGGAGTCGGCCTGACCTCGTCGGTCCTTCACGACCTCGAAGGACCGTTCGGGCGCAGCGAACAGATCCTCACCCTGCGCAAGCTGCCCTGATCAGTTCTTGGAACCCGATGACTTAGTCTTTGGAACCTGATGACTCATCGGAGGGAATGCGGTGCTCACCGTCGTCGTTGGTTCTCTGTGTAACCGCGCTCACAGCGCAGCCGGCGCCGAGCCGTTCAAAAACAAGCGAGGACATCATGGCCAAGGCAATGTGGAACAACCAGGTGATTGCGGAGTCCGACTCCACAGAGATGGTCGAAGGCAACCACTACTTCCCGAAGGAAAGCGTGCGGCAGGAGTTCCTGCGGCCAAGCGACATGCACACCACCTGCCCCTGGAAAGGGGAGGCGAGCTACTACAGCCTCGAGGTAGAGGGGGAGAGCAACCCGGACGCCGCCTGGACCTACCCGGAACCGAAGGATGCCGCCGCGAACATCAAGGACCACGTCGCGTTCTGGCGTGGAGTCACCGTCACCGACTGACTGGACCATCCCGACCAATCCAACCCGCAGTGGAACCGAACGACAGGAGTGTTGATGGAGTACAGGAATCTCGGCAGCAGCGGTACATCGGTGTCAGCGTACGCGCTGGGCACCATGACCTTCGGAGCGGAATCGGACGAGGCTGCGTCGCATGCCATTCTTGACGACTACGCGGACGCCGGCGGCAACTTCATTGACACCGCCGATGTCTACACCGCGGGCGCGTCAGAGGAGATCATCGGGCGGTGGCTCGCGAAAAGCTCGTCCGCTGCAGACATGATCCTGGCGACCAAGGGCAGGTTCCCGATGGGGAAGGGCCCCAATGATCTGGGGCTCTCCCGCAGGCACCTGCGCCTTGCGCTCGACGCGTCGCTGAAGCGGCTCAACGTCGACCATATCGACCTCTACCAGATGCACTCCTGGGACCCGCTCACTCCGCTTGAGGAAACGCTTGGATTCCTGCACGACGCCGTCAGCGCAGGCAAGATCAGCTACTACGGCTTCTCGAACTACACCGGCTGGCAGCTCACCAAGGCCGTCGGAATCGCGAAGGCTCGTGGATGGGACCTGCCGGTCACCCTGCAGCCCCAGTACAGTCTGCTGGTTCGGGGGATTGAGGCGGAGATCGTGCCGGCAGCGGTCGACGCCGGTATAGGCCTCCTGCCCTGGTCGCCCCTGGGCGGGGGCTGGCTCACCGGGAAGTACAAGCGTGACACCGCACCCGAGGGCGCAACCCGGCTCGGAGAGAATCCCGAGCGCGGCATGGAAGCGTGGCAGAAGCGCAACGCGCAGGAGCGCACGTGGGCGATCATCGACGTCGTACTGGAAATCGCGGAAACGCGCGGTGTCAGCGCATCCCAGGTGGCCCTCGCGTGGGTCGCGCAGCAAACGGCCGTCACCTCGGTGATCCTCGGCGCGCGGACTACCGAACAGTTGGCGGACAACCTGGGAGCGGCGACCCTCACGCTCAGTGACGGGGAGATCGGCCGGTTGTCCGAGGTCAGCACACCGGAGCTCGCCGATTATCCGTACGGGACGCCCGGCGTGGAGCAGCGAAGCCGGAATATCGACGGCGGCCGCTAGGGACGTGAAACTCCATGCCGTCCGGTTGGACGGCCGACGGCAAGAACCCGTGGACACCGGTGAGCGCGAGCGCGGCGGAACCTTTGCGGACGCAGCCGCCCGGCACAGCTTTCTCGCCGGGCGGGCCTGGCTGCGTGAAATCGTGGGTTGTGCCGCTGGTATCGAGGCGAACCGGCTCGTTGCACGATTCGATTGTCCGTCGTGCGGCGGCGTAGATCATGGACGGCCGGGCTGGACGGTCGATGGGGAAGTGGTGCCGTTGGCTGTCAGCCTGAGCCGTAGCGGCGGCTGGGCCGTTGCTGCGGTCGAGGATGCGCGGGTGACCCCCGTGGTCGGGATCGATCTCGAACAGATCAACCGGTTCGAGGGCACGGAACTTGATGCGACGGTGTTCACGTCCGCCGAACGCTTCCGCATCGAGGGCCAGGACGAGTCCGGCAGACCGTTGCTGCGGGCGATGCTCTGGGCGCGGAAAGAAGCGGTGCTCAAAGCGGCCGGTACAGGTCTCATGACCGACCCGGCGTCGGTCGATGTTCTGGAACAGCAGATCCGCGTGGGACGGCGCAACTATGTGCTCGAGGACGTTGACCCTGCAGAGCTTGAGTTGCCCCACGGCTTCGTTGTCGCCCTTGCGACAGCCTGCTGAAGCGTCGGAAACCGGCGGGCCGGGTCAGGGAAGTGCGGGTAGCCGCGCTTCATACAGCCAGGGACGCAGCAACCCGGCGGAATCGAACCCGGGGAGGTCCGCGCACAGCTCATCCGTGAGCGACAGGAAGTCGGCCGTGCTGGCGTTGGCGTGCCTGAAGCGCCCCGTCCATTCCCTGAGTACGCCGAAGAACCGCTCGTCGCCGATCGTTTTCCTCAACGCGTGCAGGGCGCACGCCCCCCGCTTGTAGACGCGGTCGTCGAACATCGCAGCCGGGCCCGGAGAGCCGATCTCCAGATCGCGCGGGGCTGAGGCGAGACCCGACCAGGCGTCACTGGCGCGGCGCTCCGTTGACAGCGAGCCGGATTCCTCGGACCAGATCCACTCCGCATAGCAGGCGAAGCCCTCGTGCAGCCAGATGTCCTGCCAGGAGGAAGCGGTCACCGAGTTCCCAAACCACTGGTGCGCGAGCTCGTGGGCAATCAGCCGCTGAGCTGCCCATTCAGAGCCGAGATGGTTCTTGCCGATGATGGACAGCGTCTGCGCCTCCAACGGTATTTCGAGCTCGTCATCCGCCACGACGACGGTGTAGAGCGGGAAGGGATAGGCACCGAACCGTTCGGAGAACGCACTGATCATCTTCGCCTGATGGGCGAGCGCCTTGCGGGCTGCGGGAAGAAGAGGGCCGGGTGCGGCAACATACTGCGGCACGGCGCCGGCGTCGGCGAGCTCAGCCAGCTGGTAACGGCCAATCTGGACCGTCGCGAGGTACGTGGCCATCGGTGCGGTGGATTCGTAGACCCACGTCTCACGGCTGGACGCCACCGAATGGGAGGTAAGCGTCCCATTGCAGACCGCCCGATAGCCGGCGTCGGTGGTGACGCGGATAGTGAAGGCAGCCTTCATCCGCGGGTGGTCGTTACAGGGGAACCACGACGGCGAACCGGTGGGCTGACCTGCCACGAGCGCGCCGTCAGTGAGCTCCTCCCACCCGACGTCTCCCCACACCCCGTTCAGCGGCGACGGATTCCCCGAATAGCGAATGTCCAGGACGAATGGTGATCCGCCGATCAGGGCCTTGGCGGGCGTGACCTTCAGACGGCCGTTGGCGGCCCGTATCTTCCGCACCCGCTCACCGTTCAGCGAAACCCGGCCCGCCCGCAACCCCGAGAGGCTGAGAACCAGATCGGGCACAGAATGCGACTCCGGCCCGCCGATGACACCCGAGATAAGCGCCCTGCCCTCCAGCCGGTTGCTGGCCAGCCGGTATTCGATGGTGAGGTCATAGGAACTGACCGAGTAATCCTCTGTGCCGTGCCCGGGCGTGTACGGGTCCGCGGAAGCAGATTGCACCGCGTTCCTGCTGCAATCAGTGGATTGTGCCATCAACTAACCAGGACCTCTTCTGCTGGTGCCGCGGACTCGGAACGCTTCCACGGGCTGACCGGATTACCCATCCACGAGCTTCCCGCGGGAACAGCCTCTCCTCGCATGACCAGTGAAGCCGGTCCCACCGTTGAGCCTGCCCCCAGTTCAGCCGCCGGAAGGATGACTCCGTGCGGTCCAAGGGTAGCGCCGTCCTCCAACGTTACGGTGTCCATGGACATGACGCGGTCATGGAACAGGTGAGTCTGGACCACGCAACCGCGATTGACCGTCGAGTTGTCCCGCAGATGAACGAGGTCCGCTTCCGGCAGCCAGTAACTCTCGCACCAGACTCCGTGTCCGATCTTCGCGCCCAGCGCACGCAGCCACCACACCAGTGCCGGTGTACCGCTTGCTGCCCGTGCGAACCAGGGCGCCGCCACGGACTCGACGAAAGTATCCACCACCTCGTTCCGCCAGATGAACGAGCTCCAGAGCGGATGTTCGCCCGCCCGGATCCTTCCTACCAGCAACCATTTGACGACGACGGCGCTCGCCGCCGCCAGCGCGCCCGCGAACATCATGACCGCTCCACCTGCCAGTGCGGCCACACCGTATCCCCAGGTGTTGGCGAGCAGGTCCAGCAAATAGAGCACCAGTCCCGCGATACCCACGGTCAGGATCGTGGCGGCGAACCGGGTGACCTCCCAGGCGGCGCGCGCGACCCGGAGCCGCGTGGGGGGACTGAAGGTAAGTCCCTCATCGGCGAGCATCTGGGTGCGCCGCAGCCGGACGGGAGGGGAACCCAGCCACGAGGTTCCAGCTTTGGCCTTCGCCGGCGTTGCGGACAGTACGGCGACGAGGGAATCCCTGGGAACCCGCCGTCCGGCGCCGATCATGCCGGAGTTGCCGAGGAAAGAACGCTTGCCTATTTTGGCCGGCGCAATTTTCATCCAGCCGCCGCCGAGCTCGTAGGAGGCCACCATGGTGTCGTCAGCGAGGAAAGCGCCGTCGCCGATGGTCGTCATTCGCGGGACCAGGAGCACGGTCGAGATTTCCACGTGCTTGCCGACGGTTGCGCCCAGAAGGCGGAGCCAGATCGGCGTGAACAGGCTGGCGTAGAGCGGGAACAGGAGGTCCCGTGCCATATCGAGCACCCGTTCAGTGGCCCAGACCTGCCACCCGACACGGCCGCGGACGCGATGCCACCCCTCGGTGAGACCGATCCCGAGCAACCGGACCGTTCCGAGGATGAGCAGCATCGTCACCAGGAACCAGATTGCGGCCACGAGAGGGAGGGAAATGAGAAGTCGGGGGAATGCTTCGGAGAGGGATCCTGCTCCCTGAAGCGTCGGCATCAGCGGAAGGATTGCGACGACGGCCGCGAGGAATGGGATGGCTGCCAGGACCACCGAGGCGGCCGCAAAGCCGAGGAACTCGCCGATCCCGCGGGATGCGGGCGCGGCCGGCCAGGGTTGTTTCGCCTTCCCGGTACGGGTAGCGGGCGCTCCTGAAACGCGATGTCCGGCCTTCACTTTCCCCGATACCGCAGATCCTGGCGCAACGACAGCACCTGAGCCGACCCTTGCTCCGGGCATCAAAGTGCTGCGCGCTCCGATCGTGGCGCCCCTGCCGATGCTGACGCGGCCGATGTGGACCAGATCGCCGTCTACCCACCAGCCGGAGAGGTCTACCTCGGGTTCCACCGAGCTTCCACTGCCGAGATTCAGCATGCCGGTGACGGGCGGGACCGAATGCAGGTCCACATTGTGTCCCACTTTCGCACCAAGGGCACGCGCGTAATAGGTGATCCAGGGGGCGCTCGCGAGGCTGACGGCGGAAGCCATATCCGCGATCTGTTCAGCCAGCCACAACCTCAGGTGAACCCGCCCGCTGCGCGGGTAGCTGCCGGGCCCCACGCCTCGAAGCAGGAGCCGTGCGGCGCAGACGGCGATGGCCATGCGACCCCAGGGCGTGACAAAGACCGCCCAGGTCACAACGATCCACCACCAGGAGATGGGCGTGAGCGTGAAGACGCCCCAGGCCGCGAACAGATTGTTGACTGCCATGAGGTAGGTGAGCCACCGCATGGCCACCAGGATGTGCAGGGGCACACCCATGATGGTCTGGAACACCTGTGCCTTGCGGCTGGTCCGGACCACGCGACGTTCAACCGCATCAGCTGCGACCTCCGTCTGCCGCACCATGTCGATCAGGGCACCCACACGGGGATGCGAGTACACGTCGGCAACCGTGATGCCCGGATAGCGGCGCCGTAGTGCGGAGACCAGCTGCGCCGCGGACAGGCTGCCGCCCCCCAGCGCGAAGAAGTCGGCGTCAAGGGAGGTGACGGGCGCCCCAAGGATGGCGGCGAACTGGTCGGCTATCCACTGGGCGGTTTCATCGAGGTCAAGCGAGGCACCGTCGTCGTCGTGCCCTGCGCCGGGCAATGGCCACAGCAGGGCTGCCCGGTCCACCTTCCCGCTGGTTTTCGTGGGAAGCGAGTCGGACTCGGTGAGTAGGGGGATGAGCGGTGCGGGGAGGGAGGCGGCCAGTTTCTCGCGGAGGGCCACCAGATCCAGGGGGTGGCCCGTCGGCACGAGGTAGCCCACCAATACCTGGGTGCCGGCGGCTGTGTCCTTGACCGCCGCAGCTGCTCCGGACACTCCCGGAAGCGCCTGAAGGGCCGCGTCAATCTCGCCCAGTTCAATGCGGCGGCCGCCGAGCTTGACCTGCTCATCCGCCCGCCCCTTGAAGATGAGCCCCTCGGGTTCGAACTGGACCAGGTCCCCGGAACGGTAGGCGCGTTCCCACCCCAGGGTGGGGAACGGAGCGTACTTCTCTCGATCCTTCGCCTCGTCGAGGTAGCGGGCAAGACCGACGCCGCCGATGATCAGCTCCCCGACTCCACCCTCGGCCACCGGAAGGCCTTCCGGATCGACGACGGCGAGATCCCATCCGTCCAGCGGAAGCCCGATGCGCACTGGGCCGGTCCCGGTCAGCGGCGCTGCACAGGCGACGACCGTCGCCTCGGTGGGCCCATAGGTGTTCCATACCTCCCGTTCACCGTCGGCAAGCCGTGCTGCGAGCTCGGGAGGACAGGCTTCGCCCCCGAAGATGAGCAGGCGCACCGACTCGAGCGCTTCCACTGGCCAGAGCGCCGCGAGCGTCGGAACAGTGGAGACGATCGTGACGCCGCGCGTCACCAGCCATGGTCCGAGGTCCATTCCGGTCCTGACCAGAGCGCGCGGGGCGGGGACCAGGCATGCGCCGTGCCGCCAGGCCAGCCACATCTCCTCACAGGAGGCGTCAAAGGCTACGGACAGTCCAGCAAGCACACGGTCGCCTTGTCCTGCCGGATCCCGCTGCAGGAAGATCCGGGCTTCAGCGTCGACGAAGGCAGCAGCGGAGCGGTGGCTCACCGCCACGCCCTTCGGCGTGCCCGTGGAACCGGAGGTGAAAATGACCCACGCGTCGTCATCCGGCAGCGGCTGCCGGGGCCGGGGAAAGGGTCCTTTCCGGTCCTTGCGTACCTTGATACGGCCACCCGTCAGGATGACACCGGCAACCTCCGCCTCACTGAAGACGAGCTTCGCGCGCTCCTCCGGGTCGTCGGCGTCAACGGGCACGTAGGCCGCCCCGATCATGAGCGTGGCCAGAATGGAGACATACAGCTCGGCCGTGCCCGACTGTATGCGGATCCCGATGCGATCTTCTGCGCCCAGCCCGGCGCTGTGCAGTGTGCGTCCCACGGCGCGCGCCGCATCCAACAGCTCGGTGTAGCTCATCCGGCTGGTGCCGTCGTCCAGGGCCGACGCGTCGGGGTATGCTTCGGCGGTTGCTGCCAGGACGTCGATCAGCGTCCGGGGTGGGGGAGTGGACTGGCTGCCGGGCATCTGGGGGGCATGGGTTGTCACGGGGTCATGATGTCATCAGACAAGCCCGATCGCGCCATTCCACGCACGCGCCCGAAGGAACTGTGACGAGTTCCATTGGCGACACCGAACCTGCAGAAGTGACCCCGGAGGATATAAATGGGAAGGAAAACCACAGATGGGAGCCGGAACCTCGTGAGTGCCCAACCGTGGTCGTGCGGCCAGCTCGCCATTGTCCATGATCCTTCGAGGGGCGCTGCGGCGGACCTTGCACGCGGCATCGAGCTGCTGCGTGCTGCCGCGTCCGGTCAACTCCCGCCGACGCTCCGGCTGTACCGGCCGTACCCCACCGTTGCCTTCGGGCAGAGGGATGCGCGCCTGCCCGGATTCGATGAAGCGGCCGAGGCCGCACGCGGTGCCGGTTTCGAGCCGCTGATCCGCAAGGCGGGCGGGAGGGCGGCGGCCTATCATCAGGGCTGCCTGATCGTTGACCATATTGAACAGCACGACGACGCGATCGCCGGCTCACACGCCCGTTTCGGCCTGCTCGGTGAGCTCCTCGCTGAGGCGCTGCGCCGGGTCGGCGTCGATGCGTCTGTGGGCGAGATTCCGGGCGAGTACTGCCCCGGAGAGTTCAGCGTCCACGGTAACGGTCCGGTCCAGGTGAAGCTGGTCGGGACGGCCCAGCGGGTTGTTTCGGGTGCCTGGCTGTTCTCATCCGTCATTGTGGTCGAGGACTCGGCACCGATCAGGGCGGTACTGGAGAAGACCTACGCCGCCCTGGGTCTCGAATGGAATCCGGCAACCGCCGGGGCGGCCGACGACCTCGTGCCCGGCCTGACGGTCGATACGGTCGCGGACGCCGTCGTCGCCGTTTACGAGGATGCGGTACGGCGCAGTTGATGCTTTTCCTGATCCGGGTGAGCTGCTGGTCGTTGACTGGGGCGCGGCGCTAGGGTGAGCCATGGCGAACAGACCCTCGCGCACTCTGATGCTCGTTGTCGCCCACCCGGACGACGACGCGTACGGGCTCGCTGGAACGGTGGCACTTCACGCTGATGATCCTGACTTCCGATTCGTCCTTGTGCATGCGACCGACGGCGCGGCTGGGGACATCGCGCATGGTTTTCCTGCTACGCGCGAGAACCTCGGACTAATTCGCCGGGAGGAATGTAGCCGCGCCTGGCGGTCACTCGGCCGGGAGCCGGACCGGCACGACTGGCTGGACTACGACGACGGCACCGTTGCCCAGGCGCCCTTCGCAGAGCTCGTCGACCGTATCGCCGCAATCATGAGGGAAGAAGCACCCGACGTCGTTGCCACCTTCGGTCCGGACGGGATAACCGGACATCCGGACCACATCGTCGTGGGCGCGGCGACGGATGAGGCGTTTCACCGGGTCCGCGCCTCCGGCAGCGCGGGACTGCACCGGCTGTTGCACGGGGCCCTGCGCGAGTCCACTTTTCGCCGCTGGAACACAGCGCGGGCCAAAGAGGGCGACGAGCCCTGGGATCCCTCCCGCGTCTATCACCTGCGCGGCGTGGGCGATGACCAGATCGGCGTGGAGGTCGACACGACTTCTGTTGCATCGCGCATCGTGGCCGGGCTGAACGAACACCGCAGCCAACGCCACGTAATCTACGGTCAGGACCGTTCAAACGAGCAGTGGGAGCGTTCTGTTGGACGGGAGAGCATGGTGATTGCGTGGCCCCCGGTGACACCGGGGGCGCCGCTTCTTTCGGACGTGTTCGAAGGCCTCTGAGCCGCCGGAAGGCGACGCAAATCAGTGCCCGCGGGCGATCCATTCCTCAAGTTGTGGAGCTTCCTCGGCGATGCTGGTCGAGTCACCGTGCCCGGTTCGCACCACGGTGTCGGGCGGAAGGGTCAACAGCCGGGCGCGGATCGACTCGATGATGGTGGGGAAGTCGCTGTACGAGCGGCCGGTCGCTCCCGGCCCGCCGCGAAAGAGGGTGTCTCCGCTGAACAGCGTGCCGGCGTCGGGCAGGTAGAAGCACACCGAGCCAGGTGAGTGGCCGGGGGTATGAATTGCCTGAAGGGTCGCTCCGGCGACGGTAAAGGTGTCTCCGTCCGCGATGGTGCCGCCCGGAGAGGTGTCCGGGTACACGGCATTCCAGAGCATGCGGTCGTCGGGGTGGAGGTGGATCGGTGCCCGTACCGCGTCGAACAGATCGCCGACCGCCCGGATATGGTCATCATGTCCGTGCGTCAGCAGGATCGCGCGGACCTGACGTCCGTTGATCTGATCAATGATCGCATCGGCGTCGTGCGGAGCGTCGATGACGATGCACTCCGAATCATCACCGATGATCCAGACGTTGTTGTCCACCTCCCACGTCCCACCGTCGAGGGAGAACGTGCCGGAAGTGACGAGGTGATCGATGCGTGCGCCCATCAGAGCTCCACCACCGAACGCAGCACCACGCCGTCGTGCATTTTGGCGAAAGCGGCCTCAACCTGGTCGAGCGCGATCCGCTCGGTGACGAAGGCGTCAAGGTCAAGGTTGCCCTGCTTGTAGTGGCTGACAAGCATGGGGAAGTCCCGGGAGGGAAGGCAATCGCCGTACCAGGACGATTTCAGCGCTCCACCGCGGCCGAAGACGTCCAGCAGCGGCAGTTCAAGCGTCATCTCCGGTGTCGGCACGCCCACCAGCACAACGGTCCCGGCGAGGTCACGGGCGTAAAACGCCTGCTTGTAGGTTTCAGGGCGTCCGACGGCGTCAATCACCACGTCGGCACCGTTGCCGTCGGTCAGCTCCCGGATTGCCTCGACCGGGTCGGACTCCTTGGAGTTCACGGTATCCGTGGCACCCAGGCCCTTCGCGAGATCCAGCTTGCGGCTGTCGATGTCGACGGCGATGATCCGCGTTGCCCCGGCGAGCTTTGCGCCGGCGATCGCTGCGATGCCCACGCCGCCGCAGCCGATCACAGCTACGGAATCACCACGCCGGACGTTTCCGGTGTTGATGGCCGCGCCGATGCCGGCCATGATCCCGCAACCTAGCAGGCCCACAGCTGCCGGATCCACATCGGGATCAACCTTGGTGCACTGGCCCGAAGCCACGAGCGTTTTCTCCGCGAAGGCGCCGATCCCGAGGGCGGGGGAGAGTTCGGTGCCGTCGTCGAGCGTCATTTTCTGGGTGGCGTTGTGCGTATTGAAGCAGTATTGCGCTTCCCCGCGCAGACACGCCCGGCACTGTCCGCAAACGGCCCGCCAGTTGAGGATGACGCGATCGCCCGGCTGCACATTGGTGACGTCCGGTCCGACGGCGCTGACGACGCCGGTGGCTTCGTGCCCCAGCAGGAAGGGGTAGTCATCGCTGATGCCGCCCTGCTTGTAGTGCAGGTCCGTGTGGCACACGCCGCACGTGAGAATGTCGACCAGTGCCTCGCCCGGACCGGGGTCGGGCACATTGATGGTGACGACGGTGGCCGGCGCATCCTTTTCCATGACGACGACGCCCTTGACGCTGTGTGGCATTGACACTGTCCTTTTCCTCGAGGGTGGGGGAACGCCTCCAGCTTATAGATAGTGGACGGACGACTATCGAAAAAGCAGGACACGCCCCTTATCCACTCGGACAAGGGGCGTGTCCTGCCGAATCACCGCGGGCTAGACGCCGACGCGCGCCTTCACCTCGGATGCCGAGGGGTTGGTGGCGGTGCTTCCGTCCGGGAAGATGACGGTAGGCACGGTCTGGTTTCCGCCATTCAGGGACGCAACGAGTTCCGCCGTTCCGTCAACTTCCTCGATGTTGATCTCCTGGTATCCGATGCCCTGCGCATCGAGTTGTGACTTGAGCCTGCGGCAGTAACCGCACCACGAGGTGCTGAACATGGTGATGGTGCCGGCAGCGGGTGTGTAATCCACAGTGCTCCTTTGGTGCGTGGCGGACTCGTTCCGAATCCGCCTGAGAGGTGGTTTCTGTCGGCAGGTATAACGCCCGGGGAGCGAGGCGCATTCCCCGAGAGCACTGCCGCTACGGCCCGGAGTTCGGTTGGTTGGCCGCTGACGTAACGGATACCATCGAGAAGACCGCGGCGGGAGTGTTGGGGGATTGTGCCCCTCGTCCGCCGGTACGGTTGATTGACCAATTTTGGAACCCGTTCAGTTCACCCTTATCAAGAGGAGACCTTAGTGTCAGCGCCCCCATCACTCACCCTCATCGTCGACGGCGAAGAGCAGCGGGTGACCACCGGCACTACGGGAGCGGACCTCTTCAAGGAGCAGCGCGACGTCGTCGTAGTCCGGGTTAACGACGAACTGTGGGATCTAAGCCGCGAACTGGAGGACGGTGCGCGCGTTGAGCCCGTCACCATCGATTCCCCCGACGGCCTGAACGTTCTTCGCCACTCCGCCGCGCACGTCATGGCGCAGGCTGTCCAGCAGCTCCGTCCCGATGCCAAGCTTGGCATCGGCCCGTACATCACTGACGGCTTCTACTTCGATTTCGATGTCAACGATCCCTTCACGCCGGAGGATCTGAAGCAGCTCGAGAAGATGATGCTGAAGATCGTCAACGCGAACCAGCTCTTTGAGCGCCGGGTCGCGAGCGAGGATGAAGCCCGCGAAGCCATGAAGGACGAGCCCTACAAGCTCGAACTCATCGGCCTCAAGGGCGGCAACGGAGACATCACCGACGACGACGGCGCATCCGTCGAGGTCGGCGCGGGCGAATTGACCATCTACGACAACGTGGACCGCAAGTCCGGGGACGTGGTGTGGAAGGACCTGTGCCGCGGCCCGCACCTGCCCAACACCAAGCTGATCTCGAACGCCTATGCGCTGACCCGTTCGGCTGCGGCCTACTGGCGGGGCAGCGAAAAGAACAAGCAGCTGCAGCGCATCTACGGCACGGCCTGGCCCACCAAGGATGACCTCAAGGCCTACCAGGAGCGGCTGGCCGAGGCTGAGCGCCGCGACCACCGCAAGCTCGGCAGCGAACTTGACCTGTTCTCTTTCCCGGACGAGCTCGGATCCGGGTTGCCCGTTTTCCATCCTCGCGGCGGCATCATCCGCAAGGCGATGGAGGACTACTCGCGTCAGCGGCATGTCGAAGCCGGTTACGAATTCGTCTACACCCCGCACATCACCAAGGGACACCTCTACGAGGTGTCCGGACACCTTGACTGGTACCGCGACGGCATGTTTCCGCCCATGCACGTGGACGCTGAGCTCGACGCCGACGGCAAGGTGCGCAAGCCCGGCCAGGATTACTACCTGAAGCCGATGAACTGCCCCATGCACAACCTGATCTTTCGTTCCCGCGGACGGTCCTACCGCGAACTGCCGCTTCGGCTCTTTGAATTCGGGTCGGTGTACCGGTACGAGAAGTCGGGAGTGGTGCACGGGCTGACCCGCGTGCGGGGCATGACCCAGGACGACGCCCACATCTACTGCACCCGGGAACAGATGAAGGACGAGCTGACCACCACGCTCAACTTCGTCCTCGGGCTGCTGAAGGATTACGGACTGGACGACTTCTATCTGGAACTCTCCACGAAGGACCCTGAGAAGTACGTGGGGGATGACCAGACCTGGGAAGAAGCGACCCGGACACTGGCCGAAGTCGCTGAGGCATCCGGGCTGGACCTGGTCCCCGATCCCGGAGGAGCGGCGTTCTACGGACCGAAGATCTCCGTGCAGGCCCGCGACGCCATCGGCCGGACCTGGCAGATGTCCACCATCCAGCTGGACTTCAACCTGCCGGAGCGTTTCGAACTTGAATACCAGGCAGCGGATGGTACGCGCCAACGGCCGGTCATGATTCACCGTGCACTGTTCGGCTCCATCGAACGGTTCCTGGGCGTGCTCACCGAGCACTACGCAGGGGCCTTCCCCGCCTGGCTGGCTCCGGTGCAGGTGCGTGCCATTCCGGTGGCGGACGCGTTCAACGACTACCTGTTCGACGTCGTCGACAAGCTCAAGGCGGAGGGTATCCGGGCCGAGGTGGACATCAGCTCCGACCGGTTCCCCAAGAAGATCCGCACGGCAAGCAAGGAGAAGATTCCGTTCGTCCTGATCGCGGGCGGAGATGACGTCGACGCCGGCGCTGTGTCCTTCCGCTTCCGGGATGGAAGCCAGGAGAATCAGGTGCCGGTCGACCAAGCCGTGAAGCGGATTGTGGAAGCCGTCCGCAGCAGGGAACAGTAGCGGTCCATGGGGAACACAGGCGCTGACGGGCAGTATGGCGACGACGGGGACGTAACGGACAGGTTTGAGCTGGCCGGTGTGCCCGATGCCTTCCAGCGCCTGTGGACTCCGCACCGGCTGGCCTACATCAAGGGTGGCCAGGGTCAGTTCAGCAAGCAGGAGGACTGTCCCTTCTGTGCCGCGCCCGCGCGGTCTGACGAGGAATCGCTCATTGTCCACCGCGGAGAAAGTGCGTACGTCGTCCTGAACCTCTTCCCGTACAACCCCGGCCACCTGCTGGTATGTCCCTACCGCCACGTGCCCGACTACACCGACATCACGTCGGAAGAAACGTTGGAGATCGCGCAGCTTACGCAGGCAGCCATGCATGCGCTGCGCAGCGTGGCGCGGCCCACCGGATTCAACCTCGGCATGAACCAGGGAGTCACCGGCGGCGCGGGCATCGCAGCACACCTGCATCAGCATGTGGTTCCTCGGTGGAACGGCGACGGCAACTTCTTCCCAATTATTGCCCAGACCAAGGCCATCACCCAGACCCTCGATGAGGTAAGGGAACAATTGGCAGCGGCCTGGGATGAAGCAGCTGCAGCCTCGATGGACACCGGTGCGGGCCATGCTGAATAAGTACGCCCGGTCCTTCTTCACCTCCCTCTTCACACCGCTGGCGACGCTGCTCCTGAAATGGCGGGTATCGCCGGATACCGTCACCGTTATCGGAACGGTCGGTGTTGCGGGGGGAGCGCTGGTCTTCTATCCCTTGGGGCAGCTGTTCTGGGGCACGGTCTTCATCACACTTTTTGTCTTCTCGGACGTGGTTGACGGGATCATGGCGCGCATGCAGGGGCGCAGCAGTTCCTGGGGAAGCTTCCTCGACTCGACCCTGGACCGCATCGCGGACGGTGCACTTTTCGCCGGCGTCGCTGTCTGGTTCTTCCTCGGCGGCAGTAACAACGCGATCGCACTCGCCGCGCTGGCCTGCCTCGTGCTCGGCATGATCGTTTCCTACGCACGGGCCAAAGCTGAGTCGCTGGGCTTCACTGCCAACGTAGGCATAGCCGAGCGTGCGGAGCGGCTGGTTTCGGTGTTGGTAGTGACCGGGCTGACCGGACTGGGCCTGCCGGAGGTGGTTCTCCTGGCTGTGCTGGTCCTCCTGGCTCTGGCGAGTGTCATCACCATCGTGCAGCGCATCATGACGGTGCGGGTCCAGGCCGCCGCCGCAACCTGAGCGCGGTTCCTGGCGCCGGCTTCGTGCGGGGAGCCGCTGTCCGGTTGCACAACTTCAATTCCGTTACGTCTGGTTGCTGACCGACGCTTTGCGGCTGCGCGCGGGCGTATCATGGATTGTTATCTTTTCTCTACCCGAGGGGCCAAACTGTGTCCACTGTTGAAGAAGCTTCCACCACCGCGCCAGTGACCGGGAGCAGCCGGGTCAAGCGCGGGATGGCGGAGATGCTCAAGGGCGGCGTCATCATGGATGTCGTCACTGCGGAGCAGGCGCGCATCGCTGAGGATGCCGGTGCCGTTGCTGTGATGGCTCTTGAGCGCGTTCCCGCTGATATCCGTGCTCAGGGCGGAGTGTCCCGGATGTCTGATCCGGACATGATCGAGAGCATCATCGAGGCTGTGTCCATTCCGGTCATGGCCAAGGCCCGGATCGGTCACTTCGTCGAGGCGCAGGTGCTGCAGTCCCTCGGTGTTGACTACATTGACGAGTCCGAGGTCCTGACCCCGGCGGATTTCACCAACCACATCGACAAGTGGAAGTTCACTGTCCCCTTCGTGTGCGGTGCCACGAATCTCGGTGAGGCGCTTCGCCGGATCAACGAGGGTGCGGCGATGATCCGTTCCAAGGGTGAAGCCGGTACCGGGGATGTCTCCAACGCCACCATGCACATGCGTAAGATCCGGGCGGAGATTGCCCGGCTCAGTTCCATGCCGGAGGACGAGCTGTATGTCGCGGCCAAGGAGCTTCAGGCGCCGTATGAGCTGGTCAAGGAGGTTGCCGCTGCGGGCAAGCTCCCGGTAGTGCTGTTCACCGCCGGCGGTATCGCCACCCCGGCTGACGCTGCGATGATGATGCAGCTCGGCGCCGACGGCGTTTTTGTCGGGTCGGGTATCTTCAAGTCCGGCAACCCGGCCGAGCGGGCCGCGGCGATCGTGAAGGCCACCACCTTCCACGATGATCCCGATATGATCGCCAAGGTCTCCCGAGGCCTGGGCGAAGCAATGGTCGGCATCAACGTCGACGAGATCCCGCAGCCGCACCGCCTCGCCGAGCGCGGCTGGTAATACCCGCTTCACTATGAAGGGTCGGACGAATTCGTCCGGCCCTTCGTTGTTTCCAGGGGCGGGGCTAGGCTTGTCGCGTGAGCGGGCGCAGGAGAACCATCGGGAAAGCCGTGACGCTTGTGATGCTTCTGTCGCTCACCGGTTGTACGGCGGGCGGCCCGCCTCCCCAGGGCGTGCCATCGGGCACTCCTCCGCCGTCCGCACCATCATCGGCCGCACCATCATCCTCCGGCCCGGCAACCTCCGCCACGGCATCATCTCCGCCGCAACCACCAGCGCCCGCTTCAACGGAGCCGGAACCGGGCGGCTGTCCAGGGGAAGATTGCCTCTCGGTTGTGTTCACCGGGGACCTTCTCCTTCATGAGAGACTCTGGCAACAGGCAACGCTCGACGGCGGTGGGGACCTCGATTTCCGGCCGCTCCTGGCCGCGCAGGAAGCGTATGTCGCGCCCGCAGATCTTGCTGTCTGCCACCAGGAGACACCGCTGGCGGAGCCCAGCGGACCGTTCTCAGGCTTTCCCGCCTTCAACGTGCCGCCGCAGATCGCCGACGCCGTCGCCGCGTTGGGCTACGACGCCTGTACGACCGCCAGCAACCACACGCTCGACGCCGGCACGGATGGGCTGAACCGCACCCTCGACACCCTGGATCAGGCGGGAATCGAACATACCGGTTCCTACCGCACAGCCGAGGAGGCAGCAGAACCGTTCATCATGGACAACGGAGAGGCGAAGGTTGCGATAGTCTCCGGCACTTACGCGCTCAACGGGATCGTCCCGGAGTTTGACTGGCAGGTAGACCGGTTGGATACAGCCGCGATGATCGCGAAGGCGGACGCCGCGCGCCATGCGGGTGCCGACGTCGTACTCGCAGCTGTGCATGCCGGCGACGAGTACGCCGACTACGCCAATGCTCAGCAGCAGGAGGTGGCGCACGCACTGGTGGACAGCGGCCGCTTCGATCTGATCTACGGACACCACAGCCACTCGGTGCTGCCCATCGAGAAGTACAACGGCGTGTGGATCGTCTATGGTCTCGGGAACACCATTGCCGCCCATCTCACGCCGGATATCCGCAACACGGAGGGCCTTCTGGTCCGTGCGGACTTCGAACGCGACGACGACGGCGGGTTCCAGGTGGCCGAGCTTCGCTGGCTGCCGGCCACCTGGAATGGTCCTGAACATCGCTGGTGCCCTGTGGCAGCCTCCAGCCTGCAGGAGATGGCCGCCTCGGGAGCGTCATGCGTCTCGAATGAGGAGGACGCCGCGAGCCGCGCGCGCACCAAGGCAACGGTGGAGTCTCTGGGAGCAGCGGAGGCGGGTGCAGTGGAGTGGCCTGGAGTTGAGGACTAGGACAGGGAGATGGGATGACTGCAGAGCGTGAGGCACTGGCTGCCCGGATCAGGTCGATGATTCAAGACGGCGGGCCCGTTCGCGAGGTCGCCATGTTCGGCGGGATAGCGTTCATGCTGGAGGACCGGATGCTGGTATCCGCTGGTCGTGACGGGTCACTCCTCGTCCGGGTTGATCCGGCCGACAGCGAAGAATTACTGCAGCGGAAGGGCGCCGGCCTGTCATTCATGGGTATAGAACGGCCCATGGGTCCGGGTTGGCTCACCGTGCAGCCCGACGCGCTGCTGGGGGACGAGGACCTCATGCAGTGGATCGGCGTCGCTCTTGACTTTCACTCGCGCTAGAGCGGCGGGTGCAGGTGCAACGTGTGTCAGTGTGAGCGCGAATTTCACCGTGCGCCCGGCGCCCAGGGGGTGAAGATGTCGTTCAACGTCACGGTGATGAGTTGACGGTCGTTGATCAGCTGACGAAGTTGTGGGAACACGTTGGTGACGGGCAGGTAATTGAGATGACCAATGATGATGTGCGCGGGCCTGAACCACTCGGTGGCGAGATTAACGATTTCTTGCTCGGGCAGCAGACCCGAATCAGCGAGGGAGCCGTACCACAGGACTGGGCACGTGTAGCCGATCGACGCTGCGAGAGCGTCCGTACGCGCGTCGCGGTACCCGTAGGGCGGGCGGTAGTACGGGCGTGCGTCGACGCCGAAGGTGGCGGAGATGAAATCGTGGTTGCGCTGGAGTTCGGCGACCACTTCCGCGTCGCTCACGCTGGTGAGATCGGCATGGGACCACGTGTGGTTGGCGACCTGCACCTGCCCGGACGCGACGAGCGGCTTCAGGAGGGAAGCGTGCTCGGTCCAGCCCGGGTATGAGCCGTTGAGGAAGAACGTAAGCCGGGTGCCGCTGTCACGGGCGAACTCGGCGTATCGCCGCACGACTTCGCTGTCAGACCCATCGTCGACCGTCCAGGCGAGGACGGGTTCCGTCGTGGGAAGGCCGGTGATGATGCCGGGAGGCAGGGGCACCTTCGTTACGGCGGGAGGAGCCGGCACCGGACTCGGAGTGGGGGAGGTTGAGATCGGTGAAGGAGTAGGTTTTGGTGCTGCGGGCGGCTTCGTCAGGACCTGTGCGCCGCTTGAGCTTCGCTCGGCGCCGGCGCAGGCCGCCAGCCCACAACCGATTCCGGTAGCTGCCAGCGCACCGATAAACGCCCGTCGTTCCACAGTGAAACCTTCCCCCAAGAATTTTGCCGCAGCTAGAAGCGTATAACGGCTGAGAGGCCGCTCAGTCCAGCCGCAGCCACCAGGTCTGCCCACGCCCGATCAGTTCGAAGCCGCGGCGGGAATACAGCTCGTAACCTTCGGGCGTGGCATTCAACGCGAGCTCCCTGGCGCCCGCCGCCGCGGCCTCCCGGGCAAGGGCTGCAAGAAGAGCTGTGCCGTGCCCGCGACGACGGAACCCGGGGTGGACTTCCATGTTGAAGACGCCGCCGAGGCCGCGGGGGTTGTCGATCCCGTCATAAAACGAATACGCCGACCCAACGAGGGACTCACCCTGCCGCGCCACCGCGTGCCAGGCCCTCCGCGGTTCGGCCCGGGCGACAGCCAGTTCAGTGGCAGGCGGCCCATCGAACTCAGAAACCGACGCCGTAATGGTCGTTCCACTGCTGTCGAAGGCAGTGACAGCGTCAACCGGAGCGCTCATCCACCACGGCTGCCAGCCCTGTTCGAAGCCGAAGCTTCCAAGCTCCTGTCCCCGAACCGCACCATTGAGCCATACACCCACGGTCCCCGCCCCAAGCCGGACCCCCTCGGCGAGGCCGGGCCTCAACCCGGCAGGGGACACTGCAGTCGGGAACATCAGCATGAGCTCGCGCCGTGCAGGCAGCCAGATCCAGTCACACTCGTGCGTCGAGAAAGTCCTGCCGCCGGTTGCCCGGGCCATCGCAGCGAACCATGCCCGCTGCAGCCTCTGGCAACCGGCGATCGTGGTCATGGCTTCTCAGCCAGCCCTCGACGCGCCAACAGCGGATCGATGCTTGCAGCCCGCCCACGGAATGCAGCGAACGCCTCGAGCGGGTCGACGCTGTAGCCGCGCGAGAGCAGCTCACGACGGAAGTGCTCGCCGTTCTCGCGGGTGAGCCCGCCGGACTCCTTGAACCACTCGACGCTGTCCGCATCAAGGACTTCACTCCAGATGTAGGCGTAGTACGCTGCCGCGTAGCCGCCCGCGAAAATATGCTTGAAATAACCGGTGCGGTACCGCGGCGGCACAAGTGCGTAGTCCACTCCGGCGTCGTGCAGTGCCTGCTTCTCAAAGGCTAGTGGATCCTCCACCGTTGTCCCCGGCGGCAGCTCGTGCCAGGCCAAGTCCAGAAGTGCAGCGGCGAGATACTCGGTCGTGGCGAATCCCTCACCCCACTGCCGTGCGGCAACCAGCTTGTCGATCGTGTCCTGGGCAAGCGGCTCGCCGGTCTGGTGGTGGCGCGCGTAATTATTCACCACTTCCGGCCAGAGCATCCACATCTCGTTGACCTGTGAGGGGTACTCCACGAAGTCGCGGGGCACGCTCGTGCCCGAGAACAGCGGATAGGCGACGTTCGAGAACAGACCGTGCAGTGCGTGTCCGAACTCGTGGAACGTGGTCCGGACCTCGTCGAACGTCAGCAACGTGGGTTCACCCGCCGGCGGCCGGGTGACATTGAGATTATTGACGACGACGGCGCGCGTCCCGGCCAGCCGGGATTGCTCCACGAAGGAATTCATCCAGGCGCCGCCGTTCTTGGTCTCGCGCGTGTAGTAGTCCCCGAGGAACAGCCCGAGTTCCGTTCCGTCCTCCTCGCGGACCTCCCAGACCCGCACATCCGGATGGTAACCCTGCAGGTCGTCACTCTCATGGAACGACAGCCCGTACAACTTGTTCGCGGCGAAGAAAACCCCGTCCTTGAGTACCCGGTCCAGCTCGAAGTAGGGGCGCAGCGCGGACAGATCGACGTCGTAACGCTCCGAGCGCACCTTCTCGGAGTAGAAGGACCAGTCCCATGCCTCGATCGGGTGGCCGGCAACGCTCTCCAGCTGTTCAGCTTCGGCACGCGCATTCCGCACCGCAGGTCCTGCCAACCGGCCCAGCATGTCGTGGATGGCGTCCAACGAAGGTGCCGTCTGGTCGTCCGTGGCGAGCTCGGCGTGATTGGCGAAGCCGAGCAGGGCGGCGCGTTCTGCACGCAGGGCGGCCATGGTCGCCGCGACGCCGACTGTGTTGTTGGAGTTGTCGCGGAAGCCGCGGTTGATGGAGGCTTCGTGGAGGCGGCGCCGGGTTTCCCGGTTGGTCAGGGACTCCAGTGCAGGCTGGGAGGTGGGCAGGATGAGGGTCAGGAGGTATTTGCCCGGATGTCCTGCTGCCTTGGCGGCGTCGGCCGCTGACGCGACGTCGTCCGCTGTCAGGCCGTCCAGTTCCGCCGGGTCGTCGATCAGAAGCGCAGAATCATTCGTTTCCCGGAGCAGCCGTTGGCTGAACTCGGTGCCGAGTTCGGAGAGCTTTCCGTTCAGTTCGCGCAGGCGGTGCTGCGCATCATCGTCGAGCTGGGCACCCGCGCGGACGAAACGCTGCCTGTATTCATCGGCGAGCCGCGCCGATTCGGGGTCCATGTCGGAGGCATCGACAGCGTTGACGCGCGCAAAGAGAGCGGTGTTCAGGTAAATGTTGTCCCCGTGCGCAGCGAGCCGCGGTGCAATCTCCTTCTCCACCGCCTGTATACCGTCGGTGGAGTGCGCCGACGAGTTGTTGTAGAACACCAGAGAGACGCGGCGGAGAGTCTCACCGGCCAGTTCCAGCTCAACGATCGTATTGTCGAACGTCGCTGGTTCAGGGTTGGAGACGATCGCGTCGATCTCGCTCAGATGCTCCTGCATGCCTGCTTCGAAGGCCGGAAGGTAGTCCTCTTCTCGGATCTGGGCGAAGGGCGGCAGCTGATACGGCAGCGTACTGGGACTGAGGAAGGGATTGCTCATGGAAACCAACCTTGGCATAACGGTTGGCGCCACTCCAGCAGATCGGGGCCGTTTCTCCCCGAATCCGTGCTGTGCCGCACCTATCATTGAGAGTCATCACCCGAGGGAGGAAGCTGTGTCCGAAAAGGCGCTAGTACGAGGCAGGTGGGCAGCGCTGGGACTGGCGCTCACGCTTGCGTGCTCAGGCTGCATGGGGGCAGGGGAAGGGCGAACCACGGAGGGCGCAGAACCATCGACGACAGCGCCCGCCGCCTCCTCGGCGCCTGAAACCGCCTCCACGTCGGAGGCGCCGGAACCCACGCCGGAGCCGACTCCCGGCAGGGGTCCCGACTGCCCCACCGACCGGTGTTTCTCGTTCATGGCTTCGGGCGATCTTCTGGTACACCCGCAGTTATGGGAGCAGGCCACCGCCGATGCCCAGCAGACCGGCAAGGGCTCTCTCGACTTCGAGCCGCTCCTGTCCGGACAGCGTCCGTACATCCAGGCCAGTGATCTCGCCATGTGCCACATGGAAACCCCGGTTGCCGCACCGGAAGGACCGTTCAGCGGCTACCCGCAGTTCAACGTGCCCCCGCAGATCCTCGACGCCGCAAAGGCCGTCGGCTACGACGCCTGCACCACTGCAAGCAACCACACGATCGACGCCGGCACCGAAGGGCTGGTGCGCACCCTGGACACACTCGATCGGCTGGAATTGCCGCACACCGGCTCCTACCGGACGGAGGAAGAATCGCGCGAGCTGATGATTCTCGAGACACCCGCGGCGAAGGTAGCGGTCATCGAGGCGACCTACGGGCTGAACGGGCTGATCGCGGAGTTCCCGTGGCAGGTGGACATGCTCGACTCCGCAACAATGATCGCGAAGGCAGAACGGGCGCGTGCGGAAGGCGCCGACGTCGTTATCGCTGCCATCCACGCCGGAGATGAGTACGCTTCACTGCCCAACCAGCAGCAGATCGACCTCGCCCACGCGCTGGCGGACAGCGGGGCCGTCGACTTCATCTATGGACACCACACGCACTCGGTGCTTCCCATCGAGTATTACAACGACACCTGGATCGTGTACGGACTCGGCAACGGAGTGACCGAGCTGTCACCGGTGTATGACGTGAACAACGAAGGGCTGACCATCCGGGCTCAATTCGCCGCTGACGAATCGGGTGAGTGGACGGTCAGCGATCTGGCCTGGGTTCCTTCCGTCATCGTCCGGGACCCGTACCGCTGGTGCTCGCTGGCACCGGACCGGGAGCCCGGCTCGTGCTCGACTCCCGAGCACGAGGAAGCCGTCAAGGCGCGCACCCTCGCAACGGTGGACGCCTTCGGAGCGTCCGACGACGGTGCTCACCAGTGGCTGGTGTCTGAAGAGGAATAGTCCGGCCGGGGACTGGTTCAGCGGAGCTGGTGGCTCAGGGCCCGGTCAGCGTGGGCGGGTCGCGGCGTGCCGGCGCGCAAGCTCAGCCAGGCTGTCGTCCACGTCACCGGGCTCGAAAGACCCGAACTTGCGGGTGGCTGCTTCACGGATGAGGAAGTCCGCGATCGCCGGGTTTTTCGGCAACAGTGAACCGTGGAGGTAACTTGCAACAATGTTGAGGTGGCGGGCGCCCTCGTGATCCTCGGAAGAGTTGTTGCCCTCGCCTTTGGTCACTGTCGCAAGAGGCCGGACACCGGGACCGAGGTAGGTCTGGCCGCTGTGGTTCTCATAGCCGTGGATGTCGCCGAATTCCTCGCTGCGGGCAACGACGTTACCGATCAGCCGCTCGCTGCCGCCGTGTGTCTCGATGTCCAGGATGCTGATGCCGGGGATGACTGTGCCGTCGTGCGTCTTGAAGAAGTTGCCGAACAGTTGGTAGAGGCCGCAGATGGCCAGCATCGGCGTGCCGTCCTCCGCCAGCGCGCGAAGGTGCGCCGCATTGGACTGCAGGTCCTGCTGGATCACCACCTGCCCGCTGTCCTGGCCGCCGCCGCCGATCAGGATGTCGACGTCGTCCGGGAAGGTATCACCGGCGTTGTGTTCGAGGATCTCGGCATCGTAGCCGTGCCAGGCAAGGCGCTGCTTGAGCACCAGTACGTTGCCCCAGTCACCGTAGATGTTCATGTCCCGCGGGTACAGCTGCAGGATGCGCAGCGTGCCCTTGTGTGCTGAATTGCTGTGTACTGGAGTGCTCTCCTGGGCGCCGGAAGTCATGAAACCACCTTCACATCGGTAATTTTGGACAGATCCCTGCGGATGGCGAGCATCGCCGTGTAGGTGCAGAAGATTCGTTTCGGCTGACCCTTCGCGCGGCTGATGAAGGTGCGCAGGGCGGAACCGGTGTCCGGGTCGATGTCGCGGGCGGCGACGTCGTCGTACTGGAGGCGAAGGGCCATGTCATAGGCGCGGACGCCGCTGACCATGTCGACGCCGTCGTTCCTCAGGCTGTCGAAATCGACATCCCAGAGCCACGACATGTCCCTGCCGTCCGCATAGTTGTCATTGATGGCGATCATGGTCGCGTACCCGGCGGCATCGAATGATTTCAGGCCCAGCCGGAAACCGCTCGGATTCTTCACGAGGACGAGTTCGAGGGGCTGACCGTCCACAACGAGCGATTCACCGCGGCCGAAGGCAGGCTCAACCGCTGCCAGCGAACTGAGCATCTCTGCGCGTTTCGCGTTACCACCCAGGATGATTCGCGCCATCGCCAGCGCAGCGGCGGCGTTGAAGATGTTGTAGACGCCGCGCAGGCTCAGCTCGATTGTGCTCGTTTCGCCGTCCATCGAGAACGTCGCGGTATTCGAGTTCACAGACTCAAGCACGACGTCGGCCGGAAGACTCGAGGCCGGAGCGGTGCCGGTGGCGCCGCGCAGGTCATCATCGCTGGGGAAGGTCGAACGCAACGATTCGTCCAGGCCGAAGTAGGCCACCGATGCCGACCGGACCGACGACGCGATGGAGGCGACCCGCGGGTCCTCCCGGTTTAGGACGACGGTGCCGGTGGTTTTCACCGCGATCTGCTCAAGCAGCCGGGTTGTCTTGTCGATCTCACCGAAGCGGTCCAGCTGGTCGCGCAGGACGTTGAGCAGCAGGCAGTGCGTCGGCGGAACCAGGTTCACGAAGTGGACCGCGTGGGCCTCGTCCAGTTCGAGGACGGCGACGTCGGCCTTCAGACGGCCCCGCCAGTCGACGTCGCCCAGGAGTGCAGCGGCGACCCCGCGGGTGAAGTTGCTGCCGGTCCGGTTGGTGAAAACGTTCAGGCCCTGGCCTTCGAGGAGCTCAACGACCATCTTGGTAGTGGTGGTCTTGCCATTGGTCCCACTCACGACGATGACCCCGTGGGGGAGGTTGCGTAGCGCTCGCGCCATGAAACCGGGGTCGATCCGCTCGACTACCAGACCCGGGAACGCAGAACCGCCACCCCGTAAACGGGAAAGCGCCCGCACTGTTTTGCCCAGGGGCACGCTCACGCTCGACAGAACAGACATGATGTCTAACTTATCGCGGTTTGCAAGCGTCTTAGGCATGCGCACCTCAGCGGCGGGAGGAGCCGGCGTCGTGATCGATTCGGTGGGAAGGGCTCTGGCCAAACTAGAATGGGTCGGTGACTTCCACCAATTCTCCTCAGGGCTCCGCGCTGCGCGTGGGCGTTCTCGCCGTCCAGGGTGACGTCCGCGAACACATCCGGGTGATCGAATCCCTCGGAGGCGTCGCTTCGCCCGTCCGGCGTCCCGACGAGCTGGACCAGGTCGAAGGCCTGATCATTCCCGGCGGCGAGTCGACTACCATGGACAAGCTGACCCGCGCCTTCGACCTTGCCGAGCCGCTCCGTGAACGCATTCGTGACGGGTTTCCTGTCTACGGATCCTGTGCCGGAATGATCATGCTGGCCGACACCATTGCGGATCCTTCGGTGGACCTGCAGGGCAGTCCCCAGCAGACTATCGGCGGGCTGGATATCGTTGTGCGCCGCAATGCCTTCGGCCGGCAGCGGGAATCCTTCGAGACGGATCTGCCGTTCGCCGAGCTGCCGGGAGACGGCGACGATGTCCACGCGGTATTCATCCGTGCGCCGTGGGTGGAAAAGGTAGGAGAGTCGGTGAAGATCCTCGCGCAGGTCGAGGCGCCTGATACTCCGCCGGCCGAACACGGCGCTGAGCAGGACGCCGGCAAGGGCCACGCACCGCCGATCGCTAGAATTGTTGCAGTTCGCTCGGGAAACCTGCTTGCCACCAGCTTCCATCCGGAGGTCACCGGTGAGCACCGCATCCACGAGCTTTTCCTATCGATGATCGCTACCAGAAGGGCAGAGCATGTCGGGGCACTCTAAATGGGCAACCACCAAACACAAGAAGGCCGTGATCGATGCCAAACGTGCAAAGTCCTTCGCGAAGCTGATCAAGAACATTGAGGTTGCCGCCCGTGCCGGTGGAGCCGACCTGTCGGGCAACCCTGCACTGGAACTCGCCGTACAGAAAGCCAAGAAGACCTCTGTTCCCAACGACAACATCGACCGCGCGATCAAGCGCGGCGCCGGCCTGACCGGCGAGGTCATCGATTACTCGGAGATCATTTACGAAGCGCGCGGCCCCCAGGGCTCAGCCCTGCTGATCGAGTGCCTGACGGACAACAAGAACCGTGCCGCCTCCGAGGTCCGGGTAGCCATCACCCGCAACGGCGGAACCGTTGCCGATCCTGGTTCGGTGGCGTACCTGTTTGCACGCAAGGGCGTTGTCTCGCTGCCGAAGAAGGACCTGTCCGAAGATGACGTGCTGATGGCAGTCCTCGACGCCGGCGCTGAAGAAGTCAAGGAATCGGGGGACTCCTTCGACGTTCACTCCGAGCCCTCCGACCTGCGCGCCGTCGTTGCCGGCCTGGAGGAAGCAGGGATCGAGTACGAGACCGATGAGGTCGAGTTTGTCCCCTCCATGCAGGTGGAGCTCGACGCCGATGCCGCACGCAAGTTCCTCAAGCTGGTTGACGCGCTCGAAGAGCTGGACGACGTGCAGAACGTGTACTCGAACGCAGACCTCAGCGAAGACGTCATGGCCGAGTTGGAGAGCGACGATTAGTCTCATTCAGGCGGTCCCGGAGCGTTCCGGGTGACCTTGCGCGTCCTGGGTATCGACCCTGGCCTCACGCGCTGCGGGTTGGCGGTGGTCGATGTCGAACCAAACCGCCGGGCCACGCTCGTGGCCGTCGGAGTGGTTGGCACACCCGCTGACCACACGCTCGACCGGCGGCTTCTCATGATTGCGGAGTCGGTCGACACGTGGCTTGATACCCATGCGCCGGACGTCCTCGCCGTCGAACGTGTCTTCAGTCAACTGAACGTGAGCACCGTGATGGGTACAGCGCAGGCATCCGGCGTCGTGATTGCTGCGGCTGCACGCCGCGGGATTCCTGTCGCACTGCACACGCCCACCGAGGTCAAGGCCGCTGTTACCGGCAACGGCCAGTCAGACAAGGCTGCGGTGACGAAGATGGTCACGAAGATCCTGCGGCTTTCCACCGCACCGACCCCCGCCGACGCGGCGGACGCACTGGCGCTGGCCATCACGCACGCCTGGCGAACCGGTTCGTCGTCGTCCGTCCGTGCGCAAGGCGGTTCCGGCCTGACCGCAGCGCAACGACTGTGGGCAGAAGCAGAAGCGAAAGCCCGACGACGGCGCTAAGCGCCCGTATGCGAATCCGCCTCTGCCTCGGCATCGGTGTGGCGGGCGTGAAATAGTCACCGCCTGCCCGTACGCTGATTCGTAGATATGTTCGGTGTTATTCGTTTCAATCCTCAGCACCTGGAGCCGCACGCATGATCAGCTCTCTGACCGGGACCGTAAGCCACGTCGGCCTGCACTCGGCTGTCCTCGACGTCAACGGGTTCGGCATGCAGGTGCAGGCAACGCCCCAGACCCTCTCAACATTGCGTCCCGGGAACCAGGCCAAGGTCTTCACATCGATGATCGTCCGTGAGGACTCGATGACCCTGTTCGGTTTCACCGAGCCGGAGGAGCGCGAGGTCTTTGAAACGCTGCTAGGGGTCAGCGGTGTCGGCCCAAGGCTCGCGCTGGCTGTCCTCGCCGTGCATGCTCCGGCAGCCATCCGCACCGCGGCGTCGTCGGGTGATGACAAGGCCTTCAGCAAGGTTCCCGGCATCGGGCCCAAGGGGGCCCGGCGAATAGTGCTCGAACTCGCGGACAAGCTTGTTCCGCTCGAGGCTGACTCACCAGCAACCTCAGCCGGTGCCTGGCAGTCGCAGGTCCTCGCAGCCATGATGGGCCTCGGTTGGTCGGAGAAGGACGCCGGCTCGGCCATAGAGGCAGCCGTCAAGGAATCGCCGGAGACCGCTGCTGCCGGTGACGTCGGCGCCATCCTGAAGCTCACCCTGCGCCGGCTCGGCCAGGACGGTGCGCGCAGCTCGGCACGGGCCTCGGTGAACTGATGGCGGCAGATCAGGAACAACCTCTCGTCTCGCCCTCGGTCGATCCTGAGGACCGGGCCGTCGAGGCAGCCCTCCGGCCGAAGAACCTCGACGACTTCGTGGGCCAGGCGAGGGTGCGCCGACAGTTGTCCCTGGTTCTTGAAGCGTCGCGCATGCGCGGTCGAAGCGCAGACCATGTGCTGCTGTCCGGCCCGCCCGGACTCGGAAAAACCACCCTCGCCATGATCATCGCAGCAGAAATGAACGCCCCGCTGCGGATCAGTTCCGGTCCTGCGATCCAGCACGCCGGGGATCTCGCGGCTATCCTCTCGTCACTCACTGAAGGTGAGGTGCTGTTCCTCGACGAGATCCACCGGATGTCGCGCCCCGCCGAGGAAATGCTGTACATGGCCATGGAGGACTTCCGGGTCGACATCGTTGTGGGCAAGGGCCCCGGGGCGACCGCGATCCCGCTGGAACTTCCGCCATTCACGCTGGTTGGGGCCACTACCCGGGCAGGGCTGCTTCCGGGTCCCCTGCGTGACCGGTTTGGGTTCACGGGGCACCTTGAGTTCTACTCCACCGCGGAGCTTGAACTCGTGCTCCGGCGTTCGGCAATGATGATGGACATGCGGGTCAACTCCGCGGCCTTTGCCGAGATTGCGGGTCGATCGCGGGGCACTCCCCGAATCGCGAACCGGTTGCTGCGCCGCGTTCGTGACTGGGCACTCGTGCACGGCGTGGACGTCATAGACGCACGATGCGCCGGTTCCGCCCTGGACATGTACGAAGTCGACGCGAAGGGCCTTGACCGGCTAGACCGGTCGGTGCTGACCGCCCTGATCACGAAGTTCAACGGGGGACCGGTGGGCCTCTCCACGCTCGCGATCGCGGTAGGTGAGGAGCCCGAGACCGTGGAAACCGTGGCCGAGCCCTATCTTGTGCGTGAAGGGATGCTCGGCCGAACGCCCCGGGGACGTATTGCCACGGCTGCTGCATGGGAACACCTCGGACTGGTCATGCCGCCAACCGTCGCTGCCGCCATGCCTGAGGACCTGTTCTCCGTCTATCAGGAAGATCCCGCCCTGGGAACCGCTCTGGAGAACGAAACGGAATGGAGTCGTAACGAGGGCTAGGCGTCAGTTGCGCCGGGTTCCCCGTAGACTGGTATGACGTGTGGCACACGCATGGTCTAAATCGCCGGAAACGCTGTTCACGGTTTCCTGTCCCGTCTCACCGTTGTGAAATACGGGGCACGGAGTCGATACCCTGAAGGCAGTACCCCTGCAGACCGCGCGTGGCCGCGGAATTCGGCGTCGCAACCGCATGTGTTGCGGCCCGCTGCGCCGACCAAATATAGAAACGGATCTTCTCTGTGCTCGCAAACGTAGTTGCCCAGACCACTCAGACAACCGGCGGCTTTGACATCTTCAGCCTGCTGCTCCCGTTGGCCCTGGCTTTCCTGATCTTCACCATGTTCCGCAAGCAACGGAAGATGAAGCAGCAGGTTGCCGAGCAGCGCACCCAGATGGTTTCGGGAACCGAAGTCATGACCAACTTCGGCTTGTTCGGCACCATCGTTTCCCTCGATGACGAACACAACAAGGCCGTCATTGAAATCTCGCCGGGTGTCACGGCCACGGTCCATACCCAGACGCTGACCAAGGTTGTCACCCCTGAGCCGGTGGTCGAGGATGAAGGTACCGTTCCGAACGATGCCTCCTCACTGACGGACCCGGCCACGGATGACCAGCGCCCGGTACGCGAGGAGACCCCGGAAGAGACCGTCGAGCGACTGAACCGGGAAAACTCCCGCGACCGAAACGACAAAGACCAGTAACCTGCGACCCGGCCCCTATGTAGGCTCCGTCAAGTCTCGCGCTCCAACACCCGAAGGATTCACCCACCATGGCACGAACCGGCCCAGGCTCCGCCGCCAGACGCACACTCGTCTGGCTCGGCGTCGTCTTTGCACTCCTCGCGCTGCTGCTCGGCGGCGGCTCGCTGTGGAGTAGCGCCAGCTGGGCACCAAAGCTGGCCCTCGATCTCGAGGGTGGTACCCAGATGATCCTTGCGCCTCAGGTTCAGGGGGGTAGCGACGAAATCACCCCCGAGCAGCTTGACCAAGCGGTCGAAATCATTCGACAGCGCGTCGACGGCAGCGGCGTGGCCGAGGCCGAGATCAGCACGCAGTCCGGTCGAAACGTCATTGTTGCTCTCCCCGGCATCCCGGAACCTGAAACACGGGAGCTGATCCAGGCTTCCGCGCAGATGGAGTTCCGGCCGGTCCTGTTCGGCGGGCCCGGGCTTGCCCCGGCCGCTGAGACGCCGACGCCCGAAGACCAGCTGCCGACGCCCAGCGCGGAACCCACGGATGGGAGTGATCCGAACTGGATCACCGCTGAACTGATGCAGGAATTCGAGACAACGGACTGCACGAATCCCGAAGCCCTGCAGCCTGCGGTGGAGCCCGCGCCGGCCGACCAGCCCATGGTTGCGTGTGAGCCGGACACGCAGGGCAAGTACATCCTCGGACCGGTCGAGGTTCGCGGTACGGAGATCGACTCCGCCGACTACGGCATGGCGCGCAGCTCGCAGGGCCAGACCCTCAATGAGTGGGTCGTCAACATCGACTTCAACGATGAGGCAACGGAAACTTTCCGCTCGGTCACGGAGCGGTTGTTCGCGATCGGCTCCGGCGACCCGAGGAACCAGTTCGCCATCGTGCTCGACGGCATCATTGTCTCGGCCCCGACAACCAACGCTGTGATCCCTGACGGGCGGCCGCAGATCAGCGGCAGCTTCACCGAGGAGTCATCGGCGGCTCTGGCCGAACAGTTGAAGTACGGCGCGTTGCCGATCAGCTTCGAAATCCAGAGTGAGCAGCAGATCTCCGCCACCCTGGGCGCCGACCAGCTGCGCCTCGGCCTCATCGCGGGCGTGATCGGCCTGGTTCTCGTCGCCGTGTACTCGCTGTTCCAGTACCGGATGCTCGGCCTGGTGACGATTGCCTCCCTGGTGGTGGCCGGCGCGCTCACCTACCTTGCGATCTGTATCCTCGGCTGGACTGAGAACTACCGCCTGTCGCTCGCCGGTGTGGCCGGACTGATCGTCGCAATTGGCCAGACCGCCGACTCGTTCATCGTGTACTTCGAACGTATCCGGGACGAGCTTCGCGACGGTCGCGGCCTGGTATCCGCGGTCGAGAACGGCTGGAGGCGAGCCAAGCGCACGGTACTCGCCTCCAAGGCAATGAACCTGCTTGCCGCCGTCGTGCTCTACTTCGTGGCCGTCGGCAACGTACGTGGGTTTGCGTTCACACTCGGCCTCACCGCCATTGCCGACCTCGTGGTCGTGTTCCTCTTCACCCACCCCATGATGCGGTTGCTGGCGATGACCCGGTTCTTCGGTGAAGGCCACCGCTGGTCGGGCCTCGACCCGTCACGCCTCGGTGCGCTTCCGCTATACCGCGGAGCCGGTCGAGTGCGGCACAAGCCAGTGGAACGGCCTGAGGTTGAACTGCGCGGCCGGAACAAGGCAGCGGCAGGAGAAGCGGAACGGCGCATGACCATTGCGGAGCGGCGCCTCGCCGAACAGCGGAAGGCCGCTGAAGAACAAAAGACCGTTACTGCGCAAGCACGCGGATCCGAGGAAGGGGATAACCGATGAGCCGTTTCAGTTTCGCCGAGTTCGGAAATGAGCTGTATTCCGGCAAGCGGTCGTACCCCTTTGTGGGCAAGCGCAAGCTATGGTTCCTCATCGCGGCGGCTGCCATCCTGCTGTCGATTCTGATCCCGATCGTCAAGGGCGGGTTCAACCTCGGTATCGACTTCCGGGGCGGGTCGGAGTTCACGGTGTCGAACGTGGAGAACACGGATGTCACCGCCGGTGAACAGGCGGTCACCAACGTCGTACCGGAAGCTGTTCCACGGGTGACCAACATCGCGCCTGGAACCATGCGGATCCAGACGGAGCGGCTGACCGACGACCAGACCCTGAGTGTTCGCGACGCGCTGATCGGCGCCTATGACGTTACGGAGGAGGAGGTCACCTCCAACTTCGTGGGACCGACCTGGGGTGAGGACGTCAGCCGTCAGGCGATCATCGGACTCATTGTTTTTGTCGCCCTTGCTGCGCTGCTGATGGCTATTTATTTCCGCACGTGGAAGATGTCCGTGGCCGCGATGGCGGCGCTGGTCGTGGTGATGACCACGTCCGCGGGCATCTATGCGCTCAGCGACTTCGAAGTAACGCCGTCCGCCGTCATCGGGTTCCTCACCATCCTGAGTTATTCGCTCTATGACACAGTCGTGGTCTTCGACAAGATCCGCGAGAACACCGCGGATCTGGAGGTGTCCAGCAAACGGACCTTCAGCGAGCAGGTGAACCTCGCGGTCAATCAAACCCTGGTCCGGTCCATCAATACGTCGGTCGTGGCCGTCCTGCCGGTGGCCGCCATCCTCTTCATCGGGGCAATGCTGCTGGGCGCGGGTACGCTGCGGGACCTGTCGCTGGCCCTCTTCGTCGGCATCATCATCGGTACGCTGACCACGGTATTCGTGGCGGCTCCGATGTACGCGATGCTGCGGATGAATGAGCCGGAGATCCGCAAACAGGAAAAGCGCGTGCTGCACCGTCGCTCGCTTGAAGCAAGCGAACCGTCGCCCACGGTACCCGCCTAGCGGAAGCCCTGACGGAAGATCAAGGCCCGGAAAGCGGCCCGGTACCCCTGGATATCGGGCCGCTTTCCCGTTCCCGGTTCGGCAGCGGCTCGAGCCCGGCACCAGCGTGCAGCCAGGCAGGATCCGATCCTTACTCCGTGAGGCGAAACGTGCACGGGAAGTCTCGCGCGGTGGATAAACTTGGATAGTCAACCAGGGTGTGGCATGTTGTAGCCTTACCCGCGGCGGCGGGGTTGGCGAAAACTTTAACGGAAGTAGGGTATTGGGTGGCTGAAGCCAGTGGTCCCGGACGCCCGTCCGGTACCGGACCGTCCACAGGGTCCGGCGTCGAATCGCGCCCCCAACCCATCCGCGCCGTGACGCCCGTGCAGGCACGCCCAGGGCCGGGGTCGGCCGTTCCCGTGGAGCCGCCCAGCTCTCCTGGTCGCAGGGAGCGCACCCGTGCACGCCTCGCGCGCCTGGCCGGCCGCGGAAGCACCGGTTATTCCCCCATTCTTGAACCACTCCTGCGCACGGTGCGCGCGAACAATCCCAAAGAGGACCTGGAGTTCATCAAACGCGCCTATGAGGTCGCTGAGCGCAGCCACGAAGGGCAGAAGCGCAAGAGCGGTGATCCGTACATCACCCACCCGGTGGCCGTTGCCACCATTCTGGCCGAGCTGGGCATGACGGGCACCACGCTCGCCGCAGCACTCCTGCATGACACGGTGGAAGACACCAACTGCACCCTCGACGACATCCGCCGGGACTTCGGCCAGGAAGTTGCCATGCTGGTGGACGGCGTCACCAAGCTGGACAAGGTGTCCTTCGGTGACGCAGCGCAGGCCGAAACCGTCCGCAAGATGGTCGTGGCGATGGCGAAGGACATCCGGGTCCTCGTCATCAAGCTCGCTGACCGGCTGCACAACGCCCGGACCTGGCGGTTCGTCTCACCGGAATCTTCCGCCCGTAAGGCGAGGGAAACGCTCGAAATCTTCGCTCCGCTTGCACATCGCCTCGGCATGAACACCATCAAGTGGGAACTGGAAGATCTTTCCTTTGCGGCGCTGCACCCGAAGGTTTACGAGGAAATCGTCCGGATGGTCGGCGACCGCACCCCGGAACGGGAGAAGCACCTGAACCTGGTCCGCGACCAGATCGGTGAGGACCTGCGGTCAGTCAAGATCAAGGCCACCATCACCGGACGCCCGAAGCACTACTACTCGATCTACCAAAAGATGATCGTCAGGGGTAAGGACTTCGACGACATTCATGACCTGATGGGCGTGCGAGTCCTCGTTGACTCGGTTCGCGACTGTTATGCGACCCTTGGCCAGCTGCACGCACGGTGGAATCCGCTCCCGGGCCGCTTCAAGGATTACATCGCGATGCCCAAGTTCAACATGTACCAGTCGCTGCACACCACGGTTATCGGACCCGGCGGACGGCCCGTTGAAATCCAGATCCGCACCCACGACATGCACCGGCGTGCCGAGTACGGTGTGGCGGCGCACTGGAAGTACAAGAACCAGGGCGGCGCCGGCACCAGTGGTGCCCCGGACAACAGCGACATGGGTTGGCTTCGCAGCCTCGTGGACTGGCAGCAGGAGACTTCCGACCCTGACGAGTTCCTCGATTCATTGCGGTTCGAGATCAACGCCCGTGAAGTGTTCGTCTTCACTCCCAAGGGCGAGGTCATGGCGCTGCCCGCTGGGTCAACCCCTGTGGATTTCGCCTACGCAGTGCACACGGAGGTCGGCCACCGGACCATTGGCGCCCGTGTCAACGGCAAGCTTGTTCCGCTCAACAGCGAACTCAATCACGGCGACTGGGTGGAGATCTTCACCTCGAAGGCCGAGGGCGCCGGACCGAGCCAGGACTGGCAGGGCTTCGTCAAGAGTCCGCGAGCACGTAACAAGATCCGGCAGTGGTTCACCAAGGAACGCCGCGAGGAAGCGATCGAGAAGGGCAAAGATCAGCTCACCCGCACCATGCGGAAGCAGAACCTCCCCCTTCAGCGCATGATGACCCACGACGCGCTCCTTGCCGTAGCACAGGAACTGCGGCACGCGGACATTTCTGCGCTCTACGCGGCCGTCGGTGACGGCCACACGTCAGCCCAGAATGTCATAGAGCACCTGGTGACGCTGATGGGCGGCCATCAGGGGGCCGAGGACGACATCGCCGAGGCCACCGTTGCCACCCAGCCCCGCCGCCCCAAGTTCTCGGACTCCGGAGTGACCGTTGTGGGCGTAGGCGACGTTTGGGTCAAACTGGCCCGCTGCTGCACGCCTGTGCCTCCCGACCCGATCGTCGGATTCGTCACGCGCGGGTCCGGCGTCTCCGTGCACCGCAGCGACTGCCGTAATGTTCAGGAGTTGCGTGATCAGCCCGACCGCATTGTTGACGTCGAGTGGGCGCCCACACAGTCCAGCGTGTTCCTCGTGGAGATTCAGGTGGAGGCGCTGGATCGAAAGAGCCTGCTCTCCGACGTGACCCGGGTATTGTCCGAGAACCACGTGAACATTCTCGCTGCGAGTGTTAATACCTCGACCGACCGGGTGGCGATGTCACGGTTCGCCTTCGAGATGGGCGACCCGAAGTACCTGAGCCACATCCTGAGTGCGGTTCGTCGGATCGACGGAGTGTTCGACGTCTACCGGACAACCGGGTCACAGCGCCGCATCTAGCGCTCCACCCGCATTGCTTCGCGGAGCCGGCTCAGTGCGCGCGCCTTGCCTGGAACCCGCGGAGACGCCTCCAGCGAGAGAGTGACAAGGTGCAGGGGGCAACGCAGTTCAGGCGCTGCGGCGATTCTCTTCAGGGTGTCCACTGCCCACTGCTCGGAGCCGTGTACTGCCACATCGAGGGCAGTGCGAAGGGGAGACGTCACCTCAACGCCTCCGATGGTGGACAGATCGCACGGCCCGAGCGTTACCTGGTGCATTACTGCCTCGCAGAACACGGGCAGGGCAGTGGTCCGCCGCCGGTGGTCGGTGACGAGGCTGACAATCTCCGGGGCCGGCGCGCACCCGTAGACCCAGGCAGCGCTTTGTCTCGCCAACGCGACCCGCCGGTGCAGGGTCCTGGGCACAGCGTTGATCGCGGATTGCGCGCGGATGGCCGGGGTGGAAGGTTGATCCGTGCGCACGTAGGACTTGCCGCACACGTGGGTCATCAGCCCGTCCAGCCGCATGGCCTGCAGTTCCACATGGGTGAACAGTGCGCCGCCGTGGAAGAGCACGCCTCCGGTGGAGTTGATGGCGAGATCCCGGCGGACTGCCGTGCGCCCCTGCACGGAGGACCCTTGGGTGATTGACATGCATCAAGCTTTCCCAATCCGGAAGCAAAGGAAAAGTCCCGGTCGAGCCGCTGTGGAAAACGGCTGACCGGGACTTCTATCTAACGCGCGAGCGGCTGCAGGAGGGTCCCCTAGGAGAAGTCCTGTGCCGACCTCTGCAGCATGTCCAGCCACTGCCGGCGGGCAGCGAGCGCCTCTCGGGCCTCGGAGATCCGGCGCGCGTCTCCATTCTTTTCCGCGGCCGCCAGGTCGTCCTCAAGGGAGGTGATGGTGCTCTCCAGCTGACTGAGCGCACTGTTGGTGCGGGCCTTGGTCTCCGGATTGGTCCGCTGCCAGTGCTCCTGCTCGGCAGCCTGCACCGCATCCTCGACCTCGCGCAGGCGCGCCTCGACGCGTCCCATATCAGCGCGCGGGACCTTTCCGGCGTCCTCCCAGCGGTCCCGGATGGACTGCAGGGCCTTGCGAGCCGCTGCCGGATCCTTGACCGGCAGGAGCTGGCGCGCTTCGGCCAGCAGGGCTTCCTTCACTGCCAGGTTCGCGCCGTACTCCTCATCAATTGCCTCGTTCGCCGCCTTACGTGCAGCAAAGAAGGTGTCCTGAGCAGCACGGAAGCGGGACCACAGGGCGTCGTCGTCCTTGCGGCTTGCGCGCTTGGAGGTTTTCCATTCGTCCATGAGGCGGCGGTACTCGGCAGCTGTGTGGCCCCAGTCGGTGGAACTGGAGAGTTCCTCGGCCCGCTTGATGAGTGCTTCCTTGGCGCGCTTCGCCTCGGCGTTCTCATTGTCGAGCTGGGAGAAATAGGCCCGACGGTGCCGGTCAAAGATGGTGCGGGCCGAGCGGAACCGCTTCCAGAGTGCGTCCTCAGTGCCGCGTCCGAGCCGCATTCCCGACTTCTGGGCGGTCTTCCACTGCTCGAACAGTTCGTTCATGCGGTTGCTGCTCGCCTTCCACTGCACGGAGGAAGGGTCCCTGCCGGCGATCTCCTCGGCCTCGGCGACAATCGCCTCGCGCGCCTGCAGCTCGCGGGCTCGGGCAGCGTCCTGCTCCGCCTTCTCCGCAGATTCGAGGTCGGCGATGAGAGTGAGGAGGGCTTCGAGACGGGACTCGAGTGCGCGGACATCGCCCACCATCTTCCGCTCGGCCACCTGCTCGGCAAGGTGGGCCGCAGTCTTGCGCATATCCGTAGTGGGAGCCTTGGCATGCACGCGCTGCTCAAGCAGCGTGACCTGGCCGGCGACGTCGTCGTACTTGCGTACGAAGTAGCCGAGGGCTTCCTCGCGGGACGCGTCCGGGTACTGGCCGACGGCGAACTCCTCGCCGTCCACGATGAGGAAGACATGCCCGTCTTCCTCCACGCGGGCGAACTTCTCCGCCTCGGTCAGCGGAGTGGAGTGGATCGGGGGAGCCGCGACAACTGTGGGCGCTGCTGCGCCACTGGAACGGGGGGCCATGGCAGCCGGCGTCGGGCGGGGCCGCGCAGGCTTGCCCGGAACCGGAGTGGACTCCTGCCGGGGAACGGAAGGGACCGGCTGCTCGGCAGCGGGGGAAGCATCGGGAGTGGGGGACTCATCGTCGGCCGCGGACTCGTCGGCTGCGGACTCGCCGGCGGCTGCAGCAGTGTCGGCTGCAACAGTGTCGGCTGCAGCCGGCTGCTCGGCAGCGGCACTATCTGTTCCAGTGCTGGGCTGCTCGATCTCGGCCGCTTCGGTTACAGGCGCTTCGTCGGATTTCTGACTGTTTGTCACCGCTAAAAGTCTTTCGCTCGATGGTCGGCCCCAAGGCCGGTCCCGGTTGATTTACTGCAGGGTTAACGAGTCTATCGTCACAGGAGTGGCGGGGGCTCCGTCCTCGCCGCCGCCTTCGACTCCAGCCTCCGCGACCTCCTGAACAGCGTCCAGGCCCGAGGTCACGGAACCCATGATGGTGTACCCGCCCGTATTCTGTGGAATCTGCGAGTCCTTGTACACGATGAAGAACTGCGTACCGTTGCTGTCCGTGCTCGCTCCGCGCGCCACTGCGATGCTCCCGGCCGGATACAGGCCGTCCGCCGGCGTGTTCTCCACCGGACCCCACTGATAGGCCGGGTCACCCACGCCGTCGCCGTTCAATGAGCCGCACTGCAGTACCCCCATGCTCTCGGCGGTCGTCAGCCGATGACAGGTCTTGCCCTCGAAGAACCCCTCCTCAGCGAGAGAGGAAAAGACAGCCACTGCCTGCGGAGCCACGTTTCCGTCGAGCTCGACGCCGATGTCACCGATGCTGGTGGAAAGTGTGCCCTCGAATACTACTCCCTCGGCGATAGACGGGTCGGGAATGTTCGCGCTGTTCGGCTCCGCCGTCTCCGTCACCCCGGGACTCTCCTCGAGCGCGTCGATTTCCGCCGCCGTGGGATCCGAACTGAACCAGACCGCTTGCAGGAGGACGGCGAGGGCAAGGGTTGCTGCCGCCGCAATGCCAGCCACTGTGCTGTCCTTCCGGCGGCGTTTCTCCTGTGCGCGCTTCAGCTCGCGGCGTGCTTCGATCTGGCTGATGTGACGGCGCATTTCGCGTCCGCGACGGTCTACGGCCACGCGACCTCCTGTGTCCGACGTTGTTCCAGCACGGTTCCGGCATGGTCTGGCACTTCAGGCGCAGCGCCCTGGGCCGGTTAGCACGGCCCAGCACGAACCCCCTAAAATGAATGCCGCAGACAGTGTAGGCACAGCAGACCGTCCGCCCTACGATTCACCGCAGGATCCCGAGCCATCAGGTTGGGGACACAAGCGTCACCCAAGGAGAGTTGCTTACATGGCACGAAAGTCCTCGTTGTCCGGATTCCCCGAGTGGCTCCCGCAGGAGCGCCTCGTGGAACTGCATGTCCTGGACATCCTGCGACGGACCTTCGAGCTTCACGGCTTCTCCAACGTCGAGACCCGGGCCGTTGAGACAGTGGGTCAGCTGCTCCGCAAGGGCGAGATCGACAAGGAGGTCTACGCCGTATCCCGTCTGCAGGATGAGGACGGATCTGCTCCCGCCGGCGAGGACTCGCTAGCCCTCCACTTCGACCTGACGGTGCCGTTCGCGCGGTACGTCGTCGAAAACGCCGGTTACCTTGCCTTCCCCTTCCGCCGGTACCAGATTCAGAAGGTCTGGCGCGGCGAGCGTCCGCAGGAGGGGCGTGCCCGCGAGTTCACCCAGGCTGATATCGACGTGGTCGGCGACGGCTCACTGCCTTTCCGGTACGACGTCGAAATCGCCCTTGTGATCGCCGAGGCCCTGAGCGCCCTGCCGATCCCTGACTTCCAGCTGCGCGTGAACAACCGCAAGCTCGCAGAGGGGTTCTACCGGGGAATCGGCTTGACCGATACGCCGGGCGTACTGCGGAGCATCGACAAGCTCGAGAAGATCGGCGCAGGCAGGGTCGCGGAACTGCTCAAGGCCGAACTGGGTGCCACCGACGAGCAGGCCAAGGCCGCTCTCAGCCTGGCGGAGATCCGCACCCAGGACACGTCCTTCGTCGAGCGGGTTCGCGCTTTCGGCGTGACGGACCCGCTGCTCGATGAAGGACTTGCGGAACTCGAGCAGGTTATCGCCGAGGCCTCGAAGCGGGCACCGGGCAAGGTCATTGCGGACCTCAGTATCGCCCGAGGCCTGGACTATTACACCGGCACGGTCTACGAGACGGTGCTGGTCGGCCACGAGGCACTCGGGTCCATATGTTCCGGTGGGCGTTACGACGCGCTCGCGAGCAAGGGCAACCGGACCTTCCCCGGCGTCGGACTCTCCATCGGCGTCACACGCCTGGTCACCCGCATTCTCAGCCAGGAGTTCGCCGCCGCAACGCGGCAGGTTCCGACGGCCGTGCTGGTCACCCTCGCCAATGATGATTCCTGGTCAGCCGCCCAGGACGTCGCTGCCGCGCTGCGCAGCCGTGGCATCCCGGTGGAGGTGGCCGCCTCCGCCGAGAAGTTCGGCAAGCAGATCAAGTTCGCCGACCGGCGGGGCATCCCGTTCGTCTGGTTCACTTCCGAGGACGGCACCCACGAAGTCAAGGACATCCGCTCGGGTGAACAGGTATCCGCAGACCCCCGATCGTGGACTCCGCCCGCCGAGGATCAGTGGCCCGCGGTGTTGCCGCAGGGCTGAATCATGAGTCTCTAGGCTGAACCCCCGCGCCCCCGCACGAGAATCACCGCGGCGCGGCCCAGAAGCCCGACCAGCAGTATCCCGGTCATGGTGAGAACCGACTGCACCGGGAGGGTGAATGCGAGCACCAGACAGCCCACCACCCCGAGCACGTTCAGGGCCCGTGGCGCGTACCAGGGCCGGGTACGGAGGGTCAGCGCCGACAGGTTGGCTACCGCGTAATAGAGCAGCACACCGAAACTGGAGAAACCCACCACCGTCAGGACGTCGGTTCCCAGCAGCAGGGCAATCACGACGACGGCGATGGCCAGCTCGGCGACGAACGGCGTGGCCCGGCGCGGAGACACCGATCCGAGCACTCGGGGCAGGTCGCCTTCGCGCGCCATGGCAAGCGTGGTGCGGGCGATGCCGCTGATCAGGGCGAGCAGGGCACCCAGGCTCGCGAGCGCAGCAGCAATGGCAACGGCGAGGACCGGTATTGACTGGCCTCCGGTGAAGACTTCGGTGAGTGGGGCGGCCGACTCGGCGAGCATGTCCGGTCCCACTGCCCGAAGCAGGCCGAATGCGAGCAGCAGGTACAGGGCGAGGGTGAACCCCAGTGCCCCGAAGATGGCTCGCGGGATATTGCGTTCGGGTTCGCGCACCTCTTCACCCATCGTGGCAATGCGCGCATATCCGGCGAATGCGAAGAACATGAGGCCCGCCGCCTGCAGGACCCCGGCGGGTCCGGCAGGCGAGGCGCCGCCGTCGTGCGCGTCCTGGGTGAACGCAACCACAATGACGAAGGCGAGCACGGGAACCACGAGTGAAACGATGATGCGTGTCATCATAGCCGTGCGGGTAACACCCAGGAGGTTCACGGCAGTCAGCGCCGCGACCGCGGCCACACCGGCTGCCTTCTCGAAATCGGGGGCGGCGTAGAGCCCGAAAGTGAGCGCCATGGCGGCGCAGGAGGCGAGCTTGCCGGTGATAAAACTCCAGCCGGCGAGGAAGCCCGGCCATTCGCCCAGTTGGCGCCGGCCGTAAGTGTAGGTGCCTCCGCTGACCGGATGCACCGCCGCCAACTGCGCTGACGCCGCGGCATTCGCGTAGGCAATGATCGCGGCAAGGCCGACGGCGAGGGGCAGGAGGGATCCCGCCGCAGCAGCGGCCGGGGAGAAGACGACGAAAACCCCGGCGCCGATCATCGAGCCAATGCCGACCGTCGTGGCATCGAAACCGCCAAGCTGTCTCTTCAGCGCCTGTGGCATGCGCGGGTCCCCGTCCGGTGAATGGTGTGGCCGGGAGCGCGGTGCATCCGGCGGTAAACTCGAACACTGAGCTGTAACTCCACCAACCTTAACCACACACCGGAAGGAATGCTGTGCTGCGCACACATGACCTTGGTTCCCTGCGAACCGGGCACATCGGACAAACCGTTACTCTCGCCGGATGGGTGGCCCGCCGTCGTGATCACGGTGGCGTGGCGTTCCTCGATCTGCGTGATGCTTCCGGGGTTGCGCAGGTAGTGGTGCGGGAAGAAGACGTGTTCTCGACCCTCCGCAACGAGTACGTGCTGCAGATTATCGGCACGGTCGAGAAGCGCCCCGAGGGCAACGAGAACCCCGCCCTGGCCAGCGGCGAGATCGAGGTCATCGCGGAGAAGGTGACTATCCTCAACACGTCTGACCCGCTGCCGTTCCAGATCGACGAGCACGTGGAGGTCGGCGAGGAAGCACGGCTGAAGCACCGTTACCTCGACCTGCGGCGTCCCACACCGAACGCGAACCTCCGCCTGCGCTCCGAGGCCAACAGGGTCGCCCGCGAGCTCCTGCATTCCGACGGATACGTGGAGATCGAAACCCCGACCCTGACGCGCTCCACGCCGGAAGGCGCCCGCGACTTTCTTGTTCCCGCGCGGCTGGCACCGGGCTCCTGGTACGCGCTCCCGCAGTCGCCGCAGCTCTTCAAGCAGCTGCTTCAGGTCGGCGGGTTCGAGAAGTACTACCAGATCGCCCGCTGCTACCGCGACGAGGATTTCCGCGCCGACCGGCAGCCCGAGTTCACGCAGCTGGACATTGAGGCGAGTTTCGTTGAGCAGGACGACATCATCGCCCTCGGCGAGCAGCTGGTGAAGGCGCTGTGGAAGCTGATCGATGTGGAGATCCCCACACCCATCCAGCGCATGACCTACGCAGACGCCATGGCGCGCTACGGCTCGGACAAGCCGGACCTGCGCTTTGGCCTGGAGCTGACTGAGCTGACCGAGTACTTCAAGGACACGGAGTTCGGCGTCTTCAAGGCATCCTATGTCGGTGCCGTGGTCATGCCCGGCGGCGGTTCCCAGCCGCGCCGGCAGTTGGATGCCTGGCAGGAATGGGCCAAGCAGCGCGGCGCGAAGGGCCTTGCCTACGTGCTGATCGACGACGACGGCGGGCTGCGCGGACCTGTGGCGAAGAACCTGACGGATTCCGAACGGGAGGGCCTGGCAGCTGCCGTCGGTGCAAACCCGGGAGACTGCATCTTCTTCGCCGCGGGGGAGAAGTCGTCCGCACGTGCACTGCTCGGCGCGGCGCGCGTGGAGATCGGCCACCGGACGGGACTCATCGATCCCAAAGCCTGGGCCTTTGTCTGGGTTGTCGACGCACCCATGTTCGAGCCGGCGTCGGACGCCGTCGCGGCCGGTGATGTCGCCGTGGGGTCGGGAGCCTGGACAGCAGTCCACCACGCCTTTACCTCGCCGAAGCCGGAGTACCTCGACTCCTTCGACACTGACCCGGGGAGCGCACTGGCGTACGCCTACGACATCGTCTGCAACGGCAACGAGATCGGCGGCGGGTCGATCCGTATCCACCAGCGTGACGTTCAGGAACGGGTTTTCTCGGTGATGGGAATCAGCCCCGAGGACGCACAGGAGAAGTTCGGATTCCTGCTCGAGGGCTTCAAGTACGGTGCGCCTCCGCACGGCGGAATCGCCTTCGGCTGGGACCGTGTGGTGGCACTGCTGGCCGGAAGCGATTCCATCCGCGACGTGATCGCATTCCCCAAGTCCGGCGGCGGCTATGACCCGCTGACTGCGGCACCGGCGCCGATCACCCCGCAGCAGCGGAAGGAAGCAGGGGTTGACGCCAAGCCGGTTGTGAAGTCGGACGCGAAGCCCGAGGCGAAGCCCGCGGCAGGGGCCTGATCTGCTTCGGGAGGGTGCGGTGGTGCGTGTCACCACCGCACCTTCCTGCACATCCTCAATTATGTGAAACAATGGGCGTCGTAAAACGTGCTCCGGGGTCGGTGTAATTCCGAACCGGCGGTTATAGTCCGCGACCCGCGCGCAGCCCTCACGGGCAGCAAACGGTTGAGCCGGTGAAATTCCGGCACCGACAGTCAAAGTCTGGATGGGAGAAGCGCGTACAGCTACGGCTGTGCTTTGTTGTCGGCTCTTCGCGCCGTCGGCAGCGCCAGCCTTGCCTGTCGTTCCCCGGAGCCTTCACGCGAGCTTGAGGAACGGCATGGATTTTCTGAAGTGGCTCTTCGAAGCCCAGATTGTCATTGGCGGCAGTCATGAGCCTCGCGCCGCCGAGCCTGCGCCGAGCCTGTCATGACTGCATCCGGAAACATCACCGCGCAGGAAATGATGGCGATGGAGCACGCGCTGCTCCTTGCCGGCCAGGGTGTGCGCGGCGCCAATCCGTTGGTGGGCGCTGTCCTCCTCGATGACGACGGCGGCATGGTCGCCACAGGCGCTCATTTCGGTGCCGGAACCGACCACGCGGAGGTCGCCGCACTGAAGAACGCGGCCCTGCACGGAGTCGACCCCGCAGGCTGCACCATGGTGGTGACGCTCGAGCCCTGCAACCACACCGGACGCACGGGGCCTTGCACTGAAGCCATCCTTGCTGCCGGAATCAGCCGCGTGGTGTACGCCGCATCCGATCCCAACCCCGAGGCAGCCGGCGGCGCGTCGCGGCTGGCGGAGAATGGGATCGATGTGGCCGGCGGGCTCCTCGCCGACGCCGCAACGGAACTGAACCGCCGGTGGCTGGACGCAGTGCGGACGCGCCGTCCATTCGTCACGGTCAAGGTGGCACAGAGCCTTGATGCACAGTCAGCCGCGGCGGACGGTTCAAGCCAATGGATCACCGGACCGCATGCCCGCGCGGACGGCCACGCCATCCGCGCCCGGGTTGATGCAGTCCTCGTCGGCACCGGAACCGTCCTTGCAGACAACCCCCGCCTGACTGCGCGGGCGCTCGACGGTTCCGACGCGAACAGCCAGCCGCTCCGGGTCGCCGTCGGTGAGCGGGACGTTCCCGATGACGCGGCGATGCGCGGCCAGGGCTTCATTCACCTGCGGACGCACGACCCCGCCGCAGTACTGGAGGAACTGTATGGGCGGGGCGTGCGGCACGTCCTGGTGGAGGGCGGTCCCCAGCTTGTCGGGGTATTCCTCATGGCGGACCTGGCGGATGAGCTCTTCACCTACATTGCGCCCATGCTCCTTGGCGCCGGTGTTCCGGCCTTCCAGCGCCTTGGGGTGGCAACCCTGGCCGACGCCCATGTATGGCGTCTGGATCCGGATGGCGCCGCCGCGGTAACCCAGATTGGCGACGACGTCCGTCTGCATTTCAAACCCATAGCGCCGGCACCGGCGTCCTTTGAGAAAGGCTCTTGAGTGTTCACAGGAATAGTTTCCGGGCAGGGCACCGTCACCTCCCTCCGCAGCTCCCCGGACGGCGGCAGCGCGGTGCTTGTGTTCGAGGCCGGTCCCACAGGAGAGGGGCTCGAGCTCGGCGGGTCCATCGCTGTGGACGGGGTATGCCTGACCGCGACCCTCATCGACGACGGCCGAATCAGCGTGGACGTGATGGGGGAGACGCTGAGGCGTACGACAATCGGGGGCCTGACCGAGGGCCGCAGGGTCAACCTGGAACGCTGCGTACCGGCGAACGGCCGTTTGGACGGCCACGTCGTGCAGGGTCACGTCGACGGCGTCGGTACGCTCCTTGAGCGTGAGAACCTCGGCGATTGGGAGCGCCTGCGTTTCAGCCTGCCCGTCCCGCTGGACCGCTATGCGGCCGAGAAGGGATCCATCGCCGTGGACGGCGTTTCACTGACAGTGACGGCCGTGAGCGACGCCGGAACACCCGACCCCTGGTTCGAGGTCGGCCTGATCCCCACAACCCTCACCGAGACCGGCCTGGGGGCAAAGGACATCGGGGATCCCGTGAACCTGGAGATGGACGTCCTGGCCAAATACGCTGAGCGGCTGCTCGCGTTCACCGGAAAGGAAGGCCGGGCATGATGCGCAGCGGCGAGGGCAGTGCCCCGGACACGCAGAGCGGTGCGGTGCTTGAGATAGCGCTTGACCCGGTGGAGACGGCCGTTGCCGCAATGGCTGCAGGCCGTGCCGTCGTCGTTGTTGACGACGCCAACCGGGAAAACGAAGGCGACATCATCTTCGCCGCGCAGTTCGCCACGACGGAACTGACCGCCTGGACCATCCGCTACACGTCCGGTGTCCTGTGCGTCCCGATAACGGGGGACACGGCGGACCGCCTGCAGCTTCCCGCCATGGTCATCAACAACCAGGACGCCAAGCAGACCGCCTACACGGTTTCGTGTGATGCTGCCGTCGGTGTGAGTACGGGCATCAGTGCAGCGGATCGCGCGCTGACTGCGCGTGTGCTCGCCTCGGCTGCGTCCACGCCCTCGGACCTCACACGGCCGGGCCACATGTTTCCGCTGCGTGCGGTCGACGGCGGCGTCCGTGAGCGGCCTGGACACACCGAAGCCGCGGTCGACCTATGCCGACTGGCCGGGGTGGAACCGGCAGCTGTCATTGCGGAGGTAACCCACGACGACGGCGAGATGATGCGCCTGCCGGCGCTGCGCGAGTTCGCCACCCGCTTCGATGCCCCGCTGATCTCCATCGAGGACCTCGCGGGCTATCTTGCCGTACGCAGTGCAGGAGCCGCCGAATGAGCACAGTCATTGGGGGCCCGGTTGTCACCATTCCGACGCCGTTCGGTCCCTTCACCGCGCAGGCCTGGACTGACACCGCCTCCGGGGTGGAGCACCTCACCATGTCCGCGCCGGGGTCGCGGGCCGACGGAACTCCGCTGGTCCGCATGCACTCCGAATGCCTGACCGGCGATGTGTTCGGCTCCTACCGGTGCGACTGCGGCGAGCAGTTGGAACAGGCGCTCGGACTGGTTCAGGAGCAGGGCGGAACGGTCGTCTATCTGCGCGGCCAGGAGGGGCGCGGCATCGGCCTCGCCAACAAGCTCCGCGCCTACGCCCTGCAGGAAAACGGGGCAGACACCGTCGAGGCGAACGAGCAGCTCGGACTGCCGGTCGACTCACGCGACTACCAGGCGGCTGCCGAGATCCTTACCAACCTCGGCATCCCACGGATTCGGCTGCTGAGCAACAACCCGGTCAAACGCGAGCACCTGGAACGCTACGGGATCGCCGTGGTGTCGATGGTGCCCTCCGAGATTCCGTCCCGCCTCGAGAACCAGCGTTACCTCGAGACGAAGCGTGACCGGCTCAACCACCAGCTGTCGCATCTGGAAGAACGGTTCCATCAGCGCCCCCAGGAGAAGATCGTCCAGCAGAGCTGACGATCCCCCTACCAGCAAACCCCCTCATACCCCAAGGAGAACCATGGCCGGACACGGCGCCCCCACGATTGATGTCACCTCCCTCGCGCAGGGCCGGAATGAGCAGGAGCCGGTTCGGCTCGCGGTCGTCGCGGCCAGCTGGCACACCGCAATCATGGACGGCCTGCTCGACGGCGCCCGCCGTGCAGCAGCTGATGCAGGCATCGAGCCCGACGTGATTCGTGTGCCGGGCAGCTTCGAGTTGCCGGTCGCTGCCGCGAGGCTGGCACCGCACTATGACGCCGTCGTCGCGCTCGGCGTGGTTATCCGCGGGGGAACGCCCCACTTCGACTATGTGTGCCAGGCGGCGACGTCGGGACTCACCGAGGTCAGCGTACGCACCGGAGTGCCGGTGGGCTTTGGTGTGCTGACCTGCGACACGGAGCAGCAGGGCCTCGATCGGGCGGGCCTTGCCGGTTCAAGTGAGGACAAGGGATACGAGGCCACCGTTGCTGCGCTGGCAACGGCCGCGGTGCTTGGGCCCTGGGGCACGTGAGTACGCCTAGAGGTTCGTCACATACGGCGGGCAGGATACGGCGGATCCAGTGGAACCCAGTAACCTAGGCAGAGTGAAATCCTTCGATACCCTCTTTGCCGAGCTGAGCGAGAAAGCTGCCGCCCGTCCGTCCGGGTCGGGCACCGTGGCCGAATTGGACTCAGGCGTACACGGCATCGGCAAGAAAGTTGTCGAGGAGGCTGCCGAAGTATGGATGGCGGCCGAGTACGAGTCGAACGAGGCTGCCGCAGAAGAAATCTCGCAGTTGCTCTACCACCTTCAGGTCATGATGATCGCCAAGGGGCTCACTCTCGAGGACGTCTACAAGCATCTGTAGCCGCGCGCCAGGCTCCTGGTTACCGCGCGGCACACTCCCGCTTTCTGGCAGTCCCAAGGAAACCCTCCTCACTGAAGGAAACCCATGCTTCGAGTTGCAGTCCCCAACAAGGGATCCCTGTCCGAATCCGCGTCCGCGATGCTCGCCGAGGCGGGCTACCGCCAGCGCCGCGATACCCGCGAACTGGTGATGGTGGACCCTGAAAATGAAATCGAGTTCTTCTTCCTCCGGCCGCGGGACATCGCCGTGTACGTCGGTTCCGGAACGCTCGACGTCGGAATCACCGGCCGAGATCTCTTCCTCGACGCGCAGGTGGATGCCGAGGAGCTCCTGCCCCTCGGCTTCGGCGCCTCCACCTTCCGGTTCGCCGGACCGGTAGGAAACTTCGCCTCCGTCGCTGAACTTGAGGGCCGGCGCCTGGCCACGAGCTATGACGGCCTCCTGCGCGCCTTCCTCGCCGAGGAAGGCGTCAATGCGACAGTGGTCCGGCTCGATGGTGCGGTGGAATCCTCAGTGCGCCTTGGCGTTGCGGATGCCATAGCGGACGTCGTGGAGACCGGCAACACCCTGAAGGCAGCCGGCATGGAAATCTTCGGTGAACCGATTCTGCGCAGTGAGGCCGTCCTCATCGGACGCAAGGGGGCAACTCCGGTCGGGCTGGACATTTTGATCCGACGGCTTCAGGGCGTGCTCGTTGCCCGGCAGTACGTTCTGCTCGACTATGACATCCGCAAGGAGCTGGTCGACCAGGCAGCGGCGCTCACCCCCGGCCTTGAGTCGCCGACCGTATCGCCGCTGCGCGACTCCGACTGGGTTGCGGTTCGCTCGATGGTTAAGCGCAACAGCACCAACCAGATCATGGATGAGCTGTACGACCTCGGCGCCCGAGCCATCTTGGTCAGCACCATCCACGCGTGCCGGATCTAGGGCAGGATCGATCGATGAGCGTGGCAATCCGCGTCATTCCCTGCCTTGATGTTGACGCCGGCCGTGTGGTTAAGGGCATCAACTTCGAGGACCTTCGGGACGCCGGAGACCCGGTGGAACTGGCCCATCGCTATGACCGGGCAGGCGCCGACGAACTGACCTTCCTGGATGTCACTGCATCCTCCGGCAACCGGGCAACCACTTTCGACGTGGTTGCCAAAACGGCTGAGGAAGTCTTCATTCCGCTCACTGTCGGCGGAGGCGTGCGGGAGATTTCCGACGTCGACCGCTTGCTGCGTGCCGGCGCCGACAAGGCGTCCATCAACACCGCGGCCGTGGCGCGCCCGCAGGTCATTGATGAGATCACGTCCCACTTCGGTTCGCAGGTGCTGGTGTTGAGCCTTGACGCGCGTCGGACCCACGACGGTTCAACGCCGTCAGGCTTCGAGGTCACCACGCACGGCGGCCGCAAGGGAACCGGGATCGACGCGGTCGCCTGGGCGCAGGAGGCCGCCGACCGGGGTGTCGGAGAGATCCTCCTCAACTCGATCGATGCCGACGGAACGCGTGAGGGCTTCGACCTGGAGATGATCCGCGTGGTCCGGGCTGCGGTGAAGGTACCCCTGGTTGCCTCGGGTGGTGCAGGGGAACCAGCACATTTCCCGCCCGCGGTCGCTGCCGGAGCGGATGCCGTACTCGCAGCTTCGGTCTTTCACTTCGGCCCGGTCGATGCGATCGCTGAAGTGAAAAAGGCGATCCGGGACGCCGGTTTCCCCGTTCGCTGAGGACTCGCCGTCCGTTGAGAACGCCCGGGCCGGTTAGAGCCCGACCTCCGCGCTCTCGAGGAGTGCCACGGCGTCGGGCTGTCCTTCGAAAGTGACCAGGGCATGGCGGGTTCGCCCGTGAGCGTGCATGAGGAGTTCGCCCGGCTCGCCGACGATCGCAACGGACACCGGCGCACGTTTTGCAACGTGCCGTGGACCGTCAGGCCTCACGAGCACGATGCCCAGGTCGACACCCCGGTAGAGGATGGCGGCGCGCTTGATCAGCTCGTCCCAGAGTGCGTTCGAGTAGTCCTCGTCCAGCGCCCGCGGTGCCCATCTGCTGGTTGCCCGGCGCACGTCTTCGGTATGCACGAAGTACTCGATGAGGTTGGTGCTGGTGTCGATGGACTGGAAGCGCATCGGTGAGTAGAACGGGTGGCCCTTGCGGAAGTCGTTGACCAGTTTCTCGTAGGCCGGCGTGGATGCGCACTTGGCGCCGAGCTTCCGCGTTGCCTTCTCCGACACGACGGACAGCGGCTTGATGAGTGCCCCTATTCCGACGCTGGGCTTGTGTCCCCGGAGGTACAGGTGTGCAGCCAGTTCCTTGGTCTGCCACCCGTCGCACAGCGTGGGTGAGTGAGGACCGGCCGCAAGCAGGGTTTCGGCGAGGACTTCACGGGAGGGATCAACGAAATGCATCACTGTTGAAAATAGCATGATGGGCCATCCGATGTCCGGGTATGGGGTCGGTCCTCCGGCGAAAGCACCCCAAGGCTCCAAAGCGCGCCGCAGCTGGTCCCCGATGCGGCGCTCCGTCCCGGCGCGACTAGAATCAGATGCGATGTCACAACACCCTGAACCTGCCTCTTCCATCGCTGCGGACGATTCGCCGGAGCTGGACCCTGCGATCGCCGACGCGCTCAAGCGGGATGCCGCTGGGCTGGTCGCAGCCATCATCCAGGACCATGACACCGGTGAGGTCCTCATGCTGGGCTGGATGGACGACGAAGCGCTGCGGCGAACTCTCACCAGCGGCCGTGTCACCTTCTACTCCCGCTCGCGCCAGGAATACTGGCGCAAGGGAGACACCTCGGGTCACGTGCAGTTTGTGCGGTCGGTCGCCCTGGATTGCGACGGCGATGCGCTCCTCGTGCGGGTTCATCAGGTCGGAGCTGCATGCCACACCGGCACCCGGACCTGCTTCGAGGGCAGGGAGCTCGCAGCCGTCGTCGGCTCCGAGTAGGACGCCGCACAGAACAATTCAGGCAGCACCACCCCCGCAGGACGCCCGCCAGGTGGATGGGCGCAAGGAACGAGGAAACGCATTTCATGGATGAGCTCGGAGTAATCAGCCCCGGCCTGGAAGAGTTCCGCGCTCTTGCCCGGGACCGGAGGGTCATACCTGTTCGCCTCACGGTACTTGACGACGCCCACACACCTATCGGCATCTACCGGAAGCTCACTGACGGGCACCCAGGTACGTTCCTGATGGAATCCGCCGCGGAGGGCGGCGTCTGGTCGCGGTATTCCTTCATCGGTGTGAACTCCCGCGCAACACTCACCACCCGGGGCGGCGAGGCGTGCTGGCTGGGGGAGCCGCCGGCAGGAGTGCCCGTCGACGGCAATCCGGTTGAAGCCCTGCGCCGCACCGTCGAGGAACTTCAGACGGCGCGCTTCGACGGCCTTCCCCCGTTTACGTCCGGCATGGTGGGATTCATCGGTTGGGAATCGGTGCGCCACTGGGAACGCCTCACCTCGCCGCCGGAGGATGACCTCGACCTGCCGGAGCTGGCCATGAACCTGGTCACTGATATGGCCATTCATGACAACGCCGGCGGCAAGGTCACTCTGGTGGCGAACGCCATCAACTACGACAACTCGACAGCGCGCGTTGACGAAGCCTGGCACGACGCCGTCGCCCGCTGCAGGAGCATGCTCGAGCGGCTTGCGTCCCCCTCGGAGCAGCCGGTTTCGGTTCTCGCGGAGGGGGCAGCGGACACCACAGCGCTGATGTCCCGCGTCCGTGAACGCTGGGACCGCGACCGCTACCTTGCTGCGATTGAGCGCGGCAAGGAAGCCATCGTGGACGGTGAGGTGTTCCAGGTTGTCATCTCCCGCCGGTTCGAACTCGACTGCGATGCATCAGCCCTCGACGTCTATCGCGTCCTGCGGACGACCAACCCCAGCCCCTACATGTATCTCTTCAGCCTCGAGGATGCTTCGGGGCGCCCCTACTCCATCGTGGGCTCGTCTCCGGAAGCGCTCGTCACAGTCAACGGCTCAGAGGTCATCACGCACCCCATCGCAGGTTCAAGGCCGCGTGGCAAGACCGCCGAGCTGGACCGCGCGCTGGCAGAAGAACTGCTCGCTGACGAAAAGGAGCGCGCGGAGCACCTGATGCTGGTTGACCTTGCGCGCAACGACATCTCAAAGGTGTGCCGGCCGGGAACGGTGGACGTCACCCAATTTATGGAGGTCGAGCGGTTCAGCCACATCATGCACCTCGTCTCGACCGTCGTCGGCCAGTTGCATCCCGACCGGACGGCCTACGACGTCCTGGCGGCAACCTTCCCCGCGGGAACCCTTTCCGGCGCGCCCAAACCGCGGGCGCTGAGACTGCTCGATGAGCTTGAACCACACAAGCGGGGCATCTACGGGGGAGTGGTCGGCTACTTCGACTTCGCCGGGGACATGGACATGGCAATTGCCATCCGGTCCGCACTGCTCCGTGACAACCGCGCCTACGTCCAGGCCGGCGGCGGGATTGTGGCGGATTCCGAGCTTGAGGCAGAGGCGCTGGAAACCGTCAACAAGGCCGCCGCTCCGTTGCGCGCTGCGTTGCTGGCATCAAGCCTTCAGCCGGTCACTGAAGCCGGCGTGGGCACACCGTGAGTACGGCTCCCGATCCGGACGCCCCCGCCGGTAACCGCCCGCCCGCCTACCGGCGCAGGGGCGCCGTCGTACTGGCAACCGTGATTGCCGCCCTGGCGGCCTTCGGCAGCACCACGCAGACCTGGCTGACGGTCGCGCTGCCGCAGACCGCTGTCCAGACTCCGTCCATTCAGGTCCCGGGTTCCGACGCCGCCACTGCCGTTACCGCGTTCGCGCTGGTTGGTCTGGCCGCAGGCCTGGCGGCGTCGATCGCAGGTCGCGTTGCCCGTTGGGTTATCGCCGGGATCCTGGTCGTCGCGGGCGCAGGCATCATTTTCAGCAGCGTTGCGGTGCCCATGGACCCGGAGGGCTCCGCGTCACCCGCTATCGGGGAAGCCCTCGGGGTCACCAGCCAGAGCGGGGCATCGGTCACCGTCACGGCCATGCCGTGGGTAGCGGCGCTGGCCGGTCTGCTGCTCGTGCTCTCGGCGGTCTGGCTGGTCGTCGTGGGTAGACGCTGGCTTGCTGCCCGCCGATACGAGAACCGGACCAGAAAGTCCGGTCCCCGCGACAAGGCGGCGGCGACCAATACGAACGCTGACGAGATCGACAGTTGGGACAGCCTCAGCCGGGGCGAGGACCCGACCAGCGGACCGTCCAGGTAAATCAAAGTCCTTCTGAATCAATGGCAGAATGGACTGAAGACCACAGCACAAGGAGAACTGCCATGGCTAAGACCGCGCCCGAGACCGGTACTAACGACACCCCTATGATCCAGCATTCCGCGGCCCGCGACGAGACCATCGGTCACGGCAACAGCCCTGCAGCGTGGACCTGTGTATTCGTCATGCTTGCCGGCGCGGCTCTGTCTTCCTTTGCGTTCGTGTTCGCCAGCACCGAAGGCAACAAGGACGCCGGCACCGTGCTGTTCTGGATCGGTGCGCTGATCATGGTGATCGGCCTCGTGCTCGGGATCATCCTCAAGAAGGCCGGATTCGGCGTCGGCGGCCACCGGCTCAAGAACTCCGGACACTAAGTGAGCGTTCTCGACGACATCATCGTCGGAGTGCGCGCCGATCTCGACTCGCGCCGCACACTCCTTCCCCTCGAGGAAGTTCAGGTCCTCGCGGAGCAGGCTCAAGGGCCCCGTGACGCCTACGGGGCTCTGAGCACGAAGGGCGGCGGCGTTCGCGTCATCGCCGAGGTGAAGCGGAAGAGTCCATCCAAAGGCGCACTCTCCGACATCCCGGATCCTGCCGAACTGGCCGCCGCCTACGAGCGCGGCGGGGCGAGCGTCATCAGCGTCCTCACGGAAGAGCGACGCTTCGGAGGCTCTCTGGAAGATCTCGATGCCGTTCGGGCAGCGGTGGATCTTCCTATCCTCCGCAAAGACTTCACGGTCGATGAGTACCAGATCTGGGAGGCCCGCGCGCACGGCGCGGACCTGATCCTTCTCATCGTCGCCGCGCTCGACGACGCGACACTCAGGTCTTTCCTGGAACTCACCGAGCGGCTCGGCATGCACGCGCTCGTCGAGACGCACACGACTGAGGAAGTGGAGCGCGCTGTCGCCGTAGGCGCGCGGATCATCGGCGTCAACGTGCGCAACCTCAAAACCCTGGACATCGACAGGTCTGTTTTCCCTGCCTTGGCAGGGCTCATCCCTTCCGATGCCGTCGTCGTCGCGGAATCGGGCGTTCGGGACATCGCCGACGTCGAACGCTTCGTTGCTGACGGAGCGCAGGCAGTTCTGGTGGGCGAAGCGCTGGTGCGCCACTCGAATCCGGAGGAGACAGTCCGCGAATTCGCCCGCGCCGGCAGCGCACTGCATTCCTGAGGCTCTCGCCGTTCCAACGGCCGGGCAAAACCATCACGAAAGACAGCAGGTTCATGACCGACACCCCACAGCCGCAGTCTGACACTGAGAGCGCGGCAGAAGCTTTCCTGGCAGGAGGATCCCTGCGCCACGCACAGGGTCCGTACTTCGGAGCCTACGGCGGGCGCTGGATGCCCGAGTCGCTCATCGCCGCCCTGGACGAGTTGGAGGAGACCTTCGACAAGGCCAAGTCGGATCCCGAATTCCTGGCTCAGGTCGCTGAGCTCAACCGGTCCTACTCGGGACGTCCGTCCCTGCTGACTGAAGCACGCCGTTTCGCCGAGCATGCGGGGGGAGTGCGTGTCTTCCTCAAGCGCGAGGACCTGAACCACACGGGCTCACACAAGATCAACAACGTGCTGGGCCAGGCCCTGCTCGCAAAGCGCATGGGCAAGACCCGGGTGATCGCCGAGACCGGAGCCGGTCAGCACGGTGTTGCCAGTGCCACTGCCGCTGCACTGCTCGGTCTTGAGTGTGTGGTCTATATGGGAGCCGAGGACTGCAGGCGCCAGGCACTGAACGTGGCCCGGATGCAGCTGCTCGGTGCGGAGGTCATTCCCGTCACCAATGGCTCGCAGACGCTCAAGGACGCCATCAATGACGCCCTGCGTGACTGGGTCGCCAATGTTGACACCACCCACTATCTGCTGGGCACCGCAGCCGGTGCGCACCCCTTCCCGGCAATGGTCCGGTACTTCCACGAGGTCATCGGCGAAGAGGCACGGGAGCAGATGCTCAGCACAACAGGCCGTCTGCCTGACGCCGTCTGCGCGTGCATCGGAGGCGGATCGAACGCCATCGGAATTTTCCACGGTTTCCTGGACGACCGCGACGTGGCGCTGTACGGGTTCGAGGCCGGCGGTGACGGCGTCGAGTCGGGCCGCCACGCCGCGACCATCACACTCGGCCGGCCGGGAGTACTCCACGGTGCGCGCTCGTACCTGATGCAGAACGACGACGGACAGACCATCGAGTCCCATTCCATTTCGGCCGGTCTGGACTACCCCGGTGTGGGTCCGGAACATGCGTTTCTCGCGGACATCGGGAGGGCGCGCTATGAGCCCATCACCGACGCCGAAGCCATGGAAGCGTTCCGGCTGCTCTGCCGCACCGAAGGCATCATTCCAGCCATCGAATCCGCACATGCCCTCGCAGGTGCACTGAAGGTGGGGCAGCGGCTTGCGGCCGAGCCGGGCGATCCAGGCGAGAAGATCGTACTGGTGAACCTCTCCGGGCGTGGCGACAAGGATGTGGCGACGGCGGCGGAATGGTTTGACCTGCTGCCTGAAGACAGTGCAGAGGCGGAAATCGGCGCAGAGGGGGAGCAGCTGTGAGCATCGGAACCGTGAGTAAGTCTGCCGCCGCGATCGAGCGTGCGCGCGCTGCCGGCCGAACTGCCCTCATCGCGTACCTGCCCGCCGGTTTCCCTGACGTTCAGACCACGATCGATGCCGCTGTCGCACTGGCAGAGAACGGCGTCGATCTGATCGAAATCGGTATTCCGTATTCCGACCCGGTCATGGACGGCGCGGTCATCCAGCAGGCCACGGTCGAGGCGCTCCAGAACGGATTTGCCGTTCGTCAGATCTTCGACGTGGTGAAGGGAATCACCGACCGCACGGACGCTGCGGTCCTCGTGATGACCTACTGGAACCCCGTCATGCGCATGGGCGTCCGTGATTTTGCGCGCCGTCTCGCCGAAGCCGGCGGCGCCGGCCTGATTACGCCTGACCTCATCCCCGACGAAGCTGGCGAATGGATCGCGGCGTCCGATGAGTTCGGCCTCGACCGCGTGTTCCTGGTGGCTCCTTCAAGTTCGCCGGAGCGGATGCAGTCAACGGTCGACGCCACCCGCGGATTCGTCTACGCGGTCTCGATCATGGGCGTCACCGGTGCACGGACGGCGGTCAGTTCCGCTGCGCGTGAGGTGGTCGACGCTGCTCACCGAGCCGGGGCAGAGAGGGCCTGCGTCGGGCTGGGCGTCTCCACCGCCGACCAGGTGCGGGAAATCGGCGCCTACGCGGACGGGGCGATCGTTGGTACAGCGCTGGTCGCGGCCCTTCGCGACGGCGGTGTTCCCGCTGTCGCCGCCCTGGCCAAAGACCTCAGCTCCGGAACCTCGAAAGGCTGAGCATGATCCCCGCCAGCATCCCCAGTCCGCCCGCAGAATGGGCCAGCTTTTCCATTGGACCGGCCACCATCCACGTTTACGCGCTGTGCATACTCGCTGGAATCGTTGCCGCGTTGCTGCTCACCTCAGCCCGCTGGAGGCGCTACGGCGGTAACTCTGACGTCGTCTGGGATGTAGCCATCTGGGCCGTACCGTTCGGACTCATCGGCGGACGTCTCTACCACGTGTTCTCGTCGCCGGACGCCTACTTCGGGCCCGATGGAGATCTCTCCCGCATACCCCGTATCTGGGAGGGCGGTCTGGGAATCTGGGGAGCAATTGCGCTCGGCGCTGTCGGCGCCTGGATCGGATGCCGACGCGCAGGAGTTCGCCTGTCGGCTTTCGCTGACGCTGCCGCACCGGGGGTCCTCCTCGCACAGGCCATCGGGCGTTGGGGAAACTGGTTCAATCAGGAGCTCTTTGGTGCCCCGACGGACCTGCCCTGGGGTCTTGAGATCGATGCGAACAACCCCAATTTCCCGGCGGACGCTGATCCCGGAACCCTTTTCCATCCCACCTTCCTGTATGAGTCGCTCTGGAGCCTGGCCGGTGTCGCACTCCTCCTTCTCCTGGATCGCAGGTTCTCACTGCGCAGGGGCAGAATGTTCTGGCTGTACGCCGCGTACTACACGGCGGGTCGCATCTGGATCGAGGCACTGCGTATCGACGACGCGGAGATGATCAGCATTCTCGGCGTCACCCAGCGACTGAATGTCTGGACGAGCGTACTTGTGCTGCTGGTGTCCCTCGCGGTCTTCATCTATCTTTCCGTGAAGCAGCAGGGGGTGAAGGAACACTCCGTGTACCTGCCGGGGCGCGGTCCAGACTCAGCCGACGACGCCGCTGCCACCGCGACGGATGCGGGTAGCGGATCAGGCACGGACGTCCACAGTCCGGACACTTCGGCTGGAAAAAGTCCGGATCGTGGTAACCTTCCAGAAATAAAAGACGCCTCAGGTGCGGCCGCCTCCGCGGACCAAGCCCCTGAGGAACCCCGGGAATCAGACTCCCGAAAGTAGCGTCCAGCGGGGCCACCGCCCTACCCACGGACGATGTCACAGCGTCGTGGCTCCGCTCGGTACACCAGCTAGCTCACCGGCTTTCGCGCCGTACCGGGATTGATCAGGCCCACCGCCATCAGACCATTCCGGCAATCCATGTCGGCATGTGGCGTGCGCCTCTACAATGTGCACTAGAAATACGCAGCGCCTCCCTGAAGGGACAAGCGCGCCTCGGGGCCGAAGTCGTCCCCTCCCGACGCTCCATCATGGGGGAAGGACTCTATCTATGACTGCACCCACTACCGGTCTCGTGCCGGAAGACATCACTGCGGAATCGCCCTTCACGCGGTTTGCTTCCTACCCGGAAGCCTCCGGGCTGTACAACCCGGAGAACGAAAAGGACGCCTGCGGCCTGGCTGTCATTGCCACGCTCCGGGGTGAGCCCGGCCACGACATCGTCGACGCCGCCCTCACAGCGCTGCGCAACCTGGAACACCGCGGCGCCGTGGGCGCTGACGAGGGAACCGGTGACGGTGCTGGTCTGCTGACGCAGGTTCCTGACGAGTTCTTCCGCGCCGTTGTCGATTTCGAACTTCCGGCTCCCGGTTCCTACGCCGTGGGCACAGCCTTCCTCCCTGCTGTCGCGAGTGAAGAAGCAACGGCCCGTGCCGGCATCGAGAGCCTTGCAGAGGCTGAGGGCCTGACGGTCCTTGGCTGGCGTGAGGTTCCTGTGGTCGCTGACCTGGTCGGGTCGATGGCCCGCGCCTGCATGCCACACTTTGTACAGCTCTTCATCGCACCCGTCGCAGGCAAGGCAGCGGACCTTGACGCCAAGGCGTTCCGGCTGCGGAAGCGTGCCCAGAACAAGTACGGTGTGTACTTCCCTTCCCTGTCCTCGCGCACCATGGTCTACAAGGGAATGCTCACCACCGCGCAGCTCGAGCCGTTCTACCCGGACCTTTCGGACCCGCGCTTCAAGACCAAGCTCGGCATCGTCCACTCGCGCTTCTCAACGAACACCTTCCCGTCGTGGCCGCTGGCCCAGCCGTTCCGCACGATCGCGCACAACGGCGAGATCAATACGGTCAAGGGCAACCGGAACTGGATGCGCGCACGCCAGTCGCTCCTTGCACATCCACTCCTCGGTGATTCGCCCGAGGAACTGTACCCAATCTGCACCCCGGGCGCGTCCGACTCAGCCTCCTTCGACGAGGTCGCGGAACTCCTGATGCTCGCTGGGCGTCCCATCACCCACGCAATCATGATGATGATCCCGGAGGCCTGGGAGAACCACACCTCCATGGATCCGGCGCGGCGCGCGTTCTACCAGTACCACTCCATGCTCATGGAGCCCTGGGACGGGCCCGCGGCGGTCTCTTTCACCGATGGACGCCTTGTCGGAGCTGTCCTGGACCGTAACGGTCTTCGTCCTGCCCGCTACTGGGTCATGGAGGACGGGCTCGTGGTCCTGGCCTCCGAGGTCGGCGTGGTCGACGTCGAGCCTTCGAAGATCGTCCGGAAGGGACGCGTTTCGCCCGGCAAGATGTTCCTCGTCGATACCGAGGACGGCCGCATCATCGAGGACCAGGAGGTCAAGGCCGAAATCGCCGCCGCTAACCCCTGGGGTGAGTGGGTCAAGGAAAACCTGATTGACCTGAAGGACCTGCCCGATCGCGAGCACGTGGTGCACACCAAGGCCTCGATCAACCGCAGGCAACGCACCTTCGGCTACACCCAGGAGGAACTGCGTATCCTGCTTGGTCCCATGGCGAAGGCCGGGGCGGAGCCGCTGGGTGCCATGGGTTCAGATACCCCAATCGCGGTGCTTTCCAAGCGGCCCCGCCTTCTGTTCGACTACTTCGTCCAGTCCTTTGCGCAGGTTACCAACCCGCCGTTGGACGCCATCCGCGAAGAACTCGTCACGTCGATGGGTGTCACCATCGGCCCGGATGGCAACCTGCTGTCCTCCAGCCGGGTCCGCTCCAAGCAGATCGCCCTGAACTTCCCGGTCATCAACAACGATGAGCTCGCCAAGATCGCCAACCTGGAGTCCGACGACGGCGACCGCCTCACCGTTCGCGTACGCGGTCTCTACCGGGTCGACGGCGGCGAAGCGTCCCTGCGTGCCCGCCTGGCCGAGATCTGCGAGCAGGTTTCAAGCGCCATCAACCGCGGCATCCAGTACGTGGTGCTCTCCGACCGCGACTCGAACGCGCAGTGGGCTCCTATCCCTTCGCTGCTGCTGGCTAGTGCCGTTCATCATCACCTGCTGAAGAGCGCGAACCGCACCAAGACCTCCCTTGTGGTCGAGGCCGGCGACGTTCGGGAGGTGCACCATGTGGCCGTGCTCATCGGTTATGGCGCGTCCGCAATCAACCCCTACCTCGCGATGGAAAGCTGCGAGGAACTGGTGCGTAACGGCGACATCACCGGTGTCACTGCGGAACAGGCTGTGGCCAACCTGATCAAGGGCCTCGGCAAGGGCGTCCTCAAGATCATGTCGAAAATGGGTATCTCCACCGTCAGTTCCTACTGCGGTGCGCAGACGTTCGAGGCCCTGGGACTGTCCCAGGAACTCGTGGACGAATACTTCCACGGCACGCAAACCCAGCTTGGCGGGGTCGGCCTCAATGTTGTCGCTGCCGAGGTAGCGGCTCGCCACGAGTACGCGTACCCCCAGGACGGCATTGAGGACCCGTACCGCAGCCTGGACAACGGTGGTGAGTATCAGTGGCGCCGGGAAGGACCGCCGCACCTGTTCAACCCGGAAACGGTCTTCCGCCTGCAGCACGCAACCCGCGAGCGTCGCTACGACATCTTCAAGTCCTACACCAAGGGCGTTGACGATCAGTCCCGCGAGCTGATGACCCTGCGCGGCCTGCTCGGCTTCAAGGAAGGGCTCCGGCCTGCCGTCCCGCTCGAGGAAGTGGAGCCTGTCTCGAGCATCGTCAAGCGCTTCTCCACAGGTGCGATGAGCTATGGGTCCATCTCCCAGGAGGCCCACGAAACCCTCGCTATTGCCATGAACCGGTTGGGTGCGAAGTCCAACACCGGCGAAGGCGGCGAGGACGTCGAGCGCCTGCTCGATCCGGAGCGCCGCTCCGCCATCAAGCAGGTTGCGTCAGGGCGGTTCGGAGTCACCAGCCTGTACCTGACCAATGCTGAGGACATCCAGATCAAGATGGCGCAGGGAGCCAAGCCCGGTGAGGGCGGCCAGCTCATGAGCCAGAAGGTCTACCCGTGGGTGGCTCGTACCCGGCACTCGACGCCCGGCGTGGCGCTGATCTCGCCTCCGCCGCACCACGACATCTACTCGATCGAAGACCTCGCTCAGCTCATCTACGACCTGAAGCGGGCCAACACATCGGCACGTGTCCACGTGAAGCTCGTGTCGGAAGTGGGGATCGGCACGGTGGCTGCCGGTGTCACAAAGGCGAAGGCCGACGTCGTACTGATTTCAGGTCACGACGGCGGTACCGGCGCCAGCCCGCTGAATTCGCTCAAGCACGCGGGCGTCCCATGGGAGCTTGGAGTTGCCGAAACGCAGCAGACCCTGATGCTCAACGGACTCCGGGACCGGGTGGTGGTTCAGGTGGACGGGCAGCTCAAGACCGGACGTGACGTACTGATCGCCGCGCTGCTGGGCGGCGAAGAATTCGGTTTCGCCACAGCGCCGCTGGTGGTCTCGGGCTGCATCATGATGCGTGTGTGCCACCTCGACACCTGTCCGGTAGGCGTTGCCACGCAGAACCCCGAGCTGCGCAGCCGCTTCACCGGCAAGCCCGAGTTCGTGGTCAACTTCTTCGAGTTCATCGCAGAAGAGGTCCGCGAGCTGCTGGCCGAACTTGGTTTCCGCTCGCTGGACGAGGCGATCGGCCACAGCGAGGTACTTGACGTGCAGCGGGCCGTTGCGCACTGGAAGGCGGACGGGCTCGACCTCGAACCGATCCTGCGCGGCAACGAGTTCGGCGAGGACGCTCCACTGCGGAACATGTTCCCGCAGAACCACGAGCTCGATCAGCACTTCGACAACAAGCTGATCGAGATGAGCAGCGACGCGCTTGATCACCGGGCCCCGGTCCGGATCACCCTCGACGTCGTGAACACCGACCGCTCAGTCGGCACCATGCTCGGCTACGAGGTCACACGCCGCTTCGGCACCGACACGCTGGCAACGGACACCATCGACGTGACACTGACCGGTCACGCCGGCCAGTCGCTCGGCGCGTTCCTCCCCGCAGGAATCACCCTGCGGTTGCTTGGTGACTCGAACGACTACGTCGGCAAGGGACTGTCGGGCGGGCGCATCATCGTTCGGCCGGACCGCGCCAACGTCTTCGCCGCCGACCGCAACGTCATCGCCGGCAACGTGATCGGCTACGGGGCAACCAGCGGTGAGATCTTCCTGCGGGGCCAGGTGGGGGAGCGGTTCCTCGTGCGCAACTCCGGCGCAACGGCTGTCGTGGAGGGGATCGGTGACCACGGCTGCGAGTACATGACCGGTGGCCAGACGCTCATCCTCGGACGGACGGGGCGGAACTTCGGCGCCGGCATGTCCGGAGGTACGGCCTACGTGCTGGACCTCGACCAAACCCGCGTGAACGTACAGGCGCTCAACAGCGGCGAACTGCAGCTCGAAGAGCTGGACGCGGAAGACATCGAGATCGTCCGCCAGCTGCTTCTGCGGCACCAGGAAGAAACCGAGTCGCCGCTCGCTGCCCAACTACTCGATGAGTTCGAGACGACCGTGCCGCGCCTGACCAAGGTGCTGCCGCGTGACTACGCACGCGTTCTCGATGCCCGGGCCGCCGCCATCGAAGAGGGACTCGATCCCGACGGTGAAGAGGTCTGGAACAGGATTTTGGAGGTTACCGGTGGCTGACCCACGCGGATTCATGAAGGTGCGCGAGCGGCAGACGCAGCCGCGCAGGCCCGTTCCGGTCCGGATCATGGACTGGAAGGAAGTGTACGAGGCCCAGGAAAAGGGCGTCCTGAAGAGCCAGGCCGGGCGCTGCATGGATTGCGGCATCCCGTTCTGTCACCAGGGGTGCCCGCTCGGGAACCTCATTCCGGAATGGAATGACCTCACGTGGCGGGACAAGGGTCGCGAGGCGATTGACCGTCTGCACGCCACCAACAACTTCCCCGAGTTCACCGGCCGGCTGTGTCCTGCTCCGTGCGAGGCGTCCTGTGTTCTCGGAATCAATCAGCCTCCGGTCACGATCAAGCAGGTTGAGGTTTCGATCATCGACGAAGCGTTCGACAACGATTGGGTGCACCCGCACCCGCCGGAGCGCCTGACGGGCAAGACCATCGCCGTCGTCGGCTCCGGACCTGCCGGTCTGGCTGCTGCCCAACAGCTGACCCGCGCGGGCCATACTGTGGCCGTATATGAGCGCGACGACCGCATCGGCGGGCTCCTGCGCTACGGAATCCCCGACTTCAAGATGGAGAAGATCCAGCTTGACCGTCGCCTCGACCAGATGAAGGCGGAGGGAACACGTTTCCGGGCCGGCGTCGAAGTAGGCCGCGACATCAGCTGGGACCAGCTGCGGCGCCGTTACGACGCCGTCGTGGTCGCCACCGGCGCCACCGTTCCACGCGACCTGCCTATTCCCGGACGCGAGCTCGACGGCGTTCACTTCGCAATGGAGTACCTGGTGCAGGCAAACCGGGTTGTGGCGGGCGAGGAAATCGAGGACCAGATCCACGCCGAAGGCAAGCACGTGGTCATTCTGGGCGGCGGCGACACAGGTGCGGACTGCATCGGCACCGCGCATCGCCACAAGGCTGCCTCCGTCACCACGCTCGCCATCGGGCAGCAACCGCCGCTCGAGCGCATGCCTAACCAGCCATGGCCTACCTTCCCAACGCTGTTCGAGGTAGCCAGCGCCCATGAAGAGGGCGGTGAGCGCACCTACCTCGCGTCAACGGTCGAGTTTGTTGGTGACAACGGAAAACTGACTGCGGTTCGCGTCGCCGAGACGGAGTTCGTCAACGGCAGACGGGTGCCGAAGGCTGGAACCGAGCGGGATATCCCGGCGGACCTGGTCTTCCTCGCCCTCGGATTCACCGGCCCGGAACCTGCGGGAATCGCCGAACAGCTCGACGCTGGCTTCGACGGACGGGGTAACGTTGAGCGTGACGGGTATTACATGACCAGCACTCCCGGAATCTTCGTAGCCGGCGACGCAGGACGCGGGCAATCCCTCATTGTGTGGGCAATCGCGGAGGGCCGTGCGTGTGCCGCTGCGGTTGACCAGTGGCTGATGGGTCAGACCAAGTTGCCCGCACCCGTGGCACCGACAGACCGGGCCCTCAACGTCCTGTAATTCCCAGGTGCGCAGGAGCCAAAGAGCAATCCACGAACACGACATGACAGGCAAGGTTTTATGAGACGCGCAAAGATAGTGGCCACTTTCGGCCCGGCAATCGCGAGCTATGAAAACACCCTCGCAGTTCTTGAAGCCGGGGTGGACGTAGCTCGTATGAACATGAGCCACGGCGACCATTCCGTACACAACCAGACGTACGAATTTGTCCGTAAGGCAGCAGAAGAGCTGGGCCGGCCGGTGGGCATCTTCGCCGACCTTCAGGGCCCCAAAATCCGTCTCGGGCGCTTCGTCGACGGACCCCATATGCTGCTTCCCGGTGACACGTTCACGATCACCACGGAGGACGTCGAAGGCACCGCGGAGATCTGCTCCACCACCCATAAAGGGCTGCCTCACGACGTCAACGTCGGCGACATCCTCCTGATCGACGACGGCAAGGTCGCGATGCGCGCTACCGCCGTCGACGACGTCAAGGTCACCGCTGAGGTCACCGTCGGCGGAGCGGTTTCGAACAACAAGGGCATCAACCTGCCCGGCGTCGCAGTGAACGTGCCTGCGTTGAGCGACAAGGACGAGGAAGACCTCCGCTGGGCAATCCAGCGTGGCGTCGACATGGTTGCCCTGTCCTTCGTGCGCAATGCGGCCGACGTCGAGCGCGTACACGAGATCATGGACGAAGAGGGCCGGCGCGTCCCGGTGATCGCCAAGATCGAGAAGCCGCAGGCTGTGGACGCCATCGAGGAAATCATCGATGCGTTCGACGCAATCATGGTTGCTCGAGGCGACCTCGGCGTTGAGCTGCCCCTCCAGGACGTCCCCATCGTGCAAAAGCGTGCCATCGAGCTCGCCCGCCGCTGGGCCAAGCCGGTCATCGTGGCCACCCAGGTCCTCGAGTCCATGATCGATAACCCCCGCCCCACGCGCGCGGAGGCTTCTGACTGTGCCAACGCAGTGCTCGACGGCGCTGATGCGGTCATGCTGTCCGGCGAGACCAGCGTGGGCAAGTACCCCATCGATACGGTCCGCACCATGGCAGACATCATCGAGTCTACCGAGAAGCACGGCCTCGATCGGGTTCCGCCTCTGGGCAGCAAGCCCAAGACGCGCGGCGGCGCCATCACCCGTGCAGCCGTGGAGATCGCCGACCAGCTGGATGCGAAGTACATCTGTACCTTCACCCAGTCGGGCGACTCCGCACGCCGCCTCTCCCGCCTTCGTCCGACGAAGCCGGTCTTCGCCTTCACTCCGGTGCAGTCGACCCTCAACACCATGTCGCTGATCTGGGGTGTTCAGCCGATGCTCGTCGAGTACGCCGAACACACGGACCAGATGACTGCGCAGGTTGACCGCGTACTGTTCGAGCAGAAGCTTGTTGACCTCAACGACCTCGTGGTCATCGCGGCCGGTTCCCCTCCAGGGCAGTCCGGTTCGACGAACTCCATCAAGGTGCACAAGGTCGGGGATATCGCCGACGCGGGCCAGTTGCCCGAAGGCTACACACCGAGCAAGGAGAAGGTCGGTCCCTGGCCGGTCAAGAACAAACACAAGTAGCCCGCACGCGACGCACATACAGAAGGACCCCGCCTCGGCGGGGTCCTTCTGTATGTGCGAGCTGTTTGGTGTGTGGTTCTCCGTGTGGAAGCGCCCGCTAATTGACCTGATTGATGATCGTCTCGGCAACTTCGCGCATGCTGAGGCGGCGGTCCATGGACGTTTTCTGGATCCAGCGGAAGGCTTCGGGCTCCGTCAGCCCCATCTTCGTGGTGAGCAGGCTCTTCGCGCGCTCTACGAGCTTCCGGGTAGCGAACTGCTCCTGGAGGTCGGAAACCTCATTCTCAAGCGCCTTGATCTCTTCATGGCGGGAGAGAGCGATCTCGATCGCCGGCACCAGATCGGCTGGAGTGAAGGGCTTCACCACGTAGGCCATGGCTCCGGCGTCGCGCGCACGCTCCACGAGTTCCTTCTGGCTGAAGGCGGTCAGCAGGACGACAGGGGCGATGCGCGCCTTCACAATCTGCTCCGCAGCGGTGATTCCGTCCATGACCGGCATTTTTACATCCATGAGGACAAGATCGGGCTTGTGCTCATGCGCCAGCTCAACTGCTTTCTCACCGTTGTCGGCTTCGGCGACCACGTCGTAACCCTCGCCACGCAGGATCTCCACAATGTCGAGACGAATGAGGGTTTCATCCTCAGCGACGATGACGCGCCGTGCCGGGCTCGTGTTCGCTGAGTCGCGGTTCTGGGACACTGAGGCTCCTTGGTATGCGTTTATTGGTTCTGCGTGCCCCGGCGCAGGAGCAGCCCTGAAGGCGCGCTGCACGGGTTCACTGGAACAGCCTATCGGCATGTAGAGTAGATTCGCGCACCCGGGGGTCCCCGAGTCACGGAACTCACGTCGGTGCACTGATCAGCCCGAATGGCGGAATTGGCAGACGCGCTGCACTCAAAATGCAGTATCGAAAGGTGTGTGGGTTCGAGTCCCACTTCGGGCACCAGCATGCACTGACTTTTACGGTCAGTCGTCCAGTCATATTGACTGACTTGTTTCTGAGAATCCTTCCGGACTGGCTTCTAATAGGGACATGGCAATGTCTTCCTACCTGGCCTTCTGCGGCATGTGCGTGGTTCTCGCCGTAACTCCCGGTCCCGACAGCTTCCTGATCCTCCGGTTCAGCCTGCGGAAGCTTCCATCCGGTATTGCGGCTTCGTTCGGCTCCGCTGCCGGGTACCTGGTCTGGGCTGTGCTCGTTGCTGTCGGCCTCGCCGCCCTCATCGAACAGTCGGCCGTCGCTTACCGCGGGCTCAAGGTCCTTGGTGGTATCTATCTGGTCTATTTGGGGATCAAAGCTATTCGGGGGGATAGGAAGAAATCATCGGCCCCCGTGCCCGACGGCGTCGTCATGGTGGAAGCGCGTGCGTTGAGTTCGTGTGCAGCCGGACTCACATCCACCATGCTCAACCCGAAGGTGGGCCTGTTTTTCCTTGCCGTGGTCCCGCAGTTCCTTCCCAAGGACGGTTCCGTTTTTGCTGTCACGATGCTGCTGGGGGCAACTCTCGGCTTCATTGTGCTGATGTACCTTGTGGGCTTATGCCTGCTGGCCGCCAAGGCGAACGAGTGGCTGAACCGTCCGCGGGTGACCCGCAATCTGGAGATTTCATCCGGCGGGATACTCGGCGTGCTCGGCGTCGGGACAGCGGCGTCGGCCGCCCAGGCCTGATCCGGTTCCTGGCCTCAGAACCGGGTCAGCGTACGTCCCGGATGAGGTTGGTGATGCGGGCTGAGGAGAGCCGTCTGCCGTCTTCGTCGGTCATGATCACCTCGTGTGTGGCCAGCGTACGGCCGAGGTGGATGGCAACGGCAGTTCCTGTGACCAGGCCGCTCGAGGCGGACCGGTGATGGGTGGCCCCGATTTCAATACCGACAGCCTGGCGGCCCGGGCCTGCATGGATGCCCGCCGCGAATGATCCCAATGTTTCAGCAAGGACCAGATGGGCCCCTCCGTGCAGGATCCCGGCAACCTGCTGGTTCCCCTCGACCGGCATGGTGGCCACCATGCGCTCCGCGCCCATCTCCTGAAAAACGATCCCCATCTTGGCAGCGAGCCGCCCGATGCCGTGGCCGCGAAGCCAATCGTGCATGTGCTCGGGAACACCCGCAGCGGTCAGTTCGGCAAGGTAGGGGTGGTCGCCGTCGGAACCTGGGCCCGGAGTGAATTTGTCATCCATGGGAACTAGGCTGGCACCTGTGAGCCAAACAAACCAAACCGTAGATTCCGACGTGCAGATCGACGTGCAAACCAGTGTCCAGACCGATGCCGCCGCGCATGCGGTGCCTGCACCGGCACCCACGGGGAAGCGGTCGCGGTTGTTGGTCGTCGATGGTCACTCGATGGCGTTCCGCGCGTTCTACGCGTTGCCGGCCGAAAATTTTTCTACTGACACGGGCCAGCACACCAATGCGGTGTATGGGTTCACCGCCATGCTCATCAACCTGCTGCGCGACCAGGAGCCAACGCACGTCGCAGTCGCCTTCGACCTCGACACACCGACCTTCAGAGACACCGAATACACCGAGTACAAGGGCGGACGGTCCCGCACCCCGGAGGAATTCCACGGCCAGATCGACCTGATCATCAAGGTGCTGGAGGCCATGCGCATTCCTACTTTGTCGATGGAGGGCTACGAGGCCGACGATGTCCTCGCTACCCTTGCCGTCGACGCCGCTGCCAGGGGTTGGGACGTACAGGTAGTCAGCGGAGACCGGGATGTCTTCCAGCTCGTCAATGATCGCGTGACGGTCCTGTATCCCAAACAGGGAGTCACGAATATCCCGCAGATGGACGCCAAGGCCGTTGAGGAGAAGTACTTCGTTCCGCCGCACCTCTACTCGGACCTGGCGGCGCTGGTGGGCGAGACCGCGGACAATCTTCCGGGTGTGCCGGGCGTCGGGCCGAAGACCGCGGCCAAGTGGATCCTGAAGTATGGCGGCCTCGAAGGCATCCTCGAGAACCTGGACGCGATCGGCGGCAAGGTGGGAATCGCACTCCGGGAGAACATCGAGAACGTCAAGCGGAACCGGCGCCTCAACCGCCTGCTCACGGACCTCGATCTGCCGGTGGATCTGCAGGCGATGGCAGCGCAACGTCCGGACCGGGACGCCGTTGAGGACCTTTTCGACGCCCTGCAGTTCAATGTGCTTCGGAAGCGCCTGTTTGATCTGTTCGGCGAGGAGGAAGCGGATACAGCCAGGGATGAAATGTCCCCGCCGCAGCATGAAATCCTCACCGAAGCGAACTCCCTGACCGCCTGGATCAATGGAACCAATCAGGCTCCCGCGGCTGTCCACGTGGTCACACGTTCCACGAGCGGAGGAGAGGAAGCCGTCGGCGTTGCGCTGGTGACCGCCGCGGTCGCTGCCTATATCCCGTTCGAAGAGTTGGATCAGGACGCCGAGAGCGTCGTCGGGGAGTGGCTCCAGGACTTGGACGCGCCCAAGGTGGTGCACGACTTCAAAGCGGCCTACAAGCTGCTCCATGCCCGCGGTTTCACCCTTGCGGGCGAGGTGGACGACACCGCCATCTCGGGCTACCTCATTCAGCCCGACCGGCGCAGCTATGAGCTTGCTGACCTCAGCCAGGTGCACCTGAAGCTCACCCTGCCGACGTCGAACGCTGCGACGGGCGGCCAGCAGGCGCTGGCACTCGAGGAGGAGGATGTCGCAACCCCAGCGGTAGCGGCGGCCTTCGCAGCATTGGAACTCAGCCAGCACTTCACGGGCCAGCTCGTAGAGCGCGGCGCCAATCAGCTGCTCGCGGGTCTGGAACTGCCGCTGTCCGAGGTGCTGGCGCGGATGGAGCTGACGGGAATCAGCGTGGCTGTCGACGGTCTCGACCGCCTGTACGACGACTTCTCCGCGACCATGGCGAACACCAGCGCCGAAGCGTTCAGGATCATCGGCAAGGAGATCAACCTGGGCTCGCCCAAGCAGCTTCAGACCGTTCTTTTCGACGAGCTGGCCCTGCCGAAAACCAAGAAGATCAAGACCGGGTACTCCACCGACGCAGATGCGCTCACGGACCTGATCGTCAAGACGGGACACCCGTTCCTTGAGCAGCTGCTGGCACACCGGGATGCCTCCAAGCTTCGGCAGACGGTGGAGGGCCTCCGGAAGTCGGTCGCAGAAGACGGTCGAATTCACACGACCTACGTACAGACCATTGCAGCGACTGGCCGGCTGTCCTCCATGAACCCGAACCTGCAGAACATTCCGATCCGCTCGGATGAGGGCCGCCGGATCCGGGAAGCGTTCGTAGTAGGTCCCGGCTATGACTGCCTGATGACGGCGGACTATTCGCAGATCGAAATGCGCATCATGGCGCACCTCTCGGGCGATGAGGGTTTGATCCAGGCGTTCAACGAGGGCGAGGATCTGCACCGCTTCGTGGGCTCCTCCATCTTCCACGTGGCCCCGGAGGAAGTGACCAGTGCGATGCGCTCAAAGGTCAAGGCCATGTCCTACGGGTTGGTGTACGGGCTGAGCTCGTTCGGGCTGTCGAAGCAGCTTGCCATCTCGGTGGATGAGGCCCGGACCCTGATGGGTGACTACTTCGACCGGTTCGGCGCCGTCCGTGACTACCTCCGCGGAATCGTGGAGCAGGCACGCAAGGACGGTTTCACCTCAACCATCGAGGGAAGGCGGCGGTACCTGCCGGACCTGTCGAGTGACAACCGCCAGCTGCGGGAGATGGCTGAGCGGGCGGCGCTCAACGCACCGATTCAGGGTTCGGCGGCAGACATCATCAAAAAGGCAATGCTCGGTGTCGATGACGAGCTGCGACGCCGCGGGCTCACGTCGAGGATGCTTTTGCAGGTCCACGACGAACTGGTACTCGAAATCGCGCCGGGGGAACGTGACGAAGTGGAGCAGCTGGTGCGCGCGGAGATGGCGGGTGCGGCCGAACTGACGGTGCCGCTCGACGTCTCGGTCGGTACCGGCACCAGCTGGCACGAAGCGGCGCACTAGGAACAGGTGCCGCGGCATAGCCCGTCGGCTGTCGGAGGATTAGGCTGGGGAACCGTGAGCACGCAAACAGGGATCAACACCGCCGCATCCACGCTTCGGATCGAGACCTTCTCCGTAGACGGGGATGCCGATACCTCAGCAGAGGGCCCGTTGGCCGCCTGGTTCGAGGGCGTCAGCTTCGGATTCCACGAGGGCCGGCTGGAGGTCGAGGACCTGCCGAAACTGGCTGAGGCGTATGCGGCGGACCGGCGCATCCTGTGGGGCGCCTATGACGACAATCCGGGTCCCCATGCGTGGAATCCGCGCATTCCCGTAGCCACTTACGGCACTATGGTGAATTCGCTGAACGTCGGTGGGGGCAGGTTGCTGGACGCCCATCTGGTCACCGCGGTCACGGTTCGCCCGACACACCGGCGTCGGGGACTGCTGCGCCAAATGATCACTGCCGACCTTCAGGGCGCGGCCGAACGGGGTTTTGCCGTCGCGGCCCTGACTGCGTCGGAAGCCACCATCTACGGTCGCTTCGGGTTCGGTACGGCAACGCACACCACCTCGATCGAGGTCGACGTTCGGGAGCGCTTCGCCATCACTTCCGTACCGTACGGGCGGATGGAGGTGGTTTCGCCGGAAGCTGCCGTCGACCTCACCCAGGAAGTTTTCGCTGGTTTTCACTCACACTCGCTGGGTTCGATCGGCCGCCAGTTCGCGTACTCCCGCCGGTCAGCGGGTCTGTGGGGTGAGGATCGTCCCCAACCCGACAAGGCGCTGCGCACCGCCGTCCATTATGACGACGACGGCCGCCCGGACGGCTTCGTCTCCTACTCGTTCGCGGGTTGGGAGAAGACGCCGTACACCATGCGGGTGAAGGATCTGGTGGCGGTATCGGATGCCGCCTACCTCGAGCTGTGGCGTTATCTCGGCTCGCTGGACCTGATCGACCGGGTCACCTTCGGGTCGGCGCCTGTCCAGGATCCGCTGCCGTGGGCTCTGGCTGACCGGAGATGCCGTGAACTGAAATCCGATGAAGACGTGCTTTGGCTGCGGATCCTCGATCCGGTGGCCGCGCTGTCCCAGCGCAACTATGAGCACGACGGTGTCCTGTCCCTGTCAATCACGGATGCGCTCGGTCATGCCGAGGGCGCTTTCGAACTGAGTGTGGCGAACGGTGCGGGCACCGTCCGTAGACTGGGCGACGGGTCCGGGACGGACATCACGCTCGATGTAGCTGCTTTAGGGTCGTTGTACCTTGGGGGAGTGGACGCGCGGATTCTTGCCAGTGCAGGCGGTCTGACCGGAGGTTCCCCTGAAGGTGTTGAGAGTGCCGCAACGTTGTTCTCGGTGGCCCGGGCACCCTACTGCATCACGCATTTCTGACGGTCCGCTCCGGCCCGCTCACCATGACCGCACGGGAAGCAGCCAGCACGCTTTGACCGGCGTTGCAGCAGAACGCTAGACTGGGTGGGCATGTCCCGCGCACAGTGGGCCCTGCAATGTGTCCTGCACAGCCTCTGCGTTGTGTTGGCACAGTGTTCTCCATATTTCCATTTGTCCGCATCCGGGCAGGTTCCTCATGGTGGGTACATCAACATGTACCCGCGCGGGTCCAAGAAGTCCGGATCAAATTCATAATCCACAACGGAGCCCCAACTACATGACCATCACCACCACCGAGAAGCCAGGTGCCCCGCAGGTCGCTATCAACGACATCGGCACCGCTGAGGACTTCCTCGCAGCTATTGACGCCACCATCAAGTACTTCAACGACGGAGACCTCGTCGAAGGAACGGTAGTCAAAGTTGACCGCGATGAAGTTCTGCTCGACATCGGTTACAAGACCGAAGGTGTCATCCCTTCCCGCGAGCTTTCCATCAAGCACGATGTCGATCCGGGGGACGTGGTCTCCGTTGGTGACGAGGTTGAAGCGCTTGTCCTCACGAAGGAAGACAAAGAAGGCCGCCTGATCCTCTCCAAGAAGCGTGCTCAGTACGAGCGCGCCTGGGGCGACATCGAGAAGGTCAAGGAAGAAGACGGTGTTGTCACCGGTACGGTCATCGAGGTTGTCAAGGGTGGTCTCATCCTCGACATCGGCCTGCGCGGCTTCCTTCCCGCTTCCCTCGTTGAGATGCGCCGTGTCCGCGACCTTGCTCCGTACATCGGTCAGCAGATTGAAGCCAAGATCATCGAGCTGGACAAGAACCGCAACAACGTTGTGCTGTCCCGCCGTGCATGGCTCGAGCAGACCCAGTCCGAGGTTCGCTCCACTTTCCTCAACAAGCTGGAAAAGGGCCAGGTCCGTCCGGGCGTTGTGTCCTCCATCGTCAACTTCGGTGCATTCGTCGATCTTGGCGGCGTAGACGGACTGGTTCACGTTTCGGAACTGTCCTGGAAGCACATCGACCACCCGTCCGAGGTTGTCGAGGTCGGCCAGGAAGTCACCGTCGAGGTTCTCGAGGTGGATCTGGACCGCGAGCGCGTTTCCCTGTCGCTCAAGGCCACCCAGGAAGATCCGTGGCAGACCTTCGCCCGCACTCACGCGCTGGGCCAGGTTGTCCCCGGTAAGGTCACCAAGCTGGTTCCGTTCGGTGCGTTCGTTCGCGTCGAAGACGGCATCGAAGGCCTCGTCCACATCTCTGAACTTGCTGTGCGCCACGTTGAACTGGCCGAGCAGGTTGTCTCCGTTGGTGACGAGCTCTTCGTCAAGGTCATCGACATCGACCTTGAGCGCCGCCGCATCTCGCTGTCCCTCAAGCAGGCCAACGAGGGCGTCGACGCAGACAGCACCGAGTTCGATCCGGCTCTCTACGGCATGGCCGCTGAGTACGACGAAGAGGGCAACTACAAGTACCCCGAGGGCTTCGATCCCGAGTCCAACGAGTGGCTTGAAGGCTACGAGACCCAGCGCGCAGCGTGGGAAGCCCAGTACGCCGAGGCCCAGTCCCGCTGGGAAGCTCACAAGAAGCAGGTTGTGCAGCACGCGTCCGACGACGCCGCCGCAGCCAACGAGCCGGCGGACTCCGGTGCAACCAGCTACTCCTCGGAGCCGGCTGCAGAGTCACCCGCAGGGTCCGGTACCCTCGCGTCGGATGAGGCTCTCGCCGCACTGCGTGAGAAGCTGACCGGCAACTAGGTCCGATCTCCTCAGGAAACCCCCGCCATTGGGCGGGGGTTTCCTGCGTTAAGCACTGCCCGGCAAAACGCAGGGCGTAGATCTTCAGCTGCGAGTGGACACCGTGACCGTGAACTTGCGGTCGCGCGCTACCTGGCGGGTGGGTCCCACAAGCCGCTCCAGCGCACCGCGGTACTGCAGATGGCTGTTCCACACGGTCCACAGTTCGCCGCCGGGCGCCAGCGAACGCCCCGATTCGGCAAACAGCTTCAGTGCTATTCCCGCATGGACGGTATGACCGGAATGGAACGGCGGGTTCAGGACGATCAGATGGTCACCGGAATCGGGCCGCCCTGACAGGGCGTCGTCGCGCACAACGGTTACCCTGTCGCCTACACCGTTCGCGTCGACCGTAGCCCGGGTGGCGGCCACCGCCGCCGCCGAGGTATCGGTCGCGATGACGGAGAGTCCCGGGTGGGTCAGGGCAAGGTAAGCGGCGATTGTCCCGTTGCCGCAGCCAAGGTCCACGGCGTGGCTGGATGGTCGTGTTCCTTGGAGGTGGGGGAGCAGGAAGCGGGTGCCGGGGTCGAGCTTCGCGCCCCCGAACGTTGCCCCGAAGGCGCGTAGCCGCAGCGGGCGGGGGAGTCCGACGTCGTACTCTGCTTCGGAAGGAAATGGGCATGGGCCCGTCGGGAGCGGGCACGACGCAGTAAGGATCCGGGACTTCTGCCGCGCCAGCCCGGCCTCGACGGTGCGGAAGTACTTGGCCAGGACCGTGGTCATGGCCGGAGTCATGTGTTTGACTCTCCCTCCCGCGAAGACGGTGACGTCGGGATGTGCGGCGGTTGCGATATGCCACGCGATCTCCTCCAACGCGTCAAGGGAGCGGGGGAGTTGCAGCAGCACCAGGCGGACGCCGTCGAAGAGGTCCTTGCCCAGGACCGTTGAGGTGTACAGACCGCTGAGCGGAAAGCTGCGTGCATTTGCCGCGAGCGCACGCTCGCCGGTGACTGAGTCCTGATGGACGCGCACGTGCTCAGCGCCGGCATGCAGCGTGCCGAGAGTCAGGGCGCCGTGTGTGTCACCGACGACGGCGACTTCACCCGCAGCACAGCCCCGCAGGGCTTCACCTGCTGTATCGAGGAGCAGCCTGTCCGTGGCATCGACCGCGTGCAGGTTCTCGGCTTCCACGTCAGGCCAGCGCCTGAGAGCGTTGAAAGGGAAGTCAGCCACGGTCCACCCATTCGCGGCTCACTGGCACTGCGGTCAATTCACCGGCTGTGATCGCTGCAAGGCGACTTGAGAAGGAGCCCATTGCGGCGGCGTCGTCATCAACCGCGACGGTGAGGCGAGCCAGCTCCCCTTCGTAGTGCACCGCCAGCACTGGAGTGCCGACGGCTCGCAGCTCATTCTCGACCCGCCCGGCGGTGGCGGAAGGCGCCGCGATCTCGAGCAGCTGCCGTCGCTCCCGGGTGATCATCGGCGCGGCATCGAGCGCCTGGGACACCGAGTCCGAGTACGCACGCACCAATCCGCCGGCGCCCAGCAGGATCCCGCCGAAGTAGCGCACGACGATCGCAGCAAGATCGCTCAGATCCGCTCGATCAGGGGAAGTGGCCCGTCTGATGATCGCGTCGAGCATCGGTTGGCCGGCGGTACCGGAGGGCTCGCCGTCGTCGTTGGCGCGCTGGATCTCGCGGCTGGGTCCAAGAACGACGGCGCTGCAATGGTGCCTCGCATCGTGGAACTCCCGGCGCACCCGGGTAAGGAGGTCACGGACCTCGTCCTCGGACTCCACCCGCTGCAGCACGGTGATGAAGCGGGACCGGCGGACCTCCAGTTCGTGTCGATGAGAACCAGCGATAGTCGTGTATCGCGCCACCGTTCCCGCCGTCCCTGTCACTCCTCCAGTGTAGGCAACCCGGAGAGGGCAGGGAGCGACGTCCGCAGGTAGCCTTGCAGTCATGTTGAGGGTTGGATTGACGGGCGGGATTGCTGCGGGAAAGTCGCTGGCGGCGTTAACACTTCGTGAGCTGGGAGCGGTACTCATCGACGCCGACCAGCTTGCCCGCGCTGTAGTGGAGCCCGGCACCGAGGGTCTGCGGGAGGTCGTTGCAGCGTTTGGGCAAGGCGTGCTCCGGCAGGACGGCTCACTGGACCGGCCTGCGCTCGGGGCCGTCATCTTCGCGGACCCTGCCGGACGCGCAACGCTGAACGCAATCATCCATCCGCGGGTCCGTCAGGAGGCAGCGAAGGCAGAGGCCGACGCGCGCGCACGGTCAAGCGGCGCCGTTGTGGTGCATGACATCCCGCTCCTCGTGGAGACCGGGCAGGAAGACAGCTTTCACCTGGTGCTGGTGATTGACGCGCCCCAGGAGATGCGGCTTCGCCGCATGGTGGAGCAGCGCGGGATGACGGAGCAGGAGGCACGAAAGCGGATGGAGGCGCAGGCCGAACCGGACACGAGAAATGCGGCAGCCGACGTCGTACTGGACAACTCCGGGTCCCCGGCGGCGCTCATCAGCGCCATAGAGGAATTATGGGAACAGCGGATTGTGCCGTTCGCACGGAACCTCACTGAACAGGAACGGGCGCAACGCCGCGGGGGACCCGTACTCCTGCATGATGACGACTGGCAGCGCCAGGCCGCCCTGCTGGGCCGCCGCCTGAAGCGGCGCGATCCGCGAGTGCTCCGCGTCGACCACATCGGATCCACCGCCGTCCCGGGTTTGCCGGCGAAGGACGTCATCGACCTCCAGCTGACGGTCGCCTCCCTTGAGGACGCCGACGCCCTCTCCGGCCCTCTCGCAGAGGCAGGGTTCCCACGCCTACCGGGCGTCTGGCGGGATACGCCCACCGCAGACCTTCCGCACCCGGAGCTGTGGCAGAAACGGCTGCATTGCAACGCTGATCCGGGGCGGGCGGTGAACCTGCATGTCCGTGTCGAGGGTTCCCCGGGGTGGCAGTACGCCCTGGCCTTCCGGGACTGGCTGCGGGCCAATCCTGATATGGCGGCGGCATATGCAGCAGAGAAGGACCGGTGCGCCGGCATCCATCGGAACGACGCCTCCACCTCGGGTTACGCCGCCTGCAAGGAGGAGTGGTTCAGCACCTTTGCGGCCCCGCGTGTGACCGCCTGGAAGTACGACGTCGGCTGGTCACCGAGCCCGCCCGTCGCGGGCTGAGCCGGGGTTCAGCCTCCAGCAAAGAACACCTATCACGGACTGTGGTTGTCCGCGGCGGGCGGTAACGTAGAACCATGAGTCTTGCGCAGGAAATCAACCGTGTTGTTGCGCCTTTTGAGGTGATCAGCGAGTACCAGCCTGCCGGTGACCAGCCGACCGCCATCAAGGAACTTGCGGAGCGAATCAACGCCGGTGAGAAGGACGTGGTGCTCCTTGGCGCCACCGGTACCGGCAAAAGCGCCACGACTGCATGGCTCATCGAGCAGGTACAGCGGCCAACGCTGGTCATGGTCCAGAACAAGACCCTCGCGGCCCAGCTTGCCAACGAATTCCGCGAGCTCCTGCCGAACAACGCGGTCGAGTACTTCGTCTCCTACTACGACTACTACCAACCCGAGGCATACGTCCCGCAGACCGACACCTTCATCGAAAAGGACTCCTCCATCAATGAGGAGGTTGAGCGGCTGCGCCACTCCGCTACGAACGCGCTGCTGACCCGGCGCGATGTCGTGGTGGTCGCCACTGTCTCGTGCATCTATGGTCTCGGTACACCCGAGGAGTACGTCTCCGCGATGGTCACCCTGCGGCAGGGGCAGGAGATGAACCGGGATGCCCTGCTGCGTCAGTTCGTGGCGATGCAGTATGTCCGCAATGACATGGATTTTCATCGCGGCACATTCCGAGTACGCGGGGACACCGTTGAGATCATTCCGATGTATGAAGAGCTTGCGCTGCGCATAGAGTTTTTCGGCGATGAGGTTGAGCGCATCTACACGCTTCACCCGCTCACGGGTGAAGTGGTGCGGGAGGAGACGGAGATGTACGTCTTCCCGGCCTCGCACTATGTGGCCGGACCGGAGCGGATGGCCCGGGCGATCACACGCATTGAAGACGAATTGCGGGAGCGTCTCGAGGAACTTGAGTCACAGAACAAGCTGGTCGAAGCACAGCGGCTGCGCATGCGCACCACTTATGACCTCGAGATGATGCAGCAGATGGGTTTCTGCAACGGCATCGAGAACTACTCCCGCCATATCGACGGACGAACCAAAGGCAGCGCGCCGCATTGCCTCATCGATTACTTCCCTGACGACTTCCTGCTTGTCGTGGATGAATCCCACGTGACCATTCCGCAGATTGGCGCTATGTACGAGGGCGACATGTCCCGCAAGCGCACCCTGGTTGACCACGGCTTCCGCCTCCCGTCCGCCATGGACAACAGGCCGCTGAAGTGGGATGAGTTCCTCGAGCGCATCGGCCAGACCGTCTACCTCTCGGCTACCCCCGGAAAGTACGAGCTGAGCAAGTCAGACGGTTATGTCCAGCAGATCATCCGACCCACCGGGCTGGTGGACCCGGAGATCGTCGTCAAGCCGAGCAAGGGCCAGATCGACGACCTTCTCGGGGAGATTCAGGTGCGGGTGGAGCGCGATGAGCGGGTCCTGGTCACCACCCTGACCAAGCGCATGGCCGAAGACCTTACCGGCTACCTTCTGGAACACGGGGTGAAGGTCGAGTATCTGCACTCAGACGTGGACACCCTTCGCCGGGTGGAGTTGCTGCGTGAGCTCCGGATGGGCACGTTCGACGTGCTGGTGGGCATCAACCTTCTGAGGGAGGGCCTGGATCTGCCGGAAGTGTCTCTGGTCAGCATCCTGGACGCGGACAAGGAGGGTTTCCTGCGCAGTTCCACCTCACTGATCCAGACCATCGGCCGCGCCGCCAGGAACGTTTCCGGTCAGGTGCACATGTACGCCGACCGGATCACGGATTCCATGGCGAATGCGATCGAGGAGACCACCCGGCGACGCGACATCCAGATCGCCTTCAACAAAAAGAACGGCGTGGATCCCCAACCCCTGCGGAAGCGCATTGCGGACATCACGGACTCCCTGGCAAAGGAGGACGCGGATACCCGGGCTCTGCTCGAGAAAACGGCCAAGTCGTCCAAGGGCAAAGGTAAGGGCAAGGTCCCAACCGTCCGGCACGATGGCCTCGCCGCGGTGCCGGCAGAAAACCTCACCGATCTGATCAGCCAGTTGACTGACCAGATGCACGCCGCAGCCGAGGAGCTCCAGTTCGAACTGGCGGCCCGGCTCCGCGACGAGGTCAGCGATCTGAAGAAGGAACTGAGGCAGATGCAGTCCGCCGGGCACGCCTGACCAATGGCCGACGAGGTTGCGGCAGGCAGCGGGTCCTTCACCGAGATCCGGGTCCATGGGATTGGAGACCACGAGTACTACACCAGTCTTGGGTTGCCGGTTGAGAAACGACTCAATGCCTGGGTTCAGGTCGCCGCCCCTCCGCCGCTGCCGGAACACCGGCTGCGCATTGTGAACTGGTCGCGGTCACGGCGGCAGAAGACCGGCTTCCTCTGGTATCTGGCATTCCCGTTCACCCTTGCAAACGTGGCGGGGCGCATGGAACCCGTGGGAGCAGGAGCTCCGGCAGTGGCAACCCTGCGAGCCATGGTTGGCGTCATCGGCGTCGTGCTGACGCTGTCGCAGCTTGCCTGGCTGATCGTGCTGGGTGAAACGGTCCTGAGGTATCTGAGCCTTCCGTCTTCCGTTCTGCGCATCGTGCCGCTGATTGCAGCGGCCCTACTGGTTGCATGGCTGGCCTTCCGCTACCGGACCGTCGTCCGGGTACAGTCCGGGCACAACCGCGGGAGTGCCGTGCCCGTCATGCACGCCGCCTTTGTCGTTGTGGGCGGTATCGCGCTCAGCCTTGCCCCGCCGGCGCAACTCATTCACGCAGGCTGGCCCTCAGCCGCGCTTCCCACCGGTCCGCCGCGCCTGGACGCCATGGCGCTCTGGATCGCCGCAAGTACGGTCGCGGGCTTCGCGGCGGCGTTCGTACTTTCCGCGCTGGGCAGGGGAAGCTCAGGTGCGCGCGAGAAGGTGCGGGGGCCGCTCGCTGCTGCTGGTGTCCTGCTGGCTGTTGCAGTACCCCTGATGCACTCCGTCACCGCGCTGGTCCGTATGGTTTTGGACAACCTGCTCGGCTACGTCACCGGGCTTTTCGGGTGGGTGCGGGTTCCGCAGCCGCTCTCCGGCATTCTCCTTCCCTATGACAATCCCGACGATCCCGGCGACAGCCGGCTTGACCTCTTCCCGTTCCTCGCGCTGATCGCCGCAGCAGCAGCGCTGGTCGCCATCGCTGTCGTGCTGGCTTCGGGCGCCGGACCGGGCTTGCCGCCTCTCGGGCATGGTAAGGCCGAACGCGGGCGCTGGTGGCACGCTGTGTGCGCCCAAGCGCCGCAGTTGGTGCCACGCATTCTGCCGCTCGCCCTCGTACTCGCGCTGGCGGCGATGACGGCGGTAATCGTCCTCGGCGAGGGCAGGCTCGGTGGTCCTTGGCTGGCACTGGCGATCCTGGTGCTCCAGGCTGCGGGGGCGGTGGTGGTGCTCGTGCTCCTTCTCGGGCAGCTTCGTCCCTTGCGGGAGGTGCTCGGGAAGACAGCCGACGTCGCCGGCTTCTGGCCCGTCCTGGACCATCCGCTGGCCGGCTCATCGTACCGGGACGCTGCTGTTGACGGTATCTCGAACCTGGTGGACCGGCATGCCCGGGGCCAGGTTGTCCTCGTCGCCCACAGCCAGGGCTCGGTACTCTGTGCCTGGCTTGTCGCTCGCACCTCCGTCGATGGCGTGCGGCCGCACCTCGTGACGGCCGGGTCACCCGTCCACTCCGTGTATGCGCGGTTTTTTCCGGCCACCTTCACGCCGGAACTGCTGGCCGACGCCGTTGCCGGATCCCGAAGCTGGCGCAATTACTGGCGGGCAACAGATCCCATCGGGTTCCCCATCCCGGGGATCGCAAACAGCGAACTTCCAGATCCGCGGCCCGACGGCCTGGTCCGAGGTCACAGCGACTACTGGACCGAGCCCGACATCGTGCAACATGTCGCCGGGTTGGCGCAGCTCCGTACTTGACTTGCGTCTTGTTTCCCGATCCCGACCGGCCGCGGGTACCATGGGACGAACGTAGGGGAGTATCCTTTCGCGCTACGAACGTCAACACGCAGGCCGACGACGGTCTGCCGGGCGTAGCGGTCGCACAACGAATGCGACGGAGAGACTTGCGAATCCCGTTGTACCTTCGAAAGGGTCCCTAGTGCTTGAACTGCCCCTTGCCTTTGAAATAGGCACATTTGTCGTTCTGGGAATTATCCTCCTGTTCGACCTCCTGCTTGTCGTGAAGCGGCCCCACGAGCCTTCGATGAAGGAAGCCGGCTTATGGGTCTCCTTCTACGTGGGACTCGCTCTGATCTTTGCCGTACTCATGTTCGCTATAACAGGCCCCGAATTCGGCGGGCAGTTCGTCGCCGGCTGGGTGACGGAGTACAGCCTGAGCATCGATAACCTGTTCGTGTTCATCATCATCATGGCCAGGTTCTCCGTGCCGCGGAAGTACCAGCAGGAAGTGCTGATGGTGGGCATTATCATCGCCCTGATACTGCGCGGAATCTTCATCCTTTTGGGTGCGGCGCTGATCAGCAACTTCTCCTGGATCTTCTACATCTTCGGCGCATTCCTCCTGTGGACCGCTTACCACCAGGCGAAAGACTCCGGTGAAGAGGAAGAGGAGAAGGAAAACAAGCTCATTGCCAAGCTGCGCACTGTGCTGCCTATGACCGACAAGTACGACGGCGGCAAGGTCCGCACCGTGGTCAACGGCAAGAAGGTCTTCACACCGATGCTCATCGTCTTCGTCACGATCGGCCTCACCGACCTGCTGTTCGCTGTGGACTCCATTCCCGCGATCTTCGGCCTGACCGAAAGTGCGTTCATCGTGTTCACCGCGAACCTGTTCGCGCTGATGGGCCTGCGCCAGCTGTACTTCCTCCTGGGCGGTCTCATGACCCGACTGGTGTTCCTCAAGCACGCGCTCTCGATCATCCTCGCCTTCATCGGTGTGAAACTGATCCTGCACGCCATGCACGAGAACGAACTGCCGTTCATCAACGGCGGCCAGCATATTGAATGGGCCCCGGTAATCCCGACGTTCGCTTCGCTGGGCTTCATCGTCGCCACCATCGTGATAGCTGTCGTAGCGAGCCTGCTGAGCCCTGCCGGGAAGCGCGCCAAGCTCGATGCCGAACTCGCTGCGGACGCCGAAAAGGCCCGCACGGGCGGTCCGGAACACTGAACCACGCCTGAGAGCTGATACATAAGGCGCCGATCCTGCAGTGCAGGGTCGGCGCCTTCTACGTTGCCGAGGTTCCCTAGCCGCGGCGGGTCATGGCGAGCAGACGCGAGAAAATGGCGTCGCCGTCGTCGTTGATTCCGTCATGATGAAAGTCCGAGGTTTCCCACACCTGGAGGCCACGGACCGCCGCTGCCGTCTCAAGGGACAGGTCCCGGTCCACGTAGATGTCATCGCTGTAAACGGCAGCTGCGACGGGCACATCGTTGCGCGCAAGCCGGGCCGGATCGTACAGCAGCCCCCAGTCGTCTGCCGCTGCGATGAGTTCAGCCGTTTCCTTGAGCGGAATCAGTGCGGGGTCCTCATCGAAGTACCAGGGATAGATCATTTCACCGGTGAGCAGCGGATCCGTTGCATCGGGCGCGAAGTCGGGGAACTCTTTCAACACCCGCCATGCCGCCCACCTCGAGGCTTCGCCCTGGCAGTAGATGGACTCGTGAAGGAGCGCGTACAGCGGGTTCGATCGACGGCTCACGACGGACTGCACCTGATCCAGGAAACTGGACGAGAGACGTTCCCCGCCGGGGGCCGGGACGAAGGCGTCCTCCAGCAGGTAGTGAAGTGCATCCACCCGCGCGTTTCCGCCGAGGAAGGACCCGACCATCTGGAATCGGTGCGCAGTAAGCCGTTCGCCGCTAGGCAGGAACTCCTCGACCGCGTCGAGGTGGCGCATGAGGCGTGTGGCCAGTGCCCGGTCCTCGGGATACCAGGAGAAGTACTCGGCGTTGCGCTTCGCTACGCGCTTGAAAGTTGATCGGTAGACACGCTCCGGCGGTCCGGCGAGTGGTGCCAGTCCGCCTGTGATCAAGGCGCGTTCCACCCCCTCCGGAGCGAAGGAAAGATAGGACAGGGTGCAGAATCCGCCGAAGCTTTGCCCGAATACTGTCCACGGTTCCGAACCCAGGGCGTTACGGATGGATTCCGCATCCGCAACGATCGAGTCAGCGCGGAAGCGGCGAAGGTAGCGCGCCTGCTCAGCCGGGGTGCCGCGCAGGGGGAGCGTCACGGTGTCGGCGGGCGTGGAGAGCCCGGTACCGCGCTGGTCAAGCATCAGGATCCGGAAATCACGGGCGGCTGCCTTCATCCAGCCGGAGAGCTGGGTGGTGCGGTTACCACGCACGCCGGGCCCGCCCTGAAGGAAGAGCAGCCACGGGAGCCGCGTTGCGTCGTCGTGATCCGTGGAGCTGTACTCTCGAGCGAAAACCGCGATGTGCTCACCCTCAGGAACGGTGTAGTCCAGTGGAACGGCGAAACGGTGGGGCGTCGTCTTCACGCCTCGCATCACCCGGGTGGGCCCCGTTTCATGAGCCGGGGCGGTCATGCGCCGTTGCCCGCAAACTTCGTCAGCGGATCGCCGGTGAGCCTGAAGGTGGTCCACTCGTCCTGCGGAAGCGCCCCCAGACTGCGGTAAAAGGCAATCGAAGGTTCGTTCCAGTTCAGTACGGACCACTCCACGCGTGCATAACCGCGTTCGGACGCGATTCCGGCGAGTCTGCGCAGCAGCGCTTTCCCGTAGCCCGATCCCCGCGCTTCAGGGCGTACGTACAAATCTTCAAGGTAGATGCCGTGCACGCCCTCCCAGGTGGAGTAGTTGAGGAACCACAGAGCGAAACCCTGGACGCCGCCGTCGTCCTCGGCCACATGCGCAAAGATGCCGGGATGTGGTCCGAACAGCGCTTCCTCAAGGCCCTGCACCGTATTGCGGACGGCGTCAGGTTCCTTCTCATAGACCGCAAGGTCGTGGATCAATTGCAGGATGATGGGCACGTCATCACGACGCGCTTCCCGGATAGGAGTCATGATCCATAAGCCTACTGGCCGAGGGACCCGCGCCGAGCGCCAGCGAGGTGTGGAAGGCCGCGGTTCAGGGTCCGCTAGACGCGGTTCAGGGACCGCCCACGGAAGTGACCGCCAGAACCGGGAATCCCGCCTCGTCTGACGCCGCGAGGTCGATGACCGCGTTAATGCCCCAGTCCTGGTCGCCGGCCGGGTCCTTGAAGATCTGCCGCACCTCCCAGCGTCCGGGAACCTGCTTGATGATGAGCAGGGCGGGCCCGCGGGCATCAGGACCGTCGTCGATGTCGTCGTGAGCGTCGAAGTAGCCGTCCATTGCTTCGGCCCATCGGTCTGCGTTCCAGCCCGACGCCTCATCCAGCCGGCCAAGTGCTTCCTCGTCCTCCGCGGCGAACAGCTTCACCCGCTGGAACATCTCGTTGCGCACCATGACCCGGAACGCCCGCTCGTTCGAGGTAACGGAATCGGGCTCCGGGGGAAGATCAACAGTCCCTGTGTCCTGGCCGGACACGCCCGCCGCCAACTGTTCCCACTCATCGAGCAGGCTCGAGTCCACCTGGCGGATCAGCTCCCCGAGCCACTCGATGATGTCGGTCAGGTCTTCGCGCAGGGCGTCACGGGGGACGGTCTGACGCAGGGCCTTGAAGCAGTCGGCAAGGTACCTGAGGAGAATCCCCTCGGAACGGGCCAGGGAGTAGAACGCGATGTACTCGCCGAAGTTCATGGCCCGCTCGTACATGTCGCGGACTACCGACTTGGGCGTGAGTTCGAAGTCCCCCAGCCAGGGAGCACCCGAGCGGTAGGTCTCGAAGGCCTGGAACAACAGCTCGGCGAGCGGTTGCGGATAGGAGATCTCCTCGAGCCTGGCCATCCGCTGGTCGTAGTCAACGCCGTCGGCCTTCATTGCGGCTACGGCCTCGCCGCGGGCCTTCTTCTCCTGCGCGCTGAGCACCTGGCGCGGCTTCTCCAGGGTGGCCTCGATGACCGAAACGACGTCGAGGGCGTAGGCCGGGCTCTCGGGGTCGAGGAGTTCGAGGCTGGCGAGCGCGAAGGGGGAGAGCGGCTGGTTGAGCGCGAAGTTCGCCTGCAGATGGACCTTGAGCCGGATGGTCCTGCCCTCGTCGTCGGGCTCGGGGAGCCGCTCCACGATGCCCGCTGTCACCAGTTCGCGATAGATGCTGATTGCCCTGCGAAGGTGCATGAACTGGCGGGCGGGAGGTTCATGATTACCGCGCAGCAGGTCCTGCACCGCCCTCAGCGGGTCCCCCGGACGCTCGAGCAGATTCAGCAGCATCGAGTGACTCACCGCGAAACTGGAACCGAGCGGCTCCGGTGTGCCCTCGACGAGCCTGTCATAGGTGGGCCTACCCCAGGAAACAAACCCCTGGGGAGGCTTTTTACGCACCACCTGGCGGAGCTTCTTCTGGTCATCGCCGAATTTTGCTGTGGCCTTGGCCATTGCCTTCGTATTCTCGACGACGTGGTCGGGCGCCTGCACCACCACCGTTCCGGAGGTGTCGTAACCCGCCCGCCCCGCGCGGCCGGCGATCTGGTGGAACTCCCGCACGTTGAGCAGGCGGGTGCGAACGCCGTCGTACTTGCTGAGAGCCGTGAGCATGACGGTCCGGATGGGCACGTTGATGCCCACGCCAAGCGTGTCCGTGCCGCAGATGACCTTGAGCAGCCCCGCCTGTGCAAGCTGCTCAACAAGCCGCCGGTACTTGGGCAGCATCCCGGCGTGATGTACACCGATACCGTGGCGCACCAGCCGGTTCAGGGTCTTGCCGAAGCCGGAGGAGAACCGGAAGTTCGCAATGAGGGCCGCGATCCTGTCCTTCTCCTCACGTGTGCAGACATTGATGCTCATCAGGTTCTGCGCGCGTTCGATGGCGTCCGCCTGGCTGAAGTGCACCACGTAGACCGGTGCCTGGTGCGTGGAGAGCAATTCCTCGAGGGCTTCCTGCAGGGGCTCCTCGGAATAGTAGAAGTTCAGCGGAATGGGTCGATCACCCGAACTGACCAGAACAGTGGCCCGGGAGGTTCGCTCGGTCAGGTCCTTCTCGAAGCGCTCAACATCGCCGAGGGTTGCGGACATCAGGAGGAACTGTGCCTGCGGCAGCTCCAGCAGGGGGACCTGCCAGGCCCACCCGCGCTGCGGATCAGCATAGAAGTGGAACTCATCCATGACCACCGTGCCGACATCGGCGCGGCTTCCCTCGCGCAGTGCGATGTTCGCCAGAATCTCCGCTGTACAGCAGATGATGGGGGCATCCTGGTTGACGGCGGAGTCGCCCGTGACCATGCCGACGTTCTCGGCGCCGAAGATCGCGCACAGTGCGAAGAACTTCTCCGAGACCAGCGCCTTGATCGGGGCGGTGTAGTAGCTTCGCCGCCCCTCCGCGATCGCATGGAAGTGAGCTGCGACGGCCACCAGTGATTTGCCTGATCCGGTGGGGGTCGCGAGGATGACGTTGTTCCCGGAGACAAGCTCGAGGACGGCTTCATCCTGCGCCGGGTACAGAGTGATCCCGGTGCTGGCGGACCAGGAATGGAAGGCCGTGTAGACGGTGTCGGCGTCGGGAGCGGGTGCTTCGCCGGGCTGGGGGAGATGTTCCTGGATAGTCATTTAGTTCCAGCCTATCCGCTTGTGCCGGATGTGCCCTGTCCGTCGGCCTGAACCCTCGACGGCTAGGCTTGCCCTCATGCGCTGGGACCCTTCACAGTATGCCGCCTTCTCCGACCACCGGTCGCGACCGTTTTTCGACCTGGTGGGCCGGATCGGCCATGCCGCGCCGCGGCGGGTGGTTGATCTCGGTTGCGGGCCCGGAGAGCTTACTGCTGTGCTTGCGCGCAGATGGCCCAATGCCGAGGTCGTGGGACTGGATTCATCACCGGAGATGATTGACCGCGCACGGGCGCTCAAGGATGCTCCTCCGAACCTGCTCTTCTCGCTGGCCGACGTCCGGGACTGGGCTGTGGAGCCGGGCATCGACGTCGTGGTATCCAATGCTGTGCTGCAGTGGGTGCCTGGGCATCAGGAGCTGCTGGCGCGCTGGGCCCGCGACCTTGGGGAGCACGCCTGGATAGCGTTCCAGGTTCCAGGCAACTTCTCGGCGCCCTCGCACTCGCTGATGCGAAGACTGGCAGAGTCCGTGCGTTGGAGGGAGCAGCTTGGATCTGTGCTCAGACACGACGACGCCGTCGGCTCACCAGAGGAATATCATCGCCTGCTCAACAACGCGGGTCTTGAAGCAGATGTGTGGGAGACGACCTATCAGCACCGGCTCTCGGGTGCCGATCCGGTCCTTCAGTGGGTGCGAGGTACCGGGCTGCGCCCGGTTCTTGCCGCCCTCGCTGAGGACGAGGCCGCCGAGTTCGAGCGCGCCTACGCCGACCTGCTTACCGAGGCGTATCCGCCCGAGCCCGACGGCGGCACTCTCTTTGCATTCAGGCGTGTGTTCGCCGTGGGTGCGAAGCAGGGGAGGGACGGCTCACCAGCCGCGTGAACGCCACTCGGCCAAAGACGGCCGTTCCGCCCCGAGAGTGGTCGGCTTACCGTGGCCGGGATGGACGATGGTGTCGTCATCGAATCGGTTGAAGATCCGCTCCACTACGTCGCTGTACAGGGACTCGAACCGCTGAGGGTCCCCACCGGTGTTACCGACACCGCCTGGAAACAGCGAGTCGCCGGTGAAAAGGTGGACGGGCCCGTCGGGGTCCCGGTACACCAATGCGACGGACCCCGGCGTGTGTCCGCGCAGCCCAATTGCTTCGAGCTCGAAACCGTCGAACTCACCCACGTCGCCGTGATTGAGCGGTACATCGGTGGGGACCGCAATATCGCCGACGTCCTCCACGCCGGCGGCCGTGCGCGCGCCCGTTGCCCGGACAACGTCCTTCAGCGCCCGGACGTGATCCCAATGGGAGTGGGTGGTCACGACGAGGGCCAGTTGTGAGGGGACTTCCGCATCGGCAGCACCTTCGGCGATCAGACGGTGGATGGCGGGCGCGTCGTCAGCCGCATCGATGAGGACTTGCGCTCCGGTCGCCTTCCCCGTGATGAGGTAAACGTTGTTGTCCATCTCGCTGACAGAGATGCTCCTGATGGTCACATCGGCAAGATCGTGCATGCGGGCAACTCTAATACTGATGGTGATGCATGACACCGCGTGGCACAATGTGAGCACCTTTCCCACTGTCGTCCAGGAGCGCGCACCGTGAATTCTGATGTATCGGCGTGGCTGCGGATCGATCCCAACAGCTCAGTGCCCCCGTACGAACAGTTGCGCGTGCAGATACTGGACGCCGCCAATGACGGCTCCCTGCCGGTGGGTACCCGGCTGCCACCGGTCCGCACTCTCGCGGGCCATCTCGGTGTTGCAGTCAATACGGTTGCCCGGGCTTACCGGGAACTGGAGCAGGCGCATATTGTCGTCACACGTTCGCGGGCGGGGACTGTGGTCGCGGCGGCGGGGGACGAGGCGCGGCGCAAGGCAGCAGAAGGTGCGGCCGAGTATGCACGGCTCATCAAGGCGAACGGCCTGACCGAGGAGGAAGCAGTCTCTTATTTGCGGGCGGCTCTGCGCCGTCGGTGAACATACGAGGCGACACGCCGCGAATACCCGGAAAAATCGACGTTCGAATATGTCTTCGAACACTGTTTCCTCTAAAGTGAAATGGTGTCTATAGCAACCTCCGTGGATTCCGCTTTCGCCCACCCCGACAAAATGCCCCAGGATCTCTCGCGGCTTGTGGTCAAGGGTGCACGGGAACACAACCTGCGCAACGTCGATTTGGACCTGCCCCGGGACGCGATGATCGTCTTCACCGGTCTCTCCGGCTCCGGTAAATCCTCCCTCGCTTTCGACACCATCTTCGCGGAGGGGCAGCGCCGCTACGTCGAATCCCTCTCTGCTTACGCACGCCAGTTCCTCGGACAGGTGGACAAGCCCGACGTCGACTTCATTGAGGGTTTGTCTCCTGCGGTTTCCATCGACCAGAAATCGACCAGCAAGAACCCGCGGTCCACCGTGGGAACCATCACCGAAATCTACGACTACATGCGGTTGCTGTGGGCACGCGTGGGTCGGCCCCACTGTCCGCAGTGCGGTGAAGCGGTCACCAAGCAAACTCCACAGCAAATCGTCGACCAGCTCATGGAGCTCGCTGAAGGCACAAGGTTCCAGATACTCGCGCCCGTCGTGCGCGGCCGCAAGGGTGAATTCGTCGATCTCTTCCAGGACCTGTCGGCAAAGGGATACTCCCGGGCACGCGTGGACGGTGACCTTATCCAGCTCACCGATCCACCGAAGTTGGGCAAGCAGTTCAAGCACACCATCGAGGTCGTCGTGGACCGCCTGGTCGTCAAACCGGGTGTACGGCAGCGGCTCACCGATTCCATCGAGACGGCGCTCAAGCTCGCCGAGGGGCGGGTGCTGGCAGACTTCGTCGACCTCGAGTCCGACGATCCGCATCGGCTGCGCGCATTCTCCGAGAATCTGGCATGCCCCAACGAGCACCCGCTTGCGCTGGATGAGATCGAGCCCCGGTCGTTCTCCTTCAACAACCCTTTCGGTGCGTGCCCGGCCTGCACCGGTATCGGCACCAAGCTTGAAGTCGATGAGGAACTCGTCGTACCCAACCCTGACCTTTCGCTCCGCGAAGGCGCAATCGCCCCCTGGGCACTCGGCGCCGCCACCCTCGAATATTGGACACGCCTCCTCGAAGGGCTCTCCAAGGAGCTCGATTTCTCCATGGATACCGCCTGGAAGAAGCTGCCCGCGCACGCCCGGGATGCCGCCCTGTACGGCAAGGACCACAAGGTCGTTGTGCAGTACCGCAACCGATTCGGACGTGAACGGAAGTACAGCACCGGATTTGAGGGAGCGGTCCAGTACATTCACCGCAAGCACCTCGAGACGGAGTCCGACTACGCGAGGGACCGCTATGAGGAATACATGCGGCAGGTTCCCTGCCCCGAATGCGGTGGAGCCAGGCTCAATCCCGCTTCCCTGTCGGTGCTCATCAACGGCCGTTCGATCGCCGAGGTCGCGGCCCTGCCGATGCGCGAATGCAGCGACTTCCTGAACAACCTCGTCCTGACGGGCCGCGAGGCGCAGATTGCCTCCCAGGTTTTGAAGGAGATACAGGCCCGCCTTCGTTTCCTGCTGGATGTCGGTCTCGAATACCTCAATCTCGAACGGGCGGCAGGTACGCTGTCCGGCGGTGAGGCGCAGCGTATCCGCCTGGCCACCCAGATCGGCTCCGGCCTGGTTGGCGTGCTGTATGTACTCGACGAACCCTCCATCGGCTTGCACCAGCGCGACAACCGCCGTCTCATCGAGACCCTCACGCGGCTGAGAAACCTCGGAAACACACTGATCGTCGTTGAGCACGATGAAGACACCATCAACGAAGCGGACTGGATCGTGGACATCGGCCCGGGCGCCGGTGAGCACGGCGGCGAGGTAGTCCACTCGGGTTCCTTGGAGGACCTGCTGCGCAACGAGCGGTCCATAACGGGCGATTACCTCTCGGGGAGGCGGAAGATCGAGCCTCCGGCGAAGCGTCGAAAGATCGACCGTTCCCGGCAGCTCAAGGTCGTCGGCGCTCGTGAGCACAATCTGAAGGGCGTCGACGCCACCTTCCCGCTGGGCGTGCTCACTGCCGTCACGGGGGTCAGCGGATCGGGCAAGTCCACCCTGGTCAATGAGATCCTGTACAAGGTCCTCGCGAACAAGCTCAACGGCGCCAAGCAGGTCGCCGGTCGGCACCGCCGAATCGACGGCCTCCAGCACCTCGACAAGGTCATCCACGTCGACCAGGGGCCGATCGGCAGGACGCCGCGATCCAACCCGGCAACCTACACCGGGGTGTTCGACAACATCCGAAAGCTCTTCGCCGAAACCACCGAAGCGAAGGTCCGCGGCTACCTGCCGGGAAGGTTCTCCTTCAACGTCAAGGGCGGACGCTGCGAGGCCTGCTCGGGTGACGGCACCCTGAAGATCGAGATGAACTTCCTCCCCGATGTCTACGTGCCGTGCGAGGTCTGCCACGGTGCGCGCTATAACCGGGAAACCCTCGAGGTTCACTACAAGGGCAAGACCATCGCCGATGTTCTGGACATGCCCATCGAGGAAGCCGCGGAGTTCTTCGCTGCTTTCACACCGATCGCACGGCACCTGACCACCCTCGTGGATGTAGGCCTGGGTTACGTGCGGCTCGGGCAACCCGCCACCACCCTCTCGGGCGGTGAGGCACAGCGCGTCAAGCTGGCCAGTGAACTGCAGAAGCGTTCGAATGGACGCAGCATCTACGTGCTCGATGAGCCGACCACCGGTCTGCATTTCGAGGACATCCGCAAGCTGTTGCAGGTTCTTCAGGGGCTCGTGGACAAGGGAAACACCGTGATCACCATCGAGCACAACCTCGACGTCATCAAAAGCGCGGACTGGGTCATCGACCTCGGCCCGGATGGCGGTTCGGGCGGCGGCGAGATCATCGCCACCGGAACCCCCGAGCAGATCGCGCTCACCGAAGGAAGCCACACCGGCCAGTTCCTGGCGGAGGTACTCGACCCGGCGTCCTAATATTCCGACGCCGGCATGCCATTTCCGGCACGGCGTCGCACTATGGGAAACTTGCTCGGTGAAGAATACGCGGCTGCTCATCCTGTTCGACCTGGATGGAACGCTGGTGAACCCGGAAGGAGCAATCACAGGCGGGATCGCTGCGGCGCTGCGATCGCTCGGGCTGCCTGTGCCGGGTGCTGACGACATGCGGCGTATGGTCGGGCCTGCGCTGGTGCGGTCACTCGTGGACATCGCCGGCGTGCCGGAGGATCGCGTGGCGGAGGTCATCGCCCTGTACCGTGCCGGGTACCGCATGCACGGTATGGCGGAAAGCAGCCCCTATCCAGGCATCGTCGAGGCCGTCCGGATGCTCCGGGACCGGGGCCACCGTGTCGGGGTAGCTACCCAGAAGCCGGAGCGGCTGGCGCGTGAGCTTCTCGAAATACAAGGGATGACGCCCCTGTTCGAGTCCATCCACGGGGCGCCCAATGATGAACAAGCCGCTGCGCTGCTGGACGGCAAGCGGACAATCATCGCAGCGGCTCTCGCTGAGCACCAGGGTAACTTCGACCACGCGCTGATGATCGGGGACCGGCTTCACGACATCGAGGGTGCAGCCGCGAACGGCTTGGAATGCATTGCCGTGCAGTGGGGATTCGGCAGTATGGACGAGTTCACGCAGGCCGGCGCGGCCGCCGTCGTAAGTTCGTCCGCAGAACTTGTGGAACGGGTGCTCGCATACGCCGAACCCTCGCAGGTGGTGGCCCATGGGCGTCTATGACCTCACCCGCAGCAGCACCCGCGGTCTGATCGCAGGTCTCTGCCGCCCCACGGTCCTTGGCCTGGAGAACGTACCGGCAACGGGTGGCTTCATTGTTGCGGCCAATCATCTCTCCTTTCTCGACAGCGTTCTGGTTCAGGCACTCATGCCTCGGCCCGTAGCCTTCTTCGCCAAGGCCGAGTACTTCACCGGCACAGGAATAAAGGGGGCTTTGATGCGATCCTTTTTCGAGGGCGTCGGCTCCATCCCGGTACAGCGCGGTCAGCAGGCCGCAAGCGTGCAGGCGCTGAAGACACTGCTCACCATGCTTGAGCATGGAGACGGGGTCGGCATCTACCCGGAAGGGACGCGCTCCCGTGACGGGTTGCTGTACCGGGGCCGGACGGGCGTGGGGTGGCTCGCCCTGACGACGGGCGCCCCGGTCGTTCCGGTCGGCCTTCTGGGCACTGAGCGCCTGCAACCCGCGGGTGCCCGGTGGATCCGGCCGCAGCACTTCACGATGAAGATCGGTGAGCCGCTGTATTTCGAGCGAACCGGACCCGATCACTCGCTACCCGCGCGACGGCAGGCGACAGACGCGGTGATGGACGCTATCGCCGCCTTGACAGGGCAGCACAGGGCAGCCGGGTACAACAAGGGCCCTTCCGAATAACCGGGCGCGTCTGCACCAACAGCGTCGGCGCCACCCCGCAAGCAGCGCGCCGGTAGGATATTTGGGTGGCAGATCCAGCAACATACCGCCCGAAAACCGGCGAGATCCCACAGGATCCGGGGGTTTATCGGTTCCGGGACCAGCATCGGCGGGTTGTCTACGTCGGTAAGGCAAAGAACCTTCGCTCCCGGCTTAACTCCTACTTCGCCAATCCTCAGGGACTGATGCCGCGCACCCGCGCCATGGTGCACACGGCGGCAAGTGTTGAGTGGACCGTCGTCGGCAGTGAACTTGAGGCGCTCCAGCTGGAGTACACCTGGATCAAGGAATTCAATCCGCGGTTCAACGTCATGTTCCGCGACGACAAGTCATACCCATACCTCGCAGTAACGCTGGGGGAAAAGTACCCACGGGTGCAGGTGATGCGCGGGGACCGCCGGAAGGATACCCGCTACTTCGGGCCCTTCTATCCGGCGAAGGCCATTCGGGAGACTGTAGACACCCTGCTGCGCGTCTTTCCCGTCCGAACCTGCAGTTCCGGCGTTTTCAAGCGCGCCGAGCGTTCCGGCCGTCCTTGCCTGCTCGGGTACATCGACAAGTGCTCAGCGCCCTGCATCGGACGCGTGTCGCCTGAAGAACACCGCGAACTGGCTGTACAGTTCTGCGATTTCATGTCCGGCCAGGCCAACCGCTTCATCCGCGAGCTGGAGCAGAAGATGTCGGCGGCCGTCGCTGAACTGGACTATGAGTCGGCAGCGCGCGTCCGCGACGACATCGCCGCCCTCAAGCGCGTTTTTGAACGGAACACCGTGGTGCTCAGCGAGGATACCGACGCCGACGTGTTTGCCCTTGCGGAAGATGAACTTGAAGCGGCAGCGCAGGTGTTCCATGTTCGCGGGGGCAGGATTCGCGGGCAGCGGGGGTGGGTTGTCGAGAAGGTCGAGGACATGACTACCGCCGACCTGGTGGAGCATCTCCTGCAGCAGGTTTACGGCGAGGGGAGCAGCAGTAACAACCGCATTCCCCGTGAAGTCCTCGTGCCCGAGATGCCGAGCAACGAAGAGCAGATGCGCGAGTGGCTGTACGGGTTGCGGGGAGCCCGCGTGGACATCCGCGTCCCGCAGCGGGGGGATAAGGCGACATTGCTCGGGACGGTCGCCCAGAACGCTGCTGATTCCCTCAGGCTCCACAAGAGCCGCCGGGCGGGAGACATCACCACCCGGTCCGCAGCACTGCAGGAACTCCAGGAAGCGCTGGACCTGCCCATGCCGCTGATGCGCATCGAGTGCTTCGACATCTCCCACGTGCAAGGCACCAACGTGGTTGCCTCCATGGTGGTGGTCGAGGACGGCCTTCCACGTAAATCCGACTACCGCAGGTTTTCCATCACCGGAGATGCCGCACGGGACGACACGTCCTCGATGTATGACGTGATCTCCCGGCGCTTCCGCAACTACCTGGCGGAGCGCAATCCGCTCGACTCCCTGCCCGGTACCGACGACGGCGCCGGCTCCCTTCCGGAGGAGGCGAAAGCGCCGTCGCGCCAGAAGTTCGCCTACCCGCCGAACCTCGTGGTGGTCGACGGCGGTCAGCCCCAGGTCCGCGCGGCTGCGCGCGCGCTGGAAGACCTCGGTATCGACGATGTCTTTGTGATCGGACTCGCCAAGCGCCTTGAGGAGGTGTGGCTCCCGGAGGGAGACTTTCCAATCATTCTTCCCCGCGCCTCTGAGGGGCTGTTCCTTCTGCAGCGTATCCGCGACGAGGCCCACCGGTTTGCCCTGGCCTACCACCGGCAGAAGCGGGGGAAGTCCATGACCGTGTCAGTACTGGACGGCGTTCCGGGCCTTGGTCCGGCGAAGCGGCGATCCCTGCTCAAGCACTTCGGATCCGTTCGTAAACTGAAGGCGGCAAGCGTCGAGGAGCTGCAGGAAGTGCAGGGGGTGGGACCGGCGCTGGCCGCTACGATCAGGCGCCAACTTGCCGAGGACGGCGGAGATGCAACCGGCGACGCTGCTGCCCCCGCCGTGAACATGATGACCGGCGAAATAGTGGATTCTTAGCTAGGGTAGACGTGGCTGCCGGCGCCCAGCCGGCTTACATTTGCGTGCAACGGTGGGACGGACAACGAACACATGAACGAGACTGACGGTCTGACGCCGGTCAAACCTGCCGAATCCGAGTTGCTCGTCGTCACGGGCATGTCGGGGGCCGGCCGAAGCACGGCGGCGAACGCGCTGGAGGATCACGGCTGGTACGTCGTGGAGAACCTTCCCCCGCAGATGCTCGGCACCCTCACGGAGATTGTTTCGCGGACTCCTGAATCGATCCCGAAGCTGGCCGTAGTGATCGATGTACGAAGCAAGGAACTATTCCAGAACGTGCAGGGTTCGCTGGCCGCACTGAGGGCCGCGGGCATCACCTACCGGGTCCTGTTCCTTGACGCGGCGGACAACACCCTTGTACGGCGGTTCGAGCAGGGACGCCGCCCGCACCCGCTTCAGGGAGACGGACGCATCCTGGACGGTATCTCCGCTGAGCGGGAGGTGCTTAAGGAACTGAAGCATGCGTCCGACGTCGTCGTGGACACCACTCAGCTGAATGTGCACGCCCTCGCGACCACCATCACCGAGTTGTTTTCGGAGTCGGGGCCGATCGTCCTGCGGCTGAACGTCATGAGCTTCGGCTTCAAGTACGGATTGCCCGTTGACGCGAACTTCGTCGCTGACGTCCGCTTCATCCCCAACCCGCACTGGGTGCCGGTGCTCCGACCGCAGACCGGCATGGACGAGCCTGTACGGGACTACGTGCTGGGTGCAAACGGCGCCTCCGATTTCATCGACAGGTATGTCCATGCACTGGAGCCGGTGCTTGAGGGCTATCGCCGTGAGAACAAGCACTACGCCACTATCGCTGTGGGCTGTACCGGCGGGAAGCACCGCTCGGTTGCGGTGACCGAGGAGATCGCACAGCGCCTAGCCCAGCTGCCCCGTCTGCAGGTGACCGCTCATCACCGTGACCTCGGGCGCGAATAGTGGCGGTCCTCACCGGATCACTGCCCCTGATTCCAGCCACTTCGACCGGCCGGGCCGGTACCGGATCGCAGGACAATGCTCCATCGGTGGTGGCTCTTGGTGGGGGGCATGGTCTGTCAGCCTCGCTCTCGGCACTGCGCCTGCTCACCTCCGAACTCACGGCCGTGGTCACCGTAGCCGACGACGGCGGTTCCTCCGGACGGTTGCGGCATGAACTCGGCGTCCTCCCGCCGGGAGACCTCCGGATGGCTCTTGCGGCGCTGTGTGATGACACGGACTGGGGGAGGACCTGGCGCGATGTTATGCAGCACAGGTTCGCATCCCGGGACGGAGTGGAGGGATCTCTCGACAACCACGCCCTCGGCAATCTCCTCATCGTGACTCTCTGGGAGTTGTTGGGCGACCCTGTCGCGGGACTGCAGTGGGCAGGGGCGCTCCTGGGTGCGCGGGGGCGGGTGCTGCCCATGGCCAGCGTGCCGCTGACCATCGAGGGCGACGTACTGACTGAGGTCGACGGCAGCCTTCGGCTACGGAAGGTTTCGGGGCAGGCGCAACTCGCCGTGGCGGGAAGCGCCGGCAATGTGAGCAAGGTACGTCTTCTCCCCGAAGATGCCCCGGCGTGCGTCGACGCACTCAATGCCATAGAACTCGCGGATTGGGTGATCCTCGGACCGGGTTCCTGGTACACCTCGGTCCTTCCCCACCTGCTCCTTCCCGAGTTACGGGACGCACTGTGCAACACCACTGCGCGTCGGTGCCTGACGATGAACCTGAGCAACGACACCAAGGAAACACAGGGGATGAGCGCCGTCGACCACCTCTCGGTGATCAGGCGTTACGCGCCGGAGTTCCGCATTGATGCCGTTATTGCGGACCCCTCCGTGGTTGCCGACCGCGACGAGTTCGAAGCGGCCGTCAGCGAAATGGGGGGACGGGCGTTCTTGGGTAAAGTAGGGTCTTCAAGCGGCGGACCGGTTCATGACGCGTTGCGCCTGGCAACTGCCTATCAAGACATGTTCGGCGAATTCTAGGAGGGTGTCTGTGGCGCTGACCGCGGATGTGAAAGAGGAACTCTCGCACCTCGACGTCAAAAAATCGTCGGTACGCAAGGCTGAGGTTTCCGCACTCCTGCGCTTCGCCGGCGGCCTGCATATCATCTCCGGACGGATTGTCATCGAGGCGGAGGTTGACCTTGCGTCAACCGCTCGTAGGCTCCGGAGCGCTATCTCTGACGTCTATGGCCACTACAGCGAGATCATCGTGGTATCAGGCAACGGCTTGAGGCGGGGGAACCGCTATGTGGTCCGCGTTGTGCGCGACGGAGAATCGCTGGCACGGCAAACCGGGTTGCTCGACAACCGGGGGAGGCCCGTGCGCGGGTTGCCGTCCGTCGTCGTCAATGGTTCTGCCGCCGATGCGGAGGCGGTCTGGCGTGGCGCTTTCCTGGCCCACGGATCTCTCACCGAACCCGGCCGCTCCTCGGCACTGGAGGTCACGTGTCCGGGGCCGGAGTCGGCCCTCGCCCTGGTCGGGGCGGCGCGCCGGCTCGGCATCACGGCGAAGGCCCGGGAAGTCCGCGGTGTGGACCGCGTGGTGATTCGCGACGGCGACACCATCGCAGTCCTGCTCACCCGGATGGGAGCCCATGACGCCCTCATGGTGTGGGAGGAGCGGCGGATGCGCAAGGAAGTTCGCGCCACCGCGAACCGCCTTGCCAACTTCGACGACGCAAACCTCCGGCGGTCTGCCCAGGCCGCGGTCGCTGCCGGTGCGCGCGTGGAGCGTGCCCTGGAGATTCTGGGTGAGGAAGTGCCGGATCACCTCAAGTACGCGGGGGAGCTGCGCGTAGCGCACAAGCAGGCAAGCCTCGACGAGCTCGGGCGCATCGCAGACCCGCCCATGACGAAGGACGCCATTGCCGGCCGCATCCGGCGGTTGCTCGCGATGGCGGACAAACGCGCAGTGGAACTCGGCATCCCGGGAACCGAGGCCAATGTGACTGCAGACATGCTGGATGACTGAATACCTGCATAGGATGGAACTTCAAGGGGCTCTGCGCGCCGTCAAAGGTTGCGGGGCCTCGCCTGGAGAAACGCAATAGCCGGGCTGCAGCCCGGATCAGCAACACAGGACCTGGAGGATTTCGTGAGCGAATACGTTTTGCCTGAACTCAACTATGACTACGCGGCGCTTGAGCCGCACATCTCCGCCCGGATTATGGAGCTGCACCACAGCAAGCATCACGCTGCCTACGTCAAGGGCGCCAATGATGCGCTTGCGCAGCTCGCCGAGGCCCGCCAGAACGGTGACTTCACCAACATCCCCAAGCTGTCCAAGGACCTGGCATTCCACACCGGCGGCCACGTCAACCACTCTGTCTTCTGGAACAACCTTTCGCCGGATGGTGGCGACAAGCCCGAGGGCGAGCTCGCTGCTGCACTCGATGATGCTTTCGGGTCCTTCGACGCGTTCCGCGGGCATTTCAACGCGGCTGCTCTGAGCCTTCAGGGTTCGGGGTGGGCGCTGCTCGCCTGGGAGCCGATCGGCGGCAACCTCGTCATCGAGCAACTGTACGACCAGCAGGGCAACGTCCCGGTCGGAACCACCCCCATCCTCATGCTGGACATGTGGGAGCACGCGTTCTACCTCGACTACGTCAACGTCAAGGCTGATTACGTCAAGGCGTTCTGGAACATCGTGAACTGGGCGGATGTGTCCCGCCGGTTCGAGTCTGCGCGCGCAAACGCCAGCGGACTGATCACTCTCTCGTAGCAAGACACGCCCGGCGTAACCTTTCCTGCCCGTCCGGGCAGGAAAGGCGCCCGGTGCGTACTATGATGAATGTCGCCTCCGTCACACTCTGCGGAGGCAACCTCCAAGTTCACACAAGACGCGCACAGTGCGGTGCATTGATTTTCAGACGCCGAAGCGGTCCGCCTTTCTTGAGGGCAACAGCCGTCGGCAGCAACCCCCATCAAGGAGATAGAAAACAGTGACTACCCGTATCGGAATCAACGGATTCGGCCGCATTGGGCGCAACTACTTCCGCGCGGCCCTGGAACAGGGCGCAGACCTCGAAATCGTCGCAGTCAACGACCTCACCAGCCCCGAGACGCTTGCACACCTGCTGAAGTACGACTCCGTCACCGGCCGACTGGGCGTCAGCGTGGAGGTCGCAGATGGCAGCCTTATCGTCGACGGCAAGACCATCAAGGTCCTCGCCGAGCGCGACCCGTCGAACCTGCCCTGGGCCGACCTGGGCGTAGACATCGTCATCGAGTCCACCGGGTTCTTCACCAAGGCTTCGGACGCGCGCAAGCACATCGATGCAGGGGCCAAGAAGGTTCTGATTTCGGCTCCCGCCTCCGATGAGGACATCACCGTCGTACTCGGCGTGAACGACGATCAGTACGATCCCGAGACGCACCACATCATCTCCAACGCGTCCTGCACCACCAACTGCCTTGGCCCGCTGGCCAAGGTGCTCAATGACGCATTCGGCATCGAGCGCGGACTGATGACCACCATCCACGCTTACACTGCCGACCAGAATCTCCAGGACGGTCCCCACAAGGACCTCCGCCGTGCGCGTGCAGCGGCCATCAACATGGTTCCCACCTCCACCGGGGCTGCAAAGGCCATCGGTCTGGTCCTCCCGGAACTCAAGGGTAAGCTTGACGGCTACGCCATCCGCGTTCCCGTGCCCACCGGCTCCGCGACCGACCTCACGGTCACCGTGGGCCGCGAGGTTTCCGTGGAGGAAGTTAATGCTGCGTACAAGGCCGCTGCAGCCGAAGGACCGCTGAAGGGGTACCTCACCTACACCGAGGACCCAATCGTCTCCTCGGACATTGTCACCGATCCCGCTTCCTCGATCTTCGATTCCGGCCTCACCAAGGTCATCGGCAACCAGGTGAAGGTTGTCTCCTGGTACGACAACGAGTGGGGCTACTCAAACCGCCTGGTCGACCTCACCGAAATCGTCGCATCGAAGCTCTCCTAGGAAGACTGTGAGCTACGCATCCCTGAATGATCTGCTAAGCGAAGGAGTCCGCGGGCGGCGCGTTCTGGTCAGGTCGGACCTGAACGTGCCCCTTGAGGGCGATCTCCCCAACCTTCGGGTGACCGATGACGGACGCATTCGTGCATCCCTCCCGGTCCTCCAGAAGCTCACCGAAGCCGGCGCAGCCGTCATCGTGATGGCCCACCTCGGCCGCCCCAAGGGCGCGCCCGAGGAAAAGTACTCGCTCAAGCCCGCGGTGGACAGGTTGGCCGAGCTTGCCGACTTCGAGGTGGCGTTCGCCGACGACGTCAGCGGCGAGAACGCGCGCGAACATGCGCAGTCGCTCACTGAGGGAAGTGTTCTCGTTCTGCAGAACGTGCGGTTCGATGCCCGCGAAACGAGCAAGGACGACGCCGAACGTGCCTCTTTTGCGGACGAGCTCGTCCAGTTGACCGGCGAGAACGGCGCGTATGTTGACGACGCGTTCGGAGCGGTCCACCGCAAGCATGCAAGTGTCTACGATGTCGCGTCCCGTCTGCCCTCCTACCAGGGTGACCTGGTCAAGGCCGAGGTTGACGTACTGCAGCGGCTCACCAGCGAGCCTGAGCGGCCCTTCGTGGTCGTGCTGGGCGGTTCAAAAGTGTCCGATAAGCTCGCGGTCATCGAAAACCTCATCGGCACTGCCGACCGGCTGCTCATCGGCGGCGGAATGGTCTTCACATTCCTCGCCGCCCAGGGGCACTCAGTGGGTGCCAGCCTGCTGGAAGAGGACCAACTCGACGCAGTCCGCGGATACCTGGCCCGCGCCAGGGACGCCGGTACCGAGTTCGTGCTGCCCACCGACATCGTGGTAGCGGAAAAGTTTGCAGCAGACGCAGGCAGCGAGACTCTTCCGGCCGAGTCGATGGAAACCGGGCAGTATGGTGCTTCCGGCCTAGGGTTGGATATCGGCCCTGAATCGGGCAAGGCATTTGCCCGCCATATCGGCGAGGCCCGGACCGTCTTCTGGAACGGGCCCATGGGTGTGTTCGAGTTCGACGCGTTCGCAGCCGGAACCAGGGCCGTGGCGCAGGCGCTTGCCGACGCTACGAGCAACGGCGCGCTGACTGTGGTCGGCGGCGGTGACTCCGCCGCGGCAGTCCGGGGGCTCGGCTTTGACGAATCGAGTTTCAGCCACATCTCAACCGGCGGCGGTGCCAGCCTGGAATACCTTGAGGGCAAGGAACTCCCGGGCCTGACCGCGCTGCAGCGCTGAAGCGACAGGCAATACTTCTAGAACTGGAGAACTATGACTTCCTCGACGAACGGCACTTACGACCGTCGTCCACTGATCGCGGGCAACTGGAAGATGAACCTGGACCATGTTCAGGGCATCACTCTGTTGCAGAAGCTCGCGTGGACCCTCGATGACGCAAAGCATGACTACTCGCGTGTAGAGGTAGCAGTGTTCCCGCCCTTCACGGATCTTCGTGGCGTGCAGACACTGGTAAAGGGCGATGACCTCGATGTTGTGTACGGGGGACAGGACCTTTCGCCGTTCGACTCGGGCGCCTACACCGGAGACATCTCCGGGCAATTCCTCGAGAAGCTCGGCTGCGCGTACGTGCTGGTCGGCCACTCCGAGCGGCGCACCATCCACGGCGAGTCGGATGAGCTCCTCGTTCAGAAGGTCCAGGCAGCCTACCGTCACAACATCGTGCCGGTCCTGTGTGTCGGTGAAGGGCTCGAGGTCCGTCAGGCTGGAACCCATGTGGAGCACACACTGAACCAGCTCCGGGCGGACGTCGCAGGTCTGAGCGCAGAGCAGGCGTCTGATCTGGTCGTCGCCTATGAACCGGTCTGGGCCATCGGAACCGGTGAAGTAGCGGGACCTGCGGACGCGCAGGAGATGTGCGCGGCGATCCGGGCCGAACTGGCCGTGCTTTTCGACGAGTCGGTCGCCGCACGTGTACGGCTGCTCTACGGAGGATCAGTCAAGGCCGCCAACGCTGCCGCAATCCTGAAGGAACGCGACGTAGACGGCGTCCTCGTCGGCGGAGCGAGCCTCGACGTAGATGAGTTTGCTAACATTGTCAGGTTCGAGCACCATCTGGTGACCGACTAAGGTCACGCTGAAAGGTCACCGTGGAAATTCTCCGTATCATCCTGCTGGTATTGCTGGGCATCACCAGCTTGCTGCTGACGCTGCTCATCCTGCTTCATAAGGGGCGGGGCGGCGGCATGTCCGACATGTTCGGCGGCGGCATGACCACCAGCATGGGATCCTCCGGAGTCGCAGAGCGCAACCTCAACCGGTTCACGGTGGCCCTCGGGCTCGCCTGGGGTGTTGTCATTGTTGCCCTCGGATTGATTCAGCGCTTCGCCGGAGACTCCTGACCCACGGCCTGCGGAAACAGGATTTCCGCAGGCACCCGGAACTTCAGGGCACCACAAGCTATCCCGCGTCCACCACTTCAGGGCGTACACTGAACCTCGAAACGCAGGTCGTGTGCGGTACTGATGGGAGAAATCCATGGTGAACGCGGGACACGCTTTTAAGGGAACACGTATCGGCTCCGGCTCCAGTACACAGGCTTCCGGCCGCCACCTCGACGCCGAGCGGAGGCAGAGCGCCGCTGAGCGTACGGTTGTGAGCTACTGGTGTCTGGATGGCCATGAGACGAGACCGACCTTCGCCAAATTGAGCGATGCCGAAATCCCCGAAGTATGGGAGTGCGGTCGCTGTGGCAGGCCTGCCGGACGCTCACCGGGAGTAGAGCTCAATATCGACGGTGATGAGCCGTTCAAGAGCCATCTGCAGTACGTGAAAGAGCGTCGCACTGAAGCTGAAGCAGCCCGAGTGCTGGAGGAAGCGCTGGCGCAGGTGCGCCAGCGCCACTCCGTTTAGTCGGCGTCAGACTCGCCGTTGTTTATCAAACGTCCGGGCAGCTGGCTGGCGGCCTCCTGGTCTATCAGCCAGAGCGTCTTCCGCCGTCCCCGGGCACCCGCGGCCGGCACCTGCACGTGACCCGCGCCGGCGAGTGCAAGTCCGACAGCGCCGGCCTTATCCTTGCCTGCGACCGCGAGCCAAACCTCTTCCGCTGAATTGATGGCCTCCAGTGTGAGGCTGATGCGTTCAGGCGGAGGCTTCGGAGCGTTGCTCACGCCGGTCACAGTCTGGCCCTTGGTGCGAATTCCTGCCATTTCCGGGAACAGGGAAGCGACATGGGCGTCGGGACCGACGCCGAGCAGGAGAATGTCGAACTGGGGCAGCCGGGGGTCTCGCAGCTCGATGCCCTGCGCCGCTTCCTTCTCTGCCGCTTCCTGCAAGGCCGAGGCATAGGCTGCAGCGGCGTCATCCTGGCTGCTGTAGGCGTCAGCCGTCCCGAACTCGTGCACGCGGTCTTCGGAGACACCAATCTGGTCAAGAAGCGCGGCACGTGCCTGGACAGCGTTGCGATCCTCATGCCCTGCGGGCAGGAACCGCTCATCGCCCCACCAGAAGTCGACCGCCGACCAGTCAACCGCTGACCGCGCCGGCGACTCCGCCACTGCGCGCAGTGCCCCAATGCCAAGCGTTCCGCCCGTGAGGACTACCGTCGCCGTCCCTCGTTCGTTCTGCACATCCACGAGGCGCGTGACCAGGCGTGCCGCGACGGACGCCGCAAGCAGCCCGGCGTCAGGATGGATACTGACTTTGGGTTCAGTGGTCACTGGTACGTACGCTCCTCAAGTTGGTCCGTGCCAGGCCCTCGGTAATCACTTCCCCGAAAACATCATCGGGGTCGAGGCGCCGCAACTCTTCCGCGAGACAGTCTTGCAGGCTGCGCCGTGGTAGGGAAATTTTCTGCACGGGCTGGTCGGGCTGATGCAGCTCCGCCACAGACCGTCGCGGTCGGTCGAGCTCGACGTCGCCCGCCGGACGCGACAGGCGCACCCGGTGCAGGCCGGTCCCCGGCTCGCCGGCCACAATCGACACCGGCGTATCAAGGGAGAGCGTCAGCCAGGCTGCCAGCAGCACGGTACTGGGGGAGTCCGAGGCGCCTTCCACCGTCACCGAGGTGATGGGCGATCCGTCCAGCTGCTCAAGAACCGCTGCGAGCTGGATCCGCCAGTTGGTCAACCTGGTCCACGCGAGATCCGTGTCGCCGGCTTCGTATGTCCGCCGGATGTTGAACAGCGCAGCCGTAGGGTCCGGTTCGTTCGCCGAATCGGTGATGCGTCGGTGGGCGATGCTGCCGATCGACGTCCGAGCGGCCGCATCGGGAATGCCGCGCGGCCACCACGCGACGATCGGGGCATCGGGAAGCAGTAGCGCGGAAACCAGCGATTCGCTTTCCCCGGCGAGCTCACCATAGCCGCGCAGAACGATAACCTCGGAAGCACCCGCGTCGCCTCCTACACGAATCTGCGCATCAAGCCGCGTCTCCTCGGCGTCTCCGCCTTCCGCGAGCACAATGATGCGGCACGGATGTTCACGACTGGCTTCGTTCGCAGCGAGGATCGCCTCCTCTTCATGCCCTGAACGGGTGATGACCACGAGCGTGAGTACCCGACCAAGGGCTACCACTCCGCCCTTGTCCCGCATGGTCATGATTTCCTTGGAAACCTTGGACGTCGTTGTATCAGGAAGATCGACGATCATGGCCGCCTCCACGTCCTTCCGTCGCGCGCGAGCAATTCATCAGCGGAGTCCGGTCCCCAGCTGCCGGGGATGTACTTCTCAGGAGCTGACGAGAGGGTGGCCCAGTAATCCTCGAACGGGTCAAGGATCTTCCAGGACAACTCCACCTCCTGATGACGCGGGAACAGAGGGGGTTCCCCCAGCAGGACGTCCAGAATCAGGCGTTCGTAGGCTTCTGGGCTGGACTCCGTGAACGAGTGGCCGTACCCGAAGTCCATGGTCACGTCCCGCACTTCCATCTGCGTCCCGGGAACCTTGGATCCGAAACGGATGGTGGCGCCCTCATCGGGCTGAACACGGATGACCACTGCATTCTGGCCGAAATCATCCTCGCCGTGGTCGCGGAAAAGGAGGTTCGGTGCACGCTTGAAGACGACGGCGATTTCTGTCACGCGGCGGCCCAGCCGCTTGCCGGCGCGCAGGTAGAACGGCACACCGCTCCAGCGCCTGGTGTTGATGTCGAGCCTGATGGCGGCGTAGGTTTCCGTCATGGAATCTTCGGGGATTCCGTCTTCGTCCAGGAAGCCGTTGACCAGTTCCCCGCCCTGCCAGCCGCCGTCGTACTGTCCGCGTGCGGAGTGGGTGGACAGATCCTCAGGAAGTTTCACCGCCGCAAGGACCTTCTCCTTCTCGGCACGAAGGTCCTCAGCGTTGAAGGAAATGGGTTCTTCCATGGCCGTGAGGGCCAGCAGCTGCAGCAGATGATTCTGGATGACGTCGCGGGCCGCGCCCACGCCGTCGTAATAGCCGGCCCTGCCGCCGATGCCGATGTCTTCTGCCATGGTGATCTGGACGTGGTCAACATAGTTGGCGTTCCAGAGCGGCTCAAAAAGCTGGTTGGCGAACCGTAGCGCAAGGATGTTCTGGACCGTTTCCTTGCCCAGGTAGTGATCGATGCGGAAGACGGCGTCGGGCGGGAACACCTGCTCGACTATGGCGTTCAGTTCGCGTGCGGACTCAAGGTTGTGCCCGAAGGGCTTCTCGATCACCACTCGGCGCCATTTGCCTTCTTCGGGCTGTGCGAGACCGTGCTCCGAAAGCTTCTGGCACACGAGTTCGAATGCCTTGGGAGGGATGGAAAGGTAGAAGGCGTGGTTGCCGCGGGTTCCGCGCGTGGAATCAAGCTCCTCCACGGTCTTCTTCAGCTCAACGAAGGCGTCGTCGTCGTCGAAGTTGCCCCGGACGAACCGGACGCCCGCAGAGAGCTGCTCCCAGACCGACTCATCGAACGGTGTGCGGGCATACTGCTTCACCGAGGACAGCACTTCCTGTGCGAAGTCCTCATCGCTCCATTCCCTGCGTCCGAAGCCGACCAGGGCGAAGCTCGGGGGCAGCAGACCGCGGTTCGCGAGATCGTAAACCGCCGGCATCAGCTTCTTGCGGGCCAGATCTCCCGTTACACCGAACAGGACCAGGGAAGCGGGACCGGCGATTCGGCTGAGCCGTCGGTCCCGTGGGTCGCGCAGTGGGTTCCTGGATTTGGCGCTGTTGTCAGGCATCTACCCGTTTCCGTTTTCAACTGATCGACCGGACAAGTGCTCGACGACGTCGCGAAGCTGCTTGAGGCCCGCAGCCCGGTCCGCCAGGTGCAGTCTGAGGACCGGTCGCCCGGCATCCTCCAGAACCTGCGCGTCTCCCGCTGCCTGAGCAGCTATCAGCTCCCCGAAGGTGAACGGCCGCTCAGGGATCCCCAAATCTTCGGTTGTGGCTCCTGTGACCTGGAGGAACGTGCCCACCGCCGTACCGCCCTTATGGAACTGACCCGTCGAATGGAGGAAGCGGGGCCCCCACCCGAACGTCACCGGGCGCCCGGTAGCCCGCGCCAGCGCAGGCCTCACCTCTGCGAGGGGTGCCTCCGCAATGCGGTCGAGGTACGCGTGTACCGCGAGGTACCCATTCGGCTCAAGCGTTCCGAAAAGCGCCTCAAGTGCTTCACCGACGGTGGTCGCCGATCCCAGGAGGGCTGCGCTTCCGCGAACCTCAACAGCACCGTCCACGAAGTTCGGCGCCGAGGCCGCCGGCTGGGCATCAAGCAGCCCGCGGGCGGCCTGCTTGGCCGCCTCGACGTCCGGCTGGTCAAACGGGTTGATGCCGAGGAGCCTGCCGGCAACGGCGGTTGCGAATTCCCACACCAGCAGCTGACTGCCAAGCGTTCCACCGACGGCTATGGCATCCCCGGACGGCTCTGTGCTCCACTCGGGCGAAACGAGATGGACAGCCAGGACGTCCGTGGCGCCGGATGAGAGTTCCGGAGCGTCCTGCTCGACAACCACGGGAAGGACGCCGGTACCCAGCTTGCCGGTGGATTCGGCGATGAGCTGTTCCACCCAATCGCCTAAACCGACGATTCCGGATCCCTCATCGACAAAGACGATCTTGTCGCGCAGCGGCAGTGTGCCGCCAAGCACGGCGCCGAGGCGCAGTCCGACGTTCCCGGCGTCGTCGTCGGCCAGGAACTCGGAGATCGACTCCGCGTCATCCAGCAGCGTCGCGATATCCGCGCCGGCCAGCCCCGAGGGCACGAGCCCGAACGCCGTGAGCGCAGAGTACCGGCCGCCCACGTTCGGATCCGCGTTGAAGACTGCACGGTAACCTGCTGCACGGGCGGACTCGTCGAGGGGCGAGCCGGGGTCCGTGACGATGATGACCCTGCTCTTGGCGTCGACCCCGGCGTCGGCGAAAGCCTGCTCGAACGCGCGGCGCTGGGAGTCCGTCTCCACGGTGGAGCCCGACTTCGAGGACACCACGATCGCTGTGCTTTCGATCCGGTCAGCCAAGGCTGCACGGACCTGCGCCGGGTCTGTCGAGTCAAGTACGGTCAGTTCCACTCCCGCTGATCGCGTGATGACCTCAGGGGCGAGGGAAGATCCACCCATCCCGCAGAGGACGATATGGTTCACCCCCTCGTCCGAAAGGTCGCGCTGCAGCTGCTCGATTTCGGGCAGCAGAGCGCGCGATGCGTCAATGAGATCGACCCAGCCCAACCGCACGGATGCCTCGGACGTGGACTCCGGACCCCACAGGGTGGCGTCCTTGGCCATGATCCGGGAGGCAACCTGCTCCTCCACGAGTTCCGGTATGGCTCGCTCGATCGCTTCAGCGGCGGCCCCGGATGCGTTGACAAAGAGGGTGGCCATGGTGCTTCAGCCCTTTGCGGAATCGAGCGCCGTGGTAACCGTCTCGAGCAGTTCGCCCCAGCTCGCGACGAACTTGTCCAGGCCTTCCTCCTCGAGGAGGTGAACGACCTCCTTGTAGGAAATGCCGATTGTCTCCAGGCGATCCAGGATCTCGTTTGACTCGGCGTACGTTCCCGTCACCGTGTCACCGGTGATCTCCCCGTGGTCAGCCGTAGCTTCGAGTGTCTTCTCCGGCATGGTGTTGACTACGCCCTGCGCAACGAGGCCCGTGACGTAGAGGGTGTCCGGGTAAGCCGGATCCTTCACCCCGGTGGACGCCCAGAGCGGACGCTGCGGGTGGGCACCAGCCGATGCGAGCACCTTCCAGCGCTCGGAGCTGAAGGCTTCCTCATAGACTTCGTAGGCCAGACGCGCATTGGCCAAACCTGCCTTGCCGCGGAGCGCGGAGGCCTCGTCGGTGCCCAGCGCATCGAGTCGCTTGTCGATTTCAGCATCGACACGCGAGACGAAGAACGACGCAACCGAGTGGATGGTGGCCAGATCATGCCCATTATCCTTCGCCTGCTCGAGGCCGAGCATGAAGGCGTTGATGACCTCGCGGTAACGCTCCAGGGAAAAGATCAGGGTCACGTTGACGCTGATACCGGCAGCCAGAGTCGCCGTGATCGCCTCGAGGCCCTCGGCCGTGGCCGGGATTTTGATGTGCACGTTGGAGCGGCCGACGGCGTCGAAGAGGTGGCGGGCCTCTGTGATGGTACCGGCAGTGTCGCGGGCGAGCCGGGGGTCGACCTCAATGGACACTCGGCCGTCGACACCGTTGGTCTTCTCCGCCACCGGGGCGAAGATGTCACAGGCCTGCGCAACGTCGGTGGTGGTGATCTCGAAGACCGCGGTATCGACATCCGCGCCGTTGGCAGCAAGCTGTTTGACCTGCGCCGAGTACGACTCGCCGTTCTTCAAAGCAGCGGCAAAGATGCTCGGGTTGGTGGTGACGCCGACGACGTCGCGCTCGGTGATGAGTGCTTTCAGGGTTCCGGTGGTGATCCGCTCACGGGAGAGGTCATCCAGCCAGATGGATACGCCGGCTTGCGAGAGGGCGGCGGTAGGGGTGGGAGTCATGGTTTCTCCTTGATCCAGGGTGGAATGTGCTGTTCGGTGAGGGATTGCTAGAGGCGGTCGCCGGTAGCTGAGGCTGAGGCGCCGGCAGCGGCGGCCGTTCCCTCGGGAGCGTTACGCGTTCCCGAGGCAGCGATCGATTCGCGGGCAGCCTCTACCACGGCTTCGGTGGTGATGCCGAACTCGCGGAAAAGGGTTTTGTAGTCAGCCGACGCACCGAAGTGCTCCAGCGATACTGACTTTCCGGCGTCACCTACGAGTTCGCGCCAGCCCTGCGCAATACCGGCTTCGACGGACACGCGCGCCCGGATCGTGGAGGGCAGGACTGATTCCCGGTAGGACTCACCCTGCTTGTTGAACCACTCAAGGCAGGGGAGGGACACAACGCGCGCAGCGATGCCGTCCTTTTGCAGGACAGCCCGTGCTTCAACGGCCAGCTGAACCTCGGACCCGGTGGCGATCAGGATGACATCAGGGTCGCCGTTCGGTGCTTCCGCGAGCACGTATCCGCCCTTCGCAACACCCTCGGCGGACGCGAACGTGTCACCGCTGGCTGCCCCTTCGCCGCGTTCCCAAGTGGGGATGTTCTGGCGGGTGAGAACGATGCCGGCGGGATTGGAGGTGTTCTCCAGGATGGTGCGCCACGCGATCGCAACTTCGTTGGCGTCACCCGGCCGGACAACATCCAGACCGGGAATGGCCCGCAGCGAGGCGAGCTGCTCGACCGGCTGGTGGGTCGGGCCGTCTTCGCCCAAGCCGATGGAGTCGTGGGTCCACACGTAGATCGCCGGGACTCCCATGAGCGCGCCGAGCCTGATGGCGGGTCGCTGGTAGTCACTGAAGATGAGGAAAGTGCCGGAGAACGCGCGGGTGCTGCTGTGCATCACGATGCCGTTCACGATGGCGGCCGCGGCGTGCTCGCGGATGCCGAAGTGGAGGACGCGGCCGTACGGGTTCCCCGACCAGGCATCAGTCTGCTTGCTCGCGGGAACGAAGGACGGAGAGCCTTCGATCGTGGTGTTGTTCGACTCGGCGAGGTCCGCTGATCCGCCCCACAGCTCGGGCAGTACCGGGCCGATGGCGTTGAGCACCTTGCCGGACGCTGCGCGGGTCGACACATCCTTGCCGGCTTCGAACTCAGGAAGGCTCGATTCCCAGCCTTCGGGAAGCTCACGTGCCGAAATGCGGTCGAGCAGTGCTGAGCTGTCCGGGTTGGCGGCCTTCCAGGCGTCGAACGTCTCTTCCCAGCTCTTGCGGGCGTCCTGACCGCGATCCACGACCTTCCGCGCGTGGGCGAGTACCTCGTCGTCGATCTGGAAGTCCTTCTGCGGGTCCATTCCCAGAGCGGACTTGAGTGCGGCAACTTCATCCTTGCCGAGGGCTGAACCGTGGATCTTTCCGGTGTTCTGCTTGTTCGGGGCGGGCCAACCGATGATGGTGCGCAGCGAGATGATGGAGGGCCGTGTGGTTTCAGCCTTCGCAGCGGTCAGGGCGTTGTAGAGCTCTGCGACATCTTCGACATATTCGCCGGTCTTGGTCCAGTCCACCCGCTGCGTGTGCCAGCCGTAGGCCGCGTACCGGCCAAGCACGTCTTCGGTGAAGGCGATGTCGGTGTCATCTTCGATCGAGATGTGGTTCTCGTCGTAAATCACCACGAGGTTGCCGAGTTCCTGATGGCCGGCAAGGGAGCTCGCCTCGGAGGTGACGCCTTCCTGCAGGTCGCCGTCGGAAGCGATCACCCAGATGGTGTGGTCGAACGGGCTCTCGCCCTGGGGTGCTTCCGGATCCAGCAGCCCGCGCATGCGGCGCTGAGCATAGGCGAACCCTACGGAGGAGGCGAGGCCCTGTCCCAGGGGACCGGTGGTGATTTCGACGCCCGCGGTGTGGCGGTATTCCGGGTGGCCCGGGGTTTGGGAGCCCCAGGTGCGCAGCGCCTTCAGGTCATCAAGCTCCAGGCCGTATCCGGAAAGGAAGAGCTGGATGTACAGGGTGAGCGAAGTGTGGCCGGGGGAAAGCACGAAACGGTCGCGGCCGGTCCACTCCGGGTCAGTCGGATCATGACGCATGAACTTCTGGAACAGAAGGTAGGCCGCCGGGGCGAGGCTCATCGCCGTTCCCGGGTGTCCGTTGCCGACCTTCTCCACGGCATCGGCAGCGAGTACGCGAATTGCGTCTACTGCGCGCTCATCCAGTTCATTCCAGTCGAGTTCCTGATTTTCCAGCTGTGGCACGTTCACCGGGCCCCTCTCTTTACGTCACGGCCAGCGCCGCGGCGCCGAGTGGGACTGCGCCACGGACGCGAAAGTCCCGCGGCCAGCCGGCCGTTCACCGTTGAAATCTTGAATACTGCTGCGATTCGACCAAACCCGATACGACGCACGTCGTGGTAGTACTGACAAGTTCCAAAGGGCGTTCCCTGCGGTATCTGTTCGTGTATCCCGGCGTGCGGAAGTGATCCAGGCGATATATGTCACCTTAGCGCTTTCGCGTCCGGATATGCGCGGAACGGACTTTTGTGAAGGGTCACACAAGGACACGAACGACGGCGCCGCGTACCCGCCGCATCCATCCGGTCGTTTTCTACGAACTGTAAAAAAGACACAACGACCGGGTATGATGGCGGAGGACTTTAACCTCACAAAGAGAAGCAGAGCATCCCTCCGTGAATTTCCACCAGGCGGCAGTTGCGCCCAGCGTGCATCAGGCAGGCGGCGGCGTATCCCGCAAGCTCCGGGCGTATTTGGCACTCACCAAACCCCGGGTCATTGAACTGCTGCTGGTGACAACTCTGCCCACCATGATCTTTGCCCAGGGCGGGTTCCCGTCGCTCGGCCTCGTGCTCGCCACCATGGTCGGCGGAGCGTTTGCCGCAGGCAGCGCGGGCGCTTTCAACTGTTATCTCGACCGGGACATCGACAAGGTCATGAACCGCACGGTCAACCGTCCGCTGGTTACCGGCGAGGTGACACCGCGGGAAGCTTTGATCTTCGCCTGGGCGCTCGGCGTGGCCGCTGTGGCCATCCTATGGTTGGGAGCCAATCCCCTGGCGGCGTGGCTGGGAGTCGCCGCCATCTTCTTCTACGTGGTCATCTACACGCTCATCCTGAAGCGGCGGACCGCGCAGAATATCGTGTGGGGTGGTGCCGCGGGCTGCATGCCTGTGCTCATCGCGTGGGCTGCGGTAACGGAAACGGTGGAATGGCCCGCCGTCGTACTGTTCCTCGTCATTTTCCTGTGGACTCCGCCCCATTACTGGCCCCTGTCCATGAAATACAGCGATGACTACAACGCCGCGAATGTTCCCATGCTGGGCGCTATCGCGGGAGCGGGGATCGTCTCCGTGCAGGTGGTCCTTTATGCGTGGGCCACGGTGGTCTGTTCGCTCCTGCTCATTCCGGTTGGCGGTGCCGGCTGGGTCTATACCGTTGCAGCGCTGGTCGGCGGCGGATGGTTCATTCTCGAGTCGCACAAGCTGCACTCCGCTGCCCGTGCAGGGACAGTGACCGGCAAAGGGGCAATGAAGGTCTTCCACGGATCAATCAGCTACCTCACGGTGCTGTTCCTGGCCCTGGCGATCGACCCGTTCGTCGGTGCCTCCGTCTTCGCTTCCTGAGGCGGCCCCATCCTCCGCCTAGGATGGTGGGATGGTCTTCACCGGAGTCGTTGCGTACCCACTGACACCCTTCGACGCTGACGGTGCGGTGAACTCAGCGGAGCTTGCCTTGCTCGTTGACCGTCTCGCTCAATCCGGGGTCGACTCGATCGCTGTCCTCGGATCTTCGGGCAGCTTCGCGTATCTCGATGCCGAGGAGCGCAAGCAGGTTCTGGCGAAGGCAATTGAAGCGGCTGCGGGCCGGATGCCCGTTGCGGCAGGAATCAGCGCAGTCGCCACCCGCGAAGTCGTCGCCGGTGCGCGCGCCGCCGAACAGCTGGGAGCTGATGGGGTGGTGATTTCACCGGTGTCCTACCTGCCGCTGACCGACGACGAACTCGTGGCACTGGTGGAAGAGGCGGCGTCCGCGACCACGCTGCCCATCTGCCTCTACAACAACCCGTCCACCACGCAGTTCTCCATCGACGTCGAACTGGTAGCCCGGCTGGCGCACGTACCCACGCTCGTAGCGTTCAAGGACACGGCTGCCACGCCCGCCGAGTTCGCCCAGCGCTCGGCGCGGCTGCGCGGATCCCTGGATCGGCCACTGAGCCATGGCGTCAGCGGGGACTCACTCATTGCGACCGGCGAGGTGGCGGCGGATGCCTGGCATACCGGCCTGGCCGCGTTGCTGCCGGCAAGTTATCTTGCCTTTCGAGCTGCTGTCCTCCAAGGGGACTCCGCCCGCATCGCCGCCGAGCGTTCCCGCCTTGTCCCAGTGGTTCAGGCAGTCCAGCGTCTCCGGAAGCTCAGCGGTCTCCATGCCCTGGGCAGGGCGTGCGGAGTGGATGCCGGCGATCCTCGCCGACCACTGCTTCCGATTGCCGGCAGCGAGCAGCGGGATCTCGCTCGGCTGGCGGAGGCGTTCGACGACGTCGAGGACGGCGTTCTGCGCTGACCCTCAGCTGACCTGGGATAGCTCGTCAACCGTGCGGCGCGTATAGCCGACATAGACAGCGTGGGCCATTGCTGCGGTCAGCAGTGAAGCACCGAGCATGTGCAGCGCGACCAGTGCGACCGGCAGGTGAAGGAAGTGCTGCAGGTAGCCGATCCCACCCTGTGCGAACACGACGACGGCAAGGAGAACCAGCGCGGCTTTCAGCCGGGGGGCGACCCGGAGCCGGTATGCGGCCACCACCAGGACGAGCACGGTCAGGACCAGCAGGTACACCGGCGCTGCGTGGATACGGGTCATCAGGTCGGGGTTGAGGTTGTTGCGGGCCGCACCGGCGTCGCCCGCGTGAGGTCCGGAGCCCGTGACAACGACGCCGAGCAGCACCGCGACGGCCACCAGCACCGCGGCTGCGCCGAGGAGCTGCCGGAGTAAGGGAGTGGCGCGGGGTGGGTTATCGGCAGCAGTCTCTGCGCTGGAAAGCCTGCTCCGGTTCACCAGTACTGTGGCCACGGCAATCAGGACCATGGAGATGACGAAGTGCCAGCCGACGACCCATGGATTGAGCTGGGTCAGAACCGTAATCCCGCCGACAACCGCCTGGGCAGGGATGCCTGCCAGAAGCAGGACAGCGGGAATGAAGAGGTCGCGACGGGTCTTGCGCATGTTCCAAAGGGAAACGAGCATGGCGATCGCGATGGCGGTCAGGACGAACGTGAGCAGGCGGTTACCGAACTCGATCACTCCGTGGATACCCATCTCGGCCGTAGTGACCATGGAATCCGCTGTGCATCGCGGCCACTCGGGGCAGCCGAGTCCGGAGGCGGTCAACCGAACCGCACCACCGGTGACGACAATGAGGATCTGGGAGATGAGCGAGGCCAGCGCCAGTATGCGCACGGTCGGCGTGACCGTTCTTGGCAGACGGTCGGTTACGCGAGCGGGGGAGAGCTGAGTCATGTTCCTAACTCCATTTGAACCAGCGGACGGCGGCCAATCCCACGACGACAGCCCATCCGCTGAGCAGTGCGAAGGACAGGAAATCAAACGTGCCGGATGTCAGTGCAGCCCGAAGGCCGTCGCCGAGGGCAGCGGACGGCAGAATTGCAACGATGGGCTCGATGGCATCCGGCAGGGCACTGCGGGGGATGATCGTGCCTCCTACGGCAGCAAGCAGGATCCAGGCCAGGTTCGTTACGGCCAGGGTTGCCTCAGGCCGGAGGGTGCCCGCTATCAGCAGCCCGAGCGCAGTGAAGGCCCCGATTCCCGGGATCAGCATCAGAAGCGCCGGGAGAACCCCGGTAAGGGGCGGTTCCCAACCGAGCAGTACCGCCGTCGTGCAGATGACCACTAGCTGAAGAGCGAGCACAGCGCCGACGGCGAGAATCTTGCCGAGGATCAGTCCGCTGCGGCCCAGGGGCGTGGTGGAAAGGAAGCGAAGCACGCCGTACCGGCGGTCGAATCCCGTCGCGATTCCCTGCCCGGTGAAGGCCGTGGACAGGACACACAGCGCAATCACTCCGGGAGTTCCGGTCCCAAGCCGGGGCACGCCCAGGACATCGAAGAACGGCGTTACGGCGATCGCCGCGAGGGCGAGCATCGGCAGCACAATGGCAAGAACAAGCTGCTCGCCGTTGCGGAGCATGGCAACAGTCTCATATTTTCCGTGCTGCAGTACGCGCACCGTCAGCGGGGATGCGCTCATCGGATGCTCCGTCCTGAGATGTCCAAGAATACGTCTTCGAGTGAGCGGGAGGTCAGGGAGATAGAGGAAGGGAGGATGCCCTCCTCGGCCCACCAGGATGCCAGCACCGCGAGGTCCTTCGGCGTCAGTGCGCCGCTGACCTGGTACTGGCCCGGTGCGCATTCGATGACCTCGAGGTGCGGAAGGCGGGCAGTGGGCAGCGGCAGGCGGGCCGAGGCTTCGAACTTCAGCTCGCGGGCGGCGTCTGAGGCGTGAGCGGTCAACTCGGCGACCGTTCCCTGCCGGACGGTCTGGCCCTGGTCGATGATGTACACGTAGTCGGCGAGTCTCTGCGCGTCATCGAGGAGGTGGGTGGTCAGGATGATAGCGAGACCTTCCGTGCGGAGCTCGTTGATCAGCTCGAACACGATGTTGCGGGACTGCGGGTCGAGGCCGGCGCTCGGCTCGTCCAGAAACAACACTTCGGGGTTTCCGACGAGCGCGCACGCGAGGGCGAGCCGTTGTTTCTGGCCGCCTGAAAGGCGCCGCACGGTGGTGCGCGCAAAGGAGTGGAGACCGAGCCTGGTGGCCAGGTCGTCAACATCCCGAGGCGCGGAATACATGCCGGCGATGTGGCGCAGCAAGGGCAGGGGCCGGACAGCGGGGGGTAGGCCGCCTTCCTGGAGCATGATCCCCACCCGGCTGCGCAGGTCGGCACCGGCACGCCAGGGGTCCTCGCCCAGCAGGCGGACGGTTCCTCCGCTGGCCTTCTGCAGGCCCTGAGCGCATTCGAGGGTGGTGGTCTTACCTGCTCCGTTGGCCCCGAGCAACGCGGTAACGCGGCCTTTGTCAGCGCGCAGGCTGACGCCGTCGAGCACCCGGATCATCTTGCCGTCGAGGGATGGCACCGGGCCGAAGTCCTTGACAAGTCCGCTCACTTCGACGGCGGGGGAGGAGGGAGGCACCGCATAATTCTACGCCACGTAGTAACTGGGTGGGCTCCTTTCCGTGGGTAGCCTCGCCTTACTGGAAGCGGGTGAGGATCTGGAATAGATTAGGGCACGCTTATGTTGTCTTAATTGGTCGGGTGCCGCCCGGCTCTTTTCCCGGCGAACCCTAAGGAGGCCTCGCGATGTCACATTCAGTGGTGTCCGGGCAGGCCAGGGCAGCCGCCGCTATCAGTGGGACCGACGACGCCGATTCGCGGCGCTCCGTCGACGAGCGCACCAGGGACAAGGTACTTTCCGCGGTGCTGGAGCACGGGCCGGTCAGCGCCGCAGAGCTGGGCGACCGGCTGGGCTACACCCCGGCAGCCGTCCGGCGGCACCTGGACGCCCTGTCCCGCGACGGCCTCATCGAAGTCAAGGTGATCGGCAATCCCTCACCGGGCGCCGGCCGGCCGGCGCGGCGATACGTGCTGAGCCAGCGCGGTCAGACGAGGCTCGGCAATGATTATCTGCATATTGCGCAAGCCGCTTTAGGTCAGTTGCGGGAAGCGGCAGGGCCCGACGCCGTTCGCCAGTTTGCAGCCAGCCGGTTCGCCGACATGGAGCAGCGGTATCGACCCGTTGTGGAATCAGCAGGCGACCGCATTGAAGACAAGGCAGCTGCGCTGGCAGAATCCCTGAGCCAGGACGGGTTTGTGGGCTCCACCCGGGAGATCGGACGTAACGCGCCGAATGCCGCCATGTTGAGCGTGCAGCTCTGCCAGGGGCACTGTCCGATCCAGGAACTAGCGTCCGCTTTTCCGGAATTCTGCGAGCAGGAGACGGAAGTGTTTGCCCGCCTCCTCGGCGTGGACGTCCGGAGGCTATCGACCCTGGCAAGTGGCGGACATGTCTGCACCACCCACATACCTATTGGCCGGATAGCGCGCGCCGGTCTTTCCGGCAGCCCGCCACCGGGTGCCGTTGAACCGGCGCCTCACCCATTCTCAACAAACGTCTCCAACCATCAGCAAGGAAGGCCGTGATGACGGATCAGACAGATCAGAAGGCATTGGTTCCCGACGCCGTGCCGGCAGGAGTGATCAGCGACATCCTCGAGAGGAACCCGGAGCTTCACGGCATCGGCAACTACGAGTACGGCTGGGCCGACAAGAACGACGTCGGTGCCAACGCCAAGCGCGGTCTTAATGAAGAGGTCGTTCGCGACATCTCCGCCAAGAAGAACGAGCCCGAGTGGATGCTCGACATGCGGCTCAAGGGCCTGAAGTACTTCGACCGTAAGCCCATGCCCGCATGGGGTGCGGACCTGTCGGGGATTGATTTCGACAACATCAAGTACTTCGTGCGCTCCACCGAGAAGCAGGCCACCAGCTGGGAAGAGCTGCCCGAGGACATCAAGAACACCTACGAGAAGCTTGGTATCCCCGAGGCTGAGCGTAACCGCCTTGTTGCTGGCGTCGCTGCCCAGTACGAGTCCGAGGTTGTCTACCACCAGATCAACGAGGAACTCGAGCGTCAGGGTGTCATCTTCATGGACACCGACACAGCGCTGCGCGAGCACCCCGAATTCTTCGAGGAGTACTTCGGTTCGGTCATTCCTGTGGGCGACAACAAGTTCGGCTCGCTGAACACCGCTGTATGGTCCGGCGGCTCCTTCGTCTACGTTCCCCCGGGCGTGCATGTCGAGATCCCGCTGCAGGCATATTTCCGGATTAATACCGAGAACATGGGCCAGTTCGAGCGGACGCTCATCATCGCCGACGAGGGCTCCTACGTTCACTACATCGAGGGCTGCACCGCGCCGATTTACACGTCGGACTCGCTGCACTCCGCCGTAGTAGAGATCATCGTGAAGAAGAACGCCCGCGTTCGCTACACCACCATCCAGAACTGGTCCAACAACGTCTACAACCTCGTCACCAAGCGCGCCATCGCGCACGAGGGCGCCACCATGGAGTGGATCGACGGAAACATCGGCTCGAAGGTCACCATGAAGTACCCGGCCGTCTACCTGGTAGGCGAGCATGCCAAGGGTGAGACGCTCTCGATCGCCTTCGCAGGCGAGGGCCAGCACCAGGACACCGGGTCGAAGATGGTACACATTGCGCCGAACACCAAGTCCTCGATCATCTCCAAGTCGGTTGCACGCGGCGGCGGACGCGCAGCCTACCGCGGCCTCGTCCAGGTCCGGGAGGGCGCCTCGCACTCCGCTAACACGGTGCGCTGTGACGCGCTGCTCGTTGACACCATTTCCCGGTCTGACACGTATCCGTACGTGGACATCCGCGAAGATGACGTCACCATGGGCCACGAAGCTACCGTCTCCCGCGTCAGCGAGGAGCAGTTGTTCTACCTCATGTCCCGCGGCATGCCCGAGGATGAGGCGATGGCGATGATCGTTCGCGGATTCATCGAGCCCATTGCGCGTGAACTCCCCATGGAGTACGCCCTCGAACTGAACCGCTTGATCGAACTCCAGATGGAAGGAGCCGTAGGCTAATGGCCGAAACCTCACAGTTGAGCCCTGACTTGTCCGAAAGCCTGAGCGATGAGAAGGCCCGGGTCGGGGCCCCGTCAAGCGCCGAGAAGATTGCCATCGACGGCTTCACCGAGGAGGGCGAGAACCTCTCTCCGCTGAACACCGGCACCGAACAGCATGGTGCGCGCCGCCATAGCCACGGCGACGAGCCAGTCGTGCCCGAGGCGTCACGCGGAGAGCGGCTGAAGTCCTACCGCCTGGCCGATTTCGCTCCACTGACCGGCCGCGAGGAGGACTGGCGGTTCACGCCGCTCAAGCGCCTGCGCGGGCTGGACTCCGCCCCGCTGACCGGTGAGGGCCCCTCGGTCACCGTCACTGGCGCTTCGAACATTCAGGTTGAGACCGTCAGCCGGGACGACGCACGGTTCGGCTCGGCAGCCGTTCCCGAGGACCGGGTCTCCGCCGCCGCCTGGGAAGCCGTCACTACCGCAACAGTGGTTACCATTCCCGAGGAGACCGTTGCTGACTGCGAGGTGACCGTGAGCGTGCGCGGAAGCGACAACGCCCCGGCTGCCCAGCACCTGATCATCGACGCTCGCCGGTTCTCGCGCGCCGTGGTCGTCCTCGACCACCACGGCAGCACCGTCCTTGCCCAGAACGTCGAGATCGTCGTGGGCGACGGCGCTGAGCTCACTGTGGTGAGCGTGCAGGAATGGGACGACGACGCCGTTCACGTTTCCTCGCAGCAGGCGAAGGTGGGCCGCGACGCACGTTTCAAGCACGTCGTGGTCAGCCTCGGCGGCGACCTTGTGCGCCTGACGCCGTCGTCGTTCTTCACCGCTCCCGGCTCCGAGGTCGAGATGTACGGTCTGTACTTCGCCGATGCCGGACAGCACCTTGAGCAGCGACTGCTGGTGGACCACGCCGTACCGAACTGCAAGTCCCGCGTCACGTACAAGGGCGCGCTGCAGGGCAAGGACGCACACACCGTCTGGGTGGGCGACGTCCTGATCCGGAAGGAAGCAGAAGGAACGGACACCTACGAGGTCAACCGCAACCTGGTGCTGACCGATGGTGCGCGGTCCGATTCCGTGCCAAACCTCGAGATCGAAACAGGCCTGATCGAGGGTGCCGGCCACGCAAGCGCCACCGGCCGTTTCGACGACGAGCACCTGTTCTACCTGATGGCCCGAGGCATCGATGAAAAAACCGCACGCCGCCTGGTGGTGCGGGGATTCCTCAATGAGGTCATTCAGCAGATCAAGGTCCCCGTCCTGGAAGAGCGTCTCACGGAAGCCGTGGAACGCGAGCTGGCTGCAGGGAACTACTGATGACAGAATCACCGTCGAACGGATCATCGCCGAAGGGCGAGCTGGTCTGCAACGTGAACGACATCGAGGTGAAGCAGGCTCTGCGGATCCTGATCGACGACTACCCGGTGGCCATCGTGAAGGACTCCGACGGCGGTATCCACGCCATTGGGGATACCTGTTCACATGCCGATATTTCCCTGTCCGAAGGGGATGTTGAAGGCTGCAGGATCGAATGCTGGGGACACGGTTCCCAGTTCGACCTGCGTACCGGTATGCCGCTTCAGCTGCCGGCCTACGAACCTGTGCCTGTGTTCGCCCTGGAGATCCACGGTGAAGAGGTCTACGTGGACGTCACTACCGTGATCAACTCGGCCCCCGTCCCAGACCGCGGCTGAACCAGCACACAGCTAACACTTCCGAATATTTGAGCAACCCTGCGCATGCAGGATGCAAAGGAGAAATTCCAGATGTCCACCCTTGAGATCAAGGATCTGCACGTCAGCATCGAGACGGAACAGGGCACCAAGCCCATCCTCAAAGGCGTCAGCCTGACCATCAACACCGGTGAGACCCACGCCATCATGGGCCCGAACGGCTCCGGCAAGTCCACCCTCGCCTCCACGATCGCGGGCCACCCGCGGTACACCGTGGACAGCGGCTCCATCACCCTCGACGGTGAAAACGTCCTCGAGATGAGCGTGGACGAGCGCGCCCGCGCCGGTCTCTTCCTCGCGATGCAGTACCCCGTCGAGGTTCCGGGCGTCACCATGACGAACTTCCTGCGCACCGCCAAGACTGCGCTCGACGGTGAGGCTCCGAGCCTCCGCCACTGGACCAAGGACGTCAAGGAAGCAATGACGCAGCTGCGCATCGACGCAGACTTCGCCCAGCGCAACGTCAACGAGGGCTTCTCCGGCGGCGAGAAGAAGCGCGTGGAGATCCTTCAGCTTGAACTGTTCAAGCCGAAGTTCGCGATCCTGGACGAGACCGACTCCGGCCTTGACGTCGACGCGCTGAAGGTTGTCTCGGAGGGCGTCAACCGTGAGCACAGCAAGGGCAAGATGGGCACGCTGCTCATCACCCACTACACGCGTATCCTTCGTTACATCAAGCCGGACTTCGTACACGTCTTCGTTGACGGACGCATCGCCGAGGAGGGTGGCCCGGAGCTCGCCGACCGCCTTGAGGAAGAAGGCTACGACCGCTTCCTCGTTCCCGGTACCGCAACCGCCGGCGCCTGACCACCGCATTCCGAGAGAGAAAGGCTCCTCCACATGAGCGATGTGAATGCAGCACAGACGTCCCTTGAGGATGTTGAAGAGTCGCTGAAGGACGTCATCGACCCGGAGCTCGGTGTGAACATCGTCGACCTGGGCCTCCTGTACGGCCTGAAGTATGCCGACGACGGCGCTCTCCTGATTGACATGACCCTCACCACCGCCGCATGCCCTCTCACCGATGTGATCGAGGAGCAGGTCGGACAGGCGCTGGATGGAACAGTCGACGACTGGAGGCTGAACTGGGTCTGGATGCCGCCGTGGGGCCCGGAGCGCATCACCGAGGACGGACGCGACCAGATGCGCGCCCTCGGCTTCAACATCTAGCGGGTCTCTTACGACCGTTCTGCCCGGAAGGGGGCGGCAGCGCACTGTGCGCTGCCGCCCTTTCTCCATTGGGTCGGATCCTGTGCTCGTGTCAGACGGTGCGGTTCGCGTGCACCTTCCGGAAGGTTTGAGCAAGGCCGGCGGAGAACAGGACGAACCTGACCTCCCGGACGCCGCCGTCGTAATCTGCGACGGCTGTGAACGCTGCCCCGGCCACCTCTTCCGGATCCCAGCCGAAGATGCCAGCGCTGATCGCCGGGAAGGCGATGGAGCGGGCCTCGAGTTCGTCCGCTACGTCAAGGCTGCGGCGGAAACAGGATTCCAGCAAAGCCGGGTCGGTCTGACCGGCATGGCGGTTTGGCCCGACGGTATGGATGATCCAGCGCGCCGGGAGCCTGAAGCCGGGGGTCGCTACTGCGTGACCGACCGGCAGTCCGTCAGGAAGCGAATCCCGGCGGAGAGCACGGCAGGCCTCCAGTAGGTCCGGGCCGGCTGCGGCATGAATGGCGCCGTCAACCCCGCCGCCCCCGAGCAGGGCTGAATTCGCCGCATTCACGACGGCGTCAACAGTCTGGGTGGTGATGTCGCCCTGGACGATCCGGATCTCCGCCGTCATAGGACAAGAGGGGTTTCATTGTGGCTGAAACGCAGCGCCGCCGAAGTGCTGGACATGGGCACCAATGTACTAACGTTTTGCGTACCTCCAGAAGAGGAAGTTCGTTCGCTTATGCCCTTCATCAATCGTCTGCTCCACTTCGCTGCGAGCGAACCCCTGCGCGCCGCCGTCGTTGTTGGTGACCGTAGATTGAGTTACGGCGAGCTTGCTATGCGTGCAGCCCGCCTCCGGCTGCCGGCGGGGAACCTCATTGGCGTCGACATTGCCGATCCGCTCGAGTTCACTGTCGCATTCACCGCCCTCGTCGGGCGGGGCAGGTGCGCCGCCGTTCTCGACCCGGCCTTGCCCGATGCGCTTCGCGTCAGGGTCCTCGATGAACTGAGGCCGGCAGCGATCCTCACCGGCGGAGCGGAGCACAGGGGCGATGCGCCGCCCCTGGGAGAGGCGCCGGCCGGCGCCCGCTTCTACTGCGGATTCACATCCGGCACGTCCGGCGTCCCGAAAGGATTTGTACGTACCGTGGGCTCGTGGTCGCGGTCCCTGGAACGGAGCGTTGACTGGTTCGGTGTCGCCCCCGGCCTCCGCGTGCTCGCGCCGGGTCCGTTGGCGGCCAGCCTCAGCCTGTACGCTCTGGCGGAGTGCCTCTTCGCCGGTGCGACCTTTCATGCCCCGGCACCCGGGGCGGCATCCGCGAAAGGCCCGCATCTGGCGGAGATCCTGCGCACCGAACGGATCGAGCACCTCGTGGCAGTCCCTTCCGCCTTACGGATCGCACTCGACCGCACGACGGGAACACTGCCCCACCTGCGCACGGTCGTCTCGGGCGGGTCCCGGCTGTCCCCGGCGGAAGCAGCGATCATCGGCCGCGCGGCACCCGCCGCACGGATCTTTGAGTACTACGGGGCATCAGAGCTCAGCATCGTCACCGCCAGACGCGTGGACGGCAACGCCGGGGACAATGTCGGACGCCCCTTTCCGGGCGTGCACCTCCGGATAGAGCGCGACGGCGCCACGCCGGAGAACCGGCCAGGGACGATCTTCGTCCGGACTGACACGGCCATCGAGGGATACCTGTTCGGCGATGACGGTCGCGCGTTCCAGCGGCACGGGGACTGGGTGACGGTCCAGGACCGCGGCTGGATTGACGACGACGGTGCCCTGCATCTGACCGGGCGGAACGGCGACATGGTGGTCGTCGCCGGTACCAATGTCTATCCGGCCGAGGTCGAGGCAGCCCTGACCGAGGCCGGCTACCCGTCCGCCGTCGTGGTCGGTGTTCCGAACGCCGGACGTGGTGCTGTCCTCGCCGCCGTGATCGAGGCGCCCGGAGGTACCGCTATCAACGTGCCGGTGCTGCGGGCCCGGCTGAAACAACTTCTGCCGGTGGGAAAGGTCCCGCGGTCACTTTTCCGGACAGCGTCCCTCCCGCTGACTGCAGCGGGGAAACCGGATCGTGCGGCGCTGCAGGCTGCCGTCCTGGCCAAGGAGAGTGAGCTTGAACCCATCGTTTGAGCCGGACTACCGCCGTCGGGCAGCAGTGGTCCTGTGCCGCCGTACTCCGTTCGGGCGGGTGCGGGGTGTGCACGCGGCAATCGAGGCTCACCAGCTGCTCGCCGCCGTCCTTCCTGCGGCCCAGCGTGACGCCGGGCTGGCTGCCGAAGACATTGATGATGTCATCGTCGGTAACGCCACTGGCGGCGGTGGCAATGTCGCGAGGCTGGCCGCCCTGACAGCAGGGCTTCCGAACGCGGTACCCGGCCTCACCGTCGACAGGCAGTGCTCTTCCGGGCTCGACGCTATCGTGCTCGCGTGCCGGCTGGTCGAATCGGGAGCCGGCGACTGGTTCCTCGCCGGGGGAGTGGAGAGCTGCAGTACAGCCCCGCTGCGGGCGCATCGCCTGACGTCCCTGCCGGGCGCTCCGGACTTCTATTCCCGCGCTCAGTTTGCGCCGGAGGAACAGGGCGATCCCGACGCCGGCGAAGCGGCCGAGAACGTCGCCGCCGCCTTCGGTGTCGGGCGGGAGCAGCAGGACCGGTACGCGTTGTCCAGCTATGCACGCACAGCCGCAGCGCATGACGCCATGGCCGCGGAGATCGTCCCCGTAGGGGGTTGCGGGGCCGATGAGACGTCACTACGCACGATGTCGGCTGCTCTCATGGCGCGGTTCCCGCCTGCATTCAGGACCGCCGGAAGCGTCACGGCAGGCAATTCGTGTGCCGACGCCGACGGCGCGGTGGTCGCCGTCGTCACAACCGTCGATCATGCCCGCGCCGCAGGTTTCGGGACCATCCTTGAATTTCGCGGCTCGGCCGTTTCGGGTGGACCGCCCGCACTGTTCGGGACCGCGGGCGCGTTTGCCGTGCGCAAGCTCCTTGACGGACTGCGGCTCTCTTCGGATGACATCAATACGTGGGAGTACAACGAGGCATTCGCCGCACAGGTCCTCGCATCGGCACTTTTGATCGGCGTTGCACCGGAGAATCTGAATCTTCACGGCGGTGCCCTCGCCTACGGGCACCCCTATGGGGCGTCCGGCGCCATGCTCGTTGCGAATCTCCTCCGCCAGGCGTCCCAGCGCGAGGACGACGGCGGCTGGTCGGTGGCGGCGGTGAGCGCCGCCGGCGGGGTCGGAACAGCGGCCGCTTTCCGGCCTGTGTCTCTACGGTAGGAGAGGTTTCTCGGGGGCGGAAACAGGATCAGAGCAGAAACAGGAGCGCGTACCGCGCCCGGTCAGCCGTCGTCGTCGGAGTCGGCGAGAGCGCGGGCAGCCAGCGCTTCACCTGTCTGGTGCGCATATGCCACTGCACCGATGAAGACCGGAAGGATGAGAGCGCGCGGATTGCGCTCGAGGCCGCGGGCGCGGGCGGCGTCGCGAGAGTCTTCAGCCGCCCCCACGAGGTAGGGAATACTGCGCAGCATGAGGGCGATGGTCAGCCCGAGACGCTCCGGATCCACGCCGAGTGGCCGGAGCGGGCGTGCCAGGAAGACCAGGCCGTCGAGCAGGCGCTGGCTCTGGGTTGTCAATGTGACGAGCAGTGCAGCCAGCACGCAGACGGCGATGTTCCCCACCACCGTGAAGGCCGTTTCGGGACCGGACCTGAACCACTGGAATGCTCCAAGAATCAGGATCAACGGCCACATCCTCAGCAGCGGCTGCACCAGCTCGCGAAGGGTGAGCCGCGCTCCGACAAGATAGCCCAGGACGACCAGGCCCAGGCCGACGAGGGTTGCAAGCGGCGAATTCAGCATGAGGACGAGGACTGACAGCGTCGCCACGGGCATGAACTTCGCCCAGAGGGGAGCAGCGTGCAGGAGCGAATTGCGTTCGACGTAGGCGCCCAGCAGGCTCGCGTGCCCCCTCATCGCCGCGGTTCCTCATGGGCGACATCCCGCACACTGAGACGCCGGTATGCAGCGACCGCCTCCGTTGGTTTACCGTCGAACACCACCCGGCCTCCGTCGATGACCAGGGTGCGGTCGGCCTGGAGGGCGAAGTCGAGCGAGTGCGTCGTGAAAACGACCTGCTGCTCCAGCCCGCGGAACATCCGGCGAACCCGTTCCTCATTACGCAGGTCCAGGAGGGTGGTCGGTTCATCGGCGAGCAGCACCTCCGGCTCGGTGGCAAGCACAACGGCAAGGGCGAGGAGTTGCCGTTCTCCGCCCGACAAGTCGTAGACACTCTGGTCGGCAAGGTGCACAAGTCCGAACCGGTCCAGCACCTTTTCGGCCGCGCTTCGCCGCTCCTCGGCGTTCCGGTGCCGGCGGCGCAGTGACAGCTCCACATCTTCGCGGCCCGTGGGCATGATCAGCTGGGACAGCGGGTCGGTGAACATGAAGCCGACTGCGCGTCGAACCGAGGAGCCCTTCCGCGCGGTGTCCAGTCCGTTGACCAGCACCTGCCCGGAGGTCGGCAGGACCAGTGAATTGATCAGCTTCAGCAGCGTGGACTTGCCGGAGCCGTTGGCGCCGATGATGCTGATGCGGTCTTCAGCCAGGGTCAGGTGCAGCGGCTCCAGGATTTGCCGTGTGGCGGGGTGCTCGGCCCTGACTGCGGCGCCCTTGAATATGATCACTGCGGCGGTTCAGGGACGGGACTGCAGGCGGGGGAACGCTTTGATGACGCTGAGACCGATTGCGGCCGCTGCCAGGTTCTTCAGGATGTCGCCCGGGAGGAAGACGACGTCCGCGGCGATTGCCGCGCCGAGGTCCAGTTTCGCGTTGATCATCATTCCGATGATGCCGAAGGGATGGGTGATGAGAAGACTCGTGATGGTGCAGGCGGCGAAGAGACCGAGGAAGCGGTGGCGGTCCAATCTGCGGAACACCAGACGGGCAAGGAACCCGACAAGGACCGCCGCAACCGGAAAGGCGATGATGTAACCGGCAGACGGACCGAAGAGTACGCCGATGCCGCCCCGGAACTGACTGAAGATGGGCAACCCCGCCAGCGCAACCGCAACATACAGCGTGAGCGCCGCTCCGGCCCGCCATGGACCGAGCACAATTCCCGTCACCATGATTGCCAGTGTCTGCAGCGTGATGGGCACCCCCACCTGACCGACCGGTATAGCGGGTAGGATGGCACTGACGGCCACAACGGCCGCGAACACCGCGATCAGCGAGAGATCGGTTGCATTCCAGGATCGACGCGCCCGCGCCGACACATCGGTGGGCGAGGAGTGCGGGGCCGGATTCGTCTGTTGCATCGTGAAGCTTTCTGTGGGATCTACACAACGGTGAGCTGTTACTTACCGAGATTAGTGCGGAGAGAACCAAACACTTTTGTAGGGTTCCTACAATATTGAGGCCCGGCGCGTGATGCCGGGACAGGAAAGGCCCAGCCACGTGATTACCGTGTCGAATCTTGAACTGCGCGCGGGCGCAAGGCTGCTGATGGACGAGGTCTCCTTCAGGGTGGACCGGGGGGACAAAATCGGCCTTGTTGGGCGCAACGGCGCCGGCAAGACAACCCTGACCCGCGTACTGGCAGGTGAAAGCCTGCCTGCAGCCGGGTCGGTCAGCCGCACGGGGGAAATAGGCTATCTGCCCCAGGACCCACGCACGCCCAACATGGAACAGCTGGCACGGGACCGGATCCTTTCCGCACGCAACCTGGATGTCGTGGTCGGAAAGCTCCGCCAGACGCAGGACCAGATGGCCAGTGAAGATACCGCAGTCCGAGACAAGGCCATGGCCCGCTACGACCGTCTCGAAGCGGAATTCCTCGCTCACGGCGGCTATGCGGCTGAGGCCGAAGCAGCGGCCATCTCCTCGAACCTTGCGCTTCCGGAGCGGATTCTGAATCAGCCGCTCAAGACGCTCTCGGGCGGTCAGCGCCGCCGCGTCGAGCTCGCGCGCATTCTCTATTCCGGCGCCGAGACGATGCTTCTCGACGAACCGACCAACCACCTCGACGCCGACTCGATCACCTGGCTGCGGGACTTCCTGAAAAACCATCAGGGCGGGCTGATCGTGATCAGCCACGACGTCGACCTGCTTGAGGCGACGGTGAACAAGGTGTTCCATCTCGATGCCAACCGGTCGACCATCGATCTCTACAACATGGGCTGGAAGCGCTATGTCCAGCAACGCGAGACGGATGAGCGGGCCCGGAAGCGGGAGCGGGCGAACACCGAGAAGAAGGCCCAGGTACTTCTCGACCAGGCCAACAAGATGCGTGCCAAGGCCACCAAGGCAGTGGCGGCCCAGAACATGGCCAAACGTGCGGAGCGGATGCTTTCGGGTCTCGACGAGGTGCGCGCGTCCGACCGGGTCGCAGCACTGCGATTCCCGGAACCTGCGCCCTGTGGCCGCACACCGATGACAGCGGAAGGACTCAGCAAGTCCTACGGATCGCTGGAGATCTTCACCGACGTCGACCTCGCCATCGACCGCGGTTCCAAGGTCGTGATCCTGGGTCTCAACGGTGCGGGCAAGACGACCCTGCTGCGGATGCTCGCCGGGGTGGACAAGCCCGACACCGGAAAGATTATCCCCGGGCATGGGCTGAAGGTGGGCTACTACGCCCAGGAGCACGAAACCCTCGATACCAACCGCACCGTGCTTGAGAACATGCGTTCCTCCGCACCGGATATGCGCGACGCCGAGGTGCGCGGCATTCTCGGGTCGTTCCTGTTCTCGGGTGACGACGTCGACAAGCCCGCCGGTGTGCTCTCCGGCGGCGAGAAAACCCGGTTGGCACTCGCGACTATCGTGGCGTCGTCGGCCAACGTGTTGCTGCTCGATGAACCGACCAACAACCTGGACCCCGCCAGCCGCGCTGAGATCCTCGGAGCGCTTCGGAACTATTCGGGCGCAGTCGTCCTCGTCAGCCACGATGAGGGGGCTGTGGACGCACTCAACCCGGAGCGGGTGGTGCTTCTGCCCGACGGCGTCGAGGACCTGTGGAACGACGAATACCTTGAGCTGGTGACGCTGGCCTAGAGCCCGCGGGCGTCGAGGATGGCGTCCTCTTCCTCTTCGGAGGAAGGGCGTCGTCGGACACGGACGGGAGCCGCCGGCGCATCCTCGTCTTCATGGTCGATGCGGTATTGCTGCCTTGCCGCATAACCCAGCCCCACGAAGAGAAGCACGCCGAAGGCGAACCACTGCATGGAGTAGGACAGGTGGGGGCCGAGGTCGATGGCCGGCTTGGCCGGGGCCACAGGCGCAGTGGCAGGAGCCGGCGTCTCACCGGCCAGCAGACCATAGGAGGCAGTGGCGATGGGGTAGTCCAGCTGCTGCCCGTAGGTGGTGAGATCGATCGAAGCGAGCTGTCCTTCCGGCGCCGACCGGTCCAGCGCCGGCTCGGCGGGCCGGATGCGCGCGACGACGGTGACCTCGCCGTCGGGGGCCGCCGGAACGTCGTCCGGCCGGCCGGCCTGGTTATTGCCGATGGGCAGCCAGCCGCGGTTGATGACAACGGCGCTGCCGTCCTCCAGCTTCAGCGGCACCAGAACCTCATAGCCCGGCTGACCGTTGAGCGGCCGGTTGCGGACGATGCGCTGGTTGGGGGAGTCATACTCACCAACAAGCGTGACAGGTGTCCATTCAGCCGCATCGTCGAACGATGTGAAGAGCTGCGGGGCGTAGGGAACCGGCTCCTGATCGTAGTTGGCCTGGACCGTGTTTACAGTGGCGGCGGCCTGGTCCCGCCGGTCCAGTTGCCACAGACCCAGGGCGGAGCAGGCCGCGGCCAGCACGAGGACGAGCGCCAACCAGCCGAACCAACGCGGTGTCGCCAGATATTTCAGGATATTCACGACGACGCCGGACTGCCTTCCAGCGGGAGTGTCTGCTTCCAGAGGCCGCGCGTAACCAGGTAATCCTGAAGCCACTCCCGGTGCTCCGGACAGGCCAACCAGACCTTCCTGCGGTCCGGTGTATGGATGCGCGGGTTATTCCAGAGAAGTTGCCAGGACGCGTTCTGCCCACACGCCTTGCGGGAGCACTTGGGGCCTCCGGACACAGCAGGCCCTTCGGCTGCCCGCGGCGCAGCGCCGGAGAGCTGGTCGAAAATGCTCATGCTGCCCCTTCCCTCCCGTGTGGTTCCTGCTCCGTGTCCGGTTCGTCCGGAATGATCTCGCCCTGCAGCGTTACCGGCCCTTCATCCTCGGCGACCGGGCGCGGAGGTTCGAGTTCCGGTGCCGGCGCCCGCTCCAGCAGCGAGTCGCTGTGGGTCAGGTTGCTGGTGTCGCTCCCGCCGTTCGCGATGATGACCGCGAAGTAGGGCAGGAACACCGCTCCGGCGATCATCACCCACTGCAGCCATCCCTCCACCACAAACACGAGGATGAGGCAAACCATGCGGATTCCCATCGAGAGGGAATACTTGATCATCCGCTGGCGCATCTCATCACTGTGAGCTTCGCGGGCATCACTGATGTTATGGATTTCCGGACGGCGCTTTGACTGATGGTTCAGCTTGAACATCACACTCCAAGGGACTCTTCTATTGTCTCACTCCCTTAGCCGTTGTTAAAGTTCCCGGTTTCGCCGCTAGGATCGAACGGACGTAGGCACCGCACCATCCGAAAGGACCCCTCCGTGCAGGAACAGAACACCGCTGGAACGCCCGACGAGAAGACCGGACGCAGCGTTCTGGTGACGGGGGGCAATCGGGGGATCGGGCTGGCTATCGCGCAGTCCTTCCTTGCCAACGGTGACCGCGTTGCCATCACGTACCGCAGTGGCGACGTTCCGGAGGGCATGCTCGGAGTGAAGGCCGACGTCACTGACTCGGAGCAGATTGACACAGCTTTCCGCGAGGTCGAGGACGCTCACGGACCTGTTGAGGTGCTGATCGCCAACGCAGGAATCACGCGGGACACCCTGCTGCTTCGCATGAGCGAGGCCGACTTCACCGACGTGGTCGACACCAACCTCACCGGTTCGTTCAGGGTCATCAAGCGGGCCAGCAGGGGGATGATCCGCCTGCGCAAGGGACGAATCGTGCTGATCTCGTCAGTCTCCGGCCTGTACGGTGCACCCGGTCAGATCAACTATTCCGCATCGAAGGCGGGCCTGGTCGGCATCGCCCGCTCCCTGACACGGGAGCTTGGTTCCCGGGGAATAACGTGCAATGTGGTTGCTCCAGGCTTCATCAACACGGATATGACGGCAGCACTGCCGGAGGAAACCCAGCAGAACTACCTGTCCTCCATCCCGGCAGGCCGATTCGCCGAGGCGGACGAGGTCGCGAACGTTGTCCGCTGGGTCGCGAGCGACGAAGCCGCGTACATTTCCGGTGCCGTCATCCCGGTCGACGGCGGACTTGGAATGGGTCACTGATCCAGGCCGTCAGGCAGCCTGAATAACGATCCATCAACGCAACAGACAAAATCCGAATCAAGGAGACCATCGCTCATGGGCGCACTGGACAGCACAACTGCAATTGTTACGGGTTCGTCCCGCGGTATTGGGGCGGAGGTGGCGAAGCTGCTGGCAGAGCAGGGTGCCGCCGTCGTCGTCAACTACCGTCAGAAGGCACCCCGTGCCAACAAGGTGGTCGCCGGTATCGAGGCCGCGGGTGGCCGCGCAGTGGCCGTTGGCGCGGACCTCACAGCACCTGAGGGTGCGCAGGCGCTCGTCGATGCGGCCGTTGAGAATTTTGGCGGACTCGACCTGCTGGTCCTCAACGCCTCCGGCGGCATGGAGACCGGTCTGGGCGAGGACTACGCACTCAAGCTGAACCGGGATGCACAGGTCGGTATGCTCTCGGCGGCGCTGACGGTCATGAAGCCCGGCTCCCGTGTGGTTTTCGTCACGAGCCACCAGGCACACTTCATCAACTCGGTTCCAACCATGGACGCCTATGAGCCTGTCGCGCGCAGCAAGCGCGCCGGCGAGGATGCGCTTCGCGAGATGGTTCCAGCGTTGACCGAGCAGGGCATCACGTTCGTGGTGGTTTCCGGCGACATGATCGAGGGCACTGTAACCGCCACCCTGCTTGACCGGGCCGCCCCCGGCGCAATCGAAGCACGACGGCAGGTAGCAGGACGCCTCTATTCAGTCGAGGAGTTCGCGGCGGAGATCGTAGCCATGGCTACCGCGGATGTTCCCACGGGTCACACGGAGTATGTGGGCGGCGCCGAGCACTTCACCCGCTGAGCTAGCCGCTCCGCGCTCTACTCCGGGGCCGGAACTACAGCCGCACGAAGTGGCGGACTACGTCCAGATGCGGGAAGTTGACGGCGGCGTCAGCCGCCGCCCGCACCGCGGGCTTGGCGTTGAAGGCAACGCCAAGCCCGGCCGCCGCCAGCATGTCGAGGTCGTTGGCTCCGTCGCCCACGGCGACCGTGCGTTCGAGCGGAATGCCGGCTGCCTCGGCCCAGGCGCGCAGGCAACGCTCCTTCTCCGCACGGTCCACGACCGGGCCGATGACCGAACCCGTCAGGGTCCCGGCATCCACACCGAGTTCGTTGGCCTTGGCATGGGTGAGCTTCAGCCGCGCAGCGAGCGGCTCCAGAATCTGGCTGAACCCACCCGAGACGACCGCCACGAGATGGCCCGCGTCAAGGAACGCCTCCACGAGATGTTCGGCTCCCTCACTCAGTTCAATCCGGGTGCCGACGTCCTCGATGACGCCTTCGGCCAGCCCGGCGAGCACAGACACCCGTGCGTGCAGGCTTTGGGCGAAATCGAGTTCTCCGCGCATCGCTGACTCTGTCACCGCCGCCACCTCGGCCTCTCGGCCGGCGTGTGCAGCAAGGAGCTCGATGACCTCCTGTTTTATCAGCGTTGAGTCCACATCCATGATGAGAAGCTTGGTTCCCTCGCTGAGGAGCGCGGGAGGTACAACGGCAATTCCAATGTCGTCGGAGATCAGCGGAGCGAGCGCGGTCCGCAACGTATCGATGTCGTTGTCCGAACTGACAGTCAGGCTGGAAACCTGATACCTGCCGCCGTTGTCCGTACTTTCGCCGACGACGACGGCGCCCGTCGTTTGCATGGCGCGGCGCACCTTTGATTGATGCGAATCCTCCAGTCGGGTGCCGTAGCTGACCACCCTGAACATCTCCGTCACGTGCGCGCATGGCCTTTCATCGGTCCGACTCTCACCTGTCATTATGATGCTCAGCGCAGTGGCCGTGAAACCGGCGCAGGGCGGGGTCTAACGGGTGCGTCACGTCCTGACGGTTGATTTAACGTTCAAGGCCGCACTTGGCCTAGTGTCTACTGTCATGAGTGATGTTCTGGAACTCTCCGGGGTAAGCCTTGTCCGTGGAGGGAAGGCGCTCCTGGACGACGTCGACTGGCAGGTCCGCGAAGGTGAGCGCTGGGTGGTCATGGGACCGAACGGTGCCGGCAAGACGACCCTGCTGCAGATCGCTGGTGCCCGGATTCATCCCACCCGCGGGGTCGCCGGAATACTCGATGAAGTGTTGGGCGCCGTCGACGTCTTTGAGCTGCGCCCGAGGATCGGCCTCGCCTCCGCTGCGCTGGCCTCGCAGATCCCTGAACACGAAACCGTTCTCAACGTTGTGGTCACGGCCTCGTACGGAGTGACCGGGCGCTGGCGTGAGCAGTACGAAAAGCTGGACGAGCGTCGAGCCTTCAAGCTGCTCGACACCTGGGGTGTGTCCACGCTGATGAACCGCCCGTTTGCTTCCCTGAGTGAGGGTGAGCGCAAGCGCGTGCAGATAGCACGTGCCCTAATGGCCGACCCCGAACTCCTGCTGCTGGACGAGCCCGCTGCCGGCCTGGACCTGTCCGGGCGGGAGGACCTCGTCGCGCGCCTGAGCGAACTGGCCGCAGATGAGGATTCACCCGCGATTGTCCTGGTAACCCACCACCTTGAAGAGGTGCCGCCGGGCTTCACCCACGCCATGCTGATGCGGGAAGGCGCCGTGGTGGCAGCTGGACCCATCGGCGAGGTTCTAGTTGCAGACCTCTTGAGTGAGGCGTTCGACATGCCCCTCCAGGTCACGCATCGGGACGGCCGCTACAGTGCCGTAGCCCGTTCCTAGCGGACCGGTACGAACTTCGTGGACCTACTGCGCGACGGCCTGATCCTCCTCGGTGGCCTTTGGGCCGGAACCATCAACACGATCGTCGGCTCCGGAACCCTGGTGACCTTCCCCATCCTCGTGGCTCTGGGCTACGCACCGGTGACGGCCACCATCAGCAACGCGATGGGGCTCGTGGCCGGTAACGTATCCGGCGCGTGGGGGTACCGGGAGGAGCTGAAGGAACACAGAAGAACCCTCGCAAAGCTCTTGCCCGCTTCCTTGCTCGGCGGCATCACCGGTGCCGCCCTGCTCCTGAACCTTCCGGAGACGGTCTTCGAGATCGTCGCGCCGTTCCTGATCGTCGTTGCCCTGGGGTTCGTGATCTTCCAGCCGAAGCTGCAGCGCTGGGTCCGCCGTCGTGCGGAATCGAAACCGCCTACCCGGTCCCACCCGCTCGCATTGACGGTGCTGGTATTCCTGGCCGGCGTGTACGGCGGCTACTTCGTCGCAGCGCAGGGCATCCTGCTCGTCGGCATCCTTGGTGTCTTTCTGCACGGCACCATGCAATCGGCCAACGCGATGAAAAACGTGCTGGTGCTGGGCGTGAACCTTATTGCGGCCGTTTCCTACATGATCTTCGCCTTCGACCGGATCGAGTGGTGGGTTGTTCTGCTCATTGGCATCGGCTCCCTGATCGGCGGCATCATCGGTTCAAAGGTCGGCCGTCGGCTTTCCCCCGTGGTGCTACGCAGCGTGATCGTCATCCTTGGCCTGGTTGCCCTTTACGCGATGATCGCGCGGCTGGTGAGCTAGGTTGCCGCTGGAAATACTCACTGACGCGTCAGATCCCCGCGTCACCGATTACACCGGCCTCACCGACACCCAGCTGCGTCGGCGGCGGGAACCGGCGGAGGGCCTCTATATCGCCGAAAGCACGAAGGTGCTCCGCAGGGCGATCGACGCCGGTCATACTCCTCGTTCCTTCTTCCTGACGGACAAGTGGCTGCCGGATCTCGAGGACGTCCTTGGCCGGTTTCCGGACGTGCCCGCCTACGTTGGCTCTGAGGCCGTGCTCGAGGAGATCACCGGTTTTCATCTGCACCGCGGAGCGCTGGCGGCCATGAACCGGCCCGCCCCGCGCGGCGTGGAAGACGTTCTGCGCGAAGCGCGCCGCGTCGTCGTGCTTGAGGACATGGTGGATCACACCAATCTTGGCGCCGTGTTCCGCTCCGCTGCGGCGCTCGGCATCGACGCGGTCCTGGTTACTCCGCGATGCGCGGATCCTCTGTACCGCAGGGCAATCCGCGTCAGCATGGGAACCGTATTCCAGGTCCCCTGGGTCAGGCTTGAATCCTGGCCGGACAGCATCAGCACCCTGCGCGACCTCGGTTTCCTGGTGGCAGCGCTGGCCCTTGAGCCGGGGTCGATCGAATTGCAGGAGCTGTCACAGCGAAACCCTGAACGCCTTGCTCTAGTCCTCGGTACTGAAGGTGAGGGGCTCTCTCCACAGACCATCGAAAGCTCGGATCTCATCGTCCGTATTCCCATGAGCAATGCCGTCGACTCGCTCAACGTTGCAGCAGCGGGGGCCGTCGCCTTCTGGGAGTGCCGCCGTCGTACCGGCTGACCGGCGGGCGCTTTTACGGATCGGGAGCAGGTGCGGTAGAGTTGGTTGCTGGCCTGCGGGCCGCCAACTTTCACATCACCGGTGTCTGGCAAAATCCAGGCAACTACAGAAGGTACTCCTATGAAGTCTGATATCCACCCCAAGTACACAGCGGTGGTCTTCCGCGACCTCGCTTCCGAGAAGTCTTTCCTCACCCGTTCAACGGTCACCTCTGACAAGACCGTCGAGTGGGAAGACGGCAACACCTACCCGCTGGTAGAGGTGGAAATCTCCTCGGAGTCGCACCCGTTCTACACCGGCAAGCAGCGCATCATGGACTCTGCCGGTCGCGTTGAGCGCTTCAACCAGCGCTTCAAGGGCTTCGGCAAGAAGTAGCCTCGTTTAGTCTGCGCCGCTGGGCCCGAACCGGAATTTCCGGTTCGGGCCCAGCGCTTTAACCGAAGTACAAAGTGGCGGCAGGAGGATTATGGGAAAGGCATCAATGCGGCAGCATCACGGGGAGTTCAAGGTGCCGGGGGGCAAGCTGGTCGTCGCGGACACCGATGTCGTCGGCGGCAAGCTCAGCGGCGTATCCATCAACGGTGACTTCTTCCTGGAACCGGATGAGGCCCTCGACGACATCAATGCCGCCCTTGAGGGCCTGCCCGCCGACACCCTGCACGGAGACCTGGCATCGGCGATCCGCCGGAGGATACGCGCAGACGCGCAGCTGTTCGGATTCTCGCCCGAGGCGGTAGCCACGGCCGTCCGGCGAGCCCTCGGGAAGGCTTCATCGTGGGCGGATCATCAGTGGGAGATCATCCCTCCCACGCCTCTCTCCACGGCCATGCACGTAGCCATGGACGAAGTGCTGACGCGCGAAGTGGGAGCCGGCCGGAGGAATCCCACCCTGCGCTTCTGGGAATGGGAAAGCCCGTCCGTGGTCATCGGCAGCTTCCAGTCCGTGCGCAACGAGGTGGATGAGGAAGCCGTCCGCCGTCACGGTGTGAACGTGGTCCGTCGGATCAGCGGTGGGGGAGCGATGTTCATGGAGCATGGAAACGCCATCACGTACTCCCTCTACATCCCGCAGTCGCTGGTGGACGGGTTGAGTTTCGCTGATTCCTACCCCTTCCTCGACGACTGGGTCATGGAGGGATTGAGGCAACTCGGCATCTCGGCGTGGTACCAGCCGCTCAACGACATCGCCACTGACCTCGGCAAGATTGGCGGCGCGGCCCAGAAACGACTGAGCAACGGCGGCATGCTCCACCACGTGACGATGTCCTATGACATCGATGCCGACAAGATGCTCGAGGTCCTGAGGATCGGCCGGGAGAAACTCTCGGATAAGGGAATCAAGAGCGCAAAGAAACGGGTGGATCCTCTCCGCCGGCAGACGGGACTGGCCCGCGAGGAGATCATCCAGATACTGAGCGACACCTTCCGGAAGCGGTATCAGGCCACGGACGGTTCGCTCAGTCCGGCGGAAATGTCGGCAGCGCAGTCTCTGGTCGAGGAAAAATTCGGTACCGACGAATGGCTCTACCGGGTTCCGTAGGCCTCACCCCGCAGAAGCCGGTTGCCCCTCCAGCCGACCGCGGGCACCTTCTCCGCTGGTTTGCACGGCCTGGGCGCGGAGTCGGCGCATCAGATGATCACGCTCCTCCAGCACAATTCGGCGCAGCGACTGTGGGGCATCGGCATGCTCATCCAGCCATGCGTCCGTCAGCTGCACCACGGGGTGGTCCACAGGTAGCTCGCCGGACTGGAGGTCCTGATGTGCAGGAAACAATCCGCGCACAATCCTGGCAGACATTTCGATCGGCAATTCGCGCCATACCCGGTCGATCTCATGAAAATAAGCGGCGACGTAGGGCTCGTGCAGCTCTTTGGGACCCTCCTGAAAGCCCAGGATGGTCGCGCTGAGCAACTCGTTGGAGAGCCTGTCGCCGAAGACCACTTCCTTCCAGGCCTTCGCCTTGACTCCCGCGTCCGGGAAGGCTGTGCAGGCGGTTGTGAAGCCGGAGCGTCCCGCTGCGGTGTGGTCGCGCTGCAATGCGGCTTCAAGCTCGTCGACTGTCGCAAGATTCTGTGCAGATAGCGCCTGCCAGAATTGCCATGTCAGGTCGTCGTCGATGACCAGTCCGTCAATCGACACGGATCCCTCTAGGAGCCCTCGCAGCAAGGGTGCGTGGACTGCGGTCTTTCGAGAGATCGCTGCGAGCGCGCGAGCCCACACCAACTGATGATCGGAGGCGGGTTCAGCGCTGCGGAGCCCACGCATCAGAAAGGCCGCGAACCGCTCACGCAGAGCCGGACGGTCCGCCGCGGGAGCATAGTGTTCAATGGCGTGCCGGGCGTTCTGGAGCAGCTGCTGAAGGACCCCCACGCCTTCCTCGGCTGGAGCAGTGCGCTCGACAGCGTTCACATAGTCGTTTGCGGTTAACAGTGCGTCTCGCGTCGAGGACCAGAGAGCGGCCAGACAGACGGCCCGCGCCAATGGCTCCTCGAGACGATCGCCGGCGGCAAGGAGAGTTGTCAGGGAGCGCTCATCGAAAACAAGCTTTGCGTAGGTGAGGTCGTCGTCGTTGATCAGGAGGAGGTCGGGCTGCCGGCAGCCGACCAGTTCCGGAACTTCGGTTCGGGCGCCGTCCACCATCACGCTGTGGTAGGCGGTGCGGAGCAGCCTGCCGTTTACGTCCAGTGAGAAAAGACCCAACCGGATACGGTGCGGGCGGGGGGCCGATGTCCCGGTCACGGGGTCGTCGGCTCGCTGGAGGATCGCAACGGACGTGTACGCGCCGTCGCCGTCGGTGCGCACTTCGGCCTCCAGTTGCGGCACGCCGGAGGTCTGCAGCCAGCAGCGGGCCCACTCTGACATGTCCCTGCCGGAGGCGGCGCTGAGCGCACTCAGCAGATCGACCAGTGCCGTATTCGAGAAGGCATGCTCCCGGAAATAGGATCGTGCGGCCCTGGTGAATGCGTCGAACCCTGCATATGCGACCAGCTGCTTGAGTACCGATGCGCCCTTGGCGTAGGTGATGCCGTCGAAGTTGAGCTTCGCAGCCTCCAGATCGACAATATCGGCGACGATCGGGTGAGTTGACGGGAGCTGGTCCTGGAGGTAGGCCCAGGACTTCCGGCGCGTGGCGAACGTGACCCAGGACGTAGCGGATCCCAGTGCTTCCGCAACCGCAAGTGCTCCCGAGAAGTCGGCGAAGGACTCCTTCAGCCAAAGGTCGTCCCACCAGGTCATTGTCACAAGGTCGCCGAACCACATATGGGCCATCTCGTGCATGATCGTGTTGTCGCGCGCCTCGTATTGGGCATGGGTAGCCCGGGAAGTGAAGACGTAGGACTCCGTGAAGGTCACCAGCCCCGGATTCTCCATGGCGCCAAGGTTGTACTCAGGCACAAAAGCCTGATCGTACTTCCCAAAGGGATAGGGGTAGCGAAACAGGTCATGGAAGTACGTCAAACCGCGCCGGGTCGTGTCGAAGATGCGCTCTGCGTCCAGGTGTTCAGCGAGCGAACGGCGGCAGAAGAGCGACAGAGGGATCGTCAGTACCTCGCCGTCACCGACGATCCCGGTCCAGCTATCCGTCACTGATGCGTACGGACCCGCAAGCACGGTCGTGATGTAGGTGGAGATGCGCTCGGTGGGCTTGAAGTGCCAGGTGGCCGAACCGTCGTCGTGCTGGTCCCGGCTGTTCTCGGAACCGTTGGAGGCGACCGTCCAGGATTCGGGCGCGCGGACGTGAAAGCTGAAGGATGCCTTGAGGTCGGGCTGTTCGAAGCAGGCGAACACGCGCCGTGCGTCCGCCGGTTCGTACTGGGTGTAGAGGTAGGTTGCATCGTCGGCTGGGTCCTGGAAGCGGTGCATGCCCTCACCGCTTCGGCTGTAGAGGGCAGTCCCCTCCACGATGACGGTGTTCCGCGCTGCAAGATTCGGAAGAAAAATGCGTGCGCCGTCGACTGCCTGCACTGGATCGAGGACCTCGCCATTGAGGATGACGGCCGCGATGCCAGAGTGGATGAAATCGAGGAAGGTGCCCGCGCCGGGGGTCGTGCAGTCGAAGGTGATTTCCGTACGGGAGGAGAAACCGGGGTTCTGACGGTCTTCGGCCGTGCGCAGGTCGAGCGCTACATCGTAGCTGGTGACGCTGATGATTGCTGAGCGGCCGGCCGCCTCATCGCGGCGCAGATTTTCGTTGTGCACCGGCCTATTCAACCACGGCCCGCCCAGGACCTACCGTGGAGACGGAACGGGCGGTTGCCGAAGACCCGGAGCGTCGCGCCGGTAGGTAAACAAGGCCGATGCATGGCAATGTGGTGCCATGTCCGAGCTCTTTGAAGACTATGCAACAGCGGCCCGCCGTACGGTCGCCTACGACGAAATGTTCGATGGCGCGAACCTTCCACGCACGGAATACCGACCGGTCGCGGCCGCCCTTGGGGAGCTCAACCTCGCCGATGTGACGGCCCGGGCAGATTCGATGGCCCGGACGTTCCTCGATCGCGGAGTAACCTTCGATTTCGCGGGGGAGGAGCGCCCGTTCCCACTGGATATCGTGCCGCGCGTCATCGCCGGGTCGGACTGGGACCATCTCGAGCGGGGAGTCGCCCAGCGGGTCCGTGCGTTGGAGGCCTTCCTGAACGATGTCTACGACAAGATGGCCGTTGTCAGCGACGGCGTCATTCCCCGTCGCCTGATCACCTCCTCGGCCCACTTTCACCGTGAAGTTGCCGGGTTCGACCCCGCAGGCGGGGTGCGGGTACACATCTCCGGTATCGATGTGGTGCGCGACGACGAGGGCACCTTCCGCGTCCTTGAAGACAATGTGCGGGTCCCCAGCGGAGTCAGTTACGTCTTGGAGAACCGGCGCGCGATGGCGAAGGGCCTTCCCGAAGCGTTCGGCCAGCAGCACATCCGGCCGGTCGAGGAGTACCCGCGGCGCCTGTTGGCCGCGCTGCGCAAAACCGCGCCTCCCGGCGTGGAGGATCCTACCGTCGTCGTCCTGACACCCGGCGTCTTCAATTCGGCCTACTTCGAGCACACCTTGCTCGCCGGCCTCATGGGGGTCGAACTGGTTGAGGGACGGGACCTCATCTGCAGGGGCAACAGGGTGTACATGCGTACCACCGCCGGTGAACAGCGTGTCGATGTGATCTACAAGCGAATTGATGATGAGTTCCTTGACCCCCTTCAGTTCCGGGCAGATTCCGTGCTCGGCTGCCCCGGCATCGTCAACGCGGCGCGGGCCGGGATGGTGACGATCGCAAATGCAATAGGCAACGGCGTCGCCGATGACAAGCTGGTTTATACATACGTTCCGGACCTGATCCGTTACTACCTCAGCGAGGAACCGATCATTGCCAACGTCGATACCTTCCGGCTGGAGGAGCCGGCGGCACGGGAAGAGGTGCTCGACCGGCTCGATGAACTCGTCGTCAAACCCGTGGACGGTTCCGGCGGCAAGGGGCTGGTCATCGGTCCCGACGCGACTGCCGACGAACTGAATGCGCTTCGCGGGCGTATCCTCGCCGATCCCCGCGGATGGATCGCGCAACCTGTCCTGCAGTTGTCCACCGTACCCACCATGTCCGGCGGTCAATTCAGTCCCCGTCACGTGGATCTGCGGCCCTTCGCAGTCAATGACGGCGAAAACGTGTGGGTCCTGCCCGGTGGTTTGACGCGGGTGGCCATGAAGGAAGGCTCGCTCATCGTGAATTCAAGCCAGGGAGGGGGTTCGAAGGACACCTGGGTGGTCGACGGACAGGCCGACAGCCCCGCTGCGCCGGAGTTGATTCCCCTGAGGGAGCATGTCAGTGTCTGGCCGGTTGAGACGGGATGGCGCGACCGCCAGCCGGAGCAACAGCAACAGCAGCAGCAGCAACAGCAACGCAGTCGCGAGGAGGAGGTGTCGGGCGATGCTTAGCCGGATCGCAGAGTCCCTGTTCTGGATTGGCCGGTACGTCGAGCGCGCCGACGGGACAGCACGAATCCTCGATGTTCACCTTGAGCGGCTCAACCAGATGCCGCACCCCGTCCAAAGTGACGTGTCGCGCCAATTGCTCGGCGTTATGGGCAGCCGGCCGCAGACTGAGGACTTCGGCCTGCCCGAGCTTCTCGAAGCGTTGGCTTTCGACCGGAGCAGCGCGACCTCGATCGCCGGTGCACTTGGGGCCGCCCGTGAGAACGCACGCCGGGCAAGGGAAACTGTTTCGGGCAGCGTCTGGGAGGGATTGAACACCACTTGGTACGGGCTCACTCAGCACCGGAAGGACGTTGTCGGAACCTACCGCTTCTGCCACTGGGTTCTTGAACGCACGGCCATGGTCCGTGGCCTTTCAGACACCACCATGAGTCATGACGAAAGCTGGCAGTTCCTCGTGCTGGGAAGAAGCCTCGAACGGGCCGACATGACCGCGCGGATGCTCTCCACGAGGGACGTCCACGCCTCGGGTCTGTCCTGGGTGAATATGCTGCGCTGCGCCGGAGCCTACGAGTCGTTCCTCCGCACCCGCAGGGCTTCCTTCGGTGAGCAGCACGCGGCGCAGTTCCTTCTTCTGGACCGCCTCTTCCCGCGGTCAATCATGTACGCGCTGAGCGACGCCGAGAAGTGCCTGGCGAAACTGAACCCCGAGTATCAGCGGGTCGGCTTCATCAACGATGCAAGCCGGATTGTCGGCCAGGCGCGCACGTTCCTTGAGTTCCATCAGACGGACGATCTGATGTCGGAACTGCCGGAGCACATGGAAAGAGTTCAGAAAGCGTGCGCACGTGCGTCCGACGCCGTCGCACGCACGTATTTCTCACAGGCAGCGGAGCTGTCCTGGGTGGGGGAGGTCTCATGACCCGTTTGCTGATCGAACACCGCACGGGGTACGACTACCTGCGCCGCGTCTCACTGTCGTACAACGAAGCCCGCATGACTCCGCTCACGGATTCCCAGCAGGTGGTCCTGGAGTCCACCATCAGCCTGAACCCCACCAGCGCGGCCATGGCGACCTACCGGGACTACTGGGGCACGCGGGTAACCTCATTCGATGTGCAGGTTCCGCACGATCGACTCGAAGTATCCGCCCGGACGCTCGTCGAGGTGAGCCGCACTGAACGAATTCCCTCACCGGAGGAAGTGGTGAGCTGGGAGGATTTGCGGTCCGACGACGTCGTAAATGACTACGCGGACTGGTTGCCGCACACCCATCTGACCAAGCCGAATGACGAGATTCGCGCTTTGGCAAGCGAGGTAACCGATGGCCAGGATCCGCACACCGCGGCTCACTCCGTCTTCGACTGGCTGAAGGGCGAGATGCAGTACGTGCAGGGAGTCACGGGTGTTCAATCCAACGCGCGTGATGCGTGGGCTGAACGTCAGGGCGTGTGCCAGGATCTCGCGCATGTCGCGATAGGCGCGCTCCGCAGCCTTGGCATTCCGGCCCGATACATTTCGGGTTATCTCCATCCGCGCAGGACGGCGGCCGTCGGGGAGGCAGTAGCCGGCCAGTCACATGCCTGGGTCGAATGGTGGGACGGCGAATGGCGCGGCTGGGATCCGACCAACAGCGGTCCGGTCAGTGACTTCCACGTATCCGTGGCGCGCGGCCGCGACTACCGGGACGTCTCGCCGCTCAAAGGCATCCTCTCGGGCGGCGGCGGGTCCACGCTCAACGTGACGGTCGAGATCAAGCGCGTAGCCTAAGCAGGGCAGCCGCCCTGGTGGCGGCTGCCCTGCTTGGGAATATCCCGGATTCGAACTACCTCAGGGACGGCTACTCCACCATCTGGCCCTTGCTGAGGATGGTGAGGCCTGAATCCGTCACCGTGAATCCACGGCTGAGGTCGAGCTCCCTGTCGACGCCGATCTTGGCCCCGGGCGGTACGTGAACGTTCTTGTCGATGATTGCCTTGTGAACTACAGCTCCCGCTCCGATCGTCACGTGGTCGAGCAGGACCGAGCCTGCGACGTCCGCGCCCTCGTCGACGAACACATCCGTCGCCAGCACCGAGCCCTGGACCGAACCACCCGAGATCACGACGCCGTTCGACACGATCGAATCGTGTGCCACGCCGGAGACGCCCGTGGCGCTGCGAACGAACTTGGCAGGCGGGGAAATGCTCTGGCGGGTGTAGATCGGCCACTCGAGGTTGTAGAGGTTGAACAGCGGCAGTGGAGTGATGAGATCCATGTTCGCTTCGTAATAGGAGTCGAGAGTGCCGACGTCGCGCCAGTACTGGCAGTCCCGGTCCGTCGATCCTGGGATCTCGTTCCTGGTGAAGTCATAGACGGCGGCGTCTCCACGCTCCACGAAGTGGGGGATGATGTCGCCGCCCATATCGTGCTTGGTGTTCAGGCGCGCAGCGTCGATTTCCAGAGCTTCGATGAGCGCGTCGGTATTGAAAACGTAGTTGCCCATGGATGCCAGGAAGCTGTCCGGGTCATCCGGCAGGCCGGGTGTGGATTCAGGCTTCTCGACGAAGGCCGAGATCCGGTCGGGATCGCTGGAGTCCAGCTCGATTACTCCGAACTGGTTCGCGAGGTGCAGCGGCTGCCGAACCGCCGCGACGCTGACCGATGCTCCGCTCTTGATATGCGCCTGCACCATCTGCTCGAAGTCCATGCGGTAAACGTGGTCGGCACCGATCACGACGACGATGTCCGGCCGGGCATCGTGAATGAGGTTCAGGGACTGGTAGATGGCGTTCGCGCTTCCAAGGAACCAGCTCTTGCCCCGTCGCTGCTGTGCCGGTACCGACGCGATGTACTGCTGCAGCTGTGTGGACATCCGCCAGGTCTCGGAGATGTGCCGGTCGAGGCTGTGCGACTTGTACTGGGTAAGCACCACGATCTGCAGATAACCGGAATTGACCACGTTGGATAGCGCAAAATCAATCAGGCGGTACGGTCCCGCGAATGGCACCGCAGGCTTTGCGCGGTCCGCAGTCAGGGGCATCAACCGTTTTCCTTCGCCGCCTGCCAGTACTACCGCCAGCACTTTTTTGACTGCCACGGTTCAAACCCCTTCCGCTCGTCCTTGAGTATGACCTCGTTCGACTCACACTAGAGGACTGGCCCGCCCTGCACTACGTTGGAAACGTGCGAATAGACATTGTGACAAAAGAGTTCCCGCCGGAAATCTACGGTGGAGCAGGTGTTCACGTCGCGGAACTGGCTCGTGTGCTGGCCGGGCGTGTCGATCTGGCTGTGCACTGCTTCGGCTCCGCCCGCCCCGAGGACTACCACGGTGCTCGCGTGAGCACCTACGGAGTGCCGGATGGACTTGCAGCTGCGAACGCTGCGGTCCAGACTCTTGGCACAGACCTGTCCATCCTTCAGGGCATCGCGGGCGCTGATCTGGTTCACTCGCACACCTGGTACGCAAATATGGCGGGTCACCTCGCGTCGCTTCTTCATGGGATTCCGCACGTCCTGAGCGCGCACAGCCTGGAACCGCTGCGTCCCTGGAAAGCGGAGCAGCTCGGCGGCGGATATGCCCTCTCATCCTGGGTGGAGAAGACGGCCTACGAGGCCGCGGCGGCTGTCATCGCTGTTTCGGACGGTATGCGCCAGGACATCCTGCGCTGTTACCCGGACGTTGATCCGGCGAAGGTTCAGGTGGTCCACAACGGCATTGACACCGCAGCGTGGTCGGCGGACCACAATGACGACGCCGTCCGGTCGCTGGGCATCGATCCCGGCAAGCCCAGCGTGGTCTTCGTGGGACGGAACACGCGGCAGAAAGGCGTTCCCTATCTGTTGCGCGCGGCGGCGAAGTTACCCGCCGATGTGCAGCTTGTGCTGTGCCTTGGCGCCGCGGACACGCCGGAACTGGCCGCCGAGACCGCCCGGCTAATCGATGAGCTGCAGGCGCAGCGCGGCTCGGTCATCCTGATCGAGCGGATGCTCCCGCGACCTGAACTCATCCAGGTGCTCAGCCATGCCACTGTCTTCGCCTGCCCCTCAATTTATGAGCCGCTGGGGATCGTGAACCTCGAGGCCATGGCGTGCGGCGCCGCAGTGGTGGCAAGCGCCACGGGAGGCATCCCGGAGGTCATCGAGGACGGCATCACCGGTACGCTCGTTCCGCTCGAACAGGTTCAGGATGGAACCGGAACTCCGCTTGACCCGGACGGGTTCGTGAATGATTTCGCGGAGGCTCTAAATGTCCTCGTCGCGGATCCCGCACGCGCCCGCGCCATGGGTGAGCGCGGACGCGTCCGCGCGGAAGAGCATTTCTCGTGGGACTCCATCGCTGAGTCCACCCTCAACGTCTACCGCTCGGTGCTCTAGCGGGTCTCGGCCCTCCGCTCGATGAGGATCTTCTCGTCGAGCGGGGCGTCTGGGCTCGCCCGCAGGATGCGGGCGTAATTCCGGGACTCCTCCTGGCGCCCCCGTTCTGCGCCGGTTGCGATGGCCGCGCGCAGGTGCTCGGGACCGTAACCGAACGCGTCAACCAGATCCACGGCGTGTGGGCGAAGCTTCAGCAGCAGCCGGTTGATGTACGGACCGAGCGTTCTGGCGCGCTGCGCCGAGAGCCGACCGTTCATCAGGTACCACCCGAGGTTGTCCTCGATGAGGCACAGTCCGAAGAGGTCACGGAGCCACGTGAGGACCTGGCGTGTACCGGCGTCCTCGGTGCGGGCAAGGGCCGCGGTAAACGCCTCCCACTGCAGCAGCTCCGCGTGGGCGCGGGCAGCCTCGATGAGTTCGTGCTGGTGCTGATTGAAGACCTCCGCCGCTTGGGCGGGAGGAAGCCGGCGTGCTCCCCGCAGCGCCCCGGCCAACTCCCCGACCATGGTGTCGACCCTGCCGCAGAGCAGTTCGTGCTGGGTGTCCTCGTCCCGAAGTGCGATCGCTGATTTCCGTTCGGAGCCGGTGTCGACCACGGTTTGGAGAACCCGGCGCAGACCGGTCCTGTGCAGCGTGCGGTCAGCGGCCTGAGTAGCAACGAAGCGGGCCAACACGCCGAAATCGACTCCCTGGAACTCCTTGGCGTAGTCCGCAAGCAGGCGCTTGGCAACGAGCTGCAGCAGGACGTTGTTGTCCCCCTCGAACGTTGCATACACGTCGAGGTCCGCGCGCAGCGAGGTGTATCTGTTCTCGGTAAGGAATCCCGCACCCCCGCTGGCCTCCCGGCACTCCTGCAGCGTGTCGAGCGCGTGCCACGTGGATAGCGGCTTCAGCGCCGCCGCCAGCGTCTCCAGATCCTGGCGGTCCTCATCGGTTGCATGCTTACCGGAGAACACGCCGTCGAACTTCTCAAGCAACTCTTCATGTGCGAAAGACGCGGCATACGTAGTCGCCAGCCGGGGGAGGAGCCTGCGCTGGTGGAGCTGATAATCGAGAAGGACTTCCTCGGACAGTTCCGAAGACGTCGTGAACTGGCGGCGCTCCACCGAGTACTGGATGGCCGTTTTCAGCGCCAGCTTGCTGGCAGCCACCGCAGCACCGTCGAGGGAAACCCGGCCCTGGACCAGAGTGCCCAACATGGTGAAGAAGCGCCTGCCGGGCGACTCGATCGGGGAGGTGTATGTTCCGTCCTCGCTGACGTTCCCATACCGGTTGAGGAGGTTGGCACGTGGGACCCGGACATGCGTGAAGTGCAACCGGCCGTTGTCGATCCCGTTCAGTCCGCCCTTGAGTCCGTCGTCTTCACCCCCGATTCCTTCCAGGAAATTCCCCTCCTCGTCGCGCAGTGGCACATACAGCGCATGCACGCCGTGATTAACCCCGCGGGTGATGAGCTGTGCAAAGACGACGGCGGCCCTTCCGTCGTTGGCCGCGTTACCTATGTAGTCTTTCCAGGCCGCGCGAAACGGCGTATGAAGATCGAAATCGCCGTTCTCGGAGTCGAAGGTGGCGGTGGTGCTGATGCTCGAGACATCCGAGCCGTGTCCGGTTTCGGTCATCGCGAAGCAGCCCGGGATTTCCATGTTCATGATGCCCGGGAGCCACCGACGGTGATGTTCATCGGTTCCGAGGTGCAGGACTGCCGCTCCGAACAGGCCCCACTGCACACCCGCCTTGATCTGGAGCGAAGGGTCAGCGACCACCAGCTCCTCAAAGCCGGCGATGTTGCCGCCGTGGTCATCGGATCCACCCAGCTCCGTGGGGAAGGCCCGGTGGACGGCCTTGTTCTGAACAAGCACGTGGAGCTGTTCAAGACAGCGTGCTCGATGCTCAGCGCTGGTGGCACCCTCAACCTTGTGTAGGGCGGGATCCCCTGCGAGCGCACGCGCCGTCCGGCGCGAGCTTGCCCAGCGTCCCAGCAACTGTTCGCCCAGGGCTGCCACGTTGACGACGGCGGCGTCGTCGTCATGGATTGGGAGGGTGGCTGGTACCGAGAGCTCGGGACGTGTGGCTGTTTGGGTCATGATCCATCCTTTGAAAGGGGGCTGCGAAGAGAGGTAGGTGCGAGAGAAGCCTGCGGCACTGCGGTGGCGATACCGTCGAAGAGCCAGGCGGTGAGGGAATCAGCGAGGTCGGATTCACTGGGACGGTCAGGCCCCGGGGGTACCGACAGCCACTGCTCTCCTGCGGCGCGGACCATGCCGATTGCCGCACGGGGCCAGAATGTCAGTGGCTGCGGAACGGCGGGCCCGGCAGGGTCGTCCGCCAGATATCGCTCCATGGGACTGGCGAGCATCGTGGAGATCGCGTCGAAGAATGTGCTGAGCGTGGGGGAGCTCTCAAGTGCGGAACCTGCGTCCTGCGCCGGCTGCGTCACGAACATGTAGACGTTCGGTGAGGACTCGGCCATCTGCAGGTACGCGGAGACCATCGCACGCAGACCGTCCCTGGGCGTACTGGCCTGCCGGGCCGCCTCAATCAGTTGCTCCTGCATCCGACCGACGACAACCTCGCCCATTGCACGCTGCAGCCCTGCCTTGTCCCCGAAGTACCGGTAAAAGACGGACTTGGATGTCTCTGCTGCCGAAGCGATCTCCTCCATGGAGGCGCCCGGGCCGATTCTGTGTACTGCTTTGCGTGCGGTCCTGATGAGTGCCGCGCGGCGGGCTTCGCGATGCTTGGACCATCGGCTGGAGCGTCCGTCCGCAAGCGGGCGCACATGGGCAGTGAGCTGATTCACGATACTCAGCGTATCAGGTACGCTGGGTATCGATAACTTACCGGGTCTGCCGCATGAGAGTCAGTCGGGCAGGACCTCTTTTCCACGCAAAAGCGCCAGCCAAGGAGCAGCATGAACTCCCTTCCCACCCAACAGGACTCCACGCCCGAGAGCGACCGCAGTGTCCCAGCGCAGCCGCGGGCCGCCGTCGTGATCGGAGGGAACCGCATCCCGTTCGCTCGGTCTGGCGGACAGTACGCCTATGCCTCCAATCAAGAGATGCTGACGGCGGCGTTGGACGGCCTCGTGGCGCGCTTCGGGCTACAGGGCGAGCGCATCGGCGAGGTGGCGGCGGGTGCCGTCCTGAAGCACTCCCGTGACTTCAACCTCACGCGCGAAGCGGTCCTGGGATCAGCGCTCGCCGCGAATACGCCCGCATACGATGTGCAGCAGGCCTGCGCCACCGGTCTCGAAACCGTGGTCGGCCTTTCCAATAAGATCAAGCTCGGGCAGCTCGAATCGGGCATCGCCGGGGGCGTTGACTCGGCATCGGACGCACCGGTGGCGGTGAGCGAGGGGCTGCGGCGCGTATTGCTCGACCTCTCGAGGGCGAAGAGCACTATCCAGAAGCTTGCAGCGTTGCGCGGACTTCGCCCCGCGGACCTGTTGCCGAATGCTCCGACAACATCGGAACCCCGTACCGGACTCTCGATGGGCGAGCACCAGGCAATCACCACAGCCCGCTGGAACATCAGCCGGGAGGCTCAGGATGAGCTGTCGCTGGCCAGCCACACGAACATGGCGGCGGCCTATGACCGTGGATTCTTCGACGACCTCGTCACGCCGTTCCGCGGGGTGTCCAGGGACGCCAACCTCCGCGCTGATACGTCTCTCGAGAAGCTTGGCTCCCTCAAGCCGGTGTTCGGGCGCAATCTCTCCGCAGATGCGACCATGACCGCCGGCAACGCAACCCCGCTGACCGACGGCGCGGCGGTCGTTCTACTGGGTTCCGAGGATTACGCCCGCCAGAACAATCTGCCGATGCTCGCCAATGTCGTTGATGCGGAGGCGGCAGCTGTTGACTTCGTAGACGGGAAGGAAGGCCTGCTGATGGCGCCGGTCTACGCCCTGCCACGCTTGCTCCAGCGGAACAACATGAGCCTGGCCGACTTCGACTTTTTCGAAATCCACGAGGCATTCGCCAGCACCGTCCTCACCAGTCTTGCGGCCTGGGAAGATGAAGACTTTTGCCGTACACAGCTGGGGTTGCCCGGCGCCCTCGGGAGCGTCGACCGTACCAAGCTCAACGTCAACGGATCATCCCTCGCTGCCGGACATCCCTTCGCCGCGACCGGCGCCCGTATCGTTGCTTCCCTGGCCAAGACGCTGGCTGAAAAGGGGTCGGGCCGCGGTCTTATCTCTGTCTGTGCCGCCGGCGGTCAGGGCGTCGTCGCGATCCTCGAGGCGCGCTGATCATGACGGACACGTACCTCAAGCTCGTCAATGCCAAGCCATTCAGCCAGTTTGCGAAAACGGCAGGCCTGCCACGACCCGTGCCGCTCCGGCGTCACGCTCCCGGTGCGCCGCTGGTTCCCGGTCCGGTTCTCGTACTCGGTAGGTCGCCGGGCACCCAGACCGTAGCCACCACACTGCTCGGCTGGGATCTGGATGTCCGTCGGCACCTACGCCCCAAGGAGAAACTGGGGGCGGTGGTCGTAGTGCTCGACGATGTCGCGGATCCCGCCCAGTTGGCAGGTCTCTTCCTGGAAGTCGGCTCCGTCGTTCGCCAACTCCTGCCCGGCGGGCGCATCGTGACGATCTCCCGGCCCGCAGCAGGCAGCACCGAACCTCGGGTTGCCTCCGCACGTAACGCCGTCGAGGGTGCATTGCGCAGTCTTGCGAAGGAGCTGCGCGCCGGTGCCACCGCTAACGGGGTCCTGCTCGACGCTGACGTGGACGTGGAAGCGCCCAGCGTCGGTGCGACACTCGAGTTCCTCCTTTCCGGCAAAAGTGCCTACGTCGACGGACAGTTCGTCACCGTGGAAACGTCCGACGGCGCTGCGCACCATCAACGCTCCGATGCTCCGCTCGCTGGGAGAACCGCCGTCGTCACGGGCGCCGCGCGGGGAATCGGCGCTGAGATCGCCAAAGTTCTTCGCCGCGACGGAGCCCAGATCATCGCCGTGGACGTGCCGGCCGCGGGCGAACACCTTGCCCTGGTTGCGAACGAGGTGGGAGGCACGGCCCTGCAGGTCGATGTCACGGCACCCGATGCTGCAGAGCGGATCCTCAATCACGCCGCCACCCGTTACGGCAGGCTGGACATCATGGTGCACAACGCAGGGATCACCCGCGATCGCCTGCTGGCGAATATGGACCCGGCACGGTGGAACTCCGTCATGGCGGTGAATCTTGAATCGCAACTGCGCATCAACGAGAAGCTCCTCGCCGCTGACGGGTTCAGCGCCGACGGCAGCATCGTCTGCCTCGCGTCCACCAGCGGGATTGCAGGCAACCGCGGCCAGACAAACTATGCCGCGTCGAAGGCCGGCGTGATGGGGATGGTCAGGTCCACGGCCAACTCACTGGCCGGATCCGGGCGCACTATCAACGCCGTCGCACCGGGGTTCATCGAAACCGACATGACCGCGAAGATCCCCTTCGCCACGCGTGAAGTGGCGCGTCGTCTGAGCAGCCTCCAGCAGGGTGGGCTCCCTCTGGACGTAGCCGAAGCCGTGTCCTTCCTCGCGTCTCCGGGTGCCTCGGGAATCAGCGGCCAGGTATTGCGCGTTTGCGGTCAAAACCTGGTCGGTGCGTGATGGATCGCTTGCTTCAGGAACCGCCGCCCCTCACCGCCCTCTACGCGAAGGCGCTGATACGTCCTGCGCAGACCGCCCTGCGGTTACGGAAGCCGTCAACCGCACTTCCCGATGTCCGTCACCGGGTGGAGAACGTCACTGCGACGCCGGAGAAGGTAGCCGCCTTTCAAGGGCTAATGGGCCGGTTCCAATCTCAATTCCTGCCATCGGGATACGTTCACACGCTCGCTTTCCCAGTCGCGGTCAGCGTGCTGGCCCGCCCCGACTTTCCTCTTCCGTTACTCGGCATGATCCATCTTCGCAACGAGGTCCGCCATCTTCATCCGATTGCCATCGATGAACGTCTCAGCGTGACGGCACGGGTGGAGAACCTGTTGCCCCACCGCAGCGGGACGATGGCTGACGTCGTGGTCGATGTGGAAGCTGCCTCCGAACTTGTGTGGAGCGGACGGTCCACCTATCTGGCGAAAGGCGTTCAAGCCGCTGCGCCAGGAACAGACAGCAGTGACCCTGCCGTGACCGATCGCACAGCGGAGGATGTCCCCGATTATCCGACACGTGTTTGGACATTGAACGGCGGCATTGGGCGCAGTTATGCGGCTGTGTCGGGAGATTACAACCCGATTCACCTCAGCGTTGCGTCCTCGCGGATGCTCGGGATGAAGCGACCTATCGCGCACGGGATGTATCTTGCGTCGCGCATGGTCGCCGAGATCGGACCGGACGAGTCATCGCCGTTCCAGTGGACGATCGACTTCCGGGCGCCCGTCACGTTGCCGTCCAAGGTGCTGCTCTCGGCACAGGTGGAGAGATCGTCCACTTCGGACTGGCTGGGTGCCGAGGTGACCGCGTGGGATCCGAAACGCCGTCGTACTCACTTCTCAGGGCGGCTGGAACGATTGCACCGGCAAGCCGGCGCGGAATAGTTGCACACCGGCTCTTCCACGTCCAGAGGGAGCGGTTGAATCACCACCACTTTCAGGTCAGTTGGCTCCCGGACCTGTGAAGGCGGTTCCGAACAGTGGAGACTCCAGATGTCAGCTACCGCTGACTGCTCACCACTGATCGAAACGAGGAATTTCGTGAACTCACGAGGTTTGAAGGCAGCCGTTTTCGCAGCATCGACGCTGATGGCTTCGGCACTTCTGTCCGGCGGGGCCGCCCAGGCCGCTCCGCAGGTGCCAATGAAGGCGCCGGCAGCATCCATCTCGCACACCCAGGTCGACTCGCAGGAAGCACTCGAGGCGTACTGGACGCCGGAACGGATGAAGAGCGCGAAGCCGGGCAACACCATCAACTCCCAGGGCTGGGGCGAGCAGGGCCGCTCGATCATGCCCAAGGCCGGCACTGAGGCGCAGGCCGCGCCCCAGCAGAAGGCAGCACCAAGCACGAGGGCAGGCAGCCCGGCTCCGGTCTCACATATCGGGAAGGTGTTCTTCACGCTCGGCGGCCAGAACTACGTCTGCTCAGCGAACTCCGTGCAGAGCACCAACCAGAGTACTGTCGCCACCGCTGGACACTGCACCTACGACATCAACGCAGGCTGGGCCAGCAAGTTTGTGTTCGTCCCGGCCTACAACAACGGCTCCGCCCCCTACGGCATGTGGTCGGCCACTTCGCTGCACTCCACCACCGAGTGGGTGTCCCGGAACGACATCAGCTACGACGGCGCCTTCGCCGTCGTAGCTCCGTTGAACGGCCGGACCCTGACCGCCGCGGTAGGAGCGTCGAAAATCGGGTTCAATCTCGCCCGGGGCCTCACCTACACCGCCTATGGTTACCCGGCAGCCTCACCGTTCAACGGTGAGACCCTGAAGAGCTGTTACGGGACCGCATCGAGGGATCGGATCGGCGGCACCCAGTCACAGGGCATCCCCTGTGACATGACCGGCGGATCTTCCGGCGGCCCGTGGTTCGTCGGATCCGGCTCGGGCGGCACCCAGAACTCGGTGAACAGCTTCGGCTACAACATCCAGAAGAACGTGATGTATGGCCCGTACTTCGGCAGCTCAATCCAGACCGCGTACTCCACGGCGTCGAACCGCTAACACGCACTTGCCACCATCGAAGGGCCGGCTTCCCCGCCGCGGGGAAACCGGCCTTTCGATGGTGTGATCTGCCCTACACCGCCCGCACTTACACTGATCTCATGACTCCCGACTCCCGGCTGGCGCTCGCCCGCAGTCTCGACGCCGAAGACCCGCTCGCGTCACGCCGCTCCCTGTTTGAAGGTCACGACGACGACGCTGTCGCGGCGTACCTCGACGGCAACTCGCTGGGACGGCCGCTCAAGGCGACCAGCGCCCGTCTCACGGAATTCGTACGCGATCAGTGGGGCGGGCGGCTCATCCGTGCCTGGGACGAGGATTGGCTGCAACTTCCGCAGAGGGTGGGGGACAGGATCGGCCGGATTGCACTCGGTGCCGCTCCGGGTCAGTGCGTGGTGGCCGATTCGACCAGCGTTCTCCTCTACAAGGTCGTTCGCGCGGCCTGTGCCGCCCGCCCCGACCGTACCGAAATTGTGATTGAGCGGGACAACTTCCCTACCGACCGATTCATCGTTGAGGCCATCGCCGCCGACCGCGGGCTAACGGTTCGCTGGGTGGAGGTAGCGCCTGACGCCGGTCCGACGCTGGAGGGGGTGAGCGAGGCGCTCGGCCCAGATACCGCCGTCGTCGTGCAGAGTCATGTGGCGTACCGATCCGCGCACATAGCGGACATGGAAGCCATAACCCGCCTGACACACGACGCCGGAGCGCTCATCGTCTGGGACCTAAGCCACTCGGTGGGGTCGGTTCCGGTGCGGTTGGACGAGTGCGAAGCCGATTTTGCGGTCGGATGCAGCTATAAGTACCTGAACGGTGGGCCAGGAGCGCCTGCTTGGGCATACGTCGCAGCGCGACATCTGGCGGACCTCAGCCAGCCAATCCCCGGGTGGTTGGGAAGTGCGGATCCCTTTGGGATGGGGACGGGCTACCAGCCCGCAGACGGGATTCGCCGCATGGTCTCGGGTACACCGCCGATCCTGGGTATGCAGGCGCTGCAGGACATGCTGGACCTTCTGGAGGAAGTCGGCATAGAGGCTGTCCGTGCGAAGTCCTTGAAGTTGACTTCATTCGCCGTCACCATCGTCGAGGACCTCATGGGGGCCGACGGGGTGCAGATTGCCTCACCCCGCACTCCGGAGGAGCGCGGCAGCCACATCACGATTGACCATCCTGCCTTCAGCGGGATGATCTCGGAGCTCTGGCGCGACGGAATCATTCCCGACTTCCGTAATCCTCATGGCCTGCGTCTCGGGTTCTCACCCCTGTCGACGTCCTTCGAGGAGACTCTCGTTGGTATCGGATCAATTGCGGACAGACTCCGGTCGAGAGGTCTCGATTAAAGACTTCGGGCCTGATCGTGTTAGAGTTTTTCTCGCTGCTTCGAGCGATTCACTCCTCGAAAACATCACCTGCGCGGGTGGCGGAATGGCAGACGCGCTAGCTTGAGGTGCTAGTCCTCTTATTGAGGGTGGGGGTTCAAGTCCCCCTCCGCGCACAACAAAAACCCCGGGAAACCGGGGTTTTTTTGTGCCCTCAACCACGCGAAGTGCGTTCTCGACCACGTGTCTCCCGCCTCGACCGCTGGACGCCGCTTCAGTTTGGGTCGGCGCTGTATCTATTGGAGCCGACTTCTGCCAAAGGCGTGATGGAAAACCCGGGTACCCCCGAGCGAACCATTGGTACGGTGATGGGACCGTCCGCCGGCTGGGTGTGAATCACCTGCCGTAGGCGAGTTTTTGATCGACGGGCGCTCAGTCTTCGTTTCGCTTGTGCTCCCGTCTCCTAGCGAAGGGACCTATCCATGGCTATCTCGGATTTTGACCGCTACCCCCTCACCTTCGGCCCTAGTCCGGTACATCATTTGCCTCGCCTGACGGCGCACCTGGGCGGAGCGCATATCTGGGCAAAACGGGAAGACATGAACAGCGGGTTGGCGTTCGGGGGGAATAAGACCCGCAAGCTTGAGTACTTCATCCCCGATGCGATCGCTCAGGGTGCAGACACCCTGGTATCTATCGGCGGGTACCAGTCCAACCACACACGCCAGGTCGCTGCAGTCGCAGCGAAGCTGGGCATGAAGGCACGTCTGGTCCAGGAAAACTGGGTGGAATGGCCCGATCCGCTCTCGGACCGGGTGGGAAACATCCTGCTCTCCCGGATAATGGGCGCCGACGTGCGGTTGGACAGCGCCGGTTTCGACATCGGAATCAGGGACAGCTGGAAAAATGCCATCGAAGAGGTGAGGGCCGCCGGGGGCACTCCTTACGCGATTCCGGCAGGCGGCTCGGACCATAAACTCGGCGGGCTGGGCTTCGCGAATTGGGCGTATGAAGTAGAACAGCAGGAACGTGAGCTTGGCGTGTTCTTCGACACCATCGTTGTGTGCACAGTTACCGGCTCTACTCACGCGGGAATGATCGCGGGGTTCGCGGGACAGCAGAGGCCGCGTCGCGTCATCGGGATTGATGCGTCTGCCACCCTGCGGAAAACGCGCGAGCAGGTCGAACGAATAGCACGGAACACGGCAGAGCTGATAGGACTGGGCCGCGAACTCCGGGATGACGAGATCACTGTAATGGAAGGATGGGCCGGCGATCTGTACGGAATACCGGTCGAGTCAACGCTGGAAGCCATCAGGTTGGGCGCCTCGCTGGAAGCGATGATCACTGACCCCGTCTACGAGGGGAAGTCGCTGGCAGGCCTGATTGATTTGGTCAAGAGCAGAGATATCCCGGCCGGCAGTAACGTCCTGTATGCCCACCTCGGCGGCCAACTCGCTCTCAACGCCTACAGCGGCTTGTTTCGCTCCTGACTCCTTCGCCAACCCGTCCCAAGGAATCACCAAGCCTTCCAAAGCATCATTGAGCCGGGAGCAGCCGCCATGACCTGGCGAGAGTTCTCGCCGGGCGGGTTCGACGTACGCGCCTCCTGCATCGGACCCGTCCGGCTCCCCTCACAGCCGGGTGTGGGACTCTTCTTCGGGTTACTGAAAGGTACTCTCAAGAAGCCCTCAAGCAATTCTCACGTCTGTAGAAGATTGCTTGACGCCTGAAGCTTCAGCAGAGGATCCTGAAAGTCCTGTAGCAGAGCGGGACTAGTTGGGGCGGATATGGGAACAATCAAGTGCAAGACCTGTCCGAGCACGTGGACGGTCACAACGAGCAAGGCTGAGTCTGTCATCGCACAAAATCACACGTACCTGAACCCTGGCCATAGGACGGTCACGTTGTGGGAGGAACATGAGGACGAGGCACGCGCTTCCTGATCGATGAGTGTGTGAAGTCACCAACCTCGCGAATCGGTCTAACGAAAAAGCACCCATCCCCTGCGGTCGGCAGGGGATGGGTGCTTCTACGTGTCGAGGAGCAGGACTACTCCGCAGCAGGCAGTTCGGCGTCCGGAGTCTCCTCGAGGTACGTCGCTTTCCATTCGCCCTCCGTGTAGACCACGGTGGCCGAGTAGATCGAGCCGGCCGCGTCGAACGGACGTGTCTCCTGCGCCTCGCCCGACTCGTCGAACTCAGTGTAGGCACTCGGATTGACGGGGATCACAGCCTCAACTTCCACGCCCTCAGCGACCTCGTCGGCGGGGGTAGTGATGAGGATCTGCTTCACCTTGGGCTGCCCGCCAAGGATCCAACCGCCGTCGTCGTAGATAGCCTTGATCGATTCAGCATCGGCAACCGCCGCGTCAGCGCCGTCGAGGGACGCGAGCAGTGCTTCGATGTCGCCTGTCTGCAGGGCGTAGGACTTCAGTTCGAATACATGGTGCAGAAATGCCTTGGCCCCATCGGCGGTTGACTCGCCCATGAGCTCATTGGTGGCAGGCTGCACGATGTTCGCTGCAGGAGCGCTTGAGCTTGCAGGGGTGGGCGCTGCCTCTGCTGGTGTGGCGGCAGATTCGGAGGACTCGCCGCAGGCGGTGAGCACAGCGAGGGCGACGACGGCGGTAGCCGCAATCTTGATGGTCTTCATGTTCTCCCCAGGGAAGGTAATTTGTGCGCCAGAGCGGCGCCGACGCCCAACAGACTAGCCGTAGCCTGAGGCAACAAGACGCAATTCACAGCGGAACGTGCTGCAAATCACACGATTCGGGTCCCGGCCCCGGTACTCATCGGTAGGCTGGAGTCATTCACCCACCGAACGATGGAGGTCTGTCATGGGAGTCGCCCCCGAAGATGAAGTAGTCCGGATCTGCCGGGAGCTCATACAGATCGACACCTCCAACTTCGGAGACAACGAGGGGCCGGGAGAGCGGAAGGCCGCTGAATATACGGCGGGGCTGATTGAGGAAGTGGGTCTTGAGGCCCAGCTCTTCGAGTCGGCCCCGGGCCGGGCGTCGGTTGTCACCCGTGTCAGCGGAAGCGACTCAAGCCTCCCTGCGCTGGTGGTTCATGGCCACCTCGATGTCGTGCCGGCGCAGAAGGAGGATTGGAGCGTAGACCCGTTCGGCGCGGAGGAACGGGACGGTCTGATCTGGGGACGCGGGGCCGTCGACATGAAAGACATGGATGCGATGATCCTGTCTGTCCTCCGGTCGATGCAGCGGGAGGGTGTCCATCCGAAGCGTGACCTCATCTTTGCCTTTTTCGCCGATGAGGAAGCCGGCGGAAACTACGGCGCCTCCTGGTTGGTCGACAACAAACCGGAGCTTTTCGAGGGCGCAACCGAGGCGATCTCGGAGGTGGGTGGATTCTCGGCGACGATCGGCGGGCAGCGCACATACCTGCTGCAGACGGCGGAGAAGGGGATCTCCTGGCTCCGCCTCGTGGCTCACGGCCGGGCCGGGCATGGATCGCAAATCAACACCGACAACGCGGTGACACAGCTCGCCCGGGCAGTGGCCCGTATCGGAGAGCATCAGTGGCCGGTTGAACTGACACCTACCACGCGCCAGTTCCTGGATGGCGTGACGGAATTGACCGGCGTCGAATTCGACCCTGACAACCCGGAGACACTACTCAAGGAACTGGGCACCGTCGCGCGCTTTGTCGGCGCAACCCTTCAGAACACGTCGAACCCAACCATGCTGAAGGGGGGATACAAGCACAATGTCATCCCAGGCAGCGCGGAGGCGCTCATCGACGTCCGTACCCTTCCAGGGCAGGAAGAGGAAGTCCTGGCGACCATCAAGTCCCTCGCTGGAGAGTCCGTGGAAGTCTCCTATGCGCACAAGGACGTTTCCCTCGAGGTACCGTTTGCCGGTAATCTGGTCGACCGCATGGTCGATGCCTTGCTTGCCGAGGACCCTGAAGCCAAGGTCCTTCCGTACACCCTGTCCGGTGGCACAGACAACAAGTCGCTCAGCCGGTTGGGCATCACCGGGTACGGATTCGCTCCGCTGCGGCTGCCGGATGATCTCGACTTCACCGGAATGTTTCACGGCGTGGATGAGCGGGTTCCCACCGAATCCCTCCGTTTCGGCGCGAGGGTCCTCAACCGGTTGCTCACCAACAGCTGATGGGTTCCCCCGCAGAAGAAATCCTCCCGGACGACCTCCTGAACCGGTTCCGAACACGCGCGCCTGATTACGACGCACGCAATGTGTTCTGCCACGAGGATTTCGATGATCTCGCCTCACGCGGTTATCTACGGCTCTTCTGCGCGGAGGACGACGGCGGCGCGGCTCTTGGCATGGCGGAAGCGGTTGCCTGCCAGCGACGATTGGCTGCTGCCGCGCCCGCAACCGCCCTCGCCGTCAACATGCACCTCGTCTGGACCGCCGTGGCAAGGCTTCACGAGAAGCTGGGGGACCCGTCCCTGGGCTTCATCCTGAAAGAGGCTGCCGAGGGGGAGGTCTTCGCCTTCGGACTATCGGAACCGGGTAACGATGCTGTGCTGTTCGACTCGATAACCATTGCGGAGCGGGAAGTGGGCGGTGCCTACAAGTTCACCGGTACCAAAATCTTCACCAGTCTTTCCCCGGTATGGACCAGGCTCGGCGTCTTCGGCAAAAGCGAGGGTGGCGGGGAACCGCAACTCATTCACGGATTCGTCACCCGGGGGTCAACAGGTGTGGAAATCCTCGCGGATTGGAACACGGTAGGGATGCGGGCGACGCAATCGCACACGACTCGCCTCAACGGCGTCGTCATACCGTCCGAGCGCATCTTCCGGCATCTCCCGGTCGGCCCCAATCGCGACCCCTTCGTCTTCGCCGTCTTCGCCGCATTCGAGACCCTCATCAGCGCCGTTTACGCGGGCATCGCGGACCGCGCCCTCGAACTCGCTGTGCAGGCGCCGCTTGCGCGGACGCCCGGTATGGACGGCGTTCCGGTTGCGTCCCGACCCGCCATACGGATGACCGTAGCTGAAGCGGCAATGAAGTGGGAGGCTCTTGACGCGCACCTTCGGCTGCTCGCTGCCGACCTGGATGACGGCGTCGACCATGAGGACCGATGGTTCGCAAAGCTGGTGTCCCTCAAGACCCACGCGACAGGCGCCGCCCGCGAACTGGTGGATGCAGCTGTGTCGCTCTCCGGCGGCAGGGGCTACTTCACGGACAGCGAGATCAGCCGCCTTTCGCGCGACGTGACCGCAGGTACCTTCCATCCCTCCACCGTGGAATCCGCTCGTCGCACGGTGGCGAACGCCTGGCTTGGACCTGAGCAGCAGATCTAGGCCGTGCGCTCCACCCGCAGGACCTTGCGCCGAAGCCAGAACCTTCGATGCCCGCCAATGTAGATGCAGCTGCGTTCGAGTTCCCACTTGCCGTATTCGGCATGTTCGGTCAGGAGCTGGCGGGCAGCGGACAGGGGCTCACCAGCGCTGACGGTGACCACAAGGTACTCATACTGACGGCCGTAGTCCCGTTTCCGGATGACGGTTGAGTTCAGAAATTGTTCGCGCATTTCCCTCCAATTTGCTTCACTTTACCGATAACGTCTAGACCATGAGCATCGATCCGCGTGTCGCATTGCAATCGCTGGTTTCCGCACTTGAAGAGCACCTCGCCGCTGCAGCATCGCGCAGGGGAGACGATGATCCGGCGGTGGAATCTGCTTATCTTTCGATCGCGGATTCCTTTGAGGCATACGAAGAATCGTTGTATGAGGCGTATGGAGAAGTGACTCCGCTCGTCATTTACGAGGACGACGAAGACGAAGAGGAAGAAGTGGAGTCGGTCACCGGTTCGTAAGCCGACCGATCCGGCGGCTATCGGGGAGCCGAAACCTCATCGAGAACCTCAGCTATCTGCGCGGGCAGGGGAGCCTGGGAACACGCAAGAAGCTCCTTGAGTTGCGCCCCCGTGCGTGCGCCGAGGACAGCCGAAGCCACGGTCGGTCGCTGGAGCAGCCAGCGCAGGGCGACCTCCGCAGCTGAGAGTTCCAGTCCGCGCGCAGCAGTAGACACCGCATCCGTGATCCGCGCGGCCTTGCCGGCCAGATATGGTTCGAGATAGCCGGCCCAGTCGTCGCTGGCAGCACGAGAATCAGACGGCAGTTGGGAGCGATACTTCCCCGTGAGCGCCCCACGGCCAAGCGGTGCCCAGGCGATGGTTCCCACACCGAAAGCTTCCGATGCAGGCAGCACCTCGTCCTCCACCCGTCGGCTCAACAGGGAATACTCCGTTTCGTGGACAGACACCGGGAATCCTGCCGTGGAACACAGCCGGGCAAGTTCCCACCCTGTGTAATTGGTCACACCCACATAGCGGGCGCGCCCTGAACGATAAGCGTATTCCAGTGCGGCCAGGGTCTCCTCGACGGGGACGGGCGATTCCGACGCCGGCGCCATCCAAAAGTCGACGCTGTCGGTGCCCAGCCGTGAAAGCGAAGCGTCCAGAGAATCCAGCAGTCCCTTACGCGAGGCGTCCACGCGGCCCTCGGACCAGTGCCTCGGAATGCCGCCCAGTACTGCAAGTACAACCTCAGAGCGGGCGACGACGTCTCCCAACAGGGAACCGAGGAGCGCTTCCGCCTGCCCGTCGGAGAATCGAGCAGCAGTGCTCACAAGCGTTCCACCGGCCTCTACAAACAGGCGAAGTTGCTCCCGCGCTGCCTCTTCATCAACGTCCATTCCCCAGGTCATCGTCCCTAGACCGAGCACAGATACCAGCTGTCCGCTACCGCCCACATTTCGCCACTGCATACGCCAAGCCTAAAGCCTGTGCTCCGAACGGTGACGTAGGGTCTTATCTGTGAATTGGATCGAAGCGGCCGTCCTGGGCCTCGTTCAGGGCCTTACCGAATTCCTGCCAATCTCATCGAGTGCACACCTGCGGATCGTCGGGGAATTGCTGCCCAGGGCGCAGGACCCCGGAGCGGCCTTCACCGCCATCACCCAACTTGGAACTGAAACCGCCGTCATCGTCTACTTCTGGCGCGACATCCTCCGGATCATCCGGGCATGGTTCGGTTCGCTCACCCGGAAGGTCCCACGAAACGATCCGGATGCACGGATGGGTTGGCTGGTCATTCTCGGCAGTATTCCCATCGTCATCCTGGGTCTGCTCTTCCAGGACCAGATTGAAAGCACGTTCCGCAGCATGTGGCTTGTCGCCACCATGCTGGTGGTCTTCGGCGTCATTCTGGCCGTCGCAGACGCTGTTGGACGCCAAAGACTCACCCTCGACCGTCTCACCTATAAGCACGGCATCCTGTACGGCTTCGCCCAGGCGCTGGCGCTCATTCCCGGCGTCTCCCGCTCGGGCGGAACCATCACCGCGGGACTCCTGATGGGCTACACCCGCGAGGCCGCCGCACGGTATTCCTTCCTTCTGGCCATCCCCGCAGTCTTCGGCAGTGGCTTCTACCAGCTCTACAAGAGCGCAGGCACGCCGGGACCCTACGGACCCGGGGAGACGCTGCTCGCAACACTTATCGCCTTCGGCGTGGGCTACGTGATCATCGGATGGTTCCTGAAGTTCGTTTCCACACGCAGCTACGGAATCTTCGTCTGGTACCGCATAGCGCTGGGCCTGGTTATTTTCTTGCTCCTTGGTTTCGGTGTCATCTCCGCATAACGGGCGCCGCGCCATCTGTCCTCCAACACCGACCCTCTAAGGTAGAACCGTGATCTCCTGGAATTCCCGCACTGTTCCGGACCTGCCCGGCGGCCCCCCACCCATCCGCCTTTGGGATAGTGCGTTGGGGACACTCGCCGAACTCCCGCAGGAAGCCCGCCAAGGACTGTATGTATGCGGGATAACCCCGTACGACGCAACCCACATGGGCCACGCGGCAACCTACGTGGCCTTTGACCTGTTGAACCGGCTCTGGCGGGACGCCGGTCATGACGTCGACTACGTGCAGAATGTCACCGACGTCGATGACCCGCTGCTGGAGCGGGCGACCGCCACAAAAGTCGATTGGATGGATCTCGCCCGTTCCCAAACGGACCTCTTCCGCACCGATATGGAGGCACTGAACGTACTGGCGCCTGACCATTACGTGGGCGCGGTGGAGTCGGTGCCGGCCATCGTTCCGGTCATCGAGGACCTGCTCCAGCGCAACCTTGCCTACTGCGTCCCTGGATCGGAGACGGAACCCGATGGGGATGTCTACTTCTCTGTCGAACGAGCCAGCCAGGAAACGGATGCCGGCAACGGAACCACGTGGAATCCGGGTTTCATCTCGCACCTGAGTGGGCAGGAAATGATCGCGACCTTCGCCGAGCGGGGCGGAGACCCCGCCCGAGCCGGCAAGCACAACCCCCTGGATCCGCTCCTGTGGCGCGTGGCGCGACCAGGGGAGCCCTCCTGGGACGGAGCCTCCCTGGGCCCGGGCAGGCCAGGGTGGCATATTGAGTGCTCCGTGATTGCACTTCAGCACCTCGATGCGCCCTTCGCGGTTCAGGGCGGGGGATCGGATCTGATGTTCCCGCACCACGAGATGAGCGCCGGACATGCCCAGGCCATCTCGGGTCTCCCTCTCGCCCGCCACTACGCGCATGCGGGCATGGTTGGGCTCGACGGCGAGAAAATGAGCAAGTCCAAGGGGAATCTTGTGCTGGTGTCAGCTCTACGGGAGGCCGGCACGGATCCAGTGGCCATTCGTCTTGCCATCCTCGCGAATCACTACCGCTCCGACTGGTCGTGGACCACGGGAGCCCTCGACGCTGCACGCTCCCGTCTTGATATGTGGCGAGCGGCGCTTGCCACCGCCACCGTGGAGTCGGTGCACGAACTCCTTGCGTCGATGCGCGCGGCACTGGCTCATGACCTTGATGCTCCGGCCGCCTTGGAGGCAGTGGACAGCTGGTGCGCGGCGGGCGCACATCTCACGGGTACAGACGAAGGCGCGGAGCTTGCGGCGGACGCGCTGGACGCACTCTTGGGCATCCGGTTGAAGGACTAGTCCTTCCGCCGCTTTTTCAGGTAACGCTCGAACTCCCGTGCGATGGATTCGCCGCTTGCCTCGGGCAAGTCGGCGGTATCTTTGGCTTCCTCAAGCTGCCGGACATACGCTGCAACCTCCGGGTCCTCAGTCGACAGCTCGTCAACGCCCCGCTCCCAGGCCTCCGCTTCCTCGGCGAGCGCGTGGGTGTCCAGACCTACGTGAAGCAGCTCTTCCAGACGGTTCAGCAGGGCAAGCTGCGCTTTAGGCGACGGTGACTGTCCAACATAGTGGGGAACAGCAGCCCACATGGACAGCGTCGGTATATCCGCGAGCTGACCGACTTCAGCGAGCACCCCTACTATTCCAATGGGCCCCTCGTAGGTTGAGGACTCGACGTTGAGCGACTCGCGAATGAGGTCATCGTCTGAAGAAACCGTGACCGGTATGGGGCGGGTATGGGGCACGTCCGCGAGAAGGGCACCCACCAGGACGAGGCAGTCGACCTCGAGCTCCTTCGCCATTCCGATGAGTTCGGCCGTGTAGGCGCGCCACTTGTAGGACGGCTCCACTCCGTGCACAAGGATCACATCGAGGTTGCTCTCCGGCACCGAAGCGCGGCTGATGCGGGTGGTTGGCCACTTGATGCGCCGCTGCCCGGAGCTGTTGCGTTTGATGACGGGCCTGGTGAACTGGAAGTCGTAGAACTCGTCGGCGTCAATGGTGGAGATCTTCTCGCCGCCCCACTGCTTGCCCACAAACTTCAGGGAATCGCTGGCGGCTTCGCCGGCGTCGTTCCAGCCTTCGAAAGCGGCCAGCATCACGGTGACCCGGCGCTTCCCGTTGCTCTCAGGGAAGAGCCCCGGAAGGCCCGCGGGAACGCCTTGGCTCTGGTTGTCTTCGAACGTACTCACCGTTTCACCCTAGACCTCCTGCTGCTGCCCTGTCAGGCACGCCACCGGCGCTTCGCGCAGAGCGCACCGCAGTTCGGCGCAACGCAGCCACGTAGACTTGGGACATGGTCACCCCTTCCAGCGATACGGCTGTGCCCTCGAACATCACCGCGCCGCCCGGGCATGAAGCGTCCGGAACGGTCGAGCTTCAAGCGGTCCTCTGGGACATGGACGGCACCATTGTCGACACCGAGCCGTACTGGATAGAAGCGGAGCACCAGCTGGTAGCGGCTCACGGTGGCTCCTGGTCAGCTGAACAGGCCGAGGGTCTGGTAGGGCAAGCTCTAACTTTCTCCGCCGGGGTGCTGCAGGCGGCCGGTGTGAAGCTCAGCGTGCGGGAGATCATCGATACGCTCACCGAACAGGTGACGGCTAAGGTGCGCGAATCGGTGCCGTGGAGGCCCGGTGCGCGCGAACTCCTTCTGGCCCTTCGCGGAAGGGACATCCCATGCGCCTTGGTCACTATGTCGGAGCAGCAACTGGCCGTGGAAGTGGCCCGGCATCTCCCGGGAGACACCTTCGAGCTGCTGGTCACCGGAGACCGCGTCACCAGGGGGAAGCCCGATCCGGAGGCCTACCAGACGGCGTTCGATGAACTTACTGCACGCGTAGGCCCGTTGCGTAAAGGGGCCGTCGTCGCGATTGAGGATTCCCTTCCCGGCGTCACCGCCGCCAAGGCCTCCGGAGTGGTGACTCTCGGTGTGCCGCATTTCGTTGCGTTGCCCCCCGACTCCGCCGACCATCTTTGGCCATCCCTCGAAGGGCGCCAGGTCGAGGATCTCGAAAGCCTTCTGCCCTCCCAGACCGAGAGCGCCTCCGGCGACAGGCGGATCACGTGAACCGGTCACGACGCGCTGAGGCAACACGGCAGGACGGCATACCGCTGGGAAGGATTGTCGGTATCCCTGTGGTGCTGGCCTGGTCCTGGTTCATCATTGCCGCTTTCGTGGTGATTGTCTTCGGCCCTCAGGTAGCAGATCTATACCCCGGCCTGGGAATCGGTGCCTATGGCGTTGCTCTTGCCTACGCGGTGCTCCTGGCGGTATCGGTGCTGATCCATGAGCTCGCCCACGCACTTTCTGCCCGCCGCTTCGGATGGCCGACAACCCGGATCGTCCTGAACCTCTGGGGTGGACACACCCAGTTCGAGAACTTCGCAGCCAGCCCGGGCAGATCTCTCGTTGTGGCGCTTGCGGGACCGGCCGCTAACTTCGTCCTCGCTCTGGCCGGCTGGGGAGCGATTCTCCTTCTGCAGCCAACGGGCGTGACCAATCTGCTCGCCAATATCCTCGTCTGGGCAAATTTCCTCGTCGCAGCGTTCAATGTGCTGCCGGGACTGCCGCTCGACGGCGGGCGGATCGTGGAATCAGCCGTCTGGCGCGCTACCGGAAGCCAGGAAAAGGGCACCGTGGCTGCCGGCTGGACGGGGCGGTTGATCGCCGTCGGACTGATCGCCGTCGTCGTGCTGGTTCCGCTTCTGACTGGTAGCCAGCCCAGTCCCGTCACGGTGATCGTAGCCGTCGTCATGGGAGGTTTTCTGTGGCTGGGAGCCAGCTCCGCGATAGCCAATGCCAAGATGCGGCTGCGGCTACCGGAAGTCAGCGCGGGAAGGCTCAAGCAGCCTGCCGTCGGCGTACTCGCCGGGACCTCCGTGCAACAGGTAAAGCGTCTCCTCGCCGACAGGCCGGGAGTCGACGTCGTTCTCACCAGCCCGAACGGGCTGCCGGAAGCGGTAGTTGACCGCGATGCGCTGACGGCCGTTCCCGACTCCCAGGCTGAGACCACTCCTGCCAACGCTGTTGCCCGGGCCCTCGCCCCCGGAGCATATGTCCCGGAATTGGCCGAAGGGCAGGAGCTGGTGCAGTATCTCGCCCGGCTCGCCGGCAGTGAATACGCCGTCACGGACAGACAGGGCACAGTGACCGGGTTGCTGCACCAGTCCGTTGTCATCGCGGCAATCACCGGCCGCTCCCACCCAGGTTTCAACTGACACCCCAAGCACGCGGGCGCCTCCGGGCTGCCTCAGCAGAACCACCGGAGGACCTCATGAACACCAGCCAGTTCGGCACGGCGACCGACATCGAGACTGAGCAGCAGCCCCATGGAGCGGCAGCTCGCCGCGGTCCGCTCCGTCCCGGCGAACGGGTGCAGCTGACGGACGAAAAGGGTCGGATGAATACCATCACCCTGACCCCGGGCGGAGCCTTTCACACGCACAAAGGGTTCCTCAGCCACGATCAGCTGATCGGAGCATCGGAAGGCACCATCGTTACCAACACCAACGGCGCGCAGTACCAGGCGCTTCGCCCGCTGCTCTCCGACTTCGTGCTGTCGATGCCGCGCGGCGCGGCCGTCGTGTACCCCAAAGATGCCGGCCAGATCGTGACGATGGCTGACATCTTCCCAGGTGCGCGCGTCGTCGAGGCTGGGGTCGGTTCCGGAGCGCTCTCCATCTCATTGCTGCGCGCCGTCGGTGACAACGGCTACCTTCACTCGTTCGAGCGTCGGGAAGAGTTCGCGGACATCGCGAAAGGGAACGTCGAGACGATCTTCGGCGGCCCGCACCCCGCCTGGCAGATCACGCTCGGAGACTTCCAGGAGCAGGTCATTGAGGCCGAAAAGCCGGGAACCGTTGACCGCGTTGTCCTCGACATGTTGGCGCCATGGGAATGCCTCGACGCCGTTGCCACAGTGCTGGCACCCGGCGGTGTGTGGATCAGCTACGTCGCTACGGTGACACAGCTGTCGCGTACCGCCGAGGCGATTCGCGCCGACGGACGGTTCACCGAGCCGGACGCGTGGGAATCGATGGTGCGCGGCTGGCACCTTGAAGGCCTCGCGGTCCGCCCTGATCATCGGATGGTGGCGCACACCGGGTTCCTGCTCACGACCCGGCGCCTCGCGCACGGCGTGACCGGTATCAGCACCAAGCGTCGACCATCGAAGACAGGGTTCAGCGAGGAAGACCTGAACGCGTGGACCCCCCAGGCCGTGGGTGAGCGTGCAGTGTCGGACAAGCGGCTTCGACGCGTGGCGCGCGACGCCAGTTCAACTATCCAGCGTGGGTCGCTTCCACCCGAGGAAGCCCAGGCTCGACGCGAGTCCGAGTCGGCCGACAAGGGCGAGTAATCCGGCTCGGCCGAAAGTGACGAAGTTATCACTTTCGACCTAATCCGTTCTGCACTGCGCTATGGTCAAAAGGGAACGCAACAGACAACGGTGAAGGTGGCGATCGCGTTGGATACATCACACAACGACTCCGGAACACCCAAGTCAGCCCCGGAATCGCCCCGCACGCCCACTGATGGGCAGCTTGCTATGGCCCAGCGCCAGATCAATGTCCTGCGCGACAAGCTCAGGCACATCGACCGGCAGTTGGCAGCCGCCACACAGAACAACTCGAAGCTCGTCTCGGCCCTCGAAACCGCACGCACTGAGATCGTTCGCCTGAAGACAGCGCTCGAGAAGGAAGGCGCCGCGCCGTTCAGTTTCGCAACGGTCATCGAGGTGAACCCCCGCAGCTCGACTGTCGGCGGCAACGGAGCACAAGCGGCTCTGCAGGACAGCGCAGACATCTTCCAGTCCGGACGAAAACTTAGGGTCGCCATCAGTCCACTGGTCAACGTGGAGCAGGTCATGCCGGGGCAGGAGGTGCTGCTCAACGAATCCCTGACGATCGTCGCAGCACTTGCCTTCGAACGCGCCGGCGAACTGGTGACGATCAAGGAGCTGCTCGGCAAGGACAGGGTCCTCGTGATCGGCCGCGCCGATGAAGAGCGCGTGGTCCGTCTGAGCGGTCCGCTTCAGCAACAGAAAATCCGCGTCGGCGACGCGTTGTCCGTTGATAACAGGACCGGCTACGCCTTGGAGAAGATTGCGCGCAGTGAAGTCGAAAACCTCGTCCTCGAGGAAGTGCCGGACATCGCTTATGAGGACATTGGAGGGCTCGGACCGCAAATCGAGCAGATCCGCGATGCTGTCGAGCTACCGTTCCTTCATCCCGACCTCTACCGCGAGCACGGGCTGAAGGCGCCGAAGGGGATCCTTCTCTATGGTCCACCCGGGTGCGGTAAGACCCTGATTGCCAAAGCTGTAGCGAACTCGCTGGCGGCCAGGGCCATTGAACGCACGGGTTCAGAGGAAACCCGGAGTTACTTCCTCAACATCAAGGGTCCAGAGCTGCTCGACAAGTATGTCGGTGAGACGGAACGGCACATCCGGCTGATCTTTGCGCGTGCCCGGGAAAAGGCCTCGGATGGATCGCCCGTCGTCGTCTTCTTTGACGAGATGGACTCGCTTTTCCGGACGCGCGGCACCGGAGTCTCCTCCGATGTCGAGACCACCATCGTGCCCCAGCTGCTCAGTGAAATCGACGGCGTCGAAAAGCTTGAGAACGTCATCGTGATCGGTGCGTCCAACCGTGAGGACATGATCGATCCAGCCATCCTCCGGCCGGGGCGCCTTGACGTGAAAATCAAGATCCACCGCCCCGACGCGGAAGGCGCAGCGGAGATTTTCGCCAAATACATCACCGATGATCTGCCACTCCACCGGGACGACCTCGCTGAATACGGCGGAAGCGTCCCAGCGACTATCCAGGCGATGATCCGGCTGACGGTGGAGAAGATGTACTCGACCGAGAAGTCCAATGAGTACCTTGAGGTCACGTATGCCAATGGCGATACTGAGATGCTCTACTTCAAGGACTTCAATTCCGGCGCAGTGATCCAGAACGTTGTGGACCGTGCCAAGAAGAGTGCAATCAAAGACCTCCTGCTGAACGGCCAGAAGGGCCTGCGTATCGAACACCTCCTTCAGGCAGTTGTCGACGAGTTTCGTGAGCACGAGGACATGCCCAACACCACCAATCCGGACGATTGGGCTCGGATTTCCGGCAAGAAGGGCGAACGGATCACCTACATCCGCACGATCGTGCAGGGCAAGGCCGGCCAGGAGCCCGGGAAGACCATTGAGACAGCAGCCAACACAGGGCAGTATCTGTGACAGGAAAGCGTCCCGAACCTGCACCAACAACCGATGTGCCGCCACTGACTGTTCACCGGGTCATGGGCACGGAAACCGAATACGGAATCATTGCCCCGGGTATCTCCGACGCAAACGCGACCGTCCTGTCGACGCAGGTGGTCAATGCCTATGCGGCGACCCTGCGGGAAGGACTGGGCAACCTCGCCGGGACCCGCTGGGACTACACGGACGAGGCCCCACTGTCCGATGCCCGGGGTTGGCAGATGGGACGCGCGGCCGCGGACCCGTCACAGCTCACGGATGAGCCGCCGGTTCTGACGGCGGAGCAGATAGCGCTTGTTGATCAGGGATCCGGCGAACCGTCCGAGGACGCCGCGGTGCTGATGAATCTTGTCCTTGGGAACGGGGCAAGGCTCTACGTTGACCATGCGCACCCGGAATACTCGAGCCCCGAAGTGACGAGCCCGCTGGACGCCGTGCGATGGGACCGCGCAGGGGACGTAGTTGTCCAGCGGGCAATGGCACGTATTGCGGCAACGCCCGGCTTCTCGCCGGTGATCCTGTACAAAAACAACACCGACAGCAAGAGCGTCTCCTACGGGTCACACGAGAACTACCTCGTGCCGCGACACGTTCCATTCGGCAGGATCGCGGCCGCCCTGATCCCGTTTTTCGTCACGCGGCAAGTGATCTGCGGCGCGGGCCGGATCGGTATCGGCGCTGTAAACCAGCAGCCCGGCTTCCAGCTGAGCCAACGGGCTGACTTCTTTGAGAATGAAGTCGGCCTCGAGACAACAGTGCGGCGGCCGATCATCAACACCCGGGACGAGCCCCACGCGGTAGCCGAGAAGTATCGCCGCCTGCACGTAATCATCGGGGATGCGAACCTGAGCGAGGTGTCCAACTATCTGAAGCTGGGTACCACCTCGCTGATCCTCGGTCTGATAGAGAATGACCTCGTGCCCGTCCCGGAGATCGCCGATCCCGTCCGCGAGCTCCAGGCAGTCAGCCACGATCCCTCGTTGCGGCATCTTGTCACGCTGACCGACGGCCGTAAAGTGACGGCCGTGGACATTCAGGAGATGTACCTCGAAGCGGGCGCAGGTGCAGTGCGTGCGCAGGGCGGCGGGGATAAGCAAACCATGGACGTTCTCAGCCGTTGGGAGTCCCTGATCGCCACGCTCCGCAGGGAGCCGATGGAGGCTGCGCGCCAGGTCGACTGGATCGCGAAACTCAAAGTGCTGCAGGCGTACCGGGACCGGGATTCCCTCCAGTGGAATGATCCGCGACTGGCCCTTATCGACTTGCAGTACGCGGACCTTCGACCGGACAAGGGCATCTATTACAGGCTGGCCGCCAGAGGCGCGATGGAGAAGTTGGTGAGCAACGACGACGTCGTCGCGGCCGTCTCCGATCCTCCGCGGGATACGCGTGCCTACTTCCGTGGACGGTGTATCTCCTCCTTCCCCAATGAGGTTGTCGGTGCGAGTTGGGACTCCATCATCTTCGAACTGCCTTCGCAGCGCAGGCTGCAGCGCATCCAGACCAGGGAACCCCTCCGCGGAACAGCGGAACTGACCGAATCGCTGTTCGCCGGTTCGCGGACGGCTGAGGAATTTGTATCCCGCCTTCAGGGCGGTCCTGAACCCAGCATGGCACCATAGAAGTAGCCGATAAACGGCCGAAGAGAAGGGCTCTCATCATGGCAACACAGGACCAGCGGAACACCGGATCGCGCCCCGAGGAGCAGGACGAGGTCACGCCCGACCGAGCACCGGCACCGGCAGCGGACCAGTCGCAGGACAACAGCCAGACCGAAGGTGTCGATGATCTGCTCGATGAAATCGACGGTGTGCTTGAGTCGAATGCGGAGGAATTCGTCCGTGGATTTGTGCAGAAGGGCGGACAGTAACGCATGCTGCCGGAAGACGCGGCCTCAGCCATAGGCCGGGCCGCATCCACCTCTTTCTCCGACTACATCGCCGCACAGAATCCCGCCGCACTACCCTCTGCCCGCAATGCAGCGAATCATGCCGGAGCTGGCGTGGACCTGGCTCCCCATGCCACCACAATCGTTTCACTGACCTATGCCGGTGGTGTGCTCATGGCCGGTGACAGGCGGGCGACAATGGGAAACATCATCGCCAGCCGCCATATAGAGAAGGTTTTCCCCGCGGACACGTTCTCGGTGCTTGGGATTGCGGGCAGCGCCGGCATTGCTTTGGACATTACGCGTCTGTTCCAGGTTGAGCTGGAACACTACGAGAAAATCGAGGGCATGCGGATGAGCCTTGATGGGAAAGCCAACCGGCTCGCTGCCATGATCCGGGCGAACCTTCCGCTTGCCCTTCAGGGCCTGGCGGTTGTTCCTCTCTTCGCGGGGTTCGACACCACTCGCCGGGTCGGTCGGCTTTTCTCCTATGACGTCACCGGCGGACGTTACGAGGAGCAGGAACATCATTCGGTCGGTTCCGGTTCGGTTTTCGCGCGCGGCGCGCTCAAGAAGCTCTGGAAGCCGAACCTTGGAGAGGATGCTGCCGTGAAAGTGGCGGTGGAGTCGCTGTATGACGCGGCCGACGACGATTCGGCGACGGGGGGCCCCGACGTCGTGCGCCAGCTCTGGCCGGTGGTCTACACCGTGAACAGTGCGGGTGCCCGGCGCATCCCCGAGCGGAGCCTCGCAGAGGCGGCGGAGGAGATTATCGCATCACGGTCGGTATCAGGGCGGGAGGCCTAGCCATGACCCAACAGTTCTATGTTTCGCCCGAACAACTGATGAAGGACCGCGCCGATTTTGCGCGAAAGGGTATCGCACGCGGACGCTCCGTCATCGTTTTGACCTGCAGGGATGGCATTGCATTGGTTGCCGAGAATCCCTCACCTTCATTGCACAAGTTGGGCGAAATCTACGACCGCATCGCCTTCGCCGCCGTGGGGAAGTACAACGAGTTCGAGAGCCTCCGACAGGCCGGGGTGCGGTATGCGGACGTCAGGGGTTACTCCTACGACCGCGAAGACGTCACGGCTCGTGGACTGGCCAGTGTCTATGCGCAGAGCCTCGGAGCGGTCTTCACTGCTGAGAGTAAACCGTTTGAGGTGGAACTTGCGGTCGCTGAGGTCGGACACACCATCGGCCAGGATCACATCTATCGGTTGACCTTCGACGGCTCCATCGCCGATGAGTCAGGATTCATCGTGATGGGCGGCCAGGCGGATGCGGTGGTTGATGCGCTGAAGGGCCGCTGGAGCGCCGAGCAGGACTTCGCCGAAACTATCCGTGCTGCTGTTGACTCCCTCCGGCACGACGGCGGAACCTCCGCGGAGCCGCGGGCACAGCTGAGTTCGAGGACTCTCGAGGTCGCGGTGCTGGACCGAGACCCGCTCACCGCTCGCGGTACCGTCCGGGCCTTCCGTCGCATACCGGCACAGGATGTGGACGACATGCTGAGCAATGAACGAGTGTCCCTGTAATGGACCGCCGGATCTATGGGATCGAGACGGAATTCGGGATCGCCTACTCCGGTCCCAATTCTCGGCCTCTCTCGCCCGAGGAAGTTGCCCGTTACCTTTTTCGAAAGGTGGTGAGCTGGGGGAGGTCATCGAATGTCTTCCTCACCAATGGTTCCCGTCTCTACCTGGATGTCGGTTCTCATCCGGAGTACGCCACGGCCGAGTGCGACGACGTTGCGCAGCTGATAGCGCATGATCGTGCGGGCGAACTCATCCTCGAGGACCTGATCGCCGAAGCCCAGCGCAAGCTTGGTCAGGAGGGATATGACGGCCGGGTCTATCTCTTCAAGAACAACACGGATTCCGCAGGTAACTCCTACGGCTCCCATGAGAACTACCTCATCCCGCGCAAGCTGGAATTCTCCCGCCTGTCCGACATTCTGATTCCGTTCCTCGTCACCCGGCAGTTGCTGGTCGGGGCGGGGAAGGTGCTGAAGACCCAGTCCGGTTCCCTTTACGCCTTTTCCCAGCGGGCAGACCACATTTGGGAAGGGGTTTCGTCAGCTACAACCCGGTCCCGGCCCATCATCAACACCCGCGATGAACCGCACGCTGATGCGGAGTTCTACCGGCGGCTCCACGTCATCGCCGGGGACTCGAACATGTCCGAGACAACGACTTTGCTGAAGGTAGCGTCAGTTGACCTCATTCTCCGCATGATCGAGGCCGGCGTCATCATGCGGGACTTCCGTCTCGAGAATCCCATCCGGAGCATCCGGGAAATCTCGCACGACCTCACTGGCCGCCAGCCGCTGAAACTGGCCAACGGCCGACGAGTATCTGCCCTCGATATCCAGCATGAGTACCTCAGCCGCGCCCGGGCGTTCGTGCAGGCTGAAGGCGCGCACACGCCCCACCTTCCACGCGTACTTGAACTCTGGGAGCGAGCCTTGCGCGCAGTGGAGACGGACAACCACGCCCTGATCGATCGGGAGATTGACTGGGCAATCAAAAAGAAGCTGATTGACCGCTACATGGAACGCAATAATTTGGACCTGGATTCTGCGAGGGTTGCCCAACTGGACCTTACGTACCACGACATCTCCCGGACACGCGGTCTGTTCTTCATGCTGCAGGCCCGCGGAGAGACGGAGCGCGTGGTCGATGACGTCGAGATCAAGGCCGCAGTTGACGTTCCACCTCAGTCCACCCGTGCCCGTTTGCGGGGCGAGTTTGTTCGCCGCGCGAAGGAAGCAAACCGGGATTTCACCGTCGACTGGGTGCACCTGAAGCTCAACGATCGGGCACAGCAGACGATCCTCTGCAAGGATCCATTCGCGTCCGAGGACGAGCGCGTGACAGCGCTTCTCGAGCATTTGTAAGCATCCCTGCGTCAACCGGCACGGGAGAAAGTTTGCTGCCCAACCCGTTAGGGTAGGTAAGTCCGGTGCCGAAAGGACGACCGGCGGGACCGCGGAACCGCGTTCTCCATCCCACTTGAAAGAAATACTGTGAGAAAAGTATTAGCATTCCTGCTGCCCGCGATGCTGTTCCTGACCGGCTGCGGCGGCGCAAGTACCCCGGCGGACTTTGAAGACGCCGGCAAGACGGCAGGCGCTGCCGAGACACTCGAGTCCATCGAGGTCACAGATGCCGGGCCCGACGCCGCTCCAGAGGTTGAGTTCGACGCTCCGCTCGACATCACAGAGCAGGGGGCCCGTACCGTGACCGAAGGTAACGGCGCCGTCATCGAGGTCGGCCAGAACGTGAAAGTTCACGTCCTCTCCCTGAATCCTGAGGACGGCAGCCGAATTCAGGATTCGTACGAGGCAGGCGCCCCGCAAACGTTGCCGCTCGATGAAGAGCTCCAAGAGGTGTACCCGTCCCTCTATGAAGTAATGCTTGGATCCACGGTGGGTTCCCAGATTGCCTTCGCCATCCCCGCGGTTGAGGAACAGCCCCAGTCGCAGAAAGTTCTTCTCGTTCTGCAGGTGATCAGTGCAGAGAACCCGCCGAAGAAGCTCTCTTCCGAGGAAGTCGCCGAGCTCGAGGAAGCTGGTCAGCTTCCCACTGTGACACTCGACGGCGAAGGCGTGCCATCGATCGAGTTCCCGGAGAATGAGGCTCCGGCTGACCTCGTGGTCAAGGTCATCGAAGAGGGTACCGGCGAAGAGATCACGGAAGCTGACACCATCGCCGCCAATTACACCGGGTGGTCATGGCAGGGTGAGCAGTTCGATTCGAGTTTCGAACGCGGCGAGCCCTCGGAGTTCCCGCTCAGCGGTGTCATCCCCGGCTGGACCCAGGGACTGTCGGGGTTGAAGGCCGGTTCGAAGGTTCTGTTGGTGATTCCGTCCGAGATGGCTTACGGTGACCAGCCCCAGCAGGGACCGGCCGGACCGCTGGCCTTCTATGTAGAGATCGTTGAAAAAGTAGCCGCACAGTAAAGGAGCCGCCATGTCGTTCGGACAGCGCGAATACGACCGCACCAAACCCGAGGTCGATTTCCCCGGAGACGACCTGCCCGAGGACCTTGTCATCAGGGACCTCATTGAGGGCACCGGCCGGGAGGCCCAGGCCGGGGACACTGTCTCCGCCCACTACGTCGGGGTAGCCTTCTCAACCGGGGAGGAGTTTGACTCCTCCTGGAACCGCGGTACGCCGCTGGATTTCCGCATCGGCGTCGGGCAGGTCATCCAGGGTTGGGACCAGGGAATTCCCGGTATGAAGGTCGGCGGTCGGCGCCGCCTCGAGATTCCGCCGCACCTTGCCTACGGTGACCGCGGTGCCGGCTCGGCGATCGCGCCGGGCGAATCCCTCATCTTCGTCGTGGACCTGATGGGCGTTCGCTAACACCATCAAAGGCCAGGGGCGGGCAGCAACTCTCATTCGGGATGCTTGCCCGCCCTTCGTCGTCGTTGGGTCCCGTCGAGAAGGGTATTCTTGCCACCGTGTCAGCGAAACGAACAGAGCGTCTGCTCACCCTGGTGATGCTGCTCCTGTCTACCCGGCGGGGCTGGACGAAGGAGGAGTTGTTTCGCGAGATTGAGCAGTACGAACAGGCTTCCACGCCGGCAGCGCGTGAGAAGCTGTTCGACCGGGACAAGGCGACGCTCCGTGAACAGGGCATCCCGCTTGAGTCGTTTACTGAAGACTCGTTGTTCGAAAATGACAACACGTCAACCCGTTACCGGATAGATGCCGAGGACTACCGTCTCCCGGGCATGAGCTTTACGGCTCCAGAATCAGCAGCACTGACTATTGCTGCAGGAATGTGGGAAGAAGCCTCACTCGGATCAGCCGCCTCCCGCGCGCTACGGAAGCTGCAGGGCAGGGGAGTGGATGCGGAGCCTGTGCCCGCTTCCCCTATCGATGCACGGATCCGCACGAATGAACCGTTCTGGGATGAGCTCTGGCAGGCTACGAGCGGACGTCGGGTGATCCGGTTTGGATATCGTGCGGCAAGCACAGGCGAGGAGCGGGAACGCACAGTACAGCCATGGGGCATGGGAAGTAGGTTCGGGCACTGGTACCTCGTCGGATTCGACGTTGATCGTCAGGCAGAGCGCTGGTTCCGCCTAACGCGCATGACGACGCCGCCCGCCGTGCAGCCTGGGAGCTACACGGTACCTCCGGAATTCTCCATGTCCGCTTCCCTCGCCACCCTCGCCTCAGGACAGACAGGCCTGCACGCCACGGTCGCAGTCAGGACGGGAACCTGTCATATTCTCCGGGCTCGTCCGGGCGCTACGACAACTGAGCGGGGTGACGGGTGGGACACACTCGAATACACCTATACAGATCAAGCAACGGCAGCTGGGGAGATTGCGTCGTTCGGACAGAACGCGCAGGCTCTGTCCCCGCAGCCACTCGTGGCGGAAGTCCTGCGCCGGCTCGAGAGTGCTGCCCGGGCGCTCAGGGAAGCGCCGCCGACGTTCTCCTTCAGTGAAGACGCACCGCCCCGGTCCGCGGTGAGCCATGCCGTATCAACGGAGGACCGGCTACTACGACTGCTCGACCTCGTTCCATATCTCCTCAATCATCCGGGAGTGGAAGTGGCCGAGGCTGCCCGTGCCTTCGGTGTCTCACCGTCCCAGCTCATCCGGGACGTCGAACTGCTCTTTGTGAGCGGTCCACGTTTCTATCCGGACGGCCTGATCGACATCCACCTCGACGACGACCGGATTCACATCACTGATCCACAGTCGCTCGGTGACCCTATCCGTTTCGGACTGGACGAGGTGTGCGCCCTCCTGGTGGGCCTCGACACACTCATCAACCTGCCGGGGCTTCCCGATGACTCCGCGGTCCGGTCCGCGAGCGAGAAGCTGCGCAGCGGGGCAGGAGACGCCGCACGAATGAATGAGTCCATCGCCGCCCGAGTTACAGAGGATGAAGTAGCTCCCGTCCTCGCGACGGTGCGTGCCGGAATCGAGCAACGCAAACAACTTCACCTGCGGTACGTCGTGCCTGCCCGCGACGAGGTGACCGAAAGGAATGTGGAGCCCCTCAGGGCCTTCCTGCATGACGACATCTGGTATCTGGACGCCTGGTGTCACCGTGCCCGCGGACGGCGAAACTTCCGGTTGGACCGCATGCAGCAGGTCGATGTGACCGACCTGCCCGCCACAGCCGAGGCCGAGTCACCCCCTGTCATCTTTGACCCGTCCACTGCTGATCAAACGGTGGTTCTAGTACTTGGCGCCGGTGCCCGGTGGATTGCCCAGTCATATTCCGCTGTACGGACCGCCGAGACCAATGACGGCAGGCTTGCCGCGGAGATCCGCCTCAATACAACCGGACGGCTTCCCAGCCTGGTAGCCAGCCTCGGGGGTGAATGCACGGTGGTGATGCCCGGGGATGCTCGGAAGAATGCGCTCAGCTTCGTGGATGCTGCCCTGAACGTCTACGGGCAGCACGGCTCCAACTAGACTTGGAACATGGAATGGTGGACGTGGATTCTCTTGTGGCTGGCCCTTGCCGCGCTGGCACTGATCTTTCTGGGTTTCCTCGCATGGCGGATCTTCCGCGGCTTCACCGGTGTGATGGACGAGCTGGGGCGGGCGTCCGAGCTGCTTTCGCCTGACTCCGTTACGCACCTGGAATCCGGCTCCCGCCCTATACCGCTCGCCATCTTCGAAACTCCCGCCGCTGTGCGTGCTGAAAACTCCCGTGCAGCGCGGCTCCGGCAGTGGCAGCGCCTTGAGCGCAGAGTACGACGGCGGTCCCTTCGAGGCCAGCCCCAGCGCCTGCGTGATTTACCGCACCTATGACCTAGACTTGAACCAGAATCACCGAGAGGACAATCGCCATGCAGATTCAGGGTTGGCACATACTTATCATCATCGTCATCGCGATCCTCCTGTTTGGTGCCCCCAAACTGCCGGGTCTGGCTCGCAGCGTCGGACAGTCGCTGAGGATCTTCAAGTCGGAAGTCCGGCAGATGAAGGAAGAGAACGGGTCGGACGATCCAGACGGATCTCCGGTCGAGGGACGCGTGGTGAACCAGCCGCGCCACGACGACACCTCGCACTCCCGCGATCCTCACCATGGGACCACCCGTTCCTCGGGCCCGGGTAACACTCCGTCCTCCAACTGAGCGCTATGGCGCGGGTGAAAGGGCGCAAAGCCAATCCTGAAGGGCGCATGGCGCTCAAGGAACACCTCATCGAGGCGCGCAATAGGCTGTTCAAGTCCGCGATTGCCGTGGTGGTGGGCACCGTCGTCGGGTTCTTCATCTACAACCCGGTGCTTGAGGCAATGTCCAAGCCGGTTCGTGACATCAACGAGATCGAGGGCCGCAATGCGGCGCTGAATTTCGACGGCGTTGGGTCGCCATTCGATCTGATGATCCAGATCTCGGTGTTTCTCGGCCTCGTCATTGCCAGTCCCGTCTGGCTGTATCAGTTATGGGCTTTCATCACGCCCGGGCTGAAGGTGAAAGAGCGCCGCATAGCCCTCGGTTTCATCGCCGTCGCCGTTCCGCTGTTCATTGCCGGTCTGGGGCTGGCTTGGTTGATACTTCCAAGCGCAGTACGGGTGTTGACCGATTTCACCCCTGAAGGCTTTGCAAACCTCATCACCGTTCCGGTGTACATAACCTTCCTTCTGCGGCTCATGCTCGCGTTCGGCATAGCCTTCCTCCTCCCGGTGGTGCTCTTCGGACTCAATCTCGTCGGCATCATCAAGGGCAAGCAGGTTCTGAAGTCCTGGCGCATCACTGTCTTCCTCATCTGCCTCTTCGCAGCAATGGCTGCGCCGGGCGGCGATGCCATGAGCATGTTCTATCTGGCCGTGCCGCTGCTGTTGCTTTTCTTTGTGGCAATCGCACTCTGCCTCATGAATGACAAGCGCCGCGACAAGCGAAACGCAGCCCGCGAGGCTGACATAGAGGCGAATGCCGACAGGGCATCGAGCATCGACGACCTCTGAGCCCTGCGCGGTTGCAGTAGCCTGACCTTCCGAGAGTCTAGGCTTGATCCATGACCTCCCCAGCCGAGCGGTATCAGGCAGCGCAGGCACGCAATCGATACGCGAGAACCCGACTCCACCAGTTCGAGCAAACCCTCGGTTTCGACCTCGACGAGTTCCAGCGGGAAGCCTGCACATCCCTTGAGGCCGGCAGGGGAGTGCTGGTCGCGGCGCCCACCGGTGCAGGGAAGACCGTCGTCGGTGAATTCGCCATCTTCATGGCGCTCAGCGATCATCTGAAGGCCTTTTACACCACACCCATCAAGGCACTCAGCAATCAGAAGTACGCTGAGCTGGCCGCTGTCCACGGCGCTGACCAGGTCGGTCTGTTGACCGGAGATACCAGCATCAATCCCGAAGCCCCCGTCGTCGTCATGACCACGGAAGTTCTCCGCAACATGCTGTACGCGGACTCCGACACACTCGCGGGTCTGGGCTACGTCGTCATGGACGAGGTGCACTATCTAGCTGACCGGTTCAGGGGGGCCGTATGGGAAGAAGTGATTATTCATCTGCCCACCGAGGTCAAGGTGGTTTCCCTGAGCGCGACGGTCTCCAACGCCGAGGAGTTCGGTGCGTGGCTCCATACCGTGCGGGGGGACACCGATGTTGTGGTCTCAGAGCACCGGCCCGTTCCGCTCTGGCAGCACGTGATGGTTGGCCAGCAACTGCTTGACCTGTTCGCCGGTGAAGTGGCCTTCGATGAAGCAGCAGCTGAAGGTTCGTCAAGCGGCGCCGAAGAAAAGTTTGCTGTCAACCCGGAACTGCTTGATCTCGCGACCACCGAAACGCGGCTTAACCAGAGGGCTCGTTGGGGCTCCGGCCCCAAGCGAGGACGCAATGGCCAAAGCCGGTACCAGCAACCGCAGACTGCCGTGCGGAGAGCGAGCCGCCCGCAGGTAATCGCCGCATTGGATCGGGAAGGCCTCCTGCCGGCGATCACCTTCATCTTCTCTCGCAACGGCTGTGAGGGTGCAGTCACCCAGTGTCTGGACGCCGGATTATGGCTGACGACGGAATACGAGCGCGGCATCATCAGTGACCGTATCGAGGAAGCAACCCTCGATATTCCCGAGGAAGACCTTGAAGTTCTCGGCTTCTGGTCCTGGCGGGAAGGTCTCATCCGGGGGTTCGCGGCGCACCACGCCGGAATGCTTCCCACCTTCAAGGAAGTGGTGGAGAAACTCTTCGAGGAGGGCCTCGTCAAGGCGGTCTTCGCAACAGAGACGCTGGCGCTCGGCGTCAATATGCCCGCCCGATCGGTGGTCCTCGAGAAGCTCGACAAGTTCAACGGGGAAGCCCACGTGAACATCACGGCGGGGGAGTACACACAGCTCACCGGACGGGCAGGGCGACGCGGAATCGATGTGGAGGGTCACGCCGTCGTTCTGTGGCAGCCCGGCACGGACCCGGGCGCGGTCGCCGGTCTGGCTTCCCGCCGTACGTACCCGCTCAATTCCAGCTTCCGTCCCACCTACAACATGAGCATCAACCTCATCTCGCAGTTCGGGCAGCACCGGACCCGCGAGATTCTGGAAACCTCGTTCGCCCAATTCCAGGCAGATCGCTCCGTCGTGGGGCTCGCGCGTCAGGTGCGCACGCGTGAAGAATCCCTCAAGGGGTATGCAGACGCGATGACTTGCCACCTGGGCGATTTCCCGGAGTACTCGGCGATCCGGCGAGAGCTGTCCGACCTCGAGGCTGCGGCCTCGAAGGCCGGCGCCAGGAACCGGCGCAGCGCGGCCGCGGCGTCATTGGAAGCGCTTCGGCCCGGCGATGTCGTCGATATTCCCGCGGGGCGGGTAGCCGGCTACGCGGTCGTTCTCGCGGGGGACACGGCGCGCGATCCGCGTCCGACCGTTCTGACCCTCGAGAAGCACGTCCGGCGGCTGTCGGTGCAGGATCTCGATGGTCCGGTCGAGGTCCTGTCGCGTCTGCGGGTACCCAAGCAGTTCGATGCCCGCAAGCCGAAGGACCGCCGCGATCTCGCCGCGTCCCTTCGGAACTCGCTCAACGATCGGCGTCCCCCCACCTCAAGGACACCGGTCGAATTTCAGACCGTCGGAAGCGAGCGGCAGGAGAAGGCCATTGCCGACCTGCGCCGTCGACTCCGCGCCCACCCCTGTCATGGTTGCAGCGACCGCGAAAACCATGCCCGCTGGGCTGAACGGTGGTGGAAGCTGCGGCGGGAGACGGACCGGATAGCCCAGCAGATCCAGGGCCGCACAAACACCATCGCGAAGACGTTTGACCGGGTATCCGAGGTTCTGCTCAGCTACGGCTATCTGCAGGAACACGAAGAGCAGGGCCTCGCAATTACTCCAGCCGGCCAGAAGCTTCGTCGGATCTACGGTGAAAAGGATCTCCTGATCGCACTGTCCCTCGAGAACGGTGCCTTCAATGACCTTGATGCCGCCGAGCTTGCCGCCCTTGCGTCGGCGCTCGTGTACCAGGCCAAGCGGGAGGAGCGCGGTCTGCGTCCACGCATGCCGTCCGTCTCGCTGGAGACGTCCGTTGATGTCGTGATCCGGCAATGGTCCCGCTTGACCGACCTTGAGGAGCAGTACCGCCTCACTGTTACGAGTGAACCGGACTTCGGCCTGATGTGGCCGATCTATAAATGGGCTCGCGGAAAAGGGCTGCAGAGCGCGTTGCAGGGAACCGATCTCGCGGCCGGCGATTTCGTGCGCTGGGCGAAGCAGATTATCGATCTCATCGACCAGCTCGCAAAGGTGCCCGACCTGCCTCCCGGCTTCCGCCGCCTCTGCATCAACTCGATCGACCTCATCCGACGCGGCGTAGTCGCATACTCTGCCGTGACGGAATGAACACTCCCAACCCGAAAGTCGTACCTGTGCCAGCACAAGATCCCAAGCCCGTCCTGTACCGCAACGGCTCCGTCTACAGCGCCGCCGATCCCTTCGCCACCGCCATGCTGGTTACGGGCGACACGGTGGCGTGGGTCGGATCCGAGCACGCGGCGGCCGCGCTGGCTGACAGCAGCATGGACGTGATCGACCTACAGGGCGCGCTCATTGCCCCCGGCTTTGTCGACTCCCATGTGCACACCACCGAGACGGGATTGGCGCTGACCTCGCTCGACCTTACCGCGGTGAATAGTCTTGCCGAACTATTGGAGCTGGTAGCCGGCGCAGCCGCTGATACTACTGGAACGATTCTAGGCAACGGGTGGGACGAGTCGCGGTGGTCTGAGCGCCGGCCGCCCACGGCGGCAGAGCTCGAGAATGCGTCCGGCGGCCGGGATGTCTACCTCGTCCGCGCTGATGTGCACTCCGCTGTCGTCTCCGCGTCTTTGGCCGGGCGGCTCTCCCTACAGAACCACGATGGGTGGGACGACGGTTTCATTGTACGGGACGCCCACTTCGCAGTCCGGTCTGCGGTGCGGAATCTGAGCATCGGTGAAAGGGACAAGCTTCAGCGCGCGGCACTCGATCACGCGGCCGCGCACGGGATCGTTGCAGTCGTCGAGATGGCTGCTCCGCATATCGCCCCGCGCGAGGACGTCCTGGCGTTGCTCGAACGCGACGGTGCATACCCGGAAGTTCTCGCCTACTGGGGGCAAAGGGCCACCTCCGAGGAGGAGCTGCTCGGCATCCTCCAGGGCTTCGACGGTCGCATCCTGGGCCTCGGCGGCGACCTCAACGTCGACGGCTCCATCGGCTCGCACACTGCCCGCATGAGGGTTCCGTACGCTGATGCGCCGCACAGCTGCGGAAGCACTTTCATGCACGAGGACGACGTCGCCGCCCACCTCTCAGCAGCAACCTCGGCAGGATTGCAGGCGGGCTTCCACGTTATCGGCGACGAAGGACTGGACACTGTGATCGCCGGACTGGAGAAGACCGCAGTCATCCACGGGGTCGAAAAGGTCCGGGCTTCGCGGCACCGGCTGGAGCACGTCGAAATGGCCGATGATAATGCTATTCAGAAACTCGCCCATTTCGGAACAATTGTGAGCGCCCAGCCGGGATTCGACGCGCTGTGGGGTGCACCTGGCGGGCTGTACGAACAGCGCCTGGGCCCGGACAGGTACACGCCGATGAACAGGGTGGGCAGCCTACTGAGCCAGGGGGTGCCGGTGTGCCTTGGTTCTGACTCTCCCGTCACCCGCATGTCTCCCTGGCAGTCCGTCCGTGCGTGCATCGCGCATGCCAGCCCCGAGGAGCGGATTTCCGCCCGGGCGGCATTTCTTGCGCACACGCGAGCAGGCTGGCGTGCAGTAGGCGCGGAGAATCCGCTCCTCGGTCAACTCGTCCCAGGAGCGCCCGCGTCCTATGCGGTGTGGGAGGTCGATGAGTTGATGGTCCAGACGCCGGACAGTCGGGTCCAGTCCTGGAGCACGGATCCGCGCGCCGGAACCCCGTTGCTTCCGGCTCTCGATTCCGCGAAAGAGCCACGATGCCTGCAGACCATGCACAAGGGGGTCCAGCTCTTCGCTGACGACAGCCTTACCCACCGGTAACCTCGGTCCTGATCTAATCAACCCCGGCGGCCTACCGGGCGCTCCGCTGACCTGCACGAATACCTAAAACCGCACGTCAGGACGCTGTTGACACCTCCTCCACAGCCCGTAAGCTGTTAGATCTACGGGTCGTACTCCGGCATCCCGGATAGACCTGACCGAGCCACCGCATACTGCGACGCCAAAGGGGACGAAAGACGTGAATGTTAGGCTCTTTCGCGCGGTGGAAGGCTTGGTACTCACAAACGGGTAGGTTTGCACGTCAGTAGAAAACAGCGCCGATCAATTGATCACTGCTGGCCCGAAGGCGTGCAAGCCTACCCGCGAGCACATCGCTGGCCCTTCCCATCCAAGTTGCTGGCCCTTCCATCCTGGGCAGTGCCTTCAAGCTTCGCGGCTCTTGAGCCGCGCGGGAAATCGGCGGGTGAGGCGTGCACTTGGCATCTGCCTATACTGGGAAGCCCGTCCCGGTTCACCGAGCTGCTGCGCGCCTGCGCACCTGCCCCATCGAAAGGTTCTTGAGTGCGCGTTGTTACGATCATTCCCACCTACAACGAGCGCCAATCACTTCCCCTGACTCTTGACCGGCTCCGGGCAGCCGTACCGCACTCCGACGTTCTCGTGGTGGACGACAACAGTCCTGACGGCACAGGGGAGCTGGCGGACGCGATAGCAGCGAACGATTCAGCCGTTCATGTCCTGCATCGGCAGGGCAAGGAGGGTCTCGGTGCCGCGTACATCGCCGGTTTCCGGTGGGCGCTTGACCGTGAATACGACGTTCTCGTCGAGATGGATGCCGACGGATCGCATCAGCCGGAGCAGCTTCCCTCGTTGCTCGATGCAGTCCCCGGTGCTCATCTTGTAATTGGCTCCCGATGGGTTCCGGGCGGCTCAGTTGTCAACTGGCCGTTCCATCGCAAGCTGCTCTCACGCGCCGGTAGCTTGTACTCGCGCACAATGCTTGGTCTGTCGGTGCGCGACATTACCGCCGGCTACCGTGCCTTCCGCCGTGAGACCCTTGAGAGCATTGACCTGTCCACCGTTGATTCCGTCGGATACGGTTTTCAAGTCGATATGACGTTCAGGGTGGCGCTGCAAGGACTGCGCATCGTTGAAGTGCCAATCACCTTCGTCGAACGCGAATATGGCGATTCCAAGATGAGCGGAAACATCGTCTTCGAAGCCATCGCCAACGTCACACGATGGGGGATAGCCGCGCGGTGGGCGGCACTGACTGGGCGCCCAGCACGCACATAGACATGCCTTCCGTGCTGACAAAGGGACGCGCACCCTAGTTCGGCAGCGTGATGAACAGAAAAAGCCCGGGTACTTCCACGAAGTACCCGGGCTTCCTGCGATATTAGGCGGAGCGGCGCTCTCCGCGGCGCTCACGAAGGATGTTCAGCCGATCCTCGAGGATCTGCTCCAGTTCTTCCATGGAACGGCGCTCAAGAAGCATGTCCCAGTGTGTGCGGACGGGCTTGTCTCCGGAGGTGTCCGGACGCTCCCCATCAACGAGTAGCGCCTCCTTGCCGGTCTTGGAAACCCATACCGGAGGAATCTCTGCTTCGGCGGCGAAGGTTACGAAAACGCGCTCTCCGTCCTCGCAACGGTATTCAACGCGTTGGCGAGGCGCGGGCTCGACACCGGATTCGGTCTCCATACTCTGGGCGCCAAGGCGCATGCCCCGCAGGCTACGGTCGCTCATTTTTTCTCCCTAACTACGTTCGGCATCCTGGATTCCCAGGGCCTCTGCCGCACACTCAAAGTGCACGACGCCACAGCGCTCAGGCCGTGTTACCTCAGGTATAACGCCGTGGAGCGGCCGTCTGTTCCCATTCGGTGCCCACATCCGGCAAACACCCCACTATACCGAAGGGAGGCACGGAATCCCCAATTCGGCCTCTGGACAGGGACGCGCTCCGGTTACGCCGCTGCTTCAGGAACGGGTCCCGTCCTGCACTGTGAAGGGGGAGTCACTCTCAGTATCCTCACGGTCTTGGCCGCCGAGCACGTTGCCGATGCCCTTTAGCGCTTCCCCTACTTCACTGGGGATGATCCACAACTTGTTGGAGTTACCCTCTGCGAGCTTCGGCAGCGTCTGAAGGTACTGATATGCGAGAAGCTTCTGGGACGGGTTGCCCTTGTGGATGGCGTCGAAGACCTTCTGGATTGCCTGTGCTTCGCCGTCGGCCCTGAGAATTGCGGCTTTGGCATCGCCTTCGGCAGCGAGGATCGCAGCCTGGCGTTGCCCTTCAGCCGTGAGAATCTGGGACTGCTTCGTGCCTTCGGCGGTCAGGATGGCAGCGCGGCGGTCGCGCTCGGCCCGCATTTGCTTCTCCATCGAGTCCTGGATGGAGTGGGGCGGATCGATGGCCTTGAGTTCAACCCGTGAGACCCGGATGCCCCAGCGGCCGGTTGCATCATCGAGGACCCCCCGAAGCTGCCCGTTGATCTGGTCACGTGAAGTCAGTGCCTCTTCCAGGTTCAGCCCGCCGACCACGTTGCGAAGGGTGGTGGTCGTGAGCTGCTCTACTGCCTGGATGTAGTTGGCGATCTCGTAGGTAGCGGCGCGGGCGTCGGTGACCTGAAAGTAAACCACCGTGTCAATGGACACGACCAGGTTGTCCTCGGTGATCACTGGCTGCGGAGGGAACGACACAACCTGTTCACGTAGGTCGAGGAGTGGCAGAAGCCGGTCAACGAACGGGATCAGGATGGTAAGTCCCGGCTGCAGTGTTCGCTGGTACTTTCCGAGGCGTTCAACCACGCCGGCGCGGGCCTGCGGGATGATCCGTACGGATTTCACCAGAACGACCAGGACAAAAACGATCAGAACAATCAGGACGATGGTGAGTCCGATTGTGCCTGAATCTGTGAACATGGTTCCCCTTGTGTTGTGGATAGTGCCTGATCGCGGTTCAGGAGGCGGTTATGGGTCCGCTCTCAGCTTGTTGTATACCAACGACGACGGCGGTGGCCCCGTCGATGCGGGAGACAGTAACCCGGCTGCCGGCGGGCAGCGATGACCCGTCCGCGGTACGTGCGGTCCAGGTGTCGCCGCCGATCTTGACGGTCCCGGTCAAAGAGGTCACCGGCTCAAGCGCCAGCGCATGCTCGCCGATGAGCCGGTCGATGTTGCTCAATTGCTCCGCGGATCCGCGCTTAAGGTGCTTCAGCGCCACAGGACGGACGAGGAGCACCATCAGAAGTGAGACTACGCAGAAAATGACAACCTGGATGAAGAAGGTTGCCCCAGCCAGCGCCCCGACGATGCCGGCAAGAGCACCCGTGGCGAGCATGAGAAAGAACAGATCGAGGGTCAGGGTCTCAACCGCGGCGAGCCCGAGCATGAGCACAAGCCACAGGACCCAAGTGTTCTGTACAAGCCAATCGAGCATCGCGGTTCCCCTCAGTTGCGGCCCCGGTCATCGGCGCTCTCATCAAGCCCTGCTGTGCACAAACCGTTGCCTTCTACCATCATGCCAAAACCGAAGCACGAAATATAGCCTTCGGGGAATATCCTGCCTTGTCAGCGCACGGGAGTGCTCTTTTCGGAGTCCTCTTTCCGACGCCTGTGAAAAGCTTGGACGGTAAAGGCCGCAGTGACCCTGAGCCTCTCCGGCAGCGTGTCCATCCGAACGGAGGCACCGTGATGGCCCGCTGGCCCCATTGCCGCAATATTCTGCACGTCCTCCGGCGTCAGGGTCATCGGAAATTCGACAGACCTGCTGGCAGCCAGTGTGAAGTCCGGCGTCAGAGCGGCAGCGACGTCGTCGTCTTTGCCTGAGCGGATGTTCAGGAGGCCTGCAACGTCGGAAATTTCCTGCAGGTGCTGCGGCAGGGGTGTGACGACGATCAGCACGCCGCCTTCGCGGCACACCCGCGCGAACTCGTCCGGATTCCGCGGCGCGAAAATGTTGATCAGCAGATCAACCGATTCGTCCACGACCGGCAGCGGCCGCCAGACGTCCCAGACCAGGCACAGCGCATCGGGGAGCAGCTTCGCCGCCCGCCTCAGGGCAAATTTCGAGATGTCGAGGGCGACGACCGCTGACACCGGCACCTGCCGTTCGAGTTCCCGAAGGTAATAACCAGTGCCGGCTCCGGCGTCCAGGACGACGGGATTATCGACCGCGCATTCCGCTGCTGCCCTGCCGACCGCGTCCGCAAGAGGGCTGAAGTGACCTCCGCCCAGGAAATCGATGCGCGCCTGAACCATCGCCGTTGTGTCAGCCTCGAAGCCGGTTCCCCTGCCCGTCAGGAGATTGAAGTAGCCCTGCCGGGCGGCGTCGAATCGATGCCCACGCTGGCACTGAAGCAGACGGGGCCTGCCCCCCTGTTGCGTGGATGTCTCCGACGTGAAGGTGGGACCTGCATCCAGCCGATCACGACAAACCGGACACATAAGAATATTTCCGGGGAATGAGGGCACCCAACCATCGTAGGTGTCGACGCTGCCGCTTTGAGCGGCGGCACCCAGCGGGCATAGTCTCGGACTGTGAAACCAAACACACTCAATTTGTTGAACTCCGTGGGCACACCCTCGCTCCATCCCGACGCCACTCGCTGTGTGGTCTCCGTGACCCGACCCGATTACGATTCCGACGCCGCCGTCGGCCAGTTGTGGGAGGTGCCGCTGGACAGCCGTTCTCCCCGTCGAATCACCCGGGGCTTCCGGGACACCGCACCGAAGTTTTCACCGGACGGTGCAGTCATCGCCTTCCTGCGGGCTTCCCAGGGCGGCAAATCGCAGTTGTTCATTGTTGACAGCGGGGGAGGGGAGCCCCGGCAGCTCAGCGATCAACCCCTCGGCGTCTCCGATTTCGAGTGGTCTCCCGGTTCCGGGCACATTGTCTTCAGCGCACGAGTCCCGCAGGACGGTCGCTACGGAACCGTGGACGGCGTAGCGGCTGGTCAGGAGGATCCGCGACTAATCACCGGCTACAAGTACCAGATGAACGGCGTGGGCTATACCGGGGACAAACGAATTCAGCTGTTCCTCTTGGACGTGCCGGTTCTGGGGGAGGAGCCCTACATCAAGCCGGTGGGGCGTGCGGCACGTTCCGCCGAAGAACCAGCATCCGGCGAATTTCCTTCGGCAAAGCAGTTAACAGACGCGGACGCTGACCATTCGGCGCCGCGCTTCGACGCTGAAGGGTCGCGCATCATCTTCAGCGCCGCCCTCGAGCCCGACTCCGCAACCAGTCTCCGCTCGGACATCTACTCGATCGCGCTAGACGGAACGGACAGGCAGCGCCTGAGCAATCTGACCGGTGAGTTGCTCACCTGCGGGTCCCCGGTGCACAGCCAGGACGGCCGGTGGCTCTACTACCTCGGTAGCGCTCTCTCACCCACCGGTCTCGATTTCGTCGCCAGGAATACGGCCCTCTACGTCGCTCCGGCGGACGCTCCCGGTCAGCCTCGATTGCTGACCGATCCCGAAACCTTCGACTTGGGGGAGGTCAGCGAAGTCGTTCCGGCCGGCGATGGCGGAGTGCTGGTCTTCAATCGCAGGCGAGGAGCAAACGACCTCCTACGCATCGATCCGGACGGGACCTTGCAGACGCTTGCCGCCGGTGACTGCGTCGTGACGGGAGCCGCTACTACAGGTGCCACCGTCGTCGTCTCCTACACCGACCCGCTCACCATGGGTGAGGTCGCCCTCGTCGACGGCCGGGAACTGAAGCGGCTGACCGACTTCTCCGCAGGTCTCCGCAGCGAAACCACGATAGCCGAGCTGCGGGAGGAGACCTTCAGCGCTCCGGACGGCTACCCGGTCCACGGCTGGGTAATGGTTCCCGAAGGGGACGGCCCGCACCCGGTACTTCTCAACATTCACGGCGGACCATACGCCCAGTACGGGTGGGGCTACTTCGACGAGGCACAGGTGTATGTCGAGGCCGGCTACGCAGTCGTTATGTGCAACCCCCGGGGTGCCGCCGGTTACGGTCAGGAGCACGGCCGTGTCATCAAGGAGGCCATGGGAACAGTGGACATGCAGGACGTGCTCGCGTTCCTCGAGGGTGCAGTCCTGAAGTACACCCAGCTCGACGGCGACCGGCTGGGTGTAATGGGAGGCTCCTACGGCGGTTTTCTGACGGCGTGGCTGGTTGCCAACGATCATCGCTTCCAGGGCGCCGTCGTCGAGCGCGGGTTCCTGGATCCGGAATCCTTCATCGGATCTTCGGACATCGGGTGGTTCTTCTCGGAGGCCTACACGGGCGCCGATCCCGAGAAAGTCCGTGCGCAGAGCCCGTATGCCCATGTGGACAAGGTGCGAACACCTACCTTCGTCATTCATTCAGAGGAAGATCTGCGCTGCCCGCTCGAACAGGCACAGCGGTATTACACGGCCCTGAAACGTCATGGGGTAGAGACGGAGATGCTAATTTTCCCGGGGGAGACGCATGAGCTTTCGCGATCCGGTACCCCCTGGCATCGGCGTCAGAGGTTCGAGCACATCCTCCGGTGGTGGGCAGACAAGCTGCCGAGCAAGAAGAACCAGCCTGCCTAGAAGTTGAGCGAACGCTGGGCCAGGTCGATCCCGGGCTGCGACCAGCGTTCGCTGTATGCGGCGCTACTCACGAGTGACCGTGTGTTCGCCTTATCGATGTAGATCACGCCGTTCAGGTGATCGGTCTCGTGCTGCACGATCCGTGCAGGCCACCCGGTGAACTGCCGCGTGGCCTGCACACCCTCAGGGGTCAGATACTCCAGCTGGACGGTACGGTGCCTCTCGACCACCGCCTGCCAGCCGCTGAAGGACAGGCAGCCCTCGAAGAATGACGCCTTGTCGCGTCCGACCGGCGTGTACGTCGGGTTAATGACGGCGAAGTATGGCAACGGCGGGCGCTCGCGGACCCGGGAAATCTCATCGGGCTGGGGGATGACGTCCTCGATGACGGCAATGCGCAGGGGGATCCCCAGCTGCGGGGCTGCCAGGCCGACACCGGGCGCGTTCTGCATGGCCCTGCGCATGGTCACCAGGAGTTCAGCCAGTTCTGCATCGTCCAGCTGACCGTCGAAAACAACCGACGGGGTCCGCAGCACAGGATCGCCCAGTTGGACGATCGGTGGTGCTGTTTCATTGACGACGTCGCGGACCCGGGCGCGGATTTCCTCGCGTGTGTAAGTGCCCATCGTCCTATCCTAGGGTCGACGCGCGGCTGGGCGGCGCGGCTCGCGGCACGCTGTAGAGGGCCAGGATGACCGCCAGCGCGTTGATCCCCGCGAGAACGAGGAAGGCTTGCGAGTAACTGCCGAGCATGGCGGCGAGGCCCGCTCCGACCCACGGTCCAAGCGCGGTCGCAAGAGCGATGGGCGATGCCAAGAGGGCGGTCAACCGGCCGTAATGCGCCGGACCCCAGCGGTCCGTGATGGCGGTTGCATGCAACAGTGTGAAGACCCCGCGGGTCACTCCAGCCGCTAAAGCGATGATGATCGCGGCGGTGAGGGTTTCTGCCAGGCCGAGCAGCGCCGTCGTTAACGCTGCCGCCAGCAGAATGGCCACAGTACGGGTTCTGAGGGGCAACCGCTCGAACAAGCCGTAACCTAGCCGGCCCACGACCTGACCGATCCCGCCGACTCCCAGCGCTGTCGCCGCAAGGGCAGTGCCGATTCCCCGTTCCGTCAGTAGCGGAACAAGGTTGACGACGGCCGCGAAGGAGGCGAGAGCGGTAAGGCTGACTGCGCCGACAAGCGCCGCAAACGGCAAACTCCGAATAATTTCCGACGGCGGTAGCTGGGTGAGCTGTGATCCGGACGAAGCGGTGTGGTTGGGCACCCACGGTCGTCTCAGCCCGAAAAAGTGCGCCGGGACGGTGACGATGAAGAGAAAGCCCGCCAGGATCAGGTACGTGGTGCGCCACCCGACGGCGGCGGTCAGAACTGCTGTCAATGGTGCAAAAACGGTGCTGGCCAGCCCGCCGACGATTGTGAGAATTGTCAGCGCGCGTGTACGGCGATTCGTCCACCACCGCGTCACCGCCGCGAAGGCCGGTGGATAGAGCACCATTCCCATGGCGATACCCGCCAATGCCCAACCGGCGAAGAACGTCGGCAGATTGCCCGCGATGGCTACCAGGCAGAGCGCCGGAGCAGCAAGGACGGATCCCAGCGTCATGACGGCGCGCGGACCGCGGCGGTCCAACACCCGGCCGACGACCAGCCCGGCGAAAGCCGAACACACCAATGCGGTAGAGAACGCTCCGTTCACGGCCGGCAGTGTCCAGCCGGTTGTCGAGCTGATCTCGCCCGCGAGGACCGGAAAGGCGTAGAACAGGATGCCCCAACTGGAGATCTCCGTCACGCACAGGACAACGAGGACAACCCGAAGGGAAACGCTGTGTTGACCCCTTCCGTGCGACGCTCCGAAAGTGCCGATAATCAACATTATGTCAACTAACCGAAAGAGGGCGGGACTGAACTCCAGCTCCGCCTCCCCCCGACGCAACGCTGACCAGGATTATGCCTGCGGCGGCGCACCGGCGATATTGACCAGCCAGGCCACGCCGAATTTGTCCGTGCACATTCCAAAGTGGTCACCCCACGGGGCAACTTCAAGTGGCACGGTCACCGATCCATCTCCGGCCAGGCGGTCCCAGTATCCCCGCAGCTCACTTTCATTCTCGCCGCTGAGGGAGATGGAAAATGTGTTGCCCGGGGTGTAGTCCATGCTGTTCGGGGTGTCTGCCGCCATGATGACCATCCCGCTCTCGGTGGTCAGCATTCCATGCATGATCTTGTCCAGCTCGCTCTCGTCTTCGCTGGCCTGGAAATCGCGGAACGTACTGAGCGTCAATTCGCCGCCGAAGACCGATTGGTAATAGGTCATCGCTTCTTTGGCGGTGTCACGAAAGCCAAGGTACGGGTTCAGGCGCGTGCTCATAACGGTCTCCTCGTGTCACTAGCGGAGGGCGACCGGTGCCTCTGGTCAAGGCACGCTTACGGAGCACTCCGTGACCATATAGTGCACCACGGAGGGTTCTTCGCCCAGTACTGCGAGGGTTGGGGCGGCCCGCGTGATGGTAATCAGGCTGTGGCGAAACGGCGGGCCGAGCGCTCCTTCGCCTTGGCGGCCTCCTCGTCGCGGTCCTTCGGCGGCGCTGTGGTGACCAGTTCCGACAACAGCCTTTCAGTGATGAAGCCGATTTCCTCGACCGCGCGATCGAAAGCCTCCTGGTTCGCCCGGGACGGCTTGGTGGTGCCGCTGACCTTGCGGACGTACTGAAGGGCAGCCGCATGAACCTCCTCGCTGGTGGCTGCGGGCTCGAAATTATGAAGTGTCCTGATATTCCTGCACATGTTTCAAGGGTAGAACCCGGCTTGCTGCTATGGAACAGATCCGCTCGGGCTGCTGCGGTGCCCGCGCTGCGTGCGGAACGCCGGTTTCGGCGCCCGGAACCATTAGGCTGAATCCATGACGAGCGCAAGTGGCGGCGGGTGGGGCGTGCACAAGCGAGGCTACGTGCCGTGGCTCGCCGTCGACGTCGTGCTGATTGCCTTCTTCGCGCTCCTCGGCCGCCTCTCCCATTACGGGGCGCTGTCGCCCCAGGGCATTCTGAGCACCGCGCTCCCCTTCCTCATTGCCTACGTCGCAGCCTCCTTGCTTCTTCGCGCGTGGCGACAGCCGACCAACGTGGTGCGGACGGCGATTCCCATGTGGCTTGTTACAGCAGGCGGCGGCCTGCTGCTTCGCGTTGCCCTGGGTGAGAGTGCGGCGCTGTCCTTCCAGATGGTCACACTCTGCGTTCTCGGAGTGTTTCTGGTTGTCCCGCGGAGCATTGCAGCACGAGTATTGAAGTTTCGAGGCCGCCACACGCAGCAGCGGCCAGCCCCCCACTCCCCCCAGTCAGAACCAAGGAGCCGCCACATGATCACAGCTTTCGTACTCATTCAGACCGATGCTTCCCGCATTCCCGAATGTGCACAGGAGATCTCGGAGCTTGAGGGGATCAGCGAGGTGTATTCCGTCACCGGCGAGTGGGACCTCATCGCCATCGCACGGGTCAACCGCCACGAGGACCTGGCGGACGTCATCGCCGACCGGCTCTCAAAGGTGGAGGGCGTCGAATCCACTACCACCCAGATTGCGTTTCGGTCCTACTCGAATCACGACCTCGACGCCGCCTTCTCCCTGGGTTTCGAAGGCTGAACCCGAACCTACCCCCGGGTGACCGCGACCCACTGGTCCAGTGCCGCCTGCGCCGCGCCTGAGTCGATGGACTCCTGCGCGCGCGCCATGTTGGTCCGGATCCTCTCCACGAGCGGCGCCGAGTGCTCGGTGTCCAGTGCGGTGAGGCCTGCCGCCGCATTCAGCACGACGGCGTCGCGCACCGGACCGGTCTCCCCCGCCAACAGGCGGCGCACCACCTTCGCGTTGCTTTGAGCGTCTGAACCCCTGAGCGCCTCGACGGTTGCCACCGGCAGATCGAAGTCCCCAGGATGAACAGTGTGCTCCGTGGTGATCCCTCCGCGGACCTCCCAGACAGTGGATGAGCCGCTCGTGGTCAGCTTGTCCCGGCCGTCGCTTCCGCGGAATACCAGGGCGCGGATCCCCCGGGCCGCCAGGACCCCCGCCATAAGCGGAGCCATACGCTCGCTGGCACAACCGAGCGCCTGCGCTTCGACGCCCGCCGGATTACTGAGCGGGCCGAGGAAGTTGAAGGCGGTCGGAACGCCGAGTTCCCTGCGTGGAACAGCGACATGCCGCATGGATGGGTGGAACACCTGGGCGAAGCAGAAAGTGATGTTGGCTTCCTCGGCCGACCTGGCGACGTCGTCCACCGAAAGATCGAGCCGAACGCCCAGAGCCTCGATGACGTCAGCGGCTCCGGAAGACGAGGATGCACCGCGGTTGCCGTGCTTGATGACCCTGGCACCGGCACCCACCGCAACCAGGGAAGACATCGTGGAAATGTTCAGTGTGTTCAGCCCGTCTCCCCCGGTACCGACGATATCGAGCGCCGGCCCGGGAACGTTGATGCGATGGGCTCGGGCCAGCATTGCTTCTACGAGTCCTGTCAGCTCCGCGACCGACTCCCCTTTCGAGCGCAACCCGACGAGGAAGCCGGCAATCTGAGCGTGGGAGGCAATCCCCTCCATGATGGAATCCATTGCCCAGCGTGTTTGGGAAGCCGTTAGATCCTTCCCCTCAATGAGCTTCGAGATCAGCTGCGGCCAACTGGTTGCAGGGGCGTCCGGAGCAGAAATCGCAGTCACTCTCCTAGGTTATCTACGAATTGTAGAAAGTCATCCCGTTGTTACTCCCGCGCCATTACGGGCAACTCGTGCCCTCGGGGGTACCGACAGGGCACGCCGACGCTGTTTCGCATTGGTGAAGTGGGAACTTTTAGAGACATAATGTCAGGGTGACGACAGCGACCCATGCCCCCAGCTCCACTGCGCATCCAACACTCAACCGCCCGAATATGGTTTCGGTTGGCACCGTTGTATGGCTCTCCAGTGAACTTATGTTCTTTGCCGGACTCTTCGCCATGTACTTCACATTGCGCTCGACCTCCGGCGAGCTTTGGGCCGCCGAGACGGAAAAGCTCAACGTGCCGTTCGCCCTGATCAACACCATCATCCTGGTGTCGAGTTCGTTCACCTGCCAGATGGGTGTGTTCGCCGCAGAGCGCCTCCAGCCGCGCAGGGTCGGCGGAGTCTTGAACGTCGCGAAGTGGGGAATGGTCGAGTGGTACCTGCTCACTTTCATCATGGGCGCGGTCTTCGTTGCTGTGCAGGCCTACGAATACGCAGAGCTCGTCGCTGAAGGAATCTCCCTGTCAGCCAACGCCTACGGCTCGTCCTTCTACATCACCACCGGCTTCCACGGACTGCACGTGATTGGCGGCCTCATCGCCTTCCTGTTCATCATTGGACGCGCATACGCCGCGAAGCGTTTTGGCCACTTCGAGGCGACATCGGCGATTGTTACCTCGTACTACTGGCACTTCGTCGACGTGGTGTGGATCGGCTTGTTCATCATCATCTATTTCTTGAAGTAGATTTCTCTTGAACCCTTTTCTACCCGGGGTAGAATTAGCGTGGCGGTCGCGACGGTGGCTGACACCAATCGTTGAACGTATCAAGGCAATACAGAAGGCAGGAAACAGGACGTGAAGGCACTTTCGCAGAGGCGGCGTCACCCCCTGGCAGCAATAGCGCTGCTGCTCATGGGCTTGTTGCTAACAGGTGGCATCTACGCCGTCGCAAGCAACGCGAACGAGGCCAAAGCACAAACCAGCGTTTCCGCCAGCGACATCGAAGAAGGCGAGAAGCTCTTTGTCGCCAACTGCGCTACCTGTCACGGCATGGGCGCCGCGGGTACCGAAGACGGTCCGTCGCTCATCGGTGTCGGTGCTGCGTCGGTTGACTTCCAGGTGGGAACCGGGCGCATGCCGCTCCAGATGCAGGGCCCGCAGGCACTGCAGAAGCCGGTCCAGTTCACCGAAGAGCAGATCCAGCAGATGGCTGCTTACGTTGCGTCCCTCGGCGCCGGCCCTGCCATCCCGAGCGAAGAACTGCTCGATACCTCCGGTGAGGAAGTCGACCCGGCCGCCGGCGGTGAGCTGTTCCGCGTGAACTGCGCCATGTGCCACAACGCAGCTGCAGCTGGTGGCGCTCTTACCCGGGGTAAGTTCGCGCCGACCCTCGAGGGTGTCACCGAAAAGCACATCTACGAGGCCATGGTGACCGGTCCGCAGAACATGCCGGTTTTCAGTGATGCGAACATCACTCCCGAGGACAAGCAGGACATCATTGCGTTCCTGAAGATCATTGAGGAACAGGGTTCCCCCGGTGGCGCGGATCTCGGTTCGCTCGGTCCGGTCTCCGAAGGTCTCTTCATCTGGGTAGCTGGACTCGGAGTGATCATCGCTTTCACTGTTTGGCTCACCTCCCGCTCCTCATAGCGGGCCGAGGCGCAGCAAAGAACTAGTTACACAGGATTGATGAGTGAAGTTTCTAAAGAAGGATGAGAGGGATCATGGCCGACCATAGTCACGGCAGCCCGGAAAACGCGGTTACCGTAGCTAAGCCCGGTCAGGGCAGCGTGCAGAAGTTCCAGGACCCTGGACTTCCGCCGCACCGGCCGCGCTTGGCTGACACAGATCCCCGCGCAGAGAAGCGCGCCGAGCGCCAGGTCGGGGTGCTTTTCCTGATCTCCATCCTCGGCACACTTCTCTTCTTCTTCGGGTACTTCTTCATCCCGCTGGATCAGACGATCGGAACCCTCCGCCTGCAGAACCTTCTGCTTGGCCTGGGAACCGCATTCGCAATGCTCGGTATCGGTGTAGGTATCGTCCACTGGGCGAAGACCCTCATGCCCGACCACGAGATCGCAGAGGATCGCCACGAGATCCGTCCGGAGGCTGATCGGGCAGATGCTGAGAAGATCGTCGGCGACATCCTCGAGGAGTCCGGAATCAAGCGTCGCCCGCTCATTCGCAACACCCTCCTGGGCGCCGGCGTCCTCGCAATCTTCCCTGCCATCGCAATCTTCCGCGACCTCGGTCCGCTGCCGGGAGACGTGCTCCGTCAGACGATGTGGGACGAGGGAGTACGCCTCACCCGCGACCCGAGCGGAACTCCGATCAAGGCCTCCGATGTGACCATCGGCTCCGCTTTCCACGTCATTCCGGAAGGTCTGAATGAGTCCGAGCACAAGCTGGAGGAGAAGGCAAAGGCAGTTGTCCTGTTGATGCGCCTCAACCCGGAATCGCTCAACCCGTCACCGGGACGCGAAGACTGGGGATACGACGGCATCGTCGCCTACTCAAAGATTTGTACCCATGTGGGCTGCCCGGTAGCCCTCTACGAGCAGCAGACCCATCACCTGCTGTGTCCGTGCCACCAGTCAACCTTCGACCTGACACAGGAATGCAAGGTTATCTTCGGCCCGGCCGCCCGTCCGCTTCCCCAGCTCCCCATCTCCGTTGATGAGGAAGGCTACCTGGTAGCGACGAGCGACTTCCAAGAACCCGTAGGACCAAGTTACTGGGAGCGTGGCTGACATGAGCAGCTCGGCAGCTGGACACCAGTACCAGCCCAAAACCAGCGTCGGCAAGATCACCAACTTCGTCGACACCCGCGTTGGCGGATCCGCCATTGTCAAGGAGTTCGGGCGCAAGATCTTCCCCGACCACTGGACATTCATGTTCGGCGAGGTTGCGCTCTACTCGTTCGTGATCCTGTTGCTCTCGGGCACATTCCTGACGTTTTTCTTTGACCCGTCGATGGCTGAGACTCACTACGATGGAAGCTACGTGCCCCTTCGAGGCATAGAGATGTCCATGGCGTACGCATCCTCCCTCGATATCTCATTCGATATTCGCGGTGGACTTTTCATGCGTCAGGTTCACCACTGGTCGGCGCTGCTCTTCGTTGCCGCGGTGTCCGTGCACATGCTTCGCGTCTTCTTCACCGGCGCTTTCCGTCGGCCCCGTGAACTCAACTGGGTAATCGGCGGTGTCCTGCTCATCCTGGCGATGGCCGCAGGATTCACCGGCTACTCGCTCCCCGATGACCTGCTCTCCGGTAATGGCCTGCGCATCATCGACGGCGTCGTGAAGTCGATACCCGTTGTGGGCACGTACATCAGCTTCTTCCTCTTCGGCGGTGAGTTCCCGGGCACGGTGATCATCCCGCGCCTCTACGTGCTTCACATCCTGCTCATCCCGGCAATGATCCTGCTCCTGATCGCAATTCACCTCTTCCTGGTGGTAGTTCACAAGCACACGCAGTTCCCTGGCCCGGGCCGCACCAACGACAACGTTGTGGGTTACCCGGTCGGACCGGTGTACGCCGCCAAGGCCGGTGGATTCTTCTTCATCGTCTTCGGCATCATCGCCGCCATCTCTGCCGCGTTCACGATCAACCCGATCTGGAACTACGGACCGTACGACCCCTCCCCTGTATCTGCAGGCACACAGCCGGACTGGTACATCGGTTGGGTCGACGGCGCTCTTCGTCTCATGCCGGGCGTCCTGGGCAACTTCCCGTTCGAGTGGAACATCCCCCTTCCCTGGGGAACGAACACGCTCTCGTTGAACGTGCTCTTCCCGGCGCTCGTGCCGGCAGGTATTGTTTTCACGCTGCTCTTCGCGTGGCCCTGGATCGAAGCCTGGGTAACCAAGGACCGTCGTGAGAAGCATCTGCTCGACCGCCCGCGTAATGCCCCGACCCGCACGGGTATCGGCGTGGCAGGTGTCGTCTTCTACTGCGTGATGTGGGCAGCGGCCAGCTCCGACCTCATCGCCACCCACTTCATGGTGTCGTTGAACGACGTAACCTACTGGCTGCGTGCACTGGTCATCCTAGGACCGGTTATCGGATTCGTAGTTGCCCGTCGCATCGCTCTCGCCCTGCAGCGCAAGGATCGCGAGATCGTGCTTCATGGACGCGAGACAGGCCGCATTGTCCGGCTTCCGCACGGTGAGTTCATCGAGGTCCACGAGCCGGTGGACGAGTACAAGCGGTACAAGCTCGTCAGTTTCGACTCTCCCGAGGCTCTGACTGCTCAGCCGGATGTGAACGGCCACGTTTCGAAGGGCGAGAAGCGCCGCGCCCTGGCGTCACGCTTCTTCTTCGAAGACCGCGTGGCACCGGTAACGCCGGCCGAACTCGAGCAAGCCCACTCCCATGGGCATCACGGCGAGGTTGCCAGCGAACACGACAAGGCTTCTATCTCGAGCCACTAAGCGTCTCCTATAGCCATAGCAAAAGCGGGCGGGACACACTTCATCGTGTGTCCCGCCCGCTTTTGCGTTCTTGACGTTTTCCCTCATCGGATTGCGTTCACGGGAGTGCGTTCATTGATTGCGCCGGCTGCAGCGCTGTCAAGCGCTGCCACTTGGGCCGCTGCAGCAGTGACTCTGCCTCGCAGCGGGTGACGGATCGTTGCTGGACCCGACCAGACGCTTCAGTTGAAGCGCTTTGCGGTGTACGTTCGGGGTGTCCGCACCCCTGGACGCTGGAGGGGAACCCAAAGCTTGTATCTGTCCGCGCGGTAGTAGGAAACCGAATAGTCCACCATACTTCGTGCAACATAGGCATGACGCTGGATCTTCAACAGCGGTGCGCCCATTTCCACGTTCAACAGGCGGGCAATAGAGGGCGATGCGGCGGTCGCCTCCACCGTGTCCTCGCCCCACTCCATCACTAGCCCGTACCGCTCACTGAGCACGTTGTACAGCGACGTCGGTGGCTCATCATCGAGGATCCCTGGAACGCGGTGGGCAGGGATGAAGTTCTCGTCGACGCTCATAGGTTCGCGGTCGGCCAGCAACTGCCGCCGGAAACGTACAACGGGAGTACCCTGCTCAATCTTCAGCTCACGAGCAATAAGCGGGGTCGCTGCCATTTGCTCGAAGCTGAGCACCCGAGCATCAGGAACCATACCGCGCCGGTGCATCTCCTCGCTGTATGAGGTGAGCTTCATCTGCAGGTCAACCTTGGTATGCGCGACGAAGGTGCCAAGGCCCACGATCCGCTCCAGCACCTCTTCGGCCACCAGCGCATCAATTGCATGCCGGACTGTCATCCGGGCTACCCCAAAGTGCTCCGTCAGCTTGCGTTCAGAAGGAATCGCGGTGCCCGGTTCGGCATGCTGAAGGATGTACTCGCGCAATAACTCGCGAAGCTGCACATGCTTCGCTCCCTTTCCGTCCAGTGCGGTGCTCAGCCCGCTGAGCTGCTTCGGCATGGGAGAACTCCTTCAGTGCACTGCGCGGCGCCGTCGGCTACCTCGCCCGGTCATAGACCGGTCTGATGGACCCATTCTATCGCCGCGCGTCTTGGGACAACGTGACATGCGTACCCATCCCCTGGATACGCGAGAAGGCCTCACACACTTCTGTGTGAGGCCTTCCGAGCCGATCAGGGTCCTTACAGGCGCCTAGTGGGCGTGGTCTCCCCGGCTGTACTCGTACACCCATCCAACGAGCGCAATGGCTGCGAGTCCGGCCGAAATGTAGAGGATCCACCATCCGGCGGCCAGACCGAGGAATCCGCCTGCTGCTGACAAACCGAGCACCAGCGGCCACCAGCTCCAGGGGCTGAAGTGACCCTGTTCGCCGGAGCCCTCATGGATTTCGGCGTCACGGCGGTCCTCCGGCCGCAAGCCAACGCGGCGGCCCGTGAACCCCAGATAGAAGCCGATCATCCCAGCGAGACCACCCACGAGGAGGATACCGAGAATGCCTACCCATTCAGACCAGTTGGTCAGAAAGCCGTAGACCAGGGCGACGGGGACAAAGAAGGGTACTCCCCAGAAGAAGAGCCGAGTTTCTACCTTCATTTACGCGTCCTTCCGATCAGCGGATCCGAGCAGCTGACCTGCCGGTGAACTTGGCGTATGCCACTGCGCGAGCTCCGGGTGGTGGAGGTCAAGCGCAGGCCGCTCGGAGCGGATGCGAGGCAACGAGGTGAAGTTGTGACGCGGCGGCGGGCACGACGTTGCCCACTCGAGCGATGCTCCAAAGCCCCAGGGATCGTCGACCTCGACCTTCGTACCGCTGCGCCAAGTGACGTACACGTTCCAGAAGAACGGAATAAGGGAGGCACCCAGAACGAAGGAGGCGATCGTTGAGAACTGGTTCATCGCGGTGAACATGTCCTCGGGTAGGTAGTCCGCGTAACGTCGCGGCATACCGATCACGCCCAGCCAGTGCTGGATCAGGAAGGTTCCATGGAAGCCAAGGAAGAGGAGCCAAAAGTGAATCTTGCCCAGTCGTTCGTTGAGCATCTTTCCGGTCCACTTCGGCCACCAGAAGTAGAAGCCCGCGAACATAGCGAACACAACGGTGCCGAAGACGACGTAGTGGAAGTGGGCGACCACGAAGTAGGTGTCCGAGACGTGGAAGTCCAGAGGCGGTGAGGCCAGGATGATTCCGGTCAGGCCGCCGAACAGGAAGGTCACGAGGAAGCCGAGGCTCCAGAGCATGGGAGTCTCGAAAGTGATGGAACCCCGCCACATTGTGCCGATCCAGTTGAAGAACTTCACGCCGGTGGGCACTGCAATCAGCATGGTCATAAAAGCGAAGAACGGCAGCAGGACCGCTCCGGTCACGTACATGTGGTGTGCCCAAACGGTCACAGAGAGCGCAGCGATCGCGATCGTTGCGTAGACCAGGCCTTTGTAACCGAAGATCGGCTTGCGGCTGAAGACCGGGAAAATCTCCGAAACGATACCGAAGAACGGAAGGGCGATGATGTAGACCTCGGGGTGGCCGAAGAACCAGAACAGGTGCTGCCAGAGAATAGCTCCCCCGTTGTCCGGGTCAAATATGTGTGCTCCGAAACGCCGGTCAGCGCCCAGGGCGAACAGCGCGGCAGCCAGCGGCGGGAAGGCCATCAGCACGAGAATCGATGTGACGAGAGCGTTCCAGGTGAAGATGGGCATGCGCCACATGGTCATGCCTGGAGCGCGCATGCAGATGATAGTGGTGATGAAGTTCACTGCACCCAGGATGGTGCCGAAGCCGGAAAGGGCAAGGCCGAACACCCAAAGGTCACCACCGACACCCGGCGAGAACGTCGTGTTGGATAGCGGCGCATAGGCGAACCACCCGAACGACGCGGCACCCTGCGGGGTGATGAAGCCCGACACTGCGATTGTGCTTCCGAACAGGAAGAACCAGAAAGCAAGCGCGTTCAGCCGCGGGAAGGCGACGTCGGGTGCACCGATCTGCAGCGGCATGATCACGTTGGTGAAACCCGCGAACAGCGGCGTCGCGAACATCAGGAGCATCACCGTGCCGTGCATGGTGAACAGCTGGTTGTACTGCTCCTTGGTCTGCAGGATCTGCATACCCGGCTCGAACAGCTCGGCGCGGATAACAAGAGCCATCACACCGGCGAGGCAGAAGAACACGAACGACGAGATCAGGTACATGTACCCGATCGTCTTGTGGTCCGTTGAGGTGATCCAGTTGACGACGATACGTCCCTTGGACCGCGGGATGACCCGCGGAGCGACTGTAGTGCCGGCGTCCTCGGCGGTGTATTCGTAAGTAGACATCTAATCAATCCTGCCCAATTTGATCGTTGACGCTGCTCGGAGTTTCGCCGTCGACCCCGCTACGCGGATTGCGGTCGTACTCTTCGCCAAGCTGGCCGTCCTCAAGGGTCTCCAGGTGCGCTTCGTATTCCTCTTCGGAAACAACCGCCACGTTGAACAGCATTTCGGAGTGGTACTCGCCGCACAATTCGGCGCACTTACCCTCGAAGACGCCTTCACGCGTGGGGGTCAGAGTGATGTAGTTTTCGCGCTCAGGGATCATGTCGCGCTTTTGAAGGAAGGCGGGAACCCAGAACGAGTGAAGTACGTCGCGGGCGTTGAGGCGGAACTCCACCGTCTGGTTCACCGGCAGGTAGAGGGTCGGCAGTGTCTCAGGTACTCCTGGTTCACCATCGAGCTGAGCCTGCACGCCGGCGTCATACTTGTCCTCAAGGACGTAGTTGAAGTCCCACGACCACTGCTTGCCGCGGACATCAATGATGACATCGGGATCCTCGACACGCGTGTCGATGACCTGCTGGTCGCGGTCGGTGAAGTAGAAGAACACCAGCACCATGAACAGCGGGATGGTCAGGTAGAACACTTCCAGCGGAAGGTTGTAGCTGATCTGGCGCGGATAGCCGGTCTCATTACGACGACGGCGGTACGCCACGATGCACCAGATGATCAGACCCCAGGTGATCACGCCAACAACCAGGGCGGCGATCCAGGAGTTGACCCACAGGTCAATGATCCGGCCGGTGTGGTCGGTGTTGTCCCGCTCAGCGGGCAGCCAACCTTTTTGGACTTCTGATGAACAACCAGACAAGAACAGCGCAGCCACGACCACGAGGCTTGAAACCTTGAAAATCTTTGCGCGTCGGCTGCCGGTTCGGTCCTGCGAACTCACAGACGGCCCTTCCTTTTCTTACGTGCGGTGCCACCGACGGTGACAGCATTTCCGGTGCACGCCGCTACTCGGGCGCCAGCCCAAATGCGATGCACTTTCAGTTTTACTACTCACTGTAGAGCTTACCCGCAACGGCAGCCATCGTGTGACAACAAAGCCTCCGCCGTGTACCTGTTTCGGATACATGGCGGAGGCTTCGTGGTTCGTACTGTGTGGGCGGTCCCTTAGTGGAAGGAATCACCGCAGGCGCAGGAGCCGCCCGCATTGGGGTTGTCGATGGTGAATCCCTGCTTCGAGATGGTGTCCTCGAAATCGATGGAGGCGCCAGCGAGGTAGGGAACGCTCATGCGGTCGACAATGACTTCCACGCCGTCGAAATCGCGAACCGCATCCCCGTCCAGTACACGCTCGTCAAAGTAGAGCTGGTAGATGAGCCCGGAACATCCGCCTGGCTGTACTGCGACGCGAAGCCGGAGGTCGGTGCGCCCTTCCTGCTCCAGAAGGCTGCGTACCTTGTTGGCGGCGACATCTGAGAGGTTTACCTCGTGTACCGGCAGTTCGGTCTCTGCGGCGACTTCGGTAGTCGGTTCGCTTGTTGATGTGCTCATGATGTGCGTTCTCCTTAGCTTGTGCCTGCCGCGCCGGATCCGTGCCGACGAACACAGCGTCGGGCGGCATATGGCTATTAGCGCTTCGCAGCGCGTCCGTTCAATGGTACGTCCCGTGCACACGGCTGCCCAGCTATGTAACGAACCATGCCCGCGAAACATTCCACACACGTTTGAGCCGCCCCGGCAGGTGCTACGACCCGTCCGCTGCGCCGGCGGCATTGAGCCTGGCCAGCATCAGGGCCTCGGCCAGGACCGCCCGGCTGAATTCGGCCAGGTGCAGCGATTCATTCGCGCTGTGTGCCCTGGAATCAGGATCCTCCACTCCGGTGACGAGAATCTGCGCGTCCGGGTATACCTCTGTCAGATCGGCGATGAATGGAATGGACCCACCGATACCGGCCTCGACAGGCTCCGTGCCCCACGCCGTCCGAAGCGCCCACAGGGCGATCTGGGCGGCGGGTCTGGTGGTATCTGTGGAGAAGGGATTTCCTGACTCTCCGGGAGTGAACGTCACCTTCGCCCCGAAAGGAGCGTGCGCCTGCACATGGCGTTCGACGGCGGCCATCGCCTCCTCAGGATCCTGCCCCGGTGCCAGGCGGAGACTGAACTTCGCCCGCGCGCTTGGGAGGAGCGTATTCGAGGACACCGCCACGCTGGGAGCATCGATGCCAATGATGGACAGGGCGGGCTTGGTCCACAACCGGGACGCGAGGGAGCCGGTGCCGGCCAACTGGACACCATCCAGAACTGAAGCGTCCGCCCGGAATGCGGCTTCAGGATAATCAACGGTCGCATCGTCCGTGGCGAGAAGCCCTTCGATCGCGACGCTGCCGTCGTCGTCGTGCAGTGTGGCTATCAGGCGGGACAACAAGGTGGGAGCGTCCAGGACAGGACCACCGAACATGCCCGAGTGAACCGCGTGATCCAGTACACGGACTTCGATGGTGCCGTCGACGAGGCCCCGCAGGCTGGTCGTCAGTGCCGGTACACCGACTTTCCAGTTGCTCGAGTCGGCAACCACGATGACGTCGGAGCGAAGCAACTCGCGGTGCTCTTCAAGGAAGCGGCGGAACGTGGGAGACCCTGCCTCCTCCTCCCCTTCGATGAAGAGGGTGATGCCGAGGCCAAGGCCGTCGCCCAGCACATCGGAAACCGCCCGGAAGGCAGCGATATGTGCCATCACACCGGCCTTGTCGTCTGCCGCTCCCCTGCCGTACAGCCGCTCCCCGCGCTCCTCGGCGATGAAGGGCTCGCTCTCCCACAGGTCGCGCTCCCCCGGCGGCTGCACATCGTGATGTGCATACAGGAGCACTGTCGGCTTTCCTGCGTCCGCAGGGCGCCGCGCCACGACCGCGGGACCTCCGGGCGTGCCATCGTTGTCGACTCGCAGAATGCGCACGTCCTCGATGCCGGTGGAACGCACCAGGGCGGCGACCGCTTCGGCGCTGCGGTCCAATTCGGCGGGGTTGAAGGCCTCCCAGGCCACGCCCGGGATGGCGACAAGGGACTTCAGCTCCTCGACGGTTCGCGAGAAGGCCGCGTCAACGCTGGAACGCAAGGCGGTAACCATAGTCTCCGGCGGGGTATCGGTAGATAGCTTGATCATGCCCCGAGCCTACACACGGGCGCGGAATCCGCTGCCCGTTGGCCGGGTATCCTAGAGGGGTGTTTGGACGAAAAAAAGACGCTGCCGTTGCTGAGAACCCCGCCGAGCAAGCCGCAGAAGAGCAACGCCTGAGGTCGGCAGGCAAGGGTGCGCCCACGCCGAAGCGCAGCGTCCAGGAGGCCGCACGCAAGCGCCCCCTCGTTCCCAATGACCGCAAGGCAGCACGTGAAGCCAACCGGCTGGCCCGCCGCGAGGAGCAGATGCGCATGCGCCGCGCCCTCGAGAACGGCGACGAACGTCATCTCCCCTTCCGCGACAAGGGCCCTGCCCGCCGGTACGTTCGCGACTACGTGGATGCCCGGTGGAACGTTGCCGAGTTTCTGATGTTCGCCGCGCTGGTCTTCGTTGTGCTCAGCTTCGTCCCGAACCTCACGTTCCAGGGTTATGTCATGCTCACTTTTTGGGTGATCATCCTTGCCGTGGTTGTCGACTGCCTGCTGCTGCGCCGCAAGCTCAAGGCCCGGCTGACCGAAAAATTCGGCGAGCCCGGCCGAGGGGATCTTTGGTATGGGATTTCGCGCGCCATGCAGATCCGCCGGCTCCGACTGCCCAAGACGCAGGTCGGCCGCGGCCAGTACCCCGCCTAGAGCTAAGCAGCCTGGTTCGCAGGCTTCCTTCCCCTACGCCTTGAGGAGCGCCCGGCGGCGCAGCCGCTCAACGGTTCAGCGGGATCCGGCGGCGCAGCCGCTCAGCGGTTCAGCGGGATCCGGCGGCGCAGCCGCTCAGCGGTTCAGCGGAATCCGGCGCTTCAGTGCGCGGTTGATGGACGACGCCCAGAACGGCCCTTCGTAGAGGAACGCCGTGTAGCCCTGGACAAGGGTGGCTCCAGCCTCCAGCCGTGCCGCGACGTCGTCCCCGGTTTCCACTCCGCCGACGGAAATTATGGCAAGTTGCGGACCGGCCGCCTGACGAAGCCGGGTCAGCACCTCCATCGAACGGGTCTTGAGCGGAGCACCGCTCAGCCCCCCGACACCGTACGCCATTACCTTTTCAGCGGCGGTGGTCAACCCCTCCCGCGTGATCGTGGTGTTCGTTGCGATGATTCCGTCGAGTTCCAGTTCGAGCGCCAGGGCCGCTACCTCGTCGATGTCCTCATCGGTCAAATCCGGAGCGATCTTGACGAGCAACGGTACGTGTCTTCCCGCACTTGCGTTGGCGGCCGTGCGGACAGCTTTCAGCAGCGGACGGAGTGAGCGCACGCTTTGCAGCAAGCGCAATCCCGGGGTGTTCGGCGAGCTGACGTTCACCACCAGGTAGTCGGCAACCGGAGCCAGCGCTTCGGCCGAGACTCGGTAGTCAGCGATGGCATCGCGCAGGTCGACCGTTTTGGTTTTGCCGATGTTCACTCCGATGACCGGCCGCAGCGTCGGATAGCGTCGCTCAAGGGTTCGCCGCGCTGCGGCGATGCGCGGGGCAACGGCAGCAGCGCCGTCGTTATTGAAGCCCATCCGGTTGATGACCGCCCGGTCCTCGACCAGCCGGAAAAGGCGTGGCTTGGGGTTGCCGGGCTGGGCCTGTCCGGTGATGGTGCCCACCTCGATATGGCCGAATCCGAGGTCTGTAAGGGCAGCAATGCCGTGCCCCTCCTTGTCGAAACCTGCGGCAAGACCGAACGGCGACGGGAAGGTCACACCGAATGCTGTGGTTTGCAGTTCGGGAGCCGGCCGGGTGATGCGACGCAGGACGTTGCCCGCCGGAGTCCTGCCGGTCCACCGGATTAGCCGGAAGCCCATTCCGTGCGCGCGCTCGGGGTCCATCCCGCTGAAGACAACGCGGAAGAAGGCAGGATAAATTCGCATGGATCAAAGTTCCCACGGCGCCTGCCGCTTCACCAAGTTTCGGTACCGGCGCCGATATCCTCAAACCATGGGCATCAACTGGCAACCGGACCACCTCGGTGACGGTTTTGCCCTCACCGAGCTCGATCTCGGCGCCGATGAGGAAGGTCCGTGCGTAGCTACCCTCGTCTCGTACACGCCGCCACGCGTTGGGGGGCCGACGGATCTGCGCAGCACCGCACGTGGACTGCTGCACCGGCTCAGCGGCGGTAAGCCCTCGGAGCCACTTCAGGCCGTACTGTACGTCCACGGCTGGAGTGACTACTTCTTCCAGCAGGAGCTGGCGCGGTTTTTCACCGACCGTGGATTCGCCTTCTACGCACTGGACCTGCGCAAATACGGTCGAAGCCTGCGGGACTGGCAGACACCTGGCTATGCCACCGACCTCTCCCATTACGACGACGACATCGCCACTGCGCTGACGACTGTCGCCGAAGACATCGAGTCCAGAACCGGGGCAGCCCCGGCGGGGATCTCCCTCATGGCACATTCGACCGGCGCACTGGTAGCCTCGCTGTGGGCCGACCGGTTCCCCGGCAGAATCTCCAGCCTCATACTCAACAGCCCGTGGCTTGATATTCAGGGCAGCGCTATCCTGCGCACCACGACTCAGGGACTGCTTGAGCCGATTACCAGATTCAGGCCCAAGGCACGCCTGAAGCTACCCGAGTTTGGGTTCTACTGGCGAAGCATCAGTAATCTGGCCGACGGCGAGTGGGAGCTGAATGGCCTCTGGCGACCGCAGTTCGGCTTTCCCATTCGTGCAGGCTGGCTCACCGCCGTACTGAACGGGCACGCCCAGGTGCGCCGCGGGCTCTCCATCGACGTTCCGGTGCTGGTCCTGGCCTCCGCGCGGTCAACGATCAGCCCGGTGTGGAATGACGCGATGCTCTCCTCCGACAGTGTGCTTGACGTTACGGTCATGACCCAGCGCGCATTGCAGCTCGGCCCGCACGTCACGGTATGCCGGTTCGACGGTGCCCTGCACGACACGTTGCTGTCCTCGGAACCCGTGAGGCGGAAGGTGTACGAGGAGCTCGACCGTTGGGTGCGCTGCTTCAGCGGATCAGTGTCTTCTGCGGATCGGTGACACAGACCTGATCGTCAGGTGCGCGCCTTATCCACTGCGCCGCCGTAGCGGCGGTCCCGAGACGCATACTCCTCGACTGCCTTCCACAGCGTGCGGCGGTCGACGTCCGGCCAAAGGACGTCCATGAACACCATCTCCGCGTAAGCCGACTGCCACAGCATGAAATTCGAGGTCCGTTGCTCGCCGGAGGTGCGCAGGAACAGGTCGACGTCCGGCAGTTCCGGCTCATCCAGGTACCGCTGAATGGTTTTCTCCGACACCGACGACGCTTTGAGCCGCCCTGCTGCCACGTCCTCCGCGATGGCTCGTGCAGCGTCGGCGATCTCTGCCCGTCCCCCATAGTTCACGCACATGGTCAAAGTGCACACCGAGTTGCTGCGCGTGTTTTCCTCAGCTACCTCAAGTTCGTTGATCACCGAGCGCCAGAGGCGGGGACGCCGGCCCGCCCACCGGATCCGCACCCCCCACTCGTTCAGCTGGTCGCGCTGGCGGCGCAGAACATCCCGGCTGAACCCCATGAGGAAACGCACCTCATCTGGGGACCGCTTCCAGTTCTCGGTGGAGAAGGCATATACGCTGACGTGCCGAACCCCGATGTCGATGGCTCCCGCAACAACGTCCAGGAGCGCAGCTTCTCCCGCCCGGTGTCCTTCGGTACGGGGCAGGCCACGCTGGTTGGCCCATCGTCCGTTTCCGTCCATGACGATCGCAACGTGGGCCGGAACCAGCTCCATAGGGATCGACGGCGGAAGCTCACCGCTCGGATGGGGCCACGGCTGCGACGGCTCGCCTGGGGATCTTGTCACACACGCTCCACATGTTTAAGGGACTTGACTGCACGTTCCAGATGCCACTGTACGTAGGCTGCCACCAGACCTGCACTTTCCCGCCGCGCGAAATCCGCAGCCGCATCCGCCACCGCCCAGTTGCCGGACAGAAGCGCACCGAGGAGCTCCATGGCCTCCGCCGACGGCGACGCTGCGCCGGGCGGTCGGCAGGAAGCACACACAGCCCCGCCCAGCGCAGCTGAGAATGCCGTATGTGGGCCAGGGGCGCTGCAGCGCGCACAATCCGTAAAACTGGGTGCCCACCCGGCCGTTGCCAATGCCCGCAGCAGGTAGGAGTCGAGGATCAGTTCCGAGGGGTGGAGCCCGCGGCTGAGGGCTGACAGAGCGCCGATGACAAGGCCGTATTGTGCTGCCGCGGACTCACCGTCGGCGTCGGTCAGTTTCTCCGCTGTTTCCGCGATCGCTGCTGCCGCCGTATACCGGGAGTAATCTGCTGCGATGCCGTGTCCGTAGGCTCCACGCGTCTGAGCTTGTGTCACGACGTCAAGAGTCCGTCCTGAAACGAGCTGGAGGTCCACCGTCATGAACGGTTCGAGGCGCGCCCCGAACTTGCTGCTCGTGCGCCGGACGCCCTTCGCCACCGCGCGGACCTGGCCATGATCACGGGTGAGCAGGACGATGATCCGGTCTGCTTCACCGAGCTTGTAGGTACGGAGGACAACGCCCTCCGCCCGGTAGGTACGCGCCGCGAATGATCTGGCCACGTTCTATTTTCCCACTCCGGCACCCGGGTGCGGCCGTCGCCGCGCCCGGGCTCCAATCCGCATTCCCTTGGGGCTTAGCCCTGATCCCGGATGGCGCGGTTGACCGCGGAAATAACCGCTTTCAGGGACGCCATGGTCGAGTTTGCGTCGATGCCGATGCCCCACAGCACGCGCTCGCCCACCGCACACTCGACGTAGGCCGCAGCCCGTGCGTTACCGCCGGAAGACAGCGCGTGCTCGGTGTAGTCAAGAACACGCACATCGACGGCGTCCTGACCCAAGACGGCCAGAAGTGCGTCGATCGGTCCGTTGCCCTGCGCGGTGCGTCGCTGCTGCACCCCGTCAACCAGGAGCGTGGCGGTCAGGTTGAGCCGACCGTCCTCAGCTGTGTCGGTGTTGGTGGACGTCAGGACGTAGCGTCCCCAGGATCCATTGCGTGAGGGCAGGTACTCGTCCTGGAAGATCTCCCACAACTCTGCTCCGCTGACTTCACCGCCGACGGTATCAGTGCGCCGCTGAACTACTCCGGAGAACTCGATCTGCGCCCGGCGGGGCAGGTCGAGGCTGTGCTCGTGCTTGAGCAGATACGCGACGCCGCCCTTGCCGGACTGCGAATTGACCCTGATGACGGCCTCGTAAGAGCGCCCGATATCCTTCGGGTCGATCGGCAGGTACGGAACGGCCCAAGGAATGTCCTCGACGGTCTTACCGACGGCAGCGGCATCTGCCTCCATCCGTTCGAAGCCCTTTTTGATGGCGTCCTGATGTGACCCCGAGAACGCAGTGAACACGAGGTCCCCACCGTACGGGGAGCGCTCAGGCACGTTGAGCTGGTTGCAGTATTCAGCCGTGCGGCGGATGTGGTCCATGTCGGAGAAGTCGATCTGCGGGTCGATCCCCTGCCCGTACAGGTTCATGCCCAGGGTCACAAGGTCGACGTTTCCGGTGCGCTCACCGTTGCCGAACAAGCACCCTTCGATGCGGTCCGCTCCGGCGAGGTAGCCGAGTTCCGCTGCCGCGACACCGGTGCCGCGGTCATTATGCGGGTGGAGCGACAAGATTACTGCGTCCCGGTTGGCCAGGTTCCGGCACATCCATTCAATCGAATCTGCATAGACATTCGGCGTCGCCATCTCGACGGTTGCCGGCAGGTTCAGGATCATTTGGCGATCTGCGGACGCCTCGAAGACTGCGGCGACCTCGTTGGAAATACGCGCGGCGAACTCAAGCTCAGTACCGGTGAAGGATTCCGGTGAGTACTCGTACGTGATGTGCGTGTCGCCCATGTTCTCCTCGAACTTCCGGCACAGCCTCGCGCCGGTGAGCGCAATATCGACGATGCCGTCCATGTCCTGGTTGAACACCACCCGGCGCTGAAGCACCGACGTCGAGTTGTACAGGTGGACAATTGCGCGATCGGCACCCTCAAGGGACTCGTACGTCCGCTCAATCAGGTGCTCGCGCGCCTGGGTGAGCACCTGGATGGTCACGTCGTCCGGGATGCGGTCGCCCTCGATGAGTTGGCGAACGAAGTCGAAGTCCGTCTGTGAAGCCGAGGGGAATCCAACCTCGATTTCCTTGTAGCCCATCTGCACGAGCAGGTCGAACATCTTGTGCTTGCGCTCAGGGCTCATCGGGTCAATCAGAGCCTGATTGCCGTCCCGGAGGTCGACTGCGCACCAGCGCGGAGCCTTCGTGATGATCTTGTCCGGCCAAGTCCGGTCCGGAAGGTCCACGGTGATCTGGTCCTGAAACGGAACATACTTATGGAAGGGCATTCCGGAGGGTTTCTGTGCGTTGCGCATGGCGATTGTGGCCTTTCCTTGGGTGAGCGCTCAGGCTCTGGCTTCACAGGATGGTGGCCGGCATCACGAACTCCGCAGCGGGGGTTCGGCCTGCGACTCGGTAGTCGATTGGTGACTAGCCTGTCGGTTGAGCCCCGCCACGGCAGCTAAGAAGGAGCATCTCTGCGCGCACATTTCAACACTAGCACGGCCCCTAGGATGAGAGGACGCACCAACGAAGGAGCCTCGATGACAGCAACAGGCATCAATCTCGCAAACGTCGATCCCGACGTCCGCCCGCAGGACGACCTCTTCCGCCATGTCAACGGCGGATGGCTGAGGAACACCCCTATCCCCGACGACCGTGCACGCGAGGGATCCTTCTCCCAACTCGCGGATGCCGCTGAACTCGCCGTGCGTGCGATTGTCGAAGACGCCGCTGCCGACAAGAATGACGACGGCGATCGCTTCCGGATCGGTGCGCTATTCGCTGACTTCATGGACGTCAGCCATCTCAACAGCGCGGGCGCGACGCCTGTAAAGCCGGTTTTCGACGCTATCGATGCGGCCGAAACAGTGGATGAGTTGGCCCGGCTCGATGCTCGGCTCACGCGCTCCGGCGCCGCGGGAATAGTCCTCCCCTATGTCAGCAACGATGCCGGTAACCCTGAGCGCTATCTCCTCCATCTTTACCAGTCCGGCCTGGGCTTGCCCGATGAGTCCTATTACCGGGAAGAGAAGTTCGAGGAGGCACGTCTTGCCTACGTAGAAATGCTGCATCAGCTCTTCGAACTGGCGGGCCGCCCGGAGAGCCGCGCTGCCGCGGCCAGCACCTTCGATCTCGAGGCGAGGCTCGCGTCGTCGCACATGGACACCGTGACGCGGCGGAATCCGCAGGCTACCTACAACCTTCGCCGCACCTCTGATCTGGCGGCGGAAGCTCCCCTTCTGGCAGCGTGGCTCACAGAGCTGGCTGCCGGCGTCGGGCTCCCGGAGGAAGTGATCGTGAACCAGCCGGCATACCTGGCCGGCCTGATGGACGCCCTGAATGAAGTACCGGTTCCCGTCTGGAAGAACTGGCTGGCTGCGCGGGTGCTGTTGCAGGCGGCACCCTACCTGAGTGAGGACTTCGTGAACGTCCACTTTGCGTTCTACGGGACCAAGCTCAGCGGCACACCCCAGCTCAAGGAGCGATGGAAGAGAGGCGTTGCGGTTGTCGAAGGGGCCCTCGGCGAAGCTGTCGGTCGAGAATACGTGGCGCGGCATTTCCCGGAATCACACAAGGCCATCATGGGTGAACTTGTGGAGAACCTCCTGGCGGCCTATCACCAGCGGATCAGCCGTTTGGCATGGATGAGCGCTGACACGCGAAAGCGGGCACTCGAGAAGCTGAGTCTTTTCACCACGAAGATCGGCTACCCGGACTCCTGGATCGACTATTCAACGCTTCAGATTGTCCCGGGTGACCTGTATGGCAACGTGCGGCGAGCCACCGAGTTTGAAACGGACCGGCAACTGGCAAAGCTCGGCGGCCCGATCGACCGCGGCGAGTGGCACCTCACTCCGCAAACCGTGAACGCTTACTACATGCCGACGATGAACGAGATCGTATTTCCCGCTGCGATTCTGCAACCGCCGTTTTTCGACGCCGAGGCGGACCCGGCGGCTAACTATGGTGCCATCGGTGCGGTCATCGGTCACGAGATCGGACACGGATTCGACGACCAGGGATCCCAGTTCGACGGGACGGGAGCACTGCACAACTGGTGGACGGAAGCGGACCGAACTGCTTTCGAGGCGCTGACCGGACAACTGGTGAGCCAGTATGCCGACCTGGCTCCTACGGAGGCACCGGATCACCCGATCAATGGGAAGCTGACCCTGGGGGAGAACATCGGCGATCTCGGCGGACTGGGAATCAGCCTGGCCGCCTACTTAATTAGTCTCGATGGAACCGAGCCGCCTGTGATTGACGGCCTCACGGGAATCCAGCGATTCTTCTACTCCTGGGCCGAATGCTGGCGACAGAACATCCGTCCGGAGGAAGCAGCGCGCCGCATTGCCATTGATCCGCATTCACCGAACGAATTCCGATGCAACCAGGTGGTCCGGAACCTGGATGAGTTTCACGAAGCTTTCTCCGTGACGGATTCGGACGCGCTGTGGCTGGCGCCAGCTGACCGCGTGCGTATCTGGTAGCTCCTCAGGACTGACAGGTGACCTGCGCCGCTGTCTGGCCGCGCAGGTCACCTGCGATGCCCTCCGTTTCGACGGTCTCGCCTTCGGTGAAGTCGCTGCCGACGGAAAGCTCGAGTCCGATCGCCGTAGCGCTCGGAACGATCTGGACCTCAGCCAGACCGAAGAGCTCCGCGACGGCGGGCGCTATCCCTTCATAGCCGGGGCCGACGAACAGCTGGGTCGCCGGCCGGTCATCGGCGTCTGAGACGGCCGCCTGTGTGTATCCTTCGCCGAGTAGAACCTCCTGCAGCTCCTGCCCGCGTCCGGACTCACCTGATGCATTGAGCACTGTGATCGGCACAAGCGCCGGATCGAAGCCGAGCTCCTCTGCGGTCGGGGTAGGAACAGGTTCGGTGGGCTCAGGCTCCGCAGAAGGACCGGTGCTCGGGCTAGCAGACGGCGTGGGCTCCTGCACGGGCTTGGTGATGTCCCGATCGTTCCGGAGCGCGGCAAAAAGATCGTCCGCCTTTTCCTCGTCAAGGACAAGCCTGTTCGGGTCAACCTCGTAGGGAACGACCGGTACGGTCACGAATGCGACGTTACCCAGGTCCACCTGCTGCAACCTGCCTGCAAGCTTGAGCAATTCCGGGATCTCCACGAGCCCGTCATCAACCGTGAGGTTCTGCGTAACGGCCTCCGCAATGGAGTACACGCGCGGAATGTTGGTCAGTGTGCCCTCGCTCTTGACCTTGCGAGCCAGCGAGGCAAGGAAAGCCTGCTGCGCGCGGATGCGTCCCTCATCGCCGCCGCTCCCGAAACTATGCCTGGTCCGCAGGAACGCGAGGGCCTGTTCACCCTCAATCTCGCTGGTTCCCGCCGGAAGCTTCAGGCCGGAGTACTCATCATCGACCTCCTGATTCACGCACACTTCGACGCCGCCGACGGCCTTCGACAGCTCGGTGACGGCTTTGAAGTCGGCCATCATGAAGTGATCCACCTGAAGGCCGGTAAGTTCGTTAATGGCTGCAACGGTGCAACCCGGTCCACCGTTGGCCAGTGAACTGTTCAGCTGCCCCAACGCCATGGCATCGCTAGCGGCACCGGTCTCCGGGTTGTGGCACCCCGGCAGCGGCACCAGCAGGTCGCGCGGGAAGGAGACCATCGTTACGTTGCTGCGGTCTGCGGACATGGTCATGAGCATCATGACATCCGCCTGACCTTCGGCATCCTCCGGCTCCGTATCCCCGCCTTGACCCGTTCGGGTATCGCTGCCGATGATGAGGATCTGCACAGGGTCGCGGCTCAGGTCGACCGGCAGCTGCGTCTCGCCGTCCGTCGACAGATTGAGCGGCTCGGTAGCAACGTTCCCCTGAAGGCGAACCACCGAAAAAGCCACGAATCCTACGACCGCCACAAGCGCGGCGACGAGGGAGATCGCGACGATCTGCAGGACACGCGGACGTCCCCTGCCGAGGTGCCGGCCGCCCGTCCCCAGACGTATGCCATCCGGAGAGCCAGGACGCCCGCCGCCGGATTCACTCATGACCCTCGGCCCTTTCGAGTTGGTTCGATCTCTTGCCGCCCCCAGGGAGGCATCTGTAGGTCAACGAGCAGCGGTCGCCCGTAGTGCCCGAAAATACTGCAACCACTACGGACGGCTAAAAGCCGAGCTTAACGAGTTGCTTCGGGTCGCGCTGCCAGTCCTTCGCGATCTTCACGTGCAAGTCGAGGTATACCCTCGTGCCGAGCAGCGCTTCGATCCCCTTCCGTGCGGCCGTCCCAACCTCGCGCAGGCGCGCGCCTCCCTTGCCGATCACAATGGCCTTCTGTGAGGGGCGCTCGACATACAGGTTCACGCGCACATCAAGCAGTGGGTTATCCTCCGGCCGGCCTTCGCGCGGAACGATCTCCTCAACAACGACGGCGAGAGAATGCGGGAGCTCATCGCGCACTCCCTCAAGGGCTGCTTCCCGGACGAGTTCGGCGACCATGACGGCCTCCGGCTCGTCGGTCAGCTCACCATCGGGGTACAGCGGCGGAGATTCCGGCATGTGGGTCGCGAAAACGTCGGCAACGGTGGACACCTGGTACCCGTCGACGGCGGACACAGGCACCACATCCGCCCAACCGTCCTCGCCAAGCACCTCGCGGCCGAGCTCAGCCACCGCAAGCAGTTGGCGTGCCAGCGCCTCCTTGCTGACGAGGTCAGCTTTTGTAACGACGGCGATAACGGGCTTGCGCTTGAGCTGCGCCAGTTGGGCTGAGATATAGCGGTCACCGGGACCGATCTGCTCATTGGCAGGAAGGCAGAATCCGATGGCGTCAACCTCGGCGAGAGTGTCGGCAACAAGATCGTTGAGGCGCTGTCCCAAAAGCGTGCGGGGCCGGTGCAGGCCCGGCGTGTCGACAAGGATGAGCTGGGCATCCTCACGGTGCACAATGCCGCGAATGGTGTGGCGCGTTGTCTGGGGTTTGGCCGAGGTGATGGCCACCTTGTGGCCGACGAGCGCATTGGTCAGGGTCGACTTGCCTGCATTGGGACGGCCTACCAGCGAGATGAATCCCGCGCGGTATTGCTGGGTGCTCATTTGTTATCCACCGTTTCCCTCGAACCTTCATTGAACTGGTCTGCGTGGTCGTCGCTTTCCGACTGCCGCTCGACCTTCCATGCGAGTAGATGCGAGACACGGTTACGCCGTCCTTCGACGCGTTCCGCGCGCAGAGCAATGTCGCCCACCCGCACTTCACTGCCGACGATCGGCACACGACCAAGCGTTTTTGCGAGCAGGCCACCGACAGTGTCCACCTCGTCATCCTCGAGATCTATGTCGAAGAGTTCGCCAAGGTCATCGATGCTCATCCGCGCGCTGACGCGGAACCCGCCCTCTGGAAGCTCCTCCATCTCGGGGACTTCCGAATCGTACTCGTCGACGATCTCGCCCACGATTTCCTCGATGAGGTCCTCGAGAGTCACGAGACCCGCCGTACCCCCGTACTCGTCAATGACAATCGCAACGTGGGTCGACTCACGCTGCAGTTCCTGCAGGAAGTCGCTGACCGGCTTGGACTCGGGAACGTACCGGACATCGCGGCAAACGTCATCGACAGGATCCTGATCATCGTGGTTCTGGGCGTTCAGTACCGCAACGACGTCCTTGAGGTACAAAATGCCCCGAACGTCGTCAGCGTTGTCCCCAATGACCGGCACACGGGAGTATCCCGAACGCAGGAACAGCGACATCGCCTGGCGAAGGGTCGATCCAGCTTCGATCGAGACCATGTCCGTACGGGGCACCATCACCGAGCGCACCTTGGTGTCACCGAGCTCGAAAACCGAGTGAATGAGTTCAGCTTCGCTGTCTTCGATCATCTCCGCCTCATTCGCCCGCGAGAGGAGCGCGCGGAATTCTTCCTCGGTGAAGAATGCAGCCTCGGCACGCGCCGAACCGGGAGAAAGTGCGCTTCCGACACCGACGAGCCAGCGAGGGATGGGTCCAAGCACGACCCGCAGCACACCTACGAGATGTGCGGTCACCGGTACGAGCGTCGCAGCGTGTGTCCTGCCGAGCTGGCGGGGTGAAACCCCCACGAGGACAAAACCCAGGCCCGCCATTGTGACGGTAGCCAGGAGCCCGGCAATCCAGATGTTGTCCAGCACGTCGGCGAACAGGAGCGCCACCGCTACAGCGGCAGCCATCTCGAACCAGACACGCCAGAACCGCAGCGCGTGCATATGCGACACGGGCGAGTCGAGGATGCGCTGGACGTACTTGCCTCTCGGCCCGTGGAGATGCGCTTCCGCTTCCTGGCGGGAAAGAAAACTGAAGGCCGCTTCAGCAGCGGTGACCAGCGCTGCAATCAGCACAAATACGATTGCCATCAGCGCCAGCAGGAAGACGATCATGGTCGGAACTGCTTCATCGCTCTGTGCGCGGTCACCGCGTGGTTTCCCGCGGGGCGGCACCGCCAAGGAAGTCGGCCAGAAGCTGCCGCTGGAGACCGAACATCTCTTTCTCCTCTTCGGGTTCCGCGTGGTCGAAACCCAGCAGGTGGAGCATGCCGTGTGTGGTGAGCAGGAGAAGCTCCTCATTCATGCTGTGCCCGGCGTTGTCCGCCTGAGTGCGGGCCACTTCAGGACAGAGGACGACGTCGCCGAGGATGCCTGACGCAGTTGGCCGCGCGGCGGTGCCGGGACGCAGCTCGTCCATGGGAAAGGACAAAACGTCCGTGGGTCCCGGCTCGTCCATCCATTCGATGTGGAGCTTCTCCATGGCCTCGATGTCGACCAGGATGATCGACAGCTCTGATTCGGGGTGCACGAAAAGACGCTCCAGCACGTGGCGACCGAGCCGGACCAGTGCCTCGTCGTCGACCTCGACTCCGGACTCGTTATTGACCTCAATGCTCATTGCGGCCAGCCTTTCCGGTATTCCGGCGGCCGTTCAGCGACGCGCGTTGCGACTCGTCCCATTTGCTGTAGGCGGAGACGATGTCGCCGACCAGACGATGCCTTACGACGTCGGTGGCATCCAGGCGGGAAAATGCGACGTCGTCGACACCCTGCAGGATCTCACTGACTACCCGGAGGCCCGAGCTGGTGCCGCCCGGCAGGTCAACCTGGGTCACGTCGCCCGTGACTACCATGCGCGATCCGAAACCAAGCCGCGTCAGGAACATCTTCATCTGCTCAGGCGTGGTGTTCTGCGCCTCGTCGAGAATGATGAACGCGTCATTCAAAGTCCGGCCACGCATGTAGGCAAGGGGTGCCACTTCAATGGTTCCGGCAGCCATGAGGCGGGGAATCGAGTCCGGATCCATCATGTCGTGGAGCGCGTCATAGAGCGGACGCAAGTAGGGGTCGATCTTGTCGTTGAGCGTGCCCGGCAGGAAGCCCAATCGTTCCCCGGCCTCCACTGCGGGACGGGTGAGGATGATTCGGTTGACTTCTTTGTGCTGCAAGGCCTGAACAGCCTTGGCCATTGCCAGGTAGGTCTTGCCTGTACCCGCCGGGCCGATGCCGAAGACGATGGTGTGCGCGTCGATCGCTTCGACATAATTCTTCTGGTTGACTGTCTTGGGCCGGATGGTGCGGCCGCGCGACGAGAGAATGTTCATTGACAGGATCTCGGCCGGCTTCGCTGCACCCTGCGTCTTCAGCATGAACAGCAGCTGCTCGAGCACCTGCGCGGTTACCGGCGTCTGGTTTGCAGCAAGAGTGCGTACCTCACCGATCAGGCGCTCGGTGCGCCCAACGTCGGTCGCGGGACCCGTGATGGACAGTTCATTGCCGCGGACGTGCAGCTTGACGCCGGGAAACGCCCCTTCGATCATGGCAAGGGCCTCGTCGTTGGCGCCCAGGGCCTGCACCATCTGGTCGGCGGAATCGAATTGAATGACCCGGCTGTCCAGGCCGGCGGCCCCCATACCCACTGCGGAATCGGTCATAGTAGCGGCCCTTGAGCCTTCCATCTCTCCTTGTGTATGCCGGATCTTCCGGTGATCTACTGGTCCAGGCCTGCGAATAAGCCTCCTACAAGCGTACCGCCGCAGCCCTGCCACCGCTTGCGTGATGCAGGCCGATCATTCCCGGGGGTCCGAAAGGGTGAAGATCTCAGGAACGCAACGGCCCGATATCAATCGCGTTTCAGTCAGGCGGCGATTCGGGAAAACCGCACAGTAGCGGCCAGCACCTATGCCAAGCTGGATTGTGCTGCTCGCTGCGGCACCGGATGCTTCCGCGGCATTGCCGATTGTTGAAACAACAGCGGTGCTGCACCTATGCATTTTCATAACTTTGGATGAGAGGAGACGCCGAACACATGGCCGCCACTCCTCCTTCCGGAAACCGAACTCCAGGCCGCCATTGGAAGGGATCCATCGTCGTTGCAGCGGCGCTCTGCCTCCAGGCCTGCACCATCGGAGGACCGGCAGAGCCCACCTCGGAGCTGGGGACAGAGGCGGAGTTGCTCCTGGAATCGACTGCCAGCATGCCCGAGTTGGACGTGCAGAGCCCGACAGCCACCGACTCCGACGAACTCCTTCCCGTCTACTGGTTGGGAAGTGCGAACGGACTCCTCTACCGCGAGTTCCTGCCCGGTGAGTCCTCCGGGGATCCGATCGCTGACGCAGTCTGGGCAATGACAAGTTCGGAACCGCTCGACGACGACTACTACAGCCCCTGGCTGGAAGCATCTGCGGTCAATACATCGATCTCGCCTGACAACGTCATCACCGTCGACATCTCGTCAGACTCATTCGCCGCTGGAATCGGTGCTGATGTTGCCGGACGTGCTGTGCAGCAGCTTGTGTACACCGCGACAGCCGCGGCAGCCAACTCAGGGCTGATCATCAGTGGCAGTCCCAGCAGCGTGCGGCTGCTGGTGGACGGGAAGGCCGGCTACAAGGCGTTCGGCCATATCGAGCTGGGGTCTGTTCTTCAACGCGACGTGAGTGCTATTGCTCCCGTTTGGATCATCAATCCGCAGGACAGTTCCCTCAAAAACGACCGGACGGTCATCGTCCAAGGGAGCACCACGACAACTGATCCGAGCCTCGATTGGCGGATCCGCCGGGTGAATGCAGGCGGTGTTTTCACGGAGGATGTGGTCGCTGGATCCGTTCCCGTCGAGGCGGGCACGGGTGCCGTCGGACTCTATGAATTCAGCGTCTCCCTGGAAGAGGGGACATACCTTGTCGAGGTGTACGAATCGACGGGAGCCGACCCGGGCGAAGGGCCTGCCGCTGACACCATTGCAGATGACAAGCTGGTCAGCATCCGCTGACCAGCTTCAACAGCAGTGGCCCTTTGCCAGCGGCCTATTACCAGCGGCCCAGGAGCTGATTCAGGACGGCAATCGCCGCAGGTCCGGCGGTCGAGGCTCGCAGGACGTTGGTTCCCAACTGCACGGGAACGGCCCCGTGTTCCTCGAACAGGGTCACCTCCTGCGGGCTCACACCCCCTTCGGGCCCCACGATCACCGCCACTGTTCCCGTGTGATCCTCGGACCGGCGGTTCCAATAGCTCGCAAGGGAAATTCGCCCTTCCTCATGCAGCAGGACCGGGTGCGCTACATCGGCGAGCCAACGCCCCAGGCCCCTGCTGTCCACTGTGTCGAGGACCTCGGGCACACGGGTACGCCGGCTTTGCTTCGACGCTGCACGGACGACGGATTCCCACTTCGCCTGCCCTTTCACTGCTTTGTCTGCGCGCCACCTCACGATGCTTCGGTCAGCTTGCCACGGAACGACCGCGTCGACGCCAAGCTCGGTTGCGGCCTCGACTGCCATCTCGGCCCGATCACCCTTGGCAAGAGCCTGCACCAGGACGATGCGGGTCGCCGGCAGCGGTTCGAAGGAAACCGTATCCACTGTCATGACGACGGCCGCGCCGGACACATCGACGACGGTACAGCCCAGGCGGTTTCCCTCGCCGTCCAAGAGGTCCACCGTCTCACCGGCCACCACGCGTTTCACAGTGGCTGCATGGTGCGCTTCCGTTCCTCGCAGTGTGATGCTGCCGCCGGCAACGGCGGCCTGAACCTCCGCAGGATCGCCGAAGTATGCCTGGTTGGTCATGATTCTCTACCGGTCAGAGGTTGCCGAGGCGCTCGCGCAGCCGGGCGAAGACTCCTGATCCACTGCTTGCCAGCTGCCCCTCGGTGAACTGCTCACCACGCATTTCCGCGAGGCGTCGAAGCAGCTCTTCCTGGGCTGCATCAAGGTTCCGTGGAGTTTCGACGCTCAGGTGCACGAGAAGGTCTCCCCGGCCGTATCCCCGCAGATGTGTGACGCCGAGGCCCTTGAGCGTGATCACTTCTCCGGATTGGGTTCCCGGTTTGATGGTCAGTTCCTGGTCCCCGTCGAAGCTGGTCATCGTCACGGTGGTGCCAAGCGCCGCCGCTGTCATTGGCACGCTCAGGGTCGCGTGCAGGTCATCTCCTTCGCGGAGGAAGGTGGGATCGCTGTTGACCCGGATCTCGACGTACAGATCACCCTGCGGTCCTCCTGCAGTGCCCGCTTCACCCTGTCCGGCAAGCTGAATCCGCGTACCGGTGGCTACACCTGCGGGAACCTTGATGGTAAGACTGCGGCGGGAACGGATGCGGCCGTCGCCATTGCATTCGTTGCACGGATGGGGAATGACGGTGCCGTAGCCCTGGCAAGTGCCGCAGGTCGCCGTCGTCATGACCTGGCCCAGGATCGACCGGACCGCGCGCTGCACCTGCCCGGAGCCACCACAGATATCGCAAGTCTTCGGAGATGTGCCCGGCTGGGTGCACGATCCGTCGCAGGTGGGGCACACCGCAGCGGAGTCCACCTCGATCTTCTTGTTGGTGCCGAAGACGGCGTCCTTGAGATCAATGCGGACGGCTATGAGTGCGTCCTGTCCGCGCTGGGTCCGCGACGGCGGACCGCTGGGGCCGCCGCCTCCGAAGAAGGTTTCGAAGATGTCCTGGAATGCGAATCCGGGGCCGGCATAACCGCCGCCGAAGCCGTTGTCCGTTCCGTTCTCGTTTCCGGTGGTGTCATAGACGCGCCGCTTCTGCGGATCAGAGAGAACTTCATAGGCGCGGGTCACCAGCTTGAATTCCTCAGCTGCTTCCGGCCCGGAGTTGACGTCCGGATGAAGTTTGCGGGCCAGCTTCCGGTAAGCCTTCTTGATCTCTTCGCCACTGGCGTCGCGTGCAACACCTAGGACCTCGTAGTGATTACTCACTCCTGCACATCACTTCCTGTAATCTCACCGCGCGAGCGGCTCTGGTTCAAGGGGTCCGTCATCCGTTCATGACTCATCGAGGATGCGGGAAAGATAACGGGCCACCGCCCTGACGGCGGCCATGGTGGTGGGGTAGTCCATTCTGGTGGGTCCGAGGACTCCCACCTTGGCAAGGGCGTCCGGCCCGTATCCCGTGGCGATCACCGAGGCCTCTGCAAGGCCACCGTACGGGTTTTCACGACCAATGCGGACGGAAACGCCGAGGGCATCCTGCTCCATTTCGGAGAGCAGCCGAAGCATGACCACCTGTTCCTCGAGGGCCTCCAGCACAGGGCCGATGGTCAACGGGAAGTCCAGGGTTGAGCGGGCAAGGTTGGCCGTTCCTGCCATGACGATCCGATCTTCCCGGTTCGCGGCGGAGAGATGTTCCAGGCCGTGCGCCAGTGCCTGGCCCAGCGACTGGAGTGCGGGCGGCAGCTCGGCCACACAGGACGCCAGTTCCGAAGGAAGCGACGGTAGGCGCACGCCCGACACTTTGGTCAGGAAGCGCTGACGCAGATCGGCCAATTCGTTTTCATTTGCGTCGGCAGGGACGGGCACGACCCGCTGCTGCACCGCCCCGTTGGTGGAAATGAGCACCACCAGCACGCGGCCGGGCGCGAGCAGTACCAGCTCGATGTGGCGGACGGACGCTGCGCCCAGATGTGGGTATTGAACGACCGCGACCTGATTGGTCAGCTGTGCGAGGAGCCTTACCGTGCGGTCCAGGACGTCGTCCAGGTCATCGGCACTTTCCAGAAGGGCACGGATGGCACGCTTCTCGGGCGCGGATAACGGCTTCACTTCAGCGATGCGGTCGACGAACAGCCGGTAACCCTTGTCAGTGGGAATGCGGCCGGAACTGGTGTGCGGGGCGGTAATGAGGCCTTCCTCTTCGAGGAGCGCCATATCATTGCGGATGGTAGCCGAGGACACGCCGAGCTGGTGCCGCTCAACCAGGGCCTTGGACCCTACCGGCTCACGGGAATGGACGTAATCCTCGACGATGGCACGCAGGACTTCAAGCCGCCTGGGCTCGCTCATATTCACCTCCGATATACCGCATTGCCCACTCAACGAGTTAGCACTCAACACGCCTAAGTGCCAAGTCTAATACGATCGCTGCGATTGTTAGCATTGGCTCTGCCTGTTCCAGCGGGCAGGGATTTGCGGAAGCGAGCGAAATCACATGTCGTATCACCAGTGGGGCGCACAGGACATTTCCCAGCCCCGACGCGTCGTCCTTGAGAAGGTTGAGGCGCGTCCGGGCATCGTCCTAGAGGACGTTCAAAGCGGGTTCGTCGGCGAGATACTTCGTACTGAGAAGTCCGGCGGTATGCATGTCATGATCCTCGAGGACCGCCGCGGCAAACGGCGGACCTTTCCCCTGGGATTCGGTTTTCACCACGAGGGCTCCCCCGTTGAGATGGTTCCCGCGCTGCAGCGCACCGCAACGCCCCAGCGCACAGCCTCGGGCTCGGTCCGCGTTACCGGCCAGCGTGCCCGAACAGCCCGCGCGAGCAGAATCTGGGTCGAGGGCAAACACGATGCGGAGCTGGTCGAGAAGGTGTGGGGCGATGATCTGCGGGTTGAGGGCATCGTCGTCGAGCCCTTGCACGGGGTCGATGACCTGGCAGGGGCGGTCCGCGACTTCGCTCCCTCACCCGGAAGGCGCCTCGGTATCCTCGTTGATCACCTTCTGCCCGGAACCAAGGAAGCTCGAATCGCCGAACAGGCCATGAAAGTGACCGGTGCAGCGCTCAATGTGTTGATTGTGGGGCACCCCTACGTCGATGTGTGGCAGGCAGTGAAACCGCGTGCTCTCGGATTGGAGGCGTGGCCCGTCATTCCCCGCGGAGAGGACTGGAAAACAGGGATACTGACGCGGCTAAACTGGCCGTGCTCCTCCCAGGCGGATATCGCCAACGGCTGGAAGCGCATTCTGAGCGGCGTAAACACCTACGCGGACCTCGAACCCTCTCTGCTGGCCCGGGTCGAAGAGGTCATCGACTTCCTTACCGGGCCGGGGCCGAACGCGTAGCCCCAGCATCGCTGTAAGTCGTGGGAACTGCACGGGCACGCTTCACCCAGTACCCTTAGACAGTAAGTTCTGCGCGGAATGCGCGGTGAAGCCCTATCAGTCCGAAGGAATTTTCGTTGTCCAACAGCGCTAATCGGCGCGGTGTCGCACAGACTCCTCCCGCCTCCCAGGACAGAACTACCTCCTTCCAGGGTGCCAGTCCAAGCGCTCCCGCGCTGACTCCCTCCGAGGATCGCCAATGGGCGACCCTCGCCCATTTTCTCGGGATCCTGGGGTTTGTGCCGTCTCTGGTTATCTTCCTCATCTATCGGGACCGGGGGCCCTTCACGGAGCAGGAATCGAAGGAAGCCTTCAACTTCACTTTCCCGCCGAGCATCCTCGCAGCCGTATGCCTGCTGCTGTCCCTGCTCCCGGGCATTGGGGGGCTTTTCGCCGTCCTGAACGCCCTCATCTGGGTTACGCTCGCGGCCTTCTCGGTGGCAGCCGGCATCCATGTGAACCGCGGCAGGCCTTACCAGTACCCCTTCAATCTCCGGATCTTCCACTAGGACGTCAGTCCGGCAAAAGGCGACGGACCACGCCATCGGCTAGTAGCCGCCCGCGATCACTCAGGATCACGGCGCCCTTGAACGCCGCCACAGGGTCGATGAGACCATCAGCTATCAGCCCTGCTACAGCCCTGCGTCCCGGGGATTGCAGGTTCTCCGTCGGGTAACCATCAGCAAGCCGGATGCGAAGCAGAACGTCCTCAACGTAGCGGGCGTCCTTGTCCAGAACTTCACGTCCGGCCGCGGGCGACTCGCCTGCCGCAAGTCTCTGAGCATAAGCGGCAGGATGCTTGACGTTCCACCAACGGGTCCCCCCGATATGTGAATGCGCGCCCGGCCCTGCTCCCCACCAGTCATGGCCTTTCCAGTACGCGATGTTGTGGCGGCACTGATCCTCACCGGAGCGGGCCCAGTTACTTACCTCGTACCACGCCATTCCGGCCGACTTGAGCAGGGTGTCGGCGAGTTCGTACTTGTCGGCGTGGTCGTCGTCGTCGACCATGGGCACCTGACTGCGCCGGATACGGCGGGCCAGCGCGGTGCCGTCCTCGATGATGAGGGCATAAGCGGACAGATGATCCGGTTCGAGGGCAAGCGCCGCTTCCAGGGACGTCCGCCAGTCCTGAAGGTCCTCGCCCGGTGTGCCGTAGATCAGATCCAGGCTCACCTTGAGCCCGGCAGCACGCGCCCACTCGACGGCAAGGGGGACCCGCGCCGGCGAGTGGGTTCGGTCCAGCACCGCGAGAACGTGGGGCACAGCGGATTGCATGCCGAATGACACGCGGGTGAAACCTGCACGCGCCAGTTCCTCGAGGGATTCAGGCGTGACGGAGTCGGGATTGGCCTCGATCGTCACCTCGGCTCCCGGTGCCAGGCCCCAGATGTCGACGGCGGTGCGGAGTACCCGTGCCAGGTCCGCCGAGGGCAGGAGCGTGGGTGTCCCTCCGCCGAAGAAGACTGTGCTCAGCGGGCGGTCGGCAACACCTGAAGCGGCAAGCGCTCCGGCCGCAAACTGGAGCTCCTGCTGCACCGTGAACGCGTAATTGGCCTGCGACGCTCCCCCACCGAGTTCAGCGGCGGTGTACGTGTTGAAATCGCAGTACCCGCAGCGAACAGCGCAGAAGGGGATGTGAACGTACAGGCCGAAATCACGCTCGGCGGAGCCGGCTGCCGCGGTGGGCGGCAGAGCGCCGTCGGATGGAGCGGGGTCGCCGAGAGGCAGCGCGCTAGGCATTGGCGCTCCGGAAACCAGATACTGCTGTCACTTCTTCGCTTTGTCCTTGGACTCATCCGACGACAACGCGGCAATGAACGCTTCCTGGGGGACTTCCACGCGCCCCACCATCTTCATGCGCTTCTTACCCTCTTTCTGCTTTTCGAGCAGTTTGCGCTTTCGGGTGATGTCACCGCCGTAGCACTTGGCCAAGACGTCCTTCCGGATAGCCCGGATGTTCTCCCTCGCGATGATGCGCGCGCCGATGGCCGCCTGAATGGGAACCTCAAACTGCTGACGCGGGATCAGTTCACGCAGTTTCCCCGTCATCATGACGCCGTAGGCATATGCCTTGTCCCGGTGGGTGATGGCGGAGAAGGCATCAACCTGCTCGCCTTGGAGCATGATGTCCACTTTGACCAGGTCGGCCACCTGGTCGCCGTCGGCCTTCCAATCCAGAGAGGCGTACCCGCGGGTCCTGGACTTCAGCATGTCGAAGAAGTCGAAGACGATCTCCGCCAGCGGGAGCCGGTACCGGATTTCCACCCGGTCTTCGGAGAGGTAATCCATTCCGCCCATGACACCACGCCTGCTCTGGCACAGTTCCATAATGGTGCCCACGAATTCGTTGGGCGCAAGGATGGTCGCCGAAACCATCGGCTCTCGGACTTCGGCGATCTTGCCGACGGGGTATTCGCTCGGGTTGGTGACGTGAACTACGTTCTTGTCCTCGAGCGTGACCTCGTATTCCACGTTCGGTGCCGTCGAGATCAGGCTGAGGTTGTACTCGCGTTCGAGTCGCTCACGGGTAATTTCCAGGTGAAGCAGGCCGAGGAAACCCACTCGGAAACCGAAGCCCAGAGCAGCGGAGGTCTCCGGTTCATAGACCAGGGCGGCATCATTGAGCATCAGCTTTTCCAGAGCATCACGAAGCACTGGATAATCCGCCCCTTCGAGGGGGTACAGACCCGAGAAGACCATAGGCTTTGCGTCCGCGTAACCGGCCAGCGACTCCGTCGCGGGCTTCGCGAAATTGGTGACGGTGTCGCCGACCTTGGACTGGCGAACGTCCTTCACGCCGGTGATGAGATAGCCCACCTCACCTACGCCCAGGCCCTTGGACGGTGTGGGCTCCGGCGAGCTGACTCCGATCTCAAGGAGTTCGTGAGTAGCACGGGTGGACATCATCTGAATGCGTTCACGGGGGCTGAGCTGTCCATCGACGACCCGGACATACGTCACGACGCCCCGGTAGGTGTCATATACAGAATCAAAGATCATGGCCCGGGCAGGCGCGCTTGCGTCTCCGACGGGAGAGGGAAGATCCCTGACGATCTTGTCCAGCAACGCCTCTACGCCGACGCCTGTCTTGCCGGACACCAGCAACACATCCTCCGGATCCCCGCCGATCAGGTTGGCCAGTTCCGCAGCATACTTCTCCGGCTGGGCGGCCGGAAGGTCGATCTTGTTGAGCACCGGAATGATTGTGAGGTCGTTCTCCATGGCGAGGTACAGGTTCGCCAGTGTCTGGGCCTCAATCCCCTGGGCAGCATCAACCAGCAGGATTGCTCCCTCACACGCTGCAAGGGACCGCGACACCTCGTATGTGAAGTCAACGTGTCCAGGAGTGTCAATCATGTTGAGCGCATAGCTCACGCCGTCGAGTTCCCAGGGCAGCCTGACCGCCTGGGATTTGATGGTGATGCCGCGCTCCCGCTCAATGTCCATGCGGTCCAGATACTGTGCCTTCATATCGCGCTGCTCCACCACGCCGGTGAGCTGAAGCATGCGGTCCGCCAGTGTGGACTTGCCGTGGTCAATATGGGCGATGATGCAGAAGTTCCTGATGATCGCGGGATCCGTGGCAGCGGGCACCGGAGCGGTGCGGGCCATGGGAGACACTCGGTACCTCTTACTTTGTGGGACTGTTCGGGGAATTCCGTGCAGGGACGAGGACGCTGGGTCCGGACCCCTGGGAATGTGCAGCTTCCATTGTCCCATGGGGAACTCTCGAGCCCGCAATCTGGCGGGTACGCTGGCCCTATGGCTTCCCTTGGACCCTCCCTGATGCGTTTGGCCGGGGCCGCATTGAAGGCGCTGGCTGCCCGTTCGACGCATTCACCCCGTCCGGCCCGAAGCGGACATCCTGCCGGGCGTGACCGTGCTCCTCAGCGTGAGCCACTGCGGGACCGCCCACGGAAGAAAGCCGCACCCGCTTCGATTGGCGCTTACAACCCGCAGCCCGGTGACACTGCCGATCCCGGCGAAATCGTCTGGACGTGGGTGCCGTATGAGGACGATCCTCAGCAGGGCAAGGACCGGCCGGTGCTGGTCATCGGGCACGACGGCGCCACGCTGCTCGCACTCATGCTCACCTCACGAGACCGGAATAATGCCGAAAGCAGGCATGAAGGGTACGTGGATATCGGAAGCGGGCCCTGGGACAGCAAGGGCAGACCGAGTGAGGTGTACCTGGAGCGTCTGCTGAAGATCCGTCCTGAGGATGTCCGGCGCATCGGTGCAACCCTCGACCGCCCGCTCTTCGACCGCGTCATGTCCCGATTGGATGGATCACCCAATCAGTGACAGTCTCAGGTAGAGATGAGCGAACCGCCGATGACGGCTGGGGCGCGAGGGGGGCGCGAGTTCTGGTAGCCTATATAGCTGTGTGTCCGCGCAGGTCGACGGGCACTTCGGCTCGGTCGCCACGGTATCCCCACGCCGCTCAGTCTTAGGCCGCACCGAAAATCCCTCACGACCAGTCCGCAATACAAAGAGAGTCTTATACGTGGCAAATATCAAGTCCCAGAAGAAGCGCATTCTCACCAATGAGAAGGCTCGTCAGCGCAACAACTCGGTCAAGTCCGAGCTGAAGACCGCTATCCGCGCCGTCAACACCGCGGTGGAGTCCACCGACAAGGACGCCGCAGTGGCCGCGCTCGCCGTTGCCAGCCGCAAGCTGGATAAGGCTGTGAGCAAGGGTGTTCTTCACAAGAACAACGCAGCGAACCGCAAGTCGGGAATTGCCAAGCGGGTTAACAACCTCGGCTAATTGCCTTCAGAGCTTCATACGGTGATGGTCGGTCCCACGGGACCGGCCATCACCCTTTAACCGACGGGCACTTCGACCGGGGATCGGAAGGGGCAGGATCAGCGTCACCGGCCGGTTGCGGTTCCTCCCAGCGCGATAGCTGTGACCGCCCGCTCCACAGCGTAGATCGGATCGCGTGCCTCCCCCTTGACCTGGGCATCAGCCTCGGCCAGGACTTGGATGCAGTGATTGAGCCCCTCGGGTGACCAGCGCTGGGCTTCCCGCCTTGCCTGGTCTACCTGCCACGGTGCCATACCCAATTCTTTAGCGAGCTGTGCAGAGCTACCCCTGACTCCATAGACCTTCGCCACCGCTCGGAGTTTCATCGCGAGTGCGGCTAGCAGCGGCACGGGGTCTGCTCCGCTCGAGAGCGCGTGCCGGAGCATCGCCAATGCCTGTCCCCCGCGTCCTGCAAGGGCAGCATCGGCTACCTTGAAGCCGGTGGCTTCGATCCGGCCACCATAGTATTTCTCCACCGTTTCAGTGGAGATCACGCCATCCGAATCTGAGGCAAGCTGATGGCATGCTGCTGCCAGCTCCGACAGGCTCGATCCCACTGCGGCGACGAGGGCCCGCACCGCATCAGGTTCGATCCGGCGCCGCGCATTGCGGAACTCCGCGGTAGCGAAGTCGACCTTGTCAGAGTCCTTTTTCAGCGGCTGGCACTCAACGACGACAGCTTTCCCACTCTTCAGCGAGTCGAGCAGCTTTTTGCCGCGCGTACCACCCGCATGGTGCATGACCAGCACCACGTCCGGCGCCGGGTTGGAGACATACTCGAGCGCGTCCTGCAGGAACGCATCGTTCATCTGCGCCAGGCCGCGAGCTTCAATGATCTGCGTGCCGCCGAACAGCGACGGGCTCCCCAGCATGATCAACGATCCGGGCTCGTACTGCGCCGCATCCAGGCGGACGGTCTCGGCATCGGGTTCCGTCTCGCGCGTGCGCCGGCGCACCGACTCAAAGCCGCGGGCGGCAAGGTATTCCTCTGGACCGAGCAAGAGAACAACGGGAGCCGGACCGACGTCGCGCCAGCTCGAAGTAGCCGAACCTGCAGGGCTTGGGGACACGGACGGGGCTCCTGATCGACGAGGAATGGGCAGGGTCAACTCTGCCATGGGGGTGATGAGCATCCAAGCTCATCGTGACCCACGGACCTGAAGGGAATCACCGTCGGTCCTGATGAGTATGGTTCCGGCCAGGTCTGTCCTGGCGACATATGCGCCGGAGCCCTCCAGTGCCGCGAGCGTTTCCTGGTGGGGGTGCCCGTAATCGTTCCGGCGCCCGGCGGAGATGAGTGCAACGCGAGGGCTCAGGGACTCGATGATCGCCGTGCCGCCGTTCCTGGCGCCATGGTGCGCAACCTTTAGGACGTCAATTCCCTCGGCACTGAGCGCGGGCTGATCCCGGAGGAGGCGATTGGCCGCGTCTTCCTCAAGGTCGCCGGTGAACAGGATGCGAAGGTCGCTGGTTCCGGAGCGTCCATGCACCGTGGCCAGTACGACGGCGGAGGCATCGTTTTCGGATGCTGCAAAGTTTCCGGGTGCCGGCCACAGGACCGACCATTCCACATCTCCCGTAGTTCCTGCGGTTCCGGCGGTCGCGGGCGCGACCGTGGTTCCGGCGTGCGCGCTCACCTGCTGCACGCTCTCGGGCAGCGTCTCCTCAGTTGTGGAGTAGAGCAGCCGAGACACCGAGCGGTCCGCGAATACTCCTGCCACTCCGCCGTAGTGGTCCTCATGGAGGTGTGTGAGCACCAGCAGGTCCACAGTGTCCACCCGGAGATGATCAAGGCAGGCGTCCATGGGACCCGCTTCCGGGCCGGCGTCGAATACTATGGCGCTACCAGGCCCCGTCCGCACCGCCAGTCCGTCACCCTGGCCGACGTCGCATGCAGCGACCGTCCAATCTTCCGGCCCGTGGCCGCGCACACCATTCCACACCAGGATGCCCACGACGCCGGCGATACACCCGGCGGCGACCCAGGCTACTGGCGTCAGCTGCGGGATCAGCCTTCCTCCCCTCCTGCCGGACTTCATCGGGGGTGCCCCGCGCGCACGGATTCTCGCATGCGTGCTGTGGCACGTCGCGCGCACCCACGTGAGCATGTCCGGTCCCCGCACCACGACCGCCAGCACGACGGCGCTCCCCAGTGCAGACAGGAGCGCTCCCCCGGTGCCGGACGGCCATGGTATGGACGCGTGCGGGGCGGCGGCGAAGAACCTGGCGATCTGCGCCACCCCGGCGGCCGCCCACGCAGCGCCGAGGGCAAACGGCAGAGCCGCCCCTGGTGCCAGGGCCACCAGGACAACGGAGACCATGCCGGCGATGGTGATGAACGGCACAAGCGGTGACGCCGCGATATTCGCCGGCAGCGAGTACGTCGGCAGGCTCGGCTGGATGAGGGCCAGGACCGGCGAGCAGAAAAGCTGGGCAGCCAGGGGAACAGCGACGAGCTGGGCAACCGAGGGCGCCAGAAACGCTCCCAGCTGCGACGCCAGGAGAGGGCCGACCAGCACGAGCCCGCAGGTCGCCGCGACCGACAGGATGAACGCGTACTCCACGCTGAGCCAGGGGTCCACTGTGAGGAGGGCCGCTATCGACAGGAACAGCAGCGTCATCGACAGGCGTCCACGGCCCGTCAAGACAGCCAACACTCCGATGGCTCCCATGACAGCCGCCCTGAGAACGCTGGGCTCGGGCCTGACCAGCAGGACGAATCCTACGAGGGCTGTAATACCGGCAACCGCGGCTGTCCATCGCGGCAGCCTGCATGCCCGGCAGAGGATAAAAACGAACGCCAGCACGTAGCTGCAGTTAGCCCCGGAGACTGCCGTGAGATGAGTCAGCCCGGTCGCTTTCATCGTATCGACGAGTTGCTGGCTCACGGACGCCCGGGCTCCTATCACCATGCCCGGCATCAATCCGTCGTCGGGTGCTCCGGTGGAGGCGGAGAGCGCGAGAAAACGCTCCCTCAGCTCTTCGATGAGCGACTCCGCTCCGGGCTGCTCCGGGATCAGGTCAGGGCTGGTCGAGGCAATGAGCAGCGCCCCTGCCCGATCTCCCGGGTCTGTTGCCAGCGGCTTTCCTGCCGTACGCAGCTGATCCCCATGCTTGACGGAGCTCCATTCATTGCCGCCCAGCACTATTACGGGCGTATCTGCCGTGAACCGGAATCCCCCGGACGTGCCTTCGAGAAGGTCGGCTTCAAGGATCCAGCGGGGTGCGCCGTCCTGGGCATCGGCGGATATTTCCTGTGCATCAGAGGTGGCACGGAGGTTTACGGTGATGTGGGTCTGAGCCGCAATGGCAGCGGCCAGCGGGGCAGAGGAGCGATGTGCAACGTGCGCGGCTGTGGGGATGCTCACCATTGCGGCCGCTGCAAGGGCGACAAGCGGCATCAGTACAACCGGGCTGTTGTTTCGACTGCAGACGGCGATGGTGACGAACGTGAGGGCGCCGAGCGCAAGCATGAGGCCCAGCAGAAGGCCCGCCTGCGCGTCGAGCCTGATGGTTACGGCCGCAGCGGCCCATGCGCAGCCAGCGGCGGGTAGGAGTCGAAGGTCCCGAGCGGGACTCTTGGCGGCTTCGTGGCGGACCGGCCTGCGGCAGACAGTTACGCCGATGCGACGCCCGCCGTTCCGTTTCAGGGGTGCGGCTGGTACGGGCGGTGATGGTTTCCCAGCCGCGGCAGCCGACCGTACTAGATGCGCCCATCCTGCGGAAGTTGTACCGGGCATATCAGACTGTCACCAGGGGAAGCAATGACTCAAGCATCGCCGGTCCAATACCGGGAACCGCGTCAAGGTCCTCTGCACGCGCGAAGGGCCCGTGCTGGGCGCGCCATTCCACGATGCGCTCAGCCAGGACCGGCCCGACCCTGGGGAGTTCCTCGAGGTCAGTGGCGCCGGCCGTATTGAGGTTGACAAGCCCGCCGGCGGTTTCAGCGTCCGGTGCCGGAAGCGCGCCGACCGGCGGCGCCTCCCCCACGCGAGGAATCATGATCTGCTGCCCGTCCTGCACCACGGCGGCCAGATTGACAGCCGCCAGCTCAGCTTCGGGCACCGCGCCGCCCGCCTTCTCGAGTACTTCGAAAACCCTTGCACCCGCTGCGATTTCCACCACGCCGGGCGTCCGGACTGCACCGGCAACATGAACAACGACAGTTGCGGTCTGCGCGCCCTGTGCATGAGGCGTCGACGGCTTATCCGCCCGCTCAACGGCGGGAGCGGTGCCTTCCTCCGCGACGGGAACACCCGGCTCGGCGGCAGTACTTGAGGAGGCGGGGGGATCGATCGGGACAACCTCGCCGGGAGTCCGGTCAGCGCTCACAAACTGCCAGCCTCCGACCGCGAGGGCGCAGCCTGCCGCCAGCAACGCGGCCCGTCGCGTGGCTGCCCAACGTCTACCGCTTGGCGGTCGCCGGCGTGCCGCGGTGGCGTCCGGGTCAGGCGGACCACTGTCGCTGAGTTCGACGCTGTGCAGGTCCCCGTCGTCATCACCGTTGACCGCCTCGATCCCCGCCGGCTGTGACCCTGCACGCTTGAGGTTGAGGACGCGTTCCAACCGGTCCGAGCCCTGGAGATGCTCCCCCGTCGCCCAGCGGTGCCTTGCCATGCAACCAGCGTATGAACGCCCGGCTGGGCGGGGGTGGGGCAGCAATGGCTATGTGCGTAAGCCGCCCCTGGCCCAGCGGATGTGGAGCGGAAGATCAGGCTGGCGGCACCAGTGGGTCGGATATCGCGACCGCCAGAACGCCCAGCCCGGTGTGAGCGGCAAGCACCGCCGGCAACTGCGTCAGGACGGCTTCGGCCCCCTCAGGCACCCGCGCCGCAGCAGCTTCGGCTTCCGCCATGTTCCCGAAATAGTGGAATGCCGCGATGCCGCCGCGGGGACGCCGCCGAAGGTCTTCGATGACAAGTTCGTCAAGGCGCTGCTTGGCACGGGCTGCTGTCCGCACCCGCTCAAGGGGCTCAATGGCGCCGTCGCGAACGGTCAGGAGTGGCTTGACAGCGAGCAGGGAACCCAGGAAGCCTGCGGCAGCACCGATGCGGCCGCCGCGCCGCAACTGGTCCAGGCTGGGGAGGTAGAACAGCAGGCTGGTGCGCGAACAGGTAGCTGCGGCGCGCTCGGCCGCGCGGGAGGCGCTCGCGCCGCCCTGTAGTGCCCGGACGGCCGCCACCACCCCACAGCCCTGCGCCATTCCTACCGTTCCGCTGTCCACTACGTGTACCGGAACCGAGACTGATCGCGCTGCCCAGCGTGCCGCCTCTACCGTTCCCGACAACTTGCCGGAGAGGTGAATAGACACGATCTCGCTCGCACCTTCGCGCTCCAACCGGCGATAGACACTTTGGAAGTGGCCGGGCGCCGGGCGGGAGGTGCGTACCTCCCGTCCCTCGACCAGCGCCAGCGAAAGCGGCTTCAGGAGGCTGTCCGCGCCCTCGCCGTAGTGCCGGTCATCAATGATGACCGGCATCGGCACAATGGTCACGCCGGCGGCCGGGCCATCGCCCGCAATCCATGACTGAGGGAACGCTGCGGCCGAATCCGTGACGACCGCCGTCGTCGTATCCGGCTCGCCGGCGCCTCCAACGCCGATACGTTCTGCACGGCGATCAAACCATGCCACGGTGGTCCTTCTTTCCCGGCCCTCAGGCCGGAACGATGTTCACCAGTTTGGGCGCCCGGACGATGACCGTCCGGATATCTCTGCCCGCAAGCGTGCGCTGCACCTGGGCGGTGCCGAGGGCCAGCTCACGCAGTTCGTCCTCGCTGATGTCAGCGGGAACTTCCAGCCTGTCGCGCACCTTTCCCTGTACCTGCACGACGGCGGTGACCGTGTCCTGGACGAGAAGCGACTCATCGACGGCGGGCCAACCCGCTGCCGCGACGGAAGCAGGGTGACCGAGCCGCTCCCACAGGTCCTCCGCGGTGTACGGTGCGAACAGGCTCAGGATGACGGCCGTAGCCTCTGCCGCTTCGCGGACAGCTGGGTCAGCGCCTCCGGCACCTGAGTCGATTGCCTTGCGGGTGGCGTTGACAAGTTCCATCACCTTGGCGATGACCACGTTGAACTTGTTGTTCTTCAACAGGTCTGCGGCATCGGCGAGCGTACGGTGCGTCACCGAACGCAGCGAACGGTCTCCAGACGCGGGGTCAACTCCCGGCTCGGACACGACGTCGGCGCCAAGGCGCCAGGCACGGGCGAGGAACTTCGCAGACCCCGACGGCGATACATCGGCCCAGTCGACGTCGTCCTCCGGCGGGGAGGCGAAGACCATGGTGAGACGAATGGCATCCACACCGTAACGGTCGAGCTGTTCACCGAGATTGACGCCGTTGCCCAGCGACTTGCTCATGGCCTTTCCGCCGTTGAGCACCTGACCCTGGTTGAGCAACGCCGCGAAGGGCTCAGTGAAGTTGACCAGCCCAAGGTCGAACAGGACCTTGGTGAAGAAGCGGCTGTAGAGCAGGTGCAGGATGGCGTGCTCGACGCCGCCGACATACTGGCCGACGGGAAGCCACTCGTTGACTTTCTGCGAGTCGAACGGAGCTTCTGTCGACTCCGGATCGACGAATCGCAGGTAGTACCAGGATGAGTCGACGAAGGTGTCCATCGTGTCGGTGTCCCGTGTGGCCGGCCCGGAGCACTGGGGGCACTCGACGTTGACCCAGTCAGTTGCGGCAGCCAGCGGCGAGGTGCCCTTCGGCGCCAGGTCTTCTCCCCGGAGATTACTGGGCAAACGGACGGGCAGTTGCTCGTCGGGTACGGGGACCTCTCCGCAGGAAGGGCAGTGGATGATGGGGATGGGTGTACCCCAGAATCGCTGACGCGACAGCAGCCAGTCCCTGAGCCGGTAGTTGACCGTGCGCTCGCCGGTGCCCTGTTCGGAGACCAGTTCGATCGCGCGCTGGATCGCCTGCTCCTTGCCCAGACCATTCAACTCGCCCGAGTTGACCAGCGTCCCTTCGCCGGTTGTGGCTTTGCCCGTCAGCGCCGGGTCTTCCTCCCCTGTGTCCACCACCATGCGAACCGGCAGGTTGAAGGCACGGGCGAAGTCGAGGTCGCGCTGGTCATGCGCGGGAACGGCCATGATGGCGCCCGTTCCGTAGTCCGCAAGGACGTAGTCGGCTGCCCACACAGGCAGCCTCTCGCCGTTGAGCGGGTTCACTGCGTAACGTCCCGTGAAGACACCGGTTTTCTCGCGCTCCGTCGACTGGCGCTCGATGTCGCTGAGCGCGTTCACGCTCTCGCGGTAGTCGGCCAGCGCGGACGCATGCTCAGGCGTGACCAGGTCAGCAGCAAGATCCGCGTCTGCGGCGACAACGAAGAACGTTGCGCCGTGCAGGGTGTCCGGCCTGGTTGTGAAGACCGTGACATCGGCGGCAGGCAGGTCGCCGTCGGCCTCTATGGTGAAGGTGACGTGTGCGCCTTCCGATCGGCCGATCCAGTTCCGCTGCATTGCCAGCACGCGTTCAGGCCAGTGACCGGCCAGAGGTTCCATGTCTTCGAGCAGCCGGTCGGCGTACTCGGTGATGCGGAAGTACCACTGGTTCAGGCTTTTCTTGGTGACGGGGCTTCCGCACCGCTCGCATGCCCCGTTGACCACCTGTTCGTTCGCGAGAACCGTCTGGTCCTTGGGGCACCAGTTGACGGGGTGGTCCTTGCGGTAGGCAAGACCCTTCTCGAAAAACCGCAGGAACAGCCACTGAGTCCAGCGGTAGTACTCCGGATCCGAGGTGTGCAGCCGGCGGGACCAGTCTGCACTGATCGCGTAACGCTTGAAGGACGCGGCCTGGGTATCGATATTCGCGTACGTCCACTCACTGGGGTGAGCGTTGTGCTTGATGGCCGCGTTCTCGGCGGGCAGCCCGAAGGAGTCCCAGCCGATGGGATGCAGAACGTCGTAACCGAGCTGGCGCCAGTACCGGGCGACGACGTCGCCCATCGCGAAAGCTTCCGCATGCCCCATGTGAAGGTCGCCGGACGGGTAAGGGAACATGTCCAGCACGTAGCGGCGTTCCCTGCTGCCGTCGTCCACGGGAGTGAAGGTGTCGAGCTTCTCCCATACCGGAAGCCACTTCGCCTCGATGTCCGCGAAACTGTAGGTGCCGGCGTCCGACTCTTCGGTTGTGGGGTTGATGCTCACTGTTACTTGCCCTGTCTGTTGATCACTGGTGACCGTCTTACCAGTCACGCCACCGCTCCCGGATGAACACTGCCGGCACCCGAATCAGCCCCGGACATACAAAAGCCCCTCAACTCAGGAGGGGCGGCCGCGCAGGGGTGCGCGGCTAGGTAAGGAGCAGTTGCGCGAACATGCTCCAACCTTAGCGCAGTTTGGTGCCGCCGCTGTTTTCCAGGCGTTACCATATTTCCACTGGGCGCACTTATCTGTTATTGCACCCAGCATGCCGAGGCGGAATGCGCCCGCGGCTGATCGGCCAGCCACCCCTTGAAGTGGACTGCTTCGCAGGTCCCCTGGCCCGTCGTCGTTAGGTAGACGAGAACAATGACACAAACCATCCCCACCGCAGAGCCATTGCCCCAAACCCTGGGCGATGATGCGGTTGCCCTAGTCCGGCGGTGGCTCCACCTGGACGAATCCGGCAGCACACCACCCCGTGCGTCCGGTTCGGGCACTACCCGCGGATCGAAGTCCGCGCAGCTCCTCGCCGAGGTCCTCAAGGACCAGAACGGGCTCGACTTCACGATCGGCTTCGTGGACCGGGTGATCCGCCCGGAGGATCCCGCCGTAGCGGCTCGGAATCTGTCCCGGCTTGCCCGGAAGGCGCCTTCCTTCCTGCCCTGGTACATGAAGGGTGCAGTGCGCCTAGGCGGCGTCATGGCCCCGATTCTGCCGCAGGTTGTGGTTCCCGTTGCGCAGCGGGTGCTGCGCGAGATGGTCGGCCACCTCATCGTCGACGCCCGTCCTGCGCAGCTGGGCAAGTCGATCGCCGCCTTGCGCGGAGAAGGCGTCAGGCTCAACATCAATCTCCTCGGCGAGGCCGTCCTCGGGGACAAGGAGGCGGACGCCCGGCTCAGTGGAACCAGGGAGCTGCTGGCGCGCGACGACGTCGACTACGTGTCCATCAAGGTTTCCTCCGTGGTCAGTACGCTCAACCTGTGGGACTTCGACGGAACGGTCGAGCGGGTCGTCGAGCGACTCCTTCCGCTGTATCACCTGGCTGCCTCATCGCCGGCTCCGAAGTTCATCAATCTCGACATGGAGGAATACCACGATCTTGACCTCACCGTCGCGGTATTCAAGCGGATTCTCGAGACACCCGAACTGCGCAACCTTGAGGCCGGCATCGTGCTCCAGGCCTACCTTCCGGACGCCCTGGCGACGCTGCAGGACCTCACCCGCTGGGCTCAGGACCGGCGCGCTGCCGGCGGGTCAGCCATCAAGGTGCGTCTGGTCAAGGGCGCGAACCTGGCGATGGAACTCGTCGATGCCGCCGTACACGGCTGGGAACCTGCCACGCTGCCCAGCAAGCAGGCGAGCGACACCAACTACAAGCGGTGCCTCGACTGGGCACTCCGCCCTGAGAACGCGACCGCCGTGCGACTGGGTGTCGCCGGACACAACCTGTTCGACATTGCTTTGGCGAGGACCCTCGCCGTGGCCCGAGGTGTCGAGGACCGTATCGAGTTCGAGATGCTGCTCGGCATGGCAGAGGACCAGGCCGCCGAAGTCCGGAAGGACGTCGGGTCGCTGCTGCTCTACACCCCCGTGGTGAAGCCCGCCCAGTTCGACGTGGCTATCAGCTACCTGATCCGACGGCTCGAGGAGAACGCAAGCCAGGAAAACTTCATGAGCGCCGTCTTCGAACTCACGAAGAACGAGGAGCTCTTCGAGCGCGAGAAGACCCGGTTCCTCGCTTCCCTCGAAGAACTCGACTTCACGGTTCCCGAGCCCAACCGTTCACAGACGCCGGACCGCTTCACGGCCACGGCTCCGGGGAACTTCCGGAACCAGTCCGATTCCGATCCCTCGCTTCCCGTCATCCGGAAATGGGCATCGGAGGTCCTGCAGCGGGTGCCGCATTCCACTCTCGGAATCGGACTGGTGGAGGCTTCCCGACTGGACACAGAGGACGACGTCGACGCCGCCATCCGGTCCGCACGCGCCGCACAGCGCGATTGGGGATCACGTTCGGGAGCAGAGCGGGCGACGGTCCTGCGAAGCGCCGCGGCCGAGCTTGCCGCCCGGCGCGGTGACCTGGTGGAAGTATCCGCCAGTGAAACCGGCAAGACAATCGCTGAATCCGATCCGGAAATCTCGGAAGCGATCGACTTCGCCAACTACTACGCACTGCTCGCAGAAGAACTCGACACGATCGAGGGAGCGCGCTTCGTGCCAGCCACGCTCACCGTCGCAACTCCGCCGTGGAACTTTCCCGTTGCCATTGCGGCCGGCTCCGCCCTTGCCCCGCTGGCGGCGGGCAGCGCCGTCATCCTCAAGCCGGCTCCGCAGGCAAAGCGTTGTGCTGCCGTGATGGTTCAGGCCCTCTGGGATGCCGGTGTTCCCCGGGAAGTTCTGAAGTTCGCCGATGTTGAGGAAGGTCCGGTCGGGCAGCACCTCATCTCGCACCCCGACGTCGACAGGGTGATCCTCACGGGTGCCTACGACACCGCGAAGCTGTTCCGGTCGTGGCGCAACGACCTCCCGCTGCTGGCCGAGACAAGCGGGAAGAACTCGCTCATCGTCACCCCCAGTTCCGACCTGGATCTGGCTGCGGCCGACGTCGTTCGGTCCGCTTTCGGGCACGCGGGGCAGAAATGTTCGGCAGCATCGCTGGCGATCCTGGTCGGCTCGGCAGGGACTTCGGCGCGCTTCCGCAACCAGCTGACCGATGCAGCCGCCTCGCTCCGGGTCGGTTACCCGGAGGATCCGGCAACGGAAGTGGGGCCGATCATCGAGCCGGCTGACGGAAAGCTCAAGGACGCCCTGACTACTCTCGGCGAGGGTGAATCGTGGCTTGTCGAGCCAAAGCAGCTGGACGACACCGGACGACTGTGGAGTCCGGGGGTGCGCACCGGGGTCAAGCCGGGCAGCTACTTCCACATGACGGAGTTCTTCGGACCGGTGCTGGGCATCATGCATGCCGAGTCGCTTGAGCAGGCCATAGAGTGGCAGAACGCCAGCGCGTACGGCCTGACCGGCGGTATCCACACCCTAAATCCCGACGAGGTGTCGCAGTGGCTCGAGTCGGTGGAGGCAGGCAACCTGTACGTGAACCGTGGGATCACCGGCGCCATCGTGCGGCGTCAGCCGTTCGGCGGGTGGAAGCAATCGGCCGTTGGACCCGGCGCCAAGGCCGGCGGACCGAACTATCTCATCCACCTCGGAAGCTGGGAGCGCGAGGAACTGCATCCCGGCAACGTCCACGCCCCGCTGAGTGAGCCCGTACGCGCACTCCTGCATGCAGCCGACGTGTCTGACGCCGAGCGCGGCTTCCTCGCCCGCTCGGCCGCAGATGACCAGCGTCACTGGGTGCGTACTTTCGGAGTCCATGAGGATGTCTCCGGCCTGCGCGTTGAGCGGAACGAGTTCCGCTACCTGCCGGCACCTGTGACAGTACGACTGAACGAAGCCGGGTCACTGGCCGACTTTCTGCGTGTCGTTGCGGCCGGACTGCGTAGCGGTGCGCCTATGTCGGTCTCGACGGCCGAACCGCTTGCGCCGGCGCTCGCCGCTGTGCTGTCGGCCAATGATGTGCGTCACCGCGTGGAGGACGACGCCGCGTGGCTGGCTGCCGCGCCGTCGGCGAAGCTCGGCAGGGTACGACTGGTCGGCGGCGGCTACTTCGAGCTATGCGCTGCAACGGACGGCGACCCGGACGTCGCAATCTACAGCGGTCCGGTGACGGAAGCAGGACGGATCGAGTTGCTGCCGTTCCTGCGCGAGCAGGCAGTGACCATCACGGCACACCGGTTCGGAAACCCGGACAACGTTTCAGGCGAAGTCCTCCGCTGAACCCGCACCGCTCCCTCAACCCATACCCATAACCAGTGGGCGTCTGAAGATCTCAGGCGCCCACTGGCGTTATTGGCCTGCCTCGCGGACACGGGCACGAAGGCTCGATGGAACTGGAAGGGTGCCCACCATCCGCAGAAGGTACCGGCGGCGCGAACCAGCGTTTGGGCGGCCACCGCGATGCCCCGGGGTGGTTGGGCATCGCGGAGCGGGCAGGGCCCGCGGTGGCCGTCCGAACGCGGGCTCACCGTCCGAACGCGAACACCGCCAGGACGCGGACACCCGCCGGGACGCACCCATGTCGTACGCAGCCAGTGCTGAACAGAGAAGGCGGAGCAGACAGCTCGTCCGCTCCGCCTCCTGCTTTTCTTAGCGACTACTTGATGTCCTCATCCACCCAGTCGAACGTCTTGGTGACGGCCTTCCTCCAGTTGCGCAGCTGCCGGTCGCGTTCGGCATCGTCCATGGTTGGAGTCCAGCGCTTGTCCTCGGACCAGTTTGCGGCCAGTTCGTCGGTGTCCTTCCAGAAGTCGACGGCCAGCCCGGCCGCGTAGGCAGCACCCAGCGCGGTGGTTTCGGTGACTTTCGGACGGATGACGGGGATACCGAGGATGTCCGCCTGGAACTGCATCAACGCGTCGTTGGCGACCATTCCGCCGTCGACCCGGAGATCTTCCATATTGACGCCGGAGTCAGCGTTGGCAGCGTCGAGTACTTCGCGTGTCTGGAACGCTGTCGCTTCGAGCGCCGCCCGCGCGATGTGTCCCTTGTTCACGAATCGCGTCAGGCCCACAATCGCACCGCGGGCATCGGATCGCCAGTACGGGGCAAAGAGACCCGAGAATGCCGGCACGATGTAGACGCCGCCGTTATCCTCGACAGTCTTGGCAAGCTGTTCGACCTCGGGAGCACTTTTGATGATGCCGAGGTTGTCACGAAGCCACTGAACAAGGGACCCGGTCACGGCGATCGAACCTTCGAGCGCATAGACGGGCCTCGCATCGCCGAGTTTGTAGCAGACCGTTGTGAGCAGTCCGTTCTTTGAGTGAACGATCTCCTCACCGGTGTTGACGATCATGAAGTTGCCGGTGCCGTAGGTGTTCTTCGCGCCGCCCTTCTCGAACGCCGCCTGGCCGAAGGTGGCTGCCTGCTGGTCGCCAAGGATCCCCGCCACGGGAACCTCACGGAGCAGCTGGGAGCTGTGCACCTTTCCGTAGACCTCGGAGGAGGAACGAATTTCCGGCATCATCGATGCTGGAACACCGAACGTTTCCAGGATCGATGGGTCCCAGCTCAGCGTCTCAAGATCCATGAAGAGTGTCCGGGAGGCGTTGGTGACGTCGGTGATGTGCACACCGCCGTCAGTGCCGCCGGTGAGGTTCCAGGTCACCCAGGAGTCGGTGTTGCCGAAGAGCAGGTCGCCGGCCTCTGCCTTCTCCCGGGCACCGTCGACATTGTCAAGGATCCATTTGATCTTGGTTCCGGAGAAGTAGGTTGCCAGCGGCAGGCCAACCTGCTGCTTGAACCTTTCCACCCCTCCGTCCGCTGCGAGCTCGTCCACGATCGGCTGTGTGCGGGTGTCCTGCCAGACGATCGCGTTATACACGGGCTGGCCCGTGTTCTTGTCCCAGACCACCGCAGTTTCGCGCTGGTTGGTGATGCCCACCGCCGCGATGTCGTGGCGGGTCAAATTCGCCTTGGAGAGTGCGTTGCCGATGACCTCACGGGTGTTGTCCCAGATTTCGACCGGATTGTGCTCGACCCAGCCGGCTTTGGGAAAGATTTGCTCATGCTCTTTCTGCCCGGAGGAAACGATGTTTCCCTGGTGGTCGAAGATGATTGCGCGGCTTGAAGTGGTTCCCTGGTCAATGGCGATGACGTACTGCGGCATTGCTGCTCCTCATTGAGTGTGTTGCTGATATATGGGCGGAGTGGTCCGGAGTCCGGACCTCCGGTTCGTCGTATCTCTAGGCCGCAGACGGGAAGGTGATCAGCATGGCTGCCAGCCCTCCGAGCACGCCTCCGATGATCGGTCCGACTACCGGCACCCATGCGTAGCTCCAATCGCTGCTTCCCTTGCCCTTGATCGGTAGGAATGCGTGGGCAATACGCGGGCCGAGGTCGCGGTTGGGGTTGATGGCGTACCCGGTGGGTCCGCCGAGGGACGCTCCGATGCCGACGACGAGAAGTGCAACGGCAAGCGGGCCCAGTCCCGAGGGGGTTGAAGCGAACGCAAGGATGACGAACACGAGAACGAACGTACCGATGATCTCGGTCACCAGGTTCCACGCACTTGACCGAATAGCCGGGCCGGTTGAGAACACACCCAGCTTGTTCGCGGGGTCCGGTTCGAGATCGAAGTGCTGCTTGTAGGCCAGCCAGCAGCCCACAGCTCCGAGAATCGAGCCGAGCATCTGTGCGGCCAGATAGCCGAGGGCGTTGACGAAGTTCTTGTCGACGCCGGGGGCGAATTCCGCAACGTTGCCGTTGGCCCACAGACCCGCGGTCACCGCGAAGTTCAGGTGGGCCCCGGAAAGCGCGGCGACGTAAACGCCGGCAAAGACCGCGAGGCCCCAACCGAAGTTGACCATCAGGAACCCGCCGTTATTACCCTTGGTGCCCGCGAGCGCTACGTTGGCCACGACTCCCGTGCCAAGCAACAACAGCATGAATGTGCCGAATGTTTCGGCGACGAATACTTCCAGAGACATCTTTGACTCCTCCATTTATTCAACGGTGGGCCGTGTGGCCCCGGCGCCGTGATGGTCGCGGCACCGCGCTACTCCCCCGGCAAAGGCTGCCGTTGGTTCCCAGCTGTCGGTGGACTGCTGGAGGTTGCTCATACCTACGCAACCAAACTATTCACACTCACCTTGTGGTGTTCCTGCAATACCCGGCGCGTTTCTTCTACCTGATTCTTCCGCTCCGTGGCGGACCAGCCGAGGTGTTCGCCAAGAATGTCCGCAAACTCGTCGATCAGCTCAGCGCTCACGAGCCCGTTGAAGGCAAGCGCTGTGCGCCGGATGAGGACATCGGAGACATGCTGAACCTGTTCGTGCCGGATCATGTACTCCAGTTCCCTGGTGCTTACTTCATGTGTGGTCTGCAGGGGCGAATCGGCACCGGCCGCGAGGAACGCGGCGACGTCAGAGGCGCGGGTTCCGTAGCGGTCGAGCAGCTGCGCGACCCGTTCCGCCGGCAGGCCGGCCCCGTTGGACTCAATCCACGCGGCGACGTCGCCCGGTTCCTTTGGGAAGCCGAGGCCGCCGCCGATGGGCAGTGCGGAGGTCGAGACCGTCCTTGGCCTCTTCAGGAGAGCGAGGACCTCGTTCGCGAGATGTTCCGAGAGCGCCCGGAAGGTGGTCCACTTGCCGCCGACGAGGCTTAGTGCCGGCCGGCCGGCAGTCTCTCCGCGTTCGATGCGGTAATCGCGGGATACAAACCCGGGTTGCGTGTCATCGTGGCGCGGCAATGGCCGCACTCCCGAGAAGCTGTAGACGATACTGTCGCGGCCGACTTTGACCGTCGGGAACACGTGGTGGATCAGCTCGAAGAAGTAGTCAATCTCCGCCTCGGTGCAGACCGCCGGAGTGTCCATGTCTGTATCGATATCCGTCGTGCCGACGAGTACCCGGTCGCCCATGGGATAGATCAGGACGATGCGCCCGTCGGAGTGTTCGAAGAAGATTTCCCTGCCGGCGCAGGCGGCGAGCAGTTCGGGATGGTCGAGGACGATATGTGAGCCCTTTGTTCCACCCATGAAGCGGCTGGGCTGTCCCAGTGAACTGTTGGTGCCGTCGACCCACGCCCCCGTTGCATTGACGACGATATCCGCCTGGACCGAAAATACCTCGCCCGTCAGTTCGTCGCGGAGCACAACGCCCTTTGCGTCGCTTCCCACTGCGGTGACGTAGTTGATAGCGCGCGACCTGGGGTTGGCGTCGAGGCCGTCGCGGAGCACGTCGAGTGTCAGCCGTTCGGGGTTGTGAACGGAGGCATCGAAATAGGTGGCCGTGTACTTCACATCCGGACGAAGCTCCGGCAGCTGCGCCAGTGACGCTTTGCGCCCCAGGAACTTGTGTCGCGGCACGGCGGAACCCGCGCGGGAGAACGCGTCGTACAGGGTTAATCCCGCCTTGATGAGGACGGCGCCGCGCTCCCGTGGCGGCCCCTGCCGGTGGCTCAGGAACCGCAGCGGTGCAGCCAGGATTCCGGAGAACGTGCTGAAGATCGGAATGGTCGTCTGCAGCGGCTTGACGTAGTGCGGCGCCAGTTTGAGCAGGGCATTGCGTTCGACGACGGACTCCCGGACCAGCCGGAACTCGCCATTCTCCAGGTAGCGGATGCCGCCGTGGATCATGTGCGAGGATGCGCCCGAGGCGCCCTGGCAGTAGTCGCCGCGCTCGATGAGCGTGACGTCAATGCCCTGGAGTGACAGGTCCCGGAACGTACCGACGCCGTTGATGCCGCCCCCGATAATCAGTACCGAAGTGCGGGGATTGTCCTTCAGTTCTTTCACGCTGTCACGGGCTGGACGGTTGGGATTGGCCGACGGCGTCATCACTCCGGTGCTGTTCCTCACGAGTGGCGGGGCTCCTTGACTAGTGGCGGGATCTTGGACCTGCAACCTATTCTTTGGAGGGTTGGGAATATTCGTCAATGCCCATGCACAAACGTGCACTTGACCCCGGAGAATCCAGTGAACACCGCAGCCAGAAGTGCACCTGAACGCGCAGATGCCCGAAATATCGACCCCACCCCTCCGCGGAGCCGGGATGCGCTGCGGGCAGCGCAGATGTACTACCTGCAGGACCTGACGATGAACGCCATTGCACGGGAACTTCGGACATCTAGGTCAACGGTGTCCCGGTTGCTGTCCATGGCGCGAGATACCGGCCTCGTACAGATTCAGATCAACAACCCCCTGGACAGGGCGCCTGCCCTCGAAAGGGAAGTACGGAGCCGCTTTGGAGTGGAAGCGCACGTCGTCCCGGTGACCGACCTCGTCAGTGATTCAGATGTTCTTGACCGGGTTGCGATTCAGGCTGCGCGTACGCTCGGCCCTCTCGTCGATTCCAACGCCATCATCGGAGTTGCCTGGGGTTCGACCATCAGTGCAGTGAGCCACCACTTGACGCGGAAGACCACGCATGACAGCACCATTGTGCAGTTGAACGGTGCCGGCAATACTCAAACGACCGGCATCACGTATGCCAGTGAGATCCTTCGTCGGTTTGGGGCGGCTTACGGCGCTCGGGTGGAGCAGTTTCCCGTCCCCGCCTTCTTCGACCATGCCGAGACCAAAACCGCCATGTGGGCAGAGCGCAGCGTCAAGCGCATCCTCGACCTGCAGGAGCGCATGACCATGGCAATCTTCGGTGTGGGGTCCACCGGATCAGGCATTCCGAGCCACGTCTATGCCGGCGGCTACCTCGACGAGGACGACCTCGCGATCCTTCGCGAGCACCATGTGGTGGGCGATGTGGCAACCGTATTCTTCCGGGCCGACGGCTCGCACAGCGACATCGTGCTGAACGAGCGCAGTACCGGCCCTGATCTGGAGATGCTCGGACAGGTGGGCCGCCGCATCTGTGTTGTTTCCGGCGAGTCCAAGATCAACGGTTTGCGGGGCGCTCTCGCGGCGGGCCTGGTCACCGACCTCATCCTCGATGAACGCTCCGCCCGGACTCTGGTTCGCCAGGGCTAGATCAACTCACACCTGATGCGACCGGATCCGTCTGCGCACCCTCGGTAGAGTCAGGGTATGCATAAACCGGGAAAGGTATCGATCTCCAACGGCGTCATGATGGACCGGTTGGGTTACGGGCTCTACAAGGTTCCCGCCGATGATGCCCACGGACTCTGCACCCTCGCGCTTGAGGCAGGCTACCGGCTGCTCGACACGGCGGCGATGTACGGCAATGAGGAGGGCGTGGGACGTGCCGTTCTCGACGCAGTCTCCGCCGGGTACGTTGAGCGGGGCGATGTATTCGTCACGTCGAAGGTGTGGAACGAGAACCACGGTTACCGTGCCACCCGCGAGGCGTTCGACGAGTCGATCCGCCGGCTCGGGCTCGACTACGTGGACCTCTACCTGATCCACTGGCCCTGCCCCGCGAAGGACCTCTATGTCGAATCGTGGCGAGCGCTCGAGGAGCTCTATGCCGGCGGGAGGGTGCGCGCCATCGGCGTGTCCAACTTCCAGCGCCATCACCTTGAGAAGCTTCTCTCCCAGACCGAGGTGGTGCCCGCAGTCAACCAGATCGAGCTCCATCCGTTCCTGCAGCAGCAGGGGCTGAGGGAGTTCAACGCTGAACACGGCATCCTCACCCAGGCCTGGAGCCCGCTGGGCCGTGGTTCGCTGCTGACCAACACCACGATTACGCACATAGCGGCAAAGCATTCGCGGTCGCCGGCCCAGGTCATCCTGCGCTGGCACATGCAGATCGGTGTAGCCGCTGTTGTGAAGGCAAGCTCCCGCGGGCGTATCGAGGAGAACCTCCGCATCGACGACTTCACTCTCGATGCCGTGGACATGGCTGCGATCGAGCAGCTCAACTCGGACACCCGTGTCGGTTCACACCCGGACCTGGTCAACTGACGTGGTGCTCCTGATGCGCACGGGGACCGTGCGGACGCTCAACTTCGACGGAAAACTGCAGCGGTTCTGGGACTTTCCCGCAATGCAGACGACCCCCGGCACGCGTTCGATCTTCATGGTGCATGGTTTTCGCGGCGACCATCACGGGCTGCTGCGCATCATCGAGGCGCTCCCAACCCACCGTGTCATAGCACCGGATCTACCCGGGTTCGGACGCTCCGACCCGCTGGACGGGGAGCACGACGTCGAGGCCTACGCCGCGTTCGTCCGGAACAGTCTCGACCGCCTCGCCCTCGGGCCGGAGACCGTCCTCCTGGGTCATTCCTTCGGATCAATCATCGCCGCAAAGGCAGCAGCTGACGCTCCCGAAGCTTTCTCTGCTCTGGTGCTGATCAACCCCATCAGTGCGCCGGCACTTGAGGGTTCGAGCCGCGTTGCGACCCGCCTGGCTGCTCTGTATTACCGGGTGGGCGCCGCGCTGCCCGAAACGGCCGGGCACGCGCTGCTGAGCAATCGGATGATCGTCCGTGCCATGAGCGAGCTGATGGCCAAGACGCGCGACCGTCCCTTGCGCCGGTGGATCCATGGGCAACACCGCGCGTACTTCAGCGCCTTCGCCTCACGGGACGTCGTGCTGCAGGCATTCACCGCATCGATCAGCACAACCGTCCGGGACAGCGCCGCGCACCTCCGGCTTCCCGTACTCCTGATCGCCGCGGCGAAAGACGACCTGGGAACGGTGCAGACCCAACAGGAACTTGCTTCGCTCATCCCCGATTCAAAGCTGGTGGTCCTTCCCGAGGTGGGGCACCTGATCCACTATGAGACACCCGAGGCCGCTGCGGAACACATCATCGACTTCCTGGGAAACAGAACCTGATGAGAATACTGATCGATGCCCGCTTCACGCGGACGGACCACCACGACGGAATCAGCCGGTACGGCGCCAGCCTCGTCGAAGCGCTCTCCCAGCGGGCTGATGTGACAATGCTGATTCACGACGACCGCCAGCTGGCACTCCTGCCCGAGGTGCCGCATGTGAAGATCAACAGCCCGTTCTCCCCCGCCGAGCTGTTCATTGCCGCGCGCATCAACAGGCTTGAACCCGACGCGGTGTTCTGTCCCATGCAGACCATGGGCTCCTTCGGCCGTCGCTACCCGTTGGTGCTCACCCTGCACGACCTCATCTACTACCAGAACCGGACGCCCCCCAGGTTCCTGCCACTGCCCGTCCGAATACTCTGGCGGCTGTACCACCTTGCCTACTGGCCGCAGCGGTTGCTCCTGAATCGTGCCGACGTCGTTGCCACCATCTCGGAGACCACCCGGGCGCTGATGCAACAGCACCGGTTGACCCGGCGTCCGATCCGCATCGTCAGCAACGCGCCGCAGCCGGGTTCCAGGCCGCGCCCGCCGGGAGCGCAACCGGAGAAGTCACTGCTGTACATGGGATCGTTCATGCCCTACAAGAATGTCGAGACACTGCTGGCAGGGATGGCGGGTCTGCCGGACTACACCCTGCATCTCCTGAGCCGGATCACTCCCGAGCGGCAGCGCGAACTGGAAGCGCTGGTCCCGGCAGGTGCCGCCGTGGTCTTTCACAACGGCGTGACCGACGGCGAATACGAGCAGCTGCTGCGCTCCGGCACGGCCCTGGTGACGCTTTCACGAGCGGAAGGCTACGGACTCCCGGTCATTGAAGCGATGGCGCTTGGAACACCAGTGATAGCTGCGGATACGCCGATCTTCCGCGAGGTCGGAGGGAACGCGGCGCTGTATGTCGATCCGGACTCGCCTGAGGAGTTCGGCCGCGCTGTCCGCACGCTTGACGACCCGCTGCATTGGAGGGACGCTTCGGCGTCCGGCCGTGCCCAGGCGGATACCTACTCCTGGGAGACGTCAGCAGATTCTCTGATTGCCGCGCTCGAGGAAGCCGCCGAGCTCCATGCCAGGAGCCGTGCAACCAGCACTTCAAACCTAGGCGCTAGAGAACGTCGACGGCGTCGACCCTGACGTGCACGGGCTCTGTGGTGCGCCTGGCCGAGAGTGATACCCGGCGGGCGCGCAACGCGCTGACCACCTCCGCCGCGTCTCGGTAGCGGAAGAACAACAGGGTGCGGTGTGAGCCTGCCGCGGACTGCTGTCCCGGTTTCTGGACAGCCGGCGGCCCCGCTGGAGGACGAAGGGCCGTGGGACCCACGATCCTGCACGACGGCGGCAGGTGCAGTCCATCGATGAACGCTGCCAGTGCCTCCAATGACCCGCTCAGAGCCGCATAACGCACCGCCGGCGGCAACCCCAGCTCGGTGCGAAGCACCAGTTCACGTGTTGCCGCACCGGCTGGGTCCCAACGCACGAGGTGTCCGGCTGCGGCGTCGTCGTCGGCGGTGACGACCACGACCCCACCGGCCGACGCAGGCCTGGCGAGCACCGCCGCATTGAACCAGCGCTGCAGCGTGCTTTCCAGGGCGCGCAGCGATTCCCGTCCCAGCAGGGCGTTTCCGTCGAGCAGGAGTACGGCGGCATAGCCGGCGGCGGCCACCGGCTCGGCACCCGGCGTCGCGACCACCACGCGCGGGGAGTCGTCGACCTCATCGAGGATGTGATCGCCCGAAGAGGAGACTACAACTGCCCCCGGGAAGGCACGCCCCAGCTCCTCAGCGGTACGGGCCGCCCCACTCACTGTCGAGCGCAACCTGCCGCCCGAACAGTGCGGACAGCGCCAGGAATGCTCCGGCCTTCCGCACCAGCGGCAGGTGACCGCCGATCCGCGGCCCGACTGGGCCAGAGGCCCGGCACACTGGCGGCATCGTGCCGGCTCCCGGCAATCCTCGCAGGCCAGCGCCGGTGAGAAGCCCGTCCGTGCCACCTGGATCAGGACCGGCCCACGCTGCAGTCCATCCCTGGCTGCCCGCCAGGCGACCGGGGGTATGCGCACCTGGTGGGTGAGAGGTTCCCGCTCGGCATGATAGGTATCCGCTGAATGAAGCACCCTCGGAGCCAGCTGCCGGACAACAGCCCGGTCCGCCTGCATGGATTGCGCCCACCCGCTGTCCACCAGCCGCTGCGACTCGACACTCCGCGACGGTGCTGCGAAGAGCAGCGCGCAATCCTGAAGTTCGCTGCGCAGCAGGAGCACGTCGCGGGCATGGTGGTACGGTGCACGCGGTTCGCTGTGGGACTCGTCATTGTCGTCCCAGAGGATCACCAACCCCAGATCCTTCACTGGAGCAAATGCCGCGGACCTCGTCCCCACGGCCACCCGGACCTGCCCATGCAAGAGCCTCAGGAAGTTGCGGTAACGAGGCGTCGGGCCGTCCTCGGCAGTCAGCCGGACGAAGGACTCCGTGCCGATGCGCTCCCCCAGCGCCCTTTCAACCCTCGCGAGATCGCGCTGGTCCGGCACGACGACGACGGCACCGCGTCCTGCCGCCCAGACGGCGTGGACGGCGTCGGCCAATTCAGCAGGCCAACCGTGTGGTCCATACCCGGCAACAGTGGTGAGCACGGCTCGTGGACTCTCACCCGCCGCGAGGCGCGACAGATAGGAGGCGCCGTTCAAGTACCGGACCAGCAGCGGAGACCTGTCTGGTTCGTCTGGACCACGCTGAGCGGCGCCCCTGGCCGGATCCGAAGGGAAGTCCTTCTCCACGCGCGCCACGCGCGGAGGCACCGCTGAGCGGAGGACATCACTGGTGGAACCGGCGTAACGGGCTGCGACGGCCGCTGCCAGCGCCACGACCTCCGGGCTGGCGACCGGCTGCCCGGACACCACCTTGCCCAACGGCAGCAGGCGGGCGGGACTGTCAGATTCCGCGAGCCGTTCCACTAGGAATGCCGCATGTTCCCGCCCGGCGAACCGCACCTTGACGCGGGCACCGGGGACGGCGTCGTCGTCGTACTCAGCGGGCACAAGGTAATCGAACGGCCGGTCCAGGTGCGGCAGCGGCGAGTCGATGATGACGCGGGCGACCGGGAGCTTCGAAGCAACCGGCGACTTTCCGCGGGGAGCCGCCGGTGCGGAAAAGCCCTGCAGCAGTGAAAGCTGCTGCCCCTCTTCGGAACTCATCGGCTCGGGACGGTTCCTAGGCGTTGAAGTAGCTCTTGAGTTCGTCCGTGCGGTCGGTGAGTTCCCAGTTGAAACCCTCGCCCTCGCGTCCGAAGTGCCCGTGTGCGGCGGTCTTCTGATAGATCGGGCGCAGCAGGTCCAGGGAGTTGATGATGGCCAGGGGGCGGAGATCGAAGATCTCATTGATCGCCGATCCGATGGCAGCGGGATCGACCTGTTCCGTGCCGAAGGTCTCTACGTAAATCCCAACGGGGTGCGCCATTCCGATGGCGTAGGCGATCTGGATTTCCGCGCGGCGGGCAAGTCCCGAAGCCACAACGTTCTTGGCCACCCAGCGCATCGCGTATGCGGCTGACCGGTCCACCTTCGAGGGATCCTTGCCGCTGAAGGCACCGCCGCCGTGGCGCGCCATTCCCCCGTACGTGTCGACGATGATCTTCCGTCCGGTCAGACCGGCGTCACCCACGGGCCCGCCGATCACGAATTCGCCGCCAGGGTTCAGGATGTGACGGACGTTCGAGACGTCCAGGTGCGAGGTGGCCAGAACCGGCGTGATGACGTGTTCCACCAGGTCGGCGCGCAGCGTCTCGAGGTCGACTTCCTGTGCGTGCTGCGACGAGATCACGACCGAGTCGACGCTGACGGGCTTGTCGCCGTCGTAGCCCACGGTGACCTGCGTCTTGCCGTCGGGCCGCAGATAGGGCAGCGTGCCGTCCTTCCGGACGTCCGTGAGCTGCTCTGACAACCGGTGCGCCAGCCAGATCGGCGTAGGCATCAGAACCGGCGTCTCATCGCTGGCATAGCCGAACATGATGCCCTGGTCACCGGCGCCCTGGGCATCGTACGGATCGGTGCTGGTGCCCTCGCGGCTCTCAAGGGAGGTGAAAACGCCTGAAGCGATCTCGGGCGACTGCTGGCCGATGGACACCGATACGCCGCAGCGCGCACCGTCGAAACCATTCGCCGAGGAGTCATAACCAATGCCGAGGATGGTCTTGCGGACGATCTCGGGGATCTCCACATAGGCTTCCGTGGTCACTTCGCCGGCCACATGGACCAGTCCTGTAGTGACGAGGGTCTCCACCGCCACGCGGGAGCGTGGATCCGCTTCCAGCAACGCATCGAGGATGCCGTCACTGATCTGGTCGCAGATCTTGTCCGGATGGCCCTCCGTCACCGATTCTGAGGTGAACAATCGCAAGGAAGGGCTAGGCGTATGGGGTGAATTCACGTGATCACTCTACTTGGTCAGGCGATGTAACTGGCGGGTTGTGTGACCGGGTGCTACGGCGGAAGCACTCCCACAATGGTCACGCCGAAGGATGGCTCAGGCGGGCTTTCCCGCTGCGGTCAGGGCTTCGGCGACTCGTTGCACGACGACCTGGGCCACGCTGACTTTCGTTCCCTTCACCGTTTCCGGCTCGGCACCGCCGGCATCCAGAATGGTTATCTCGGTCGAGTCCTGACCGAAGACCAGCGAGCGGCCGACACGGTTCAAGACGAGCAGGTCACAGCCCTTGCGTTGTAGCTTCCGCAGCCCATGCGCGAGCGGGGTGGCGTCCTCATCCCCGGTTTCCGCCGCGAACCCTACAATCACTGCCGGCGAGCCGAGGGTGCGCCGCTGCTGCACGGTTTCCACGAGGATGTCCGGGTTGCGGGTAAGCGTGATGACCGGGTTCTCGCCGTTGTCGCGCTTCTTGACCTTGGTCTCGGAGACCGACTCAGGCCGGAAATCCGCAACGGCAGCCGCCATGATGAGGGCGTCCGAGTGCTGGGCGAGCTTCAGGGTCGCTTCCCGCAGTTCTTCAGCGGTCTCGACGAGTGTCAGCTCGACTCCCGCCGGTGGCGGTACATCCATATGGGCCGCGATGAAATGGACCGTCGCGCCCGCTTCCAGGGCGGCTGCGGCCAGCGCCACGCCCTGCTTTCCCGATGACCTGTTCCCGAGGAACCGGACCGGGTCCAGCGGCTCGCGTGTGCCGCCCGCCGTGATGGTGAGCGTGCGTCCTGCCAGTGGGCGGGCGCCAGGCGCGGTCTGCCCGGAGGAGACCTTGAGCGCTGCGGCATAGATGATTTCGGAATCGGGCAGTCTTCCCGGCCCGGTATCAGTCCCCGTGAGACGCCCAACGGCCGGTTCAAGCACGACGGCGCCGCGTCGCCTCAGGGTCTCGACATTCGCCACAGTGGCCGGGTGCTGCCACATCTCGGTATGCATGGCAGGCGCGAAAACCACCGGGGCGCGCGTCACCAGAAGGGAGCCTGTGAGCAGGTCATCCGCCATTCCGGCGGCTGCCCTGGCCAGCAGATCCGCGGTGGCCGGCGCGATGACCACCAGGTCCGCTTCCTGGCCAAGACGCACATGGCGGACCTGGTCGACGGCCTCGAACACACTGTTGCTGACGGGGTTTCCCGAGAGCGCCTCCCAGGTGGCAGTGCCCACGAACCGCTGGGCCGCTTCGGTGGGTATGACCGTTACGTTGTGGCCGGCCTCAGTGAACAAACGCAGGAGGGACGCCACCTTGTAGGCGGCGATCCCTCCTCCAACTCCCAGGATGATACGCACGTCGGTACCTTTGACTGACCGGCGGCGCGCTTACTCCGACGCTTCGGCGGGAGCAGCGACGAGCATGCCCTCGTTGATCTCGCGCAGTGCGATGGACAGCGGCTTCTCGTTCAGCTTGGTTTCCACCAGCGGACCAACATACTCGAAAAGGCCCTCATGGAGCTGCGAGTAGTAAGCGTTGATCTGGCGTGCGCGCTTGGCACCGTAGATCACGAGGGCGTACTTCGAGTCCGACGCTTCCAGCAGGGAGTCGATCGGCGGGTTGATGATGCCTTCGGGGTGAGTAGACACAAAATCTCCAATAGTCGCTGGGCCGTAGAGCTGGTGCGCGTGCTTTTCAGTGCGAGTGCGCGGTCAGGCCCATCAATGAAACAAGCTCATCTGCTGCGCGCTGAACGTCGTCATTGACCACGGTGTGGTCGAATTCCGGTTCGGCAGCAAGTTCCAGTTTAGCGGTTGCAAGGCGCTGCTGCTGTTCCTCGGGTGTTTCGGTGCCCCGACCGATCAGTCGTCGCACCATTTCCTCCCAGCTGGGAGGCGCCAGGAAGACGAAGTTGGCATCCGGCATACTCTCCTTCACCTGACGCGCGCCCTGCAGATCGATCTCCAGCAATACGGTCTTACCGGCGTCCATGGCGGCTTTCACCGTGCGCCGGAGCGTGCCGTAGCGGTTCCGCCCGTGGACGACTGCCCACTCCAGCATCTGTCCGGTCGCCACAAGGTCGTCGAACTCCTCGGGTGAGACGAAGTGGTAGTGCACACCGTCTGTCTCACCCGGCCGGGGAGGACGCGTCGTGGCCGAAACGGACAACTCCACTTCGGGGTAGTTGTCACGGATGTAAGTGGAAACGGTGCCTTTGCCCACAGCCGTGGGGCCCGCGAGTACGGTCAGCCGCGGCTGATTCACGAATACTTCCTTCTCTAGTGGCGATTGTTCACCGGATGGTGCGTCAAGTGCTCAACGAGAGCCTTGCGCTGGTGGATGCCGAGGCCCCGCACCCTGCGGGTGGCTGCGATTCCCACGGCGTCCATGATGCCTGCAGCCCTTTTCTCCCCCACCCCGGGCAAGGCTTTCAACAGGTCCAGCACCCGGAGGCGGCCGATCGCTTCCTCCTGGCCTGAACCATTGATCACCTCGGCCACCGTAATCTCACCGGACTTCAGCCGGGACTTCAGCTCCGCCCGAACAGCCCGCGCCGCCGTCGCTTTTTCCCGCGCCAGTGTTCGTTCGCTATCGGTGAGAGGCTTGAGGCTCACTCGGGCTCCCTAGGCAGTTGAACCGTCGGTCGAACACCGGCAGTCACGGGTCTGGAGATTGGGCTTGCACTGAACCTATCTGCTCGGCTGACCGAAAATCAATCCGTCCCGGAACCGGTGCCGCGGGACAGGTCCACCGCTCTTTGGGTGGCGGCTGCCGCCTTGCGAAGACCCTCCACTGTGGGACCCGCGCTCAGGATTTCCCTGCTCGAGTTCGGTAGGACAAGGCCCGTCGCACCCCGGAAAGTGTCACGAAGCTCACGCTGCCCAGCCCCCTGTGCTCCCACTCCGGGCGCAAGAATCGGACCGTTGAGCGTGGAGAGGTCCAGTCCAAGGCGACGCACGGCCTCCCCGGCAGTGGCACCGATCACCAGTCCTACTGAGCCGGGTGCGCCGTCGCGGTTTTCTGCTGCGGCTGCCTCGACGATCCGCCGGGCGACCGAGTCCTCCCCTCCCACGTGCTGTACCGATGCGCCCTCCGGATTTGAGGTCAGAGCAAGGACGAACACGCCGCGGTTGGTTTCCCGGGCCGCGTCCAACGCAGGACGCAACGACTCGAAGCCCAGGTACGGACTCAGCGTGAGCGCGTCCGCCGCCAGGGCGGATCCATCGCGCAACCAGGCATCAGCGTAGCCTGCCATCGTGGAACCGATGTCGCCCCGCTTGGCGTCGGCGATCGTCAGCACGCCGGCCTCCGCGCTGCGGGACAACAACCGCTCCAACGCGGCCATACCCTGCGAACCGAGGCGCTCGAAAAGGGCGACCTGCGGCTTGATGACCGCCACCTGTCCCGCGACGGCCTCAAGGACCGTCGCGGAAAAGCGCTCGACGCCGTCCGGCGTATCGGGAAGCCCCCACGCACTCAGCAGCGCTGGGTGCGGGTCGACGCCCACACAGAGATTCCCGAGACGTTCGACGGCGGCCGCCAGTCGCTGCCCGAAGGTCGCCGTCACCGTCAGGCTCCGACCGGGTCCGGCACAGTTTCGCCGCGGACGGCGCGGGCGTGGTCCTGCAAACTGGTCACGGACCACTGGTAGGTACGAAGCGCCTCGATCGCCTGCACCGCGGCATTGAACTCCGCAACGGTAGTGATGCACGGGATGCCGATCGAGGTCGCTGCGGCGCGCAGCTGGTACCCGTCGCTGCGCGCTTCCCCGCCCGACGGTGTGTTGAAGACCATATCGATCTCCCCTGCCACCACCAGGTCCGCGATCGTGCCCTCGCCTTCGGCGCTGCTTCCTTCGGCAACCTTGCGGACGGGCGTTGCCTGGATGCCGTTGCGGCGCAGGACGTCGGCGGTGCCGCCCGTGGAGACGATCTCGAAACCGAGGTCCGAAAGCCGCTTGACGCCCATGATGATCGAGCGCTTGTCGCGGTTGGCGACGGAGACAAAGACCTTGCCATGGGTGGGCAGCGCGTTGTTGGCAGCAGCCTGGCTCTTCGCGAATGCCGTGTCGAAGTGCTTGTCGATGCCCATGACTTCACCCGTGGACCGCATCTCGGGGCCGAGCAGCGAATCGACCACTGTCCCCTCGGGTGTGCGGAATCGGCTGAACGGCAGCACAGCTTCCTTCACGGACACCGGGGCGGACAGCGGCAGGCGTGAACCGTCACCGGTTTCGGGCAGCATCTTGTACGCACTGCGGAGCTGGTGGATAGTGACGCCGGTTCCGATGAGGGCTGCCGCCTTGGCCATCTGCACACCTGTCGCCTTGGAGACGAACGGTACGGTGCGTGAAGCACGCGGATTCGCCTCGAGCACATAGAGCACATCGGAAGCCAGCGCGAACTGGATGTTGATCAGGCCGCGGACTCCGACGCCCTCGGCGATCGCGTGGGTTGCCACGCTTACCCGCTCCAGGACATCGGTACCCAGGGTGATCGGCGGCAGGACGCAGGCGGAGTCGCCGGAGTGGATACCGGCTTCCTCGATGTGCTCCATGATGCCGCCCAGATACAGATCCTTACCGTCATAGAGCGCATCGACGTCGATCTCAACTGCGTCTTCAAGGAATCTGTCGATCAGAACCGGGTGGTCCGGTGTGATCTCGGTGGCGTTGAGGATGTAGCGCGACAGGTGCGCCTCGTCGTACACGATCTCCATGCCGCGCCCGCCCAGAACATACGAGGGGCGGACCAGGACCGGGTAACCGATCTCGTCGGCGATTGCGCGTGCGTCCTCGAAGGAAACCGCTGTGCCGTTCTTCGGGGCGATGAGTCCGGCTTCGGCCAGTACCCGTGCAAACTCTCCGCGGTGTTCCGCGAGGTCGATAGCCTCCGGCGAGGTGCCGAGGATCGGGATCCCTGCGTCAGCGAGCTCCTGTGCCAGCTTCAGAGGGGTCTGCCCGCCGAGCTGGACGAAGACGCCCATGACGCCGCCGGTGCGCTCCTCGGCAGCGATGACCTCGAGCACATCCTCCAGGGTGAGCGGCTCGAAGTACAGCCGGGTGGAGACGTCGTAGTCCGTGGACACCGTCTCGGGGTTGCAGTTGACCATGACCGTCTCGTAACCCGCCTTGCGCAGCGCCATGGTGGCGTGCACGCAGGAGTAATCGAACTCGATGCCCTGCCCGATGCGGTTGGGGCCGGAGCCGAGGATGATGATGGACGGCTTTGCATGCAGGCCCACTTCGTCCTCCTCGTCGTAGGAGGAGTAGTGGTACGGCGTGTAAGCAGCGAATTCCGCCGCACAGGTGTCCACCGTCTTGAAGACCGGCCTGATATCGAGTGCATGACGCACCCCGCGAACCACTGCCTCAGGGGTGTGCGTGAGCAGGCCGATCTGCTCATCCGAGAAGCCGTGGCGCTTGGCCAGCCGCAGGGTCTCGGGCTTCAGTCCCGTCGAGCGGACGGTTTCCGCAACCTCATTGAGCAGGACCAGCTGATCCAGGAACCAGGGGTCGATTCCGGTGGCCTTGTAGAGCTCGTCGACGCTCGCACCGCCCAGCAGCGCGCGCTGGACCTGGGACAGGCGTTCCGTGGTCGGGCGCTTTGCGGCTTCAACGAGTTCAGGCACATCGAACTCGCTGACGCGGTCGAAGCGGAGCTGGGAGCCCTTCTGTTCAAGGGACCGCAGCGCCTTCTGCAGCGCCTCGGTGAAGTTCCGGCCCATGGCCATCGCTTCGCCGACGGACTTCATGGTGGTGGTCAGGGTGTCATCCGCTGCGGGGAACTTCTCGAACGCGAACCTCGGCACCTTGACGACGACGTAGTCCAGGGTCGGCTCGAAGGATGCCGGGGTCTGGCGGGTGATGTCGTTCGGAATCTCGTCCAGGGTGTAGCCCAGGGAAAGCTTCGTGGCGATCTTCGCGATCGCAAAACCGGTCGCCTTCGACGCCAGTGCCGAGGAGCGGGATACCCGGGGGTTCATCTCGATGACCACTACCCGCCCGGTATCCGGTTCCACCGCGAACTGGATGTTGCAGCCGCCGGTATCGACGCCCACCTCGCGGATGACCGCAATCGAGATGTCACGCAGCCGCTGGTACTCGCGGTCGGTCAGCGTTAGCGCGGGAGCCACCGTGATGGAGTCTCCGGTGTGGACACCGACCGGGTCGAAGTTCTCGATGGAACAGACGACGACGACGTTGTCCTTCTTGTCGCGCATCATCTCCAGCTCGTATTCCTTCCACCCGAGAATGCTCTCCTCAAGCAGGACTTCGCTGGTGGGGCTGTACTGAAGGCCCTGGCCGACGATTCGCCGCAGGTCGTCCTCGTTGTAGGCCAGACCGGACCCCAGCCCGCCCATGGTGAAGGAGGGCCGGACCACCATGGGGTAACCGAGGTCTCCCGCAGCGGCGAAGGCTTCGTCCAGCGAATGGATGATGGCCGAGCGGGCAGACTCCGCCCCGCAGCGCTCGACGACGCCCTTGAACTTTTCGCGGTCCTCGCCAAGTTCAATGGCCGCGATGTTCGCGCCGATGAGTTCAACGCCGTACTTCTCAAGTACGCCGTTCTTGTCGAGCGCGATTGCGGTGTTGAGAGCCGTCTGGCCGCCCAGGGTGGGAAGGATCGCGTCCGGCCGCTCCTTGGCGATGATCTTCTCGACCACCTCCGGGGTGATCGGCTCGACGTAGGTTGCGTCAGCGAACTCAGGGTCCGTCATGATGGTGGCCGGATTGGAGTTGACCAGGATGACCCTGATTCCCTCCTCTTTCAGCACGCGCAGAGCCTGGGTGCCTGAGTAGTCGAACTCGGCCGCCTGGCCGATGACGATGGGTCCCGATCCGATGACCAGGACGGAGGTGAGGTCGGTTCTGCGGGGCATCTAGTTTTCTTCCTGCGCGGGGGTGGGTGCTTTGGAGACCTCGGAAGCATCAAGCTCGTCGGAGCCCGAGCGGGCAGCCTCAGCCATGAAGTCGATGAACCTGTCGAACAGGTACGCGGAGTCGTGCGGACCGGCGGCCGCCTCCGGGTGGTACTGAACCGAGAAGGCCGGCAGGTCCAGGCACGCGAGTCCCTCAACGACGTCGTCGTTGAGGCAGACGTGGCTCACCTCGACACGTCCGAAGCGCTCCTCGGGAGCGTTAACCGGGCCGTCCAGCGGCGCGTCGACGGCGAAACCGTGGTTCTGGCTGGTGATTTCCACCTTGCCCGTGCGGCGGTCGAGAACCGGCTGGTTGATTCCCCGGTGCCCGTAGCGGAGCTTGTACGTCCCGAAGCCGAGCGCACGGCCGAGGATCTGGTTCCCGAAGCAGATGCCGAAGAACGGGGTCTTCGCATCGAGGACCTGGCGCAGCAGCGACACCTGGGCGTCCGCCGTGGAGGGATCTCCAGGCCCGTTCGACATGAAGACGCCGTCGGCCCCCACGGCTACGACGTCGTCGTACGTTGCAGTGGCAGGCATCACGACGGTCCGCACGCCGCGCTGGGCGAAGTGCTTGGGCGTCATGGCCTTGATGCCGAGGTCCAGCGCGGCAACGGTGAAGCGGGGCTCTCCCTCCCAGCCGTGGTCGGAAGGTTCGACGACGTAGCGGGAGTCCACGCTCACTTCCTCCGCGAGCCGCGAGCCTTCCATGCTGTGTTGCCCGTTGACTGTGGCCAGCAGGTCGGCGTCGCTGCGGGCGGCGTCGGAGCCGGAGAAGATTCCTGCCTTCATGGCGCCGCGCTCCCGCAGGTGCCGGGTGATCGCGCGGGTGTCGACACCCTGAATTCCCACAACGCCCTGCTCGGCGAGTTCGTCATCGAGGCTCTTTTCAGAGCGCCAGTTCGAGGGACGCCGGGCCGGGTCACGGACGATGTAGCCGGCGACCCAGATCTGGCGGGACTCGGCGTCGTCGCGGTTCACACCGGTGTTGCCGATGTGCGGCGCTGTCTGGACCACCAGTTGCCGCGCGTAGGACGGGTCGGTGATCGTTTCCTGGTACCCGGTCATCCCGGTGGCGAAGACGGCCTCGCCAAGGGCGGTGCCCTGAGCGCCGTAGCTCTGCCCACGGAAAGTCCGCCCGTCCTCGAGGACCAAAACCGCCGCGGCACCGGCTCCTGTTACTCCCGCGTGTGTTGTCACTGTACTTCCTTGCTTGTGGGGTTGGTCAGGGGGTCGGTGTCCTCGATCAGCTCACTGATCGCTGCCAGGAGCTGCGGTTTGTCCGCCGCGTACCTGGTCCGGAAACCCGTATCGAAAGTGTGCGAGTCCATCGTCCAGGACACGACCACCAGTCCGTCCTTCTCGACGAATTTTCCGGCCATGCCCCGCTCCAGACGCACACCGGTCAGGTTCTGCCTGGCGATGTACACCTCTGTGTCTCCGGAGCGGTCGAACAGCAGACCGTGTGAATAGACGGCCGCAGTTGCGGTGGCCTTGTTTCCCAGTCCGTGCGCTGTGACCCGGTCCAGCCAGTCCCCGCCTGTGGTGGTGACGACGTACTGGCCTTCGGCCGCGTAAACCGGTGCTCCCCGGTCCTCCGGGGCATCCGCGGGCGCACTGAGCGTCTGCTGGCGCTTGAGGCGGTTTCTCCAGCCCACTGCCATCAGCCCCGCCAGCAGCACGATGGCGGCCAAGGATATGGCGACGGCTGTTATTGCTACGTCCACGCTTCAGTCCCCTTGTGCATCGGGATGCGGTGTGTTGAGCCGCCCTTCCAGCACCGTGGGATGCCCGGCGAAGAAGGTTGCGACGACGGCGCCCGGCAGTTCGAGGCCGGCGAAGGGACTGTTGCGGCCCTTGGTAGCCATTTTATGGGGATCGACCGTCCACCTGGCTGCAGGATCCACCAGTGTGAGATTTGCCATCTCACCGGCTGCCAGCGGCCTGCCCTGGGTCTGAACCCGTCCGATCTGAGCGGGAAGGATGGACGTCGCCTCCGCGAAGCGCGCCCAGTCCATCAGCCCGGTCTCGATCATGGCGTGCTGGACTACCGAGAGTGCGGTCTCAAGGCCGGTCATCCCCATCGCGGCCTGCGCCCATTCGCATTCCTTGTGCTCGGACGGGTGCGGCGCATGGTCGGTTCCGACGACGTCGATCGTCCCGTCGGCCAGGGCCTCCCGGAGCGCAGTGACGTCGTCGTTCGTCCGTAGCGGCGGGTTCACCTTGTAGACCGGATTCCAGGAACGGACCAGTTCGTCGGTGAGCAGCAGATGGTGGGGCGTGACCTCAGCTGTCACGTTGACCCCGCGCTGCTTCGCCCAGCGGATGATCTCAACCGAACCGGCCGTTGACACATGGCACACATGGAGGCGCGAGCCCACATGCTGAGCCAGCAGGACGTCCCTGGCGATAATGCTCTCCTCAGCCACGGCCGGCCATCCCGCCAGGCCCAGGACAGCAGACACTGCGCCCTCGTTCATCTGGGCGCCCTCGGTGAGGCGGGGCTCCTGCGCGTGCTGGGCGACCACGCCGTCGAACGCTTTCACGTACTCGAGCGCGCGGCGCATGAGTACCGGATCGGACACGCAGATGCCGTCGTCGGAGAAGACCCGCACACCCGCCCTGGACTGCGCCATCGCGCCGAGTTCGGCGAGCCGCTCCCCCGCGAGGCCAACGGTGACGGCGCCCACCGGACGGACATCGACCCAGCCGGCCCGCCGGCCGAGTGCGTAAACCTGTTCCACCACGCCCGCGGTATCAGCCACCGGCATGCTGTTGGCCATGGCGTGCACAGACGTGTAACCGCCCATCGCCGCCGCGCGTGTGCCGGTCTCCACTGTTTCGGCATCCTCACGCCCCGGCTCGCGGAGGTGCGTGTGGATGTCCACCATGCCGGGCAGGAGGACCAGCCCGTCAGCGTCGACCACGACGGCACCGGCCGATGAAAGGGATCGTCCCCGCTCAGCGATACGCCCGTCCGCGACGAGCACGTCGACGCCGGTTTCACCAGCGGCCGTGGTGGCGCCCTTGATCAGGTAGGTGGTCGTCATACTGTTGCCTCCTGGGCGGGGGTCGGCTGCGTTGAGTCATCGCCTGAAAGCAGCAGGTACAGCACGGCCATGCGGACCGATACGCCGTTGCGTACCTGGGCCAGGACCGTCGAACGGGGGGAGTCGGCTGCGGCCGACGAGATTTCGAGGCCCCGGTTCATGGGGCCGGGGTGCATGATGATGGTGTCCTTGCCTGCGGATACTTCCAGCGCAGCCAGGCGATCGTCGTCGAAACCCCAGGTGCGGGCATACTCGCGGGCGGAGGGGAAAAAGGCTGCATTCATCCGTTCGCCCTGGACCCGGAGCATCATGATGGCGTGCGGGCCTGTGGCGAGCACCTCATCAAGGTCGAAGCTGACCCTGCAGGGCCAGTCCGCAATCCCGACGGGCAAAAGGGTCGGCGGGGCGACGAGCGTCACTTCAGCACCGAGGGTGGTCAGCAGCCACAGGTTGGATCGGGCCACGCGGGAGTGAAGGACGTCCCCGACGATAGCGATGCGAAGGCCCCGCAGGTCCTCACCGAGGGAGGCCCTGCCCGCAATCTGCGACCAGTGCCGGCGGAGCGTGAATGCGTCCAGCAGCGCCTGTGTCGGGTGCTCATGGGTGCCGTCACCGGCGTTGACCACAGCAGCGTCGATCCAGTCCGAGGCCGCGAGCCTCGCCGGTGCGCCCGACGCCCAGTGCCGGATGACCACGGCATCGGCGCTCATTGCCTCAAGGGTTTGTGCCGTGTCCTTGAGCGATTCGCCCTTGGACACAGACGAGCCCTTGGCTGCGAAGTTGATCACGTCGGCTGACAGGCGCTTGGCCGCGGCCTCGAAAGAGATACGGGTCCGCGTCGAATCCTCGAAGAACAGGTTGACAACGGTCCGCCCGCGCAGAGCGGGAAGCTTCTTTACTTCCCGCTCGCCGACCAAGGCCATCTCTTCGGCCGTGTCGAGGATCCGGATGGCGTCCGCGGCCGAGAGGTTCTCGGTGGACAGGAGGTGCTTCATGCCGGACCTTCAATCACTACTTCGTCGACCGAGTCCACCTCAGTGATCCTTACCCGAACCTTTTCCGCGGATGAGGTGGGCAGGTTCTTCCCGACGTGATCCGCGCGGATCGGCAGCTCACGGTGCCCGCGGTCGACCAGTACCGCCAGACGGACGACGCGGGGCCGCCCGATGTCAACGATGGCGTCCAGCGCTGCACGGATGGTGCGCCCGGAATAGAGCACGTCATCCACCAGCACGACCACCTTGTCATCGATACCGGCGGGAGGCAGTTTTGTGGGACCCGGGGGCCGGGTGGGGTGCTTACGCAGGTCGTCCCGGAACATCGTGACGTCGAGCCGTCCGACCATCGCGTCCGGGTTCACTGCGGGATCTGTGCGCGCTATCTTGCGCGCCAGACGCTGCGCGAGGGGGAATCCGCGGCGCGGAATTCCCAGCAGCACCAGATCTTGGGAGCCCTTGTTGGCTTCGAGGATCTCGTGGGCGATACGGGTCAAGGCCCGATCTATGTCAGCTTCTCCGAGGACCGTGCGGAACACGAATCCTCCGGATTCAGGGCTGGGTACACTCAAGGAACGCGTCCTCCTTCTCCGCCTCACAGGACGGCCTTTAAAGGGTTGGCTGCGCGTTCAAAACTACCACAGGCGTCCGGTCCACCTATCCTGTGTGGATGAGTATGAACTCGGGGAACTTCCAGCGCCGCTCGGGCCTGCAGGCTCAACCAGGGCAGCGGCCCCCGCTGGGGATGTGGCAGCAGGTGCACACGGGGCCGTCGGTCCCACCCGCTCCACACCCTGCCGCCGGGCTCGCAGCGCCTGGGAGGAAGCGCTCCTCCCCTGCAGGCGCCGCCGTCGTCAACGCACTTCTGCTCATCTGCGCGGGCCTCGTGCTCGCCGGAGTCGCAGCGCTGGTAACAGCACAGCTTGGCACCTCGGCCCTGATTCTGTGCGCGGCACTGGCGCTCGTGCCGCTGGCAATTTGCCTTGCGGGCATCCGCTGGGTCGATCGGTGGGATCCGGAGCCCCGGGGTGCGCTCGTGTTCGCCTTTCTCTGGGGTGCGGGGATGTCCGTTGCCGTGACGCTTCTGCTTGGTCCAACCGTCACACTGCTTCTGACGGAGGGGCTGGACGGCGCGACCGCGGACGTCGTCGGTCCTGTCTTTCAGGCTCCGCTGGTCGAAGAGGTGGCGAAAGGACTGGGTGTCCTCATTCTGGTGGCATCCCGCCGCAGCCATTTCGACGGGCCGGTGGACGGGATCGTTTACGCCGGTACGGTGGCCGCAGGTTTCGCCTTCACCGAGAACATCCTGTATTTCGGGTCAGCGCTGGCAGATCCGGCGGGACTGGGCGGGCTGATCACCGTCTTCGTGATGCGCGGACTCTTCTCACCTTTCGCACACGTCATGTTCACCGGTGCGCTGGGCCTGGTACTCGGCATTGCGGTTGCGAAAGGCCGCACCAGGGGCAGGCTGGCGCTAGCGTTCATTCTCGGACTTGTGCCTGCAATCGCCGGGCACATGTTGTGGAACGGAGGTCTCGTGGTGTTGTTCACCGACTTCTTCTCGTTCTACTTCCTCGTTCAGGTGCCGCTGTTCCTCGCGGTGATCGCCGTGGTGATAGGACTGCAGCGGGCAGAACGCGCGGTGACCTATCAGCGACTGGCCGAATACGCCGGTTCGGGCTGGCTCACCGGCCAGGAAGTGGACATGGTTGCCTCCGCGAGGGGTCGCTCGTCAGCTCTCGCCTGGGCTCGGCGCATCGGGGCCGGACCCGCAATGAAGCGTTTCGTCAGAACCGGCGTACGGCTCGCTTTCGTGCGTCAACGGCTTCGCGCCGGACATTCAGCTGCGGCAGATCCGGAGCTCGAAGCGGATCTGCTCCATGAACTGAACGCCGCCCGCCGGCAGATCATTGCAGCAGCGTCCGGGCGCCGGTTCTGAACCAGCGGCGCACGGACGCAGTGGGTGCCGACTACGCGAGCAGTGTCGGCTTGAGCTGCTGCAGCCTGCCGAGCAGGCCATTGATGAAGGCGGGCGACTCGTCAGTTGAGAGCATGGTCGCCAGTTGGACGGCCTCACTGACGGCAACCGTATCCGGGACATCCTCGTTGTACAGCAGTTCCCAGGAGCCGACGCGGAGAATCATGCGGTCCACGGCCGGCATCCGGTCCAGCGTCCACCCCTGTGAGTAGGTGCTGAGGAATTCGTCGATCTGGGTGCCGTGGGCCATGACGCCCTCAATGATCTCCACCGAGTACTCGTTAATGACCGTATCTGTCTTCTCACGGCGACCCTGAAGTGCTTCGATCGGCGAGACGGAACGCTGCTCGGCCTCGAACAGAATATCCAGAGCCCTGCGCCGTGCTTTGCTACGGGCGCTCACTCGTTGACGCGTCCCAGGTACTCACCGGTGCGGGTGTCAACCTTCACCTTGGTGCCCGTCTCGAGGAACAGCGGCACCTGGATCTCGTACCCGGTTTCCACGGTGGCCGGCTTGGTGCCTCCGGTGGAGCGGTCGCCCTGCAGGCCCCGCTCGGTGTAGGTGATTTCGAGGACAACCGACGGCGGCAGCTCGAGATAGAGCGGTGAACCCTCGTGCATCGCGATTGTTGCCATCTGGCTCTCGAGCATGAAGTTCTCTGCGCTGCCTACGGTTGCACCCGGGACCGTGATCTGGTCGTAGTCCGTGGTGTCCATGAACACGAAGTCGTCGCCGTCCTTGTACAGGTACTGGTAGTCGCGGCGGTCCACCGTGGCGGTCTCGATTTTGAGCCCGGCGTTGAACGTCTTGTCGACAACCTTCCCCGAAAGGATGTTGCGTAGCTTGGTGCGGACGAAGGCGCCGCCCTTGCCGGGCTTGACGTGCTGGAATTCAAGCACGTTCCAGAGGTTTCCCTCGAGCTTGAGGACGGTGCCATTCTTGATGTCGTTCGTGGTGGCCACGGGTTCTCTTTCGTCGATTGACTGATGGTTGGCTTTGCGTCGCAGCAGGCGCAGCGCACGACTGCTCGGGATCTGCCCGCCAAAAGACCAGAGTCCAGTCTACCCTGCCGGACGAACCGGATTCAGGAAGCGATCTCCTGGTATGCGGCGAAGAGGAGCGACGTGTCCGGTACCTCGAGGATCCCCGGGCGGGCGACGTCGTCGAGCACAACGAAGCGAAGCAGATCGCCGCGGGCCTTCTTGTCGCGCCGCATTCCATCCAACAGCGCTGCCCAACGGTCCTTGCGGTAGGTCACCGGAAGCCCCAGCGACTCCAGAATCGCGCGATGTCTGTCCGCGATCGCGTCGTCCAGCCGTCCAACCATACGGGAGAGCTCCGCCGCGAAAACCAGCCCTACCGAGACAGCAGCGCCGTGGCGCCAGGAGTACCGTTCCGCCAGTTCGATGGCGTGGGCAAGAGTGTGTCCATAGTTGAGGAACTCTCGTCGCCCCGATTCCTTGAGATCCTCGGACACTACGGCGGCCTTGACTGCGATTGACCGTTCCACGAGCTCGCGGACGACCTCGCTGTTGGAGTTCCTCACAGCTTCCGGATCCGACTCGATCAGTTCGAGGATTCGCGGGTCGGCGATGAAGCCGCACTTCACCACCTCTGCCATGCCCGTGATGAGTTCGTTGGCCGGCAGGGTCTGGAGCGCATCCAGATCGGCAAGCACGCCTGCCGGCGGATGGAAAGCCCCGACGAGGTTCTTGCCCTCGGCGGTGTTGATCCCCGTCTTGCCACCCACTGCGGCGTCGACCATGCCCAGCAGCGTAGTGGGCAGGTGGACCACCTTGACGCCGCGCAGCCAGGTTGCAGCAACGAAACCGGCGACGTCGGTCACCGCGCCTCCCCCGACAGCCACTATTGCGTCTGACCGGGTGAAATCGTTTTGGCCGAGGACCTGCCAGCAGAACGCTGCCACCTGGATGTGCTTGCCCTCTTCGGCGTCAGGGATCTCGGCGGTGACGGCGGTGAACCCATCACCGTCCAGTTGCTCCCGCACAGTGTCTCCGGTGGAGCGCAGAGCCCGGGGGTGAATCACGAGAACGCGCCGGACGCGTTCACCCAGCAGCGGCGATAGCCGGTCGAGCAGTCCCCGCCCCACAACGACGTCGTAGTTTTCCGACGGGGCGCTGCCCGTGACGCGGATTGCAGTAGGTTCAGCGGTCATTGCCGAGAGTCCCTTCCTCTGTGAACTTAGTGCGGCGCAGCTGCGCCTCGAGGCGGTCAACGACGATATCGGGGGTAGCATCCCGGGTGTCGATCACGGCGTCCGCCAGCGCTTCGTAAATTGGGCGCCGTTCCCGGTCGAGACGGGCCCAGGTTTCGCCGGCGTTGCCGGCCAGGAGCGGTCTGCCGGTGTCACCGGCCAGGCGCGGCAGAACCGTCGCCAGGTCAGCGTCCAGGAACACCACGAAGGCCGATTGCAGGAGGCGCTGCGTTGCGCTGTGGAGTACTGCTCCCCCGCCGAGGGAGATGACTGTACCTTGTCCCGCCTCTTTTTCAGCCTCTGACAGGACCTGCGAAACGATATCGGCCTCAATGCGGCGGAACTCGGGTTCACCCCGGCTGGCGAAAATCTCAGGAATTGGTCCGTGCCGGTCGACGATCTCCGCGTCCGTATCGATGAACCGCCAACCGTGCCGGACAGCGATGCGCCGACCGACGGTCGACTTGCCGGTGGCCATCAGACCGATGAGTACCAGCGGTCGATCAGCCGCCGGCAACATCAGGACGTAACCGAGTTCAGCGCCGCCGGGATGTTCTCGAGATAGGAGTTGAGATTGCGCCTCGTCTCCTCAACGGAGTCGCCGCCGAACTTCTCGGTTACTGCTTCCGCGAGAACCAGGGCGACCATGGCCTCGGCAACCACTCCCGCCGCGGGGACAGCACAGACGTCCGAGCGCTGGTGGTGTGCCTTGGCGGCGTCGCCCGTGGTGACGTCGATGGTCTGGAGTGCCCGGGGCACGGTGGCGATTGGTTTCATAGCAGCACGCACCCTCAGAACGTCACCGATGCTCATGCCGCCTTCGATGCCGCCTGCGCGGTTGGTGGCGCGTCCGATGCGTCCGCTGTCCTCGCGGACAATCTCGTCATGGGCTGCGGAACCGCGCCGACGCGCGGTCTCGAAGCCGTCACCGACCTCGACGCCCTTGATCGCCTGGATTCCCATGAGTGCACCGGCGAGGCGGGCGTCCAGCCTGCGGTCCCAGTGAACGTAGCTTCCCAGTCCCGGAGGGAGACCGTAGGCGAGGACCTCGACAACGCCGCCGAGTGTCTCACCCTCCTTGTGGGCTGCATCGACTTCGGCGACCATGGCGATGGAGGTGTCGCGGTCGAAGCAGCGCAGCGGATCTTCATCCAGCGCCAGCACGTCTCGGGGCCCGGGCAGCTCGGAACCCTCCGGAACCGCGACGGAGGCGACGGCGACGGTATGGCTGACGAGTTCGATACCGAGAGCGGACAGGAACTGCGCCGCAACGGTACCGAGGGCTACCCGCGCCGCTGTTTCCCTGGCACTTGCGCGTTCAAGCACCGGCCGCGCCTCATCGAAGCCGTACTTCTGCATCCCGGTGAAGTCAGCGTGCCCCGGGCGAGGCCTTGTCAACGGTGCGTTGCGGGCCGAGTTCTCGAGGATGGCGGCGTCCACCGGATCAGCGGACATGACCTGCTCCCACTTTGGCCATTCCGTGTTTCCCACCTCGACGGCAACGGGGCCGCCCTGGGTCAGACCATGCCGGACGCCGCCGATGATTCGTACCTGGTCCTGTTCAAACTTCATCCGGGCACCACGGCCGTATCCCAGACGCCGACGAGCCAAAGCCGCCTGAATGGACTCGCTCGCAATCTCGACGCCAGCGGGCATTCCCTCAATGATTCCAACCAGAGCAGGGCCGTGGGATTCCCCGGCCGTCAACCAACGCAACATAACGTCCATCCTGCCACGGTCAGCGGGGCCTGCTAGCGCCGGGGAGCCTCCACCGCGTCACACATCACATTTATGACAGCGGCCTCGTCCCTGAAGACGTCTCCAGTGAAGAGCTTCACCTGCGCAACCGCCTGGTAGAGCAGCATCTCAAGCCCGGGAACGATGGCGCCGCCACGCGATGACCACGCGCTTGCGAGTGCACTCGGCCACGGGTCGTAGGCCACGTCCAGCAGCACGCGTGGCGCTGCCTGGGCGGACTCGCCCATCGAGTCGGGCATACGCTGCAGTGCGGCGGCCAGGCCGTCTGCTCCATGCGGCGGCAGTGTCGAAATGACAAGCGGCGCAACCACGCACAGGTCGGCGGCGGCGTCGAAATCCTGCAGTTGCACGGCGGTGTTCAAACGCTCACCCAGAGCGATCAGCGGCTGCGCCTTGTGGGTGGACCTGACGCAGACATCCACCAGCTCGACTCCCATGCGAGCCAGCGCAGCGACAGCCGCCGAAGCGGTGCCGCCACCACCGAGTACCAGGGCTTGCCGCGGGGATCCAGCGCCGGCGTGCCGGACGGCTCGAACTATGCCCTCGACATCGGTGTTGTGGCCGACCAGGCGGCGATGAGCGCCCTCCCCGACGGGAAGCACAGTATTGATGACGCCCAGGTCAGCGACTCCGGGCGCCAGCTCATCCATATACGTCAGCGCCGCCGCCTTGTGCGGCATTGTCACGGACAATCCACGCCATGTGGAATCTGCCCGCAGCTCGCGCATGATGCCCTCGAGCGCGTCCGGCGGTGTTTCGATGGCCGAGTAGTCGCACGCGAATTCGAGGTAGGAGTAGGCAGCACCGTGCAGCCGCGGGGATTTTGAATGGGCAATGGGATGACCAATGACGCCGGCCCGATACGGGGCCGGCGCCTCGTCAGGCACCACCTATTCGCACCTTCCGGCGTTGTCGGCACACCATGCCTGGTACTCCTGAACGTACTGCGCATGTTCGGCGAGAGTTTCCGAGAACTTCGTCTCGCCCGAGTCCAGATTGACAGTGACCCAGTAGTAATACGGGACGTCAGCCGGGTTGACCGCCGCCTCGATCGCTTCCGCGCTCGGGGAGCCGATCGGGCCCACGGGCAGACCTTCGTTCGCGTACGTGTTGTACGGGTTCGATTTGTCGGCTTTTTCCTCGTCCGTCAGGTTGTAGCTCTTGCGGTTCAGGCCGTAGGTGACCGTCGCATCGGACTGGATCAGGCCGTTGGTCTCCGTGTTGTCCGGGCCCAAACGGTTCATGATCGACCCGGCAACCTGCGCGTAGTCGGCCTGGCCTGCCTCCGCCTGAACGATGCTGGCGATAGTCAGGATCCGATACTGCTCAGCGGTATCAGTCACGCCTGCTTCCTCAAGAGCCGCATGGGTGTTGTCCACCATCTGCTGGATCACCTCGGTGGCACTGATCTCCAGGTCAAACCTGTACTCGCCGGGGTAGAGGTAGCCCTCAAGGGTCGGCGACTGTTCCGGAATGCCGAACTGGGTGGGATCCTTAGCCAGGGCGTCGAATTCTTCCCGAGGGATCCCGGTCGATTCCGCGAGGATGTCAAAAACTTCGTTTTGCCTCAGATCGCGGGCGACGGCGGCGTAGTGAACTCCCGCGCCTCCCTCGGCCAGCAGCGCCTGTGCTGCTTCCTCGGCACTCATCTGGTACTTCATCTCGTAGTCACCGGGCTGGATGACCCGGCCGTCAGCAACCGAGGAGAGCGCCTTGAGGAATTCCTCCGAGCTGGCCACGATGTCCTGCTGCTCGAGGCCGTTGCCGACGATCAGGGGCCCCGCGCCCGCATCGACGGTAAAGGTCACTGATCCGGTTCCGGGACCGGCGTAATCCGTCACCTCACCAACGCCGAGGAGGCTCCGCAGGAACATCGCAACGGCAACCACCACGCCGATGAAACCCAGGACAACGACCAGCATGACGATGGTCCTGCGCCTGCGACGGCGCTGGCGCGCCTTGGACGGTCTACGGGTTCGGCGGGATGGAAGGTCCGCCTCGAAGAATTGTTCCACCGGCTCCGGATGCACTGGATAGTGGTCTTCGAAGTAGTCGTCCGGGTGCTGCTCGGCGCCGTGATCAGCTGCCGGGAAAGGAGGATGACGATGGCTCACTGCTCCTCTTTCCTCCCACTGTAGGTTTGCGAAATGTCTAACTCCTCGGAAGAGGCCGGCGACGGGTGGTCAAGATTCCGCCGCCGATGTTGAACGACCGGCTCCCCCACATCCCGCTCAAGGTTCCGTTGCATGTCGATGGCGTGTTGGAGTATCTCCACGGCTGCCACCTGATCTACCACCTTACGGTGTTCCCGACTGTTCAATCCAGCCTGACGAAGTGATCGATGGGCCGAAACTGAAGTCAGCCGCTCGTCGATCAACCGCACGGGTACGTCCAGTCCCGCATCCACGAGGGTGTCAACGAGTGCCGCAGCGTAATCCCGAGCCATGGCCGTAGAGGCGGATTCGGTACCGCTTAGGTTGCGGGGCAACCCGACGAATACCTCAACGGCTGCGAGCTCCTGAATGTTCCGGAGCAACAGACGCAGGTCACGGTTCTTCCGCGTATCGCGGTTGAGCGTGCACACCGGCGTGGCGATAAGCCCGTCCCTGTCGCTTGCCGAAACCCCGACGCGGACCATGCCGACATCGACGCCGATCTTCACTCCGCGGGGGTAGTTCTCCGAAACCACGGGACTGGAACTCCGGCTACCGTGCCGAGACTGCAGCACGGATGGAATCCAGAGCCGCAGGTACCTTCGCCGGATCCGACCCGCCGCCCTGCGCCATGTCATCCTTACCGCCACCGCCGCCGCCGAGAATGCCCGCCGCGGTGCGCACCAAGGCTCCCGCCTTAACGCCCGCGCCGCGTGCCTCGTCATTGGTGACCACGAGGACCACCGGGCGATCCTTGCTGACTCCGGCTACAGCAACAACGGCGGGACCCGAGCCCAACCGTCCACGCAGGTCGAGCGCGAGGTTGCGGAGGTCATCAGCACTGCCCACGGTGCCGGCGTCGTGCGTGATCAGCCTGACTCCGTCAACATCCTGGACCGTGTTGACCAGGGCCGCCGCGGCGTTGGAAAGCTGCTCCTTGCGCAGGCGCTCCAATTCCTTTTCTGCGGCCTTCAACCGGTTGAGGGTTGCGCTGAGACGCTCGGGCAACTGGGGAGCGGGCACCTTCAGCATGTCGGACAGCTCCGTAACCAGCGCACGTTCGGCTGCCGCATGCCGGAAAGCGTCCATGCCGACGAGGGCCTCGACACGGCGGTTGCCGGAACCGACCGACTGCTCGCCCAGAAGGGTCAGCGTACCGATGAGCGACGTCGACTCGACATGTGTGCCGCCGCACAGCTCGCGCGACCAGGCACCGTCAATCTCGACGACGCGCACCCGGTCTCCGTAGGCCTCGCCGAATAGTGCGGTTGCGCCCAGAGCCTTGGCGTCATCGAGGCCCATCACCTTTGTCTCGACGGTGTGGTTGCTGCGGATCGCAAGATTCGATACTTCCTCGATCTCAGACCGCGCCGCGGAGCTGATGCCCTCGCCCCAGGAGAAGTCGAAGCGGAGGTAACCGGCCTTGTTGAACGAACCGCGCTGCAGCGCCTCGGGACCCAGAACCTGGTGAAGTGCCGCGTGCACGATGTGCGTTCCGGAGTGGGCCTGCTCCCCCGCGTGGCGGCGCTGACGGTCGACGGCGGCTGTCACCAGCGCGTCCTGGGTGATCTCTCCCTCCCTCACAAGGGCACGGTGCACGCTGAGGCCCTTGATAGGCCGCTGAACGTCGGTGACCTCGACCGAGAAGCCGTTTCCGGTGATCAGCCCGACGTCGGCAGCCTGTCCGCCCGCTTCAGCATAGAAGGGCGTGCGATCCAGAATGAGCTCGATTTCCTCGCCCTGCCGAGCCACGGGCACCGACGCACCGTTGCTGATGATGCCGCGCACCACCGCTTCGGTGGTCAGTTCGTCGTAACCGGTGAAGACAGTTTCGCCTGTTGCCAGCAGTTCGTTGAACACCGTCATGTCTGCATGGCCGGCCTTCTTGCCGCGTGCATCGGCCTGCGCGCGCTGGCGCTGCTCGAGCATCAGGGCGCGGAAACCGTCCGCATCAACCTTTACTCCGGCTTCTTCAGCCATTTCAAGCGTGAGATCGATGGGGAATCCGTAGGTGTCGTGAAGGCTGAAGGCCTCATCGCCGGACAGTGCACGCCCTGCGGTCTTGGACTCCCGCACGGCTTCCTCGAGTCGCGCGGTTCCGGAAGCGATGGTGCGCAGGAACGCCTTCTCTTCTCCGTAGGCGATGCGGCTGATGCGTTCGAAGTCGCGCTCGACCTCCGGGTAGACGCCCTTCATCGCGTCGCGGGAGACGGGCAGGAGGTCGGGCAGGCACGCCTTCTCGACGCCGAGGAGGCGCATAGCGCGTACGGCACGGCGGATCAGGCGGCGGAGGACATAGCCGCGACCTTCGTTGGAAGGAGTCACGCCGTCCGTGATCAGCATCAGGGCAGAGCGCACGTGGTCAGCCACGACCCGCATCCGTACATCGTCCTGGTGGTGAGGGTCGTCGTCGGATTCTGCACTGGTGTATTCGCGACCCGAGAGTTCCGCGGCTTTGTCCAGGACGGGACGAACCTGGTCGGTCTCGTACATGTTCTCAACCCCCTGGAGGACCATCGCGAGTCGCTCCAGGCCGAGGCCCGTGTCGATGTTCTTTTGGGGCAGCTCGCCTGCAACGTCGAAGTCGTCCTTGCTGCGCACTGCTGAAAGCCGGTACTGCATGAAGACGAGGTTCCAGATTTCGATGTAGCGGTCTTCGTCCGCCTCCGGCCCGCCGTCCTTGCCGTATTGAGCGCCGCGGTCGTAGAAAATCTCGGAGCACGGTCCGCCCGGACCCGGCTGCCCGGTATTCCAGTAGTTGTCCTTCTTGCCGAACTTCTGGATTCGCTCAACGGGGAAACCGACCTCGTCGCGCCAGATGGCCAGTGCCTCGTCGTCGTCCTGGTAGACAGTGACCCACAGCCGGTCAGCAGGCAGACCGAAACCGCCGTCCTCGACACTGCTGGTCAGGAGCTCCCACGCCATCCGGATTGCGTTCTGCTTGAAATAGTCTCCGAAGGAGAAGTTTCCGCACATCTGGAAGAAGGTGCCGTGACGCGCGGTCTTTCCGACCTCTTCAATATCGGCGGTGCGGATGCACTTCTGGATGCTGGTTGCGCGGCTGTAGGGGGGCACTTCCCGAGCCGTCAGATACGGAATGAACGGGACCATACCGGCGACGGTGAACAGCAGCGACGGATCGCTGGAAACGAGCGAGGCAGACGGCACGCGGGTGTGCCCCTGCCCTTCGAAGTAGTCAAGCCAGCGACGGGCGATCTCTTGCGACTTCATGGGGATCCTTCGGTGTTGCGTGCGCACGGTGCGCAGAGGCGGTGTCTTTGGGGGCGGGCGTGATCTGCCGTCACGGACGGGGCTCTGAGTCGATTCCCAGGGCGGTGCGCAGGTCCGTCTCACGTTCCTGCATTCCCTGACGGAGTGCGTCAGCGAAGTCGGCGACGCTGTCGGTGAGCTGCGCGACGGCGCGGTTGAGCCCCTCAAGACCGACAGCCGACCTCATCGCGGCGACCTTGCGTACAGCTACTACACCGATGGCAGCGCCTGCCGCGAGCCAGAAAACCCTCTTGATCATCAAGAAATCCTCGTCTGTTGTGCGTGCGTTCTGGACGGGCAGCCGGAGTTCAGCGACTACGACGGCGGGAAGCCGGCTTGCGCCGGGAAGCCAGCGCGCTGCGCACGCCATAGGAGAAAGCCGCCACCTTGATCAGCGGCGAGCCCACTGTTGCGGCGACGAGCGAGGAGAGTGCGGAAATATTGGCGGATGCGTCCGAAACGTTCGACGTGATGCCATCGACGTGCTTCAGCTGTTGGTGGGTGGTAGTCACTGTGCTGGTGACCTCGTCGATCAGTGGGGTCGTGCCCTCGCTGACGGATCGGATGGCCTGGCGGAGTTCGTCGAAGACTTTTCCGAGCTTCCACACCGGAATGGCGAGCAGCGCAACCAGCACTGCAAAAACTCCGGCGGCAATGAGCCCGGCGATTTCTCCACCTGACATTCGTGAACAACTCCTTAACCTTCGCGCTGTGGACGGACGGGCGCCCGCAATCCCCTATGTACCTTACCTACTCAAGAGCCCGCGGCGTGCGCCGCGGGCTCTTGAATAACTGATGTTCAGTTGTACTGCCGAAACGCCGTAAACGGCGCTGAATCAGCGTGCGTAGTATTCGACCACGAGCTGCTCTTCACAGGTCACGGGGACCTCGGAGCGCTTGGGGCGGCGAACCAGACGTGCCTGGAGCTTCTCGAGCTGAACGTCGAGGTAGCCGGGAACGGCGGGAAGAACATCGCGGTGGGCACCTGCGGCGGCAACCTGCAGCGGAACCATGGTCTCGCTGCGGCTGTGCACGTGGATGAGCTGGCCTTCGCTGACGCGGAAGGACGGGCGGTCCACGCGTGCACCGTCAACCATGATGTGGCGGTGAACCACGAGCTGACGCGCCTGGGCGATGGTGCGTGCGAAACCAGCGCGCAGCACGAGAGCGTCGAGACGCATCTCGAGCAGTTCGATCAGGTTTTCACCGGTCAGACCGGCGGTACGGCGGGCTTCTTCGAAGACACGGGTCATCTGTGCTTCACGGATGCCGTACTGTGCGCGCAGGCGCTGCTTCTCGCGCAGGCGCACTGCGTAGTCACTGTCCTGCTTGCGACGCGAACGGCCGTGCTGACCGGGTGCGTACGGACGACGCTCCAGGTACTTTTCAGCCTTGGGGGTCAGAGCAATGCCGAGGGCCCGCGAAATGCGGACCTTGCGGCGGGCACGTGTGTTGTTAGCCACGTTTACCTTTCACTGTTTTGCGGCAAAGCAGATTCTGGCGGCAATGTGCCGCCGGATCTCTTTCTTGTGTCGCTGGCCTCCACGTTCGGAGAGCCGGAAGGGGCCGCTTTCCGGTACTACAGTTCGCGGGTCTGCACCTTGTCCGCCGCTGCCGCCGAAGGATCGGCGGAGCCGATCCGGGCAATTGAAGGGCGGGCATGGGTGAGCCGCGACTTGCCAGTCAACGAACAATCCTAGCAGTGCTCAGCCGTTCCGAATAATGGCGCGCAGTTTCTCAAGCCGTCCGGCCACAGCCCGCTCGGCGCCCCGGTCGGTGGGTATGTAGTAATCCGTTCCCACGAGGTCATCGGGCGCGTACTGCTGGGCGGCGATGCCGTGGGGTTCATCGTGCGAATAGACGTACCCCTTGCCGTGACCCAGCTGACGGGCCCCGGGGTAGTGCGCGTCACGAAGATGCGCGGGGATGCCCTGCCCCTTGCCTGCGCGCACGTCCGCGATGGCGCGGTTGATTCCGTTGTAGGCGGCGTTCGACTTGGGTGAGGTGGCGATGTGGACCACTGCCTCGGCGAGGATGATCCGACCTTCCGGCATACCGATCAGCTGCACCGCCTGTGCAGCTGCCACAGCAGTTTGCAGGGCGGTGGGATCAGCCATGCCAACGTCCTCGGCAGCAGAGATCATCAGCCTGCGCGCGACGAAACGAGGGTCTTCACCTGATTCGAGCATGCGCGCCAGATAGTGTAGTGCGGCGTCCACATCGGACCCGCGCAGCGACTTGATGAACGCGCTCACCACGTCGTAATGCTGATCGCCCGCGCGGTCGTAGCGCAGGGCGGCGACGTCGACGGCTTTTTCGGCGTGCTCCAGGGTGATGCGCACGACTCCTCGTCCGTCCCCATCAAGCGGAGGATCTTCCTCCGGCTCTTTGGACTGCTCCTCGGACTGCGCTACTCCGGCAGCGGCCTCGAGTGCCGTCAACCCACGGCGGGCATCGCCGGCAGCGAGCCGGACGAGGTGGTCCAGGGCATCATCGTCAATTGCTACTTCCCCGCCGAGTCCCCGCGGGTCATCCACCGCCCGCTGGAGCAGGGATCTGATGTCATTCTCGGTCAGGGGCCTGAGCGTCTGCAGTAATGAGCGAGAAAGCAGAGGGGATACCACCGAGAACGAGGGATTCTCCGTGGTGGCCGCAATCAGCACCACCCACCCGTTCTCCACTCCCGGCAGGAGAGCGTCCTGCTGTGCCTTGTTGAACCGATGGATCTCATCGAGGAAGAGCACCGTTGTGATGCGGTGCAGATCACGATTGGACAGCGCCTCATCCATCACCCTGCGCACATCCTTGACACCCGCAGTGATAGCGGAAAGCTCAACGAATTTGCGGCCCGGGCCCCTTGCAATAACATGCGCCAGTGTTGTCTTCCCGGTCCCTGGCGGACCCCAGAGAATGACCGACGTCGGAGCCCCCGTCCGTGCCGCCGGCTCACCACCGGCCAGCGTGCGCAAGGGCGACCCGGCGCCCAGGAGATGCTGCTGACCCACGATCTCATCCACCGTTCGCGGCCGCATGCGCACCGGCAGGGGGCTTCGGAGACGGTTCCGCTCACTTCGACCGGCACTGACGGACTCGTCAAAGCCGTCCGCATCAAGGCTGAATAGGTCATTCACACAGCCAAGGCTACTGTGATCCACTGACAGCTTCGGCCAGCAATCAGGGAGGCAGAGTGCAGGACAACCGCTCGGTTCTGGTCCCGCCCGAGCGGCTGACGGGATGGGTCCGCCGCTTCGGTGAGCGAAACGGGCCATTCCACACCACCCGTAGCCCAGCTCTGCCCGGAACATTCGTCCTCGAAGCGGAAAACGGATGTACGGCCTTGGTTGCTGCACCCCTGACGACCGATACTGGCGGGCTCACTGTGGGTGATATGGTCCCCTGCGAGACCGAGACGGCCGTGAGCGAAGTGGTTCACCGCGCCCTGGCGCCGCGGACGGTGGGCCTGATCCTGATACGGCGTGGTGGTTACGGCGTCGGCGTCGCCCGCGACGGCGCCCTCATCTCCTCCAAGAACGGCACACGCTACGTCCAGTCCAGAGCTGCCGCCGGCGGGTGGTCACAGCAACGGTTCGCGCGTCGCAGGGAGAACCAGGCGGACTTTCTGGTCAGCACGACGGCCCAGCGTGCGGCGGCACTCTTCGCAGACAATCCGCCGGACTGTCTGCAGCCTGGCGGAGATGCCAAGCTCTTCTCGGAATGCCTCGCCGACGGCGCCTTGGTGCGCTACCGCCCGCTCCCCCGCCTCCCGCTGTTGCCGGTTCCCGATCCGCGGCAGGACGTGCTTCGCCGGGCTGCGGCGGACACGCAAGCCGTGCGAATTACCCTGACGAACATTCCCGACTGATGCCGTGGCAGACAGCGCCCTCGCCTACCCGAATCAGGACGCCGCCCGCCTCAGGGCTGCTATGGCGGCGGCTGGGTCATCAGCGCCGTAGACCGAAGAACCGGCGACGAAAACCGTCGCTCCAGCTTCGGCTGCACGGACGATGGTCTCTTCCGTGATACCGCCGTCCACCTGAATCGCGACGGGAAGATCCGCTCCACGAACGGCCTCGGCGGCGCGCCGAATCTTCGGAAGGGTCACGTCCAGGAAGGACTGCCCCCCGAACCCGGGCTCCACGGTCATGATCAGGAGCATGTCCAGTTCGCCAAGCATGTCGAGGTAGGGCTCGACGGCGGTCGCCGGTCGAAGTGCCATGCCTGCCCGTGCTCCAACCGAACGCAATTCCCGCGCCAGGCGGATGGGCGCCTGAGCCGCTTCTGCATGGAAGGTCACGGAGGCGGCACCCACGGCGGCGTATTCGGGCGCCCATCGGTCGGCGTCGTTAATCATGAGGTGTATGTCCAGGGGCACTGGAGCGACTGCCTGAATCCGCTTCACCACCGGAAGTCCAAGGGTCAGATTCGGAACGAAGCTGTTGTCCATCACGTCCACGTGAACTGCGTCGGCCGTGGCGATGCGTTCGAGTTCCGACTGTAGATTCACGAAATCCGCGGACAGGATGCTCGGGTGGATACAGCAGGTGCTCATACTCGGCCTTTCAGTAGGGACGGCGTCCGTGGGATGTCAGTCTGCGTTTCGCTGGATCAGGGCGAGAAACATCGCGTCCGTGCCGTGTATGTGCGGCCACAGCTGCGCGGTTTTTTCGTGTCCCGCGCCAAGCGAACTGCTCCTGCTCACACTGTCAAGAACTTCCCCAGCGTCGAGAAGATCGAAACCTTTCCTGCCGCGCAGTGCGTCCTGAACGACGGCGGTGGTCTCGGCGGGGTGCGGTGAACAGGTGACGTACGCCACGACGCCGCCCGGGCGGACCGTGTCAAGGGCTTCAGCAAGCAGAGCGCGCTGCAGCGGTCCCAGTTCCGCAAGATCCGAGGGCTTGCGGCGCCAGCGGGCTTCGGGCCTGCGGCGCAACGCACCCAGTCCCGTGCACGGCGCGTCAACGAGGATGCGGTCGAACCCGTTCGGGTAAGCCTCCCCGATAGTGCGGCCGTCACCCACGCGAACGGTCCATACAGCCGGGTCAACAGCCGCAAGTGCCTGACGGACCAGCGCGGCGCGATGCTCTGCAGGCTCATTTGCGACGAGGCTGTGGCCGCGTTGGGCAGCTATGGCAGCGAGCAGGGCCGACTTTCCTCCGGGTCCGGCGCAGAGGTCCAGCCATTCCTCATTAACCGTTGATGGGGCGTCGAGCTCGACGGCGGCCAGCGCGCGCGCGACGATCTGGGAGCCGGCGTCCTGCACCCTCACCTCGCCGGAGCGCACGGACTCGAGCCGCCCTACATCACCGGCGGCGAACAGTGCGGAGTCATCCACGAGCTCTCCGGGACGGGCGCCTGCCGCAAGAGCTTCGTCGAGCGATCCAATACCGGGCAACGCGACAAGGTTGACGATCGGAGCAGCGTTGTCTGCCTGCAGCAAGTCATCGATTTCGGCAACGGGGCGCCCGTGCCCTACAAGGCTCTGCCTCATGGTGCGGACTATCCACTCGGGGTGGCTGTGCTGCAGGGAGCTGGCCCGAACGGGATCCTCAACACCCTCGGTGAGGACCTCGATCCACTCGCTGAAGGATTTGCGTGACACCTTTCGAAGCACCGCATTGGTCAGGGAGGAAGGCCCCGCACCAATCACTGCCCGCACCAGGCCCACTGTCTGGTCAAGGGCGGCGTGCGGAGGCACCCGCATGGCCATCAGCTGGTGGACTCCCAGGCGCAGGGCGTCGAGAACGGCCGGGTCAAGCTGCTCGAGCGGGCGGTCGACGCACAACGCAAGGATTGCGTCGTAGGTGCCCTGGCCTCGCAGCGCACCATAGGCCAGTTCTGTGGCGAACCCGGCATCCTGGCGGCCAAGGCGGTGCTTGCGGATACTGCTGGGCAGTACCAGGTTGGCGTAGGCATCATCAACTGCAACAGCTCGAAGAACCTCAAAGGCTGCCAGCCGCGCAGGATCGGCCCGCCTGGTGCGTTCGGAGGGCGCTGTGGCCGAGAACTTGCGGGCGCCCGACCTATTGCGCTCCCGTCCCCGCTCATTGCGCCGACTCTGACCGCCGGGATGATGTTCAGGTGTCATTCGAATTCCAGATCCTCTCGACGTGCACCGCGGAACCACTCGGGGGCCGCGAGCATGGTGCGTCCCGCTGGTTGAACCAGCGTCAGTTCGACGGCGTGTGATCCGGTCCCTGTCAGCACCGCTCCATCCCTATCGAGAACGACGCCGGGCGGAATGTCTGAAACGTCGGGGCGGAGCCGAACCGGGCCGAGCTTGAACCGCTGCCCGCCCAGCACCGTCCATGCCCCTGGCTCCGGCGTGACGCCGCTGATCCGACGCTTGATGGCAAGCGCGGGGTCGGTCCACCGAATCCGCCCATCAGGGCTTGCGAGCTTAGGAGCCAGCGACACCTCGCCCTGCTGTGGGACAGCATGGGCGCGTCCCTGCTCAAGGGCCGACAGGGTCTGTGCCAGGAGCACAGCGCCGCTTTCCGACAGCCGGTCGAGCAAGGTTCCGCTGGTGTCCTCAGGGCGGACGGTCTCCGTCAATGTGCCGAAGACGGGTCCGGTATCCAGGCCCTCTTCGAGAAGGAACGTTGAGGCGCCGGTGATGTCATCACCGTTGATCAGCGCGTGCTGGACGGGGGCCGCACCCCGCCAGGCGGGAAGCAGTGAGAAGTGCAGATTGATCCAACCGTGTCTTGGAACCCGCAACGCGGCAGCGGGAACGAGTCCCCCGTAGGCAACAATGGCCGCGGCCTCCAGGTCCAGCGCCGCGAGCCGCGAGATAACGGGCCCGTCGATGCGGTTCGCCTTGATGACCTCCAGGCCGAGTTTGCTTGCTGCCTCGGCGACCGGGCTCGGCGTCAGGACCTTCTTCCGACCAACCGGAGCGTCTTCGCGGGTAAGGACAGCAGCCACCTCGTGTCCCGCGCGGCGGAGTTCGGCAAGGGAGGGCACTGCAACCTTCGGCGTGCCGGCGAATAGTACTCTCATGCGCCGGTCCTCCGCCGGCCGCTCGAAGGCCCACCGATGCCGAACACCGAACCCACACTTGAGGATCGCTTGGTGAGGGTGTCCGTGGTGACCGCGTTGTACTGGGAGTGCCGGATGGCACGCATGGCGGCCCGGCGATCGTCCCCCTGAAGCCGGTCGATGTAGAGGCGCCCATCGAGGTGATCGCTCTCGTGCTGAAAGCAGCGGGCCAGCATTCCCTCCGCCTCTAGCTGCATCGGCTGGCCCGTGACATCGAACCCCCGAAGCTGGACAAGCTCAGCGCGGGGTAACGCGAATCCGATCCCGGGAACGGAGAGGCAGCCTTCCTGATCGTCATTCTGCACGCCTTCGGCGCTGAGAAGCTCAGGATTGACAACGTGACCTTCCGCCCCGTCAACCGCGTAGGTGAAGACGCGCAGACCGACCCCTACCTGCGGCGCCGCCAGGCCCGCACCCCGAACGCTGTGCATGGTCTCGAGCATGTTCTGAACCAACCGGGCCAACTCGTGACCATACTCGGTTACCTCTACTGCGGGTGTCCGTAGCACGGGGTCCCCGATCATCCTGATACTCAGAACCGCCATCCGGTCGTGTGTCCTCACCTGTCGGTCGTTGAATGTGTACGGGAGGTCCGGTCGGCGCAATTCAACATCCGACGAAACTCCCAAAATGCTTGGTCAAGTCTAGGTCAGGCTGCTCGCGTCAGCTGCTTATCGCTGTGACCGGTGCATCCGCCGGAGACACGTAACCCTGTTGGGCAGCAACTCCAGGCGCCTGTGAGGTTGTAACGGTTCCCGCGGGTCGTGCGGCCCCTGAGCCGGTGGACGTGCCGGCTTCGAGGCGCGGGGGCGGCGGCACAGCCAGCAGCGGTTGACCTGCGTCAGCTGCATTCCCCCCAGCTTCCCAGGCGCGCCGGAGGGCGCAGAACTTGAACCAGTGCTCTTTGAGTACTTGCGGATTGGCCCGGTGCGCCCGCACCTCGGTCTGCCCGATAGCGACCCCGAGCAGGATTGGGTCATTCCCGTACTTCCATGCTTCCCAGGAGCCGCTTCGGGGATCCACGAGAGATTCCTGTGCTTTCATGCCGGCGACGAGTTGCATGACCACCTTTTCATCGAGCGGCTTCACCATGCCGTCGCGGTCTGTAGCGCGGGTTTTGAAGTCGATGATGCACAGGCGCCCCGCGATCGTTGCCACGAGATCGAGCGTTCCCGCGTAACCAAGTTCCGAGTTCCAGACGGTGATCTCAGGCGCTATGGGCCTTACCTGGTACAGATCCCACCACTCGTCGAAACGGTCCGCGAATCCTTCCTCGCCGTGCTGCGCCAGCTCTGCGCGGGCCTCGTCAGCGCGATGTTCTCGGCCCAGATCGCGTAGGGCAACCTGTTCGCAATAGAAGTGAACCCTTGTACCTCGCTGTGCTGCGTCGTCGCGGTAACGCTCAGCAGCCTTCGAAGCGTCCTGGATCACGGCACGCATCTCGCTTGGATTGCCGAGCGACGACGGCAGGCGGGGGTCCTGGGCAAGAGCACTCGCTGCCATATACCCGAACCATCCCCCCAGCGAGGCGCTTTGGGACTGCGAGATGACGGTGGTGATCGAGGGGACCAGGGGTGGCTCCGAAACGGATCTGGAATACATGCGCCCGCGTTCTGTGGCGTGCGCGAGGAGCGGCTCGGTCATATATCCAGTGTGTCACCCCCGTCTGACACTTCTTCCGCCCGACAGACCTTAGGTGCCCGACGGCGCCTTATATAGCATCGGTGCGATATCTGCCGGAGGCGCTCCGCACGACCCTCAATTGGACGAACCCCTGTTCCTCCGATATTGTTTTTACTCGTTGGAAAGACGCCGAAGGGAATAGGGAAACCCTAAATCCTCGGCCATTTTCTCTGCGGACGTAGCTCAGCTGGCTAGAGCACCACCTTGCCAAGGTGGATGTCGCGGGTTCGAATCCCGTCGTCCGCTCGCAAGTCACTGTATTCGCTGGCTTCGGCCAGGGATCCCGCTTTAGTGGGGCACGGTGGGGTGGCCGAGAGGCGAGGCAGCGGCCTGCAAAGCCGTATACGCGGGTTCGAATCCCGTCCCCACCTCCATACGGTGAACTGCAAGACCTGGGCGATTGGCGCAGCGGTAGCGCGCTTCCCTGACACGGAAGAGGTCACTGGTTCGATCCCAGTATCGCCCACGCAAGGCGCCTCCTTGAGAGGCGCCTTTTCGCGGACGTAGCTCAGCTGGCTAGAGCACCACCTTGCCAAGGTGGATGTCGCGGGTTCGAATCCCGTCGTCCGCTCTGACCATCTAAAACAAGGCGGCTCCATCCTCATGGATGGAGCCGCCTTGTTTTCCCGAAGGCGCTAGTGGAGAACCTTCAGTCCGATCACGCATCCGACGATTCCGAGCACCAACAGAACCTTCAGCAGCGACGCAGCTTCGCCGTCGAAAAGCATTGCGTAGGTGACAGTCAAGGCTGCGCCGATACCCACCCACACGGCATACGACGTTCCCGTCGGCAGAGTACGCATCGCCCAAGCCAGACCCGCCATGCTCAGAACCAGTCCGATCACAAAGACGACCGTGGGACCGAGCCTGCTGAACCCCTCAGACTTCCCGAGAGCTGTAGCCCACACTGCCTCAAGCACTCCCGAAACCACCAGTACAACCCACGCCATGGTCAACCGCTCCTTCAACGCCGTCTTTTCGCTCACCGGGTACGGCGCACCTCGTCCGGGTGCCAGTTCGGCCCGCTCAGGGTGTCACACTGCCATGCGGGCGGCAAGATGAATCATGCTGAGGGCGAAAGCCCGAACTCTTTCCCTTCGTAAAAAGCCTCCTTATGATGGTGGATGCGGTGGAACAACGGGTTCCACATGAAAGAAGGGAGGTGCCTGTGTCTGTATCAGACGGGCTCAAAGGCAGGGCTGGAGAGTTGAAGGACAAGGCAGCCGAAATGGGCCGGAACTCGGGAAAGATCTCTCCCGTTTAGCCCAGGGCCTCCTCGACGGTCGACATCGTTGAGAGTCAGGACGGCATCCGACTCCCCGACACTTCGGCCCGACAACAGCCTTTAGCACGACAAGGAGGCGCCGACCCTGCCGCGAGGCAGCGTCGGCGCCTTTGTCATACCCTCAGGTTCTCTGACTTGCCCGCAGGCCCTCCTGGCGCATCTGCAGCACGGAAAGGCCGAGTCAGCCCTGGGTTTCGGCGCCCTGACGTGCCAAGGCGGTCAGGCGGGAAACGGCACGGTAGTACTTCTTCATGTGTCCACCCGTCATCATCTCCTGTGTGAAGAGATCACTCAGGGGTGCCCCGCTGGCGAGGATAGGAACATCACGGTCATAGAGGCGATCCGCAAGCACGACGAACCGCAGCGCCACGGCCTGCTCGGTGATGGTCTGCACCTCGTGCCAGGCAACGGCGTCGATGCCGTCAATAAGCTGGCGGTAGCGGCTGGGGTGGACGCCGGCGAGGTGCTTGATCAGGTCGGTGAAGTGGTCTTCGGCCACGGTGACGTCGTCCGGGAAGTGGCGTGCCTGGCGGCGAACCTGTTGCTCCGACAGCGGGGCCGGAGCTTCAGGAAGGCCGCGGTGGCGGTAGTCCTCGCCGTCGATACGAATGACCTCGAACTGATCCGCCAAAACCTGAATTTCCCGCTGAAAATCGACCGCAGCGAATCTGCCCTCGCCGAGAGATCCCGGAAGCGTATTGGATGTCGCGGCGAGCTTGACGCCCGCGTCAGCAAGTTCACGCATGAGCCGTGACATCAACACCGTATCGCCCGGATCATCCAATTCGAACTCGTCGATGCAGACGAGCTGGTAGGTACTCAATGCATCGACCGTGCGCCTGAAGGACAAAGCGCCCACAAGGTTGGTGTATTCGACGAAGGTGCCGAAGGCCTTCTTGCCGGAGGCGGCGTGCCACAGCGAAGCGAGCAGGTGCGTCTTGCCGACACCGAATCCGCCGTCCATATAAATACCGGCCCGGCTCTGCTCACGTTGTCCACCGAAGAACTTGCGCAGCCCACTCGGCTTGGGTGCATTAACTGTCGAGGCGAAGTGCCGAAGCTCCTTCACGGCCGCGGACTGGGACGGCTGCTGGGGGTCAGGCCGGTACGAGTCGAAGGACACGGTCCCGAAACGCTGTGAGGGGAAAAAACCGTCCAAAAGTTCGTCCACCGAAACCTGCGGCGATCGTTGGGTCAGATGCTCAATGGTGGCCACAGATGAATGCGTCTTTCGTCGGCGATCGAGGAAGCAGGCCGTCAGAAGCCGTGCTAGGAAAGGATACGTCAGTAGCCGGGCAGCCACGGGTATCTCCGGTGTTCACGGTGCCGTCATTATGGCGTCCTGTGACTACGGCGGAAGGAATCAGCTGAGCCCGTGGTTACGCTAGGTGGGAAAGAGCAATCGTCAATGCAGGAAGGCTTCCCACGGATGAGTGTTGCAACAGACCCCCATGACAAGTTTGCAGAGTACGCGCACCCCGAGCGGCTTGTTTCAACCCAGTGGCTCGCGGACAACCTCGGCACTCCCGGACTCGTGGTCGTTGAGTCCGACGAAGATGTCCTGCTCTACGAGACCGGGCATATCGCGGGTGCCGTCAAGATCGACTGGCACACCGACCTGAATGACGAGGTGACCCGCGACTACGTTGACGGTGAAGGTTTCGCACGTCTCATGTCGGCCAAGGGCATCTCCCGTGACAGCACTGTTGTTATTTACGGCGACAAGTCCAACTGGTGGGCCGCTTACGCACTGTGGGTCTTCACCCTGTTCGGACACGAGGACGTGCGGCTGCTCGACGGCGGGCGGGACAAGTGGATCGCCGAGGGCCGTCCCGTCACCACTGAGGTGCCGCAGCCACAGCCCACCGACTACCCGGTGGTCGAGCGCAATGATGCTCCCATCCGTGCCTATCTGACCGATGTCCTTGATCACTTCGGGAACCCGCTGATCGACGTCCGCTCCGCCGACGAGTACACCGGGGCGCGAACGCACATGCCCGCATACCCCGAGGAGGGCGCACTTCGCGGCGGACACATACCTTCAGCGGTGTCCGTCCCCTGGGCCCGGGCAGCAGCAGAGGACGGAACCTTCCGCACGCGGGATGAGCTGGATGCGATCTACCGCGGCGAAGCAGGTTTGAAGGAAGGCGACGACGTTGTTGCCTACTGCCGCATTGGAGAGCGTTCCAGCCATACCTGGTTTGTGCTCCAGCACCTCCTCGGGTTCGAGAATGTCCGCAACTACGACGGATCCTGGACTGAGTGGGGCAACGTCGTTCGCGTGCCGATCGTTAAGGGCACTGAACCAGGTGTAGCGCCAGTAGCCGCCGGGCGGAGATAGTTAACGGAATGAAGGCGCCCCGGGCACTTGCCCGGGGCAATCGTGAGGATGACAGTGGAAACCACAGCTTTACCCCAACAGCTCGCCGAGATCGTGGACGATTTCCAGGCTCTGTCCGAACCGGACCGGCTCCAACTGCTCCTTGAGTTTTCCCGCGGTCTTCCTCCGCTGCCGGCGCATCTTCTGGATCACCCGGAGCTCCTTGAGCAGGTTGTGGAGTGCCAGAGCCCGCTCTTTCTCACACTGGACATCGCCGACGACAGCGAAAGGTCCGTCTCTCTGTTCTTCTCCGCCCCGCCGGAAGCACCGACAACGCGCGGATTCGCCGGCGTTCTCCAGGAAGGCCTGGACGGGCTGCCGGCGGCGCAGATCCTCGCCGTGCCCGACGACGTGCCGGAGCGCCTGGGGCTGACACGGGCCATCACGCCGCTGCGCATGCGAGGCATGGCCGCCATGCTGGGGCGTATCAAGCGCAAGATCCGGGAATCAGGGGCGGCTTAGCGTCCGCTTCGGCTCCGTCCGTCCGAAAACCTGACGCCGCAGCCAGTCGGCTGTGACGGCGTGCCAGCGGTCAGGGTCGACGTTCCATTCCTTGGTATGCCTGGCCCGATAAAACCGCTCGAAGGTGACGAAGGTCGGATTGCGTTCAGCCAGTTCGGCAGACGGTCCCACCGGCACGAACTCATCATCCTCGCTGTGAAGGATCAGTGTGGGCACCGTCACCTGGTCCGCCCGCGAGACCCAGTCCATGCTCTTCAGGTCCAGTGGCGTTGACAGGCCGGTGACGACGCGCCCGAAGCTGTTCGAGATCAGCCATTGCCCTAGTCTGCCCGCCGGAGCGGGAATGCGGTTCAGTTCAGCCTGGTGCGTGAGAACGTTCATCCAGTCAATCACCGGTCCATCCAGAACCAGCGCGCGGATCCGCGTGCGATACCGGGACATGTCAGCTGCCTGGAGGCAAATGGCACCGCCCATGGACCAGCCGAACAGCACAACGTCCTGAGCGCCGTTTTCGAATGCGTACTCAAGCGCTGATTCGACATCCTGCCACTCGGTGATGCCCAACCCGTACCTGCCGTCGGCAGCGAAGGGGGCTTCGCCGTCGTTCCGGTACGACACCAGCAGGCTGGTCATGCCGAGTTCCCGCGCGGTGCGCACCGCGCGCAACCCCTCCGAGCGCTGTACTCCCCTGCCATGCACCATGATGGCCCAGGTGTCGGAAGGGGTTTCTGCACGCACCAGCCAGGCGGGAGCATTACCGCCGGCGACCGGCACATCGACGCTCTCGTCTGCGAAGCCCAGAGCTGAAGGCGAAGGATAAACAGCCCCGCTCCACCAACCGCGGACCGCTGAACGGATATCACCCGCGTAGACGGTTTCAACCTCGCGCTGCACGGTGCCCTCCCGCGGCACGAACGACCGGATTGCTCCGATCCTGGCGTGGCCACGCCCGCCGTCGAAGTAGAGACTGTACGTGCCCTCTATCGTGGTGTCTTCGTTGGCCGGCAGGATCACTTCCAGACCGTCGCCGGTCTGCACCACGGCCAGGATCTCGAGGTTCTCATCCCGCCTGCGGGGAGTTACTACCTCCTTGGCGAAGTGCGCCGCCAGCGCAGACGTGGCTCCAGCGACAACGGAACTGACAGCGGCACCGGTTCCGATTCCAAGGACGGCCCAGCGAAGCCATGCCTGACGGTCCACGGCAGCCGGAGGAGTGGTGAATGGCATGGTCCTATTCTTGCCCACGGAAACAGCACCGGCGGAAACGGTTCGTCACGTGGAGTGTCGCCTGTCCTCTATAGCTGCGGGACGAGCCGGGGTCTAGGGTTGGGACATGGAGGAAACGATCGTCGTGCTCGCTGAAGTGCCGCTCACCGAGGCGGATGCCTCTCATCTCTCCGCCCTGGTTGACGGCGGTGACGCCGTCTATACCGTGCTGATACCGGAAGACCGTCACACGAACGTGCTCGGGGAGTTTCTCCACCATTTGAGCCTCTTCGAGATCAGCGAGGCCTTCCACGGACTGTCCCACCGGCCCTCCGACGACGAGGTTCGCGTGACGGCCGACCAGGCCCTGCAGAGATCGCTCCTTGCGCTTCGAAACGCCGGGCTGAAGGCGGACGGGCTGACTGCACGGGGCAACGCCGTCGAAGAAATGGTCAGCACGGTCAGGCAGAGCGGAGCCCGTCAGGCCGTCGTCATCACGCGCCCGCATGCTGTGGCGGACACACTCCATCGGGACTGGGCAAACCGCGCGCAGGACCAGCTTGGCGTTCCTGTCCTTCATCTGTATGCCGGGTCGGGATTTATCGGGGACTCCTAGGCGTTGAGGCAACTATGAGCACATCAGAATCAGCATCCTCCACCGACAACACCCCCATCGAGAAGACTGACGAGGAATGGCGCCGGGAACTGACGCCTGAGGAGTACTACGTGCTGCGGCAGGCCGGAACCGAGCGGCCCTTCACCGGCGAGTACCACGACACCCATGTCAAGGGCGTCTACCAGTGCCGGGCATGCGGCCACGAACTCTTCACGAGCAACGAAAAGTTCGATTCCCACTGTGGTTGGCCTTCATTCTGGGCACCGCTGGCCGAGGACAAGGTTCGGTACATCAAGGACCGAACCCTCGGAATGGAGCGCGTTGAGGTCCGCTGTGCCCGCTGTGATTCCCACCTGGGCCATGTTTTCGAGGGCGAGGGCTACGGCACGCCGACCGACCAGCGCTACTGCATCAACTCCGTATCGATGAGGCTCATCCCCCAGGGCTGAAGTCAGTCCTAGAGTCCGGCCCCGCCGTGACGGGAAGCATCCTCAAGGTCTCCTGCATCTCCAGCTGCATCGCGGGTACGCCAGAATAAGAGTTTCTTATCAGTGCTCCGTTTGAGGATCAGTTCAGCTGTTCTGTTGTTACGCTCGGGAACAACAGAACAGCCACCCCTTCAAGGAGGAAAAGTGACCCAGACCCTCGACGCCGAAGTCCGCTTGCACGACGCCCATCCCGAGCAGCTTCCTGCCTGGGAAGCGCTCAAGAGCGCGGCAATTCGTCTGCAGAGCCTGCAGGCGAAGGACGGTTCAATAGCTGACCGGGCAGAGGTTGCTGTTGCCTGCGGGCACGTTGACACCATCATCGAGTCCCTCAATGAGCTCGGTCCGCTCTTCCCTCACGACGCGACCTACCACGAAGCTCTGATCCGCGACCTTGAGGGGTGGAAGGCCGGCGGCCTTCAGGTGCCTGATTTCCTTGATTCGCTGATCGAGTTCCAGCCCCAGCTCGACCGCGTCCATGGACGGCGGCACCTTGTCGTCTTTCCGATGTACACCCAGAATGGGAGCTCCAACCGTTTCGTCGAAGCGGTGTTGATCGAGGTCCTCTGGCCGGACTTCATTGCGGAACTCGAGACCGGAGATTACTCGAACAAGCTCTTTGTTCCCATCCGCTTCCTTGACTTCACCCCCGGCTACGACACCAACTCGGCAGTGCTCTTTCCCGAGACCGTTGCGGTACGGCAGACACCCAAGTTCACATGGGGAGCCATCTTCGCTGATCGGGAGGCGGCACGTTTCCGCCGGGTGGTGACGGCCGCCTCCGACATCACTCAGCTTGAGCTGCCCGACGAGGCCCGGGAGCTCATCGAGAATCAGCAGTTGGCTGAGGAAACCTTCGTGATGTGGGACCTCATTCATGACCGCACCCACATGCGCGGGGATCTTCCCTTTGACCCGTTCATGATCAAGCAGCGCATGCCGTACTTCCTGTACTCGCTCGAAGAGCTGCGGTGTGATCTCACGGCTTTCGCAGAGTCGGTCAAGATAGCAGCCGACGACGATGCCTCCGATGAGGCCCGCCGCCACGCCCGCCTAGTGCAGTACGCCGTCATCTTCGACCGCATCTTCCGTTTCTCGATCACAGGCAGCCGGGTACGGAACTACGACGGCCTCGGTGGCCAGTTGCTGTTCGCCTGGCTGCACCAGAACCATGTCCTGCACTGGACCGATACGAAACTGACCATCGACTGGGAGGAAGTTCCCGGCGTCGTCATTGCACTGGGCGAGAAGATCCAGCAGCTGTACTGGCGGTCGATCGACCGGCCAAAGATCGCCCACTGGCTTGCGGCGTACGAACTGGTATCCGAAACTGTCACCCCGCATCCGGCATCGGTCTGGGCGAAGGGTGCTGACGCGCTGCCCCTGGACGGTCCTCCACGCGGGCTCACGGACGCCGTCCTTGATGACGAATTCCCTCTGTCGATGTTCTTCGAGGCCCTGGATAGGAAGATGAAGGACGTCATCGAATCCACCGCGGGAATCACAGGAGCCACTGCGTGACAGAATCACCCGATCTCTCCGGCCTCCACATCCTTGTTGCCGGAGCCACCAGTCAGGCAGGCATAGCGACGGCCGAGGCATTCACCTCAGCCGGCGCCCATGTCATCGCAGTGGGATCCGATACCGGGCGCCTGCAGCGCTCGCTCGGACACATTCCGTCCCTCGATATGCGCACCTGCGACCTCACGGACTTTTATGCAGTCCAGTCGCTCGCCGGTGACCTCCACGCCGACGGCACCAGGGTGGACGGCCTGATGCACCTGGTGGGTGGATGGCGGGGAGGGAAAGGGATTGCCGGGCAATCGGACGAGGACTACGAGTTCCTTCACCGTTCCGTTCTCACCACTCTGCGGAACACATCTCGGGTGTTCGTCGCCGATCTGGCCGCATCGGCCCGTGGGAGGCTCGCAATCGTGTCGGCCACGGCAGTCGACGCACCGGGTGCGGACAGCGCGTCGTACGCGGCGGTCAAGGCCGCCGCCGAGACATGGGTGCGTGCAGTGGCACAGGAGTTCACCGGTGTCGGAACAACCACCGGTACCCGGGCGGCCGCTTCCATACTGGTCGTGAAAGCACTTCTGGACGAGAAGATGCGGGCCGAACGCCCCGACCGCCGCTTCCCCGGCTATACACATGTCTCGGACCTCGCTGCGACCATGACCGGCCTCTTCGCACGTGAGGCGGGGACTATCAACGGTCAGCGCCTCAGCCTGGCCGGCTGATGTGCCCCAAACCGTTCGCCCCGATACGAGATACTGGATCCGTGACTGACACCATCTCTGCTACCGCCCGTCTCCATGACCCCAACGTGCGCGGCTTCGCGTCGGACAACTACTCCGGCGTGCACCCCGAGGTGCTCGCCGCGCTTGCCGCCGCCAACGGGGGCCACCAGGTCGCCTATGGGGAGGACGTCTATACCCAGCGCCTGCAGGAGCTGATGCAGCAGCAGTTCGGTGAGGGAACCGTCGCCTATCCTGTGTTCAACGGAACGGGCGCCAATGTCCTGAGCCTGCAGTCCCTCCTCCCCCGCTGGGGTGCAGTCATCTGCGCCAAGACGGCACACATCAATGTGGATGAAAACGGGGCTCCGGAGCGCATCGGCGGGATGAAGCTCCTGGCGGTGCCGACCCCCGATGGAAAGCTGACGCCGGAACTGATCGACCTGGAAGCCTGGGGTTGGGGGGATGAGCACCGGGCGCAACCGCTCGCGGTGTCGATCACGCAGACTACCGAACTCGGGACGCTGTACACGCCCGAGGAGGTACGCGCCATTGCCGACCACGTGCATGCCCGCGGGATGCACCTGCACATGGACGGAGCGCGCATCGCCAACGCCGCCGCTGCCCTGGACATGCCGCTGCGCAGCTTCACGCGTGATGCCGGCGTCGACATCCTCTCTTTCGGCGGGACCAAGAACGGGATCATGTTCGGCGAATGCGTGGTTGTACTCAATCCTGCAGCAGCAACGGGTCTTGAGTACCTCCGCAAGATGAACATGCAACTCGCATCCAAGATGCGCTTTGTCTCGGCGCAGCTGGTTGCCCTGCTCGAGAACGGCCTCTGGCTTCGCTCGGCCACGCACGCCAATGCCATGGCGGCTCGACTCACAGCCGCCGTCTCCACTATTGACGGCGTGCAACTCACGCAGCCGACGACGGCGAACGCCGTCTTCGCCATCCTGCCGCCTGAGGCTGCCGACAGGGTCCGCGAACAGTTCCGCTTCTACGACTGGGATCAGGCAACCGGCGAGGTCCGGTGGATGTGCACTTTCGACACCACCGAAGCGGACGTCGATGCGTTCGCGGAGGCGATCCGCCGCGAGGTCCGCCGGTCCTGACGGCCCGGCCGCTAGACTTTTCCAACCGGCGTGCAGGAACGAATTCCTTTCCTGCGGCGTGGCTGATGAGGCCAACGCTGCCTGGGGTTTAACCTGCGAGGGTGAGCGCTATTGGTGACCTCTCGCAGGTTCCTCCTGAATTCCTGAATGCACTGGCCGGTCTGCGGCGGGCGAAATGCCGTAACGAGCTGCGCCTCGACGAAATACCGGCTCCCTCCCGACTTGCACCTTTCGCAGTCGCCCTCGGAGCCGAGGTACTTCAGGATGCCCAGCCAGGCCCGCTTCCTGTCCATGGACCCGCCAGGGCAGCCCTCCAACACGATGATCGCGCCGAAGAGCTTGCAACCGGACGCTTCATCCTGTTGTACGACCCCGAGGGATCCGAAGTCTGGGACGGTACTTTCCGGATAGTCACCTATATCCGTGCCCAGCTCGAGCCCGACATGGGAAACGACGCGCTCCTCGGATCCGTGGCGTGGACCTGGCTGGTTGAAGCACTCCAGAATCACGACGCCGGATACAGGTCGGCGGGGGGCACCGCAACCCGCATACTGTCCGAAAGCTACGGCTCCCTTGCCGACCGGGTCGACACGATCGACATCGAATTGCGCGCGTCCTGGACTCCTGACTCCGGCAGTGTCCAGAAGCATCTGGAAGCCTGGGCTGACATGGTGTGCACCTTCGCGGGACTTCCTCCCCTCCCGGACGGCGTGGCGGCGCTCCCTAACAGGCGCCGCAACTGATCCCCGGGGCGGGCCACCGACAACGACTCCCGCCGCACGGGCGGTGCAATCCGCCGGAGCGCCGGTGCCGCCCGGTTAGACTTGCATCATCATGACCGTGCACTCCGAGCCTGACAGCCGAACCCCCGACTCCGGCAATACCACCCCAGGCTCAGTCGCCGTGCTGCCACTGCTGGACGAGCCCAAGGACGGCGTTCCTTTCGTTATTGACACGCCGGCAGGGCTTGAGCGGGCGGCGAGGGCGCTTGCCGCCGGAACAGGACCGGCCGGAGTGGATGCGGAACGCGCCTCCGGATTCCGGTATGGGCAGCGTGCCTTCCTCGTCCAGATCCGCAGGGAAGGCGCCGGGACCTGGCTCATCGACCCGGAACCCTTCGGCGATCTGCGCAGCATCAATGACGCCCTCTCAGGGGTGGAGTGGATCCTGCACGCCGCCTCCCAGGACCTCCCTTGCCTCTCGGAACTAGGCATGTGGCCGGACAAATTGTTCGACACGGAGCTGGCAGCCCGGCTCGCCGGCTTCCCGCGCGTAGGACTGGCTGCGGTCATCGAACGCCTGCTCGGCTTCACGCTGGCCAAGGAGCATTCCGCAGCGGATTGGTCGCAGCGCCCGCTGCCGGAGCCCTGGCTTCGTTACGCAGCCCTGGACGTCGAGGTGCTCGTCGAGCTGCGCGACCGCCTGGTGGAAGTACTCGAGCAGGACGGCAAGCTCCGCATCGCCGAGGAAGAGTTCGAGTACATTCGCTCCTCGCCGCCGGCACCGCCGAAAACAGATCCTTGGCGCCGAACGTCCGGCGTCCATCAGGTGCGCGACCGTCGGCAGCTGGCGGCTGTCCGGGAACTCTGGCAGGAACGCGAATCTCTGGCGCAGAAGCGGGACGTCGCTCCGGGCCGCCTGATTCCCGACGCAGCGATTGTGGCTGCAGCGAAAGCAATGCCGCAGACTGTCCCGCAGTTGCTGGCCGTCAATGGCTTCCACGGACGGGCGGCGCAACGTGAGGCGCCGCGTTGGCTGCGGTGCATCGCCCTTGCCCGCGCTTCGCGGGACCTCCCCGAACTGCAGCTTCCGACCAATGCGCCGCCTCCTCCGCGGGTATGGCCGGAAAAAGACCCTGCCGCTGCCGCTCGCCTCCAAACCGCCAAACCACGAGTCGCGGCCGTGGCCGACAAACTCAACATGCCGGTGGAGAACCTTCTTACGCCCGACTACCTGCGACGGTTGGCGTGGCGCCCACCCACGCCGACCGATCTTGACACCATTTCCGCGGCGCTCGCCGACCTCGGAGCTCGTCCGTGGCAGATCGAGCATGTCGCAGCGGTCATCACGGTTGCTTTCCTGGATCCGGACCCTCTGCAGCCGAAGCAGGCGCGGCCTTCAACCTAGTGCACCGGACTTGTTGCAGCGTGATGTTACCCGCGAGTAACATAGGGGCCTGATCCACCAACTCAACGAGGAGCGATTGTGCCCAAACCAGCCACAGCAACGCGGCAACAGATCAGGGACGTTGTTTTCGTCGACGGCGTCAGAACCCCATTCGGGAAGGCTGGAGAAAAGGGGATACACGCGGGCACCCGGGCTGATGATCTCGTGGTCAAATGCATTCGAGAGCTTCTGCGACGCAACCCCTCCCTGCCGCCCGAGCGGATCGACGACGTCGCCGTCGCTGCCACAACCCAGACGGGTGATCAGGGACTCACCATCGGGCGGACCGCCGCTCTCCTGGCCGGGCTCCCCCGCACCGTGCCCGGGTTCGCCATCGACCGCATGTGCGCCGGGGCGATGACCGCTGTCACCACCACCGCATCCGGGATCGCGTTCGGCGCATATGACATTGTGGTCGCTGGCGGCGTCGAGCATATGGGCAACCACCCAATGGGTTCGGATGCCGATCCCAACCCCCGGTTCCTCGCCGAGCGCATTGTGGACCCAGCGGCCTTGAACATGGGGAATACGGCGGAGAACCTCCACGACCGCTTCCCTGCCATCACGAAGGAGCGCGCCGACTCATACGCCGTGGCCAGCCAGGCGAAGGTTGCGGACGCGTATGAGCGCAACCAAATCCAGCCGGACCTTGTCCCGGTTGCGGGAAGGAAGCCCGGATCGGGCTGGACTGTGAACCAGCAGGACGAGCCGCCGCGCCCAGGCACCACGCTCGAGGACCTGGCATCACTCCGGACGCCATTCCGCCCGCACGGCAGAGTCACCGCAGGCAATGCTGCGGGGCTCAACGACGGCGCCACCGCTGCACTGCTCGCCTCCGCTGATGCGGCGGCAGAGCTGAACCTTCCGGTGAAGATGCGCCTGGTCGCCTATGCTTTTGCCGGCGTCGAACCGGAGGTCATGGGAATTGGACCCGTACCGTCCACCGAGAAGGCCCTGAGGCAGGCCGGGCTGACCATCGATGACATCGGCCTGTTCGAAATCAATGAAGCGTTCGCCGTGCAGGTCCTGTCATTCCTTGATCACTTCGGCATTGACGACGACGATCCGCGGGTCAACCGCTACGGCGGCGCGATTGCCTTCGGACATCCGCTGGCGAGCTCCGGGGTACGCCTCATGACGCAACTGGCGCGGCAGTTCGAGGAAGACCCCCAGGTCCGGTACGGCATCACCACCATGTGCGTAGGACTCGGCATGGGTGGAACGGTCATTTGGGAAAACCCGCATCACGCAGACTATTCAGGGACTACGACGGAGGACGCAGCATGAGTTTCGATCGGTTCGAGGAACTGGCCGCCCTGGTGCCTGACGAGGTCATCACCCACTCGCTTGTCGAGGATGTGCAGTTGCCCGGCGGGTCCGGCATCATGGCCCTGATCACCCTCGACAACGGGCTGGATCACAGCCGGCCGACCACTCTGGGACCCAGCACGCTCATCGAGTTCGGGCGCACACTCGAGAACCTGAAAGTACGCGCGGCGGGTGGTGAGATCGCCGCCGTCGGCGTGACCGGGAAACCCTACTTCCTTGCGGCCGGGGCAGACCTGTCGACGGTCAAGTCACTGAAAAGCGCCCATCACGGAACGCTGATGGCGGAACTGGGACATTCGGCGTACAACCTGCTGGGCTCACTGGGGGTCCCGAGTTTCGCCTTCATCAACGGCGTCGCCTTGGGCGGAGGGCTCGAAATTGCTCTCGCTGCCGACTTCCGCACGGTATCAGCAGGAGCCAACGGAATCGGCCTTCCAGAGGCGTTCATCGGGCTGGTTCCTGGTTGGGGCGGCGTCTACAGACTCCCCCGCCTGACCGGTCCCCGCACCGCTGTGAAGATCATGATCGAAAACCCGCTGAGCAACAACCGCACGCTTGATGGACGGACCGCCCACGGGGCGGGAATCGCCGATGCCCTGTTTGAACCCGCCGATTTCCTGGAGCAGTCCATTCGCTGGGCTGCGGAGGTTCTGCGGGACTCGTCCGGCATCGCTGACCGCCGCGCTGCGCTGTCGCGGTACGACGACGGTGAGTGGGCGGCCGCAGTCGCAGCTGGCCGCGCTTTCGTTGAGGCGAAAACGTCCAACGCTGCTCCTGCGCCGGGAAAGGTGCTGGACCTGTTCGAAGCGGCCAGGACCCGATCCCAGGCGGAGTCTGCCGCAGCGGAGTGTGAAGCGCTGACCGAGTTGATGCTCACGCCGCAATTCCACGACACCGTGTATGCCTTCCTCGAACTGGTACAAAAACGGGCCAAACGTCCGGCCGGCGCGCCGGATCGTTCACTTGCCCGCCCCGTGACAAAGGTAGGGGTAGTCGGCGCCGGCCTGATGGCGAGCCAGCTTGCCCTGCTCTTTGCACGGCAGTTGAGCGTTCCCGTTGTTCTCACCGATATCGATCAGCAACGCGTGGACAAGGGCGTTGGATCGGTGCACGCCGAAGTGGACAGGATGCTGGCCAAAAAGCGGCTGTCCGCGGATAAGGCGAACCGTGTCAAGTCGCTCGTCACCGGTTCCGTCTCGAAGGACGCCTTCGCGGACGCCGACTTTGTGATTGAGGCCGTCTTCGAAGAGCTCAGCGTCAAGAAGTCTGTCTTCGCGGAGGTTGAAGAGGTGGTCTCCGCGGAGTGCATCCTGGCGACCAACACCTCGTCACTTTCCGTCGCAGCCATGGCCGAGGACCTCCAGCACCCCGAGCGCGTGGTGGGTTTCCACTTCTTCAACCCGGTAGCTGCCATGCCGCTCCTTGAGATCGTCAAGGCGCCGCGCACTTCCGACGAGGTTCTGGCTACGGCGTTCGCCGCAGCGAAAGAGCTCAAGAAGAACGCGGTCCTTGTGAAGGATGCTCCTGCGTTCGTCGTAAACCGGGTTCTGGGACGCATGTTCGGCGAAATCACGGCAGCCTTCGACGAGGGTACAGACGCAGCAACAGCCGATCAGGCGCTGCGGCCTCTCGGTCTGCCGATGACGCCGTTCAAGCTGCTTGCGCTGGTGGGGCTGCCGGTGGGTCAGCATGTGCAGGAATCCCTGCATGATGCCTTCGGGGAACGCTTCTACCTCTCCAAGAATCAGCAGATTCTCATAGACGCCGGAAAGAAGGGACTCTGGGAACAGGACGACGCCGGCAACGATGTAGTGCCCGAGTCCACTCTCGCGCTGCTCACCTTCGGTTCCTCGCCCTCATCGAGCGAGGAGGTCCTGCGCCGCACGCAGGACGCGCTCGCGGATGAGATCGGGCGCATGCTGGCGGAAGGGGTCGTTTCAGGGCCGGAAGATATCGATCTGTGCATGATTCTCGGTGCCGGCTGGCCCATGCACCTCGGCGGCATCACGCCCTACCTCGACAGGGTGGGAGCATCCGAGCGGGTGAATGGACGCACCTTCCACTGAACGCCGCCATGGTCCCATCTTCCCGGCCGGTTACCGCCGCGCCGGGAAGATGTGTTCGAGTTCCGTGCAGTCAGCGTCGGACGGTACCCAGCGGACCGCTTCGGCATTCTGACGTACCTGCTCGGGCCTTGTTGCTCCGGCGATGACACTTGCCACCGTCGGCCGGCTCGCGAGCCAGGAAAACGCAACATCCAGTTCAGTCAATGAGCGAGCGCGGGCGTAGGCACTGAAGTCCGCCAACTGATCCCAGTCGGCCTGGTCCAACAGATTGGTCCGGGTGTGCGTCAGACGGCTGCCTTCCGGTGCCTTCCCGGCACCGTACTTCCCGGTGAGGAGCCCGTTGGCCAGCGGAAAATAGGGAAGCAGCCCGAGACCATAGGATCGGGCAGCTGGAATGACCTCACGCTCGACGGACCGCTCCAGCAAGTTGTAGTGGTTCTGGGCCGAAATGAAGCGCGTAGTGCCCAGCTGACGGGCTACATACTCAGCCTCCGCAACCTGCCATCCGGCGAAGTTGGAGTGCCCGATGTACCGGACCTTGCCGCTCTGCACGAGCTGGTCCAGAGCAGCGAGGGTCTCGTCAATCGGCGTCGCCGGGTCCGGAGCATGGTATTGGTAGAGGTCGATCCAGTCCGTATTCAGCCGCTTGAGTGACGCTTCGACAGCTTTCAGGATGTAGCGTCGTGAACCCCGTGCACCCCAGTCCGGACCGTTGACTCCTTTGAGATCGAGCCCGAACTTGGTTGCAACGATGACATCGTCGCGGTTCCGGCTGAGCGACCGCCCGAGCAGTTCCTCGCTGATCCCCGGCGACCGTCCGTAGGAGTCTGCAACGTCGAACAGCGTGATGCCCACGTCGAGAGCCGCGCTCACGACGGCTGCTGCGCCGCGCTGTGATTCGGAAGCAGTTCCGGGCCGGCCCAGGTTATTGCAACCCAGGCCGACCACCGAAACGCTCAATCCTGACGTGCCAAGTCTGCGGTATTCCATCATGGCCCCCACGCTACCAATCAGCACGGGACTCCATGGGTCTCCCCCGCTAGGATCCGCCGATCAGCTGAACCAGATGGAGATTTCCTTCTCCGCCGATTCCGGCGAATCAGAGCCGTGCACGAGGTTCTGCTGGACCTTGAGACCCCAGTCCCGCCCGAAGTCTCCTCGGATCGTCCCGGGAGCAGCCGTCGTCGGCTCCGTTGTTCCGGCGAGCGAGCGGAATCCCTCGATCACGCGTTCTCCTTCGAAGACAGCGGCAGCGACCGGTCCGCTCAACATGAACTCGACGAGCGGCTCATAAAAGGGCTTGCCCACGTGCTCAGCGTAGTGGGCTTCAAGGATTTCCCGGGTAGCGTTCACCAGCTTGAGGTCGACGAGCTTGTAACCCTTCGCCTCAACCCTGGACAGGATTGTTCCCGTCAAACCGCGGGCAACGCCGTCGGGCTTGATCAGGATCAGGGTCTGCTCAGCACTCATTTTTTCTTCCTTCAATCGAGTCAGGTTCGGCCGGGCACCCGGCCATGTCCACCGTTGACTCTACTAAAGGGATTGCGTGCCCTCACCGCCGGATGGGTTTGCCTGCTCCCATTCAGCCTGCTGCCGGTCACGCTCCGCGTTCTCGCGGTCCAGCCGGGCACCCGTCCGGATGCCGTACAGCCAGGTCAGGGCGAAGAGTATGCCGACGAGGAACATCATCGGCTCGACAATCCCCGTCGCGAGAATCAGCACCTGCAGCACCCAGCCGAGCAACATTCCGTACGGCTTCGTCAGGAACGCACAGGCAACGATGAGCACGGCGCTGAGCGCAAGACCGACGCCGAGTATGACCCCTACCGGGATGGTGTCGGAGCGCAAACCAAAGACCACCAGGGTAGCGAACAGCACCACGAAGGCTTCCAGCAGGAGCACGGTCGATGCGAACATCACCTTGATGGAACGCCGCTTCTTCGGCATCCCCGGACGCCATTCACGCTGCGCTTTTGTCTGGCGAGCCATGTGATCCCCTTACTTGCCCAACAGTGTGCGGGCTTCGCCCACCACCGTGATCGAACCCGTTACCAAAACACCGCCGCCGCCGAGTTCGCTGCCCTCCTCGGCCGTCATGACCGCCCACTCCAGGGCGTCGTCGAGGCGATCCGCAACGTGGATATGCCCATCAGCGAAGCCTGCGCTCAACGCCAGCTGCCGGAGTTCCTCTGCAGGAATCGCCCTCGGCGAGGTGGACTGCGTCAGGCACACATCCTCAAGCACACCGCTGAGTTCCTCGTGAAGTTCACTCAGGATCGCGCCGGCATCCTTGTCCTGCAGGACGCCGATCACGAGGACGAGTTTGTTGAACTCGAAGGCTTCAGCAATCGCCTTGGCTGACGCCCGTGCGCCGGCGGCGTTGTGCGCGGCGTCCACGAGGATGCTCGGGGCCGTGCGAACCAATTCCAGCCGGCCCGGTGAGGTGACGGCACCCAGTCCATCGCGCACGACGTCGATATCCAGTTCCCTGCTTCCTCCGCCGAGGAAGGCTTCGACGGCGGCAACGGCGACAGCGGCGTTCTGCGCCTGGTGCTCACCGTGGAGCGGCAGAAGGACCTCTTCGTAGCGGCCTGCGATGCCTGCCAGAGTGATCTGCTGCCCGCCGACGGCAATGCGTCGGTCCTCAACGCCGAACTCGACACCCTCGAAACGGAACTCAACGCCTGTGTCACGCGCCTTTTCCAGCAGCACCTGCGCAGCGTCCGCGGGCTGCGCGGCGCTGATGAGGAACCCCCCGGGCTTGATGATCCCGGATTTCTCGATGGCGATTTCCCCCGGGGTGTCCCCCAGGAGGTCAGTATGGTCAAGGGAGATCGGAGTGACCACTGAGACCGCGCCGTCGCCGACGTTCGTCGCGTCGGTGATTCCCCCTAGCCCAACTTCGATCACCGCAACGTCCACCGGCTCGTCAGCGAATACCGCGAACGCGAGAATCGTGACGCATTCGAAGTAGGTCAGCCGCGGCTCACCGGCGGCATCAAGTTCAGCATCGACGATCTCAAGATACGGCCGGATCTCGTCCCACACCCGCACGAAGGTCTCATCGGCAACGGGTTCCCCGTCGATACTGATCCGTTCCGTGACCCGGGACAGATGCGGACTGGTGTATCGCCCGGTGCGCAGATCATGCGCCCGCAGAAGCCCCTCAATCATCCGTGCGGTCGACGTCTTGCCGTTGGTGCCCGTGATGTGGATGATCGGAACCGCCCTATTGGGCTCGCCCAGGATCTCCATAGCCCGAAACAACGGAGCCATCCGCGGCTCCATCTTGTTCTCGGGCGCGCGGCTCAACAGCTCCGCGTACACGCTCTCCACTGAGAACTGGTCAATTCCCTGTCCGGAGCCGGCGTCGTTTCCAGCGTCACTCATATCCGCGTTCATGCCTGGCGCTCCACTTTCACCGAAACTCCGTCTGACTGCCCAGCCGCAGCCACGACGAGTTCGAGTTCGTCCGTCAATGTTTCCTGCTTGACCAGTTCCGCATGCGCTTCAAGCGCCGAGAGTGTGTCCGCGTCGGCCTCCACCGTGGTGACCACCCGGTCACTGATGTGGAAGTCGGCATCCCGGCGTGCCTGCTGGATGGATCGGATGATGTCACGGGCAGTGCCCTCCGCCGCCAACTCCGACGTGACCTCCGTGTTCAGCACGAGGAAACCTCCGCCGGGCAGGACGGCGACGGCCGCGCTGGCGCCGGCTGCGCCGTCGCTGTCGACCACGGTTTCCAGCGTATATTCGCCGGGCTCCAGGGCGAGGCCGCCTGCGGTGACAGCACCGGCGTCGTCCACCGACCAGTCGCCCGACTTCGCCGCCTTGATGGCGGTCTGGACATTCTTGCCTAGGCGCGGCCCGGCGGCCCGCGCGTTCACCACGAGCTTCTGCGAGATTCCGAACTCTTCCGGGGAGGCATCGGCGGAGTCGATCAGGCGCACGGATTTGATGTTCAGTTCGTCCGCGATGATGGCGCGGTACTGTCCCTCCAGCTCCGCCGCGGATGGTGCCACTACCGTCAGCACGGAGAGCGGCAGGCGTACGCGAAGGTTCGCCGCCTTTCGCAGGCTCGATCCCGTGGAGCAGATCTGCCGGGTCCGTTCCATCCGCTCCACCAGTTCCGGCGCAGCAGCGAACGACGACGACGCCGCCCAGTCGGTCAGGTGCACGGAGCGCCCGCCGGTCAGGCCGCGCCAGATCTCCTCGGTGACCAGGGGCAGGAGCGGCGCGGCAACGCGAGTGACAGCTTCCAGGCAGGTGAAGAGGACGTCGAAGGCGTCCGTATCTTCATCGAAGAACCGCTGCCGTCCGCGACGGACATACCAGTTGGTGAGGGTGTCCAAGTACCGGCGCAGCGCCTCGCACGCATCGCTGATGTTGAACGCGTCGAGCGAGTTCGTCATGTCCTCCACCAGGTTTCCGGTGTACGCGAGGATGTAGCGGTCCAGCGGGTCTGCGAGGGTTTCTGCGGCTTCGGCCGTCACCGCCTTCGCCTCGTAGCCGGCACCGCCCGCGGCAGCGTTCGTATACAGCCGGAAGAAGTGCCAGACGTTCCAGAGCGGAAGGATGACCTGGCGGACACCGTCCCGAATGCCCTGCTCGGTGACAACGAGATTGCCGCCGCGGAGGATGGGCGAAGCCATCAGGAACCAGCGCATTGCGTCCGAGCCGTCGCGGTCGAGGACTTCAGAAACATCGGGGTAGTTCTGCAGGCTCTTGGACATTTTCTGGCCGTCGGAGCCAAGGACGATTCCATGGCTGATGACGTTCTTGAACGTGGGCCGGTCGAACAGCGCAGTCGCCAGGATGTGGAGCGTGTAGAACCAACCGCGGGTCTGGCCGATGTACTCGACGATGAAGTCCGCCGGGTTGTGCGACTCGAACCAGTCCTCGTTCTGCATCGGATAGTGAACCTGGGCGTACGGCATCGACCCGGAGTCGAACCAGACGTCCAGAACATCGGCCACCCGTCTCATGGTCGACTGGCCTTGTTCAGGCGTACGCGGATCGTCCGGGTTCGGGCGGGTCAGCTCGTCGATGAACGGCCGGTGGAGGTCGACCTCACCGGATGCGTTGCGCGGCAGGCGTCCAAAGTCCCTCTCGATCTCAGCGAGGGAGCCGTACACGTCGGTGCGGGGGTAGTTCGGATCATCCGACACCCACACGGGTATGGGGCTGCCCCAGTAACGGTTGCGGCTGATCGACCAGTCGCGCGCGTTCTCAAGCCATTTGCCGAACTGCCCGTCCTTCACATTGTCCGGGATCCAGTTGATCTGCTGGTTCAGCTCGACCATGCGGTCCTTGATCTTCGTCACCTCGACGAACCAGGAGGATACCGCCCGGTAGATCAACGGGTTGCGGCAGCGCCAGCAATGCGGGTAGCTGTGCACGTAACTGGCCTGGCGCATCAGCCGGCCGCCGTCACGCAGCACGCGGGTGATGGTCTTGTTGGCGTCGAAGACCTGGACTCCGACGATGTCCGCCAGGGGTCCGTTCTCGAACATCCGCAGGAAACGGGCGCCCTCGTCCACGGAGAGGATCACCTGGATACCGGCGTCCTCACAGATTTTTTGGTCCTCTTCGCCGTAGGCCGGCGACTGGTGCACGATTCCGGTTCCGTCCGTCGTCGTGACGTAGTCAGCCACCAGGAACCGGAAGGCGTTGCGGTAGCCGCCGCGTTCAGGATCGGTGAGGTAACTCCAAAGCGGCTCGTACTCGAGGCCTCCGAGTTCGGTGCCGCGGTGTGTGCCCGTGACGGCGGCGCGCGCGTCCTCAGCAGACGGGTAGCCGAAGTCCTTCGCGTAACCGGACAGCAGCTCCTCCGCGATCAGGAAGCGGCGCCCGGCGAGGTCACCGGCCCCGGGCAGCAGCGCGTAATGGATGTCAGGCCCGACGGCGAGGGCAGCGTTGGTGGGCAGGGTCCACGGTGTGGTGGTCCAGGCGAGCGCCTCGACTCCGGCAAGCTCCTGTGACAACGGTGAATCACCGGCGAGAATCGGGAAGGTCACCGTGACGGTCTGGTCCTGGCGGTCCTGGTAGACGTCGTCGTCCATGCGCAGCTCATGGTTGGAGAGCGGCGTCTCGTCCTTCCAGCAGTACGGCAGCACCCGGTAGCCGTTGTACGTCAGGCCTTTGGCGTGCAGGGTCTTGAAGGCCCAGAGCACCGACTCCATGTATTCGACGTTGAGGGTCTTGTAGTCGTTCTCGAAGTCCACCCAGCGCGCCTGGCGGGTGACATAGTCACGCCACTCCCCCGCGTACTTCATCACAGAGGCACGACAGGCGTCATTGAACTTGTCGATACCCATGGCTTCGATCTGCTTCTTGTCGCTCATCCCGAGCTGCTTCATCGCCTCGAGTTCGGCGGGCAGTCCGTGGGTGTCCCACCCGAAGCGGCGCTCAACGCGACGGCCGCGCTGGGTCTGGTATCGCCCGACGAGGTCCTTGGCGTATCCGGTCAGCAGGTGTCCGTAGTGCGGCAGGCCGTTGGCGAAGGGCGGACCGTCGTAGAAGACGAACTCGTTCGTTCCGTTCTCACCGGCGTCGCGCTGGTCGATCGACGCCTGAAAGGTGCCGTCCTCGTCCCAGTAGGTGAGGACCCGTTCCTCGAGCTCTGGGAACCGGGGCGAAGCGGAGCCGGAAACCGCCGGATCAGCGGCGGAGGCCTTGGGATAGATCTGTGACATGTGGTGTGTCCTGAAGCTGCGGATATTCGGCGGGCAGGGGCGGTCTTTCTGCAAGGACGAACATCACGCCGGCGCCTTGGCTCCGGCCGCGAATCCGCGGTACCACCTCGCTTGCCCGCACCCGCCTCCCGAATACGGAAGGGCCGGTACTGGCCGCTTCATGTCTGCTGTGACGGGCTTACCCGTCCGGTTCTACTGATCCGCCGCTGCGAACGTTCTTCCGGAAGCTCACCGGTGATGGCCGGGTCTGCGCTGTTGCCCCAATTCTAGCCCGCCGGCTCCGGATAGGGCGAACGACGCCGGGGATCACCCAGGTCAGCTCCATAAGGAGCGCGTTCAGCCCGTGCGGATCACCTTGTGTGCCGCCGCCTGGGCCAACGGGCGCACAACGATCTGATCCAGGTTCACGTGATGGGGAACGGAAACGGCGTAGGACACAACATCGGCCACATCTTCGGCCGAGAGCGGCTTCTCGACACCCGCGTACACCTTCTCCGCCGCAGCTTCGTCTCCCAACCGTCTCAGGGAGAACTCCTCGGTATGGACCATGCCCGGCAGGATCTCGACCACCCGGACATTGTGTTCCACCTCCTCGAGGCGCAGCGCCTGGGTCAGCGCGTGCTGGGCTGCCTTGGCGGCGTTGTAACCGGCGCCGCCTTCATAGGCAACCAGTGCCGCGGTCGAGGTCAGGTTCAGCACCGTGCCGTTCTTGTTCTCCCTCAGCATCGGCAGGAATGCGCGGACCAGCTTCATGGTGCCGAGAACGTTTGCCTCGTACATCCATTCCCAGTCCTCGGTTCGCGCGTCCGCGACCCAGTCGGTCCCACGGGCGCCGCCGGCGATGTTGATGAGGGTGTCGATGCCGCCGCCTTCGGTGACTTCGCCCACCAGGCGGGCAACGCCGTCGTCGTCGGTGATGTCGAGTGCCACGGGAAGCGCGCCTGTTTCCTCTGCCAGGCGGGCCAACCGGTCCTGCCGGCGGGCCACGGCCCAAACCTTCCAGCCGTCCGCGGCCAGGCGCCGAACGGTGGCCTCGCCGATTCCCGAGCTCGCTCCTGTTACAACTGCTGCCCTGTTCTGTGCCGAAGTCATGACCTCAAACTAGCCCACCGGATGCACCCGTCGCAGGTCGGGACAGCCAGCGTGAAACAATCGATTCATGGCACACACACACGAGGGTACAGACACGCCCACACCCGCCCCCATCAACGTTCCCGACAAGCCCGCCCTTGAAGGGCTTGAAGCCGCACTGAATGAGCGCTGGCGCGCCGAAGGAACGTACACCTTCAATCCGGAGACCACGCGCGGGGATGTCTACTCCATTGACACCCCGCCTCCCACCGCGTCCGGTTCGCTGCACGTTGGTCACGTTTTCTCCTACACCCAGACGGACGTGATCGCCCGCTACCAGCGCATGACCGGCAAGAACGTCTTCTACCCCATGGGCTGGGACGACAACGGCCTGCCCACCGAGCGCCGCGTACAGAATTACTACGGCGTGCGCTGTGACCCGTCCGTGCCATACAACGCCGGTTACCGGCCTCCCGCGCAGCCCGCAAAGAATCAGCGCGACTTCGACGTCGTTTCCCGCCGGAACTTCATCGAACTGTGCGAGGAGCTTGCGGTTGAGGACGAGAAGGTGTTCGAGCACCTATTCCAGTCCCTCGGCCTGTCCGTGGACTGGAGCCTGACGTACCGCACTATCGACTCGACCTCGCGTGCGGTATCGCAGCGGGCCTTCCTGGCGAACCTCAAGCAGGGCGATGCCTACCTCGCGGAAGCACCCACGCTATGGGACGTGACCTTCCGCACCGCCGTAGCCCAGGCCGAGCTTGAGGACCGCGAGGTTCCGGGTGCCTACTACCGCTATCCATTCGAGGCCGTGGACGGCACGCTGATCCACATCGAGACCACCCGCCCGGAACTTCTCGCTGCCTGCGTCGCCCTTGTGGCTCATCCTGACGACGAGCGGTACCAGCCCTACTTCGGCAAGACCGTCACCTCCCCCCTGTTCGGCGTCGAGGTCGAGGTCAAGGCGCATCCCCTCGCCAAGCCGGAGAAGGGCGCCGGCATCGCGATGGTCTGTACCTTCGGCGACCTCACGGACGTGACCTGGTGGCGGGAACTCGAGCTGCCCACGCGGGCAATCGTCGGCCGCGACGGCCGCATCCTGGCGGAAACACCGGATTGGATTACGACGACGGCGGGCCGGGACAACTACGCGCGCATCGCCGGCAAGACAGTTTTCTCGGCGAAAGAGGCCGTGGCTGACATGCTTGCTGAGGCCGGTCTGCTGGACGGCGAGCCGAAGAAGATCACCCACCCGGTGAATTTCTTCGAAAAGGGCGACAAGCCGCTCGAAGTGGTCACCAGCCGCCAGTGGTACATCCGCAACGGCGGAAGGGACGCGGATCGCCGGGAAGGGCTTATTGCCCGCGGACGCGAGATCGATTTCCACCCCTCCTTCATGCGCAGCCGTTTCGAGAACTGGATCGAGGGCCTCAACGGTGACTGGCTGATCTCGCGCCAGCGGTTCTTCGGCGTGCCTTTCCCCGTCTGGTACGCGCTCGACGAGGCCGGGACACCGGACTACGGGAACCCGATCCTTCCGTCCGATGACATGCTTCCCGTGGATCCCGCGGCCGAACCGGCACCGGGCTTCGACGAGTCCCAGCGCGACCAACCGGGTGGTTTCATGGGCGACCCGGATGTCCTGGACACCTGGGCGACGTCGTCGCTTTCGCCGCAGATCATCGGCGGCTGGTCGCGGGACGAGGATCTCTTCGGCAAGGTGTACCCCTTCGACCTGCGTCCGCAGGGGCACGACATCATCCGGACCTGGATGTTTTCGTCAGTCGTGCGCGCAGATTCCCTGCTGGATTCGGCGCCGTGGAAGCACGCCGCAATCTCCGGCTGGATCCTGGACCCGGACCGCAAAAAGATGTCGAAGTCCAAGGGCAACGTCGTGGTGCCCACCGACGCCCTCGACCAGTTCGGTTCCGATGCGGTGCGTTACTGGGCAGCATCCGCCAAGCTCGGAGCGGACACGGCGTATGAAATTGCACAGATGAAGATCGGCCGCCGGCTGGCTATCAAGCTGCTCAACGCCTCAAAGTTCGTGCTCAACCTCGGCGCGACGGAGGCCGACATCGTCGGCGAGGATGCTGCGGCGGTCACCAACCCGCTTGACCGTTCCCTGCTGGCGTCGCTGGACGAGGTGGTGCAGCAGGCCACCGCATCATTCGAAAAGTACGATTACGCGCGAGCCCTGCAGCTGACCGAGACGTTCTTCTGGTCGTTCACGGACGATTACGTGGAACTTGTCAAGGACCGCGCGTACGGAAGCGCAGGTGAGGCGGAGAAGGCATCAGTTCTCGCTGCATTGGCCACTACTCTTGACCGCCTGCTGCGGCTCTTCGCCCCCATCCTGCCCTTCGCAACGGAGGAGGTCTGGAGCTGGTGGCGTCACGGGTCGGTGCACCGTGCGGCATGGCCCGCTTCCGGCGCTCTCACCGCAACGGCCCTGGACGCGGACACCGGCATGCTCGCGACCGTCGGTGCTGCACTCGGTGGGCTTCGCAAGGCGAAGTCGGAAGCGAAGGTCAAACAGCGTACCGAGGTACTCTCCGCTGTCATCAGCGGCTCTGAGGCGCAGGTACGCCGGCTTGAAGCCGCGCGCTCCGATCTCAGCGCGGCGGGCAACGCGGCCGACCTTGAACTGCGTGTGCACCAAGGCGACCTATCGGTGAGCGACGTCCGCCTGGCTCCCGCAGAACCACCGGCACAGCCTTCCTGACCCGCGCTTCAGCTGATAACAGCGAAACCCCTCCGGTTGTTACCGGAGGGGTTTCGCTGTTATCCGTGCAATTTGGCTCCAGCCCGGTCTAGTCGAAGCTGGGGCTGGAGGTGCGGGAGCGCTTCAGCTCGAAAAATTCAGGGAAACCGGCCATCATCACAGCGCCGTCAAAGATCCGACCGGCTTCTTCTCCCCGGGGGATGCGCGTCAGCACAGGACCGAAGAATGCGGTGCCGTCGAAGGCCACGACCGGAGTGCCGACTTCGTCTCCTACCTTGTCGATCCCCTCTTGGTGGGACGCCCGCAGCTGCGAGTCGAATTCATCGGTGGTCGCATACTGCGCCAACGAGGCAGGAAGCCCCGTTTCTTCCAGCGCTTCGCGGATGACGACCTCATAGTCCTTGTTGCCGCCAGCATGAATTCGGCGGCCCATGGCGTCGTAGAGCTTCTTGATGTTGTCGGGGCCGTGCAGTTCGGACGCCGCGATGATTACGCGGACGGGAGCCCACGCCTCTTTCATGCCTGCCTTGTAATCCTCCGGCAGATCTCGACCTTCATTGAGAACGGACAGGCTCATCACATGCCAATCGACCGAAACGCTGCGGACCTTCTCGACCTCGCCCATCCAGCGGGAGGTAATCCACGCGAACGGGCAGACCGGGTCGAACCAGAAGTCGGCCTTCTTCGCAGTGTCGGTAGCAGCAGTCATGAACAGAACTCCTTGGTTGATTGGAATGAGGGTGAACGGGCGGTCACGATGACGCGCCCTCCTACCCTGCCAACCTGACCCCGGCGGCCGGTATTCCCGCGGCGAGTGCCGTCCTGGCTAGTCGCGACTAGGCGGACTTGTTGCGCCGCTTGGCGACGACGTCGTGCGAAATAAGGGTCGGCTCGGCGGACTTGTCGACCACGGCAGCGCTGATGACAACTGTGGCAATGTCCTCACGACTGGGAAGGTCGAACATCACGGGAAGCAGTACTTCCTCCATGATGGCACGGAGGCCACGTGCGCCTGTTCCCCGCTCCAGGGCTTGATCAGCGATCGCTTCGAGGGCCTGTGGCTCGAAGACCAGTTCAACGCCGTCCAGGGCGAACATCTTCTGGTACTGCTTGATCAGCGCGTTCTTCGGTTCGGTGAGGATCTGCATCAGGGCCGGACGGTCAAGGTGGGTCACCGTGGTGATTACCGGAAGGCGTCCAATGAATTCCGGGATCAGTCCGAACTTCAGCAGGTCCTCGGGCATGACGTCACCGTAACTTGCTTCTTCGTTCTTCAACGAGCTCAACGGTGCGCCGAAGCCGATACCCTTGCGTCCTGCCCGCGACCCGATGATCTCTTCCAGTCCAGCGAAGGCCCCCGCCACGATGAAGAGAACGTTTGTGGTGTCGATCTGGATGAATTCCTGGTGGGGGTGCTTGCGTCCGCCCTGCGGCGGCACTGAGGCGACTGTGCCTTCGAGGATCTTGAGCAGAGCCTGCTGAACGCCCTCACCGGATACGTCCCGCGTAATGGAAGGGTTCTCGCTCTTGCGGGAGATCTTGTCGATCTCATCGATGTAGATGATTCCCTGCTCGGCCTTCTTGACGTCATAGTCTGCGGCCTGGATGAGCTTGAGAAGGATGTTCTCGACATCCTCGCCGACGTAACCGGCCTCCGTGAGGGCAGTTGCGTCGGCGACCGCGAAAGGCACGTTGAGGCGTCGGGCCAGGGTTTGGGCGAGGTACGTCTTGCCGCAACCCGTGGGTCCGATCAGCAGGATGTTGGACTTTGCGATCTCCACATCTTCGGCCGGCGAAGCGTCTGAGAGATTGGCGGATGCGCGGGGCGTATGTCCGGACTGGATGCGCTTGTAATGGTTATAGACGGCGACTGCCAGTGAACGCTTGGCCGGCTCCTGGCCAATTACGTACTCCTGCAGGAAATCAAAGATTTCGCGCGGCTTCGGCAGCTCGAAGGTACCGAGGTCGGCTACTTCAGAGAGCTCTTCCTCGATGATTTCGTTGCACAGTTCAATGCATTCGTCACAGATGTAGACGCCCGGGCCCGCAATGAGCTTTCGGACCTGCTTCTGGCTTTTGCCACAGAAAGAGCACTTGAGTAGATCGGTGCTCTCACCAATGCGAGCCATGTGTCAGTCCCCTTACGTGGTACTGGTGTGTTCCGCCGAAGTCTTCGGCCGCTACCAACTGATGTCTGATGGGACGGTCTCCATGCGTCGACTAAGTTCCACTCTAGGCCACTTGGTGGCCCGAATCAGCAATATAGCGCCCGTGGTCTTCCTCTATTACCGAACACCACGGGCGCTACACAACCCGCTACGGCTTGTTGATCTTCGGCGGGGTGATCTTGCGTGAGGTCAGCACCTCATCGACAAGGCCATAGGCCTTGGCATCCTCCGCGGTCAGAATCTTGTCCCGCTCAATGTCAACGTTGACCTGCTCGGAAGTCTTCCCGCTGTGCAGCGCCAGCGTATCCTCGAGCCAGGCGCGCATACGCATAACCTCGTTAGCCTGAATCTCAAGGTCCGAGGCCTGACCGCCCTGGCCGCCGCCAAGCGCCGGCTGGTGGATCAGCACACGGGCGTTGGGCAGCGCCAGCCGCTTGCCGGGCGCTCCGGCAGCAAGCAGTACGGCCGCCGCACTCGCAGCCTGGCCCAGGCAGACTGTCTGGATCTCGGGACGGATGAACTGCATGGTGTCGTAGATTGCAGTCATGGCCGTGAAGGAGCCGCCCGGGGAGTTGATGTACAGCGTGATGTCCCGCTCCGGGTCGGTCGATTCAAGGACAAGCAGCTGCGCCATGACGTCATCTGCGGAGGCGTCGTCGACCTGGACGCCCAGGAAGATGATGCGGTCCTCGAAGAGTTTGGTGTACGGATCCTGGCGCTTGAAACCGTAGGGCGTGCGCTCCTCGAACTGGGGAAGGACGTAGCGGTTGCTCGGCAGCTGGGGGGCCCGGCCGCCGGCCGCGGCAGAGAAATCGTGATTCATGGTGCCTCCTGTGTGGCAGGTCAGTGAAAGTGGGCTGTACGGGTCAGTCGCGGTTTGTTCCGCCGCCGCCGGAGACGGAACCCGCATGAGCGGAAATCTTGTCGAAGAACCCGTACTCGAGGGCCTCCTGCGCGGTGAACCACTTGTCGCGGTCGTTGTCCTTGAGGATGGTCTCCACAGACTGTCCGGTCTGCTCCGCCGTCAGTTCGGCCATGACCCGCTTCATGTGCAGGATCAGTTCCGCCTGGATCTTGATGTCCGAAGCGGTACCGCCGATTCCGCCGGAGGGCTGGTGCATCAGGATGCGTGCGTGCGGGGTGGCGTAACGCTTCCCCTTGGTTCCGGACGACAGCAGGAACTGCCCCATGGACGCCGCGAGCCCGGTAGCGACGGTGACCACGTCGTTCGGTATGAACTGCATGGTGTCGTAGATAGCCATACCCGCGGTGACGGACCCGCCGGGCGAGTTGATGTAGAGGAAGATGTCCTTCTCGGGATCCTCTGCGGAGAGCAGGAGCAGCTGCGAGCAGATGGCGTTCGCATTCTCATCCCGCACCTCTGAGCCGAGCCAGATGATGCGCTCCCGCAAGAGACGGTTGTAGATGTAGTCGTCACGGCTGGCAGGATCAACGGTTGCCATGGTCGGTGTGGTGTATTCGGGTGCCATTGCTGATTGACCTCTCACTCAGGTTTTTCTCTCACTGGACACTAACCTGTTTGGTTGATGTTTTGCTCCCGCGCCCTCAACTGTTCGCTGACGGCGTTAGGAGGCGGATCCCTTAACGGCAGATGCCGCCAGCACGGGGCTGACGGCATCTGATGAAGCGTTGGAAGACTAGGCCTTGGTAGGCTCTGCGTTCGCACCATCGGTGTCCTCGACGGGGGCATCGGAATCGACGGCACTTGCGCCGGACGTTTCAGCAGCTGCATCCTCGACCGGTGCGCCTTCTCCCCCAGCCTGATCGGCTTCCCCTGCCGGACGCACGAAGTCGGACAGATCCACAGTCTCGCCATTCGTGTCAGTCACAACAGCGAGCTCCAGCACCTTGGCAAGAGCCTTGCGGCGGCGTACTTCGCCGACGATCATCGGAACCTGACCACTTTGATCCAGCATCTGGGCGAACTGGTTCGGATCCATGCCGTACTGGCTGGCTGAAGTGACGATGTAGTCGATCAGCTCGTTCTGGCTGACGCCGATTTCTTCCTTTTCAGCAACAGCATCAAGGACGATCTCATTGCGGAAGGCCTGCTGGGTGTTCTCACGGATTTCAGCGCGGTGCTCTTCCGTGTCGTGGTCAGCTCCGGCCGAGTGGCTGCTCTCGGAGTTGAAGTGCTGCTCGAGCTGCTCCTCAACAACGGATTCCGGCACCGGAACCTCGACGAGCTCGAGGAGCTTCTCCAGGACCTTGTCGCGGGCCTCGACGCCCTGCTCGACGAGCTTGTCCTCGGCGGATCGCTTCGCCAGGTCGGCGCGCAGCTCATCGATGGTGTCGAATTCGCTGGCCAGCTGGGCGAAGTCATCATTGGCGTCAGGGAGCTCGCGCTCCTTCACTGCCTTCACGACGACGGTTACCTCTGCAGCCTTGCCGGTGTGCTCACCACCGGCGAGGGTGGTCTCAAAGGTCGAGGATTCCTCCGCGCTCAGGCCGGTGACTGCTTCGTCCATGCCCTCGAGCATGGTGCCGGAACCAACCTGGTAGGAGATGTCGGCAGCGGAATCCACTTCCTCGCCGTCGATCTTCGCAGTCAGGTCAAGGGTGAGGAAGTCACCGTCAGTCGACGGACGGTCCACTTCCTTCAGGGTGCCGAAACGGCCGCGAAGTTCGTCGAGTGCCTTCACAACGTCCTCATCGGACGCTTTGGCAGCCTCAACCGTTACCTCCAGGCCGGAATATTCGGGAAGCTCGATCTCCGGACGGACGTCCAGTTCGACGGTGAAGAGAAGCTGGCCGTCCTGCGCGGACGGATCCGGAACCTCAGTGATCTCAACCTCGGGCCGGCTCAAGGGACGGATCTTCGTCTCCTGAACGGCGCTCTGGTAAAAACCGTTCAGCCCATCGTTGATCGCGGTCTCGATGACGTAACCGCGGCCGACGCGCTGGTCGATCAACTTGTTGGGGACCTTGCCCTTGCGGAAACCCGGAACCTGCACCTGGCTTGCGATGGTCTTGTAGGCAGCTTCGATGTTCGGCTTGAGTTCCTCGAAAGGGACCTCCACGTTGAGCTTCACTCGCGTGGGAGTGAGGTTTTCGACAGCGCTCTTCACAGCCTAGTACTCCTGAATGATAGGGATCGGTTCTGCACCGGGTATACGGATCCGGCAAAGGATCGCTTCTGCACCGCTTGATGCAGAGTTCTGCACCGTTCAACACAGAGTCGGGGTGACAGGATTTGAACCTGCGACTTCCTGCTCCCAAAGCAGGCGCTCTTCCAAGCTGAGCTACACCCCGTTAGTGCAGAGGCAAGTCTACGAAAGAAACGGCATCGTTGCACATTTTGAGAATTGGGCGGCCCTGTGATGTAGTTATATGCGTTCCAGCCCATCGCGGAGAGTCAACGTGTTCGCGAGTCTGAAAGACAGCCGGTTCCGGGGATGTAGCTTAATGGTAAAGCCTCAGTCTTCCAAACTGATTACGCGGGTTCGATTCCCGTCATCCCCTCCACTCCCCTGATGGCTCAGGCGCATCGAGCGCCTGGTCCATTCTAGTTTTCAAGCAACGGCAGCGGATTCAGCGTGCCTGGCACTGTGGGCACCAGTAGAGCTTCCGCGCTCCCATCTCGGCCATCGCCACCTGCGTAGCACAGATCCGGCATTCCAGGCCCGTTCGCTTATAGACGTAGTGTGCGTCCTCCGTCCGAACCTCCGAGGCCTCCAAATGTTCGACTGACCGGTGTTCCGGCTTCGTCGTAATAATCCGACCCGCACGGACTCCGTCGTTCATAAGATGGACGAGGTCGTCCCACAGCGCCAGCACGTCGCCTTCGGCTAACGCAACACCTTGCAGCCAGGGATGCAACCGGTGCCGGAACAGCACCTCAGCGCGGTAGACATTGCCGACACCCGCGATGACGCTCTGATTCATGAGTGAGAGACCCACCGCCGTCCGGGTACGCCGCACCCGCTCGACGAACTCGGCAGGATCGGAATCCGGATCAAGCGGATCAGGTCCGAGCTTCCCAATGAGGGCGTCGCGTTCGGCGCCGGTGATCAGCTCGCACGCAGTGGGACCGCGCAGGTCCGCCCAGCCATGTTCGGACACCAGGCGAACCCGTACAGCTCCCACCGGGGGCGGCGGGCCGGCGTAGGAGGCTGCGCCGTCGTCGTCGGCGGTCTCCCGCTCTCCCACCCGGCGTGGGGCGCCGATGCTGGAGGCCCCTCGAAACTCGCTGTCTCCACCGAAGCTCCACGCTCCGTACAACCCCAGGTGGACGCGCAGCACCAGGTCGTTGTCGAACTCGAGAAACAACTGTTTGCCGTGCGCCCGGGCGCCGGTCAGGACAGCTCCGTTCAGGCGCTCCGCTCCGGCGGAGAACCGACCCTGCGGGCTGCTCACCTGCAGCCGCTCACCGGTGAACACGGACGTGAACTGCCGCGCAAGCCGATGTATTGAGTGACCTTCGGGCACTACGGCAGTATCTCCCCGGTGGTCTCGTACACGGCGATCTTGCTGATTCGGCGCACGTGGCGTTCGGCACCACTGAACGGCTCTGCAAGGAACGCTTCAACAATGGAGGTGGCTTCCTCCAACGAGTGCTGCCGACCGCCGAGCGCCACGATGTTCGCGTCGTTGTGCTGCCGCGCAAGCCGTGCGGTGTCCAGATTCCAGGCCAGCGCTGCGCGCACGCCACGGACCTTGTTTGCCGCGATCTGTTCGCCGTTCCCGGAACCGCCCAGCACTATCCCGAGGGCTTCGACGCCGGAAAGCTGGTCGTCAACTACTGCCACCGCGGCGTTGATGCAGAACGAGGGGTAGTCGTCCTCGGCGTCGTACACAGACGGGCCATGGTCGACCATCTCGAATCCCCTGGCGCTCAGGTGCTCAACGAGATGTGCACTGAGTTCCATGCCGGCATGGTCGGTTGCGATATGAACGCGCATGTAAGGTCCGTTCCGAAGTTCTGGGTGGGGTCTGATCCAAGATTAGTGCCTGGTTGGCCCGCACCCCCCGTGGCTGTGCGCCGTGTGGCAGGGTGCAGCCCTAGTTTTCTCCAAGCACCGAAGTACATCCTTTCGATACATCCTAAGAAAGGAAGACCGATGTCTGTATCTCGGCGACAGGTCCTCACCATGGGGGGACTTGGGGTAATTGGCGCAGGGGCGCTTGCTGTCCCCTTCAGTTCCATCAGCGCCAAGTCGGCCAGCAAGCTCGCCGACGTCGATATGCCGCTGCCGTACAGGACACCTCTTACGGTCCCGCCTATCCTGGAGCCGTACGCGGTTGGGCGCGCACCGGACGGCGCCAAGGTCCATTACTACAGCGTCACGCAGAAGGCAGGCACCGCAAAAATCCTGCCGCGCCTGACGACGCCGATTCTTGGCTACAACGGAATCTTCCCCGGCCCCACGATCGACCTCCTTCAGGGGACGCGGGCCGTGCTCAAGATCCGGAACCAGTTGCCCCAGACGCACCCGCTGCACGGTCACACGCTTTCCACCTCGACACACCTGCATGGTTCGGCCTCGCTCCCCCAATTCGACGGCTATGCCAGCGACGTCACTCCCCCGGGGTTCGCGAAGAATTACGAGTACCCCAACTTCCAGTCCGCCCGAACGCTTTGGTACCACGACCACAACGTGCACCACACCGCGGAAAACGCCTACTCGGGACTCTCAGCGCAGTTCTGCATGCATGACCCTGCTGAGCGGGAGCTGCTGCCGCAGAACGAGTTCGACGTCCCACTGACGTTCTCTGACGCGATGTTCGCTGCCGATGGAAGCCTCGCCTACGACGACAACTCGCACTCCGGGTTGTGGGGCGACGTGATCCTCGTCAACGGCAAGCCGTGGCCGGTGATGAAGGTGCAACGCCGCGTATACCGCTTCCGTATCCTCAATGCGTCGATCTCCCGTTCATTCCGCCCGACTCTGAGCACCGGCGAGCCCGTTCATATCGTGGCGACCGACGGGGGCCTCATGCCCAAGACCCAGTCGGTTGAGTCCTGGCGTCATGCCGGCGCAGAGCGCTACGAGATACTCGTCGACTTCTCCGCATATCAGCCTGGTCAGCGGGTGGAACTGCGCAATCTCTCGAACAAGAACAACGTGGACTACGACTTTACCGACCGGATCATGGCTTTCGATGTGACCGACCAACCCGTGGACACTACGGATCACACCTGGAATACGATCCCGCAGACGCTGGCCAACCACGAGGTGATGGATCTCCGTCCGACCCGTGACACCCGCGTCCGGAAGTTCGAGGTGAAGCGCAACGATAGTGTCTGGGTCATCGGTGAGGACTCCTGGGCCGACATCATCGCCAGCGGGTACCGCCGCGTGTGCGCAGATCCAGACCTCGGTGCACAGGAGATCTGGGAGTTTGAAAACAGCTCCGGCGGCTGGTTCCACCCTATCCACATCCACCTGGTCGACTTCCAGATCCTGAGCCGCAACGGCCGGGCTCCGTTCTCCTACGAAATGGGACCAAAGGATGTGGTCTACGTCGGCGAGGGAGAAACGGTCCGCCTGCTCATGAAGTTCGGTCCGCATCGGGGCAAGTACATGATTCACTGCCACAACCTGCCTCATGAGGATCACGACATGATGACCCAGTTCAGCGTCGGCTTGAAGCCCGGCGACGTTGACCTCAATGACCCCATGAAGGCCGCTCCGGCTTTCTGGGACGGTGAATAGGCCACAACCTTTCACCAGCCAGCCTTGCAGGCGGCCTTTCCCGACAGGGGGAAGGCCGCCTGAGGTCTTTAGACGGGGTGCTGCAGCGCCGGCAGGGGAAGGTACCTCCCACTAACAGGTTCGCTCCTTCTCAGATGCGCTTGAGGAGCCTGCCCATTTGGTGCCTGCCGGTGCAAGAAACATCAGTGACGGTCGCGCCCCTGCGGGAGCGACAACTCTGCGTGAGCGACGGCTCTGCGTGAGCGACGGCTCTGCGGGAGCGACAGCGGTGCCCCGAATGGTGCCGCGCGGTTCCAGGCGCGCAGTGCCGCCCTGGCGACGCATTGGCGGAAACGTCCGACACCCAGCAGAACCGGTCGGTGGGCGGTTGTCCTGTAGACGCCCATGGCGAACACCTGGCCGCTGACACGCGGAGAGGCCTCCCGTGCCGGTGTGCACGGGAGGCCTCTCCAGTGATCTCCAGCGGGCAGGGGATGCCCGCCTTGGTTAGAAGATGCTGGTCATGCCACCCCAACCTGAGCCGATCTGACTCCTCGTCAGCCAGCCGCCCTTACCGTTTCCGGGGTAGAGCCACAGGCCGCCCCTGCCGTCTCGGGCCAGGACATCGACGTTGCCGTCACCGTTGAAGTCACCCGGACCGACGATGCTGGTCATCGAGTTCCAACCGGTACCAACCGCAACTCGCGGCAACCACTTACCGGCGCCGTTCCCCGGGTACAGCCACAGGTTCCCGTTCGTGTCACGAGCCAGGACATCCACCTTCTGATCACCGTTGAAGTCGCCCGGACCCACAATGCTGGTCATCGAGTTCCAGCCCGAACCAACCGCAACTCGCGGCAACCACTTACCGGCGCCGTTCCCCGGGTACAACCACAGATTCCCGTTCCTGTCACGAGCCAGGACATCCACCTTCTGATCACCGTTGAAGTCCCCCGGACCCACAATGCTGGTCATCGAGTTCCAGCCCGAACCAACCGCAACTCGCGGCAACCACTTACCGGCGCCGTTCCCCGGGTACAACCACAGGTTCCCGTTCGTGTCACGAGCCAGGACATCAGCCTTCTTGTCGCCGTTGAAGTCTCCAGGCGCGAGGATCGCTGTCATGGAGTTCCAGCCGGTCCCAACCTCCACGCGAGGTTGCCAGCCACCTGCGGAGCCATTGCCCGGGTACAGCCATAGCTTGCCGTCCGTACTCCTGGCCAGCACATCCGCCTTTCCGTCACCGGAGAAGTCGTGGCCCTGGATGCCGGCGGGGATATTGACTGTGAACACCCATTCTCCGAGCTGGCTCACATTGCCCGCGGCGTCCACTGCGATCGCCCGAAGCGTCGTCGTTTGAGCGATGGTGATGGGCCCGGTGTAGAGGGTACTGGTCAGGGTGGGTTGGGAACCGTCAGTGGTGAAGCGGATGGCCGCACCCTCGGTGGCGGCAAGCGTCGCCGTCGTGGCTGCAGTGAAGGTGCCACCCGGGGTGGTGGTGGTCAGCTCCGGCGCCACGGTGTCGATGGTGTACGTTTCCGTGACGATCGGTGATGGTACACCCTGGTTCACTGCCATGAACTTCAGGACCGTGTCCGCCGTGATGGCGATGGGTTCGGTGTACTGAACGCCGTCGGGCTCGGGGTCCGTGCCGTCCGTGGTGAAGAAGATCGGCAGGCCCGCCGGACTGGACGTCAATGCCACCGTTTGCGGTGCATTGAAGGTGCCGCCCTGGATGCTTGCAGCAGCCGTCGGGGCTTCCGGAGGCGTTGCGCCGACTGTGCGGCCCTGGACAACGAAGTCACTCGTTGATCCCAGGCTTCTGTTGACCGGTTCGCCCAGGCTGTTCAGGACCTGGCGGATCTCGAAGTAGTTGGTGTTGTAGGGGCTACCCGTAACCGCATGCGGGGTTGACCCATCACCGAGGTAGCCGGCAGGAGCACCCTCAGTCCACTGCAGGAACGGGCCGATCTTCGATTCGAGCAACGGTTCGAAGACACCATCACCGTTCATGCTGCCAAGGTCCTCCGTGTAGCGGAGGCTGCCCGTATCATCGGCGACAACCTGGAACGATCCGTAGGGATGGGTGACCTCGTAGGTGGAACCGATCTCGAAGACCTCGTCGCCGCGGACCCGAATGCGACCGAAAGCTACTTCGTCTCCGGCAGCAGCTCCCTCGCCCGTGAACGCAGCTTCGAGCGCGAGCGTCAGGCGGACTTCTTCGCCATCGACCGGGAGGAACGCTTCAGCGGCCCACCAGAAAGACTCACCAGGGAAGTTCCGTGGGAACTCCATCGGATCCAGGGGGAACGGAAGCTCCTCGATGATGGGGCACAGCGGGTCGTTCAGGCACAGGTCCAGCTGGACGCCGTCGTTGTCCTCGATCCAGGCGGGATAACCGTGGCTGTCAGGAGCCGTAGAAACAGGGCCGAGTGCCTTCAGGTTATGAATGACGTAGCGGAAGTCCCGGATCTCGCCCGCCCTGCCGGTGATATCGACGGCGACGGCCCGAATCGTTGTCGTATGCCCCACTGGGATCGGTGTACCTGTGTACTCGCTTGTGGTGCCCGTTGCGCCGCCTGATGTGAATGTCGGATCAGAACCGTCGAGAGTGTAGTAGACCCTTGCCGTTCCGGTCGCAGCCGTTCCCGTCAGCGTGACCTGCTGAGGCCCGGCGTGGGATGGGAGCGCGGCGTCCGGAGAAGCATCGATCCACGGGCTGGTGGCATCCAGGTTGTAGGTTTCGCTCTGGACGGCAGTGCGCTGTGCCGGATCCGCCATGCTGACCGCCATGTAGTTCAGAACGGTAGTTCCCGGTGTAGCGAGCCTTACCGGTGCGACGTCGGCGTCGCCAACTGTTGGCTCCCAAAGTACCCCGTTGCTGACCGAACCGTCCTCGGCTACCGCCGGCACAGAGCCGTCAGTCGTGTAGACAATCTTTGCTTCATCCGGGAAGGAGGCCTGGATGTTTACGGTCGTGGCTTCCTTGTAGGTGCCACCGGGCTTGTCTACGTTCGCCCGTACTGTAGCGATCTTGCCCTGCACTGCGAAGAGGTCCGTCTGGACCCGTGCGAGGCCAGGCCCTTGGAGGCTGAAATAGTTAGTGTTGAAGGGGCTACCGGTTACGGTGTGCTCGACGTTCGGGTCGCCGATGGATCCGGCGGGGGCTGCGGGCAAGGTGTTGTCCCAGGTGAGGAACGGGCCGATCTTTCCGTCGAGCGGCTCAGTCCAGTCGCAGGGCTGCTGTAGGCAGCCCAGGTCCTCCGTGAAGCGAACCCGCCCACGATCATCTGCCGTGACCTCGAAGACACCATACGGCGTGGTTGCCGTGTAGGTGGCGTTCGCTTGCGCTCCATCGAAACGGATGCGCATACGGGCGAACGCGTTCTGCTGGCCCTGAGCAACGTCGCCGGCACCGCCGAATGCAGCTTCCGTGGCCATGATGAGGCGGGCCTCTTCCCCGCCGGGCAGCGCCAGTGCGGCTTCAGCCGACCACCAGAATGACTCCTCCGGAAAGTTGCCGGGGATCGAAGGTGGGAGGGAGGGGTCATAGGCCTCTCCGACGACCGGGCAAACCGTCGCCTCGTCGAGGCACAGCTCTAGTTTCAGACCGTTGTTGTCGCCATACCAGTATGGGTAGCCGGTCTCCGGGTTGACCGGCCCCACGCTTCCCTGCGGGCCAGTGGCAACAGCTGCCGGAAGTATTGCCGCCGGCTGGATGGCAGCCCCGGCGGGTGGTGGACCGAGAGTGGACAGGAGTACAACCGCTGAAGCAGCGATACCGGTCCCTCTCCATTTCCTGCTCGCACGCGGGTTGGCCCCCGCTGCGTTGTGCGTACCGTTCGAATGCATCATCGTCTCCCTGATGGTGTACGAGTCCTCCGGCAGACAAGACTGCTGCCAGATCGGGCAGTAGAAACGTTGCCCAAGGTCAACAGTGCCGAGCGGACGCTACAAATACCTTGAGCTTTGTGGTTACCTGGCCCCGCTCGTCTGCTGCTGTTACCGGAAATAGGACAAGGCCCCCCATGCCGGGGGCATGGGGGGCCTTGTCCTGCAAGCGCGGCTAGATGATGCTGGTCATTCCCTGCCAACCGGAGCCGACCTGAACCTTCTTCAGCCATCCGCCGGAGCCGTTGCCGGGGTATAGCCACAGCCTGCCCGACGAGTCCCGGGCCAGGACGTCCACGTTGCCGTCACCGCTGAAATCACCCGGACCAACGATGCTGTTCATCGTGTTCCAGCCCGTGCCGGCCGCAGTCCTCTTCAGCCACCCACCGGTGCCATTGCCCGAGTACAGCCACAGGTTGCCCCGGCTATCCCGCGCCAGCAGGTCGGTCTTCTCGTCGCCGTCGAAGTCACCGGGAGCGACGATGCTGGTCATCGAGTTCCAGCCCGTGCCGGCCGCAGTCCTCTTCAGCCACCCACCGGTGCCATTGCCCGAGTACAGCCACAGGTTGCCTTTGCTATCCCGCGCCAGCAGGTCAACCTTCTTGTCGCCGTCGAAGTCACCGGGAGCGACGATGCTGGTCATCGAGTTCCAGCCCGTGCCGGCCGCAGTCTTCTTCAGCCACCCACCGGTGCCGTTGCCCGAGTACAGCCACAGGTTGCCTTTGCTATCCCGCGCCAGCAGGTCAACCTTCTTGTCGCCGTCGAAGTCACCGGGAGCGACGATGCTGGTCATCGAGTTCCAGCCCGTGCCGGCCGCAGTCTTCTTCAGCCACCCACCGGTACCGTTACCCGAGTACAGCCACAGGTTGCCTTTGCTATCCCGCGCCAGAACATCTGGGTTCCCGTCACCGGAGAAGTCATGTCCCTGGATGGCAGCAGAGGGCTGCGGCGCAGGTTCGTAGGAGTAACTCAGCGCGTTGGAGGTGCCATGCGGTGTCGTGATCGCCACGTCCGCGTTTCCGGAAGCATGCTCTGGAGCAATGAAGGAGAGTTCGGTCGCCGACGTTGCGGTGACGCTCTCTACCGGAATGTTCACTCCGCCGATCGTCACGGAGGTCTCCCCGGGCAGGAAACCATCTCCCACAACCGTGACTGGTGTCCCGCCTGCCGCCGGACCGGAGCTGGGCGTCAGCGACACGGCGATCGGCGCCGTCGGGACGGCGGTCGCGCTGTACGTGTATGTGACCTCGTTGGAGGGACCTGCCGCCGTCGTAATGAAAATTGTGACCGGGCCTTCCGTCCCGGCGGGAGCCAGGAAGGAGAGTTCGGTGTCGGAGATAACAGTGACGTCATCGTCCAGGAATGAGGCGGTATCCATAGTCACTGAAGTGGCCCCCGGAACAAAGCCGGTGCCCCTTAGCGTCACGACGTTGTTGCCCTCCAGCGGGCCGGAGTTCGGGGAAACAGATGTGATGGTCGGTGGCACGGTGACCGCCAGGTACGTGAGTTCCATGGAGCCGCTGGTGCCGACCGGCGTGGTGACGCTCACCGGGACGGTGCCGGCGGGATGCGCCGGAGCCTTGATGATGAGGGTGCCGGTGTTCATCACTTCAACGTCGGAGGGTGAAATGACCTTGTCGCCGATCGTGACGCTGGTGCGGCCGCTGATGAAGCCGGAGCCAAAGACCCAGACCTCTTTACCTCCCGTAGCTGCAACTTCATCCGGGTCGAGTTCGTCGACCTCCGGCGCCTCCGGGGCAGGTTCGTTATAGATGAACTCAAGTGCGTTGGTCGTGCCCGAGGGAGTTGTCGCTGTCACAGCCGCAGGGCCGGCGACGTTGGCCGGCGTCTCGAAGCTCAGTTCCGTATCCGACAGAACGACGACGTCGCCCGCTGCCTTTCCTCCGACGCTCACCGTTGTATCCGCCGTGAAGCCGGACCCATGCATCGTCACAGTGTCGCCGCCCGTTGTCACGCCGTCAGTCGGCGTCAGCTCCTCGGCCGACGGGGCAGCGGGCCGGTCCACGCGCTCGCAGCTGACGTCACCGATCGAGATCCTGCCCAGCCAGATGGAGGCAATTTCGCCTACCTCCGTCACTTTGCCCTTGAGCAGGAGATTGACGGAGAGACCGTTCACCTTCGCTGATGACGCGTTGGAGCTTGTGCTACCAGGGCGGACCTTCGCGATCACGTCTGCGCGGGTCATCCCGGGGACAGTTGCCGAGGCCTTTACTTCAAGGCCTTCAGCAGGGATGCCTGTCGGATCGACTTCGGTGCCCAGCACTGTCACGCCCTGCGCGTCAGTCTCGGCCTCCGGAAGCGCGCCGGAAATGCAATCGGCGGACGAAGACACCTGTTGTGCCGACACGGCGCTCACGCCGAGAACAGATACGGAAAGGTCCTCGACAAGCGCGGAACTGCTGCTACCACCCTCGCCTGACACCGTGTCGAGCGTTGCGACGCCAGCTGCAGCGGCGCCCTTGAGCGTGCCGAAGTGAGCTGAAAGGTCGGGGATCAACAGCTCCCCCTCGGGTGGTCCTTTCGTTGCTGCGGCTGCATCGACCTCCAGCACGGCTGTACCACCGAGTTCCAGGGAGAGTTGCATCTTCACAGCCGACGCATTCGCCTCACCTGGCGCGGCGATCGCGGGCATAGCAACCATCGCGCTCCCGCCGATCGCGAGCGCTGACGCGATAGCGGTGGCCCTTGTAGTGCTCCATCTCGCGGACATGTTCACACTCCTATGCAGTCCGGACAGCCGCATCAACCGAATCGCCACTGGTGGCGAGGCGTCGCACGACTGTCGTGCTGGTGCAACGGTAAGGAGACGACCTTGTGAACAGGTTGAGCTCGGCGTTCAGGCGAATGCCCCTGAGGAATTGGCGCGGAAAAGGCGAAATGGTGAAGGATCTAAGTTCTGCGTAAGGTGGATCACACCGTGTTACAGCGCGGTCAGTCCACTCCTTACTCTCGGAGGCATCACCTTGCCAGGTATGAACCTGACGCGGGACGAAGCACGCCAGCGGGCGGCCACAGTCAGCGTCCACAGCTACGTCATCAATCTCGACCTGACCCGCGGGGGCTCGGTTTTCCGATCGACCACCGTGGTCTCCTTCGACGCCGAGCAGGGTGCGTCCACCTTCATTGACGCTGTTACCTCTGCCGTGCACCGGGTGACGCTTAACGGTGTGGACCTTGACGTCACAGATGTGGCCGACGGTGTGCGTATCCGCCTGGACAACCTCGCCACCTCCAACGAGCTGGTTGTGGATGCCGACATGCTGTACATGAACACCGGCGAGGGCCTCCACCGGTTCGTTGATCCCGTGGACAACGAGGTCTATCTCTATACGCAGTTCGAGGTTCCCGATTCCCGACGCGTTTTCGCTGTCTTCGAACAGCCGGACCTGAAGGCCACGTTCCGCTTCACCGTGACAGCGCCGTCCCACTGGGATGTCATCTCCAATGCGCCGACCCCTGAGCCCGTGCAGGCCGGTTCAGCGGACGACGGCGGAGCTCGCTCCACGTGGGCATTCGAACCGACACCCGTGCTGTCCTCGTACGTCACCGCGCTGATTGCCGGGCCGTACCAGTCCGTGCGCAGCGAACTGACGAGCTCCGATGGCCGCACCATTCCGCTGGGCGTTTTCGCCCGGAAGTCACTGATGCAGCATCTGGACGCCGAGAATGTGTTCGAACTGACCCGCCAGGGATTCGAGTTCTTTGAGGCACAGTTCGGCACCCCGTACCCCTTTGAGAAGTATGACCAGCTCTTCGTGCCCGAGTTCAACGCCGGAGCGATGGAGAATGCCGGCGCAGTAACCTTCCTCGAAAGCTACGTCTTCCGATCCCGGGTCACCGAAGCCACCATCGAGCGCCGGGCGATCACCATCCTGCACGAGCTGGCGCACATGTGGTTCGGCGACCTTGTGACCATGCGCTGGTGGAACGATCTCTGGCTGAACGAGTCCTTCGCCGAGTTCATGTCCACCCTCGCATCGGCGGAGGCAACGAAGTTCACGCAGTCGTGGACTACTTTCGCCTCGCTTGAGAAGGCGTGGGCCTACCGTCAGGACCAGCTGCCCTCAACCCACCCCATCGTTGCTCCCATCAATGACCTGGAGGACGTGCAGGTCAACTTCGACGGGATCACGTACGCCAAGGGCGCATCAGTCCTCAAGCAACTGGTGGCTTGGGTGGGCCAGGACAAGTTCATGCAGGGTGTGCGGGAGTACTTCGGCAAGCACGCCTGGTCCAACACCGAGCTCTCCGACCTGCTGGTTGAGTTGGAGAGGGCAAGTGGCCGCGACCTTGGCGAATGGTCCGCCCAGTGGCTGGAGACTGCCGGTGTGAACACCCTCCGTCCAGAGATCAGTTCCGACGACGACGGCGTCATTACCTCGTTCGTTGTCCAGCAGACGGCGGTCGAGGACTACCCCACGATCCGTTCCCACCGCCTCGCGATTGGTTTCTACAACCGGTCAGAGACCGGCCAGCTCGAGCGGTCGCACCGGGTGGAGCTTGATATTGCCGGAGAGCGCACCGAGGTTGGAGAGCTCGTCGGTCTGGAGCGGCCGGACCTGGTGCTGCTCAATGACGATGACCTGGCCTACGCCAAAATCCGACTGGACGACCAGTCGCTGCGGACCGCGACCCGATCGCTCAGGGATTTCCGCGAATCTTTGCCCCGGACGCTTGTGTGGGCTTCCGCGTGGGATGCCGCACGCGACGGTGAAACTCCTGCGCGCAACTATGTTGAGCTGATCCTTCAGAACATCGCTTCGGAATCGGATTCGTCCGTCGTTCTTGTACTTCTCCGGCAGCTGGCTACCACGTTGTTCTTCTATGTGAATCCCGACGACCGGCAGGCAATGGAAATCGCAGCCGCGGACAGCCTGTGGGAGTTGGCGCAGGGTGCGGAGGCCGGTTCAGACTCCCAGCTGCAGTTTGTGAAGGCGTTCGCCGTACACGCGCAGACCGATCCCCAGCTCGACATCGTTGAAGGAATCCTCGATGAGTCGGGGGCGCCTGCAGGGCTGACCGTCGACGCGGACCTGCGTTGGGAGCTGTTGACCAGTCTCGTCGTAGGCGGACGCAAGGCTCAGCCGGACATCGATGCTGAACTCGAGCGGGACGCCACCGCCACGGGCGCGCTTGCGGCCGCCCAGGCAAAGGCGGCCATTCCAACGCCCGAGGCGAAGCAGCAGGCGTGGGCCGCAATCGTTGAGCGCTCGGACATGCCGAATGCGGCGCAGCGTTCAGCGATTGCAGGGTTCACCCGTGTGCACGACACCGCCCTGCTCGAGCCGTTCGCCGCCGAATACTTTGCTGCAGCGAAGGATGTCTGGGCGAGCCGGACCCACGAAATCGCCCAGCAGATCATCGTGGGCCTCTACCCCTCACGCCTGACGACACAAGCGACGCTCGATGCGACCGATGAATTCCTTGGCACGCTCGATTCGGATCTTGCCTCCCTTCGTCGTCTCACGCTGGAGAATCGCGACGGGGTTGCACGCGCATTGAGGGCCCAGGCAGCTGACAAGTAGCGTTTTCCGTGCACCCGATGGCAAGCAGCCGCCCTTCTGCGGTTCCGGGCCATCGGGTGTACTTTGTGCCTATGAATCTTTCCGAGCATCACTATCTTGTACGTGTGGTGTGGACCGGCAACCGTGGAGAAGGCACCTCGGCATACCGGTCCTACTCCCGTGACCACGAGGTGTCCTCCGACGGTGTGCCGGTCATCCTTGGATCAGCCGACCCGACTTTCCATGGCTCCCCGGACCACTGGAATCCGGAGCAGCTTCTGCTGGCAGCGCTCTCGCAGTGCCATATGCTTTCCTACCTTCACATGGCGGTGAAGAACGGCGTCGTTGTCACTGCCTACGAAGACGCCGCCGAGGGGACCATGCGCCTCAACCCGGATGGCAGCGGCGAATTCACGAGGGTGACGCTGAAGCCGCGGGTAACTATCACTGATAGCGCGGCGAAGCATACGGCCCAGTCCATTCATGCCGACGCCGCTAGGGCCTGCTTCATCGGCAGATCGGTCAACTTCCCCGTCCAGCATGAGCCGGTGGTGATGGTAGGGGGTACCGCGGGACCGCTCAGCCAGCCGTCCCGCGAGAAAACCACAGCCTGAGCAAATTCAGCCCGGTGGTCGCTCACAGCCCGGAGCGCCGCTGACGCTGCACTCCGCCTACGAGGTCGTCCTCCAGCATCCCGCGAATGGTCTCCTCCACAGCGCACACAGCACCAGCCCCCAGCGACCTTCGCCTGCCGGTACTGTTCCAGCGGCGCGGGTCCAGCGCCGTCGTACGCATGCACGAGCGGGGCGGGCGACAGCGCGGGAGGGGAAACGGTGCCGCCGAGCACCAGAATGCGATTGCGCCCAGCCTACGACGGTAATCTTGACCTGCTCCCTGTGCCGTGGCCGCCTGTGCCGTGAACTTCCCGGACCGCGAGTGCCCCCTAAGAAAGGTTTTCGCATGCAGTTCCTTGACCAGCTCGGTTACGGCGGTAACATCATCGCCGCCGCACTGATACTGCTGGCCGCCCTCATCCTGTGGTTGTTCCTGCGAATGCTGATCAACCGCATGGTACGCCGCGTTCAAAACGGGTACGAGATGTTCAAGAAGCCGCACTTCCGGTGGGCACAGCCGGTTCTCCGCACGCTTGATCACAAGCGCCGAATGCAGCGCGCTGAGACAATCGGGGCGTTGCTGCGAAGTACGACGGCCGTCACCATCGCCATCATCGCGATCATGACCGCTATCGAACAGCTCGGAGTCAACATCGGCCCCATCCTTGCGAGTGTCGGGATTGTCGGTATTGCGATCGGTTTCGGTGCCCGGGAAGTGATTCGGGACGCGTTTCTCGGGTTCTTCATCACGATCGAGGACCAGTACGGCATCGGTGACGTCATTGAAGTCGGCGACACAGTGGGTGTAGTGCAGTCCGTGGGCCTCCGGATCACCCGCATGGTGGATGAGAACGGCGCAATCTGGTACATCCGCAACGGTGACATCATGAAGGTAGGCAATCGATCGCAGGGAAACTACGTCCCTCCTGCCACCGACGACGAAAAGGCGGAAAAAGCCAATGAGCAGTGAAACACCCGGGCCTATCCCCATCCCGTCGCGCTTCGGCGAGCCTATCGCGCGTCTAACTCCTGTTGGCCCGCGATTCGATCAGCCTTCCTACACTGACAATTTCTATGAAGCCGTAGGTGGGCACGGCACGTTCGTTCGCCTGGTCGACGTGTTCTACGACGGTGTGGCAACAGATGTGCTCCTCCGCCCCATGTACCCGGAAGAGGATCTTGGCCCCGCCAAGGAGCGCCTGCTGCTTTTCCTGGAACAGTACTGGGGTGGACCCAAAACGTACGGCGAGACCCGCGGACACCCCCGCTTGCGTATGCGTCACCAGCCGTTCCAGGTCACTCCAGCAGCCCGCGACCGCTGGCTGAAGCACATGCGCGACGCCGTGGACTCCCTGGAACTCTCGCCCCTGCACGAGGCGACGTTGTGGGACTATTTGGAACGCGCCGCACACTCCATGGTGAACTCCGCCTGACGCCCTCAGCGGTCCGCCTCACCAGGCTGGTGCGGTTTAGGGTTAGAGAACCGCAGCCCGCCGGACAAGGACGTGACCGGTGTCCGTGGTGAGCCGGGTCCAGCGGCCATTCGTGAATACGGCGGCCTGCTTTCCGGGAATCAGGAATCCCAGCGCGAAAGCTCCGAAAGCAGCGCCTGCGGGCAGCTCCGCGGGCGCCTGCTCGATCGGTCGGGCCCACACGACCCCCCGGGCGTTGTTGACAACGATCGCTCCGGGCGATTGCGGTACCGCCTCCGCGATCTCGCGGATGCCGTCCGAAGCCGCGGTGAGTAATGCGTCGGACGAAACGGTTCCCTGCTGCTCCCAGCCAGCCCGCGGAGGCAGAATTCCTGCCCAGATCTCGGTGACGGTCACCGGCGGCACCGGTAGGACGACGTCGTCATCCCCCATGCGCGCAAGCCGGTCGGAGACCGATGCCAACGCCACGGTGGTGTCCAGCTGGGCGGGTTCCCGAAGAGGCATGGTACGCAGGCCGAGCACAGTCGGCAGGTTCTCTCCGAGGATGCGTGGACCGAGGATGCAGACATATGCTGCCAGCACCCCGCCCACGGCCTGAAGCCGCACTGCCCCGTCCTGGGCTGCACGCGCACGTCCTACGAACGTGCGCAGATCGTGCACTATCTGTGGTTCGGCCAGTGTCAGTTCACGGGACATCGTGGAGGGGTGGGACATGGTGCAATCCTCTCACCTGCACGTCGGCGGCTTCCATTCCCGTGACTTTCCGGCGGGCCCCTACCGGCGAGCGCGTGCTCCTGATGGCTCCCAGCCAGTTGAGGCGGCTCGCCGCGCAGTCTAATGTCGGTGATGGTTCCCCTGGTTACGCGCCGCACGGGAGCTGAACAGGCCCGTCCGCGCATCAAGGAGCTCCACATCACCATGTCCGCCGAACCCGTGCAGGATCCCACCGCTGCCCTCGTCCGACTGCTTGACCTGGACAGCGCGGCTGGGGCACAAACGGACGAGGAGATCTATGTAGCGACGCCCGTGAAGCAGCCGGGCAAGCGGGTCTTCGGAGGACAGGTCCTGGCGCAGGCTCTGGTCGCCGCCATCCGGACCGTTGAGTCCGAGCGGTACGTCCATTCGATGCACGGGTACTTCCTCCGCGCAGGCGACGCCGAACTCCCCATCACTTTCGGGGTGCAGCGACTGCGGGACGGGCGCTCATTCTCCGCCCGACGCGTCCACGCCTACCAGAACGGCGTACCGATCCTGTCCATGATCGCCTCTTACCAGCAACCGGACGACGGGATCACACACCAGGAGCCGATGCCGGTGGACCTTCCCGAGCCCGAGTCCTTGCCTTCCACCGCAGACCTCCTCGGCCGTTTCGACCACCCGGTGGCGAAAGCGTGGGCCTACGACCGCCCGTTCGACATCCGACACATCGACTCACCTCTCTACGTGGAGAACACGGGGTCCAAAGAGCCGGTGAACGCCGTCTGGATGAAGACCTTCGGCTCGATGCCAGCAGACCCGGCGCTACATCAGGCGGCCCTCGCCTATGCCAGCGACTACACGCTGCTCGAGTCGATCCTGCGCCCGCACGGACTCACCTGGATCCATCCGGGGATGAGCGTGGCCAGCCTTGACCACGCCATGTGGTGGCACCGCCCCGTACAGGTTGATGAGTGGCTGCTCTACGTCCAGGCTTCACCCAGTGCGTCGGGGGCGCGCGGATTGGCGCTGGGGAAGATCTATAACAGGGCAGGTGAACTGGTGGCTACCGTCGCGCAGGAGGGGATGGTCCGGGTGCCCGACGACGCCGGCAGCCGCCTGAAAGGTGCTGTGCAGAAGAAGCTCATGGACCAGAAGATGCGTCGCTGGAAGGCCTGAGATCCGCTTCCGCAAATGAAGGAGGGAGCGTGCTCGATGCACGCTCCCTCCTTCTGTTACCTGTTGGTCGGTGCCTACAGCTGCCGCCCGGACTAGTCGCGGGTCAGGCGGCGGTGGGTCACGCGGTGAGGCTTCGCAGCTTCGGGGCCGAGCCGTTCAACCTTGTTCTCCTCGTAGGCTTCGAAGTTGCCCTCGAACCAGTACCAGTTGGCTGGGTCCTCCTCCGTGCCTTCGTAGGAGAGGATGTGGGTGGCCACCCGGTCGAGGAACCAGCGATCGTGCGAGACCACGACAGCGCAGCCGGGGAACTCAAGCAGCGCGTTCTCGAGGCTGGACAGGGTTTCAACGTCGAGGTCGTTGGTGGGCTCATCGAGCAGCAGAAGGTTGCCGCCCTGCTTGAGCGTCAGTGCCAGGTTCAGGCGGTTCCGTTCACCGCCCGAGAGCACTCCAGCCTTCTTCTGCTGGTCCGGGCCCTTGAAGCCGAAGGCGGAGACGTACGCGCGCGACGGCATCTCAACCTGGCCGACCTGGATGTAATCGAGACCGTCCGAAACCACTTCCCAGAGCGACTTGTTGGGATCGATGCCACCTCGGGACTGGTCGACGTAGGAGATCTTGACCGATTCGCCGATCCTCAGCTCGCCGTCATCCAACGGCTCCATGCCGACGATCGTCTTGAAGAGCGTGGTCTTTCCGACGCCGTTCGGACCGATGACGCCGACGATGCCGTTGCGGGGAAGCGAGAAGGACAACCCGTCGATGAGAATGCGGTCGTCGTAGCCCTTGCGCAGGTCGTGAGCCTCGATCACCTGGCTGCCCAGGCGGGGGCCCGGCGGGATCTGGATCTCTTCGAAGTCGAGCTTCCTGGTGCGCTCGGCTTCGGATGCCATCTCCTCGTACCGTGCGAGTCGCGCCTTCGACTTGGTCTGGCGGCCCTTTGCATTTGAGCGTACCCATTCGAGCTCTTCGGAGAGCCTCTTGGATAGCTTCTGGTCCTTCTTGCCCTGGATCTCGAGGCGCGCGCGCTTCTTCTCGAGGTACGTCGAGTAGTTGCCCTCGTACGGGTAGAGGTGTCCGCGGTCCACTTCGGCGATCCACTCGGCGACGTGATCGAGGAAGTAGCGATCGTGGGTTACTGCCAGCACTGCACCGGGGTAGGCGGAGAGGTGCTGTTCCAGCCAGAGCACGCTTTCGGCGTCGAGGTGGTTGGTGGGCTCGTCGAGGAGCAGCAGGTCAGGCTTCTGGAGCAGCAGCTTGCACAGAGCGACCCGACGCCGTTCTCCACCGGAAAGCACCGTCACGTCGGCCTCCGGCGGCGGGCAACGCAGGGCGTCCATCGCCTGTTCCAGCTGGGAGTCGATGTCCCAGGCATCAGCGGCGTCGATGGCCTCCTGCAGCTTGCCCATCTCGTCGAGCAGCCTGTCATAGTCTGCGTCAGGATTAGCCATCTCTTCGGAGATCTCATTGAAGCGCTGGATCTTGCCGTAAATCTCGCCGACGCCCTCCTGAACGTTGCCGAGAACGGTTTTTTCCTCGTTCAGGGGCGGCTCCTGCAGGAGGATGCCCACGGTGTAGCCGGGGCTGAGCCGGGCCTCACCGTTGGATGGAGTGTCCAGCCCCGCCATGATCTTGAGGATGGTGGATTTACCCGCACCGTTGGGCCCCACCACACCGATCTTGGCGCCCGGGAAGAAGGACATGCTTACGTCGTCGAGAATTACTTTGTCGCCAACAGCCTTACGGGCCTTGGTCATCGTGTAGATAAATTCCGCCATAGTCCAAGGCTAGTGCGTGGTGACCCCCAGAACATATTCTCGGGTCTGCGCTCACCGGCAGGACCGCTAGCGCTGGTCTCCGATGAAGCATCGCCCGTCTGCCAGAACCGGAAGTTGCGTCACGGTCGCGACTCCGTCACGCACGTGTCCGAAGATGCAGGAGTCTCCGACGGGGGCGGCTGCGGTCATCGCATCAACTTCCAGACCAGTGGGAGTGGTGTCGATCGAAACCTCGACCGCGGCGGGGTCGACTCCCGCCGTGCCGAACGCCGCCCGCAGCGCGTCAGCATTGGGTTTGGGCGTCTGAGCCGCCGCTGAGTTCAATGCTTCTGTGACTGCGGTCAGGACGTTCGACGGCGCCTCGGACGGAGCCTTCTGTGCTGCCGGAGCCGGGCTTGATGCTGTCGGAGCTGTCGGAGCTGCCGGAGCCACCTGGAGAACCTGAGTCGGGCTTCCGGCAGCCGCACCGCACCCACTCAGCCCGAGGATGATGACGCCGGCGGCGAAGCAAAGTCTCCCTGCCGAGACCGTCCCTTTGATGACCACGTCCCGCTGTGCCGTCTGTCCCCGCATGACCCAATTCTGACACGGCACAACCCGGACCTCCGCTAGAACGGGGCAGAAGCGAGCTCCTCCTCTACGTGCGCCTCGTCATCGGCATCCTGGTCCGGCTGCTCTGACGGGTGCTCGGCGCCTGTACCGGGCGGACCGTAACCTGGAGCGATTTCGCCTGTTCCGTAGTCGACTCCGGTGAAGGCGTCATCGGAGCTTGCCTGAAGCCCCGACGGATCGATCCGATCTGCGCTTGAGCGACGGTAACTCGCGGTCCCGAACAACAGATCATGACCGGCCGAATCAGCATCGATCTCGACGGTGGTGCCGCTCTTCCCCTCCTCATTGACCCAGCTCCGGACCCGGAGCCTACCGGTCACGATGATGCGGTCGCCCTTCTGAAAACTCACTCCTGCGTTTGTTGCCAGCTGACGGAACATGGAGACCGAGTACCAGTTGGTGTCGCCGTCCGCCCAAGTGTTGGTCTTCTTGTCGAAGTACCTGTCGGAGCTGCCCAGCCTGAACTTGGTGATCGGCAGGCCGCTGCCCGCTACTGTGCACTTGACATCGGTGCCGACAAAGCCGCGGACCGTCACATAGTTGCTCATTCATCATCCCTTCAGAGGTTTCAACGTACCGACGCCGATGCATCGGTACGTTCAGTCTCTGATGAGGCTGCCAGCGGGTGCGGCCCGCCGGCTGGTATGTGGAGAACGCCGGCGCAATTTGTGAGCTGTGGAGGGAATGACGCAGACTTGGAACGGCTAAACTTGTGTGGGCACTCCGTCCGCCCCGCCCCCGTAGCTCAATGGATAGAGCAACGGCCTTCTAATCCGTAGGTTGCGCGTTCGAGTCGCGCCGGGGGCACCAGAATCATTCGGAGAATGTCACCCTCAGTTCGAGGAAATGCTGGCCGGAAACGTCCTGCGAGTACTCGGCACGGCCTGCGATTCCTTCGAGCTCACCGGTCCCCGACCCCGGAATGATGTGCCCGGAGCTCGCCGCCGCGGTTCCATCCGCAAGTCCCCAGTGCTGGACGATCATGCTTCCGCGCCGGCCAAGCACACTACCAGTGAAGACCTCGGACGCCACGTACCCGGCTCCCCGATTATTGCCTGCCATAAGCAGTTCCGCCACAGACGACCCTTCGATGTCGCCGGCAAACTCCTTCGTTGCGCGCACACGGGACAGTTCACTGTCCACGCCGTCCACCTCGTAGGACTCAGGTTCCCACGTCGAGATGTCGAAGGCCGCCCGTATGACGTTTTCCTGCAGTTCGCTCATTCCCCCAGTATTGCGGCATCGAGCGCCCTTCGCATGTTCGCGCAGAAACGGCTGGTCAGGTAAGCGGAGCCTTTTCAGTTGAACGCGAGCCCCGGAAGAGCGTCCTGGTCTTCCGGTCAAGCAGCACGAGGTAGGTTGCGAACGCCACCCCTAGTACTGCGGCGAGCTGCCTGGCGGTGTGCAGGCTCAGCTCGATATAGGGGAAGATGTCGAGCTGATCAGAGATCGCATAGATCATGAAGAAGGACACCAGGAAGTAAAGAATCTTGACCTGCCAGTCGTCCCGGATACCCGTTACGGCGAACAACGGGATCAGCCACACGACGTACCAGGCCTGAATCATCGGTGCCAGAAGCACGACGGCGGCAAGAGCGAGAGCGAGCCTGCGCACCAGATGTGCGTGCTCTCCCTTGAAGACGAACCAGGTGATGAAGACCAGTGACGCGAGCGTGCCGACCTTGTGAACGATCTCTGCCCAGGACCAGCCCTCGAACCCGAGGGCATCTCCGGTGAGCGCCACGACCATCCCCAGGAATCCGATCGGCGCGTACCAGATCCATACGCTGCCCGGTGTGCTGAGAGCACCGACCCAGCCGAACCCGAAGCCGTTCAGCATCCCGAGGATCCATAGGATGCCGAGCGAGATACCGGCCGTCAGCGCCCAGTAGATGGCCTTGCGGGACCAACTCGCGCCGCGTCCCGCCCACATCAGCCCAATGAAGGGAAGGAAGATCAGGGTGATCGGCTTGATACCGATTGAGAGCGTCACGAGGAGGATCGCCGGCACGAACCGCCCACGGGCCGCAATATAAAGAGCTGCAACCGCGAGGCCCAACATCAGAGAATCGTTGTGGATGCTGGCAATGAAGTTGGTGAGGAACAGCGGGTTTGCGACGGTAAGCCAGAGCGCCCGGTTCGGATTGACGTGGTGCAGCTCTGCAAGGCGGGGCACGTAGTAAACGCATAGCGCCACCCCAACCAGGGCGATGAGGCGGAAGAGCAGTATGGACAGGTCCGGTTGCCCTCCGGTCAACCGGACGACCATTTCCTCGAGCCACAGGAAGATCGGCCCATACGGCGTCGGACTTTGCGCCCAGAGGTCGTCCGCGCCGATCTGCAGGTAGTTGGAGATCTGCGAGTAGCCGTCCTCGTACGGGTTCAGACCGGCAACCATCACCTGCCCCTGGGCGATGTACGCGAAAACGTCGCGGCTGAAGAGCGGGAGGGCGAAACACATCGGTGCGCCCCATGCGAGGGTCGCAGCCAGGATGGTGCGCCGCGACTCCGGCCCCCAATTCTCAATACGCTGGCCAAGTCTCAGCCAGGATCGCACAAGAAGCATTCCACCAATGGCGAGCAGGATGACCGAAATCACAGCACCGACGGGCTCGAAGCGTAGCCAAATAATTGCCGGCACCTGCCGGAGTTCGCGAGAAGCCAAGGAGAGCCACCCCACGCCGAACGAGCCGATCAGCATGAGCATGGAGCCGATGAAGCCCTGGATGATCGCGACCTGAGGGCGCCCTGTGCGCGCGGTCGCAACTGTGGCAGGCGCAGGGGCGGTCATTGAGGCAGGTCCGATCGTCGGTCTGGCTTGGGCGGGGCAAGGGATCGAGGTCGCTCGATTTTATCATTCGGCAGCCTTCGCAGGGCTTCGACGCGCGTCGCGGAGCGGGCAGGCAGACAGGCCATAGACTGGCGACAGTTTCCTGCGAGTACAGACGGGCGGTTGATGACTTTGGGGCGCCACCGGGCGGAGATTCCGGCACGCGAGATAGACGGTTCCGGAGGGTCCGACGTCGTGGTGTGGGGTGGGTTCGTGACCCTCTCGGCCGGCGTCACCATGGCGGTGTTCGAGCTAAGCGTGTTGACCATTGCGTTCGTGACGGCAGCACTCGCAGGCGGATTCCTCCTCGTTTCGTGGCTGGCCGCATCGGTTTCGAGACCAGCGCCTGATTCGTCCGGGACACCGCAAGAGCCTGCGCCGCCGATTACGCCAACCGCGTCCGAGACGCTCCCGTGGCCAAAGGCGGAAAAGGCACCGGTCGAGGCCGTCGAACCTGACAGCCGGTGGATAGATACCTTCGGCCCTCCCGAAACGGGCCAACTTCCCGTCCAGCGGTACCTCCGGGACAACGGGCCAGCGAACCGGCAGAGGGCTGAGGATTCTGATTCCACCCTGCCCCAGTGGAGCCATTCACGGGCCTGAGCCGGTCGGGGCCGATGGAGCACCCGGTACATTTGTCGAGTGCCAATAACAAGTGAACCCATCGTTTGGATCGACTGCGAGATGACGGGACTGGATCCCGTAACCGACGCCCTTATTGAGGTGGCGGTCATCGTCACCGACTCCGAACTGAACATTCTGGGCGAGGGAGTCGACGTCGTCATTGCTCCGCCGCCGGGCGCGGTGGAATCGATGGGCGATTTCGTGCGCAACATGCACACCGTCTCCGGTCTCCTGGAAGAGCTCCCGCAGGGAGTCACCATGCAGGAAGCGCAGGACCGGGTGCTGGAGTACATCAAGACGCACGTCCCTGATCCGCGGCGCGCCCAACTGGGAGGAAACTCCGTGGGCACGGACAGGGTGTTCCTCGCCCGGGACATGCCTGCCCTGGTTGAGCACCTTCACTACCGCGTAGTCGACGTGTCAACCATCAAGGAACTGGCTCGCCGCTGGTATCCCCGAGCGTACTTCCAGGCGCCGGAGAAGAGCGGTAACCATCGCGCACTGGGTGACATCAAGGACTCCATCCGGGAGTTGCAGTACTACCGCAGCACCATCTTCGTGCCTGGTCCGGGGCCTGATTCCGAGACCAGCAGGGCAGCAGCGCAGGATCTGCTGGCCGGAAGCTAGCCCGCCGTACCCGTCCCGGAACCGGCTCAGGGAGGGGGCGAAAAATGTACCCGGAAATGTGTGTAGAATTGTCTGCGCTGCCTCGTTCAGCCCCAGCAAGTCCGCTTAGCGGCGGATCCTGTGCAGGACGATGATTCGAGGCGCATGGTGGGTATAGCTCAGTTGGCAGAGCGCCTGGTTGTGGTCCAGGAGGTCGCGGGTTCAAACCCCGTTACTCACCCCATTGGCCCGCCGGCAGTAGCCGCAGGCTTCGGTGGCCGCCCTGCATCCTCGGGGCGGCCATTGGCATTTCTTCGGTCTGATGAGTGGTGTGCGGAACGAAGATTCATCAGAGAGGGAAGCTGCATGAAACGCACTCTGTTCGAGGAAGACCACGAGCTTTTCCGGGAAGTGGCGCAGGAGTTCAACTCTCGTGAAATTGCGCCTCATTACGCGCGGTGGGACCGGGAACACATGATGCCGCGCACCATGTGGACTGCAGCCGGGGAGCAGGGTCTGTTGGGTCTGGCCGTCCCGGAAGAATTCGGCGGAGCCGGCATGCCCGACTACCGCTTCCGCGTGGTCCTCGACGAAGAGTTCGCCCGAGCCAACCATCTGGCCGCAGGGCTTGCACTGCACCTGCATGATGACATGGTCCTGCCCCATCTGCTGGCTTACGGATCCGATGAGCTGAAGCAGCGTTGGCTCCCCGGCATGGTCACCGGTGAAGCCGTCACGTCGGTGGCGTGGACCGAACCCGGCGCTGGAAGTGACCTTCGCGGCGTGCGTACCAAGGCAGTGCGCGACGGCGATGGCTGGCTGATCAGCGGACAGAAAACGTTCATCGGGAACGGCATCAGCGGGGATGCTTCCCTGGTCCTCGCTCGCACCGATGGCTCCAGTGGACGCGGCAGCAGCGATTCATTCTCCCTGTTCATGGTTGAGAAGGGGCCGGGATACGAGACCGGCAAGCAGTTGGACAAGATGGGCCTTAAGGCCTCCGATACCGCCGAACTGTTCTTTGACAATGTCCGGGTTCCTGAAGCGAACCTTGTGGGTGAAGTGGGACACGGGCTACGGTATGTCACCGAGCAGCTGCCGCAGGCACGCCTTGCGATCGCCGTGGCATCAGCGGCCGTCGCACGCGCCATGTACGAGGCAACGGTCCGGTACACCCGGGAGCGCAACGCGTTCGGTGAACGCGTGATCGACTTCCAGAACACGCGCTTCGAGCTCGCGGACCTCCTGACCGAAGTGGAAGTCATGGAAACCTACGTCGATCGGGCAGTTCTCGCCTTCAACGATGGCGCGCTCGACGGCGTAGCTGCCGCCCGGGTGAAACTGTGGACCAGCGAGCGGGTCAAATCCATTACGGACCGCTGCCTGCAACTGCATGGCGGGTACGGCTACATTCTCGAGTACCCCGTGGCGCAGGCATTCCTGGCCGTCCGCCTGTTAAGCATCTTTGGCGGGACCAGCGAAATCATGCGCGAGACCATCGGCCGATCAATCGCCCGCTAGATCACCGGAGCAAGGAAGAGCTACCCATGCCTGTACGCCCTATCACCATCGCCGGCGAGCCCGTCCTGCACCAGCGGGCCGGGGAAGTCGAACAATTCGACGACGAACTGCGTCAGCTCATCGCGGACATGTACGAGACCATGGACGAGGCCAATGGTGTAGGCCTCGCAGCGCCGCAGATCGGCGTCGGTCTGCGCATCTTCGTCTACGGAATGGTCAATGATGACGATGTCCCGCCCCGTGGCGTGCTGGTGAACCCGACACTGGTCACCTCAAAGGTTTCTGGAGCCGAACCGGACGAGGAAGAGTCCGAAGGCTGCCTCTCCTTCCCGGGGGAAGCCTTCCCCCTGAAGCGGGCGGACTGGGTGAAAGTCAACGGGTACGACGGCGACGGCGTGCCGGTCGAGTTCGAGGCGACCGGCTGGTTTGCCCGCTGCATGCAGCATGAGTTCGACCACCTCAACGGCACGCTGTACGTGGACCGGCTCAACGAGAGGTACGGACGGCAGGCAAAGAAAGCGGCCAAGATCAACGGGTGGGGGAAGCCGGGGTTGACCTGGATGCCGGGTGTCGACCCGGACCCGTTCGGGCACTAAGGCGCAGGCGCCGGCGCCTGTTCGAGGTCTTCGAGCCGGTGGATCGATCGTAGCGGTCCGAAGATGGCCGCGATCGGAGCGGCCGTCGCCAAAAGCACCCCGACGAGGACAGCGGTTGCAATGCCCAGCGTCTGGGCCAGCAATCCGGCGAGGAGGCTAGCTATACCCAGCATTCCCCAACTGACCATCCGGGTTGCCGCTCCAAGCCTGCCCATCATCGCAGGTGGGCACACCCGCTGACGGAAGCTCGTCCCGACAACGATGTTTAGAGCAATCGACACTCCCATCACGAACATCCCGACCAGTCCGATGATCATGCCCGGGCCCGGCGTCATGAGCAGCAGGGAGCCGTATCCCAGCACTCCCGGCACCATTGACCACCGCCACACCGGCCCCGAGCCCAACAGTTCGGTGAGTCGTCTCGCGCCAAGACCGCCGACTGCGCCGCCCAAGGATGTTGCGGCCATCAGCAGGCCAACCCATACTTCCGACTCGCCGAGCACGCGGATCACCAGTAGCACCATCAACGACGCGACTACGCTCCCGCCGAGATTCCACAGCGCTGCGTTGAAGAGGATCGCCCTCAGCGGCGCGGTGCTGAAGGTGTACCGGAGTCCGTCGACCATTTCGGCGAAGATGCGACGCTCTGCGCGGGGGGCTACCCCTTCGTGGACGTGAAGCGACGAAATCGCTGCCAGCGAAGCGATGGATGCCCCAACCTGCACCAGAAGCGCGTTGGAAGCTCCCAGAACAACCGCGAGCCAGCCCCCGATTCCCCGACCTGCGGCGTCGGCGGCAGCTCCTGAGGCGGTAACGATGCCGTTTCCCTCCACGAGTTCATCGCCGGTCAGGACCTGCTGGACCAACGCCTGGTCGGCCAGGCTGAAGAACACTGACGACGTACCGGCGATGAATGCCACCAGGAACAGCTGGGCCAACGTGAGCGCTCCGAGCCAGTACCCCAGCGGCAGCGTTGCGAGCGACACTACGCGCACCACCAGGGACCAGACGATGACCGGTTTGCGCGGCCAGCGGTCGACCCACACACCGATCGGCAGGCCGAAGAGCAGCCATGGAAGGAAAGCCATCCCCGCGAGGGCCGCTACGGCGAAGTCGCTCGCGGCGAGTTCCACTGCCGCAATGACGGGTAGGGCGACGGCGGCAACAGCAGTGCCGAAGACTCCGGCCGTGGCGGATAGCCAGAGTGATCGAAAGTTTGGGTTGCGACGCACCAAGGACGCATTCGGTGCAGTCGTCTCGGCCATTCCTTCAGGGTAATGGAACGTAATGGGTGTACAGCCGCGTTGTGGATGACGGACTGCAACGGATCCTGCAGCCTTGACTAAAGGGTGCAGTCGGTAGACCATACTCCGGCCACAGCGAGAACCGACCGAAAATGGATGGGTTGGCCGATACGCCGGGTTCTGTCCTGCCCGTTCACAGGGAACACGCAGTGGCGGCCATCCATCTACGAACGCCGTTGCCGACGCCCTCCAGCGGCCTACCCGGGCACTCGGGCGGGCAGCCCTCGAACGTGCCCTGTCTGGCCTTGCTCCGGGTGGGGTTTACCTAGCCGCGCCGGTCACCCGGCGCGCTGGTGGTCTCTTACACCGCCGTTTCACCCTTACCCCTATGGACGAACCAATGGGGCGGTCTCATTTCTGTGGCACTAGCCTGCGGGTTACCCCGAGTGGGCGTTACCCACCACCCTGCCCTGCGGAGCCCGGACGTTCCTCGGGAGAAGCCCTAGCTTCCCACGCGGCCGCCTGGCCAACCCATCCACTTCGATTCTACGTGCCCGGATTGCTTGCCCGTGCCGGGCGGCCGCCGATCCGTTCGCTGACAGGTCACGGGTACAGTATTGAGGTGCTTATTCTGCTTCCACCCTCCGAAGGCAAGACGGCTGCAGGAAAAGGAAGGCCGCTCGATCTCACTTCGCTGGCGTTTCCTGAGCTCACAGACGCTCGAGCGGAGGTCCTTGGCGCCCTGTCGAAAATCAGCGCGCACGATGATGCAAAGACCGTCCTCAAGGTGGGAGAGTCCCTCGCGCACGAGGTTTCGCGCAACATCATCCTGCACGAACTGCCCGCGGCACCCGCCCATAGCGTGTACTCCGGTGTCCTGTATGACGCTCTCGGATACCGCACCATGACTCCTACGCAGAAGCGGAAGGCGGACGCCGCCGTCGTCGTTGTTTCGGCGCTGTGGGGCGCAGTGGGCTTTGCGGACGCGCTTCCCGCCTACCGGCTGTCGATGTCCGTGGACCTTCCCGGCGTCGGTAAGCTTGCCGCCTTCTGGCGGGAGCGCCTGACGCCGGCTCTGGACGAACGGGCCGGTGAGTCCCTCATTGTCGATTGCCGCTCAAGCACCTATTCCGGTGTATGGTCCGGGCAGCCGGAGCGTACGGTGGCCGTGAACGTGTTCCAGGAGCGCAATGGGCAGCGGACGGTGGTCTCCCACTTCGCGAAGCACACCCGGGGCGAGCTCGCGCGTCACCTGCTGACGCGCCGGGGAAAGCAACCTGCGACTCCGAGAGATTTGCTTCGGGCAGCGTCAGAGCGGTGGACCTGCGAACTCGTTCCTGCCGGACCAAGGAAGGCCGCTCAGCTCAACATAGTGCTGCAGGGAGGCGAGGGGCGCCTGACCTAGCGGGTCGACCCTGGGCTACGCTTCTGGCGCAGCAACCAGCTCAATCTCAAATCCGTCGTCATTCTCAAGGTACGCGGCGTAGTGGTCCTTCCCGCCTGCGTAGGGGTGCCGGTCGGCGAACATCAGCGACCAGCCATGGCTCGCCGCGCGACGCGCGAGAAGGTCGACTTCGGCGCGGGATCCCGCATTGAACGCAAGATGGTTCACCCCCGGGCGACGGCGCTCGTGGCGTTCGTCCTGTACGTCAGGACCGGCCTCAAGCACGAGGTACGCGCCGGCCCCCGACCAGCTCGCGCCGCTGGTCCAGGTGTCCTTCGGGATGAAACCCAACCGCTCGAACAGCCACCCCAGGCTGCTGCGCGCCGATTCCAGGTCCCGCACCCAGATCTCTATGTGGTGAAGCGCGCCCGTGGGCGCGCGGGGAGCCTCGGCGACGGCGGCTTCCTCCCCCGCGACACGAGCAGGCTTTGATTGCCCGGAGGGCTTGGGCTTCCACTCGACACCGGCCATCCCGGCATCCATCGCTTCATTCGACAGCCTGTCGGCGTCCTTGTTGCGCTCCCGCGGGATCCACTCATACCGCACCCGGCGAGGATCGACGACACGGCGGGCCTGTCCGGCCAGCTTCTGCATGTCCGCGTGCTTGATCTTCCAGCGCCCGCTCATCTGCTCGACAACGAGCTTGGAGTCCATCTTCACGAGGATGCGGCAGCGTGGGTCTATGTCGTGCGCGAGTTCGAGGCCTGCGACGAGGCCCGAGTACTCCGCCACGTTGTTCGAAGCGATTCCTACATAGCCCGCTTTCTCCACCAGGATCGCCCCGGTTTTCGGATCCCGGACCAGGGCACCGTAGCCGGCGTGCCCCGGGTTCCCGCGTGAACCGCCGTCGGCTTCGACGATGAGGAGGTCGTGCGTGGACTGTTCGGTGCTTTGATTCGGGGTCGTGGCTGAAGGGACATCGTCAAACAGAGTCACAGCTGGTTCGTGCACCCTTTCAGCTTCCCCACTCTGCAGAGCGCACAAGGATGCAGCCGGAGTCGGGGCAGAACACGACGTCGTCGTCAGCAGCACGGGAGATGTCAGCGAGGTCGCCGGGGCTGAGCTGCATACCGGAGCCTTCCGACCGTCCGTGGAACAACCGGGCCGCGCCGACCCCGCGCTTCGCCAGGGTCCGCTCGTAGATTGTCAGCAGGGCAGGTTCGAATGAGGCGGCAAGGTGATCGCGCTCTGCCTGAACTTCTGCGCGCTCAGCGTCGATTCGGGCCAGCTCAGCGTCGCGCGCTTCCTCGAGTTCGCGAAGCTCCAGCCGGACGGACTCCGAGCGCTTCTGGGCTTCGTCCCGGGTTGCCCGGGCAGACTCAACCCGCTCCATCACCTCCAGCTCAATGTCCTCGAGGTCAGATCGGCGCCGCGTGAGTGACGCCACTTCGCTCTGGAGCGCGGTGAGGTCCTTTGATGACCCGGTGCCGCTGTTCAGTCGCTGTTCGTCGCGTTCCAGCCGCGTCACAACGGCCTGAACGTCGTCTTCCGCGCGCTTGAGTTCGCGCTCAGCGTCGCCGAGGGTCGTGGCTGCTGCGACCAGTTCGGAATCTGCAGCTGCCACCTGACCGGCGAGGACTGTCAGTTCGGGATTCGCCTTGACGGCAGCAGCCTGCCGCTGCAACTGGTTGAGCTTCGAATCATGAGCCTGCAGGTCAAGAAGCCGCAGTTGTTCCGCCTGAGGTGCTTTTGCCACCGAGAGTCCTCCGCCGTCGCCAATTTCGTTGTCCGTCTACCTTATGGCACGCCGCTGGGACGTAACGCTCTGAAGCCGCCGAGGAGCTAGTTCCCGCCGGGGGTAAGGACGAAGTCCCAGGGGTCCGAGTTGACCGTACTTACCTGCACGTCGACGATGAAGCCCTGGTCGGACAACACGTTGGACAGTGCGTTGGCGGCAGGGGTCAACCAGAGCCATTCACTACCGAAATGGGAGACATCAATTAAGTAGGGACGGCCGTTCACAGCCGACTCCCGAGCCTCGAGGGCAGGGTGATGACGAAGGTCGGCGGTGACATAGACATCGGCCTGGCTTGCCCGCACCTGGTCAAACAGGTTGTCTCCGGCACCGCCGCACACCGCCACCCGCCGCACCAGCCCATGACGGTCACCGGCGACGCGCATTCCGCCGGCAACGGCCGGCAGCAAACCGAAAACGAGCTCAGCGAAGTCGCCGAGGGACGTGACCTCAGCCAGGTCCCCGACTCGTCCAATACCCTCCTCCGGCAGCCCGTCCGTTGCACCGGCAAGCGGCTGAACGTTGGCAAGGCCGAACGCGTCCGCAAGGACATCCGAAACGCCGCCCACGGCGCTGTCCCCATTGGTGTGCACGGTGACGAGTGCGCATCCGGCTTCGATGAGCCGGTGCACCGCCGCCCCTTTGGCGTGGGTGGCAGCCACCGAGTTCACGGGCTTCAGCATGAGCGGATGATGGGCGACGATCAGATCCGCTCCCCGATCAACGGCGTCGTCGATCACTGCCTCCGAAGGGTCCACGGCGAAGAGGATGGTCGACACTTCACGATCGGGACGCCCAACGACAAGGCCGACTGCGTCCCAGCCCTCGGCAAGGGATTCGGGCCATAGTTCTTCTATTGCGAGCAGAACGTCACCGACGCTGGGCCTGGATGCAGTCGCCTCGTTGAGTTCCGGGGCGCGTTCTTGATCAGCTTCCATAGCCCTAGTTTTACCAGCTTTCCGGGTTCACCCACTGTGGCTTGGCGTCCCTCCGCGCGTAACTGCTACCTGGCCCGGGAATCATTGTGTTACCGGATGCATTGTTAAGACCATGATGACTTTCGTGCTGGGTGGGGGCTGCTTCTGGTGCCTTGACGCCGTTTACCAGAAGACCCGAGGCGTTACCGATGTGGTGTCCGGCTATACCGGCGGCCATCAGCAGGATCCGGACTATGAATCGGTGTGCGCGGGGATTACAGGACACGCTGAGGTCGTCGCGGTGACCTTCGATGAAACTGTCGTTCCGGTCGAAGTGATTCTTGGTATCTTCTTCGCCTCCCATGACCCGACCACTCTCAATCGCCAAGGGTACGACGTCGGCACACAGTACCGCTCGTCAATGTTCTATCAGGACGCCGAGCAGAAAGAACTGTTCGAGCGTGCCATTGAACGTCACCAATCGGACTGGGCGAACCCCATTGTCACGGAAGTGGTGCGGCTCCCCACCTTCTATGTGGCGGAGGAATACCACCAGAACTTCTACGCGAAGCATCCCGAGCAGGGCTACTGCCAGGTGATTATCAATCCAAAGTTGGCCAAGGCCCGGAAATATTACGCTGAATGGCTGGTCGCATAGTTCTGCATCTGGTCGCTGGCTAGGCTGAGCACAGTTTTGCTTCAATTCCGGACGTAACCCAGACAGGATTCTCATGGCACCGATGTACGACGACGTTACCCAGCTGGTAGGCCGCACTCCCCTGGTACGGCTCAACCGTCTAACCGAGGGGTTGGACGCCGAGGTTGCAGTCAAACTCGAGTTCTACAACCCCGCCAACAGCGTCAAGGACCGCATTGGCGTCGCGATCATTGACGCGGCCGAGAAGTCGGGCGCCCTCAAGCCGGGCGGCACCATCGTCGAGGGCACCTCGGGTAACACCGGAATCGCGTTGGCGATGGTGGGTGCCGCTCGCGGGTACAAGGTGGTCCTCACCATGCCTGAGACCATGTCCACCGAACGTCGGGTCATGCTGCGCGCCTACGGGGCCGAAATCGTCCTGACACCCGGCTCTGAAGGAATGCGCGGCGCCGTCGACCGCGCCAAGGAAATTGTCGCCTCCAGCGAAAACGCCATCTGGGCGCAGCAGTTTGCGAATGAGGCCAACCCGACGATTCACCGCGAAACGACAGCAGAAGAAGTGTGGGCGGATACTGACGGCAAGGTCGACATCTTCGTCTCCGGCGTCGGAACCGGCGGAACGGTGACCGGTGTCGGGCAGGTACTCAAGGAGCGCAAGCCCGGTGTCCAGATTGTTGCGGTCGAGCCGGCGGACTCGCCCATCCTCAACGGGGGCACACCTGGACCACACAAGATTCAGGGTCTGGGGGCCAACTTCATCCCCGAGCTTCTGGATACCTCGGTGTACGACGAGGTCATCGATGCCAGTGTCGAAGACTCGGTGCGCGTCGCGCGAGCCCTTGGCACGCAGGAAGGCATTCTCGGCGGCATCTCCTCAGGAGCGATTGTTTGGGCTGCCCTTGAGCTGGCCAAGCGCCCGGAGAACGCCGGTAAGCTCATCGTTGCGATTGTCTGCGACTTCGGAGAGCGTTACATCTCCACCGTCCTGTTCGACGACATCCGGGGCTAGAAATTCCTTCGACAGAGAGTGGTCTGTGAGCTTCCTAGCGAGACTGCAAGAAGACCTCGAGGCCGCGCGGGCGCACGATCCCGCGGCCCGGGGGAACGTCGAGAACGGCATTGTGTATTCGGGCTTGCATGCCATCTGGGTGCACCGGTTGACGCACCGGATGTGGCAGGTTCCCGCGCTTCGGTTCCCGGCGCGAGTCCTCGCGCAGGCGGCCCGTTTCCTCACCGGCATCGAGATTCATCCCGCAGCCACAATCGGCCGGCGGTTCTTTATAGACCATGGGATGGGCGTGGTGATCGGCGGCACGGCTGAAATTGGCGATGACGTCATGATGTACCAGGGTGTGACTCTCGGAGGCCGCTCACTTGAGAAGGTGAAGCGGCATCCGACCATCGGCGACCGTGTCACGATCGGTGCGGGTGCCAAGGTGCTCGGCCCGATCACCATCGGTGCGGGGAGCGCAGTAGGTGCCAACGCCGTCGTCGTCAAGGACACGCCCCCGGATTCCATCGTCACGGGCATTCCGGCCACGTTCCGGCATCGAGATTCGGCGCGCGAGACGCTTCCGGCAGTGGATCCGGCCGAGTACATCGACCCGGCACTGTATATCTGACAAGACATATCTGCGACCACATATCTGAGGCAATATTTCTCAGATGATCAGCCCCACAACGAAGGGAGCGCCCCGGCGGGTTAGCCTGCCGGGGCGCTCTTTTCTCTACTGCTTCGTCTACAGCGTCAGTGGGTGTCGACTGCTTCCACTTCCGAGCGGTCCTCGCCCCACAGCGTGTGGAAAGTACCTTCGGCATCCACGCGGTTGTAGGTGTGAGCGCCGAACAAGTCACGCAGGCCCTGGGTGAGGGCTGCAGGCAGGCGCTTGCGGCGAAGGCCGTCATAGTAGGCCAGCGACGAGGAGAAAACAGGAACCGGGATGCCCAGCTGCACAGCAGTGGCCACAACCCGTCGCCAAGCCGGGACAGCTCCGGCGATGGACTCGGCGAATGCCGGAGCCAGCAGGAGGTTGGCAGGCTTCTCTTCAGCGGCGTAGGCCTTCATGATGTCGTCGAGCAGTTCAGCGCGGATAATGCAGCCGGCTCGCCAGAGCGAGGCGATCTCGTCCAGCTTGAGATCCCAGCCGTACTCCTTCGCTGCGGCCGTAAGCATGTCGATGCCCTGCGCGTAGCTGACGAGCTTCGATGCGTACAGAGCGAGCCGAACGTCTTCGACGAAGCCTTCGGGCAGCTCGACGGTTCCTTCGTGGCCCTCCAGGATGCCCTGCGCCAGTTCGCGCTGGCCCCGCTGGGATGAGAGACCGCGGGCGAACACCGATTCGGCGATGCCTGACGTCGGGCTGCCCAGTTCCAGTGCCGAGACAACCGTCCAACGTCCGGTGCCCTTCTGCCCGGCCGAATCGACGACGACGTCGACAAACGGCTGGCCGGTGCGTGCGTCAGTATGGGCGAGAACTTCAGCCGTAATCTCGATAAGGAAGGAGGAGAGGGTTCCTGTGTTCCAGTCGGTGAAGATCTTGGCCTGCTCAGCAGGTTCGATGCCCGCAGCGGTGCGGAGGACATCGTAGGCTTCGCCGATGACCTGCATATCGGCATACTCGATGCCGTTGTGCACCATCTTGACGAAGTGTCCGGCGCCGTCGGTGCCTACCCAGCGGCAGCAGGGTTCACCGTTGTACTTGGCGGAGATCTTCTCCAGCATGGGGCCGAGCGAGTCGTAAGACTCCCGCGAGCCGCCCGGCATGATGGAGGGACCGAGGAGCGCCCCTTCTTCGCCACCTGAAACGCCGACTCCCACGAAGTGGAGGTTCTTCTCCGCCAGTGCTGCTTCCCGACGACGGGTGTCCTCGTAGTGTGAGTTACCGGCATCGATGACGATGTCCCCGGGCTCCAGGAGCGGCTCAAGCTGTTCGATGACGGAGTCAACGGGAGCACCCGCCTTGACCATGATCAGGACGCGGCGCGGCTTCTCGAGCGAGTCAACCAGCTCCTGAAGCGACTCTGTCCGAATGAAGTCACCTTCACTGCCGTGCTTCTCCAGCAGGGCGTCGGTCTTCTCAACCGACCGGTTGTGAAGGGCTACGGTGTACCCGTTGCGAGCCAGGTTTCGGGCAAGGTTAGCCCCCATGACGGCGAGGCCGGTAACGCCGATTTGTGCACTCATCAAGTCTCCATCTGCAGTTTTTGCCCCGTGTCAGGGGCACATCACTAAGCGACGCCCCTGTGCGCCTTGGCCCTCCCACCCTATTACCGGCGTCACGGTCGAAGCCAGACGGCGCCACGGGCGGCAGGTAATCAGTCGCAACATTCACGGCCGGGCTCAGGAGCCGTGGAAGATGCACGGACTGTTACAGGATTGATATCTTTGGTCAAATGGTCACCTCCCAACTCAATGCCGCGAGCAAATCAGCTGGCTCTCCGTCCGGTTTTCGATCGGACATACAGGGTCTGCGCGCATTGGCTGTGCTTGGGGTAGTCCTCTACCACGCCGGAGTTTCTTTTCTCCCGGGTGGATACACCGGCGTCGACGTTTTTTTCGTGATATCAGGCTTTCTCATCACGACCCATCTGGTGCGCACTCTGCAATCGAGGGGAACCATCTCGTTTGCAGACTTTTACCTGAAACGTGCGAGGCGTATCCTCCCGGCATCGGTCCTGGTATTGGTTGCGACAACTATCGCCGCCTACCTATGGATCCCAAGAGTTGATGTTCCAGGCGCATTTCAGGATGCGGCCGCTACTGCCTTGTATGTCCCGAACATACGTTTTGCCGTAGAGGGCACCGACTACCTGGCTGAGACGGCCCCGTCGCCTTTCCAGCATTATTGGTCGCTCGGCATCGAGGAACAGTTTTATCTCATCTGGCCCGCCGTCCTCGCCGTCGCATTTCTTGCGGTGCGGAAGTCGGTTCGGGGGTTGTTCGCTGTAGCTGCCGTCATGGTTCTGGGCTCGTTCAGCATCAATCTCTTCCTGATGCAGGTCTCCACCCCCTGGGCCTTCTTCTCGCTGCCGAGCCGAGCCTGGGAACTCGGCGTGGGCGCAATGGTTGCGCTCCTTCCCGGGTCCGCGGCAGTCCCGGTTCTGCGAGCCGCCCGCCCCGCACTGACTTACCTGGGTCTCCTGGGCATCGCTGGCTCCTTCCTCCTGTTCTCTGAAGACACCCCGTTTCCAGGCTTCGCCGCTCTTCTGCCGGTTCTGTCCACTGCGTGCGTCATTCTGGGAGGCTTTTCACCGGTCACCCATGCAGGGCTCCTGTCGAGTTCGCCCATGCAGGCGATCGGTCGATGGTCCTACTCGATCTACCTCGTTCATTGGCCGATGCTGACGATCCCTCAACTTGCCGCCGGTACAGAGAACCCGCTTCCTCTAGCGCTCACCTTGGCCTTGGGAGCCGCGAGCATCCCTGTCGCGACACTCATCTACACATATGTCGAGGAGCCTCTCAGGAAGCCGTGGAGTGGACGTTTCTCGTCGACTCCACGTTCGCTTACGCTGGTCGTCAGCGTCTCGGTTGTGTGTGCGATGGTTGCCCTGTCGCTTGCCCAGGCTGTGGAACGCGCCCGACTTACCGCTGGCGGAACGGCGCAATATTCAGCCGGAGCCCAATATCCGATCGGCACGTCATTCGTTCCGGAGAACATTGAACCCTCGCTCGAAGAAGCTGCCGCGAGTGTGCCTGATACCTACGCCGACGGCTGCCACCTCGAACAACTTGAGACTGAGATCCCCGCGGGATGTACATACGGTCCCCAGGAAGCTGAGCTGGACATGGTGCTGTTCGGCGATTCCCACGCACAACAATGGTTCGGGGCGCTTGAGACCGTGGCAGCGGGCGGCTCCTACAGGTTGCATACGCTGACCAAATCATCATGCCCCTCCGTTGATCTCATGATCTCCGTCAAAGACGCGCCCTACACCCAGTGTGAGGAGTGGAAGAAAAGAGCGCTCGAAAAAATCAGGGATCTTGATCCTGAGCTGGTTGTTCTGGCGAATTACGGGCGGGTTCAACCCGCTGATTCTTCAACACCGCTTGAACAGCAGTGGGCAGAAGGCCTGAGCTCGATGATCAGCCAGATGCCCGTGGGGGCTGAGGTCGTTGTCCTTGCGGACACCCCTCAGTTTCCGGTTGCGCCCGCGTCCTGCCTGTCGCGGAACCTCGAAGAAGCAGATGCCTGCAGCGTACCGCGCGACAACGCGATCGATGCTTCACGGCAAGAGGTAGAGCGGGAAGTCGCAAACAGGCACGGTAGTCACTACATAGACCTGACGTCGTATCTGTGTACAGAAGCGTGCCCCGCGATCATAGGGAATGTGTTGGCGTATCGCGACGAACACCATCTCTCACGTCCGATGTCCGCGGCGCTCGGAGCACCGTTGGCTGCAGCAATCGAAGGAGTGCTTTGATTCGAGGACGCACCCGACGTTCCATCGGCAAACGGCGATTGTCGTGGCGAAACGAACAAAAAAACCCCGTGGTAACCGGCCTTTCGGCCCGAAACTACGGGGTTTCTGTGGTGGGTCCTACCGGGATCGAACCGATGACATCCACGGTGTAAACGTGGCGCTCTACCAGCTGAGCTAAAGACCCTTGGAGCGATGAAGTTGGGGAAACCGCCCCTCACCACGAGGAATTACTTTACCGGATCCATGCGGCCCAACGCCAATCAGCGCTCAGAGGTCCTGCGCCTCGCCGTCCTCGATGTCGGGTAGGGCCTCTGACAGATAAGCCAGGGCTTCAGAGACGCCCACCTCGAGTTTGATCGCTGCGAACTCGTCACCGCGCGTAGCACCCCTGTTGATGATGACCACGGGCTTGCCGTTTTTCGCTGCGTGCCGGACGAAGCGCAGGCCGCTCATCACGGTCAGTGACGATCCGGCGGCAAGGAGGGCACCGGCATCGTCAACCATTGCGTACGACCGTTCCACACGATCCTTCGGCACATTCTCACCGAAGTAGACGAAGTCCGGCTTGAGCATGCCACCGCATACCGGACATGGCGCAATCCTGAAATCAAAGGTGTCGTCCACATCCGCGTCTGCGTCGGGCGCCACGTCGCCGGCGTCCCCCGCGCGCTCCAGGTATCCGGGATTGAGCCGTTCGAGCAGTTCCGCAATATCTCCGCGAGCAAAGGAGGTGCGACAACTCAGGCACACCACGCGATCGTAGGTCCCATGCAGATCGATGACATTGGCGCTGCCGGCCACGGAGTGCAACCGGTCGACGTTCTGGGTGATAAGCCCGGTGAGGAGTCCCCGGCGCTCCATCTGCGCCAGGGCCCGGTGCCCATCATTGGGATCAGCCCGCCTCAGGTGATGCCAGCCCACATGGTTGCGGGCCCAGTAGCGTCGCCGCAGGGCTTCATCGCCGACAAACTGCTGGTAGGTCATCGGGTTTCGGGGCACCGAGTTCGGCCCACGATAATCCGGGATCCCCGAGTCAGTGCTCAGCCCCGCCCCGGTCAGAACAGCAAGCCGCTTGCCCGCAAGGAGATCAACAGCTGAATTGAGGCCAGCACGTTCCGCCGAGGACAGCGCGCTTCCGGCCGATGCCTCGGAGCGGGCGAGCCCTGTCGTCCCGAATCCAGGAAGCGATGAGGCATGCGGCAGCGGCGAGCACGTCATAGCGAAGGAGCGGTTTCTGTCGGCTCAGACAGATTCCGGAGCACTGTCCGGTACTCGTCGAAGGATCTTCCCTGCCCAAGCGGAGCATCAATGCGATTCACCAGCACACCCGTCGCATCGATGAAGAACGTTGTACGGCATGCGTACCCCTGCTTTGAGTCCAGCACTCCGTAACGTTCGGCAACTGCACCGTGAGGCCAAAAGTCAGCCAACAGATCGAAGTCGTAGGCCCTCTGGTCGGCGTAGGTGCGGAGGGCGTACTTGTGGTCCACGGAAATAGCGAGGACCTTCGCTGACCGCCTGCTGAACTCGTCCAGATGTCGCTGGAGTTCATCCAGTTCATCCGTGCAGACCCGCGAGAACGCAAACGGATAGAACACCAGGACCACGGACGCACCCAGCGATGCGTCCAGAGAGACAAGCTCCCCATGCTGGTTGGGAAGCTCGAATCCGGGAGGGCGTTCACCGATTGTCGGCGGAAGCGTCATCTACTGCTTCCGGCGGGCAACCAGGCGCGTTGCAGCCCAGTCCCGCGAGACCCCGGCGGATGAAGTGGCGTGAAGGCCGGCGGTGGGGGCTGCCTCCTGAATTTCCGACGGCGCCACGTAGCCGTCCCGGCCGGATTTCGGCGTAAGCAGCCAGACGACGCCACCCTCGTCCAAACACGTGAGTGAGTCAACCAGAGCGTCAACCAGGTCGCCGTCGTCGGTTCGCCACCACAGCACCACACCATCGACTACGTCCTGGTCATCCTCCGTGAGGAGTTCGGAGCCGATCTCATCTTCCAGATCGGCGCGGAAGTCGAAATCGACGTCCTCGTCGTATCCAAGTTCCTGAACAAGGTCGCCGTCCTTGAAACCCAGTTTGCCCGCCACGCTTCCTGCTGTGGCGGCTTCGGCCTCGCTCACTTTTTTCCTCCCGAAAGGCTGCGTTGATCCCGGTGATACCTCTGACCCCGGGCACACAGTACGTTGATATGCATTATTACCAGCCAACACCCTTAAGCGCTACGCTTCAACCTGCGCACGCCGGGCCGGCACGACGACGCTGCGGCCGGTGCCCCTCGTTGCCATCGCGTGGGACGCTTGAGTAGGGCACCGTGAAGAGCGCGGGCGCCCGTAACGAAGCCCGCAGGGATCCATCCAGCTACGCAACAAACTTCCCACAGGGCTAGAGTGTCACAGTGAATCAATAGGTCAGGCGAACGCCGATCGGGTTCTGACAGCTTCGTCGAGCAACGGCCCGAAGCACAAAGTCGTAGACGTCGCAGACATAATCTGCGGATTGGGAGGGTTTGGCATGGTTGCTGATCAGGGGATTGTGGGTACGGGTACCGGTGGGGACTCGGATCCGGAGGAGACGGCTGAGTGGGTTGAGTCCTTTGATCAGCTGGTCGACGTGCGGGGTTCTGAGCGTGCGCGTGAGGTGTTGGGGCGTCTGTTGGCTCGGGCGGGTGGCCGGTCTGTGGGTCTTCCCAGCGTTGTGACCACCGATTATGTGAATACCATCCCGGTTGATGAGGAGCCCGAGTTCCCTGGGGATGAGGAGATCGAGCGGAAGTACCGGGCGTGGATGCGTTGGAATGCCGCGGTCATGGTGCACCGTGCGCAGCGTCCGGAGATCGGTGTCGGCGGGCACATCTCCACGTATGCGGGGGCTGCGACCCTGTACGAGGTCGGGTTCAACCATTTCTTCAAGGGTAAGGATCACCCCTCGGGCGGGGATCAGGTGTTCTTCCAGGGCCACGCCTCCCCGGGGATGTATGCGCGTGCGTTCCTTGAGGGCCGGTTGAGCGAGGAGGATCTTGACGGGTTCCGGCAGGAGAAGTCCAAGGAAGGCCACGCCCTGTCGTCTTATCCGCATCCGCGGTTGATGCCGGAGTTCTGGGAGTTCCCGACCGTGTCGATGGGGATCGGGCCGATGAACGCGATCTACCAGGCGCAGAACAACCGTTACCTGCATAACCGGGGGCTTAAGGACACCAGTGATCAGCAGGTGTGGGCGTTCCTCGGTGATGGTGAGATGGACGAACCCGAATCGCGTGGTCTGCTTCAGTTGGCGGCCAATGACGGCCTGGACAACCTGAACTTCGTGATCAACTGCAACCTGCAGCGCCTTGACGGGCCGGTGCGCGGTAACGGGAAGATCATGCAGGAACTCGAAGCGTTCTTCCGCGGCGCCGGCTGGAACGTCATCAAGGTCGTGTGGGGCCGGGAGTGGGATGACCTGTTGGCCAGGGACACCACCGGTGAGCTGGTGAAGATCATGAACGAGACCGCTGACGGTGACTACCAGACCTACAAGGCCGAGTCCGGTGGGTTCGTCCGTGATCATTTCTTCGGCAAGACCCCGCAGACCAAAGCCATGGTTGAAGACCTTTCCGACGCCGCGATCTGGAACCTCAAGCGCGGTGGGCACGACTACCGCAAGGTTTACGCCGCGTACAAGGCCGCCACCGAGTTCAAGGGCAAACCCACCGTCATCCTGGCCAAGACCGTAAAGGGCTACGGCCTCGGACCGCACTTCGAGGGCCGCAACGCGACCCACCAAATGAAGAAACTCACCAACGCTGATCTCAAGGCCTTCCGCGACCACCTGCGCATCCCGGTCACCGACGAGCAGATCGACTCCGACCTGTACAACGCTCCGTACTACCACCCGGGGCCTGACGCTCCCGAAATCCAGTACCTGCACGAGCGCCGCCGCGCCCTGGGCGGATACCTCCCCGAGCGCCGCGCGAAGCATGCCGAGGTTGTTCTTCCCGGCGACAAGACGTATGAAGTGGCCAAGCGTGGATCGGGCAAGCAGCAGGCCGCCACCACCATGGCGTTCGTACGGCTGCTGAAGGACCTCATGAGGGACAAGGAGTTCGGCAAGCGCATTGTCCCGATCATCCCGGACGAGGCCCGCACATTCGGCATGGACTCGTTCTTCCCGACGGCGAAAATCTATAACCCCAAGGGTCAGAACTACCTCTCGGTGGACCGTGACCTGGTACTCGCATACAAGGAGTCCATTCAGGGCCAAATCCTGCACGCCGGTATCAACGAGGCCGGATCAGTCGCCGCGTTCACCGCGGCCGGCACCGCCTACGCCACACAGGGTGAGCCGCTGATCCCGATCTACGTGTTCTACTCGATGTTCGGGTTCCAGCGCACCGGCGACTCCTTCTGGGCCGCCGGTGACCAGATGACCCGCGGTTTCATCATCGGCGCCACCGCCGGACGCACCACCCTCACCGGTGAAGGCCTCCAGCACGCTGACGGCCACTCACCGCTCCTCGCCTCCACCAACCCCGCAGTCATCACGTACGACCCGGCCTACGGATACGAGATCGGGCACATCATGCAGGACGGACTGGAGCGGATGTATGGAAACGGCAACGCTGTTTCCGGCTCCGATCCCAACGTCATGTACTACATCACCGTGTACAACGAGCCGATCATCCAGCCCGTTGAGCCTGAGAACCTCGATGTCGATGGGCTTCTGCGCGGAATCTACAAGCTCCGGGATGGCCACGCAGCAGAGAACACCCCGAAGTCCCAGATTCTGGCATCGGGTGTCTCCGTACCGTGGGCGCTTGAAGCACAGCGTATCCTGGCCGATGAGTGGGGCGTGTCGGCGGATGTCTGGTCGGTGACTTCCTGGAATGAACTCCGACGTGACGCCCTCGCCGCCGAGGAGGAAGCCTTCCTCAACCCCGGAGCAGAGACGCGTGTACCGTTCGTCACGCAGCAACTGGGCAACGCTCCGGGACCCATCGTGGCAGTCACGGACTACATGAAGGCAGTGCCGGACCAGATCCGCCAGTTCGTCCCGCAGGAATTCGCCACGCTCGGTGCGGACGGTTTCGGTTTCTCCGACACGCGTGCCGCTGCACGGCGCTTCTTCAAGATCGATTCCCACTCCGTCGTCGTGCGCACCCTTGAGCTTCTGGCTAAGCGGGGCGAAGTCGACCCGGAAGCACCACGCCAGGCCATCGAGAAGTACTCACTCCTGGACGTAAACGCCGGAACAACGGGCAACGCAGGCGGAGACTCCTAACCCCGGTCCCACCCTGGCAGGACTCGTCGGCTCCCTCGGGGGAGCTGCGGGTCCTGCTCGGCGTTTAACGGCCTCTTTGTAGCCTTTGCACAAAATGGAGCCCACGGGGCCGGAGCCGTATGCTCGATTCATGGCATTGCCCACTCCCCCGCGCGGGACGTCCCTGCCCGCTCCGGATCCGACGACGGTGGACCGGCTGCGGACCCAAATTGGCGCTATCTCGACGGCCACGCTGAAGCAGCTTGATTCTTCCCTGCCCTGGTACCGCAATCTCAGGCCCGACGAACGGTCCGCGCTTGGCCTGGTAGCACAGAAGGGCATTGCCTCTTTCGTCAACTGGTACCAGAAGCCTGTTTCTCCGGCGTGGGTGCTCAGCGATGTCTTCGGTACGGCACCGACGGAACTTACGCGCTCCATCAGCCTTCAGAAGGCGCTCCAGCTGATCCGCGTCGTCGTGCAGGTGGTAGAGGATCAGGTGCCCGACCTCGCCTCGGATGCTGACCAGGGGCTCCTCCGCGAGGCGGTGCTCAGGTACTCGCGCGAGGTAGCGTTCGCCGCAGCCGATGTCTATGCCAGAGCCGCCGAAACCCGCGGTTCCTGGGACACCAGGCTGGAAGCCCTGGTGGTGGATGCGATCCTGCGAGGGGAAAGTTCAGATGCGCTTCGATCTCGAATCGCGGCCGTAGGCTGGAAGTCGCAGGCGCCCATCACCGTCATGGTGGGCAGCTCTCCTGCCGAGCCGAACGCGATGTTCCTCAACGAGCTCCGCCGTACGACCAGCCGTCTGGCTGAAGACACACTCGTGGGAATCCAGGGCGATCGGCTCATTCTCGTCCTCGGAGGGGTGCAGGACCGCGACAGCTCCTACGTGAAGCTCAGTGAACTGTTCGGCCCCGGCCCGGTAGTCTACGGGCCCGAATCGGCCTCGCTGGTAGCGGCCAGCGGTTCCGCCCAGGCCGCCTTCGCCGGGCTCACCGCCGCCCGGGCGTGGCCTTCTGCCCCGCGCCCTGTCGCTGCCGATGATCTATGGCCCGAACGGGTCATCTCCGGAGACGACACCGCGCGGAAAGCGCTCCTGCGCAACATCTACCGTCCCCTTGCCAGCGCGCAGAACGGGCTGGAAGAAACCCTGTCCGCCTACCTGGCGCTGGGTCATTCGCTCGAAGCCACGTCCCGGGAATTGTTCGTCCATGCCAACACGGTCCGCTACCGTTTGCGACGCGTGTGCGACATCACCGGATGGGACCCGCTCCTCCCCCGGGAGGCCTTCGTGCTGCAGACAGCCCTCGTTATCGGACGTCTCGCGCCGCCTCCCAAGAGCGCAACAGAGCGGTCTTCGACTAGGTCGGATCGCACCGCCTCGTTGTAGACTTCCTACAAAGTGGCTTCGGGAGCTTCGTGCACCGAAACACCCTGCTTCTTACCGCCCATTTGGAAAGCTTGATACGTGCTTGCAATTCTCTGCCCTGGACAAGGGTCCCAGTCCCCCGGATTCCTGACTCCATGGCTCGACCTTCCGGGCGTGCGCGAGCACCTTGAGGCTCTCAGCGATGCCGCCGGCGTCGACCTGGTGCGGCACGGAACGGTCTCTGACGAAGAAACCATCCGCGACACTGCCGTAGCGCAACCGCTGATCGTTGCCGCCGGGCTAGTGGCTGCCCGCGTGCTCCTCGGTGACACACCGCTCACTTCAGCGACCGTCGTCGCCGGCCACTCTGTCGGTGAACTGACGGCATCAGCGATTGCCGGAGCCCTGACCGAGCAGGATGCCGTCACACTCGTGCGCACCAGGGCACAGTCAATGGCCGCGGCCGCTTCAGTCACTCCTACCGGGATGAGCGCGGTGCTGGGCGGGGACCCCGACGACGTCGCGGCCACCCTTGAGCGGCACGGATTGACTGCGGCGAATGCGAACGGCGGCGGGCAGGTGGTTGCAGCGGGCACGCTTGAGCAGCTTTCGGCACTCGCCGCGGATCCGCCCCAGAAGGCACGCGTCATACAGCTGAAGGTTGCCGGCGCCTTTCACACTCACCACATGGCGCCGGCTGTAGAGGCGCTTGAAGCGCTTCGTCCGTCCCTGGCTCCGGTAGAGCCCCTTGCGACGTTGCTTTCGAACTACGACGGCGAACCAGTAGCTTCCGGCGAACTGAATCTCGACAGCCTCATTGCACAGGTTTCCCGTCCGGTCCGGTGGGACCTGTGCATGCAGCGTCTGCAGGACATGGGCGTATCCGGAGTGCTGGAATTGCCTCCAGCGGGTACCCTGACAGGGCTGGCAAAGCGCGGGATGCGTGGAACGGCCAGCCTGGCAGTAAGAGCACCTGATGACCTGGGCGCCGCTCGGGACTTCATCGAAGAGCACTCCCGGACCGCGCCACCGGCCAACGCCCCCATCGCAGAAGGAAACGCGTGACTACTCCCACCCTCAAACAGTCCACACTGCGTGAGCATACGCGCATCCACGGTCTGGGTGTCTTCCGCCCCGATGTCATCGTCACCAATGAGGACATCTGTCAGTGGATCGATTCCTCCGACGAGTGGATCCGGCAGCGCACGGGCATTGCCACGCGGCACCGCGCCGACAAGGACACCAGCGTCATCGACATGGGCGAAGCCGCAGCACGAGCTGCTCTCAAGGACGCCGGCATCGAGGCCTCGCAACTGGGCGCTGTGCTCGTCTCCACCGTGACGCACCCCTATGCCACCCCCTCTGCAGCTGCGCAGCTTGCCGACCGTCTCGGTGCTACTCCTGCACCTGCGTACGACATTTCGGCAGCCTGCGCAGGGTACTGCTACGGCATCGCTCAGGCGGATGCCCTCGTGCATGCGGGCACCGCGGATTATGTCCTCGTAGTCGGCGTCGAGAAACTCTCTGACTTCATCGACAACACCGAGCGCACCATCTCGTTCCTACTCGGTGACGGCGCCGGCGCCGTCGTCATCGGACCGTCCGACTCCCCCGGAATCGGGCCATCTGTCTGGGGTTCCGACGGCAGCAAGCATGAATCCATCCGGATGACGCATTCGCTCCTTGACGTGCGTGACCTGTCGTTGGCTGCATTGTCCCAGGGCGCCGATGCACTGTCCTCAGCCGCGGAGTCGGCAATCTGGCCGACGATGCTCCAAGATGGCCCCACCGTGTTCCGCTGGGCTGTTTGGGAAATGGCCAAAGTCGCCCAGCAAGCACTCGATGCAGCAGGCGTCCGCGCTGAAGATCTCGTGGCATTCATTCCTCATCAGGCGAATATCCGGATCATCGACGAGATGGTGAAGCAGCTCGGCCTGCCCGATCAGGTGGCCGTTGCCCGGGATATCGTCGACGCCGGCAACACTTCGGCCGCATCGATCCCGCTCGCCATGCACCGCCTCATCTCCGAGAAGCCGGAGCTCAGCGGAGGCCTTGCACTGCAGATCGGCTTCGGCGCCGGTCTGGTGTTCGGCGCCCAGGTGGTCGTTCTCCCGTAGTTTTCCGCTTCGAGCCGTAAACCGCGGCCCGATCGAACCGATCCGGTATGCACCGGAACACATAGAAAAGGAGCCATCATGGCTAGCAACGAAGAGATCCTCGCAGGACTGGCTGAAATCGTGAATGAAGAGACGGGCCTCGCTCCCGAATCCGTAGAGCTGGACAAGTCCTTCACCGACGACCTCGACATTGACTCCATCTCCATGATGACCATCGTCGTCAACGCCGAGGAGAAGTTCGGTGTGCGCATTCCCGACGAGGAAGTCAAGAACCTCAAGACCGTCGGTGACGCTGTGGACTTCATCGCCAACGCTCAGTCCTAGTCGTGTGCGGCGATGGCACTCGACTTCGCCATCGCCGCATCTTCAGGCACCTTCCACACGGAAACAACGACGCATCAGAGAGTGAACCATGGCACGCAAAGTAGTCATCACCGGCTTGGGCGCCACCACACCCATCGGCGGCGATGTTCCCACCATGTGGGCGAACGCACTAAAGGGCGTCTCAGGCGCCCGCACCATCGAGGCCGACTGGGTTTCCGAGTTCGAGCTCCCCGTCACCTTCGCTGCCCAGGTTTCGACTCCTGCGAGTGAAGTCCTCACACGGGTTGAGGCCAAGCGGATGGACCCTTCAACCCAGTTCGCAGTCGTTGCCGCCCGTGAAGCGTGGCGCGACTCGGGCATACAGGATGTGGACCACGATCGCTTAGCTGTCGCCTTCGCCACCGGTATCGGCGGCGTCTGGACGTTGCTCGATGCCTGGGACACCCTCAAGGCCAAGGGCCCCCGTCGTGTTTTGCCCATGACCGTTCCCATGCTGATGCCGAACGGCCCGGCGGCCGCGGTCAGTCTGGACCTTGGTGCCCGCGCCGGTGCCCATACCCCCGTATCGGCCTGCGCGTCCGGCACCGAAGCCCTTCACCAGGGACTCGAACTGATCCGGTCCGGTAAAGCCGACGTAGTCATGTGCGGCGGCGCCGAAGCTGCGATTCACCCGATGCCGATCGCTGCCTTTGCGTCCATGCAGGCCCTGTCACGCCGCAACGACGATCCTGAACATGCCTCGCGCCCCTACGACGTCGATCGCGACGGCTTCGTGATGGGTGAGGGTGCGGGAGCCCTGCTCCTTGAAGCAGAGGAACATGCCCTGGCACGCGGCGCCCGAATCTACGGAGAACTGGCAGGAACCTCCGTCACCGCCGACGCCTACCACATCACCGCGCCGGACCCCGAGGGCCTTGGTGCCACCCGCGCCCTCAAGGCCGCATTGTTCGATGCGCGTGCTCAAGCGTCCGACGTCGTGCATGTCAATGCGCACGCGACGTCCACGCCTGTCGGAGACCAGCCGGAGTACGTCGCGCTGAAGACCGCCCTGGGCGGTCAGGTCGACTCGGTCGCAGTCTCTGCCACGAAGTCGCAAACAGGCCACCTACTGGGTGCCTCAGGTGCAGTTGAGGCGGTGATGACTGTTCTGGCCGTCCATGAGCGCCGTGCCCCGGTGACCATCAACCTCGAGAACCAGGACCCACAGATTCCGCTGGACGTGGTCACCTCAGCACGCGATCTGCCGTCCGGCGACATCGTCGCGCTCAGCAACTCCTTCGGATTCGGCGGCCACAATGCCGTCATCGTGGTGAGGAACGCCTGATCTGCCCTTAGACGCGGAAGAAGGCCCGGATTCCAATGGGAACCCGGGCCTTCTTCGCGTTTCTGGTCGTGTTGCTAGCCGACCTGGTGCAGCCAGCGTACAGGTGCGCCCTCGCCCGCGTGACGGAAGGGCTCCAGTTCCTCATCCCATGATTCTCCGAGCGCGAGGGAGAGTTCGTGGTACACAGCGGCCGGGTCACCGGCGCCGGCTTCGTAGGCGTACCGGATACGGTCCTCCGAAATCATGACGTTACCGTGAACGTCAGTTGTGGCATGGAAGATCCCCAACTCGGGCGTGTGGGACCAGCGACCGCCGTCAGCACCCTGGCTCTGCTCTTCGGTAACCTCGTAGCGCAAATGAGCCCAACCTCGTAGGGCGGACGCCAGTTTAGCGCCGGAGCCCTGCCCTGCAACCCAGGAAAGTTCCGCACGAAACATTCCGGGCGCGGCTGGCTGCGGGGACCACTGCAGGTCTACCCGCTGATCAATAACCGACCCGACGGCCCACTCGATATGAGGGCACAACGCAGAAGGGGCTGAGTGTATATACAAAACACCGCGCGCCATCACAACAGACATTCCATCCTCCATAGCTGTAGGTACGTCTTCCCCAACGACCTTCAACTCTTGGTGAGGTACTGCCTTTGTTGCCCGGATACTGCTCTCAGACCACACGTATTGAATTACGCTTCATTCTGCCCCATGAAGGCAAATCACGCCACTGTGATTACCTTCGGAGTATTCGGTGCCGCTTGGTTCCCTGCCATTCATGCACGGGGATGGGCCTGCTCGTAGCTGCGGCGCAGACGGTCCACGGACACATGGGTATAAAGCTGGGTCGTAGCCAGACTCCGGTGCCCGAGAAGCTCCTGAACCGCCCGCAGATCAGCGCCGCCGTCCAGCAGGTGGGTAGCAGCCGTATGACGAAGTGCGTGTGGCCCGCTCGCAGCGGTGCCCTCCACCGTCGCGAGCAGCTTCTCCACAATTGCACGCGCCTGACGCTGGTCTAGTCTGCGGCCCCGAGGACCGAGGAACAGAGCCGGTCCGCTCTCAGGCCCCACCCAACGGTTCCTGCCGCGGGTGAGCCAGTCGTTCAATGCCTGGGCGGCCGGCACGCCGTATGGCACAGTGCGCTCCTTGTTGCCCTTACCGAGTACCCGGACAACCCGCCGGTCATGGTCCAGATCGTCGATGTCCAGCCCGACCATCTCGCCGACCCGGATGCCGGAGCCGTAGAGCAACTCCAGTACTGCACGTGCGCGGAGGGCGACAGGATCACCTCCCACTGCTGCCTTCTGAGTGGCGGTCAACAGCGGGTCGAGTTGCGGAACGGACAGGACATCGGGCAGCCCGTTCCGGCGGCGCGGCGCCTTCAACCGAAGTGCGGGGTTGTCATGGATGTAGCCCTCGCGTGAGGCCCAGGCGAGAAAGTTGCGGACCGTCGATGCTCGTCTTGCGATTGTTGTCCGGGAGAGGCCCTTCTCATCCAGCGACCCGAGCCATGACCTCAGTAAACTCAGATCGACTCCGTCAAGCGTGTCGACCGAGCACGATGCCGAAAACGACGCAAAGTCCTCCAAGTCTCCCTGATAGGCGCGGACGGTATGGGCTGAGCGGTTCCGTTCACGGGACAGGTACCGGAGGAATCCGTCCACCTCCCGGGCGAACGGGTCCCGCGGGGCGCCGCGGCCGGGTTCGCTCATTGCCTGCCTCCACACGGTGTCCGGATCTTGTATGGACTACTCTCCGTCAGCAGGCAGGGTCGCTCAAGGAGGCGCACCGTGCGGTGCCAGTGATCCGATACATCCCATGCAGGGCGTGGTGTACAGGACCCCGGGCACGTGCCCCGACGGAGTGAAATCAGGCAGCGGCCCCGGCCCGGACAGCGGCTTCCAGTTCCAGCAATGCCCGCTTGACGGGAACGCCTGCGGCATAGCCGGTGACTGCCCCGCCTGAGCCAACGACCCGGTGTCCCGGTATGAGGATGGATACCGGGTTGGCACGCACCGCCGCGCCTATCGCCCGACCCATCGAGTCATTTCCCAGAACGTGTGCGATGTCCTTGTAGGTGCGTGTTTCACCATAGGGGATTTTCGATACGGCGTCCCAGACTGAGCGCTGGAAGTCAGTTCCGGAAACCAGTTCGTAGGCCACCGGTTCCTCCATCGATCCTCTAAAGTATGCATGCAGCCATCTACTCGCCTCACGGAACACCCCTGAAACGGCTTCCTTACCGAACGCCGGCAACTCCGACACGTCCGTGCCGGGGGGCGGACCCGGCTGTGTACCCTCGGTGAAGGGAACGCCAAGAAAAACCGGCGAGGGTTCAGGTGAATGGTATTCGTGATACACACCGACCAGTTTTTCAACGCGGGCGACGAGGACCAGTCCCCCGATCGGGCTGTCCATGATCGTGAAGGTGTTCATATTCATTCCTTTCATGTTTCATCGAGCGATATCTGTGGGGCCTTGCCGGAGGTATTCACTTCCGCCGCTTTCGCCAACCACCGTCGTCGGTGCGTTCTGCAAGACCGTCAGTTTCGAGGCGACCGAGCCCAGCAAGGACACCGGGCACGCTGAGGCCTGCCACCACAGCGAGCTTGTCGACTGTCGAGGACGCTCGGACCGGCAGTGCGTCAAGCAGCAGCAGGTCTTCAACGGTCAGGCCGTCGTGGAGGGCGGGCGCTTCGTCGCGGTCTTCCCCGCTCACCACCATGAAGGGACCAGCCAGTTCTGCGACCTCGGCAGCATCCGTAACACAAATGGCGCTGCCCTCCCGGAGAAGCCGATGGCACCCGGCTGAGTTCACGGAGTAGACCGGCCCAGGTACCGCCCCCACAGCGCGGCCGAGGTTTGCCGCGTGGTGCGCGGTGCTGAGCGCTCCGGAACGCCACCGTGCCTCAACGACGACGGTGACTGAGCTGAGTGCAGCAATCAGTCGATTACGCCGTAGGAACCTGTAACGCGTGGGCGCTGATCCGGGCGGAACTTCCGATACAAGCAGTCCTCGCTGGGCGACTTCGCGCAGCAGATTCTCGTTCCCCGCCGGGTAATAGCGATCAATCCCGCCTGCCAGGACACCCAGAGTGGGAAGTGGGTGGTCCTCCGTTGCCCTAGCCAGCGCGCTGCGGTGGGCTTGCGCATCGATCCCGTAAGCGCCGCCCGATACGACCGTATAGCCACGTGCGACCAGACCGGTCACCATGCCGCCCGTCACTTCGGCCCCGTAGGCAGTGCTATCCCGAGAGCCGACAACAGCCACCGAATGATCGGGCGATGGAATAGGCACCGGGTGCTCCCCACGCACCCACAAACACATCGGCTCATCCAGCTGCAGATCCTTAAGGCCCTGCGGCCACCAGTCCGATTCAGGCGTCAGCAGCGTCCCCCCAAAACGCCGAACTGTTTCCAGATCCCGCAGGGGCGCCAGACTGTCCACGCGTGCACGCCACCGGTCGATGGACTGTCCGAGTGCATCTGTGCCCACCCTGTGCCCACCGGCGGCCAGCAGTTCGAGCAACGCGCGGTGTAAACGAGGGCTGCACGGCTTTTTACCCGTCGCAATCTGCAACGCCTCCACCGGCCCAGCAGCGGTTACCAGGGTCAGCCCGACATTGTCAGACGATTCGAACAGGCGCGCAAGGGCAGCACGGGCAATCTGCTCTTCACTCCACTGAGAGGCGCTCATGCTGCGTCCTCTCTGGTCCGGAAGAGAAGCGCGGCCGTGACATCATCGCCGGTGGGAGCAGTTTTTCCAGCCAGGTCAGCAATCGTCCACGCGACGCGGAGCACGCGGTCATAGCCGCGCTTGGTGATGGCGGCTTGCTCCATCTTCTTGTCCACTGATTCGGTCGCCTTCCGGGTGAGCCTCAGCTCGTTGTGCAGGAGTCGAGCTGGAACCTCTGCGTTGGTGGTCAGGTCCCATGTGCACAGCCGCTCACGTTGCGCAGCACGCGCTTCTGCGACCCGCGCTGCAACGGCCGCGCTGGAGTCTCCGGAGGCTGTGCCCGCGAAGTCCTGGAGGCCGACGCGGTGCACTGCCAGTTGTAAGTCCACGCGATCGAGAAGCGGCGCGGACATCCGGTCGAAATAGCGCCGACGCTGCTGGGCAGTACAGCTGCAGTCCAATCCCTTGCCGGTAGCCAACCCGCACGGGCAAGGATTGGCGGCGAGGACCAGCTGGAAGCGTGCCGGGTAGGTGGCTGTTCCGGCCGCACGGTGTAGAACCAGTTCTCCGCTCTCCAACGGTTCCCGGAGCGCGTCGAGGATACGTCGCTGATATTCCGGCGCCTCATCGAGAAACAGGACCCCTCGGTGAGCGCGCGAGGCAGCTCCCGGACGGGGGATGCCGCTGCCTCCCCCGATGATCGATGCCGCGCTTGCGGTATGGTGCGGGCTCTCAAACGGCGGCCTGCGCTGCAGCTCCCTGCAGGCCTCGGCATTTCCCAACGAATGTATGGCTGTCACTTCCATCGCCTGCTTGTCCGTCAGATCGGGAAGTATGCCGGGGATACGTTCGGCCAGCATCGTTTTCCCCGCTCCTGGCGGGCCCACCATCATCAGATTGTGCGCACCCGCCGCCGCTACTTCGACGGCGAAGCGTGCTTCCGACTGTCCCGCAACATCGGACATGTCTTTTGGCACGTGGGCCACGTTCCGCTGGACGCTTGCTGCGGACTCAAAGATTTGCGGTGACGGCAGCTCGAGGCACGCGGGGTCAGCTCCGAAGGCAAGGGCCACCTCCGCAAGCGAGCCGTAGCTTTTCACCTCCGCACTGGGCACGAGTGCGGCTTCGGCCGCGTTGCCGCTGGCCACGACCACGCGGGTGAAGCCTGCCTCCACTGCCGCCATGACTGCCGGAAGCACTCCCCGGATAGGCCGCAGGCGACCGTCCAGCCCCAGTTCGGAAAGAAAGACAGTGCGTCCGCAGTTACTCACGTCTCCGGCTGCTGCCAGCGCGGACATGACGATGGCCAGGTCGAATCCCGACCCACGCTTCGGCAGTGAAGCCGGTACGAGGTTCACCGTGATCTTCCGCCGGGTGAGCGGGAGACCTGCGTTGCGCGCGGCCGCCCGGATACGCTCTTTCGCCTCCGAAAGTGATGCGTCCGGTAGCCCCAACAAGACGAAGGCAGGCAGCGTCTGGCCGATGTCTGATTCGACCTCAACGATGTAGCCGTTCAGTCCCACCAGGGACACCGCGTAGGTGCGTCCGAGGGGCATCAGCTCACCGCCCGCAGGTGCTCGATGACGGGCCGTCCGCTGCCGTCGTCGACAATGGCGACCGCATCCACCCTGAAGCCGGAGAACCGAAGGTCATGTGCCCGCGCCCACCGCGACGCCAGCAGGTAGAGCCGTTCCAGTTTCCCAGGAGTGATTGCTTCCAGCGGGTGACCAAACGCTTCCGAGGACCGCGTCTTGACCTCAACGACCACCAACGTGGCACCCTCAACCGCTACGAGATCAATCTCTCCCAGAGAGCACCGCCAGTTGCGGTCGATTATCCGCATCCCTGCGTCCTCCAGGAAGCAGGCAGCAAGCGCCTCTCCCCGTCTGCCCAACTCATCCTTGGTTCTCATGAAAACACCTCCGGTACCAGCGTGCGTTGGCTGGTGACCGGAGGTGCGGTGTTGTCCTGCTATGTGGGCAACTGCAGGTAAGGCGTGGAGATGGGGAGGAAGAGTCAGCCCCCCAGGGAACCGTCCTTGGGAAGCGGGATATCGTCTGTCTTGGCAAGTTCCTCAACGTTCACGTCCTTGAACGTGATGACGCGCACCGTCTTGACGAAACGGGCCGATCGGTAGACGTCCCATACCCAAGCATCATTGAGCGTGAGGTCAAAGTAGATCTCGCCGTCCGCTGACCGGGCCTGCAGATCCACGTGATTCGCAAGGTAGAAACGCCGTTCCGTCTCGACGACGTAGTTGAACAGGCTCACTACGTCGCGGTACTCACGGTAGAGCTGCAGCTCCATGTCAGTTTCGTAGTTCTCGAGATCTTCGGCGCTCATGAACCCATCATCCCCCAATTTCGACGGCGGGCATGTCGGGACCCGCTGCCGTACTGCCCAGACGCCACGTCCGGCGATGCTCCACGCAGGGGCCCAGCTCATCAATCGCTGCGCGGTGAGCAGCAGTGGCATAGCCCTTGTTGATCTCCCAGCCGTAACCCGGATACTCCTGGGCGATTTCCACCATCAGACGGTCGCGTTCTACCTTCGCGAGAACACTCGCTGCTGCAACGCTCAGACATTGCAGATCCGCTTTGATCCGGGTATGGACGGGGGCGTCACAGCTCACCTGAAGGGTTTCGGCCGCGTCGAAGAGAGATCCCTGGGAGGCCGGGGCCAACCAGTTGTGGTTGCCGTCCAGGATGACCGCATCGGGCCGGAGTTCCACCGGAATCTGCGACCACGCACGGTTGCCTGCTGTTCGCAGTGCCGCCATGAGACCGATGGCGTCAATTTCCGCAGCCGATGCATGGCCTACACCGTAAGCAACAGCCCAGCGCTGGATCTTCGGGACCAGCGCTACACGCTCGGGGGCACTGAGCAACTTGCTGTCCCGAACGCCCCGCAGTCCCTTCACCGCGGCCAGGTCAATGACAACCAGCCCTACGCTGACCGGTCCGGCAAGCGCTCCCCTGCCCACTTCGTCACAGCCGGCCAGAAAGCGATGGCCCTCGGTGAGGAAGGACCTTTCGTAGCGAAGTGTGGGAGCCTTTCCGCTCACGGTGACGTCTGTTCCCGTCCGGTGCTGGTCTGGGGAGCATCTGGAACGTTCGCGAAAACATCGGGGTAGTTGCCCAGGAAGCCCATGCGGTCCAGAGGCCAGGCGATCACGGCTGCTTTCCCTTCGACTTCATCGACATCGATGAAACCGCCGCCCGGCTTGTCGGTGTTGGCGCGGGAATCTGCGGAGGCGTTCCGGTGATCTCCCATCACCCAGATCTTGCCATCGGGCACCGTGACATCGAAGGGCGTATCTGAAGGGCTCGCCCCCGGGAACAGGTACGGCTCGTCGAGGGCTTCACCGTTGACGGTTATGCGGCCCTCCGCGTCACAGCAGATCACCCGGTCACCTTCCATGCCGATGACCCGCTTGACGAGGTGCTGCTGGGACTCGTCGGGCAGAAGCCCGACAAAGATGAGCGTGTCCTTGAACCAGTTGCTTGTGACAGCTCCTGCTGCCGGCTCAGGAAGCCACCCCTGACTGTCGCGGAAGACGACGACGTCACCGCGCTTCAGCTCGAAGGGTGCAGGAACCAGTTGGTTCACGAAGATGCGGTCGTCGATCTCCAGGGTATTTTCCATCGACCCTGAGGGAATGAAGAACGCTCGGAAGAGGAAGGTCTTGATGAGGAAGGACAGCAGCAACGCGACGGCCACGATGATGAGCACTTCTTTGGCCCAACTGCCCAAACTGCGGGCTGCTGACCGGCCAGAGGAGGAGTCCTCGCCGGGACCATCGAAACGTGGCGTATCTGCGGACTCGTCCGCGCCGTCGTTCGGGGTCCCCGGGTGGGCTTTAGCCATTATCTGTAATTCCTCTGTTGTACGTTCGGGGTGCTCTCGGCTGACGACGAGCCATCCGCCGGCCGTGCAATGCTGGTTGAGCGTTCAAAGGGCCACATCACGTAGGTCGCCCGGCCGATGACCCTCTCCTCAGAGACAAGTCCGCCGCCCGGGGCGCCCAGAAGGCTGCGGGAGTCAAAGGACTCCGATCGATGATCACCCATGAGCCACAACTTACCCTCTGGAACCTTGACCTCGAAGTTGGATTCACTAGCAGCGTCCCCGGGAAAAACGTAGGGCTCCTCGATGGCGTTCCCGTTGACCGAGACCCGTCCAGTGGTGTCGCAGCAGGCCACGGTATCCCCGCCTACGCCGATCACACGTTTGACGTACGTTGTGTCCGAGGTTCCGACGCCGAAGAAGTGTGCCAGGTCCGAGGCGACCTGCCGGACACCGCCCTCGCCGAGGGGTGCGAATGACCCCCTCCCGTCGAAGACGACGACGTCACCCCGCCTGATCTCACCGAATACATAATCCGTGCGCGAGACAAGTACGCGATCCTCTTCCGCAAGCAGCGGTTCCATGGATCCGGATGGGATGTAGAAGACATCGGCCAGGAGCGCGCGTACGCCGAGAACCACAACGCACACGACGGCGACAGAATAAAAGGCAAAGCGCCAGCCCGCAATACCGGGCCAGCGCTTCGACTGCTGCCTGGAGGCTTTCCGCACAACGGAAGATTCAGGCATGGGAAAGGAAAGGAATTACTTGACGGTCTTCGGATCGCGCTTTTCCTTGATCTTTGCAGCCTTGCCGCGAAGATCACGCATGTAGTAGAGCTTCGCGCGGCGCACGTCGCCCTTGCTGACTACCTCGATCTTATCGATCACCGGGGAGTGCACCGGGAAGGTACGCTCAACGCCGACACCGAAGCTGACCTTGCGGACAGTGAAGGTTTCGCGAACGCCGTCACCCTGGCGGCCGACAACGAATCCCTGGAAGACCTGAACACGGGTGTTCTTGCCTTCGATGATGTTGACGTGGACCTTCAGGGTGTCGCCCGCGCGGAAATCGGGAACGTCGCTACGCAGGGAGGCTGCGTCCACATTGTCGAGAATATGCATCTGATTACTCCTGGTGAACGCCGCAGGTCATTCACGTTGGTCACAACGACGAAGACCTGCAAGCAGGCAATTGCCGTTGAAGTTTAGATACCGGCGCGCCTTCGGCGCATTCCGGTGTGCCGTCCTGTCGGTTACGCTCCCCCTGTGGCAGGCGCGTACCAGTTGGCACGAGCTTCAATTATGCCACAGCGGCGCGCTTCCCCCGAATGGACGGCGCACACTGATTTGCCGTGGCAGCTCCGACTATGCGTCAGAGGACGGTGAAACCGACGACGACGGAGCAACAGGAGCCACTTTCCCGTCGACTATTGCGTATCCCTGAGCGGCGAGGACGGCGTGGTCGGCCGCAGTCAGCGTTTGCACGTCGAGCTTCTCAAGCAGATCGGGCCTTCGCGTGGCGGTCCGACGCAGCTGCTCGTCTCTCCGGTAGCGCGCAATGCGTGCGTGGTTGCCGCTCAGGAGCACGTCCGGGATGTCCAGGTTCCGCCAGGAGGAAGGTTTCGTGTACACCGGGTACTCCAGCAGCCCGTCGGAATGCGACTCCTCGACGAGCGACTCAGGGTTGCCCACCACGCCGGGCAATAGCCTCGCCACGGCCTCCACCATGGCGAGGACAGCCACTTCCCCACCGTTGAGCACGTAGTCACCAAGGCTGAGTGGCCGGACATCAAAAGATTCAGCCGCCCACTCGAGGACCCGCTCGTCGATTCCTTCGTAACGCCCGCAGGCGAACACCAGGTGCTCTTCCTGCGCAAGTTCATGTGCCATTGCCTGGGTGAAGACAGCTCCGGCGGGTGAGGGAACTATCAGCACCGGCCGCCGCCCGGTCTGCATGCTCTCGAGCGCCTGCGCCCACGGCTCCGGCTTCATGACCATGCCGGCACCCCCGCCGTACGGTGTGTCATCGACGGTACGATGGCGGTCGGTTGTGAAGTCCCTGAGGTTGTGGACAGTGAGCTCAAGCAGCCCGTCCTGCCGCGCCTTCCCGATAAGGGAGAGATCCAGGGCCGCGAGGTACTCGGGGAAAATGCTGACGACGTCGATACGCACTAGCTGTGGTCAGCCTTCTTGTCAGCGCTGACGTTCTCAATATCATCGTCGGCAGCCGTTCGTTCAGTTTCCGCCTGGTCGGACTCCGCCTGGTTGGAGCCCGGCAGGTTCAGCTCAAGCAAGCCCTCGGGAGGAGTCAGGACCACGAAGCCTGCCTCGACATCGACATCCGGCACAATTTCCTCGACGAACGGCACCAGGATCTCCTCACCGTCGGGCCGCTCGATGATCAGCAGGTCCTGAACCGTCATGGTGCGCAGCGCGCTCACTTTCCCAATGACTTCGTCTCCGACGCGCGCCTCGAGGCCGACCAGCTCATGCTCATACCAAGCGTCGTCGTCGTCATCGGTCTCCTCAGACTCAATGAAGAGCTTCGCGCCACGCAGCAGTTCGGCTGCATTACGGTCGGGAACCTCCTCGAAGCCCAGAACCAGGATCTCCTTGTTCCAGCGGGCGCTGGCGATCGTGAGCGGCCCTTGTGCGGCGGGCTCCACCCGGAAAACTGCACCGGGCTCGAATCGCTCCTCGGGCGCATCAGTGAAGAGCTGGACGGTTACCTCCCCGCGAATACCGTGGGGCTTTCCGACGCGGGCTACCTGCAGATCCATGGGTTCTCCGGTGTATGGGTTGCGTGTGGTGGAGGGCAAAAAAGCCCGGCCCCAACACTTGCGTGATGGGGCCGGACTTCAGGCATGAGTGCTGCTGATCAGCGGCGGCGGTCGGTATCCACGACATCGACCCGCACCGGTTCGCCATCCGCCAGAGCGGAAATGACGGTGCGCAGAGCGCGTGCTGTGCGGCCCTGCCGGCCGATTACACGACCAAGGTCCTCCTGGTGGACGCGCACCTCAAGAGTCTCACCACGACGGTTCGATTTCGAGGAAACCCGTACATCATCAGGACTGTCCACGATGCCGCGGACGAGGTGCTCCAGCGCTTCAGCAAGCAACTTACTCAGCCTCGGTAGCTTCAGCCTCGGGCTCGTCAGCCTTCTTGCTCTTCGGGGTGATGGCTTCAGGAACGATGACCGAGCCCTTTTCAGGAGCCGTGAAGGCCTCCTTGGGAGCCTTGGTCTTCAAGGTGCCTTCCTGGCCCTCGATGCCCTTGAACTTCTGCCAGTCACCGGTGATCTTGAGGATCGCGGCAACCTGCTCAGTGGGCTGTGCACCAACGCCGAGCCAGTACTGCGCGCGCTCGGACTTGACCTCGATGAACGAGGGCTCCTCGGTGGGGTGGTACTTGCCGATTTCCTCGATGGCACGGCCATCGCGCTTGGCGCGTGAGTCCATGACGACAATGCGGTAGTACGGTGCGCGCATCTTACCGAAGCGCTTAAGGCGAATCTTTACGGCCACTTGTGTGGTCACTCCTTGTTGATCAAAAGGGCGAACTCCGGTTTCTGCACCCGTGGGGCGGGCCATACATTGGGGAGTTCAGAGGACACAATGCACGCAGAGAGAGGGGCTGCGCAGATTGGGTACCGCACTATTGTGCCAGAAGTTCGACCCAACAAGCGACTTGGCCTGTCTTTACCGCAGTGCTACCCGCAACTTGTTCCGCCAGGGGTCCTCGAAGCGCAGTTCCTGGCCGGTGTGGTGGTGTGCGATGCCCGCACTTTTGAGACGGTCGGCCAGCGCCCCGACCTCGTCGGCGAGAGGCACCTGAATGAGCACTTCCCCGAGTCCAAGGGTGTCCTTTCGCGGACCGGCACCACGGCTGTTCCACACGTTCATGGCCATGTGGTGGTGATATCCGCCCGCGGAGACGAACAGCGCCTGCCCGTGCCACCCGGCGGTCCGCTCGAATCCGAGCGTGCCGACGTAGAACTCTTCGGCAGTCTGGACATCCCCTACCTGTAGATGGACATGGCCGACGTCGGCCGACGCCTGCTGCTGGCCGGCAACCGACGCTTCGGTGAGATTATTCTCGAGATACTGCCGTGGCGGCAGAGGCACATTGTCCATGACGACGGTGCGCCGGCCATCGCTCTCGGTCCAGTTCCAGGTGTCCCGGGGCTTGTCGAAGTACAGCTCGATCCCATTGCCCTCCGGGTCGGAGAAATAAAAAGCTTCACTCACCAGGTGGTCCGCACTTCCCACGTACCGACCTTCCGCCGACTGTGCAGCCTGTGCTGCGGAAGCCACGGTAGCCGCCAGATCGGCGCGGTCACCGAACAACAGTGCGGTATGGAACAGCCCGGCTTCGGTGGGTTCTGGAAGCCTCAGACCGGCTGCTGGGGCCAGGTGAATCAGGCGCTCGTTTCCGCGTCCGAGGTAGAGTCCGCCGTCGGACTCCTCGACGTCGACCAAGCCCAGCGCGCTTCGATAGTAATTGGCCATGCGTTCAAGGTTTCCGACCCTAAGCATCACGGTGCCCATTGCAGTATCCGCGGGAAGCAGGTCCTGTGCAGTCATATTGTCCTCCAAGTATCGGGGTCACCTGTTCCAACTACTTGAAGGTTAAAGTTATTCCTGCAGCCTCCCCCGGTCAAGGAGTCAGGTGCCGCTTTCAAACCCCGGCTGGGCATGGTTCCGGATGAACTCACGGATGAGACCGTTGCCCTCTTCCGTGTCCTGCGGACGGTGACCGCCTCCGACGACCCGATGTACTGCCCCGGTTCCGGCGAGGTAGTCAGCTACTTCCTCATAGAGCGGTTCCCAACCACCGGTCAGGACGAGGGTCGGGACACCGGGAACGATGGTGAGCGGCGCCGTCCAGGTGGGTGCCTGCAGCCGCAGGCGGTGCGCGCGATGGCGGTCCTCGGCGGTATGCAGGGGCGGCGGCTCCGATGCAGAAACGGCCCGGGCGAACTCGCGGTTGAATTCTTCATCGGAGAGCTCAGCAGCCCGTGCGAAGAGCGGTTCCACCCGGGCGCGGTGCGCCTTCGTTGCCGGCAGTTCCTCGGTGAGGGATAGACACGCCGGCTCCGCAAGGACAAGTGATTTCACGAGGTGAGGGCGCTCAACGGCCAGCATCATGGCGGAAACAGCACCTTGCGACGCTGCGACGAGGTGGCCGCCGCGCCCCAGTGCTTCCTCGAGGATGCGCTGATCCGCGAGGAAGTCCGTTGCCAGCGGAGCCGCGACCGGATCAAATCCATGCCGGCGGACAAACAGGCAGTCAAACTCCAGAGCCATTCCATGCTGCCGCGGCCATGCCGCCGCCCCGAAGGTTCCTGCGCCATGCACAAACACGACGCGATCGCTTTTCATGACTTCAACCTAGCCGCCGCCTCTGACATCGAGTCATCCCAGTAGCGGCGGCCGGACCAGCCTATTTTCCGAGGAACTTTTCGAAACCCTTCGGGAGGTTGAGCGAGGAGGGGTCGAAGTCGTTCTGCTGACCGAACACGGCACCTGTTGGGACCGATGCTCGTGGGGCATTCCGGCGGGCCTCGGCGGCAGCGGCCTCCTGCGCAGCCTTGGCGGGGTTGCCCGAGCGGGGCTTCTTCTTCCCCTTTGCAGTGGCCTTGCCCTTCCGGGCGCCGCCGTTGAAGCCGCCCGGACCAGGCATTCCCGGCATTCCGGGGATGCCACCACCAGCGGCCATCTTGCGCATCATTTTCTGTGCTTGCCCGAACCGCTCGAGCAGCCCGTTCACCTCGGAGACGTGGACACCTGAGCCGCGTGCGATACGGGCGCGGCGGGAGCCGTTGATGATCTTGGGGGCAACGCGCTCATGGGGCGTCATGGACCGCACAATCGCTTCCACACGGTCGATTTCCCGCTCGTCGAAGTTCTCCAGCTGCTGCCGCATGTTCGCAGCGCCGGGCATCATCATGAGCATCTTTTTCATCGAGCCCATGTTGCGGATTTGCTGCATCTGGGCAAGGAAGTCATCGAGCGTGAAGTCTTCCTGGTCGGCGAACTTCTTCGCCATCCGGGCTGCCTCGTCCTTGTCCCACGCCTGTTCGGCCTGCTCAATCAGGGTGAGGATGTCGCCCATGTCGAGGATCCGCGATGCCATGCGATCCGGGTGGAAAACCTCGAAGTCCGTCAGAGCCTCACCGGTGGAGGCGAACATGACCGGCTTGCCCGTCACAGACGCAACGGAGAGCGCCGCGCCACCGCGGGCGTCGCCGTCGAGCTTTGTCAGCACCACGCCGGTGAAGTTGACCCCCTCATTGAAAGCCTGCGCAGTGTTCACTGCGTCCTGGCCGATCATTGCGTCAATGACGAAGAGCACTTCGTCGGGGTTCACAGCGTCACGGATGTCGGACGCCTGCTGCATCAGCTCAGCGTCGATACCCAGACGGCCTGCAGTATCCACAATGACGACGTCGTGAAGCTTGGCGCGGGCCTCAACGACACCCTGCCGGGCGACCGCTACCGGATCACCGGTGGCAGCCTCGAACTCGGAGCTGACGCCAGGATGGGGAGCGAACACGGGAACGCCCGCTCGCTGTCCGTTAACCTCGAGCTGCTTGACGGCGTTCGGGCGCTGCAGGTCACATGCCACCAGCAGCGGGCTGTGGCCCTGGCCCTTCAGCCACTTGGCCAGCTTGCCGGCAAGCGTGGTCTTGCCCGCTCCCTGCAGGCCGGCGAGCATGATGACGGTCGGCGGGTTCTTGGCGAGCCGGAGCCGCCGGGTCTCGCCGCCGAGGATAGCGACAAGCTCCTCGTTGACGATCTTGACAACCTGCTGCCCCGGGTTCAGCGCCTGTGATACCTCTAGCCCGAGGGCGCGTTCCTTGACCTGCGCCGCAAATGCACGCACAACAGGCACGGCGACGTCTGCGTCGAGCAGCGCGCGACGGATCTCGCGAACGGTTGCGTCGACGTCGGCCTCCGACAGGCGGCCCTTGCCGCGAAGGTTCTTGAAGGTCGCTGTCAACCGGTCTGAGAGTGAATTGAACACGGTGCGTGAACTGCTTTCCTCGAGCGGAGTGGATTCAACTATCTAGGGTATCAACTGGCTTCACCCCCGGAGGGCAGCAGACAGCCGCCCCCTGACAGTGGCAGGGTGTAGGGGTGACTACTCATGCGATTGATGAACAGGCATCCGGGCACCAGTTCCGGGGACAGGCAATCCGTACGCTGTTGATACTCGGTGCCTCCGGCGATCTGACCGGCAGGTTGCTGCTGCCGGGTCTTGCCCGGTTGATCAGGCACGGCAAAGCGGGGGAAATCACGCTGGTGGGAGCTGGTTCCGATCCGTGGACAGCCGAGGACTGGCAGTCTCGTCTAGCCACCTCGTTCGCCGCCGCGACACCCGTCTCCGGTGCACAGGACGACGGCGGCGCCCTGCGCCGGATCTGCGCCGCCAGCACCTATCACCAAGTGGACGTAACGGCACAGGGCGCGCTGGCTGAGCTGCTTGCAGGGCTCGAAGGGCCGGTCGCCATCTACTTCGCGCTGCCGCCGGCGGTCAGCGAAAAGGCGTGCGCGGCGTTGGAGCCCGGCGACCTGCCCAACGGCTCGCGGCTCGTCCTCGAGAAGCCATTCGGCACGGACCGGGAATCTGCAGCACGGCTGAACACCATCCTCAGCCGGCTGGTACCGGAGGACCACATTCACCGCGTCGACCATTTCCTGGGCAAGGCGACCGTCCTCAACATTCTTGGGCTGCGTTTCGCGAACCGGCTGCTGGAACCGGTGTGGAACAGCCTGCACGTCGATTCTGTGGACATCATCTTCGACGAGAAGCTCACGCTCGAGAACCGTGCGCGCTATTACGACGGCGCCGGTGCCTTGAAGGACATGATTCAGAGCCACCTGCTGCAGGTCATGGCCCTTATCGCCATGAACGCGCCATCGACCCTTCACGAGAGAGACCTTCGCGATCACATTGGGACCGTGCTGCGGGCCAGTTCGGTACACCCCGACTTCAGCACCAGTACCCGACGTGCCCGGTACAGCGCGGGGACCATCGACGGCAAGGCGGTACCCAACTATGTGGATGAGAACGGGGTTGATCCTTCGCGGGGAACTGAAACTCTGGCTGAAATTGTCGTCTCGATTAATAACGAGCGGTGGGCGGGCGTGCCCTTCCGGTTGCGGTCCGGGAAGTCGCTTGGCCGAACGCGCAAGGAGGCAGTGATCACCTTCAAACCGGTGAACCATCTCCCCGAGGGCTTCACCGGCGTCGACTCGCCTACCCGGTTGCGGATCGGGTTCGGGCCGGACACCCTTGCGCTGGACATCGATGTGAATGGTCCCGGTGACGTGTTTTGTCTGGATCGCGCAACGTTGCAGGCGGAGCTGAATGCCTCGGAACTCCTCCCCTACGGCGAAGTTCTTGACGGCGTTTTGTCCGGAGACCCCACCCTGTCTGTTCGCGGTGACACTGCGGAAGATTGCTGGCGCATTGTGGAGCCCGTGCTGGAAGCATGGAAACGGAACGACGTGCCAATGGACGAGTACGCGGCCGGATCGGCGGGACCGTCGAACTGGTGATGTCGTCAATCGTCAGACAGTAAATGGTCAAACGGGGTCAATGGTCAAAACGAAGGACGGGCCACGTGTAAACCACGTGGCCCGTCCCTGAGTTCATAGCCTTAGAGCGCCGCGTCCCCGCGCTCACCCGTCCGTACACGGACGGCGTCCTCGACGGGAAGAACCCACACCTTGCCGTCACCTGCACGGCCCGTGTTGGCAGTGGAGACGAGCACATCGACGATGTCGGTGACCGCCGCGTCCGCCACCAGAACCTCGACCCTGGCTTTCTGGAGGAGATCGACTGTGTATTCGGCGCCCCGGTAGACCTCAGTGTGTCCACGCTGGCGACCGTAACCGCTCGCCTGGCTGACGGTGAGTCCTTGAACCCCGTAGTTCTCGAGGGCTCCCCTAACGTTGTCCAGCTTGTCGGGACGAACAATGGCTGTAACGAGCTTCATGAGTTCACCTTCTGCTGTGCCGTTTCGGCTGCGGGTGCCTGGGCGGACTGGTGGAATGGTTGGAACTGGCCTCCGACTCCCAGCCCGCCGAATTCGTAGGCGGTTTCTGCGTGCTCGGACAGGTCAACACCGGATACCTCGTTGTCGGGGGTGACGCGGAAACCGATGGTCTTGTGGATCGCGAGGCCGATCAGGGCCGTCATCACCGCGGAGAGGGTGACTGCCACGAGCACGGAGACTACCTGGGCCACGAGCTGGCCCGCGCCGCCGCCGTAGAAGAGACCGCCGCCCTCACCGTCGACCGGCAGGGCGATGAAGCCGATGGCTACCGTTCCCAGCGTGCCAGCCACGAGGTGGACAGCCACCACGTCGAGCGAGTCATCGAAGCCGAGCTTGTACTTCAGGCTCACGGCCAGGGCGCACACGGCTCCGGAAACCAGTCCGAGGCCGATGGCACCGATCGGGCTGACGCTTGCACAGGCCGGAGTGATCGCGACCAGACCAGCGACGATACCGGAGGCGGCACCGAGGGAAGTGGGACGTCCGTCGCGGAAGCGTTCGGTGACGAGCCAGCCAACCATCGCTGCAGCAGGAGCCGCCATGGTGTTCACCCAGATCAGGCCGGCTTCTTCAGCAGTGCCGGCGGCGCCGCCATTGAAACCGAACCACCCGAACCAGAGCAGGGCAGCGCCCAGCATGACAAGCGGGACGTTGTGGGGACGATGAGCCGGATCTTTGCCGAAGCCCTGACGCTTGCCGAGGATGATCGCAAGAACCAGGGCCGCAACGCCCGCACTGATGTGGACGACGGTGCCGCCCGCGAAGTCAATGGCTTCACCGACTGCGCTACCGATGGCTCCTTCTGCGCTGAGCAGTCCGCCGCCCCAGACCATGAAGGCCAGCGGGCAGTACACGGCCGTCACCCAGATCGGCACGAACAGTGACCAGGCGCCGAATTTGGCTCGGTCCGCGATGGCACCGCTGATCAGGGCAACCGTGATGATCGCGAAGGTCACCCCGTAGCCAGCGCCGATCATGTCTTCGGTTCCGATGAGACCCTCAAGCCCGAATGAGGCGAATGGGTTGCCGAAGAGCTGGGCGACGCCGTCGCCGCCGGTCATCGAGTAACCCCAGAGCACCCACACGATGCCCACCAGGCCAACAGCGATGAAGCTCATCATCATCATGTTCAGGGCTGCCTTGGCGCGGGTCATGCCCCCATAGAAGAATGCCAGTCCGGGGGTCATGAGCAATACCAGGGCGGCGGAAACCATGACCCAGACGTGACCTGCTGTCAGATCCATCTTTTACGTCCTCTCGCGAGTGGCGGGCACTTCCCGCTGGGAAAAAGTCTCGCAACGGCGTGTTTCGTCGCCTTGGGAATTGTGTTGCCGGTACGTTACGGCGAGTTCACTGACGTAAAGAATGCATATCCGGCGGATTTCAGTCGTGTTTCGCAACCCGATAAATGCCGGCGGCCCCTGTTAAAACCGAACGCCCCGCTGTAGGTTGCTTCCTTTGCGGGGCGTGGCGGTGACTACGGTTCACCTTCGACTCGGCGCTGTCAGTTCAGCAGCGCGTCAACGAAGTCTTCCGCGTCGAACGGTGCAAGGTCATCGGCCCCTTCACCGAGTCCGATGAGCTTCACCGGTACCCCGAGTGAACGCTGGATGGCGACGACGATGCCGCCCTTGGCCGTGCCGTCCAGCTTGGTCAGCACGATTCCCGTGATGTTCACGACTTCAGCGAAGACCTTCGCCTGGTTCAGCCCGTTCTGCCCCGTCGTCGCGTCAAGGACGAGCAGCACCTCATCGACGGTGCCTTGCTTCTCGATGACCCGCTTGACCTTGCCGAGTTCATCCATCAGGCCGACCTTATTCTGTAGACGGCCCGCAGTGTCGATCATGACGACGTCGACCTCACCCTCGATTCCTGCCTTCACGGCCTCGAAGGCAACGGAGGCGGGATCAGCACCATCGACGTCTGACTTCACGGTGGGTACGCCGACGCGTTGCCCCCAGGTCGCGAGCTGCTCCGCAGCGGCGGCACGGAAGGTATCCGCCGCTCCCAGGAGCACGTCCTTGTCCTCGGCCACGAGAACGCGGGCGAGCTTGCCTACCGTGGTGGTCTTGCCCACGCCGTTGACGCCGACGACCATGACGATTGCGGGCCGGTCCAGGTGGCGGTCCGTGGCCAGCGAACGGTCCATGCCGGGGTCGACGAGCTTGACCAGCTCCTCCCGGAGCATCTCCTTGACCTCTTCGGGAGTCCGGCTTCCGGCAATTTTCACCCGTGCGCGGAGCGCGTCCACGAGTTCCCCGGTCGGTGCGGTGCCGAGATCGGCCAGGAGGAGCGTCTCCTCGATCTCGTCCCACACGTCTTCATCGATACGGTCGCGCGACAGGAGGGCCAGCAGGCCCTTGCCCAGTGCGTTGTTCGACTTGGCGAGGCGGGCGCGCAGACGCGCAAGCCGGCCCTGCACCGGATCCGGCGTTTCAACCGGTATGGTCTCGACACCGGTGGGGGCTTCCTCGAGATCCCGCAGGTCATCGGGTACGACGACGTCGGGCATCGTATCGCGGCCGGTTGGCCTTTCGAGGGTGTCAGTGCCTACCCCGCGCGAGGTAATGCCGCCGTCGTCGTCGGCGTCACGTGTGGTGGTGTAGGTGCCCGGCGGGGTGCGGCGTGACCGCACCAGGAGGGCCGCGAGCGACCCGAGCACGCCCAGGGCAACGAGTATGTAAATAATTATCGGGAGGATCTCATTCACGCTCCCAAGCTTCTCACACGGCTGCCTGGCCCGAAGGTCATGCGGAAGCTGGGAGAATCGTGAATCGTGGTTGCTTTTCGAAACTTTCCCCGACGTGCCCAGACGGGTTCCAGCCCGGAGGCACGGCTCCGCCTTCCGCGCGAGATCAAGGTTCTGATCGCCGCGGCGTTCGTCATCGCGATCGGCTTCGGACTGGTGGCGCCGGTGCTCCCCCAGTTCGCGCAGAGCTTCGGTGTGGAGGCGGCAGCCGCAGCGGTGATCGTGAGCGCGTTCGCGTTCACCCGGCTGGTGTTCGCACCTGCCGGCGGCAAGTTCGTCGAGCGCCTTGGCGAGCGTCCTGTGTATGTTGCCGGGCTGCTGATCGTCGCGCTGTCGACTGCCGCGTGCGCATTCGCGGCGGACTACTGGCAGCTTCTGATCTTCCGGGGCCTGGGCGGCATCGGCTCCACCATGTTCACGATCTCGGCGATGGGACTGATCGTGCGGCTCGCCCCGGCGGGGATGCGCGGGCGGGTCACCGGCGCCTACGCATCGGCGTTCCTGCTCGGAAGTATCGCGGGTCCGTTTCTCGGCGGCCTGCTGGCCGGATTCGGATTGCGTGTGCCGTTTCTTGCGTATGCCGGGGCACTGCTGGTGGCCGCCGCCGTCGTCTTCTTCCAGCTCAAGGACACGGCGCTGAGTCACCGGAAGGGTGCCGCCTCCCAACCTGTGCTGACCGTTCGGGAAGCGATGCAGGACTCTGCCTACCGCGCGGCGCTGGTCTCAGGTTTCGCCAACGGCTGGGCATCGTTCGGCGTCCGTATGGCGCTGGTTCCCCTGTTTGCCGCTGCAGTGCTGGGCGCTGGTCCGGAGGTGGCGGGCATATCGCTGGCCTTTTTCGCCGGCGGGACTGCCCTGGCCCTTACCGTGTCGGGACGCCTCGCCGACTCACTGGGCCGGAAGCCGCTCGTGCTGACAGGACTGGCAGTCAACGGTGCCGCGATGGCGTGCCTGGGACTGACCAGCGACGTCGTGACCTTCCTTGTCGTCTCGGTCATCGCAGGCGTCGGAGCAGGCATCCTGAATCCTGCCCAGCAGGCGGCAGTGGCCGACGTCGTCGGCAATGACCGCAGCGGCGGCAAGGTCCTTGCCACGTTCCAGATGAGCACTGACACGGGAGCCATCTTCGGGCCGATCCTCGCCGGGCTCCTCGTCGACACGTTCTCCTACGGCTGGGCCTTCGGGCTGACCGGTGTGACCGCCCTGGCAGCCATCCTGATGTGGACGATGGCCCGCGAGACCCTTGCTGACCCAGTGAAGTCGGTCAGGCGTCCACCAGCCGCTGACTGATCACGGTCGACACGCCGTCGCCACGCATGGTTACCCCATACAGCGCATCGGCGACCTCCATGGTTCGCTTCTGGTGGGTGATGACGATCAGCTGGCTGGACTCGCGCAGTTCCTCGAAGATGGTGATGAGCCGGCCCAGATTCGTATCGTCCAGGGCTGCCTCAACCTCGTCCATCACGTAGAACGGTGACGGCCTCGCCTTGAAGATCGCCACCAGGAGCGCGACGGCGGTCAGTGACCTTTCGCCGCCGGAGAGCAGTGAGAGCCGCTTGATTTTCTTGCCCGCGGGTCGTGCCTCAACCTCGATGCCGGTGTTCAGCATGTCGTCAGGCTCGGTCAGCACCAGCCGGCCCTCGCCGCCCGGGAACAATCGCCCGAACACCCGCTCAAACTGCTCCGCGGTGTCCCGGTAAGCCGCGGTGAAGACCTGCTCCACACGCTCATCCACCTCGCGGATGATGTCGAGGAGATCCTTGCGGGTCGCCTTGAGGTCTTCGAGCTGAGTGCTGAGGAACTGGTGCCTTTCCTCCAGTGCCGCAAATTCCTCGAGCGCGAGCGGATTCACCTTTCCCAGTGCCGACAGGTCACGTTCGGCCCGTTTGAGGCGTTTCTCCTGCTCCTGACGCACGAACGGAACGCCCTCACGCACGGGGTTGCCGTCGTCGTCGACTGCCACGCGGAGCTCCGCCCACTTGTCGGAAGATGTGGCGGCGGTCGGTACAGGCTGGTCCGGGCCGTACTCGGCGACCAGATGGTCAGCGGTCAATCCGAGCTCCTCGATGGACCGGTTCTCCAGGGCCTCGATCCTCAGTTTCTGCTGTGTGCGGGCCAGTTCATCCCGGTGCACCGAGTCCGTCAACTCCGCAAGCTCGGCCGTGAGAGCCTCGTTTCCACCACGGACAGTCGCCAGCTCGCTCTCCCAGGCTGCACGTACCTCCTCGGCGGAGTCCCGGGCTTGGGCTGCACGGTCGACCGAGACGTCGAGGAAGGCGAGCACCTGCCGGACCGCCTGCCCTACCGCTGCCGCCTTCGCGCCCTGCAGCCGGCGGATCCTCGCCCGCTCGGCAGCCTGCGCACGCGCGGCACGTTCCGTCTGCGCAGCGTGCTCAAGTGATTCGGCCCGGCTCGTGGTTGCCCTCAGCTGTTCCTCGGCGCTGCGCAGAGCGAGCCTGGCTTCCATCTCGGCCTGCCGGGCATGGGTGGCGGCGAGCGCCAGCATGTCGCGTGTCTGAGTGTCAGGTTCCGACTCCGCGGGAGCTTCCTGCGCCTGCACAAGCCGATGGGTGATGTCCTCCAACCGTTCCTGCTCGGCGGCGAGATTGCTTTCGGCCGCTTCCGCCAGGCGGGTCAACCGCTCGGTCTCCCCCGAAGCGGAGCGCAGGATCGAGCCGAGTTGGCCCAGTTTCTCCGCCACAGCCGCGAGCCGGGCATCAGATTCGTGCAACCGCTCCAAGGCAGCGTCCGCCCGCTCCTGGGCGGCCTGGCGTTGCGCTGTGGCTGCGGAGATCCCGAAGCGCGCCCGCTCATACCGTTCGGTGGCGGCCCGGAGGGCGTCGGTAGCCTCGTCGACGGCGGCCTGAACTTCGAGGGTTCCCGGCGCCGCGGCGGTACCGCCACGCACTGACACGGCTGTGTAGATGTCACCCTCACGCGTCACGGCGGTCAGCTGGGGATGCGCGCGCACCAGCTCTGCCGCGTCAGCGAGAGAAGCGACGACGACGACGCCGGCGAGCAGCGTTCGAACCGCGCCCTCCAGTGCGTCCTGGGTGGTGACGAGGGAGGAGGCCGCACGCGCGCCGTCGGGCAGGGCAGGCGGGTCCTTTGCCCCGGCAGCGGCGCCGGCCACCATCAGCTCGACCCGTCCGGCGTCGTCGTCCTTCAGGGTACGGAGGGCGGTGCCGGCAGCCTCCAGCGAATCGACAGCGACTCCTTCGGCGAGCGGGCCGAGCGCAGCCGCTATGGCGGTCTCGAAGCCCGGCGCAACCGTCAGGAGCTCGGCCACCGGCCCCAATACCCCGGCCGAACCGGCGTCGAGCAGGGAGTTGGATCCGTCCTTGCGTTCCAGGCCCAACCGCAGAGCCTCGATGCGGGCCTGCAGGGCATCCCGTTCGCGTTCGGCCGCCCGTTCCTGCTCCCGCAGCTCCTCCAACGATTCGAGAATGGCTTCGAGCGCAGCGCCCGCTTCCTCATACTCAGCGTCGAGTCCTTCTTCGCCTTCCTCCGCACCTGCCACCTGCGATTCGAGGGCGGTGAACTCACTCTGTGCACGGCGACGGCGTTCGGAGACCTCGACCACGGAGTCGCGGAGCCGCCCGAGCTCGGCTTCTGCCGCTTCGACCCGCGACCGCGCCGCCCCCACCTGGCCGGAAAGCCTGGCCAGGCCCTCGCGCCGGTCCGCGGCTGCACGCAGGAGGGACGCGAGGCGCTGTTCCTCGGCGGCGGCCGCGTCCTCGGCTTCTGCGCGCTGCTCCAGGGCATCCTCGAGCGTGTCATGCCGTTCAGCGATGCGCTCTTCCAGTTCAGCCTGCTCCGCCCGGACAAGCTTCGCCTGCCGGTCGAGCTCGTCTGGATCACGGCCTGTATCCGCTGCTGTATCCACCGAACCCAGCAGACGACGGCGTTCCTCCGCCAGGCTGCCCAGGGAGCGGAAGCGCTCCCGGGTGGATGAGAGGCGGTACCAGGCATCACGAGCGGCGTTGAGCCGTGGGGTCGCCTCCGCCGCGAGACGTTCGAGCTCGGCCTGCCTGGCCCGCCCTGCTTCAAGGAGCGCCTCCACCTCCGCCCGACGTTGCTTCAGCGCGGTCTCATCCGCGATCTCCTGCTCGAACGAAGTGGTGAGCTGAACCAGATCGTCGGCGAGCAGGCGGGCGCGTGCATCCCGCGCCTCGAACTGCACCTGCTGGGCGCGGCGTGCAATGTCGGCCTGTTTGCCGAGCGGCGTCAGTTGCCTGCGGAGCTCGCCCGTGAGGTCTGTGAGCCGTGTGAGGTTCGCCTGCATCGCCTCAAGTTTGCGGACAGTTTTCTCCTTGCGCCGACGATGCTTGAGGATCCCGGCGGCTTCCTCGATGAACCCGCGCCGGTCCTCGGGGGTTGCGTGCAGAACCCGGTCGAGCTGGCCCTGCCCGACGATGACGTGCATCTCACGCCCAAGCCCGGAGTCGGAGAGAAGTTCCTGAATGTCGAGGAGGCGGCAATTGCTTCCATTGATTGCGTACTCGGAGCCGCCTGCACGGAACAGGGTGCGCGAGATAGTCACTTCCGAATACTCGATCGGCAATGCGCCGTCCGCGTTGTCAATTGTCAGCGAGACCTGGGCCCGGCCCAACGGCGGTCTGCCGGACGTTCCGGCGAAGATCACGTCCTCCATCTTCCCGCCGCGGAGCGTCTTCGCCCCCTGCTCACCCATCACCCAGGCGAGGGCATCGACGACATTGGACTTGCCGGACCCATTGGGACCGACGACGGCGGTTACTCCGGGTTCAAAGTCGAATGTCGTTGCAGAGGCAAAAGACTTGAAGCCTCGAACGGTAAGACTTTTCAGGTGCACGGGTCTCGGGTTCTCCGATCAGGGTTGTTACCCCACAATCTACTGTGTTCGCGCCGGTTTCAGCTGCATATGCACAGGCATACCCAACCCTTCCGTCGTCGTGCCAAGGTGCCGTTATCTGCGGGAGGAACTAGGCTTTCCTCAGGATCGTTAGTAACCGAAGTATGCTTATCATCTTCAGATTGGCATCCACTGCCGGCAAAGCGCTATCGGTTCCGGTGCAGCGAACAGCGGACCAGCGGATCGCCCCGTAAGGGGTAGACGGACACAAGGCAGGAAATTTGACCGGTAATTCCAACTTCCGACATCACAACACCGCGCTCCTCGGGGTGGAAAGTGTTGAGGCACCGGTCATCATTACCTCAGCAGAATTCGATCGCATCCTGTCGCCGGCCCTAAAACGTCTGCGGCTCTCCAAGGGCCTCCTGCAGCGCGTCGCCGGAATCACGGAACGGCGCTGGTGGGCGGCCGGAACAGGGTTCGAGGACGGTGCCATTGAAGCCGGCGCCAAAGCGCTTGCGTCTTCGGGGATCGAAGCCTCCCAGATTGGGCTGCTGATCAACACGTCGGTCTCGAGGACCAACCTCGAGCCTTCCGTCGCGGTGAAGATCCACAACGGACTTGGACTTCCCTCCTCAGCGATGAATTTCGACGTTGCGAACGCGTGCCTCGGCTTCGTCAACGGGATGACGTTGGCGGCGAACATGATCGAGGCAGGTCAGATCCAGTACGCGATGGTGGTGAACGGCGAAGACGCACAGGCCACCCAGGAAGCAACCCTGTGCAGACTTAACGAGCCGGGGGCAACCAGGGAAAGCTTCATGCAGGAGTTCGCAACGCTGACGCTGGGCTCCGGGGCAGCGGCCGCAATCCTCGGGCCGGCGGACGCCCACCCCGGATCCCACCGCGTCCTGGGCGGCGTTGCCCGTGCCGGAACCGAACACCACGAACTCTGCGTCGGGGGCATCGACGGCATGTATACAGATGCCCAGGGACTTCTCGACGGAGGCCTGGAGTTGGTGGTCGATGCCTGGACAGAGGCTCAGCAGGACTGGAATTGGGCGGATATGGACCGCTACGTCACCCATCAGGTGAGCACCACGCACACCAAGGCGATCATCGAGGCCGTCAATCTGGATCCCGCCAAAGTCCCACAGACCTTCCCCCGCTGGGGAAACGTGGGGCCGGCGTCGCTGCCCATGACCCTGGCTGCCGAAGCCCAGACCCTCACCGCCGGCGACCGGGTGCTGTGCATGGGCGTGGGTTCTGGACTCAACACCGCGATGCTGGAGATTGAGTGGTAGAACTTCCCGGCGTCGACCCAGCGTGGTCGGCCTATCTCGACGTGCCGTCAACTGCCGGTGTGGATCCCCAGGGAACCGTCAACCGCTGGCACTATCTCGACAACCTCCCGTCCATAGCCGGGAAGGTCCGCGGAACACTGCTGTGTGTCCACGGCAACCCCACCTGGTCCTACCTCTGGCGCAGCGTATTGGCCGCAGGGGCCCGACATGGTTGGCGCGTGGTCGCCGTCGATCAACTTGAGATGGGTTTCTCCGACAGGACCGGCCGGAAACGGCAGCTCGCTGATCGCATTACCGACCTTGATGATTTCGTGGCAGCCGCCGGGGTCCGGGGCCCGCTGGTCACCGTCGGACACGATTGGGGCGGAGTAGTCAGCCTCGGTTTCGCCGAGCGGAACCGCTCCGACCTCCTCGCGGTCATTCTCACGAATACTGCCATCCACCAGGATCCGGGCTCCCCCATACCCGCTCCGCTGAGACTGGCGCTCAACGGAGCAATCCACCGCCTGGGGACGTCGACGACGACGGCGTTCCTCGACACGACCCTCGCCCTGGCGCGGCCGAGACTTGCCGGCGACGTACGGGCCGCCTACCGTGCTCCGTACCGTACCGCGGACCGACGCCGAGGCATCGAACAGTTCGTCGCCGACATCCCCGTCGGTCCCGGGCACCCGTCCCATGCCGAACTGACGAGGATCGCGGAGAGCATACGCACCCTGGACGTACCCGTACTGATGCTGTGGGGGCCGCGTGACCCGATTTTCTCCGACACCTATCTTGATGACCTCATCCGCCGGCTCCCCCACGCTGACGTGCACCGCTTCGAAGGCGCGAGCCATCTGGTCGCCGAAGACCGGGACATCGCCGCGCCGATCTTCGATTGGTTAGATGTGCGTGCCTCCTCGGACGACGACGAGAGCGAGGCTCCCGGGGCAACCACACCGCTCTGGCATCAGATCCGCGAGAGGAGCCGCGGTCCCGCAGCGCAGACGCTCGCCATAGCTGACATGGGACAGGACGGTTCCGTGGCCGCCTCACTCTCCTGGCAGGAACTGGATTCCCGGGTCAGCCGCCTCGCTGCGGCTCTGAACCGGATAGGGGTGACGGCAGGCAGCAGAGTGAGCCTGATGGTCCCACCGGGCATTGACCTGACCGTCCTGATCTACGCCTGTCTCAAACTCGGCGCCGTCATCGTGGTTGCCGACGCTGGGCTGGGACCGAAGGGGCTGAGCCGGGCTGTACGCGGCACAGTCCCGAACTTCCTGATCGGTATCGAACGTGCGCTGGCGGCAGCGCGCCTTTTCGGGTGGCCGGGTGTCCGCATCAGCGCCGGCGCAGTCTCCCCCCTGCGGGGGCGACTGCTGGATGTGAGGTACCGCCTGGAGGATCTCCTGTCGGAGGGAAATGCCTACGACGGCGCCGATCCCGACGCTGACTCCGACGCCGCGATTCTCTTTACGTCCGGTTCAACAGGGCCGGCGAAAGGCGTTGTGTACACGCATCGCCAGTTGTCGGCCATGCGGGACACGCTTGCCGCCACCCTGCAGTTGGCACCGGGCAGTGCACTGGTCGCCGGCTTCGCTCCCTTCGCGCTCCTCGGTCCGGCCCTTGGTGCGGCGTCGGTAACTCCTGATATGGACGTCACCGCGCCACGGACACTGACAGCGCGGGCACTTTCCGATGCTGCAGCCGCCATCGACGCCACCACGGTCTTTGCCTCCCCGGCTGCACTTCGCAACGTTCTGGCTACAGCCGCCGACGTCTCGGACCGCGGGAAGGCGGCGCTCGAGCGGATAGAGGTGCTTCTCTCTGCCGGGGCCCCCGTTCCCGTCACTCTTCTGGAGCATCTACAGCCCCTTGTTCCCAACGCTGTCCTGCACACGCCATACGGCATGACCGAAGCACTGCCGGTGACTGACATCGATTTGGGCCAGATCCGGGAGTCAGCAGCCTCGACGTGTTCGGGTGCCGGCAACGGAGTATGCGTCGGGGCGCCCGTTCCGGGAGCGGAAATCCGCATCAGTGCGCTTGACCGCGACGGCGTTGCGTCGGGTGAACCCACAGCTGAGCCGGGTGTGACGGGAGAAATCCTCGTCCGCGCTCCCCACGTCAAGGACCGCTATTTCCGGTTATGGGTGACTGAACGTGAATCCTCCCGGACTGCCGGCTGGCACCGCACCGGCGACGTCGGACACCTCGACGCTCAGGAGCGGCTGTGGGTAGAAGGACGGCTCGCACACCTGATCACATCCGCCGATGGCATCCTGACGCCCGTAGGGCCGGAGCAGGCAATCGAGCGACTCGACGACGTTCGTCAGGCGGCCGTGGTTGGAATAGGTCCGGCCGGCACACAGGCTGTGGTTGCCGTTGTGGAGCCCGCCCACGGTGCAGGAGCAATCAGCCTCGCACCGACAACCTTGGCCAGCGCCGTCAGGCAAGCGGTCGGCAGTGAGCAACTGGCTGCCGTACTGACGGTGTCCGCACTGCCCACTGATATCCGGCACAACGCGAAGATCGACCGTTCTGCGGTGGCCGAATGGGCTGCCGCTGCGCTCGAGGGACGCGGAAGGAAAAGACCGTGAAGGTCCTGGTGACCGGTGCAAGCGGAATGCTGGGTGGAGCGGTCGCCTCCCTACTGGTGCAGAACGGACATACCGTCCGGACCCTGCAGCGCCGATCTTCGGGCGTACTGGGCGCGGAGGATGTGACCGGTCAGCTAACCGACCGAAGGACGCTTGAGACCGCTGTGGCGGACATGGACGCGGTCGTTCACCTCGCGGCTAAGGTTTCATTCACCGGCGATCCGGCGGAGTTCCACCGCGTCAATGTCACCGGCACAGCTGATCTTCTCAGGGCTGCCCGGACAGCAGGGATCGGTCGGTTCGTGCACGTATCCTCGCCCTCGGTTGCGCACATCGGAAAGCCACTGGTCGGTGCTGCGGCCGGACCGGCAGATCCCCGGCAAGCAAGGGGATCCTATGCCCGGACCAAGGCTGAGTCGGAGATCCTTGCCCTTGGCGCGAATGACGATCGCATGTCGGTCACTGCCATCCGCCCTCACATCGTGTGGGGACCGGGAGATACTCAATTGGTGGAGCGCGTCCTGAACCGCGCCCGTGCCGGCAGGCTTCCGCTCCTCGCCGGCGGCACAGCACTCGTCGACACAACCTATGTGGACAATGCGGCATCCGCCATTGCGGCCGCTCTGCACCGGATCGATCATGTGCGGGGCCTGGCTTTGGTGGTCACGAACGGTGAACCACGCCCCATCGGCGAACTCCTTGCCCGCATGTGCGCGGCAGGCGGAGTTCCTGGACCGAGGATGTCTGTCCCGGGTTGGGTTGGCCGACTTGCCGGAAGCGCCGTCGAGACGTTCTGGCGCGGATCCAACGCCGACGGTGAACCGCCGATGACCCGTTTCCTGGCCGAGCAACTGTCGACGGCGCACTGGTTTGACCAGCGCCAGACCCGGAAGCTTCTGGACTGGACCCCTGAGGTAAGCCTCGACGAGGGCTTTGCACGGCTGGCTGACCACTACGGTGTTGCGATCTGATCCTCGTCCCACCGTGAGGATCCCGCTTCGCTCAACGGCACAGGCGAGCCGAACGACAATGCTGGCAGATGGCAGAACGGCGGAAATGCACGTGGGAAACAAAAGGGAGAACCGGATTCCCGGTTCTCCCTTTTATGTTGAACAGCTATGCGGTGCGAGCCACAGTGGCCGCAGGTGCCTGCTACGCGCGGTAGAAGGACACTGCGCCCAGATCGCTCAGCGGGTGCTGCATGGTGAGGTTTGCACCGTTCATGCCGCTGCTGATGACCTGGCCGTTGCCGGCGTAGACGGCCACGTGTCCGGCGCTGATGACAATGTCACCTGGTGCCGGAGTGCTGACAGGGGTGCCGTAGGCAGCGAACTGTGCCGGGCCGAGGTCGCCGGTTCCCAGTGCGCGCTCCAGCAGGACGGTGCAGTCCTGGATCAGACCGGCCGCGAGCTGGGCCCGAGCCGAAGCGAGGATGCTTGCGCCGGTGGCGCTGCCCGAGCCTTCTGCAACCTGAATCTTGGTCGAGGATGCGGTGGTGATGTTCATCGTGCTGGTCTCAGCAGGAGCCGGAGCAGGAGCCGGGGCGGGAGCCGGAGCAGCCTGAACCTGCGGTGCAGGAGCAGCAGCAGGAGCCGGAGCCGCAGCAGGGGCCGGAGCCGCAGCAGCACTACCGGACAGGCTGATGACCTGGCCCGGGTAGATGATCGAATCCCAGCCGAGGCCGTTCGCAGCGAACACGGCGTCCAGGCTGACACCATAGCTGGCAGCGATCGAGCCGAGGGTGTCGCCGGACTTGACCGTGTGGGTCGGAGCCGCAGCGGCGGGGGCCGGTGCAGCAGGAGCCGGCGCTACGGGGGCGGACGCCGCCTGAACGCTGACCTCAGGCGCCTGGACTGCAGCCGAAGTAGTAGTGGTGGTGGTTCCCGCGCTTGCCGGGAGTGCAGCTCCGAAGAGAATTCCGGAAGCTGCTACAACAACGGCCGCAGGCCGGCCAACGGTGCCAGCGTGAGCGCTGACGGCCTTGGACACAAGCTGCATGGTGCTGGGCGAAGTTGCACGGTGGCGCGCGATATGACGGTTTTTGGACACGGAAATTGCCTCTCCCAATGCCTGCGGAGTTAGCTGTCGGATTCGGATGGGAGCCACCCGGACAATCAGCCTTAGGCCGATTCGTCTTCACCCCTAGGACTTCTGAAGAAGCCCACTATCTGGTTCCCCCGCTCCTGCCGCGATGTGTAGCGAACGGACCTTCCAGCGGCGGCAGGATTAGGCAAATCCACCAGAAGGAAGCCGGGCTTTTGAACCCGGCGTATCCATAACGTTACATTCCTTTGGTTGAATTGTCACGTTTCGATCACAGAGAGGCCATTCCCGCGTGCCTTACAGGGCCCTAGCGTCAGATCTTGTATTCGTCGGTGGGGCTCTTGGGAGCGTCCTGATCGTTGCCGCGATGCATTGCGGACTGCGCCTTCTTCAACACCTGCTCAGCCTGCGCCTGCACCTCCGGAGCCTTCGCCTTTACCGTCTCGGATGCCTGAGAGACCTTGTCCTGGACCTTCGGGCTCTTCCAAAGCTCATTCGCTTTGACCTTGATCTGCTCGTAGCTCGCGCGACCGGCCCGCGCACCCATGACGTAGCCTGCCGCCATGCCTGCCGCAAATACCAACTTGTTCTTCATTGCGATTCTCCTGACGTGTCGGATACCCAGATTTCGAATCTAGTCAGCTTACTTACTTTTGTCACGTCCTGTGACGCTCACCAGCGTCCGTTGCGCGGCCTGGGCTGACACCGGGGGCACGTGTAGGAGGAGCGATTCATGAACGTTTCCCGCCGTATTCGCGACTCCAGGCCGCTCGCAGAACACCTTCGGCAGGGCTCACCCTCCCGGCCATACGCGTTGAGCGAGCGTGCAAAGTAACCGGATGCTCCATTCACGTTGACGTACAGGGAATCAAAGCTGGTTCCCCCCGCATCCAATGCCCGACTCATGACGCTCCGGCACGCCTCAAGCAACCGTGACGCCTCCGCCCGGCGAAGGGTATCTGTTGCTCGCGCATAATGAAGCTTTGCGTCCCAGAGCGATTCGTCGGCATAGATGTTGCCCACACCGGAGATAAGTGTCTGGTCGAGGAGCGCGCGTTTCAGCCCGGTACGCCTGGCGCGCAGTTTGCCGAAGTAGGAATCGAAGGAAAAAGCCGGGTCCAGCGGGTCCCTGGCGATATGTGCTGCCTCAACGGGCACCAACGGCGCCGGGTCCTCCCCCAGTCCGCCGGGAAAACCATCCGGCGTGGTCACCATGCTGGTGACAAAGAGCCCCCCGAAGATTCGCTGGTCGACAAAGCGGAGTTCTTTCGGCAGCGGATCGGCCCCGCCAGTGGACGAAAGCGTGAGGCGTACTTTCAGGTGTTTCTCGTCGGGCTGGTGGGAATCCTCGACCAGCAGCTGGCCGCTCATACCCAGGTGAGCCATCAACGCAACGGCGGATCCGCCGTGCCGTTGCCCGCTGGCAAGCAAGCCACTCGACAATGCTGCGTCCGATCCGGCGTCGTCGGCGGTGTCAGGGAGGGCTGCGCCATCATCCGGACCGGTGAGCGGCAGCCAGAGAAATTTTCCGCGGCGGACGGCATCCGAGATTGAGGCACCCACGAGGTTGCCGATGAAGTCTTCGGTTCCCATTGCGTGGCGGCGGATAGAACGTGGATCCAGAACGTCGACCGCTTCGATACGGCGTCCGCGCACCCACCGCGCGAGCCCACGGCGGACTACCTCCACCTCAGGAAGTTCAGGCATGGCGCAGGCCTGGGGTCACGTGGACTGGCGTTGATCCACGCCCGCCTGAGCGTCGGCGCCCGCCGCCTGCAGCAGCTTCCAGGAGGCTGCTGCGGCCTCCTGCTCGGCTTCCTTCTTGGACCTGCCGGATCCTGAACCGTAGGCGGATCCTCCAATGATCAGGATCGCCTCAAAACGGCGGTCGTGGTCCGGACCGAAGCCGGTGACCTGGTAATCGATCACTCCCATGCGCTGCGCGGCTGCGATCTCCTGAATGCTGGTCTTCCAGTCCGTCCCGGCTCCGAGGGCAGCAGCATCCTGCAGCACGGGGCCGATGATCCGCATGACCAGGCAGCGAGCAGTTTCCATGCCGCTGCTCAGGTAGGTGGCCCCGATAATGGCCTCCATGGTGTCGGCGAGTATGGACGATTTGTCCCAGCCATTGGTCAGTTTCTCCCCCTGTCCCAGGAGGATGTGTTTTCCAAGGTCGAGTCCGCGGGCAATCTCGGCGAGGGCGCGGGTGCTCACGACGGCGGAACGCCGCTTGGCGAGTTCACCCTCCGACAGGTCCGGATTGTCCCGATACAGAGCGTCCGTCACGGACAGACCGAGGACGGCGTCTCCCAGGAATTCGAGTCGCTCGTTCGTCGGAATGCCGCCCTGTTCATAGGCGTAGGAGCGATGTGTCAGGGCAAGACGAAGCGTCTCGGTGTCAATACTGACACCGAGACGCCTCAAAAGATCTTCGGAATTCTCCACGCGGTCGACGCTTTCGCGATCGTTGCAGGCAGCACCGCAGGGCGGTGCCGTCAGCATCTAGACGTCGGCTACCTTGCGGCCCTTGTACTCAAGGAACAGCTCGGTGCCTGCGGAGTCGGTGACAACCTTCGCCTGGTGGGCAAGGCTGTAGGTGACGCGACCGTTCTCTACCGTCTTCACCAGCTTGGGAGCAACAGCCTTCCACTGGGACCGGCGTGCACGCGTATTCGAGCGGGACATTTTCCGCTTGGGAACAGCCACGACTAACTCTCTTCTCTCTTGTCTGACTCTGTCTTAACTTCTGGTTCCGCTGCCTCAGGGCCGGCGGCTGCGCCGGCCAACCCTGTCAGAGCAGCCCAGCGGGGGTCGAGGATCTCGTGCTGGTGTCCGGGGTCCTCTTCCAGACGTGCGCCGCACTCGGCACACAAACCCTGGCAGTCCTCCCGGCAAACCGGCTGGAACGGCAGTGAAGTCACTACCGCATCCCGCAGCACAGGCTCGAGATCGATCGAATCGTTCTCAACCACGCGCTGCACATCCTCCTCTTCATCCTCCGCCAACTCAGGGGCGTCGTAGTAGAAGAGTTCCTGCACATCGACGCTGCTGCCGTAGTTGAGTGGATCAAGGCATCGACCGCATTCGCCGGATACTTCGACGTCTACGGTTCCCGATACCAGGATTCCCTCGTGTACAGCTTCGAACCTCAGGTCCAGCTCCATGTCGGAACCTTCCTGAACGCCGATGAGCGCCACACCAAAATCCTTCGGTGCGGGCACATGTTCTTCGACTGTCCGCATGGTTCCCGGGCTACGCCCGAGATCCCTGACACTGAAGACCAGGGGCGAACTGAGATCGCTTTTGATGAAAACTCCTGTAGAACATATGACCGACGAACCATCTTAGCCCGAAACGAAGCCCCGCCCCAAACTCACTCGCCGGTGGGCTCACGCCACCAGGACGAATCGGTCGGAAAAGTCGGCACGGCGACGCATCCGCGGCTGTAAGGTTACCATTATGGCTCAAATACGTGTACGCGACGCGGCGCAGTTCCTCGGGGTCAGCTCGGACACGGTGCGTCGGTGGATCGATGATGGGACTCTCCACGCCACACGCTCCTCGGGAGTGCTTTCCGTGGACGGGCTGGAACTGGCGCAGTTGGCGCGTGATCGCGCTGTTCTCCCCTCGGACCCCTCCAGTGTGGCGATCTCTGCCCGCAACCGCTTTGTCGGTCTGGTGACGGGTGTGGTGAGTGACAGGGTGATGTCCCAGGTCGAGCTGCAGTGCGGCCCGCACCGGGTTGTTTCCCTGATGAGCACTGAGGCGGTGCGGGAGTTGGGTATAGAGCCGGGCGTCGTCGCGGTCGCCATCGTCAAGGCCACCAACGTGATCGTGGAAACCCCCATCGAGGCGATCCTCGAGCCTCGTTCACCAAGGAGTGCGCGATGAGGCGACCGCTTCGCTCCACAGCCGTAAGCGCCGTCGTCGTTCTGTTGCTGACCGGGTGCGGCAGTAGCGCACCGGCGGCCGGGAAGACTCTGAACGTCTACGCCGCGGCTTCCCTCCAGGCCCCCTTTTCTGACCTCGCATCGGAGTTCGAAGACAGTAATCCCGGGGTGAGCGTGCAGCTGAATTTCGCCGGTTCAAGTGATCTTGCGACGCAGATCATCGCGGGGGCGCCCGCGGACGTCTTCGCTTCGGCCAATCCGGCCACCATGGAGCGCGTTTCTGACGAGGGCCTGCTCGCTTCCCCGCCGCGGGTCTTCGCTACGAATGTGCTGACGATCGTCGTGGGCGAGGGGAACCCACTCGGCATCGACTCCCTGGACTCGCTGGCCGATCCAGCAGTCTCCGTGGTGTTGTGCGCCCCGCAGGTGCCCTGCGGCAGCGCGGCGGAGACACTGCAACAGGCGGCCGCCGTTTCCCTCAACCCCGTCAGTGAGGAGTCCTCCGTCACCGATGTGGTTGGAAAGGTATCCTCCGGCCAGGCCGACGCCGGTCTGGTCTACGTCACCGACGCAAAGGCTGCCGAAGACTCGGTCGATGCGGTGCCGATCAATGAAGCAAAGCAGGCCGAGAACCTGTACCCCATCGCGGTGGTCCGCCCAGGAAACCTGGCGACGGAATTCGCGGACCTGGTAGCCGGCGAGCGCGGGCGGGATGTTCTCTCCGCCTATGGCTTCGGGGACCAGAAACAGTGAATGCAGCCTACTCCGGCGTTCCCCGGTGGCTCATCGCAGTCGCTGCAGCTGGAGCCCTATTCCTGGTTCTGCCACTCGCTGCCATCGTGCTCCGGGTGGAGTGGCTGCGCTTCGGTGAGTTGATCACGTCCGACTCCTCCACCGCTGCCTTGCTCCTCAGCCTCCAGACGTCGGCAACCAGCACCGTGCTGTGTGTGCTTCTCGGCGTTCCCCTGGCTTTCGCCCTCGCCCGAACACGCTTTTGGGGCCAGCACGTGCTACGTGCGCTTGTCCTGTTGCCCCTGGTGCTGCCGCCGGTGGTCGGAGGCATAGCGTTGCTGTACACCTTCGGGCGCCAGGGCCTGCTCGGGGAGTCACTGCGCGTCCTCGGTGTGGACATTGCGTTCTCCACGACCGCCGTCGTGCTCGCCCAGACCTTCGTCGCCCTGCCCTTCCTCGTGCTCAGTCTGGAGGGAGCCCTGCGCACAGCCGGCACCCGGTACGAAACAGTCGCAGCGACGCTAGGCGCACGTCCAACCACGGTCCTCCTCCGGGTTAGCCTTCCTCTTGTCGGGCCAGGTATCGTCGCGGGTGCGGTGCTGTCTTTTGCCCGTGCTCTTGGTGAATTCGGAGCGACGCTGACCTTCGCCGGCAGCCTGCAGGGCGTCACCCGCACCCTGCCGCTTGAGATCTACCTGCAGCGTGAGACGGATGCGGATGCCGCCGTCGCACTGTCCCTCGTGCTTGTGGCTGTCGCCGTCATAGTGGTCGCTCTGGCACACCGAATTCAGGAGGGCGATGCCCGTGAGCCTTGAGTGCAGCGCGAGGATCGATGCACGCAACGTTGACGTACGCCTCTCTGTCGCAACAGGCGAGACGGTTGCGGTGATGGGTCCCAATGGCGCCGGCAAGTCGACCCTCCTCGGTGTACTGGCGGGACTTGTCCGCCCCGATCACGGCTCAGCCGTGCTTGATGGAAAAACCCTGTACGACGGCGGCGCGTCGCTGCCGCCGTATGCGCGCGGGGTCGGGCTCCTGGCGCAGGAGGCGTTGCTTTTCCCGCACCTCTCCGTTCTGGAGAACGTCGCATTCGGGCCGAGGTGCGCAGGTGTCCCGCGCAAGCTGGCCCGTGCGAGGGCACACCGCTGGCTGGGCGAGGTCGATGCCGCCTCACTCGCCGACCGCCGGCCGGCGAGCCTCTCCGGCGGGCAGGCACAGCGGGTGGCTGTGGCGCGCGCGCTCGCGACCGAACCTTCGCTCCTCCTCCTGGATGAGCCGTTGGCTGCACTGGACATATCGGTTGCCCCCATGCTGCGCAGGACCCTGCGACGGGTGCTTGATGGTCGCAGCGCGATCATCGTCACGCATGACATGGTGGACGCCCTGCTGCTCGCGGACCGGGTGATCGTGATTGACGGGGGGCGCATTGTGGAGGACGGGCCTACCCGATCAGTCCTGGAACGGCCCAGAAGCAGTTTCGCAGCGAGCCTGGCGGGCGTGAACCTGATAACGGGCACGACGGTCCCCGACGGTGTGCTCACACCCACCGGCCTGCATCTTGCCGCCATGATGGACGAGGAACTTCCCCTCGGGGAGGAAGCCGCTGCCATCTTCAGCCCACGGGCGGTGGCGGTGCACCGGGCACGGCCAACGGGCAGCCCGCGCAATGTCCTGGCTGTGACGATCACCGACCTCGAGCAACACGGAGCCCGGACGACCGTGCGGGCCGGTCATCTGAGCGCGGAAATCACCACGGCATCGGCGGCGGAGCTTGATGTGGAGCCCGGAGTGGAGGCATTCTTCAGCGTGAAGTCGGCAGAGGTCAGCGTCTACCTGCGCTGATCAGCATCTCCGGCATTGGAAGCTCCGAAGTCGTGTGATGCCCCCTGCGCGGGTCCGGTACCGCTTCCCGCGGAGCTTCCCATCGCCTGGACGGAGGCCTCGTCCAGGAGGTCTCTATCATCGAGTTCCTCGTTCAGCTCTTCCCTGCGGTGCTCGGTCTCGGGTTCAGGAGAACCCTCCTGCAAGTACTCGACCTCAAGCTGGCGGTGCACCTTGCTGTTGAGCACCTCAACCTCGTGGTCCTCCAACTGATTCAGGTTCTCCGGGAACGGATCCTCCGGTTTGATGCGGCTCTTGCCCACTATTCGTCCTTCTATTCCGGCTGGCCCAGGAGTGTTGATTGTACTGGCGCCGCCGTGTTTTCACGCGGTTGTGTCCTTCAGTCTTTTGAGAACCGCTTTCGGCACGAAGGGCGAGATGTCTCCGCCGAGAGCAGCCACTTCCTTCAACAGGGTGGACGACAGGTGGGAATAGCTCGCCTCTGCAGGGATGAAGACAGTTTCGATACCGGCCAGCTGGCGGTTCATCGTGGCCATCGGCAGCTCATAGTCGAAGTCGGCGCTGGAACGCACCCCCTTGACGATCAGGTTCGCTCCGTTCTCCCGACAGAACTCCGCCAGCAAGCCGCCGCCCATCGGCATGACGGACACACCTCGAAGATAAGTGAGGGTTTCGCTGGCGATCTCCAGCCGCTCCTCGAGCTCAAAGCGGTACTTCTTCGCATAGTTGGTAGACACCGCCACGATCACTTCATCGAAAAGACTCGCGGCACGTGCAATGACTTCAAGGTGACCGTTGTGAATTGGGTCAAAGGATCCGGGGCAGACTGCTCGGCGCATGGTACGAATCTACCGCGTGGCCATCACACTGCGCCTGAGGAGTCACACGCGGATGTGGAGGTTCGACATACTGGACGACATGGAATTGAAGCGACCCGCGGACACTGGACAGCTCTCGGGATGGCAGCGCACTGCGCAGGGCGCCAATCTCCTCTCCCCCGAGGGCGGCCTGGGTACCGTCATTTTCGAGGAGATTACCGCGCTCGCTGCACAGCACGGTGCAATCAACCTCGGACAGGGCTACCCCGACGAGGATGGTCCCGACCTGCTGCTGAACTCGGCCCGCGAAAACATCGCCTCGGGGATGAACCAGTACGCACCGGGCCGCGGTATGCCGCAACTGCGGGAGGCAATAGCGGCGCATCAGTCACGTTTCTACGGCCTGCCGATAGATCCGGAACGGGAGGTAACCGTCTCCACCGGAGCAACCGAGGCAATCGCCGCATCGATACTCGCGTTTGCCGGTCCGGGCGATGAGGTTCTCACGTTCGAACCGTTCTACGACTCCTACGGTGCGATCATCGGTCTCAGCGGCGCACGCCACACAACTGTGCCGCTGGTGGCGCCCGATTTCCAGCCGGACCTGGACGCCCTGGAATCCGCCATGAGCGATCGGACGCGGGTTATCGTCGTGAACAACCCGCACAATCCGATGGGCACGGTCTTTTCCCGGGAGTCACTCGAACGCGTGGTCGAGTTGGCGGAACGGTTCGGTGCGATCATCGTGACCGACGAGGTGTACGAACATCTGACCTTCGAGCAACAGCACACCCCCCTCGCCACGTTTCCTGGCGCCTGGGAGCGCACTGTCTCCATTTCGTCAGCGGGGAAGACCTTCTCCGTCACCGGCTGGAAGGTCGGCTGGCTGACCGGTCCGCAGGTCCTCGTGGACGCTGTACGCAGCGTGAAATCCTTCCTGAGTTACAGCTCCGGCACCCCGTTCCAACCGGCGGTCGCGCTGGGTCTGGGCATGGACGATGAGTTTTACCACTCGATCGCCGACTCCCTGCGGCACAAGCGGGATGTACTCGCAGTTGGCCTGCGCGCCGCGGGCTTCGAGGTCTACACACCACAGGCAACCTACTTCACCGTGGTGGACGCGGAACCTCTGGGCATCACGGATGCCACGGCCCTGGCCCGGCGTCTGCCTGAACTTGTCGGTGTGGCAGCCATTCCCATACCGGTGTTCTGCCACGAGGACGGCGCGCGCCGTACGCGGTCGCTGCTCCGGTTCGCGTTCTGCAAGAAGGAAGAAGTGTTGACCGACGCGGCGCAGCGCCTGGCAACGCTCCGGGACAGGATATGAGCGTTCCCTCGAGGTACCTGCGCAGCGCAGGTGCGCACGCCGAGATCGACGGCGACGCCTTCAATGAGGGCGCGTTCATCCTCAGCATCGGCGGGGCGCAGCAGTCGCACGTGGATCTGGCCGATCCGCGGAACGTGTTCTATGAGTACCTGCGCAGGATCGCCAACGTCCTCGATGTATTCAAGCCCGAGGGCGAGCCCATCCGTATCCTGCACCTGGGAGCCGGCGCCCTGACCCTTGCGCGCTACATTCAGGCAACCCGGCCGGGATCCCGCCAGGTTGCTGTTGAGCGCGAACGGGAGCTGCTCGCATTCGTCCTGGAACACCTGCCCCTGCCGCCGGGCACGGACTGTGAGCTCTTGATCGAAGACGCCCGCGACACCCTTGAGGCCAGCGATGCAGGAGCTTTCGATGCCGTGGTCCTCGACGTTTTCTCCGGCGCTGACGGTGCAACCGAGCTTGCCACCCCAGAGGTGTACGCCCTGCTCACGCGGGCGGTCGGGCCAGGCGGAGTGGCACTGGTGAACGTCGGTGACGATCCGCCGCTTGCCTTCGCGCGTGAACAGGCGCGTCTGCTGCAGGACACGTCGTACGACGTCGCTGCGCTGGCAGAGACCGGTATGTTCACCGGCCGGCGCGCCGGCAATATCGTCCTCGTGGCAAGCCAGCGGTGGGACTCGGAATGGACGTCAGCACTGACGGCTGCCGGGCCCCATCCTGCGGCCATCCTCACCGGCCCCGACTATGAGGATTTCGCCAAGCTACAACCGTGATTTACGCGCAAGGATCATGCGCTATTGAACCGGTGTCATCGAGTCGAAGCCGCAGTACCGTTGAATGACAGCACGGGTAGGACAGTTTCCGAACCACCACCACGGAGGAATCATGACAGCGGAAATCACGGAAGTATCCGATTGCAGCGTTCACAACTGCGCCTTCAACCATGACGGCTGCACGGCCTACGCCATCACGGTCAGCGGAAGTCCGGAGCATGCCTCCTGCGCCACCTTCATCGACACGTCTGAGACGGGCGGACTGCCCATGATCCTGGCTCACGTCGGTGCCTGTCAGCGCACCGAATGCGTCCACAACAGTCACCTCATGTGCAACAAACACGACGTAAAGATCGGCTCCGGCGCGGATCTCGCGGATTGCCTCTCCTACCAGCCCAGGTAGGGGTTGTTGGAGCATGCGGTTAGCTAGTGCCCGCTCAAACCTGCGCTGACGCCGCAGGTTGGGCGGGCACTGCTCTGCCTGCGGTGCTTTCCTGCGGCGGATGTGGGGATGCCGACATGAGAGCTCTCTCATGAATGGCTCACAAACATCTCATGGCCGGCTGGCTAAATGGGGAACCTGCGGTCATACCTGACGAAGGTCGCGGGGAAGGTTGGTCACGCTATGAAGACGAGTGACATCGGGGTCACCAAGGCCGCATCGCACACACCCCGAACACTGCGCGTGGTCCTGTACTCCCACGACTCCCAGGGCTTGGGCCACACCCGACGCAATCTTGCCCTCGCCCACTCACTCACCGGCAGCTTCAAGCGGGCCGGACAAAAGGTCAGCGGCGTGCTTGTCACGGGAGTCGCAGGGGCTACCCGATTCGATACCCCTGAGGGGTGGGACTGGGTGGTTGTGCCCGGGATCGCCAAGGGCGCCGATGGTTATCTGCCCCGGAACCTCGCGCTGAAGCAGACAAAAATGATCAAACTCCGGTCATCCCTCATTTCCGCGGTGCTCACTGACTTCCGTCCGCACCTCGTCGTCGTGGACCGGCACCCATTCGGCGTCGACCATGAACTGGTCGACGGATTGGAGCGGCTGCGGCGTAAGCGGCCTTCCTGCCGAGTGGTGCTCGGGCTGCGTGAAGTCCTCGACCAGCCGGCGGCGGCCCGCCGGGAATGGGAAGCCCTGGACCTTGAGCAGGTGCGTCGGTGCTTCGATGAGCTCTGGGTTTACGGAGACCCGCTGGTACACGACCCGGTACGCAGCGGAGAGATCCCCCCGCCCCTCGCCCACCTGGTGCGGCACACCGGCTACCTTTCCCGGGGGCGCCCGGTGCGCCGTCGTACCGGTTCTACTGCTATCCCCTTCGTGGTCACCATGGCAGGGGGCGGCTCGGATGGCCTTGACGTCACCCTGACTGCTGCGCGGGCGGCACTGCCTTCAGGGCTTGAACACCTCATCGTCACCGGGCCGCAGATGCCAAAGGACGACCGCGCGAAGGTGGAAGCGGCCGCCGGTCCCGGAACGCACGTTGTTGGCTCCGTCCGCGACGCACTCGCCGAGATCGAGTCCGCGGCCGCCGTCGTCGCGATGGGCGGTTACAACACCGTCTGCGAAATCATGAGCACCACTACCCCGGCCCTGATCGTGCCCCGGGTGCAGCCGCGCCGGGAGCAGCTGATCCGGGCTCGCGGTCTCGCACGCCATCAATTGCTCGATTTCTGCCATCCCGATGAGTTCACGTCCAGCGTATTGTCCGCCTGGTGGCTGGAGGTGGCCGGGCGGCAGGTCGCCCGGAACGGAGTGAACCTTGACGGCCTGGCGACAACCTACGAGTACGCCGCCGACCTCCTCACCCGGCAGACGAAGACCACGCCCCGACGAACGGATTGGACCCATCATGCAGCTGTCTAGCACCGGGCGCGTCGGCTACGTCGTCAAAATTTATCCGCGCTTCTCGGAAACTTTCATCGTTACCGAGATCCTGGCACGAGAGGCAGCGGGGGAGAATCTGGAGATCTATTCCCTCCGCCCGCCTGTGGACCCGCGGTTCCACCCCGAACTGGCGCGGGTGCAGGCACCGGTCACCTACGTGACGCGTCCCCACAAGCTGTCCGAAGGCTGGGCAATCATCGCGGCCGCACACAGTGTCATCCCGAACTTCGCCCAGCGGTTCGCTGCGCTGCTGCCCGATCTTGCCGAGTGCGAAGCCTCCGAGGTGCACCAGGGCGTGGAACTCGCCACCCGCGTTGTGGAGCGCGGGATCACCCACCTGCACGCACATTTCGGTTCGATCGCGGCACGGACCGCGCGCATCGCATCGGTGCTTGCAGGCGTCCCCTTCTCCTTCACAGCGCACGCAAAGGACATCTACCACGAGCAGGTCGACCAGGCCGCCCTCATCCGGCTGATGCAGGACGCCCACCACACCGTCACGGTGAGCGATTTCAACCACCGTTACCTCTCGACCCTTGCTCCGGCCGCGTCGGGTCGGCTCCACCGGGTCTACAACGGGCTGGAGCTCGACCGCTTCGCGTACAGAGACCCGGCACCCGTCCATACGCCGTTTCGGATCGCCGCCGTCGGCAGGCTGGTCGAAAAGAAGGGCTTCTCCGTCCTAATCGATGCTGTGAGTGCGCTGGTGCGCGCCGGGCAACAGGTCGACGTCCGCATCGCCGGCGGCGGCGAGCTGGCCGAAGAACTGACCGCACGTATCAGGCTGCTCGATCTGGAGGGGCACATCCAGCTTCTCGGCCCCCGAACACAGAGCGAAGTGATAGAGCTGCTGCGCTGGGCGGACGTTTTTGCGGCGCCGTGCGTGATCGGTGCGGACGGAAACGCGGACGGTCTGCCGACCGTACTGCTTGAAGCCATGGCGATGGGCGTGGTCTGCATCGGCTCCGATGTGACCGGGATACCGGAGGTACTCGCAGGTGACGACGGCAGCAGCACCGGGTTGCTCGTCCGAGCGGGGAACCTCGAGGACCTGACCCATGCCCTGGCCACCGTGGCCTCGCACCCCTTCCCCCGGGTGGAAACAGCGCGCTCTGCCCGCGCACTGATTGAACGATCCTTTGATTCGCGGGTCCAATCCGTTCGGCTTCAGGAATTGTGCAGCGCCGCGGCTGCGGATCCCGGTCGTTTCACCGCTTCATCGTCGTCACCGGACTCGTCACCGGCCTCCGCCCTTGAGGTGGTGGCCCCATGAAGCGGATCGCCTATGTGTGTGTGGATCCCGGCGTACCGGTGTTCGGCACCAAGGGAGCTTCCGTGCACGTGCAGGAGATCGTGCGGGCCTGGCGCAACCGGGGCGCCGAGGTGACGGTCTACTGCACCCGGCCCGGCGATGACATCCCTGCAGACCTTGCGGACCTGCCCGTCGTCGTCGTACCGGTAAAGGGTAAAGGTGCCGACAGGGAGGCTTCCCAGGCACAGGCTGCTGCGGAGCTCGCCGAGCGCGTGGTGAAGGATGGCGCGAGCGCGGTCTATGAGCGTTACTCCCTGTTCAGTGATGCCCTCGCACGCGTGACTGAACAGCTCGGGGTCCCCGGCTTCCTCGAGGTCAACGCACCGCTGATCGACGAACAACGGACGCACCGGACCTTGCATGATGAAGCGGCTGCCTTGACCGCGCTACGGGCGCAGGTCGCCGCCGCTGCACGCACTGTCTGTGTCTCGGACCCGGTGACAGCCTGGGTGCAGGCCCGTGTGGGCGAGGAACACCACGAGCGGATCAGGACGGTTGCCAACGGCGTCAACGTGAGACGCATCCGCCCGAGCGAAGAGGCACCCGGCATGCCTGTTGTTGCCTTCGTTGGGACACTCAAGCCCTGGCACGGGGTCGAAACGCTGATCAAGGCACAAGCCTCCGGATCCCGTGAGTGGACACTGCGGATCGTCGGGGACGGCCCCCAGGGTGCCGAACTTCGCAGCCTGGCCGCAAGCGTCCACGCCGACGTGGAATTCACCGGCGCCGTAGCACCCGAAATGGTGCCCGGCGTCCTTGCCGGATGTTCCATCGCAGCAGCGCCGTATCCGCAGACCTCCGCCGAGAGTGACCAGTACTTCTCGCCGCTGAAGATCTATGAGTACTGCGCCGCTGGCCTGCCGGTGGTTGCCTCCCGGGTGGGACAGGTGCCGCACATCATTGACGACGGCGTCACCGGGCTCCTCGTCGAACCATCAGATCCCGCGGCGCTCGCCCAAGCGCTCGACGGACTCGCGGCCGCGCCTCTGGCCAGGGCCGCAATGTCCTCCGCAGCGAGGCGGGCCGCTACCGAACACCACAGTTGGGACACCGTTCTGGACCGCATCACAGAGGAGGTGCATCCATGACCTCCGCTCAGCCCGAAATCCCGGATAAGTCCGCCCTGCGCCGCACGCTTGGGGTTATCAGGCCCCATCTGGGCGGCCAGGGACTACTCATGATCGGCGGCGTCCTCGTGCTGCTGTGCGAGGTGGCTTTCCGGGTTCTCGAGCCGTGGCCGGTCAAGTTCGTCGTGGACGCCGTAACGCGCAGCCTCGGCGCAGATCTCGCCGGCACAGGCCCCGAAGCGACGCCAATGCTCCTTCTGGCATGCGGCGCTGCGCTTGTCTTTTTCACTGGTATGCGTGCGGTCTGCAACTTCTTCGCAACAATTGCCTTCGCCCTCGTGGGTTCGCGCGTTGCGACAAAGCTGCGCGCCAGTGTCTTCAACCACGTGCAGTCACTGTCCGCACGCTTCCACTCTGCCAACCGCACCGGCGACACCGTCCAGCGCCTGGTCGGCGACGTCGGGCGACTCCAGGAGGTCGCCGTCACCGCGGGGATGCCGCTACTGGCCAACTGCATCACGCTCGTGGCGATGGCAGGCGTCATGTTCTGGCTTGATCCGCTGCTGGCTCTCGTGGTGATCGCCGCATGCGCGGGTTTCCTTCTCCTCTCCAGAATGAGCACGGACAAGATCACCGTCGCGGCACGCAAGACGCGCAAAGGTGAAGGCTCTCTGGCCAACACCGCGCAGGAGAGCCTTGGCGCGATACGGGTGGTACAGACCTACGGTCTGGAACGCACGCTCTCGGACCGTTTTGGAAGCAGCAACCAGAAAACGCTGAAGGAGGGCGTCCGCTCCCGCCGGCTGGCGGCTGCCCTGGAGCGCAGGACTGACGTGATAGTGGGCGTTGCTACCGCCGTCGTCCTTGCAGGCGGTGGCTGGCGGGTGGTCCAGGGGGCTATGACTCCGGGCGATCTGGTGCTTTTCCTGATGTATCTCAAGACCGCAATGAAACCGCTGAGGGACCTTGCGAAGTACACGGGACGGATTGCCCGCGCGACAGCCTCAGGCGAACGAGTGGCTGAGCTGCTCGAGGAGGAGGTGGATATCGTCGATTCCCCCACTGCGCTTCCGCTCGGCAAGGTATGGGGGGAACTGGAGTTCAGGAGTGTCACCGCGTCCTACAACGGCAGAACCGTGCTCTCCGACCTGACGCTCAGCCTGCAGGAGGGGCGGAACACGGCCATCGTAGGGCCCTCGGGATCCGGCAAGTCGACGCTGCTCTCCCTCATTGTCAGAACGATGGATCCCGAGAAAGGCTCGGTCCATCTGGACGGCGTGAACCTGACGGACATCACTCTTGCATCCCTGCGCTCCAACGTGAGCCTGGTTCTTCAGGAAGCGGTCCTGTTCACCGGAACCATCCGCGAGAATATTCGCTTCGGCCGTCTCTCCGCCACCGACGAGGATGTCGAACAAGCCGCCAGGCTCGCACAGGCGCATGGCTTCATCACCAGCTTCCCCGACGGTTATGACACCGCCGTCGGCGAGCGCGGCGGAACTCTGTCCGGAGGCCAGCGGCAGCGCATCGCTATTGCCCGTGCCATTCTGCGGAACACCCCAGTCGTCCTTCTGGACGAGGTCACCACGGGCCTCGACCACAGCGCAAGGACGGACGTGCTCGAAGCGCTCGCGTCGCTGAGTGCCGGCCGGACCACGGTGACCGTTACCCATGAAGCGTCAGTTGCCCTGAAGAGCGACCGGATTCTCTGGCTCCAGGATGGCCGGATACTGCTGGACGGCTCCGCTGAGGAACTGATGAAGTATCCGATGTTTGCACGGTGGGTGGACGAACAACGGCGGTCTGGGCAGGACCGGGTCCGCTCTGCCCCGGTTGGGAGTGCGCAGTGAGTCGCGTGCGTACTCCCCTCGATCCCCGGTTGAACTCCCTCGAACTGCTCTTCGATCCTGATTCACTGAGCACCCTGTTCGGCCGCCCGGTGAAAGTGAACCACCTGCGCTGGAAGCGCGCCACCTCCGCCGTAGCGAGGTTGCACGACGACGACGGCGTCCGCTGGCTTGCCCTCTACGCGACGGACACGTCGGTGAAACTGGAGAAGACTTTCCGGCGCGCGCTGACGCACAACCTCGATCTGGAGCGCTTCGTGCTCGACGACGGTGTGCTGGCGAGCGGCCCCGTGCCGCTCGATCCGCGCCTCTATGCAACTCTTCGGCCTTTCCGCCGTGCTGCGCCCTCCCCGCTCTGGCCCCGGGTGCAGGTGCTGAAATACAACCCTTTCCGCCGCGTCGTCTTCGGGCTGACGGTTTCCGGCGGCCTCCGTCTTGTCGGCCGTGCAGGGTCGTCCACGCCGTCGGTGACGCGCGGGATGCTCTCCGAGCTCGCAGCGGGCGGAGTCCCGGTACTGGTTCCCGTTGATCCGGCTGACCTCCCGTCGCAGTTACCGTCCGGGCGCCACGTGGAGTACCTGCCGTGGTACGGCAACGGGGACCTCAGCAGCCTCCCGCATGAGGATGGAGAACAAGCCGCTCGTCAGGCGGGGGCGGCGCTCGCCTTGCTGCACGCGCAACCGCCGATTCACGCGACGCTGTCCTGGCGTGCCCCTGCCGGACGGTTGCGCTCACTCGTCAGGGAGAACACTGTACTGATGCCGGAAAACCACGACCGTCTTGCCCGTGTGCAGGCTCAACTTGAGCAGTTGCTGCGGCGGCCCGGCCGGGCTGCCGTCATCCACGGCGACTTTTCCGCCGATCAGGTGCTGGTGGACGGCAAGAGTGTGCGGCTCATTGATTTCGAGCGGTGTTCCTACGGTGCGGCCGCCTCTGATCTTGGCAGCTTTGCCGCCGTCGAAGCGCTGGGCGCCCAGCAGGTCGACCGCCGTACCATCCTCACGCTGCCACGCACGGCCGCTCTGCTTGACGGATACGGCGTGGGTCCCACCACCGTGAATGAGTCCGAGGTGCTGGGGTGGACCTGCTTCTACCTCCTGAACCGCCTCAGGGAGCCCTTTCGTGCCTGCTCGCCCGACTGGCACGCGCAGTTGGAACACCGCCTCGAAATGATTGAGGAAGTGTTGTGGTGATAATTCCCGACGAGCTTGTGGATGAGCAGGGAAAGCACGTGCGGGTCCTCCGCGCCTGGCCGCGCCACGACGGCAGCCTGACCATCGAGGGCCGGGAAAGCAGCAGCGGTAAGGTTCGGGCGGGTCGGATCGATGCCCGAGGCCGAACGTTGCTGGTGCCTTTCCGCAGCGATGCCTCTCTCCCCGGTCTGACTCCGGACGCTCCCGCGGGTGAACTGTTGGTGCACCGACTGAAGCGACGCGCCGTTGTGCGGACGGACGGGCAGTACCGCAAATTCGTCGCGGGCGGGAAGGCCCGCTCGGTTGCGGACGCGCACCGGGCGGCGGCAACCTGCCTCGCCGCGTCCGGATTGGCCGTGCCCGACGTCGTCGCCTCCGATGATTTCGGTCTCACCCTTACGGCGGTTCCCGGTCTGAGCCTGTTTGAGCTGGGGCGGCGACTGCCCAACTCTGACGTTGGACCAACCGATACGTCGGCCGATGCCGGCGTCCCAGCGCAACCCAACAGCCCCGCCCCACCCAACCACCCAGCCGAACACGACTCTCTGCAACATAACCAGTGGGGACAGGCCTGGAAGCTGTGGGCGGACCGATGGCCGGCGTTTGTGGAAGCGGCGGGCGCAGTGATACCAGCCGTCTCGGGCAGCTACACTGCCACCGATGAAATTGCCACAGTTAAGCGCTGGACGAGTCTCGCAATGTCGACGGGTGCACTTCACTTGCCGGAGGACCGCGTCAGCGGCGCGTTGGCTCTGGTCGCGCGATCGCTGGCGGCCGCGGGCTCCTCCACCGGTGTGGCCCACCGCGATCTGCATGACAAACAGATCCTGGCTGAACCTGAAACCGGTTCTGTCGGAGTCATTGACTGTGACACCTTGACGGTGGCCGAACCCGCTCTGGATCTGGCGAATCTGTCGGTGCATCTGGACTTCCGGGTAGCGCAGGGACTGCTTCGAACCGGCGCCGCCACAGTGGGGAAGCGCAACATCCGCGCGGTCGCTGACTCGCTCAGAGTTCCAGAGGCACGCCTCAATGCCTATGCCGCAGCGACCGCGCTGCGGCTCGCCTGTATCTATTCCTTCAGGCCGCCCTACCGCACGACGGCGCGCAACTGGTTCGCCGGCCTTGAGGCGAACCTCCGCTCCGGAAGGCCACTCATTGATACCGCCGCCTGAGGCTTTCGCGAGCAGGTGAACCGCAGGTAACAAGCCCATGCCGATTCGCTAACGACACGACGCACACACTGGAATAGTCAGCTAGCTGTTCAATACTTGGATGCATGGGAACGCAGCAACTTGAACGCACGGATCAGGCACCAGTACCGCGGGCGATGCGCTGGGATTGCGCACCGGCGGTGATCGTCATACTGGCAGTTGCAGCGTTCTGGATTGGCGGGTCGCTGGAGTGGTTCGAGATGCTTCGCGTTCCGGTGAATGCGGTCGGAAGCGTCGTCGGGCTCTACCTGATGCTGGCCGCGGTGGCGGGTTCGATAGTGCTGGGTGGTGGCGCCGCCATCGATCTTGCCCGCCGGCTGAACCGCAAATCCGAATCGAACCGGTAGCGGCACTCGTCCTCCGCCACGCACCGGTGGCGACACTCAGGATCCGGTGCCAGGGTTTCACACTGACGGCATGACGCTGCCCGGCTGCAGTGCGCGCTCGGAGAACTGGTTCCCCAGGCCCACAACCGGAGCGGCTGCCTTCGGTCGGCCGAGTGCGCGGTAGGTCCATCCGGCGTCGCGCCACAGGACTGGATTCAGGCAGTTCCGCCCATCCACGACGGCCGGGCGGGCGACCAGCTCGCCGAGGATCTTTGGATCGAGCGCTCGGTATTGCTCCCACTCGGTCAATACCAGCACTGCGTCGGCGTTCTTCACCGCGTCTTCAACCGACAAGGTGTAGCTGAGGTCCGGGAACCTCCGAGATGCATTGGGGACAGCTTCCGGATCGCTCGCAGTCACAGCCGCTCCCTGAAGCTGAAGTTGCGCCGCAACGCTCAGAGCAGGCGAATCACGGACGTCATCCGAGTTCGGCTTGAAAGCCAGACCAAGAACTGCGATGCGTTGGCCCAGCAGCGTTCCACCGCACACCTCCCGCGCCAGATCCACCATCCGTGAACGCCGCCGCATGTTGATGGAGTCCACCTCCCGCAGGAAGGTCAAGGCCTGATCAGCCCCCAACTCTCCTGCTCTGGCCATGAACGCACGGATGTCCTTCGGTAGGCATCCGCCGCCGAACCCCAACCCGGCGTTCAGGAACTTCCGCCCGATCCTCGCGTCGTGCCCGATAGCGTCTGCAAGTATCGAGACGTCCGCGCCGGTTGCCTCGCAGACCTCCGCCATGGCGTTGATAAAGGAGATCTTCGTTGCTAGGAACGCGTTCGCCGAAACCTTCACCAGCTCGGCAGTCTCGTAATCCATCACCAACCGCGGTCGGCCATCGGAAAGCGCCTGGGCGTACACCTCGTCGAGAATGAGCTGCGCACCGCTGTTTGTCCTGTCAAGCCCGTAGACAAGCCGGTCCGGCTCCAGTGTGTCCTGGACGGCGAATCCTTCGCGCAGGAACTCCGGGTTCCAGGCCAGGGTGGCCTCAGGGCACGCACCAGCGATCCTCCCCGCAAGATCGCGCGCTGTCCCCACAGGGACCGTGGATTTGCCCACCACCACATCGCCGGCTTGGAGGTGCGGCAGCAGCGCATCGACGCTTGCATAGACATGGCTCAGATCCGCACCGTTCTCCGCCCGCTTCTGGGGTGTTCCGACGGCGATGAAGTGCACGGCGGAACCCGCAACATCGGCGATACGTGTGGAGAAACGCAGCCGGCCGGTGCCGAGAGCCTCGGCGAGCAGGTCCGGAAGTCCCGGTTCATAGAACGGGGCCTCCCCAGCGTTGAGAGTGGCGACTTTCGCCTCATCGACGTCAATGCCCACAACCTCATGTCCAAGCTTCGCCATGCACGCCGCGTGCACTGCTCCCAGGTACCCGCACCCGATGACCGATAACCGCATAATGAACGCCCCTTGCTCCGCGCTTCAGTGATCCTGCAGACACGGTACGGACGCTGGATGGGGAGCAGATGAACTGAAGATGAGAGTTAGATGAGATTGGGCAGTCCGGCCAGTGCTCGTCGGTGCTCAGGTGCGGTCAAACGGGCTCGACATACCAAAGCCTGGTCTCCCCATATTTTTTCTCGGCGAACCGCTCGATGCCGGGGGGCCAGTCCGGCTCGCCGGACCGTGACGAGCGCTCAACTACCACGATGGCTCCCTCCGCCAGATGGGGAACAAGGGCGGACAGGATTCTCATCAGCGGCGCGTCCTCAAGCGGGTAGGGCGGATCCATCAGCACCACGTCCCAGAGGACCTCCTCCGGAACCCGGCTCAGGTAGGTCTCCACCTTGGTTCGATGCACACGAACGCAGGTCCATCCAAGCACCTTATTCATCACATCTGCGTTCGCCTTGCAGGCCGCCGCCGCCCGGTCGGCAGCCTCCACGAGGTCAACAGTTGCGGCTCCCCTGCTTGCCGCCTCCACCCCAAGTGAACCGGAACCGGCAAAGAGGTCCAGCACGTGCGCACCGGTCAGGATGTTGTATGCGTCCAATCGGGAGAAGAGCGCTTCCTTGACGCGATCGGTGGTGGGCCTCGTCGCATTTCCCGGGACGCCGGCAAGCGGAGTTCCCCCTGCGGCGCCCGCGATGATTCGACTCATGAAGAAACACTCTAAACTACTGGCAGTTTCCGCCTCCTGCATGGTCAAATGAGTGCAGCCGAAAAGCAGCCGCGTTAGCGAAGTGCGAGCGGCGCGCGCCGCTCAAGGGGGACTTGGGGGCTTTCCACGAAAGACATCACATATGAATACTCGCTCCTGCCTGCTTACCGTAGGTGTCTCAGCACTTCTCGCAACGGGCACGGTACTCACCGCTGCACCTGCTTCGGCCGCGCCAGGTTCGGCTGAGTGCGTCGCTGCGCAGGCTGCCCTGAACACCCAGCTGGGCGTCGCTTCCGTCGATATCACGCTGGCCAATCAGCTTCGCGATGCCATCAACGCGTTCGATTCAATCGACGCACAGCTCTATCCGCTGTACGCCGAGGCAGACCTCGCAGTCGCTGACGAGGTGGCTGCACTCGACGACGCGGAATTCACGGCCTTCAAGGCAGCCGAGGCAGCGGAAGCGGCGGCCGCACTCCTGACCGCGGCCGCCGGCGCGGAAGCCAAGGCCCTTGCAGAGCTCGATGCAGCTGAAGCGGCCGTACTGGCCGTTCCCGCAGGCGACACAGTGGCGCTGGCAGAAGCCGAGGCCGCGCGCGATGAGGCGCAGGGCCGGTACGACGCCGCCGTGAAGGTGGCCGCCGACGCCAAGAGCGCATCCGATGCAGCCGCGGCTGAGTTCGCTGCAGCCGCCGAGAAGTACGAGGCAGCAGATCAGGCCTACCTTGCTGCAGCCGAGGTAGCCTATGGAACTCCGCAGATCCTCGCCCTGGAAGCGCAGTTTGAGGCGACGATCGAGTCGTTCGACGACGCCTACATCAAGCTCGGGCTCACTGAGGGCGCTGATCCGGAACAACTCCTGGCTCTGGCCGACGCAGCAGTTGCCGCGTGCTCCGCTCCCGTCGCGAACAAGCCTGCCGTTACGGTGTCTGCCCCCCAGCAGCGTGGCCTGAACATCCAGACCGCAGCTTATGACGCCGGTGCTTCTGATCCTGCGAACCTCGCGCTTCTTGCGGGGCTGGCCGGGTCGGGTGCGGCAGCAGTTTCCGGCGCCGTCGTCGTACGCCGCCGCCGGAACGCTCGGGCATAGCGGGTTCATGCCTGTTCCCCAGCACGACGCTGCCCCGGCGCCCCGACCGCGTGCGCGGTTGTGGGCGGCGGGTGCTGCTGTGCTCGCGGCGCTTGTCGCTGCCACTGCAATCAGCGGGGTGATGGCACCCGCGGCACCTCCCGGGGAAGCGGCCCCCGTCCCGACGGCATCCGTCAGTGCATCCGCAGAACCATCACCAGGTCCAGCGCCTGCAACCAGGGCCGCCCAGCCTTCAACCAATGCCGCCCAGCCGGGAGCCAGGGCAGCTGCTCCGCAGCGGCTCATCATGGACTCCGCCGGCATCGACGTGACGGTGCTGCCATTGACTCCTTCGGCAGCTGACGAAGCCTCGCAGTCCCTCGTTCCGCCGTTCACTCTGGACGGCTACTGGCTGACAATCTTCGGCATGCCGGGACGGGGTTCCACGGACACCACCTACATCACAGGGCACAGCTGGGAGGACCGGGAGGCTCCGTTCAATCGGCTCAGCACTGATGCAGAAGTCGGAGACGACGTAGTGCTGCACACCTCGTCCGGCGTACAGCACTACGTGGTCGACTCAATCACAACCCATGACAAAGACACCCTGAAGGACAGCGACATCTGGGACATTGCCCCGAACCGCCTCGTCCTCATCAGTTGCTACACGGAAGACCCTTGGGGGAAGAACGTGGTCGTGACCGCGAACCCGAAAACCTAGCCCTCGTCGGCCCTAGGAAGACCCATGCCCGCGCTTCTCCCGCTTCGCGTGATGAAGCAGATACGGCTCAGGGTCGCTTGATGCTGCCGGAGAGGTCTCCATCCAGGCTCTGAAACCTGAGGGGTTTTGGAGCTCGAGCTCATCAAGGTACATCCGCCGCTTTTCGGCAAGGTCTTCGAGCTCGGATGCTGTTCTTGCGCTGATGACGGCCAGGAAGCTGATCCGCCATGCCCGGCATAGCTGCGCGGAGTTGAGGTCATGCACCTTGTCGTGGAGGTCCACGCGATCAAGCGAGGGCTGGGCGCCCGGGACAGAACGACCCGGGCGCCCAGCACCTGTCCACTTGAGTACGCGGCGAAGCCAGCTTTCTTTCATCGCTGGATGCCGCCTCCGATCAGAGCCCGCGGCGTGTGTCGTCCGAGCCGTCGGTGTCGATCTGCTCCTTGCGAACTTCCTCACTGACAGTGTGCTCGTCGGTGACGGTTTCCTTGTCGAGTCGCACGCGCTCGACGGGCACTGCCTCCTTTTCAACTACTGGCCGTTCCTCGTGAAGAGTCACTTCGTGCTCTTCCTCGCTGATGGCCGGACCATCGTAGGCGGCGTCGCGGTTGGCGTCCGTGATCGGCTCCCGCTCGACCCGCACTTCCTCGCGCTGGACGGGGACCGTCTTGGTGACGTTTTCTGTCACCACGTACTTGCGCAGGCGGGCGCGGCCGGTTTCCACGTTCTCGGTGCCGACGTGCAACCGCTCCTCGGAGCGGGTCATGGCGTCATCCGTCGTAGGGCCGGACGTGTCATGTCCGACGGTGCGGTCGCCGCGGTCAGCGTCATAGGGATCGCGGTCGACATCGCCAACTCCGCTAACACCCGACGTGGTTTCGCGCATGTCGTCCGACCCTGTGGTCGTTCCGGCATAGGTGCCGCGTTCGCTGGCGTCGTTCTCGCCACCGGGACGGCTCAGTGCATAGTGGCGATACAGGTCGTCTTCTTCTGCCTCGCTCAGGTTCTGGTCGGGATCAACCTTCGGGGCGTCCTTGACCTGATCCTTGGTGTAGGCGATACGCACGTCATCGCCGTCCATTGACGCGCCCTGCAGCGGCGCGAATGATTCGGACGTGCCAAAGAGCCCAGTCCGCACGGTTACCCAGCTCGGCTCTCCCGTGTGGTCGTCCACGTAGACCTGGCCCGCGGATCCAACCTTGTTGCCGTCCTGATCAATAACGTTGCCATTGCCGTCAAGGATGCGGTCGATGTGTTCCTGCGTGATCATGGTATCTCCTTGAGATTGATTGCAGAGGACTTCTTCCGAAGTATCCGGTTGCACAAGGGTAGGCATATGCAACGCAAAATTGGAAGCATGCTTACTAGTTTTTTCCCTAAGTTCATCCTGCTGCCCCGGTGAACCGCTCTTGGTGAATCTGGTGGGCGGTGAATGGGCTTTGCCCACCTCAGGGTTGCCACCGGACAGGAGCGGACTAGACTGTCAGCAGGGTTCAGCAGCGAGCCACAACAGGAACTACTTGTGGGAGTGCCACCACCATGCACGCTCAATCTCGCTCGGCCGTCGAGCCGTATCAGCTATCGAACTACTCCTTCTCCGTCGACTTTCCGGGACCTGCCGAGAACGACGACGCATTCCCCACCGATTTGTCCTCCGAATCAGAGTGCAGCCTCATTCAGTTGTGCGACACCCTTTTCCTGGAACTTGACTCAGAGATACCCGACCTGCGGGCCAGGGAGCGCTACGAGTCCGTGTGCGACGAGCTCACGCTCCGCCGGATCCACACGGGGGTTGCCTGACAAAGAAACTTTGTCAGCCTACTGATTGTCGCTATAGTTGTTTGTACGGTTCAGCAGCGAGCCTCACCAGCCTTAAGACGTGGGAGTTCACATGGACCTGCGCTACCCAGACGCCTCTTCGACCAACCTGCGCACCGCCGTGCGGGACAACATGAAGCTGAGCCGCTTCGAGTTGTATGTCGACGGAGAGAACGTCGGACACCTTCAATATGAATCACGGCAGGGCCAGATCTGGCTGCTGCACACGAACATCGAGCAGCGCTTCAAGCGCGCCCGACTGGATAACTACTTCATCGGGAATGTACTAGAGAACCTGCATCGGAGGCGGCTCGCGGTAATGCCGTTCTGCCCGGCCGTGCGTGGTTACCTCGGGGGCCATCCCGAATGGACCACCCTGATTCCGGCGTCCGAAAGGTCACGCTTCCGCCTGACGCCGGCTACAAAAGCACGGAAAACGACGTCGCGCGCTTCCTGAGGCCGCGAACGGCGGTGACTTGCCAACGACGGTGACTTGCCAACGACGGTGACTTGCCAACGACGGTAACTAGCTGCGTTCGAGGAACGCTTCCTTCTCCGCGTTCAGGTAGAGGTCAAGGGCCTCTACGAGCTCCGGGTGATCGGCGAGCGTTGGATCCGCATCGACAAGTCCCTGCGCGTCCTTTCGCGCTTTCTCAATCACCTCAGCATGCTGGATGACCTTGAGGAAACGCAGCGCAGACCTGCCTCCGGACTGGGAAGCACCCAGGATGTCGCCTTCCCTGCGCAGTTCGAGATCCTTCTGGGATAGCTCGAAGCCGTCCGTCGTAGCTGCTACTGCGTCCAGCCTCTCCCGGCTGGGGTGCTCAGGTTCAAGCTGTGTTACAAGCAGGCAGGTGCCGGGATGTCCACCTCGTCCGATGCGCCCCCGAAGCTGGTGAAGCTGTGAGATGCCGAACCGGTCGGCGTCCATGATCACCATGAGTGTCGCGTTCGGCACGTCGACGCCGACTTCGATGACGGTCGTCGAAACCAGGAGACTGATGGACCCGTCGTTGAATCCGCCCATGGTCGCTGCCTTCTCCGACGGGTCCAGCCGCCCGTGCAGCAGCCCCTTGTTTACCCCGGCCAGGGCGGGAACCTCGGAAAGCGACTCAAAAAGCTCCAGCACCGACGTCAGTTCCTGCCGGTTCGCCGGCGGCCCCTCGTACAACTCGAGCGCGTCCGCGCTGTCCGCTTCCATCTGGGAATCGCCGATCTTGGGGCACACCACATACACCTGACGGCCCGCGTCGATCTCCTCCCGCGCTCGCGCCCACGCACGGTCAATCCAGCGTGGGTTCTCGGACAACCCAACGACGTGCGTGGCAATGGGTGCGCGGCCGGCCGGCAGTTCGGTGAGGGTTGAGACGTCCAAATCACCGAAAACAGTCATTGCGACCGTCCTGGGTATCGGCGTGGCGGTCATGACCAGCATGTGCGGTGCAGCGGCTGCTTTGGCGCGCAGTGCGTCCCGTTGCTCCACGCCGAACCGGTGCTGCTCATCCACCACGATCAGGCCCAGATCAAAGAACTGGACGTTCTCGGACAACAATGCGTGCGTGCCGATCACGATCCCGGCATCGCCGGACGCGGCCGCGAGCAGTGCCTCCCGCCTCTGCGCCATGGACATGGAGCCGGTCAGCAGCGCCGCCCGGGTGCCGTCCACCGCACCGCCCAGCATGCCCCCTTCAGCGAGCGGGCCCAGTGTGCGCCTGATCGACTGGTAGTGCTGTGCGGCCAATACTTCTGTCGGCGCGAGGAGTGCCGCCTGCCCCCCGGAATCGATCACCTGGAGCATTGCCCTCAGGGCTACGAGCGTCTTACCCGATCCCACCTCACCCTGCAGCAGGCGGTTCATGGGATGGGCGGCCGCCAGGTCAGCCTCCAACTGTTCCCCGATGTCGCGTTGCCCGGCGGTCAGTGAGAAGGGAAGCGAAGCATCGAACTGGTCACGAAGTCCGCCCTGGCGATGCGGACGCGAGGTCGCTTCTTCGGCGAGGGCCTCTGCCCGGCGCCGCGCCAGTGCAGTCTGCAGAACGAGCGCTTCCTGGTAGCGGAAGCGGTGCTGCGCACGGTACGCGTCCTCAACCTCGTGCGGACGATGGATCATCTCGTAGGCCTGCGTGATGTTCATCAGGCGGTCCCTGCCGGCGATATGCGACGGAACTGGATCGTTCAGCTGGGAATGCGCGAGGCTGTCGAGGAGCTGATAGACACACGTCTTGATGGTTGCGCTGCTGATCTGTTCGGACGCCGGATAAACAGGCACCGGCCGCAGATGTTCTTCCACCCCGCCTTCCCCCTCATCGAGGAGCGAATAACGGGGATTGGTGAGGGTGAGCTGACCTCGGTAGCTGCCTGTCTTGCCGGAGAAAACAGCCCGGGTTCCGGGTGTCAACTGCCTCTCGGCGTTATAGCCGTTGAAGAAGGTGAGGTGCATGGTTCCCATGCGACCGGCGTCGTCGTCGGTAACCACCACATCCAGCAGCTTGCCTTTACGAGTGCGCATCCGCCGGGAGTTCGCGGACTGGACGCGGGCAATCAGGGTCACTTCCTCGCCGAGGGGCAGCTCTGCCAGCCCAGTCAGTTCCCCCGGGGCAAGGTAGGTCCGGGGGAAGTAGTTCAGAAGTTGACCGACGCTGGAGATACCCAGGCTCTCTTCCAGCTGCTTCTGCAGCTTGGGGCTGAGCATCTTCAGGTTCAGGGGTAAGTCCAGCTCGGCCGGGCGCCTGTTCTCCATCTACCTTCCCTGCATACTTTCCTCCTGCGGGCGGCAGGAACCTACATGAGGACAGTGCGAGCTTAGCCGAGGCGCCTGACGATTCTGCTAACCATCGAAGTGGGTCGCCGGTGAAGATCCCGATACCCTTTGAACGATCTCCGAAGCAATGACCCGCAATTTCACATTGCGCGCGCTGGAGGCGCGCTGGAGGATCTCGAACGCCTCCTGCTGCGAACAGCGGTTCTGAGCCATCACAATACCCACTGCTACGTCGATGTCGGTTCGTGACTCCATTGCACGGCTGCGGTTAGCGGCCTCCTCGCTGTAGTGAGCCATCCGCAGTGCCAACTGAAGCCCCTTCGAGGCTTGCTGCGCATAGGACTCGGCAAAGCCCACTTCCTTCTCGCCGAAGGAGCCCGTGCGGTAGGAGTACAGGTTCATGGCTGCCTGTGCGTCCGCCCCGATGGTGAAGGGTGCTGAGAGAATGGAACGAAGGCCGTGCTGCGAGACGGCTTCGGAATAATCGGGCCACCGATTGTCGCTCCGGAAGTCTTCAACCACGATGGTGCGCCGCTCACGGGCAGCGGTGAGGCACGGACCTTCCCTGTAGGCGTACTGTAGTTCGTCCATTGCCTTGGCCGTCTTGGAGTTGTATGCCACCGTTGCAGCACGGCGACGGCGCAGCAGCGTGATACCGCAAAGGATGTCCTCCCCGTTGAAGCTGACGCTCCGGGCCGAAAGCACGGAGAGCTCGTTAAGGAATTCCTGGATGTCCGCGGCGGACAAAATCAGGTCCTGCATTTCGTCCAGCACGGAGGACTGCGCGCTCGCATCGCGCTGCGCTTCGTCCAGATGGGCCGCGGAGTACTCCTCATCAGCCTCGAAGGAGACCGTTTCGCCCACGACTCCACCCTCTCAATTGTTCAAAGCTCAAGTTTCATCGCATAGGATACTTCACTAAGCGCACTTGGGACCGATCGACGGAACTTTCACCGTTCGGCGGTCGGCGCCGCCGGTGCCGTACCACCGGGTTTTGAGTTCGAGCGTGCAGCACTATGCCGGTGCTCGCGTCTTTCGGGGTTAGAAGGTTAATGAGGCATGGACACTTCACACTGGTCAACCAGCCGTCTGCTGAGCACAGCGGCCAGGCTGAATGAGAACCGGGACAATGAACGCCTGCGCAGTATCGGCGTTACGCATTCCGGCGTGACGATCCTGAAGGTGCTTGCCACCGCGGGTTCCATGAGCCAGGTAAAACTGGCCCAGATCGTTCGGGTGCAGGCCCAGACGGTCGGTAAGGCACTTGAGCGGCTGGAGGCGCGGAACCTGGTCGAGCGTTCCAAGAGCAAAGCTGACCGGCGCGTGACTTTCGTCTCCCTCACACCGGCGGGACTGGCCATCCTCGACCAGGTCCAGCAGGGTGAAGGCGTGCCGCTCGGAGGCGAGGGGTACGTGGAGAAAGACCTGCGGGCCGCCCTCATCGGCGTGATCAACGCCACCCGTGACAATCTGCTGGCCAGCGGGATCGCTCCTGAGCCGGAGCTCGCTGCGTCCGCCTAGCGGATTCTTCAGGGGCCGGCGCCTAGCCGACCCTGATCAGACGGTCCCGTCCTGCCAGCAAGCCGAATCCGGCAAGCACTGCCATGATTGCGGCTGTGCCCATGAGGGGCAGGGTCCAGTCGCCGCTGAGGTCGCGCAAGGCACCAAACACCACCGGTCCAGCCGCTCCCAGCCCGTAACCGACGGACTGTGCCATGCCCGAAAGCGAGGCAGCCTGCGCGTAATTGACGGTGCGGAGGCTGAACAGTGACAGCGCGATCACAATCAGGCTCCCGCAACCCACCGCACCCAGCAGTACCCACAAGAGCGTGAGGTCCGGCGCGACCGCCAACCCGAGGAATGTCACGAAAGTCAGCGAACTGCTGGCGAAGGAGACAAGGCGTTGGTCTGGCCCACGATGCAGGATTCCTCCGGTCGCGAGGCTTGCGAAGACGCTGACCAGCAGGAACACCGACAGGTGCAATCCCGCTGTCGTCGCGGATACTCCGCGGCTCTGCTCAATGGTGGGCAACCATGCCATGAGGACGTAGAACGCGATCGACTGCAGTCCCATGAACAGGGTGACCTGCCAGCCCAACGCAGAGCCCCAGGGTGACCGATAGGCAGCCGTAGGAGAATCGGCACGCGCCGTCGCGGACCCGTGGCGGCGAAGCCACGGCCACAGGACTGCCATCGCAATCAGTGCCAGCCCTACCCACATGCCCAGAGCGAGCCGCCATCCTGCCGGTGAGGCGTCCGCCACCGGAACGACGACGGCGGCACCTATCGCTGCGATCGCTGCCTGCGTGGCGGTATAACTACCTGTCACCTGGCTGACCCTGGTTGGAAAGTCCCGCTTCACGAGGGATGGCACAAGCACGTTGAGGAGCGCGATAGCCAGGCCGATCAAAGCAGTACCAGCCCAGATGAAGCCCACTACGGGCAACGACCGAAGCACTATCCCCATCGCCAGAATCAGAAGTGACACCCAAAGCGCCCGGTCAAGCCCGAGCCGCGCGGCGAAGCGCGGGCCTACGGGTGAAAAGACGGCGAATGCGATGAGCGGGAGGCCCGTGAGGAAGCCGGCTGCGGCGCTGGACAGCCCGAGATCACCGCTGATGTTCGCGAGAACCGGTCCCACGCTGACGAAGGAGACGCGGAGGTTGACGGTGATCAGCAGGACGCCGATGAATGCGAACCCGAACCGGGCGGTCCGTTCCGGAGTAGTCCGGGTGGGAGCGGGCATAATGCGTTCCTTCGTCCTGAGAGATGTGGGGGCTTGTGTCCCCTGACGCGAACAGGCGCGGGTGTCGCGCATCCGGAGGGCGCCGCGCCTAGGACCCGTAGCGCTCCTGGCCGCCGATGTCTGCGGCTTCCTGAGGCAGAACGGCCCCAGCGCCGGCCAGTTGGGTGATGGCGATATGGCTGGGCTGGCCGGCTTCCTCGATGAACTTCAGCGCCAGCGCGGCTTCGGGCACGTGGACGTGAACGCGCCACCGGTAGCCATCCTCGACCTCTGTCACAGCGCTCATGATGACGGAATCGCCGACCTCATCCAGGTGCAGCCGCAACGTCGCGGCATCCAGAGGGCTCAGATTGATGGTGCACATGACCTCGACGCCCTCGGCAGGCATGCCGTTATGGATATGCGGCGCCTGTACGTCATACCCGTGCAGTCCGTCGAGCAGCTCATCCTGGAGCTCCTCGCCCAGGGACGCTGCGCGCAGCGCGTCCAGGATGAGCAGGAACCCCACTCCCCCGGCGTCAACCACCTGCGCTTCGGTCAGCGCTCCAAGCTGGCTCTCGGTGTTGATGACTGCTTCGAGGGCGGATTCCACGGCACCCTGAAGTGTCATGGCAAGGGCATGGTTGCTGTCATCCCCCTGGTTTGCCTGGTCCACCGTTGCTGCTCCCCCTGCAGCTGCCTCAAGGACGGACAGCATGGTTCCAGGCACAGGATCGCTCAGCGCGGACCAACTGCGGATCTGGGCCCGGTTGAGCGCGGTCGCAAGGAGCGGGCCGGACAGGCGGGCAACGCCGTGCAGGGGCTCCGCGATGGCGGACAGGAAAACAGCGAAAAGCGTGCCGGAGTTTCCCCTGGCATCTTCCATGGCCGCTTGGCCGGCGCTTCTCAGGAGTTCGCCGAGGTCATGGGTGTCCACGTCCGCAACAGCCTGTGCAGCTGCCCGTACCGTCAGGTAGAGGTTGGTGCCGGTGTCGCCATCGGCCACGGGAAAGATATTGATTGCATTCAGGCGGTCGCTGTGATTGCCGAGGGATTCTTCAGCTTTGCTCAACCATCGCTTCATCGCAGTCGCGTTTGCGGTGATTTTAGTCTGCAAAGTGATCCCATCCCACGTTGGCTGGAGACTGTGACCCGACGGTCACTTCGGCAGGCCCGGCCTCTACCGAGCCTACCGCAGTGAACCCCGCCAAAGGCATAACGTTTGGGTTAACGGTGGCAAGGAGGCCATGGTCTTCTCCCCCACTGAGCACCCATCCAACTGGATCTGCGCCGAGCAGGGAACCCGCAGCGCCGAGCGGTTCAGCAAGCAATGTCAGGGCCGCCGGATTGAAGTCAATCCGCACTGAGCTGGCGTGAGCGAGGCGCTGTGCGTCCCTGACCAGACCGTCTGAAACATCCAGCATCGCAGTGGCCCCGCGCGCAGCAGCGATAGGCCCCGCGTGCAGCGGCGGCCGCGGCCTGCACTGCAGAGCAATCAACGCCCGAAGCTCCTCGTCGAGCGAACCGTAGTCATGGCCGGACTCCAGCAGCGCCAACCCTGCCGCTGCGCAGCCCGCCGTTCCGGCCAGCACGACGACGTCTCCGGGCTGTGCGCCCGAACGCAGCACAGCGCTGTGACCGTCCAGTGATCCGGTGACGGCGGCCGTGACCGAAATCTCGGTTCCGCGCCCGAGGTCACCGCCGACGACGCGGCACGTCTCGGCGCCGAGTTCACCGATTGCGGAGGTAAGTCCCTCCGCAAGATCTTCGACCCACACAACTTCTGTGCTTCCGGGAAGGGTCAGACTGACAGCGAGAGAGGTGGCGCGTCCGCCCATGGCGTTGATATCGCTGAGGTTCTGCGCAGCAGCCTTCCACCCGACGTCGAATCCCGTGGTCCGATAACCGTTTGCCCACTGCAGCCGGAAATCCATGTCCTGAACCTGGGTATCAATGGAAACAAGCACTCTGGCGTCCGGCGCTGCCACCAACGCAGCATCATCACCGGGACCCAAGAGGATGCCGGGGGGATAGTCGAAGCTGCCCCGCAGACGGGGCAGAATGCGCTCAAGCAGGGCAGATTCGCTCAACTGGGCAACGGTAAGAGGCATGATTCCACCGTACTTGGCGCCCTGGACATTTCGGCGACGCCTGTGAATAGCGCCCTCCAGCTGGGAGGGGAGCTTCAACGGCGGCCGGCGCGCCGTCGTCGTACGCGGCGGAGGACCAGCCAGCCGACCAATGCCGCCAACACCGCGTAGATGACGATGTCGAAGTACTGGGAATACTGGTCGACCAGGTGGTACTGGGTTCCCAGGAAGTACCCCAGTGCAATGAGGAGAACGTTCCAGACCAGACTTCCCGCGATTGTGAAAAGACTGAATGTGCCCATCGGCATGTGTTCTGCTCCTGCCGGCAGCGAAATCAGACTTCGGACGCCGGGGATCAGACGCCCGAAGAACACCGCCGAGCGCCCATGACGTTCAAACCAGCGTGCAGCGCGTTCGAAGTCCTCACGATCGACCAACGGCAGCTTGGAGAGACCGCGCACCACCCTCTCCTCACCGAGCTTCGCTCCGAGCAGATACAGGAGAACAGCGCCCGCGTAGCTCCCGAGAGTGGCCAGGGCAAGCACGAGCATCGCATTCATGGCGCCCTGCTGGGACAGGAACCCAGCCAGCGGCAGCACCACTTCACTCGGGATGGGTGGAAAGACCGTCTCGAGGAGTACCAGGAACCCGACGCCGATCTCGCCGAGGGCACTCATCACGTCGGTGATGAGTCCGGTCAGTCCGGATTGCTCCTGGGCACCACCGGCGATACCAGCCTCCATGTGACGTACTCCCCTGCGGATAGGTGGCAGGCACCCATGGTACCGAGCATGGCCGATGGTCAACTGGCTGCACAACAACCACCGCAACCCCTTGAGTTCTCCCAATCACTGTGGGACCGTTTCACACATGGCAGGCGATGCGCTGGAGGTCAACAATCAGACCAGGATGCCTCTCGGTGCGCCCTACTGGAACCTATGGACAGCGTCGGGGCTCTCCAATCTCGCCGACGGGGTCTTCAAGATCGCGCTGCCCCTGCTCGCTATTCAGTTCACGCAGTCCCCCACTCTCATTGCGGGCTTGTCCTTCGTCGCCACGCTTCCCTGGCTGCTTTTCACGTTGACAGCCGGTGCTCTGGCGGACAGGTTGGATCGGCGCCGGCTCATGCTCACCGCCAACACCGCAAGGGCTGTCCTGCCTGCGTTGCTGGTGGCGGTGATCCTCTTTGATCTGGGCTCGATCTGGGTTTTATACGTCACCGCACTGCTGGTCGGCGTGGCCGAGACGCTCTACGACACGTCAGCGCAGTCGATCATGCCCCAGGTGGTGCACCGCGACCAGCTCTCCCGCGCCAACGGCCGGCTGTACGCCGTCGAACTGACCACCAACCAATTCATCGGCCCGCCCCTGGGCGGGTTCCTCGTTGCAGCGGGTGTCATCGGAGGTTTCCTGGTGCCAGCCGCCCTGTGGCTCGCTGCCGTGGGCGCTCTCTTCCTGGTGCGAGGGAACTTTCGTATCGAGCGCGAGCAGAAGACGACGCTCCGCCACGATATCGCCGAGGGGTTGAGGTATCTCTACAACCAGAAGATCCTGCGAACGCTTGCCGTCATGACAGGAACCTTCAACTTCGCATCGAGCGCCGCGTTCGCACTTTTCGTCCTGTTCGCGGTCGGGCCGGCGTCGGCCATGCAACTGTCCGAGGTAGGCTTCGGGATACTCCTGACAACTTCAGCACTCGGCGCATTCCTTGGATCCTTCATAGCCGAATGGGCCGAACGCCTGCTGGGCCGGTCAAAATCCCTGGCCCTGACGATTCTGGGTGGCTCGTTCTTCGTCGGAGCTCCTGCTCTTACCGACAATCCCTACATCCTCGGGTTCGTATTCTTCGTGGGCGGCGCTCTGGTGATGCTCTGGAATGTCATCACCGTCTCCCTGAGGCAGCGCATCACGCCGGATCGCCTGCTGGGACGGGTCAATAGCGCCTACCGGCTGCTCGCGTGGGGCACTATGCCGCTGGGCGCCGCAGCGGGAGGCCTCATCGCCCAGGTGGCGGGGCTGCAGGCGATGTTCGGCATCATGGGTGTGCTGACGCTAGCGCTGCTGGCCCTCATGCCGATCCTCAGCGACAAGGCGATCGACGCCGCGGACATCGAAGCGTAGGAATCCCGGACCTCCGTCCGGGCCCCGAGGGGAAGGCAAGGAATGGTAACTGAAGCTGATGTCCGGCACATCTGTCTGTCGTTACCCGGGGTAATGGAGCGGCCAAGTTGGGGTCAGCCTGCCTGGTTCGCCAAAACCTTGATGGCCCGCATCTGGGAACCGGGCGTGCTCACGGTGAAGACCAGCGAGCGGGAGGCACTCGCCGGCGCGCACCCTGCAATCTACTTCTGGACACCGCACCACGAGAGATCTCCGCAACTGGTCCTTGTCCGGCTCACCCGGATCGAGCGTGACGAGCTCAGGGAATTGCTTGAGGAATCGTTCCTCCTCGCCGGTGGCCGAGTCAGAGAGGAGTAGGTGTGGAACGGCTCGGGCCGGGCGGATGAACCGCTCGGCCTGGGTGGAACGGGACGCCTTTCGCGGCAGTCCCGGGCGGGTAGGACCGCTGTTTCCTCCCGCTAGGCTTGTCTTTATGCCAACACATTCGCGTCACTTCGTGCGTGCCTCCAGCGCCGGCGCCCTGCTCGTGGTGTCGCTGAGTGCCTGTTCCCCCATTGTTGACGTCGATGCGGCTCCCGATGCGGCCAACCCCGCCTGCGCCGAGGTGATGATCGCCCTTCCGGACCAGGTGGCCGGTAACGAGCTGAGGGAAACCAACAGTCAGGGCACAGCCGCCTGGGGCGACCCTTCGCAGGTTGTCCTTCGGTGCGGAATAGAGGTTCCGGGGCCCACCACGGACGCCTGTGCCTCCGTGAACGACGTCGACTGGATCATCCAGGAGTCCACAGAAACCGATATCTGGACGGCCAGGACCTACGGCCGCAATCCCGCCGTCGAGGTACTCTTCGATCCCAATCAGGTGGCGTCCAGCACGGTTCTCGTCGATCTAGGCGGCGCCGCCTCGCGGGTTGAGCAGACGGAGCAGTGCCTGAGCCTCAACGACACGGTGGAGTTGCCGGAGGAAGGCTGACACCGCCGTCGTTGTGACGTTCTACACTTGGGCTCGATGAAAACCACAGATTCCACGCCACTGTCCGGTACCCAGTACACCCTCCAGCACGGCGCCTACACAGCCTCGATTGCCAGCATCGGAGCCACCCTGCGGTACCTCCGCCACAACGACCGGGACCTCGTGGTTCCCTACGATGCTGAAGAGATCCGGCCCTCCTTCCGCGGCGCCGTGCTGGTGCCCTGGCCCAACCGCGTGGTCGACGGAAAATATTCGTTCAACGGCCTATCGCACCAACTGGCACTGACGGAGCCGCAGCGGTCCCACGCGATCCACGGCCTGCTCGGCTGGGTTGACTGGACCCTGGCGGATCAGTCGACGGCTTCGGTGCGGCTGACGGCTTCGGTTATCCCGCAGAAGGGCTACCCATTCCGGCTGGAAGTCGAGGTTCTCTACACCCTCGACGACGACGGCCTCACCACAACCATCTCCGCTGTCAACACAGGCGGCTCGGCCGCGCCGTACGGTGCGTCCGCGCACCCTTACCTGGTTGCCGGCGTCGGGCTCGTGGACGACTGGACCCTGCAGGTTCCCGCGTCCTCGGTTCTCCAGGTCACCGAGGACCGACTGATCCCAACGGAACTCACCGGCGTCACGTCGTCGCACTTTGATTTCCGCGAGCCGCATGTCATCGGCGACACCTTCGTTGACCACGCCTACACGGACATCAATTACGACGACGGTGCTGCCACCGTCTCAGTGCTGGCCGCGGACGGCCGCGGGGCGGCCATCACCTTCGACGAGTCGTGTGCCTGGGTGCAGATCCATACGGCGGACAAGCCTGACCCTTCCGTGTCCCGACTCGGTCTTGCCGCCGAACCCATGACCTGTCCTCCGGACGCTTTCAACTCCGGGTCAGATCTGATCGTGTTGGAGCCGGGTGACACCCACTCGGTCAGCTGGCGTCTCCACGCCCTTTAGGCCTGCCTTCGCTATGACGCTCAATACAGACGTGGTCGATGGCGTCCCGGTGTTTTGGCTTGACCTGCCGGGGCCGCTGGCGGCAGAACTGATCTTCCGGGCAGGTGTCCGGGATGAGACTTTCATGACCGCCGGCATCACCCATCTGGCGGAGCACCTCATCATGGCACAGGCGTCCGACGGTCGTGACGCCACAAACGCCATGGTCGAACCCTCCATGACAACCTTCAGCACGTCCGGGAGACCGGAGACCGTGGTCGCTTTCCTGTCTGCCCTGTGCGCCGCGATCAGCTCGCCGTCTTTCGAACGGCTCCCCGTGGAGAAGAAGGTACTGGAAGCGGAAGGCGGCTCGGTCGTGAACTTGGCAGTTTCCCGGCATCTGCGCCGGAGATTCGGTGTGCGATCGCTGGGCCTTACGGACGTCGCGCCCCATGGGCTGCGGTTAATTGACGAGGAAGCAGTTCGCAACCATATCCGCACCTATTTCACGCAACAGAACGCCGTGCTCGTCCTGAGCGGCCCGCCGCCGCAGGACTTACGTCTCCCGCTGCCATCAGGAGAACCCCGTACCCCGGCCCCAGCACCTCGTGTGGACCTGCCTTACCCGATGTGGTTTGAGCAGGACGGACCGCAGCTTAGCTTGTCCTTCGAGCTGCCTGTCCTGTCGGATGTAGAAACCGAAGGGGTTTTCCTTCTCTCCTCCCTCATCCGTCGAACGGTGATTCATGAACTGCGGCATTCAAGGGGCTGGATCTACGAGGTTGACATTGAGCCTGTCCTGGATATCGATGGCAGGGGCATCCTGTGCGTGCTGACGGATCCGCCGGCTCACCATGTCGACGATGTGCTGGCCGGCCTTCTCCGAATCCTCCGATCCATGAGTGAACGGGGTCCTTCGACTCTCGACATCGAAGACAGCGTTCGCGAACTGCAGGAGTATCTCGATGACCCCGGCAACGCCATGGATGAGGCAATTGCCGCAGCCCGCAACCACCTGATGAACTACCCTGCGCTGACTGCAATCGAGAAGATGGAACTGGTCCATCGAGTCGCGCCGGAGACGTGCAAGCGTGTTCTAACACTGCTTGAGGAGACCCTCGTGGTCGGCATGCCGGAAGGCTGTTTCCCGGTCGATGAAAGCCTCGTTGCTGAGCATGCTCGCCACTATCCTGCCATCAGGGGTGAACGGTTTCGACGAGGCCTGCGCGGAGCGGTCACCGGAGTTCCTGCCCGCGCGCAACTGGTAGTCGGTGACGCCGGGGTGAGCTTCAGCGATGGTGTGTACTGCTCGATCCTCTGGAATGACGTTGAGGTCCTGGAGGAGTTGGAGCCCGGTCTGATCACCTTGACCTCATCTACGGGACTGTCCATCGACCTGAGCGCCACATGGTTCAGCCAAGGCAGTCGGGCCATCCAGATGATTCGAGAGAAGGTTCCGACCGCGAAAGTCATCCGGGCGGAATGAAGTGGGTCTTTCGTCAGGCGCCTTGAACAGGCCCGGTGGATCCGCGCACCAGGAACTCGGGTCGGAATGAGACCGACGCAGGGCTGTCGTCGTTCATCACCGCTTCGATTGCCGCTGCCACGATCGATGACTCATCCCAGCCGAAGGTGGTGAGCGCAGGGCTCACCAGCGGGGCCAACTCGCTGTCATCGAAGCCGAGTATGGAGACGTCCCCGGGAATGGACAGGGCAAGAGACCGGGCCGCCCGGTAGGCGCCGAAGGCCAGGGAATCGCTCAGGCACAGCAGCGCCGTCGGACGCGGTGAACCTGTGAGGAGAACGGTGGCAGCTTCCGCGGCTCCCGACACCGACGACGTCGATGCCGCGACCGCGACGCTCAAGCCCATCTCCTCGCCCAGCCTTTCGACCAGGAGCTGCGCGGGACGTCCCGGCGTGGACGGCAGCGACGGGGCGAGCAGACCCACCGACCGATGCCCCAGCCCCTCGAGGTGACGCAGGGCGGCGCCGATCCCGAACTCGTTATCGAACAGGACGGTCCGGGCAACCGGACGGTGGAGCAGCGCGTCCCCCACCGACACCAGCCGGATACGTTCCGGAACGTCCGCCCAGTATCCGGCAGAAGGATCGACAGGAAGCACTATCGCGGCGTCCACCCTACGCATGGCAAGCGTACGCAGTGCTTTCTGCTCGCGTTCGGGAGAAGTGTCCACGTTCGCAATCGCAGAGAACATGCCGCGGTTGTGTAAGGCCTCGGACAGCATGACCGCCAGGCCCTGCCGCCAAAGATCCCCCAATGGACCAATGATTGCGACATTGCTGCTTCGTCCGCCGGCGAGGGCCCGGGCAACGGGGTCCGCAGTCCAACCCATCTCGCGAGCTATTGCCTGTACCCGGGCAACCGTCTTTTCTGATCCCCGCAGTCCGCGCAAGGCATAGGACGTGGCGGCTTTCGAGAGGCCCGCCGCAAGGGCGATGTCCCGGAGGGTAGGCCGTTTCGGCTCGTTCATCAGCCGGTTCCTGCCGCTTCTAGCGCAGGCCTGTCCTGCGTTCGAGCGCCAACTCAATCAGCTCATCGATCAGCTCCGTGTAGGTGAGCCCGGATTTGGCCCACATCTGGGGGTACATGCTGATGGGCGTGAATCCCGGCATCGTGTTGATTTCGTTGATGATGAGTTCACCGGCGGGCGTATAGAAGAAATCGACGCGTGAAAGCCCTTCCGTGCCAAGGGCGTCGAAGGCGCGGGCGGCGAGTTCGCGGACACGGTCCGTCACGTTCGGCGGGAGGTCGGCCGGGCAGCTCAGCTCAGCTGCGGAACCATCAACGTACTTGGCCTCGAAGTCGTACCACTCATGTTCGCCGGGCTGTACAGCGATCTCACCGGGCAGGCTGGTCCTCGGCTCATCCATTCCGCGGCCCTGCAGGACTGCAACTTCGATTTCGCGTCCGACGATTCCTGCCTCAACGATCACCTTCGGGTCGAACGCGCGTGCCGTCTCGACGGCGCCCTCCAGTTCCTCCGGTGTGGTGGCACGCGAGATACCCATGGAGGATCCCGCACGGGCAGGCTTGACGAAGACGGGGAAGCCGAGTTGTGAGGCGCGCTCAAGGCATGCGGAGCGGTTGCGTGTCCAGTCGCGGTCGGTGAACACTTCGTAGGGCCCGACCGAGAGCCCGGCGGAAGCGAACACCACTTTCATGTAGTGCTTGTCCATCCCGACGGCGGACGCCAGAACGCCGGCTCCGACGTAACGCACGTCCGCCATTTCAAGCATGCCCTGCAGGGTGCCGTCCTCACCGAAGGGCCCATGCAGGAGCGGCAGCACCACGTCGACTGCTCCGAGGCTGCGCGGCATCTGCTCCGATGCCGTGACAACGAGTTCCTGCGCAGCTCCGCCGTCGGACGCAGTTGCAAGCACCACCGACTCGGGCGACACAGGCACTTCGGGGAGCACCGTCGACCGCAGCGACCACTGGGCCGGGTCGGACGAGACCAGAGACCACTGGCCGTTCTTCGCTATGCCGACCGGAACGATGTCGTACTTGTTGCGGTCGATTGCGTCCAGCACACCGGCGGCAGTTACGCAGCTGACGGCATGTTCACTCGAACGCCCGCCGAAAAGCACGAGAACACGGGGCTTCGAAGATGAGGTCACAGTTAGCCTTCGGATTTCAGTTCGCGGGCCAGCAGTCGCGGGCCGAGGTCATGTACGGACAGGTTTCCCTGAAGTACGGCAACAACACTATCCGTAATCGGCATGTAGACATTGAGTTGGCGCGCCAGGTCAAGCACCGCCTGGGCTGACTTGATGCCCTCGGCCGTCTGGTTCATGTGCGCCGTCACCTCATCGAGCGTGAGCCCCTGTCCAAGCAGCCTGCCCGCTGTGTGGTTGCGCGAGAGCGACGAGGAACACGTGGCAATCAGGTCGCCCATACCGGCAAGGCCCGACATCGTTTCCGGTTCACCGCCCAGCGCGACAGCAAGACGAGTGGTCTCAGTCAGCCCGCGCGTGATGACGGATGCCTTGGTGTTGTCACCCATCTGCTTTCCCTCGCAGATACCCACAGCGAGAGCAATCACGTTCTTCACGATGCCGCCGATCTCCACACCCACCACATCGGTATTGGTGTAGGGGCGGAAGTACGTTGCCGTACACGTAGCGGCGATCCAGGTTGCCACCTCGGCATCCGGGCATGCCACCACCGACGCGGTGGGCTCACAACGCGCTATCTCCATCGCGAGGTTCGGACCGGAAACAACCGCGATGCGGTCCTGAGGCAGGCCGAGTTCCTCGGCGAGCACCTGGCTCATGCGGGCGTCGGTTCCGACCTCAAGTCCCTTCATGAGGGAGACGACCACGGCGTCGGGCGAAATCAGCGGCTTCCAGGCCGACAGCTGGGACCGCAGGGACTGGGCGGGAACGGCGATGACGACCAGCTCAACCCCGTCGAGGACGTCCGCGACGTCGATGGAGCATCGAATGTTATCCGGCAGCACTGTGTCGCCGAGATATCGGCTATTCGTATGGCTGGTGTTGATCTCGCGGGCAATTTCCTCGCGTCGTGCCCACAGGCGGACCTGGGTACCGTGGCGTTCCCCTGCGTCCGCGAGCACCTTCGCGAAGGTCGTCCCCCAACTGCCTGACCCAAGGACAGCGACGGCGGCGGGAGGCCGACGCGTCACTGAACCTCACCCGTGGAGGACCCGAAGTTCCTGCCCGTGGTCTTCTGGTTCCGTGCCGCCGGATCCCAGCGCTCTGCCGGCGGCGTCTCACCGCGCAGCTCCGCGACAAGCCCGGTCAGCGCGTCCATGATGCGGTTGGTTGCCGCCTCCAGTGTGGTGCGGGTGACGGGACCGCCCTGGAGATCCGACAGGTCGACGGGCTTTCCGACGAGTACACGTGAAGTCTTGCGCGGGAACAGGTACAACCGCTTCGCATACCGGGGGAAGACCTCCTGGGCGCCCCAGTGCGCAATGGGCACCACCGGTGCACCGGTTTGCAGGGCCAGGCGTGCTGCCCCGGTGCGGCCTTTCATGGGCCACATGTCCGGATCCCTGGTCAGGGTGCCTTCGGGGTAGATAATGATTCCCCCGCCACCCTCAATGGCTTCCCTGGCGACCTCCAGTGAGTGGTTCGCTCCCGCCGTCGTGCGTTCCACCGGCACCTGCAGGGTGGTTCGCAGAACCGCACCCACCACCGGGATCCTGAACAGGGACGCCTTCGCAAGGAAGTGCGGCAGGACCTTGTTGTTGTAGAGGAAGTGTCCAATCACGATCGGGTCGATTTCCGTGACGTGGTTGGGGCACACGATGAAACCGGTATCGCGGGGAAGGTTCTCAGCGCCCTTCCACTCCTTGGCCATCATGGCATTCATGAGCGGTCGCAGGATGGTGGCGAGAACCGCGAACGTTGCGCGGGACGATGCTGGTTCGGTCATGCCGGCGTGCGACCGCGGTTAGCGGCCGATTCCTGAATCCGAGGATTCGGCGACGTCGAAGTCCGCTCCAAGCGCCTCAAGCTTGTCCTGGAAGCGCTCGTAACCGCGGTTGATCAACTCGATGCCGGTCACGCGGGATGTGCCCACCGCCGCAAGTGCCGCAATGAGATGACTGAAGCCGCCGCGCAGATCGGGAACGTCGATGTCGGTGCCGTGCAGCTGAACCGGCCCGGAGATGACCGCCGAGTGCAGGAAGTTGCGCTGACCGAAACGGCAGGGAACGCTGCCGAGACATTCGCGGTGCACCTGGATATTCGCGCCCATGCGCACCAGCGCATCAGTGAAACCGAACCGGTTCTCATACACGGTCTCGTGTACGATCGACACGCCCTCGGCCTGGGTGAGCGCAACCACCAGGGGCTGCTGCCAGTCGGTCATGAAGCCGGGGTGGACGTCGGTCTCCAGCACCAACGGTGAGAGCTTGCCGCCCGGATGGTAGAAACGGATGCCGTCGTCGTTCACGTCAAACGCTCCGCCGATCTTGCGGTACGTGTTCAGGAACGCTGTGAGGTCAAGCTGGCGGGCACCCTCGACATAGATGTCACCGCGGGTGACCAACGCCGCCGACGCCCACGATGCCGTTTCGTTGCGGTCGGAGATTGCCTTGTGGTTGAAGCCGCCAAGTTCCTTGACGCCCTCAATGCGGATAGTGCGATCCGTCTGGACGGTGATGATGGCGCCCATTTTCTGGAGGACGGCAATGAGGTCCATGATTTCCGGTTCGACGGCGGCACCGCTCAGTTCGGTGATGCCCTCGGCACGGGTGGCGGTCAGCAGCACCTGCTCTGTGGCGCCGACGCTCGGGTACGGAAGCTCAAGTTTGGCGCCGTGGAGACCCTTTGGAGCAGAGATGGAAATGCCGCCGGGCCGCTTGTCGACAACAGCGCCGAAGTTGCGGAGAACCTGCAGGTGGTAATCGATGGGACGATCGCCGATCTTGCAGCCGCCCAGGTCGGGAATGAAGGCCTCGCCGATGCTGTGCATCAGGGGACCGCAGAACAGGATGGGGATCCGTGAGTCTCCCGCATGGGCGTCGATGTCCTTCGACGCCGCCATCTTGGCGTTCGCGGGGTCCATGGTGAGGTCGCCCGTCACCGGATCCTTGCTCACCTCGACGCCGTGCAGCTTTAGCAGGCTCGTGACGACGTCGACGTCCTTGATTTCCGGGACGTTCCGCAGCACAGACGGCGCACTTCCCAGCAGGGCCGCGACCATGGCTTTCGGCACCAAATTCTTGGCACCGCGGACGGTCACCTTTCCTGCAAGAGGGACACCACCACGGATGGTCAGAACGCTACCCATGAACACCTATTTCCTTCAACGTGTAAGCCCCAACAGCAGATAAGACCCCTGCTAAGCATAGGAGCTACTGTTACCAGACTGAAATACCGTTAGCTTCGGGGCGAGGCTGTGTCGGGATCGGACCGGTCCCGTCGTGAAGTGCAAACAGTCGGGTGCAGCACTAAATTCCGGCAGGAAACGTGATTCTTGTTGCACCTGCCCGGAGGCTCTAGGTCCGGGCGGGCAACGTGGTTGGTTTGTAGCTTGGCCGCTGCGCCTCATACGCCGTGATTGTCTCCTCATGGCGAAGGGTCAGGCCGATGTCGTCGAGTCCTTCAAGAAGACGCCAGCGCGTGTAGTCGTCGATCTGGAACGGCGCGATGATGGACCCGCAGGTGACCAGCCGGGACTCAAGGTCGACGGTGACCTCCGTGCCGGGGTGGTTCTCGAGTTCTTTCCAGATCAGCTCGATGTCATCCTGGGCTACCTGGGCTGCCACCAGCCCCTGCTTACCGGAATTGCCGCGGAAGATGTCGGCGAAGCGGGAGGAGATGACTGCCCGGAACCCGAAGTCCTTCAAGGCCCACACGGCATGTTCCCGGGACGAGCCGGTGCCGAAGTCCGGCCCGGCCACCAGCACCGAACCGCGGTTGAACGGTTCCCTGTTCAGGATGAAGTTCTCGTCCTTGCGCCATGCGGCGAAGAGCGCGTCTTCGAAGCCGGTACGGGTGATGCGCTTCAGGTAGACGGCGGGGATGATCTGGTCAGTGTCCACGTTGCTCTGGCGCAACGGAACGCCGATGCCTGTGTGCGTGGTGATCTTTTCCATGGTGCTCCTTCGAAGATTGCCTTGCTCAGGCTAGGCCGCGTGGCTGGTGGACGTCTCGCGTACGGCGGGCGGTACGGGGTCCAGGTCTGACGGTGAGCTCAGCGTTCCGCGTACCGCAGTCGCGGCGGCCACGACGGGTGAAACCAGGTGGGTACGCCCGCCCTTGCCCTGCCGGCCTTCGAAGTTCCGGTTCGACGTCGAAGCGCACCGTTCGCCCGGGGCGAGCTGATCCGGGTTCATACCCAGGCACATCGAGCAGCCGGCGAAACGCCATTCGGCGCCGAAGTCCTTGAACACCTTGTCCAGTCCTTCGGCTTCGGCTTCCAGGCGGACACGGGCGGAGCCGGGCACGACCATCATGCGGATGTTCGGGTCCTTCTGGCGCCCTCGGATGATATCCGCGGCCAGCCGCAGGTCCTCGACCCGACTGTTGGTGCACGACCCCAGGAACACAGTGTCTACACGGATGTCCTTCATGGGTGTACCGGCGTCCAGTGCCATGTACTCGAGGGCGCGCTGACAGGCCGCCTTCTCGTTCTCGTCGGCGAAGTCCTCCGGCGAAGGAACAGCCTGGCTCAGCGAGACGCCCTGGCCGGGGTTGGTCCCCCAGGTAACGAAGGGTTCGAGTTCGTCCGCGTCCAGGAAGACCTCAGCGTCAAAGGTCGCGTCGTCGTCGGTACGCAGGGTGCGCCAGTTCTCGACGGCGGCATCCCAGTCCTCGCCCTGCGGTGCGTGCGCGCGCCCCTTGAGGTACTCGAAGGTGGTTTCATCAGGGGCGACCATTCCGGCCCGTGCGCCGGCTTCGATCGACATGTTGCAGATGGTCATGCGCGCGTCCATGGACAGTGCACGGATGGCGGAACCGCGGTACTCAAGGACGTAACCCTGACCGCCGCCGGTGCCGATCTTGGCGATGACGGCAAGGATGATGTCCTTCGATGTCACGCCGGGCTTGAGCGTTCCTTCGACGTTGATTGCCATGGTCTTGAAGGGCGTCAGGGAGAGCGTCTGGGTAGCCATGACGTGTTCGACCTCGGAGGTTCCGATGCCCATGGCCAGCGCTCCAAAAGCACCGTGTGTGGAGGTATGCGAGTCTCCACACACTACGGTGAGGCCGGGCTGTGTAAGGCCCAACTGCGGACCGATGATGTGCACGATCCCCTGCTGTGCGTCACCCAGCGAGTGCAGCCTTACGCCGAACTCCTTGCAGTTTGCCCTCAGCGTCTCGATTTGCGTACGGCTGGTTGGGTCTGCAATGGGACGATCGATGTCGATCGTCGGAGTGTTGTGATCCTCGGTGGCGATCGTCAGGTCGGGCCGGCGGAGCTTCCTGCCTGCAAGACGGAGGCCCTCGAATGCCTGCGGTGAGGTGACCTCATGCACGAGGTGCAGGTCAATGTAGAGCAGGTCGGGTTCAGCCTGTCCGTTGACGACCTCGCCCTTGCGCACGATGTGCGATTCCCAGACTTTTTCTGCGAGCGTCTTGCCCATGGCCGGTTCCTCCGCGTGCCTTCGATCAGATCTTCCAACAACTGAAGCAGGAGCGCGATGCCCGGCGCCAGTCCAGCGACTTGCGTCTCAGATATTGAGACGGCAATATCAGGTTATGGACAATTCTAGTGGCGTCGGCGTCATTGATAAAGCGGCTCTTGTGCTCGATGCCCTGGAAGCCGGGCCCACTACTCTCGCGCAGCTCGTGACCTCGACCGGTCTCGCCCGCCCGACAGTGCACCGCCTCGCCCTCGCGCTTGTTCACCACCGTCTGGTCAGCAGGGACATTCAGGGACGCTTCGTTCTGGGCAGCCGCCTCGTGGAGTTGGCATCAGCCGCCGGCGAGGATCGCCTCATTGCTTCAGCCGGTCCCGTCCTGCTGCAGCTCCGCGACGCCACCGGGGAAAGCGCTCAGCTCTTCCGGCGCCAGGGGGACGCCCGTGTCTGCGTGGCGTCCGCAGAGCGCCCTATCGGCCTTCGCGACACCATTCCGGTCGGCACCCAGCTGTCCATGAGGGCAGGATCGGCAGCACAGTGCCTCCTCGCCTGGGAGGACCACGACCGGTTGCTCAAGGGACTCCAGAACGCCCGCTTCACGCCCACGGTGCTTGCCGGAGTACGACGGCGGGGCTGGGCGCAGAGTCTTGGCGAGCGTGAGGCGGGGGTAGCCTCCGTGTCGGCCCCGGTCCGTGGTCCGTCCGGCCGTGTCATTGCCGCAGTCTCGATCTCCGGACCGATCGAGCGGCTTACGCGCCAGCCCGGGCGGATCCATGCCGAGGTCGTGGTGAGCGCGGCAGCCCAGCTCACCAGCGCTATCGGCAAGTCCGCGGAATAGCGGATCTTTTGCGCAGGCACGGCGTTACGCTGTGGCCATGACCAGGTACGCAGTGTTCCTTCGCGGTGTGAACGTCGGCGGTATCACCATCAAGTCCGCCGACCTCCGGGAGACTCTGGAGACACTTCCGGTCTCGGACGTGAAGACCCTCCTGGCCTCCGGCAATGTGGTCTGCAGCAGCGACCTCTCGCAGCTCGATCTAAAGTCACAGAGCGAGCATGCCCTGCGGCAACGTTTCGGATATGTTGCGTGGGTGGTTGTGCTGCCGGCGGAGACCGTCGAAAGCATCGTCGCGGAGTGTCCCTTCCCCGCCGATGATCCCGGTCTTCACACCTACCTCACGCTGTTCTCCGACCCGGAGGTCCTGGCCGAATTCGTTGACTTCGCCCGATCGATCGACGAACCGGTGCACTCGCTGGGAACCATCGCAGTCGCGTGGCAGGCACCGAAGGGCGGCACGCTCGAAAGTCCGCTGAACGCTTTCAGTAACAAGGCCCGCTTCAAGAGCGCAACGACCACACGGAACCTTCGCACGATGCAAAAGGTGCTTGGTGCCCTCCGCGCCTGATCGTCGAGCACCTAGTCGTCCAGCACCTGATCATCAAGCATTCTGGAGCGCACGATCACCGACGGGCAGCCGCCCTACCCACGGCCTGCACGAAGCTGTTGTAGCGCTCGATTTCGGCGGCAGCGGGGCCGACCGCAACCGCTTCCGCCGTCTCCGTGATGGAGGCGACCAGCCGTCGTCGTACTCGCTTGCCGCGTCTGCGTGCCCCCAACCGGGCCAGGGCGGCACACAGAATACCGACGGCGATTCCCGCCACCACTCCCCCGACCGCCAGCAGCGTGGGGACCGGAATTCCCTCCACCCGTGGTGATTCAGGAACCGGGAACTGAAGGAATCCGAGTCCGGCCAGGACCGCCAACCATCCGATGCCGACCACCATGGCCGCAAGGAACAACCACTGCAAAACCCCTGCGACCGGCCACCACCACGCCCGTGAGCCGGAGGAGAAGTCCGTGCGCGCAACCGCCTCGTCGAGACGCTCGAGCAGTTCAGGTTCAGGGCTCCTGGCGGCATCGCGGATGGCCGTCCGCCAAGGCTCGACTGCCCCGGCTGAGAGTTCCTCCCCGAACGTCCGCAGTGCCCGGTCAACGGACGCCCGCTGCGCAGGGCCCGGCTCCGGCAGGGAGGTGCGTCCGACGAACTCCTGTACGTCGCCGCGCCTGAGATTCAGGCGCCGTAGAGGATCCGCGCGCAGGTTCCCGAGCCACCGAGTCACCGGCCATCCCGTGACTGCGTGGGCATCCCGGCGGTAGGAGCGCACGACGGCGTCAATGACCGCGTCGGCGCCTGTCGCGTCGGCGAGTCGGTCAGCAAGAGCGGTACGTGCCGCTTTCGACGGCGGTGGAAGCTCAGGACCCGTGAACTCCCTCAACGAGTCAACCGCTACATCCACGTCGGCCGACAGCCGCCCGGTGGCCGCTTCCTTCCGCCGCACGATCGCACGGACTTCCTCCGCCAGCGACCTCAGGCCCGTACCGTTCACCGCAGAGACAGCATGTACAACAGCAGATCCATGTCCTTCCCCGGCAAGGATCTGCTTCAGCGACCGGGTCACCTGGGCGAGATCGTCCTCAGAGAGCCGGTCCGACTGGTTGAGCGCTACCAGGATGACGGCCTCATGCGTTGCCAGAGGCTCGAGGAACTCACGATGCAGCGAAGCATCAGCGTACTTCTGCGGATCAGTGACCCACAGCAGCACGTCCACCTGCCCCGCAAGGCGTTCCACGATGACACGGTGACCCAGCGCCGTTGAATCGAAATCGGGCAGGTCCAGCAGAATCAGCCCGCCCTCATCGCCGTCATCCCTCTTGGCTCGCCGGCTGCCATTACCGGGAACCGGCAGTAATGGCGCACCGTCAGGCATCACATGGCGGTTCGAAACCTGCAGCCAGTCGAGCAGGTCTGAGCTTCCGTCTTCGTCCCAGATCACAGCGAGCGGTTCAGCAGTGGTTGGGCGACGGGCGGCTACACGCGCAAGGTCGGTGCCCGTCAGTGCGTTGAGGAGCGACGACTTCCCGCTACCCGTAGGACCGAAGATACCGACGACCGTGTGCGCCGACGAGAGCGACCGACGCGAGCTAGCCCGGTCCAGCACCCCGTAGACCGCACCCAGTTGGTGTTCATCGACGCGTCCCTCAGCGAGTTCGCGGGCAGTGTTGAGCGATTCAAGGCGGATCTGTAGTCGGGAGGACGATGCCTCGCCGCGGTGACGGCTCACTGCCCGCCCTCCGGCGTCGGGCCATCATTTCGCAGGTCCTCGGCCACGGACCGCCGCTCGGTGAGGCTGGCGGCCAGCTCGCGGAGGTCCTCTGACGCCGGTTCGCCCTCGAGGATCGCAAGCTTGTCAGTGAAACGCTCACGTTCCGCGTCGAGCAATTTCTCGCACCTCTCCTGCAGCTGCAGTCGCGCTGTCCGGGTCAACCGGCGGACTGCCTCCTCACCGAAAACCGCTTCAAGCAATTTTTGCCCGATCACAGCTGAACCGCCCGCGATGAGCACCTCACCACCGGTGAGACCGGCTGTCGAAGCAAACACCACGATCATGAGAGCCACGGCTACCCCATTGACTCCGAACGAGAGCATTCTGGCAGCAAAGCGTTTGTCCGCGCCCTCCGAACGGACCAGGTCCAGCAGGTCCTTTTGCCAGGCCCGGATTTCTCGCACAACAAGCTCGTTGAAATCGGGTGGCATGGCGGGGTTCCCGGACTCCAGCAGCGTCCGCCCGGCAGATTCCGCCCGCCACTGCCGCTCGGTGCGATCGGCTGCTTTAGCGGCTTCCTCCACGATCACGGTCTGAAGCCCGCTTTCGATTGCGGTCTCGACGGTGACAGCTCGTGGAGGCTTGCCCGTGAGGAAACCGCCGATGCGGTCGCGGATCCGCCCGACAGTTGATTCGAGACCGCGCATGAACTCACCAGTGCCAACGAAGTCCTGCCAGCGGGCCAGCACCTCACCGCGTAGCAGCGTGCCGTCCTTGGTGGATTCAAGTACGGCATCAAGCGCGGTCCGGTAGGACTCGCGCGCAACTTCCTCGAGCCGTCCTGCCGTTTCGGCCTGGCGGTCCTGTGCGTCTGCCACCTTCTCCACCCGATGACCCAGCGCGCGCAGGGCGCCCTCCAGCGTACGGCGGGCAATCTCCCGGCGGCCCTCAGCATCGACCGAGATAGCGCGAAGCCAGCGCCGCAACGGTTCGACGCTCTCCGGCGGCAACATGCCTAGAGGATTGAGCTTCTCCTCGGGAATCACGAAGATCGGTGCATGGCCCAACTCTTCGGCCGCGAGCAGCGTGTGCAGGTCAGCCCGGACCTCCTCCTCCACACCGTGCGGTACCCGGTCGAGAACGACGGCGAGCAGAATGTCGCGCTGGGCCGCTTCCCTGAGCAGATGCCAGGGCACAGCGTCGGCATAGCGGTTGGCAGTGGTGACGAACAGCCACAGGTCAGCGGCCGCGAGCAGTTGGGATGCCAGGCGACGGTTCTCATCAGCAATCGAGTCGATATCCGGAGCGTCCAGCAGCGCAAGGCCCAGGGGAATGGTGGGGTCCGGCTGCAGCAGTAGCTGAGCTGCAGAGCCGGAGTCCTGCACCGAGGCAATCTGGGAAGCGGGCACCGCTCCCCCGTCCGGGTCAACGACGACGGCGCGCTGCCGGCTCAGTGAAGGCAGCACACGGTCGCCGGCGAACCAGTGTCCCTCCGCGGGGTGATGCAGCAGGATCGGTTGGCGGGTGGTGGGGCGGATGGCGCCCGACCGGGTAACAGGGTGGCCCACCAGTGCGTTCACGAGGGTTGACTTGCCTGCGCCCGTGGACCCGCCGACAACTGCCAGAAGCGGCGCATCGAGGCTCTTGATGCGCGGAAGAATGTAGTCGTCGAGCTGTGCTGCCGCGGCTCGGGCTTCCAGTCGGGCATCGGGTGCCCCAGCAGACTCCAGCGGAAAGCTGAGGCGGTTAAGGATTTCACGCACCCGGCCGAGCAATTCGGCAAGCCCCGCAACGTCAGCATCCGGCAGCGAGGCAGTCATGGTCCCATCATGCCAGTTCTGCTGGTCGTCGTCGGGATTTGAGGGCGCAGCTGCCGTTTAAACGAAAATTCCGCCCCAACCATGATGGTTGAGGCGGAACTCTTGTGACCCCAGCGGGATTCGAACCCGCGTTACCGCCGTGAGAGGGCGGCGTACTAGGCCGCTATACGATGGGGCCAGTACTGTTTTGTCTGCCGGTTTCCCGCCAAACGAGCTAGATGATTGTTTCACATCTGCTGCTGCGGTCCAAATCGAGCGGTTCGCAATTCCTGCGTGGCGATCTGCTCAAAATGTGCCGCTATACAGCGCTGGGGTACCAGGACTCGAACCTAGAATGTTGGTACCAGAAACCAATGTGTTGCCAATTACACCATACCCCAATGGCACTTTCCGGCGGTTTTTCCTGCTTCGCAGGAGGTCAACCCCGTCCGCGCCGAGATACGACTTTACCGGATGTCCGGCACGATTCGCAAAACGTCCCGGAGGGAGGTGATTCGACGGCCGATGAAGCCGGATTCCTGCACCCCGCTACGGTCCAGCCATACGCCGACCAGGCCGGCACTCTCGGCGCCCTGAGCATCGAGCACGGGGTTATCTCCGACGTACAGGGTCCGCTCCGGATCCGTGCCCAGCCGGCGTGCGCCTTCCAGGTAAATGGCCGGGTCGGGTTTGGCTACCCCGACCGTGTCAATCCCGACGAGCGCCGCGACGCGCTGCAGGCCTGCCTTATCCAGCTTTGCCCTCTGGTAGTCGTGCACGTTATTGCTGACCGCCCCGTAGGGAATTCCGCGGCGGTCCAGTTCATCAAGGACGGGAAGCACGTCGTCATACGGTTCGAAGTGGAGCGGCAGGATGGCCTCATACGCGTGATTCCAACGCGCCGCTGCTTCGCCCTCCAGCGGTTCAGCAAGGAAGGATGCCTGTGCGTGCCGAGCTCTGCGGATTCGTTGTTCCGTGAAACTCAGCTTCCCGGCCAGGAACTGGTCGTAATATCCATGTGGGTCCCGTGTATAGAGCTGCTTGTACTCGGCCCACTCCGCCTCGCTGAGGTGCGCGAGGGTATCAGCCCCAATGTGGTGCAGGGTCCGGCCCATTGCAGTTTCGAGATCAACGAGGGTGTCATCGATGTCGAAGAGTACGCCCTGAACTATCGGCGCGGCAGTATTATTTTCCACGCAATGCCCTCACGCGCGCCAATGAAGACTCCTTACCCAGAATGACCATCGACTCAAACAAGGGCGGCGAGATTTTGCGCCCCGAAACGGCCGTCCGCACCGGCCCGAAGGCGACGCGCGGCTTCAGTCCGAGTTCTTCCACGAGGGCGCCACGCAACGCCGCCTGGATGGAGTCGGCAGTCCACTCCTCCAGCGGCTCAAGCGCACGCAGGGCCGCGTCCAGAACCTCCTCATAATTCGCCGGCAAACCCTTGCGGGCGTCTTCCGCAACCTCGATCTCTTCATCGGCGCGGAACAGGAAACCGAGCATCTCGGGCGCTTCTCCGAGTAGCGTGATGCGTTCCTGAATCAGGGGTGCGGCCTCCGTGAGGACGGTCAGCTCATGTGAGCTGATGGTGGCACCGAGAAGACCCGCAGACTGTAGATAGGGAACCAGCCGCATCCGGAAGTCCTCCGGGTCCAGCAGGCGGACGTGCGATCCGTTGATTGCCTCGGCCTTCTTCACATCGAAGCGCGCAGGATTCGCCAACACATCATGCACGTCAAACTTCTCAACCAGCTGGTCGACGGTGAAGATGTCCTCGTCAGCGCTCAGGGACCAGCCCAGCAATGAGAGATAGTTGAGCAGCCCCTCGCGGATGAAGCCGCGTTCCCTGTGAAGGAAGAGGTTGGATTCCGGGTCCCGTTTGGACAACTTCTTGTTGCCCTGTCCCATGACATAGGGGAGGTGGCCGAAAAGCGGCATGTAGCGGGCCACGCCAATGTCGATGAGGGCGCGATAGAGCGCAACCTGACGCGGCGTCGAGGAGAGCAGGTCTTCCCCGCGCAGCACATGGGTGATGCCCATGAGCGCGTCATCAACCGGATTGACGAGCGTGTAGAGCGGAGCTCCGTTCGCCCGCACGACCGCAAAGTCCGGGACGCTTCCCGCGGCGAAGGTGATGTCGCCGCGCACGAGGTCAGTGAAAGTAATGTCCTCGTCCGGCATGCGAAGACGAAGAACCGCAGGCCGGCCCTCCGCTTCGTAGGCGGCTTTCTGCTCCTCGGTGAGGTTCCGGTCGAAATTGTCATACCCCAGCTTGACGTCGCGTCCGGCAGCCTTGTGCCGCTCCTCCACCTCTTCCGGTGTGGAGTAGGACCTGTACAGGTGTCCTGCCGCCACCAGCCGGGCGATGACGTCCTGGTAGAGGTCGCCTCGCTGCGACTGACGATACGGAGCATGCGGTCCTCCGACCTCAACACCCTCATCCCAATCGATGCCCAGCCAGGTCAACGCCTCGAGAAGCTGCTCGTAGCTCTCCTCACTGTCGCGGGCGGCATCGGTATCCTCGATCCGGAAGATCATCTTTCCGCCGGTGTGCCGGGCGTATGCCCAGTTGAACAGTGCGGTACGTATGAGACCGACGTGCGGCACTCCGGTCGGCGAGGGGCAAAAGCGGACCCGGACTGGAGTTTCTGGCGTGACAGTGGGGAGATCGGCAGTAGTCATGATGGACCCCAGTCTACTGTCCGGCTGATCGCGTCCCGGGCCGCGACCTACCTGCGGACGGGGTTGGACAACCGCCCGATGCCCTCAATTTCGACCTCGTACCTCTGCCCCTCGCTGATGAGCCCCACCCCGGCGGGAGTTCCGGTGAGGATAAGGTCGCCGGGCAGAAGCGTGAAAGCCTGGGAAACGTAGGACACCAGTTCCTTGACTCCCCAGATCATCTGATTGGTAGAGCCGTCCTGCCTGAGCTCACCGTCGAGCCAACCGCGCACGGCCAGGTCCTCGGTGTCCAGCTCCGTCTCAATCCACGGTCCGATCGGGCAGGAGGTGTCGAACCCCTTGGCACGTGCCCACTGATTGTCGGTCTTCTGGATATCGCGGGCGGTGAGGTCATTAGCGCACGTGTAGCCGAAGACCACGTCATCCACGCGTTCCACCGGCACATCCTTACAGATCCGGCCGATGATGACCGCGAGCTCCGATTCATAGGAGATTTCATCGGAGAAGGAGGGAAGCACGATCGGATCGCCGGGACCGACGACAGAGGTGTTCGGCTTGAGGAACATCAGCGGGGCGGGCGGAACCTCATTGCCCAACTCAGCAGCATGGTCCGCGTAGTTGCGGCCGATTCCCACTACCTTGCTGCGAGGAATCACAGGTGCGAGCAGCCGAACATCCTCGAGTTTGTGGCGCGCTCCCGTGGGCTGGATTCCCCCGTAGAAGGGGTCACCGCTGATGACGGCAATCTCTTCCGCCCCCTCGGGTCCTTCGACGAGGCCGAACGCTGGATCATCGTTGAGCACAAACCGGGCGATACGCATGGACCCTAGGCTAGTACAGACTCGGCCTTTCAACGCGAAGGACCGTCGGAGCACCTAGGTGGCTCGAACGGTCCTTTGGACACTTCAGAAACTGTCAGTGGGGCCAGTCATCGATCATGATCCCGTAGGAGACAACCGTCCTGGGCGTGGACGCGCTATCCCCCGCTACAGCCGCAGTACCCCCTCCCAGCGCAAGGGCCGCCGTGAGCAAGAGAACTGCGGGAAGTCGTTTCATGACAGATTCCTTCGCTTAGGAGTGCAGAGTCACTGACACCAGATTGACTCAGTATACGAACGATGTGTGATATACAACACCCCCGAGGCGAGGAAAGGACCCGCGATGTGCGACCCCCTTCACGTTCTGCCGTGTTCCTGCGGGTATCTGTCTCAATGCATTCTTTCCGCATAAACTCAGGGACAGTCGCATCGGGTTCTCGGGAGCATTCTGCGTCTGTCCGGCGCAACCTCAACGCAAGGGGGAAGGGTGGCAGCACAACAGTCGGGCGATCTCGTTATGTATGAGCTGCGAGCGCGTGAAGCGTGGAGCCAGCGCGATTATCGTGCAGCAAGGCTGCTTGCGGCCTCTGCAGTCGCACTCGCAGCGCGGGCAGAGGATCACCGCGCCTGGTGGAACATGACCTTTCTGCAGGCTGAGTGCCTACGCGAGGAAGGTCATCTCGATGAATCACTCCAATCAGCTGAGGTGCTCGGCACCAGCAGCCTGTCCCTCGAGTCAGATGCGTTGAAAGCGAGGGTCCACACCCTCGCGGCGGTGTGCCAGCAGGGCCTGGGGCACCTGGATCAAGCGGTGGACAGCGCCACGATTGCGGTGAAAAGCGCCGCCACCGTCGCGGACGCCCCCGAGCTGCAGATCGAGGCTCATCACGCCCTCATCGCCGCCCTCGCCGAGAGTGACAGGCTGGACGAAGCATGGAGTACGTGTCTCGACCTCTCCACGCACATCACTCCGGGCATCCATACCCAGACGGCGGGCAAGGCCTACTGGGTGATCGGGAACGTTGCGTTCATGCGCCATCAGGTGGAGGACGGCACCCGATTCCACCGCCTCGCTGCTGAACATCTCACGCCGAACAATGACCTTGAGCTCTGGGCCAGGTTCAATCGGGCCTCAGCCTCGCGGCGTCTCGCCGCCGGTGTCGTTGATGCGGAGACACTTGAGTGCATTGAACGAGCCGAGGTAGCCAGCTCCATTGTGGGCGGGACGGAGCGGGATCAACTGCAGCTTTCCCTCACACGCGCGCATTGGCTCTTCCTCACCGGGCAGCTGAACGCAGCGGTAGAACGGTTACGGCCGATCTGCGCGGAAGGCACGGCGCTCTCCCGCCAGACGGAAGGAGAAGCCAACCTGCTGCTGGCCCAGGCACTTTCAGCCCAGGGCCAGGAGCTTGAAGCGCTAGCGCATCTTGAAACCGCGGAACAATGCTTCAACGACGCCGGCGCACCGGACCGTGCGGCTCACGTCCGAAGCATTGTGGCCGCACTGAAACGCTGACGCCTCATTGAAAAGCTGACCGCACCGAAATGCGGAAGAGGCCGTGGAGACCAGACGAAACTCTGGGCCTCCACGACCTCTGCTGCGGTTCAGGTGCGTACCTGAACCGGGTCACACTAGACGCTCCGGTACGTGCTATCCGGCCAGTTGCCGCTCTTCGCGGTCGTTGTTGTGCTATCGGGCCAGTTGCCACTTTTGGCAGCCTGAGCAGCCGTGCCGCCCCCAACCAAAAGCAACGCAGTCAGCAACAGTGTTGCGGAGACCTTTTTCATAGTTATTCCTTGTCACTTGATGGACGCAGAAGGACTGATTGCCCCCTGCGTTGCACAGCCCCTTCAGTATATGGAGCCACCCCCTTGCTACCAGTGCCTTTTGTCTCATCTTTTCCGCAGTTTTGTGACGGATCCCTAAAAAGAAATACAAGGCGTACCCGTAAGAATGGCGGACCGTTCTGACACAATGATCCGCGGGGAGCCATCCGAGCACAATGTTGGAATGAGGCCATGGACAATACACAGGAACCGGGGCAGCACGTTTTCCTGGAATTGCGCGCCCGCGACGCATGGGCACAGCGCGATTATGCGGCCGCCCGGGAGATCGCCGGCGAGGCCCAGCGTGTCGCCGACGCAAACGGGGACGAGAACGCTTCGTGGAACATGGCGTTCCTGCAGGTGGAATGTCTCAAGAAGGAGGGTCTCTTCGAAGCTGCTGCTGCTACCGCCGAGGCTCTTCACCGTCATCCCCTCACCGAGCGTTACCCCGATCTCGCCGCGAGAGTTTCAACATTCCTCGCTGACACCCTCGTCGGCCGTGGGAATCTGGAGGCGGCCGTCATCGAGGCCCAGCGTGCGGTCAAGTCGTCTGAAGAAGCATCAGGATCGCCAGACCTTCGGATCCGCGCCCAGCATGCGCTGATTGCTGCTCTCGCTGAAAGCGACCAGGTAGACGACGCCTGGGACGAGTGCCTTCGCCTCGCCGAACTCATCACGCCGGAAGTCAACTCGCAGACTGCTGGCAAGGCCTATTGGGTCATCGGGAATGTGGCATACCTTCGAAGGGACTCGGCGGTCGGCACCGATTACCACCGGCGCGCAGCGAGCACCCTGTCCCCCTCCAACGACCTGGATCTCTGGGCTCGCTTCAACCGGGCGTCCGCCGCCCTGCGCCTGGCCGGCGGAGTCGTCGAGCCGGAAACGCTCGAGTGCATCGAACGGGCAGAGCTCGCCGCTTCAATCGTTGGTGGAAGCGAGCGGGACAAGCTCGAGCTGTCCCTGACCCGTGCACACTGGCTGTTCCTCACGGCGCAATATGATGCCGCCGTCGAACGGCTTCGCCCGATCTGTGAAGCATCCGCCCTCCTTGCCAGCCAAACCGCTGCTGAGGCGTACACACTACTGGGACAGTCGCTCGCCCGGTCCGGCGACCCTCTCGAGGGGCTGTTTCAGTTGGAGAAGAGCCAGGAACTGTTCAGGCAGTCCGGAGCCCCGGACCGAGAAGCCCAAGTGGGCAAGCTGATCGAAGAAGTTCACCGACGGGCAGAGCTGTAGCCGCCGGTGCTGGGCCCGTCAGGAGTCCAGCTCTTCGAGCACTTCCTTCACTTCCTCGCTCGAGAACTTCCGCCACGGCGAGGAGTCGGCCGATTGCAGCGCCGCCTCGGGGCTGTCGCTTCGGTTCCACCACCTTGCCTCGAAGACGCTGCCCTCAAACAGGATGCGGTCGCCCTTCTCATATACCTTCTCTGCGACCCACTCCGGGTAGGTCCCCGCGGGGGCGGTGACAACAGGGAGCGGCTTCTCACCCGGCAACACAGGACCGATCAGCGTCCACGGAGTCTCAGCGGCCTGCAGCACCGGGTTGTCCGGTACGTCGCCGGAGGTCCAGTACTTCGCTGAGTACACCTTGCCCCGCCATACAACGCGCTCGTCGGTGAGGTAAGTGGCTTCCTCTGACCAGATTGGGTAGGGACTGGTAGCAGGATCATCGGCTATCGGTTCCGGCGTTGGTTCAGCTGTTGTGGGCGCCGTATTCAGCGTCGCAGCACGGCCTTCAAAGCCTGCACCGAGAACATCGGCGAAAAGGATGCCGTCCTGCTCAATTCCGCTGCAGCTGTCCGACACGATGCTCGCATCGCCGTAGTTGTCGCTGCAGGTGGCATCCCGGTTGAGCGACCACATGGACATGCGTCCGACGCCGGTCTCGAGGGCGAATGCGTTGAACCCGGCTGCGGCCTCAAGATCGAACACTTCGGCGGGTACATCATTCTGGCCGATCATCGGGGTCAGCCCGATTTTCTTCCACAGCGTTTGCGGCCCCAGGCTGGTGCCCGCCCTGTCGTACAGGATTCCGAGCTGTGCATGCGTTGCGCGGGCAGCGGCAATGGACGCATCCAACTGCGAGACACCCGCTTCCCTGCTTCCGCCATAGTCCATGGTCATCACGTTCACGCCGGCGAGATCGACCCCACCCTCGAGCATCGCAGTGACGGCATCGGTTCCCTGGACCGTCAGCCCGGACGGCGCGACAGGCAAGGTGAGCCACACGTTCAGCGCCTTGCCATCCGCGCGGCGCTCCTCCTGAAGTGCGGCGACGGCCTCCGCCCTACGGGCGGCAGCGTCCGAATCAGCAAGATCTTCACCTTCGATGTCGAGATCAATGGTTGTCAGGCTGTAGCGCTCCACGACGGAGCGGTACGCGGACGTGAGCTGCCGAACGTCTGTGCAGGTCCGCGCCAGTTCGTTGTTGATCAGGCCGCCAAAGGACACAGCGACCTCCCCGCCGTCCTGGATCAGGCGGGCTATGCGCCGGTCCAGGTCCAGCTCGGACTGTGCTTCATCGAGCGAGTAGGCAGCACCCCAGGACGGCCTGCAATCCTCGCGGGGGTCAGCGACGATGAAGGAAAGCACCACGCTCTTTCCCTGCTCTGACGCGGGCTGCTCAAAGGGGTAGAACGGCGTGGCCGTCGCGTCGACATAGCCGGCAAACCAGGACCCTCCGTTGGCTGCGGCACGTACGTCTTCGAGACGATTCCAACCCACAACTGTCGACGCTACCAGCGCACCGATAACTGCAACCAGGACAGAGAGCCGGACGGGCGAAAGCCTGCGGCCGGGAAAACGTTTGGACATGGGTCCCCCAGATAAGTGCCCGTTCGGACGGGAACGGTGAGCGTATCGTAACGGAGGGAGTGTCGGATCCCAAAATGGTGTACTGTTTCGTCGGTCACAACTCCCGCTCTTTCGAGGTTGAGCCGTCACCTCAGCCGGGGCCGGGAGCGACCAGCTGAACGTCAGGACCGTCACCTGCGTCAGCCACACTCACGGGGCTTTCCGCAGGGGGACGTCCATAAACTCATGGGGGGCGGATGGACCAGAAGGTTGCCGTGCACAGAGCTGCGGCCGGAGCACCAACATCGACAGGAGCCGGAGCGCGCCGCCGTCAATGGGGATCGGAGAAGCGGTCGGAGCCACTTTCGATCGTGCACCCGCAGCCCTCGCGCCGGAAGGTCGCGCTGGGACGCCTGGGAATCGTGGTGACCGTCCTCGGCTGGGTTGCCTACGTGGTGTCCACGATCCTTCGCGAACTGTCGGAGAACGCTGCCGCTGACTTCCGGTTCCAGCTTGAGGCAATTTTTTACCTCATTGTGGTGACCTTTCTGACGTTCTCGGCGCTCATGTACCTCCTGGCGCGGCAGGGTGCGCTGTATCGCTTCCGGGACCACCGCCGTGTTCCACGCGGAGAACTGGATCGGCATTTCGCCAGCTACGACGAGGGCATCACAGTCCTGGTGCCTTCCTATGCCGAGGAACCCGAGGTTGTTCGCGCCACCCTCTGGTCCGCCGCCCTGCAGGAGTTCCCGAACCTCCGCGTCACCTTGCTGCTGGACGATCCGCCGCACCCCACAGATCCGTTGGTGACAGCACGGCTTGAAGCGACACGCGCGCTTGCGGCAGACATCGAAAGCCAATTGCTCGAGCCTTCCATGCGGTTCACCACGGCGTTGTCCGAGTACCAGAAGCGTCTCGCCGCCGGCACCCCCGCAGCCGACGAACTTCCGCGCCTCATCGCGGAGTACGAAGCTGCCGCCGTGTGGCTGGAGACAATGGCGGGGAATGAAGCCGTCGAGGACCACGTCGACGAGTTCTTCGTCGACCTGGTTCTGATGGGCCTTGCCCGTGAACTCCGGCTGACGGTTCTTGCCCTCGAGGCTGCACGGGCTCAGCGTGCCGAACCGGATGCCGACCGCATGGTCGAGCTTTACCTCCGCCTTGCCCGCATTTTCACCGCGTCCATGAACACCTTCGAGCGAAAGCTTTACGCCTCGCTCTCCCATGAAGCGAACAAGGCGATGAACCTCAACGCCTACATCTCGCTGATGGGCGGCCGCTGGCACAAGGAAAAAGCCGCCAACGGCGTTGTGCTCCGTCCGTCGGTCGAGCGCCATGTTGATGACCTCGACATTCCGGATTCCACGTACATCCTCACGCTCGACGCCGACTCCCTCCTCCTGCGCGATTACTGCCTTCGCCTCGTACACCTGCTCGAATCTCCCGGCAACGAGCGGGTCGCCGTCACGCAGACGCCGTACTCATCCTTCCGCGGCGCACCTACCCGCATCGAACGCATCGCCGGTGCGACGACGGATATCCAGCACATCCTTCACCAGGGCATGACCTACTACGGTGCCACCTTCTGGGTCGGTGCCAACGCGGTCATCCGGAAGCGGGCTATCGAGGACATTGTCGAGGTGGAGAGTGTCGGCGGGTTTGACATCAAGACCTACATCCAGGACCGCACCGTCATTGAGGACACCGAGTCGAGCGTTGACCTCGGCACGCACGGGTGGACGCTCGTCAATTATCCGGAACGGCTCAGCTACAGCGCCACACCGCCGGACTTCGGCTCGCTCGTTGTCCAGCGGCGACGATGGGCAAATGGCGGCCTTCTCATCCTGCCCAAGCTGTGGAACCAGATGCGCGAGCGGAAGCACCGCCGCGAGCGAATCCTCAAACGCGAGATCATCCTCCGCGTGAACTACATGGCTTCCATCGCGTGGGCGAGCTTCGGACTGTTGTTCCTGCTCGGTTACCCGTACGACAGCCGGCTGCTCAGCCCGCTTGTTTTCATCACCGCCCTCCCCTACTTCCTGGCCATGGGCAGCGATCTGCGCGACTGCGGTCACCGCTTCACGGACATTTTCAGGATCTACGGGTTCAACATCGTGCTGCTGCCTGTGAACCTCGCCGGCGTCCTCAAGTCCGTGCAGCAGGCTTTCACGGGCGAGAAGATCCCCTTTGTGAGAACACCCAAAGTCAAGGACCGCACCGCTGCGCCCGCCCTCTACGTCGTGGTGCCCTTTCTGATCGTCGCTTACTCCCTGTTCACCTTCTGGCGCGATTTTGTCAGCGAGAACTGGGTGAACGCCGCGTTCGCCCTCCTCAATGCAACCCTTGCGTTCTACGCCATCCGGGCCTACATCGGTTTGAAGAACTCCGCCGTTGACACGGTCCTGGGCGTTCTCAACTGGTTGTACGTAGCACCCCGCACACCGCGGCAGGAACAGTCACCCGTCATCGACAAGGCGCCTGAAGAGGCTGACTGGGAAGCCATCCTCTACCACGGTGACCGACGGCTGAACCGCGACATGCGGCAGGGCAACGACCGCCGTCGTCGTATTTCTGTACGGTAGGTTCGAGTACCGGGCGCCGCGGCGTCCCCAGCAAGGAAAGCGACGCTAGGCAATGACTGCTCTCTGGCTGATGCCAACCGACGTACCGGAAGACCCGGTGTCGGGTTCCCTCATCCGCCTCGTGCTGCCTGCGGGCGAACACATCACGCGTGACATCGCCGAGGCCTTCGCTGACCAGGCACGAACGGCAGCCGCTGGGGTTCGTCGACCCGTTCTGCTGGTCATCACCGGTATTGCATCGCTGAGCCGTGAGGCACGGGGAGTTCTCAGCCGTTCCCGCTCAGCCTCCGCCATCGCAGTGCTCGGGGGAAGCGCGGTGGACAGGGTGCTCGCAAACTTCCTCCTGGGAGGGGAACCGCCGCCCTGCCCCATCCGCTACTTCGGAGACGAGGGAGCGGCCGTCCAGTGGCTCTCCGGGAGAACGCATGACCGCTGACGACGGTGATCCCCGCTTGGCCATGCTGGTCGATGGCATAGTGCGCCTGTCGCGGGGGGACCTCAGCAGCCGGATGAAGCCTTCCCCCGCCCGCGACGACGTTGACGCTGTGATCACCGGGGTCAATCTCCTCGCGGAGGAACTCGAGCTGGTGTACCGGCAGTTCGAGAAGCGCGTGGAGAACCGCACCGCCATGCTTCATCAGGCGCATCTGGACATGAAGCGGATGGCGATGTCCGACGCGCTCACCGGCTTGTCCAACCGGGTGGACCTGGTGGAGAAGGTCGAGAAGGCTCTCTCCGCGCAGCAAGAGGGCAGTCCTCCCCCTGCACTGCTACTGCTTGATCTCGATTCCTTCAAAAACATCAATGACCGATTCGGGCACGACGCGGGCGATGACGTCCTGCGCGAGGTCGCAGACCGCCTGCGCGGAGTGGTAAGAGCCACCGACACCGTGGCGAGACTGGGCGGTGACGAGTTTGCCATCCTCGTCACCGAAGCCACCATGGAGATTGCCCTCGGGGTTGCCAACCGAGCCCTCGAGTCCCTGTCCGCCAGCATCGACGTGGGCGAGTTCAGCGTGCACCCGCGGGCAAGCATCGGCCTTCGGCTGGCCACCCGGGACCACACCGCCGCATCCCTGCTGCACGAGGCCGACACCGCGATGTACGCGGCGAAGAACGAGGGCCGCAGCATCATCAAGACCTTCGAGCCGGTCATGCTTTACAACCGCCAACTGCGCACTCTGATGGCCTCCGAGCTGCGTGACGCCATCGGCACCGACCAGCTTTGCGTGCACTACCAGCCGGTGGTCAATCTGGCGGACGGATCGATCAACGGCGTTGAAGTCCTGGTCCGCTGGGAGCATCCCACCCGCGGGATGATCTCACCGGAATTGTTCATTCCGCTCGCCGAGGAGATCGGCGCTATCTCGGAACTCGACCGGTGGGTCATGGCTACTGCGCTGCAGCAATATGCCATCTGGCGCGCAGCGCTCCTGATCCCGGAGGGCTTCCAGATCCGTGTCAATATTTCCGCGATCGAGTTGCGCCAGCTGGACATGGTCGATTACGTCCGCGGACTCCTCAAACGCATGTCCGTACCGCCGCAGTCGCTGGTCATCGAGATCACCGAATCGGCGCTGGTCAGCGGCGGTGAAGTGGAAACGTACTCTCTGCTCAGTTTCAGGCAGCTCGGAGTCTGCATCGAGATTGACGACTTCGGCACGGGTTATTCGTCCATCAGCTACCTGCGCCAGCTTCCGGTCGACATGGTGAAGGTTGATCGATCCATCCTGCAGGAACCGGCGAAGGGGAGCTCATGGCAACCCGAGTTTGTCGCCGCTGTCTTCCAGCTCATCCGTGCCGCCGGTCTCGGGGCGGTTTTCGAAGGCATCGAAACGGCAGAACAGGCAGCATTCCTCCGGTCCCTCGGGGAGCTCAGCGGCCAGGGTTATTACTTCAGCAAGCCGCTCCCTGAGCCTGCGATCACAGCAGTACTGCGCTCCGGCACTGCACTCCCGCTCGCGCAGTCCTCGCTCAGTTGAGGGAAGCGGAAAGCCCGGTTCCCGCGGTGAGCTGGTCACCGAGGGAGCCGGGCTTTCGGGCAGGGAGGGCCTAGACGAGGCGTGTCATCCAACCGTGAGGGTCCTCGACCTTGCCTGTCTGGATGCCGAGCAACTGTTCCCGGAGGGACATGGTGACCTCGCCCGCAGATGGATCCGGCGCGCTGATGACCTCGTCTCCGTCCTTCAGCTCTCCGATGGGGGTAATGACGGCGGCGGTCCCACAGGCGAAGACTTCAGTGATGTCTCCGCCGGCCACGCCTTCGCGCCACTCGTCGAGCGTGATCACGCGCTCCTGGATATTCAGCCCGCGGTCCTTCGCAAGCTGGATGATGGACGCCCGGGTGACTCCCTCGAGGATGGTCCCGCTCAGCGCGGGGGTAACAAGAGTGCCGTCCTTGAAAACGAAGAAAACGTTCATGCCGCCGAGCTCCTCGACGGCGTTGTTGTTGAGCTGGTCCAGGAAGAGCACCTGCTTGCAGCCGTGCGCCTCCGCTTCCAGCTGGGCCGCAAGTGAGGCCGCATAGTTGCCGCCGCACTTCGCGGCGCCGGTGCCGCCGCGGCCCGCACGCGCGTAGTTTCTGGAGACCCAGATGGACACGGGAGCCAGTTCGCCGCCGAAGTAGTTCGCCGCCGGTGAGGCGATGACCCGGTAGGACACCTCTCGGGCGGGACGCACGCCCAGGAACGCTTCGGTTGCGATCATGAAGGGCCGAAGGTACAGACTCTCGCCATCGCGTGTGGGCACCCACTCCCTGTCAGCCGCGACGAGCTGGCGAAGAGACTCCAGAAAGACCTCCTCAGGCAGCTGGGGAAGGGCGATCCTTGCAGCCGATCGGTTGAGCCGCGCTGCGTTGGCCTCCGGACGGAAAGTCCAGATCGAGCCGTCTGCGTGGCGGTATGCCTTCATGCCCTCGAAGATTTCCTGGCCGTAGTGCAGCACGGCGGCAGCCGGATCCATGGCGATGGGACCGTACGCTTCGAGGCGCGCATTGCCCCAGCCGCCTTCACCGGAGGCGTCCACCGAATAGTCAACGACGACTGTGTGGTCCGTGAAGTGATTGCCGAACCCGGGGTTGGCGAGAATTGCCTCCCGGTCCGCCTGCGACTTCGGGCTGGCGGATGGGTACTGCGCGAATTCCAGCTGCGTAGCTGTCATGATTCCTCCACGGTTACCTGTCCCCCGAATGCAAGGCGGGCGGACACGAGGGTGCTGACCGGCGGTCCCTCATGGGACCACACTATCGGTGACTTCGAGTTGGTGAGTTCGAGTTAGGTGAGTTTGAGTTAGGTGAGTTTGAGTTAACAGTTCCTAACCAGCTTAGGACACTGCAGCGGCAATCGCATCGCCGATTTCCGCGGTGGTGCGTGGCGTGCCGGACCGCGTGGCGACGTCGTTCTCCACGGCCTGCTCGATCCGGGTTGCCTGCTCACTGAAGCCCAGGTGGTGAAGGAGCAGCGCCGCGGAAAGGATCGCCGCGGTGGGGTCTGCCTTCTGCTGTCCGGCAATGTCCGGGGCTGAGCCATGGACCGGCTCGAACATCGAGGGCGCGGTCCGGTCCATATTGATGTTGCCCGACGCTGCCAGCCCGATACCGCCGGTGACGGCGGCGGCGAGATCGGTGATGATGTCGCCGAAGAGGTTGTCCGTCACGATCACGTCGAAGCGTGCAGGGTCCGTGACCAGGAAGATCATGGCCGCATCCACGTGGAGGTAGTCATGGCTGACCTGCGGGAACTCAGCAGCAACGGCTTCGACGGTACGCTTCCACAAATGCCCTGCGTGCACCAGGACGTTGTGCTTGTGCACCAGGGTGACGTGCCTGCGGGGACGCTCGCTTGCCCTGCGGAAGGCGTCGCGAACAACCCGTTCGACGCCGTGGGCAGTGTTGACCGACACTTCGGTGGCGATCTCGTGCGCGGTTCCCGTGCGCAAGGCTCCACCATTGCCCACGTAGGGCCCCTCCGTGCCTTCGCGGACAACCACGAAGTCGATTTCACCCGGCTCAGCGAGCGGACTCGGAACGCCGGGGTACAGCCGGGAGGGACGCAGGTTCACGAAGTGGTCAAGGCTGAAGCGGAGCTTGAGCAGCATTTCCCGCTCGATGAGGCCCGACGGGATGCGGGTATCGCCGGGGGCAGCGCCCACAGCTCCGAAAAGGATCGCATCATGGCCACGCAGGCGGTCCAGAGTCTCCTGGGGCAGGGTTTCCCCTGTGGCCAACCAGTGTTCCGCACCAAGCTTGTACTCCGTGAGGGTCAGTTCGGTGGCTGCTGAGGCCGTCGCCGAACGAAGCACTTTGACTGCCTCGGCGATGACCTCCGGTCCGATGCCGTCTCCTGGGATCACTGCCACGTCGATGCTGGTTGAAGTCATGCAATCAGCCTAGGCAACCTTCCCGTATCACGGACAATTCGGGTTCGTATATTGAGACGGCTCTCTTCGGCTGCAAAACCTGCGCCAACTTTGCGCTCTCACAGGACCTCTCTCTGCGCTTATCCGGCAGGTTCGTCCGGATAATCGATGCTGGCGCCGACGCTGCGCCACCGTTCCACACGCCTCAGGAGTCCCATGAAAGTGTCCCTTCCCCGCGTCCGCCCCCTGACAGCGGCGGCGGCCGTCGTCGTCGTTCTGACCGCGAGCGCACTACCCGGTGCTGCGGCGGCGGACACTATGACCATGACTACAGACCCAGGACCCACCGGAGATTTCTCCTGGAAGGGTTTCAACTGGGCGAAGCGGTCCTGGACCGGCGGACCGCACTACAACGGGATCTTCGATCCAGCGAATGTCAGCGGACCCGACGCCAACGGGCGGGTAACCCTTGCCCTCACGAACCCCACTGGCTCCGCGCCGGTGGCGGCGGAGTTCCAGTCAACGCGCCGCGGCTTCGGCTACGGCACCTACACCGCGGTGGTCGAACGTAACCTGCAGACCCTCCAGAAGGAAGTGGTCTGGGGTTGCATGTTCACCTATGACCCGGACGCTTTCCCGGGCCATAACGAGATTGACGTATGCGAGGCATCGGCGTGGGGAGGCGGTGCAGTCTGGGGTCAGTCCCGTCCGGTGCGGCAGGGACACGGCTACTGGTTCGACGCGACAAAGCCGGCCGGAACCGGCAGCACGGTGGTGAACTTCGACGTCACCCCTGATCCCGTGCTCACGCACCGGCTGGTATGGGAGCCGGGCAGGCTGACCTACGAGACGTTCGCGGGCGAGGGGTCCGCCGGTGCGCTGCTGAAGCGTACCGTTTTGGAGGGACCCACAGTGCCGGTTCCCGCCCGGGAGGCAGTCCACTTCAACCTGTGGGTGACCGGTGGCGGGGGCGGGTACCCCGATTCTGTCCGGCCGGAGCAGGTTACGGTGCGGGACTTCTCCTTCACACCGAGGGCCTCGGCACCGTCGCTTCCCCCACTTCCCGACGCGCCTACCCCCACGATCACCGGCACCCCGAAGGTAGGCCAGCGCCTGACCGCCGTGCCCGGAACCTGGACCTCCGGAGCGACGCTTGCCTACCAGTGGTACCGCGCCGGTACTCCCATCCCCGGTGCAACCGGGAAAACCTACACCGTTCTGAAGGCTGACCGGCAGTCCTCCCTGACAGTCACAGTCACGGGTACCAAGGCCGGCTATGTCGCTGTCACCAGGACGTCGGCGCCCACGGCCAGAGTCCGGTAGCAAACTCCACCCAGGGGTCGACGTTGGCGGTTTCTCCCGGCCCTAGAGTTGGTACCTATGGATGCGCACCACCGGTTGGCCCATTGGCTACGGGAAAACCACGGCACAGTAGACCTCCTTGTGGCGGCAGCGGCATTCGTTCTCCTGGCGTTGCCGTGGGCCTTCACGGACAGGCCCATGGAATTTATCGTGTCAGCGGCCCTGACCATCCCCCTGGCCTGGAGGCGCAGCCGGACGGTCGCGGCCGCCTCCACGGTGGCTGCGGTCTCCGTCGGGCAGCTCCTGATCAACCAACCGCCGGTCCCGGCCCAGGTAAGCGTCCTCGCGATGGTATACGCCCTGGCAGCGTACGCGCCGCGCTGGGCCAGCCTGGGCGGACTCGGCGTTGCGGGCTTCGGCATGGTGGCCGGTGTAGCGCAGTTCGGGTTGAACGAGTACCAGACCGGGTTGGCGGCCCTGCCCCTGTACGCGCTGTACATCTTCTTCGCGGTGGCGGTGGTGCTGCTCTGCTGGGCTTTCGGCGACCTCGCACGGAACCGCCGCCTTACGCTGCAGGCGCTCCAGGACCGCGCCCACCGACTCGAAATCGAGCGCCAGCAGGAACGCGAGCTCGCCGCAGCTGATGAACGCAGCCACATCGCCCGAGAGATGCACGATATCGTCGCGCACTCCCTGTCGGTCATGATCGCCCAGGCCGACGGCGCCCGTTATGCGAGCGCCGCGGATCCCGCCGTCGCCGCGTCCACCCTGGGCACCATCGCGGAAACCGGTCGAGGGTCACTCCGGGAGATGCGCCGCCTGCTGGGAGTGTTAAGGAACGACGACGACGCTCCGGTGCGTCCTCTGCCAACGCTGGCGGAGGTACCCGCGCTCATCGAGACCGTGCGCCGGGCCGGCCTGGAAGTTGCGTTGACGCACTCCGGTACGCCGCGGCGTCCGCTGCCCACCGGTGCCGAGCTCACCGTCTACCGGGTTGTCCAGGAATCCCTGACGAACGTCCTCAAGCATGCAGGCCCCCGCGCCTCGGCGTATGTTTCCCTGGCCTGGACAGCCAAAGGACTCGAGGTGACAGTCGACGACGACGGCCGGGGAGCCGCATCGGACAGCGCTGCGGTTGAAGGCGGCGGCACCGGCCAGGGCATCCGGGGTATGGCCGAGCGGCTGAAACTCTACGATGGGACGGTGGAAACCGGGCCCCTCGCCGGCGGCGGTTTCCGTGTCCGAGCGCTGATCCCCTACACAGAGGCCTGAATGAGTACCCCGTCCTCCACCACCACAACCATCCGTGTGGCCCTCGTTGATGACCAGCAACTGGTCCGGAGCGGCTTCTCCATGCTGATTAACTCACAGCCCGACCTGGATGTCGTGTGCCAGGCCGGCAACGGCATGGAAGCGGTGTCGGTGCTCAGTTCCACGGCAGTCGACGTCGTGCTCATGGACGTGCGCATGCCGGGCATGGACGGGATCGAAGCGACCAGGCGGATCCTTGAGCAAACCCAGGGGGCCGGACCGCGGATCATCGTACTGACAACGTTCGACCTGGACGAATACGCGCTCGCCGCAATTCAGGCGGGGGCGAGCGGTTTCCTGTTGAAAGATGCGCCTCCCGAGGAACTCCTCGAAGCGGTACGTACGGTCCACCGCGGCGATGCTGTCATCGCGCCCTCGACCACGCGCCGGCTCCTCGCGCACGTTGCTCCCCTGCTCCGGGCGCCGTCCGCGTCGAATGATCGGGCAAAAACCCTCGTCGCCACGCTGACCGCCCGCGAGCGCGAGGTGTTCACGCTGATTGCCCAGGGCCGGTCCAACACCGAGATCGCCGCCGATTTGTTCCTGTCGGAGGCCACAGTCAAGACCCATGTGGGACACATCCTCGCGAAGCTGGGTGCCAGGGACCGCGTTCAGGTCGTGGTGCTCGCGTATGAAGCCGGTGTTGTCCAACCTTGAACTCCTCATCCCGGTTGCAGGTGGCTCTCATCCCGCGGTAGGAGGGATCGGCCAGGAAGAACCTCCCACCGCCCGATCCGCAGCACCCCGCGCATTTTCTAGCGTGGAAGCATGACACCGAACCTTTCAACGGCTATCGAGCCGTCGTCCGTATCTGCTGCAGCAGTTGCCGCCGAATCACTCAACAAGTCCTACGGCCGGGACAACACCACAGTGCACGCATTGCGTGACGTGACAGTCGGTTTTCCCAGTGGCCGCTTCACCGCGATCATGGGCCCGTCCGGCTCCGGCAAGTCCACCCTGATGCACTGCCTCGCCGGACTGGACACCGCCGATTCCGGACGGATCCTTCTGGGCGGAACAGATATCACTGCACTGAACGACGCCGAACTGACCCGTCTGCGCCGGGACCGCGTCGGTTTCGTCTTCCAGTCCTTCAACCTCATTCCGACCCTCACGGCGGAACAGAACATCACTCTGCCTGTTGCGCTGGCCGGAGGGCAGGTGGACCGCCAGTGGCTGCAGCAGATCTGCGCCATCCTCGGTCTGGGCGCCCGGCTCACGCACCGCCCGCACGAACTGTCCGGCGGCCAGCAGCAGCGCGTAGCTGTGGCCAGGGCGCTGCTGACACGCCCGGACGTGATTTTCGGTGACGAACCGACCGGCAACCTGGACTCCCGCTCGGGAGCGGAGGTACTGGCTCTCCTCAGGCGCAGCAGCCAGGAGATGGGCCAGACCATCATCATGGTGACACACGACCCTGTGGCCGCGTCCTATGCCGATCGTGTGATCCTGATGCAGGACGGCGCCCTGGTCGGCGAGCTGGAACGCAGCACTCCCGACGCCATCCTCGCCGCGCTTTCGCAGCTGGGGGCGTAACAGTGCTCACCGTTGCCCTTTCCCAGGTTTCCCGGCACGCCCGCCGGTACATCGCCGTCGCGCTTGCCGTGATGCTCGGCGTCGGTTTCCTCGCAGCCACTCTCATGGTCGGCGGCACCACGACCGCCACACTGCAGAACAGCATCGGTACCGAGTACGCGAAGGCGGACCTCGTGGTCTCCGATGCCAACGGCGCAGCCTTACCCGCGGATGCAGCCGACCGGGTGTCAGGTCTCCCGGGTGTCAAGGAGGTGCGCGCCGACGTCCAGGGCGTGTTTGTCCTCGGTGCGTCCTCCCGGACAGATGTTGCCTCCATCGCAAGCTTCGCGTCGCCCGAGCTGGACAACCTGACGCTGGAGCAGGGACGCTTTCCGCAGACAGACGGCGAAATCATCATCGACGGTGAGTCTGCCGAGCACCTTGGCCTCGCGATCGGTGACACGACCCAGGGTGCCACGTTGGGCGAAGGCTCTCTCGAGGAGAGCATTGCGTCCTCCGGCATAAGATTGACGATCGTCGGACTAAGCGAACCGTCCTCCCACCCGTTCGACGCCGGGATGATTCAGGTGCACGCGGTCGAGACACAGCTCGCCGCTCTGACAGTTGACGCTGCCGCTTTCCGGCTGCAGGTTGCTCTTGACGATGGTGCTGACGCGGTGAACGTGCGCGAAGCCGTGCGCGCCGTGTTGAACGACGGCGGCGTCAACGCTTCGGTACTGACGTCCGCTGAACAGACTACCGAGGACGTTGCCGCCTTATCCGGCGGCCAGGACCAGTTGACGATTGTCCTCCTGGCATTTGCCGTGGTTGCGGTCATCGTGACAGCGCTTGTCATCTCGAACACCTTCTCGGTTCTCGTCGCCCAACGGACCCGCGAACTGGCGCTGCTGCGCTGCATCGGAGCGGGCCGCGGCCAGATCCGGCGTTCTGTGCTGATCGAGGCTGCGGTGGTGGGCACTGTCGCGTCAGCCCTCGGAGTGCTGCTCGCCGCAGCCGTCATGTGGACTCTCGTGACGATCGCCCAGACGATCCCTGGCAGCGAGTTCGCGACGCTGGCCGTGCCGGTATCCGCTGTGGTCTCCGGGATGGTGGTGGGAATGGCGATGACCATTGCCGCTGCGCTGGTGCCCGCGCGTGCGGCGACCGCCGTCGCACCCCTGGCTGCCCTCCGCCCGGCTGATTACGCAGGCATCCGTACCCGCCGGGGGCGGGTCCGTCTCGGAATCGGTGTGGCGCTGCTCGTTGGCGGGGCGCTGCTCCTCGCTCTGGGAGCCGCCTCATCCAACCTTTTGATCGCGCTGCCCGGCGGCGCGATGTCCTTCCTCGGGTTCCTGCTCTGCGCGGGACTGTTTGTTCCTGCCCTGGTCACGCGGGTCGGCGCGCTGGCCAAGCCGCTTGGAGTTCCGGGGACGCTGGCCGCCATCAACGCCGTCCGCAACCCCGCACGAACCACCGCGACGGCGACCGCGCTCATTGTCGGCGTCACCCTCGTCAGCATGATGATGGCCGGCGCGCAGACTTCCCGAACGGCCTTCGATGATGCGCTGGCGCAAAACTACCCCGTGGACCTGGCAGTGATGCTTGAGGACAAGGAATCTGCGGAGGCCACAGGTACGCTCCTTGCCCTGGAGGGGGTTGAGGCGGTTGTTGAACCGACACCCGTTGCAACCACCGGCGAGGAGTCCGGTGCGCAGACGGTCTACGTGCTCCCGGCGCCCGACGCGGAGGCGGTCCTGCGATCAGAGACCGCTTACCCCCGGAATGACGCGGTCATCATGCCGGACGGCACTGATCTGAACGAAATCATTGTTGAGGGGTCATTTGCGGAGCGCTCCCTGCCTGTGGTCGAAGCTGAAAGCCGTACACTGGTTCCCCTGATCACCGAGGAGACGGCGGCTGCATTGGGCCCCGTACCGGATGTGAGCGGTGCGGGCAGCATACTCTGGCTCAAACTCGATGATTCGCTCACGTCCGGCGTAATTACACAGCTGCGCACCGAGATCGTCGACACTCTCGGCCTGTCCGAATACCTCGTCTCGGGAGCGGCCCTGGAACGCGCAACATTCAACCAGATCATCGACGTACTCCTGCTCGTGGTCACCGCCCTCCTTGCCGTTGCCGTGCTGATCGCCCTGATCGGTGTGGCCAACACACTGTCGCTCTCGGTACTCGAGCGGACGCGGGAATCGGCGTTGCTCCGGGCGCTGGGCCTGACCCGGGGCCAGTTGCGCGGAATGCTGGCGGTGGAGGCAGTGCTGATCGCAGGCGTCGCGGCGCTGATCGGGATCGCGCTCGGGATGGTCTATGGCTGGTTGGGCGCGCAGTCGGCACTCGGCCTGGTGGCCGTTGTGACGCCGTCGTTCCCGTGGCTGCAGCTGGCAGGCGTACTTCTGGTCGCCATCCTTGCCGGTCTGGTCGCCTCCGTGATGCCGGCCCGCCGGGCCGCCCGGCTCTCCCCCGTCCAGGGATTGGCCGTAGAGGGCTGACCTGCAAGGATTGCTTCACGGTCCGCAGCGTGCGGGCCGTGAAGCGCAAGCAGGAGGATCGGTGCAGAAACCCCGCCAGGGCGAGTCGGAATGGTTGTTTCGCTATCTCGAGGATCATCTTCTCGGAGCGACGGGAGGTGTCCGCCTGTTTGAGGCCGCCGCGCAGACTTGGAAGGGCACCCCACACGGACGCACCCTGGCGCGCCTTCACGACGAAATCACCGGCGAGCGGGCAGAGCTGCTGTCCTCCCTGAAGGCCCAGGGGCATCGCCCTAACCCCGCGAAGATGGCGTTCGCGCATGTGGCAGCCGCGGCTGCGCGGGTGAACCCGCTGAACGCGCGCAATACGGCCAAGGGACCAGGCGCCCAGCTTGAACTGGAGGCCCTGCAGTCACTGGTGCGCGGCAAGCAGGCGCTTTGGGAGACGATGCTCGCGCTGCTCGATGCAGGATGGTCCTTCCCCGGGTACAGCCATGAACGCCTCACCCAGCTCGCCGAGCGTGCCCGGGGCCAGCAGCGGGAGGTTGCCGCGATCATGGTGACGACGGCGGCGGACCGCTTCCGCTCCTGACGCTCCCTTTCACGTGGCAGGACTCCCCTTCGAACGCGCTTCGAAGGGGAGTCCTGCTTCATGGATCAGGCGTCGGCAGGCTCCTCGTACTTCGGGAAGATCGGTGTGGGCGCAGGCAGGGCGACGCCCGTGACGAGCGGTGTGGCGATGGCTTCGAAGCGGCGTGCGGGGTCGTCGTCCTCAGTGCCCTGTCCCAGCGCCGTTAGAAGTTTCCCGGCACCATCGGGCATGACGGGCTGCACCAGGACGGACACAATACGGAGGATCTCCAGCGTCACGTAGAGGACTGTGTTCATGCGGTCGAGGTCCGTCTTGCGTAGGACCCACGGCTGCTGCTCGGCGAAGTACGCGTTGGTGTCGCCAAGGACGGTCCAGACCGCTTCGAGCGCGCGTGAAATCTCCTGCTTGTCGTACGCGGCGCGGCAGGATTCCAGCAGGGTGTTCGCGGCTGCCAGAATCTGCTGGTCGGCATCGGACAACGACGACGCCGCGGGCACGAGTCCGTCGCAGTTCTTCGCGACCATCGATAGGGATCGCTGGGCCAGGTTTCCGAGATTGTTGGCAAGGTCCGAGTTCATCCGGCTGACGATCGCCTCGTGGCTGTACGAGCCGTCCGCACCAAAGGGCACCTCGCGGAGCAGGAAGAAGCGGATCTGGTCCCGGCCGTACTGCTCTATCCAGTCCTTCGGAGCAATGACGTTGCCGAGGGACTTCGACATCTTCACGCCCTTGTTGTGCAGGAAACCGTGGATCATGACCCGCTTGGGCAGCTCGATGCCCGCCGACATCAGAAATGCCGGCCAGTAGATTGCGTGGAAACGGGAAATGTCCTTGCCGATGACGTGCACATCTGCCGGCCAGTACTTCCGGAACTGCTCCGACCCGGTATCCGGGTAGCCGACTCCCGTGAGGTAGTTGGTCAGCGCGTCAACCCAGACGTACATGACGTGCTTGGGATTGCCGGGAACGGGCACACCCCAGTCGAAGGTGGTGCGGCTGATGGACAGGTCCTCTAGCCCGCGCTTGACGAAGCTGATGACCTCGTTGAACCGTGACTGCGGCGCACCGAATTCGGGCTGGTCCGCGTACAGCGCCAGCAGCCGGTCCTGGTAGTTGGAAAGGCGGAAGAAATAGCTCTCCTCCTCCGTCCAGGTGACCTCTGTGTCCGTTTCCTTCGAGTAGCGGCCGCCGTCCTCGCGGACTTCGGTCTCTTCCTCGGTGTAGTAGGCCTCATCCCGGACCGAGTACCAGCCGGCGTACTTGTCGAGATAGATATCGCCGTTTGCTTCCATCCGGCGCCAGATGTCCTGGGAAGCGGCGTAGTGATCCTCATCCGTGGTGCGGATAAAGCGGTCATAGGTGATGGCGAGGTCCGCGTGGGCCGCCTTGTACACCTCGGCGTTCCGGTCCACGAGTTCCTTGGGCGTGATGCCCTCCTTCTCCGCAGTCTGGGCGATCTTCATGCCGTGCTCGTCGGTTCCCGTCAGGAACATGACGTCATGGCCGTCCAACCGCTTGAAGCGTGCAATGGCATCGGTGGCGACATACTCGTAGGCGTGCCCGATGTGCGGAACGCCGTTGGGGTACGTGATGGCCGTGGTGATGTAGAACGGGGGTTTCTTCGCGGAACTCACCATAGAAAGTTACCCTGCCGACGTTTCGTTGTCGCATCATTGCGTCGAGGGCACCCCCGATCATGGTTTTCCCATGGTGCGACGCCAACACTACTTGCATGGCACAGCAACTCGACGACCGCCGCGTCTCCTCCCGCCCGACCGGTTCCCGGCACCGGGTACTCGTTCCCGCCGCGCTCCTGATCGGCGTTCTGGGCGGCACGGCGTGGCTGCTCAGCAACAATGTCGAAGAAGAACCGCCCACCATGCTGGGCGCATCGGACACCGTCGACGGCGGACTCGCCCGGCTCAACGGGATCCTGCCCCTCGAATCGGACGGTTGGGAACCCCCGACCAATGGCGAGGCACTCGACGCTCCCGTGACCGACGGTGCCCACCGGGTCCGGGTGCTACTCGAACTGACAGCGCTGGAAGCCGACGGGATCTCGTTCCAGGCCTCCGACTACTTCGTTGACGGGCTGGGTACCGGTGAACCGCGCGTCATTTGGGCGTCCCCATCCGAGTACAAGGCGGAGCAGGGCGAGACAATCGACGCCACCCTGGTATTCGAGATTCCGAACAAAGCCCTTGCGCTGGTACTCAGCGACGACGGTGAAACCCGCCTCTCGCTCGGAACTGAACACCACACAGGCGGTCGCTAAGTGGTATCTGAGTAGCCCTGGTCGCTACTCAGGTAGCTACCCGACCGATACTCGAACGATTTCGAGTAGCGCCCCCGAATCCTTCAGGACCGGGGGCATATTTTCGGGTAGACCCTACTCGTGATCGGGCAATCACGAATCCATAACTTTGATCCTGTCATCACAAGTACGAAAGACAGGGTCTCGCTCATGTTGCAGTCAGACACATTCTCACCGTCACACTCAGGCACTCCCGCGGACGCACCCGGCGTGCCGGCCTTCCTGAGCGTTCAGCTCATCGGCTCCCTTCGCATCCGCCGTGGTGATACCGTCCTGAACGCACGGAGCCTCGGCGGACCCAAGCCACGCCAGATCCTGGAGATCCTTCTCCTGAGCCTCGGCACCCCCGTTTCGAAGGACCGCCTCATCGAGGTCCTGTGGGAAGGGCACGCGCCCGCGGAAGCCCTCCCGACGCTCGAGAGCTACGTCAGCGTCCTGCGCCGGAACATTCAGCCGGGTAGCGGCAAGCAGGGACCACTGCGCACCACCACGGGCGGCTACGTGATGGACGCCACCATGGTCGACCTGGACGTCTTCCGCTTCGACCAGCTCCTTCGCCAGGCACAGCAGAGTGCTCCGGAGACAGCACTGAGCCTGCTCCATGAGGCTCTGGCGCTGGCCACCGCTCCCCTGCTCGGTGACGAACTGCTGCCGGCATGGGCTGAGGACGAGCGGGAACTTCACAGCTCCCGCGTCCTGGAAGCCACTGTTCTGGCCGCGGAAACGGCTGCAGCACTTGGAGCCGTGTCCGAGTCCATCGAGTGGGCGCAGGAAGCCCTCGCCATGGATCCCCTGAACGAACGCGCCTGGCTGGCCCGGATCGACGGTCTCGAGCGGACCGGCCGGTACGCCGAGGGCCTGCAGAACTACGAGAAGTGCCGCCGGGCGATGGTCAAGGAACTGGGCTGCGCGCCCGGCCCGGGCCTCAAAGCTGCTCACGCCCGACTCCTTCAGGCGACGGCAGAAAGCGAAGGCGAACTCTCCGACGTCCTCTCCGCGCTGCTCGTCCTTCATGGTCAGCTCAGCCGGAACGTCGCTCCGGTAGCCGCTTCGGCATCACCGCAGCTCGTGCGACAGTCCCTCCGCGAGGCGTCCCACGTCCTCAACTCCTTCCTCGTGCGGGCGATGTCCGCAGCGTAGGGCTCCCGCCGGCCGTGCTTTCCGCAATGGGGCGGGAAGGCACAGACGGGACACAGCGAGGGTTCCTGCCTATGGGCGGGAACCCTCGCTGTTTTGTGTGCATGGATCGAGGACCTGTAGACCGCCTTTGGCTGCACCGGAAGGGCGTGCGCGTGCCTGCTCGGCTGGCGTTGGGCGCGTAGCCTGGCCGCCACAGGCAGAAGGGCCATGGCGGGTGAACTACCCGCCATGGCCCTTCTGCCTGGACTACCCGAATCGGGAGAGACCCGAATCAGGAGATGAGGAACGCACCCCAGCCGCTGCCCATCGCGGTACGGGTGCCGACCCGCCCGGTACCTGTGCCCGGATAGACCCACAGGTTGCCCGCGGCATCCCGTGCCACGAGGTCCGCGCGGGAGTCACTCGTCTGGTCTCCGATGCCGACCAGGGTGTAGCCGGTCCATCCACTGCCGAACTGCGACCTGGCCAGGAAGCCACCGGAGCCGTTCCCGGGGTACAGCCACAGCCTGCCGGTGCTGTCAGTAGCGATGAGATCCGATCGGTTGTCCGAGTTGAAGTCCCCGGTGCTGGCGATCTGGAAACCATTCCATCCGGTGCCGGCGGCGCGGCGTGTCTGGAACCCGCCCGTGCCGTTTCCAGGATAGAGCCACAGCCTGCCCGAGGAATCCCGCGCCATCAGGTCGGAGCGGGCGTCTCCGTCGAAGTCACCCGGTGCCGTCAGTGTGAAACCGCCCCAGCCGGTGCCGACCTGGACTCCGGCCTGCAGTGCACCGGCCGCGTTGCCGCGGTACAGCCACAACCGTCCGGAAGAGTCATAGGCGAGGATGTCCGCACGCCCGTCTCCGCTGAAGTCGGGAGTAGCAACGATGCTGCTCATTCCCTGCCAGCCGGTCCCGATCAGGGAACGGGTCTGGAGGCGGCCCGTCCCGCTTCCGGGATACATCCACAGGCGTCCACCGCTGTCACGGGCCACCAGATCCGCGATGCCGTCACCATCGAAGTCCTCCTTCAGCTGGGGCTGGGTGGGCCTGACCGCAGGTGACAGGGCCGTGAATGCTCCGGCTCCGAGTGCGTTCACAGCGCGTACCTGGAAGCGGTATTCCGTCCCGTTGGTGAGGCCGGTGACGAGCAGACTCGTCGCGGTCGCGCCCGCGGGCCGAAGTGCTCCCACAGGCTGTCCGTCCGGTCCTACAACCTGCACGGCATAACCGGTGATGGCAGAACCGCCGTCGGATACGGGGGCGGTCCAGGAAACCGTGGCAGATCCGTTAGCAGCGGTTACGCCACCGAGTACCGGAACTCCCGGGACGGATCGTGGGCTGACCGCCGCGGATGCTGGGGACAGCGCACCGTCGCCCAGAGCATTGGTCGCGAGCACCCTGAAGGTGTAAGCGGTGCCGTTGGCCAGCCCGGTAATCTCTGTGGTTGTGGCCGAACCCGTCAACGACACGGTCTGGATCAGGGCATCTCCCGCCAGCACTTGGACCTTGTATCCGGTGACCGCCGTGCCGCCATTGGCCGCCGGGGCTGTCCAGGACAGAGTGACGACGCCGTTGCCGGCGACACCTGCCACGTTCGTGGGCGCGGCCGGTACAACGTTCGGAACAACCGCCGTCGACAGTGCGGAAAAGCCGCTGGTGCCGAGTTCGTTGGATGCCCGCACCTGGAACCGGTACGACTGGCCGTTGACCAGCCCGGTGACAACAGTCTCGGTCTGGTTGCCGGGTACCTGCCGGAGCGCTCCAACGGGGGCACCGTTGGCGTCCACCGTCCGAACCTCGTAGCCCGTGGTCGGAGCGACCGGAGCATTCCAGGTCACGGTTGCCGACCGGTCGCCGGCGACAGCACCGGACATCTCGGGCACTCCGGGTGCCAGCGAGTCGGCGAACAGGAGCTTTTCGATGTTCCGCAGGGTGTCAACGCCGTCACCGACGCCGAGTGCCGGAAGGGCATCGGGATCGTCGCCGAGATGGGTCACCGTGGTGACGCTTCCCGGGTCTCCGGGGTTGGCTCCGGAAGGAACTGTAGTCACCGTGTAGTTCTGCTCAAGGTCGGAGAAAACTGCCGAGTCCGCGTCGCCGGGCTTCCCGGCATCGACGATTTCACGAACTATGACGATGTTTCCGGGATTCACTTCGCCCGCGAAGACAGCCGCCTGGAGCGTCCGGGAGCTGCCCGGAAGGTAAGGCTTCTCCATGCCGTCGGTGCTGCCGATTTCCGTTGCCGGATCAGCAGGGTTGGTGCGCACGCTCAGGCGTACGCGCAACTCCTTATCACCATCGAGGATGTCGTTGCCGGCGCGGCCTTCAAGGATGTCGCTTCCGCCGCCTCCGAGAATGATGTTGCCTTCTCCCCAGATAGCACCGTTCGCTGTCGCGCCGGACGGGAGGAGGTCCGCAAGACCGCTGATCCGGCTGACGCCTTCGGCGTCGAGCCAGTTGTTGCCCGAGGTGCCTTCGCCCTCCACCAGACGGGGAACAACGTTGTCGCCGCGCAGGACGTCATTCTTGCCTGCGCCGGAGAGCCCCTCAACCTCTGCGTAGCGGTCGCGGAGGACGTTCACAGGGAGCGGGACGCCCAGCAGGTTGCGGGTGAGGTCCGCATCGGCGGGGAGCGAGTCAACCTGGTGGGACGACCAGTCGAACCCGGCGGCACCGGCGTTCCGCTCGATTCCGGGGTCGGCGAGCATGATGTCGTCTCCGCCCTCGGCGTCGTAGTCATCGTCACCGTTCTGTCCCATGAGGACGTCGTTGCCCGGTGTGTTCGGGTCGTCGAAGAACGGTGCCCCACTGTCGCCCATCAGCAGGTCGGCGCCGTCGCCGCCCTGGAGCCAGTCATCGCCGGCGTCGCCGCGGGACAGGTCGTTGCCGCCGCCTGCGATCAGGAAGTCATTACCCTCCCCGCCGAAGGAGTCGTTGGTGTTGGCCCCGCCGTTGATGAAGTCGCTGCCGTCTCCGCCGAGGATCAGGTCCAGCCCGGGTCCGGCGTCCAGTGCGTCGTGACCGGGACCGCCCTTCAGGACGTCGTCACCGGCGGAGTCAGTGATGATGTCGTCACCATCACCTCCAAGCGCTGTGTCACCGCCGTCGTTGCCCTCGATCACGTCGTTGCCGTCGTTGCCGAGGAAAGTGTCGTTGTCGACGCCGCCCCAGATACGGTCATTCCCGGGCGTGCCGTTGAAGACGCTTTGGCCGTTGATGCCGGCCGGATCCACCGAATTGGTGGTGCGGTAACGGATGGTGCCGTCAGGCATCCGGATGAGCAGGGCCGCCTCATCGCACTCCGACAGCGGATCGTCCAGAACGGTGGTTCCGCTGAATTGCAGCCGGTTCAGGTCGAACTTGCAGTCGGAGGTACCGAAGACGTCCGCCTTGAGGGACGTGGCACTTGTATTGCGCATGATGATTTCCGCGAAGGAGTTACCTTCGAGCTGGCCCAGCAGGTTCATGCCGGGCGTGCGTGCCAGGTAGTAGAACCGGTCACCGTTCTGAAGGTCGAGCATCTGCTGCTCGAAGACGTAGTTGAAGGTCGAGCCGAGCAGGCCTCCGAAGAGGTTGGTCCTTTCGGCGAGACCGCCCACCCAGAGATCGATCTGGTTGAGGCCGGTTTCCTTGCCTGCCCAGGCTCCGACGCCGCCCATGAAGTCCGCGGCATCCGCGGGAACCGTTCCCTCAGCAGCGTCGATCGGAGGATTGACGAGAAGGGTAGCCGCGTCCCGCTTGCCCTGCAGTGTGGTTGCAGCGGTGATCGTAGGGTGCTGGCCGTAGGCCGCGACGAAGTTGACCAGCGATGCGGGGTGCTTGATGTTCAGACCGAAGTCGATCCAGTTCGTGTAGGGCTTCAGCTGTCCGTCATTGGTCTTGTTGTAGATCTGGCTGCGCAGGTTATTCAGCGACGGAATGCCGGTCTCGCGGGCCCGGGCGATATTGATCGCAGCGAGGTCCAGGGGCAATCCCAGCAGGTTGTTCCGCAAGGTATCGGTCACGAACTCATCGAGCTCGTTGCCGACCTGGTCTGACATGCCCATCGCAATCGAACCGGCTGCTTCCTTCGGGGACAGCCTGGTGCCGCCGCCGCCGTCGTAATAGGCCGGCGGATTCAGGAAGACGTCCAGCAACGGAACATCACTGGTGGATCCGGCAGCATTGCTCCTGGAAACCGTGTCGGTAAGCATCGAGTGGCCGAAGCGGTAGACGGCGTGGGCGAATTCAGCGGTGATGGCCGGGTCGACGTCGTCGTGGTAGTTCGCGAAAGGCTCGATCAGCGGCTGCACCTTGCGGGCGAACTCCTCGAATGCAAGGTGCTGGTATTCCATTTCATTGACGAAGCGGGCGGCCTGGAAGAGGCGCTCACCATTCCAGCCGTCGGCACCTGCGGTGCTCTTCCACTCGGCCAGAGCAGCAACGCCGCGGGCGGAGGTGTCAGCCGTCAGCGTGGCTTTGATGTCCTCGAGCAGGCGATTGTGTTCCGAGTGGAACACCTGGTGAACCATGGTCAGCGCGACGTTCTCGTTGACGCGGCCGTCACCGGCGACCGCGTGGGTATCGAGCATCTCGTTGTCATAGGTGGTGGGAGTCGGTGCACCGGGTGCGTTGATCACGGTGTCGGCGTCGGCCGTCTTGCCTGCCGCCGGAACGGCCAGGTGAGCGATGTCGTCGAGGAACGCTTCGTTGACGCGGAGTGCATTTGCCGGCACCGGTACGGGAGCGGCGGTGTTGCCCTCGACCATGCCGTCCGGGGTGACGTACTGCGGGAGCCCCCGGGCAGGTCCGGGAAGGAACTTTCCATAAGGGTCGACGGCGATCATCGGCACGCTGTGCACGTCCATGTCCGAGAGCTGCAGGCCCAGCTTCTCAGCCGCCTGTGCCTTGAGCAGCGCCCACGTTCCCATGCCGTCATCGGCCGATGACAGGAGTGCCCCGGTGGTGACCGGCCGGCCCTCGGCGTTGTTGGCGTACTCCCTCAGGAAGACCTGGTGGGAGGGGTCGGAACTGTAGGTCTGTGACTGGTCCACCAGTGGGCCGGTGCGGTTAGTTGCTTCGCGGATGTCGTCGGCGGTACCGAGTTTGCCGTCCTCGCCGGGCTGGTTGGTCGCCCGGGTGAGGACCATGAAGCGCTGGCGGGGAGGAAGGTCGTCTGCATCGCCAAGCTTGCCGTTCGGTCCGGGGATCAGGGGGTCATCAGCCTGCAGCGGGATGAACACCGAACTGCCGGACTTGTTGAGAAGGTCAAGGCCGTGGTCAAAGAATTGCCCGAAGATGGTGAACAGTCCGTTGTAGGGAGGCGAAAGGCCGACGTCGGTGGTGATGTTCGGGATGAAGAGGGTTTCACCGGCGGGCACGCAACCGGCGGGAGTGCCGTCTTCCTTGCACGGCACCACGCTGTCGGCGCCGCTCTGCGTGCGGGTGGGATACTGCGCGGCCGAGATTGCCGCGGGGTTGCCGGAGGTCTGGTCGACAATGAGGTTACTGATCACGCGCGGGTCGGAGTCAACCACGTTACCTACGCCGTTGTAGGTGGTGGGACCGGGCTGGCGGATGATGGCGCCGTCGTCAGCGTCCAGGTATTCCGGTGTAGTGAGGCGGGGGAAGAGACGGTTCGACCCCCCGAAATCATCGCGTCCTTCCTGCAAGTTGTTGCAGGATCCGTCCACGGTCCGCAGACCGTAGGAGACCAGGGGGCCGGGCACCTGATCAGGTGCGATGCCAAGCAGGGCGCCGCAGGGGCCCGTCTCGGACGTGGTGTTGCGGACGTGAGCTTCAGCGATTTTGATCTGGCGCAGAATGAACGCCAGGTCCGAGGTCGTTACCTTGAATCCCTGGCCCACCGGCGCCGCCTGCGCGGGACCTGCGACCAAAGGCAGGCCGATGCCCGTGAGCATCACCAGTGAGGTGAGCGCGGCCAGTGTGCGCCGGAATGGAAACACTGCCCGCTTCTGTGCAAGCGAGTGCTCCGCCGGTGGATTGTGTGCGGTTCCCATAATGCCTCCCAAGACCGATGCCGACGGAGTCCCGCCGGTGTCGCAAGAATCCCGCACGAGCGTTATGAATTTCTTGGAGGCATCAGGGTTTCCCCAAGCAGCCCGGGGCACGATTCGAAGGTAGACGAATGAACCGAGCCTGGGAGCGCAACAGCATGGGTAGCCACGTGGTGATCTCGGCACGCAAGCCGCCGGCGCACGGCTTCGGGCACCGCTCGCTTGCGGTATTTATCGGCGCGGCGTTCCTGCTCCTTGCACTGCGAATCTGGGTGATCGAGCCGCTCTGGGTCTCGTCGTCGAGCATGGAACCGACCGTCCGCGAGGGAAGCATCGTTCTGCTCTATCGCCATGGTGACCCGGTTCAGGGCTCCCTGGTGGCATTCCACAATCCAGCCGGGACCGACACAGTGCTGAAGCGGGTGGTGGCCGTGGGCGGCCAGACCGTCGCCATCGAGGACGCGCGGCTCTATATAGACGGGAAGGCGGTGCCGGAGCCTTTCGTTGACCATTCGAGGATCGACGGCACGTACTTCGGCCCGGTTACTGTCCCCGACGGTCACGTTTTTGTCCTGGGTGACAACCGCGCGGAGTCCATCGACTCGCGCGAGTTTGGCCCCCTCCCGCGCGAAGCGGTGGAGGCGACGTTGGCGTGGCTGCCCATGCCCTGATCTTCGGCACCCGGCTCCGCATCAGCTCTGCTTGCACGACATCGGCTTAAAATACGACGGCGCCCGCACGAAATTCGTGCGGGCGCCGCCTTTGTGAACGGTCGGGCGGGATTAGTCCTGCAGGTCCACCTCGCGGGCGACGGATGCACCGATGGCTTCCTTGAGGCTTTCCAGCACGTCCTGGGGCACGGAGCTGTCCACGGTGAGAAGCGACAGCGCCTGGCCACCCTCCTTGTTGCGGGCGACCTGCATGCCGGCGATGTTGATCCCGCGTTCCCCGAGGACCTGACCGAGCGTACCGATAACTCCCGGCCGGTCCTGGTACAGGATCACCAGGAGATGCTCGCTGATCGGGATTTCGAGGTCATAGCCGTTGACACCGACGAGTTTCTGGATCTGCTTCGGTCCGGTGAGGGTGCCGGCGACCGAGATCTGGGACCCGTCCGAGAGTGCGCCGCGGATGGTCAGTACGTTGCGGTACTCGTCGGACTGTTCTGATGTCACCAGTCGGGTGTTGATTCCCCGCTGCTCAGCAAGGACCGGCGCGTTGACATAGGAGACCTGTTCGGACACGACGTCGGTGAATACACCCTTGAGTGCCGCCAGTTCGAGCGCCTTCACATCAAGTGACGCGATCTCGCCTGCCACCTCGACCTCGATCTGGGTAAGGGAATCGTGGGTCAGCGCGGTGAAGATACGGCCGAGCTTCTCGATCAGCGGGATGCCGGGACGCACCTCCGGTGCAATGACGCCGCCGGCGACATTGACGGCGTCGGGCACGAGCTCGCCGGCCAGCGCAAGACGGACCGACTTCGCTACGGAGATTCCCGCCTTCTCCTGGGCTTCCTCGGTGGACGCACCGAGGTGGGGCGTCACCACCACATTGTCCATCTCGAAGAACGGCAGGTCGGTGCTGGGCTCCTTCACGAACACATCCACGCCCGCGCCCGCGATTTGGCCTTCCTTGAGTGCGGTGTAGAGCGCGTCCTCGTCCACCAGTCCCCCGCGGGCAACATTCACCACATAGGCGGTGTTCTTCATCTTCTGGAACGCAGTGGCTCCAAGCATGCCGACGGTCTCCGGGGTCTTCGGCATATGAATTGTGACGAAGTCGGATTCAGCCAGGAGCTCGTCCAGGGTGACAAGCTGGACACCCAACTGTGCCGCCCGGGCGGAGGTGATGTAGGGGTCATAGGCGAGGATCTCGGTACCGAATCCCTGCAACCGCGCTGCAACGAGGGCACCGATGCGTCCGAGGCCGATGATGCCGACCTTCTTCTCATACAGCTCAATACCCGAGTACTTCGAGCGCTTCCATTCCCCGCCCTTAAGGGCTGCGCTGGCCTGCGGGATGTGCCGGGCGAGGCTCAGCACGTGGCCGACGGTGAGTTCGGCTGCCGAAATGATGTTGGAGGTCGGTGCGTTGACCACCATCACGCCGGCCTGTGTGGCTGCCTTGATGTCAACGTTGTCCAGCCCCACGCCTGCACGGGCGATGACCTTCAGTTTGGGAGCCGCAGCGATTGCCTCAGCGTCCACCTGGGTGGCGGAACGAACGAGGATCGCGTCCACGTCGGCGATGGCGGCGAGCAGCTTGGTCCGGTCGGCTCCGTCGGTCTGGCGGATTTCGAAATCCGGTCCGAGGGCGTCCACGGTTGCCGGCGAGAGTTCTTCAGCAAGGAGAACTACTGGTTTTTCCACGGGAGATCCTTCGCAGTGCGTTGGGCAGAGATGTTCGAAGTGTCGTGCTGGGAGTTTCGTTAAGTGTAGGTCGCAGCGCTGGCGGGCCCGCTTTATTACCCGTTCCCGAGGCCAGATGAGACAACCGCCACACAGAGGAACGGCCGGACCGGCGAAAAGCTCCGCCGGTCCGGCCGTCACCTGCAATCCTGCATGGATCAGCGGGCGACTGAACCTTCGGTGTAGTCGTCGTTGGTCTTGATCCAGGAGAAGAGCTTGCGCAGCTCACGGCCGGTTGCCTCGATCGGGTGATCCTCACCCTGCTTGCGCAGCTTGGCGAACTCAGGAGCACCGGCGTCCTGGTCGTCGATGAACCGCTTGGCGAAGGCGCCGTTCTGGATGTCCGCGAGGACCTCCTTCATGTTCTCCTTCACCGACGGATCGATGACGCGGGGACCGGAGACGTAGTCGCCGTACTCTGCAGTGTCGGAGACGCTCCAGCGCTGCTTGGCAATGCCGCCCTCCACCATCAGATCGACGATGAGCTTCAGCTCGTGCAGTACCTCGAAGTACGCGACCTCAGGCTTGTAACCTGCCTCGGTCAGCGTCTCGAAACCGTACTGGATGAGCTGGGATGCACCACCGCACAGAACAGCCTGCTCACCAAAGAGGTCCGTTTCGGTCTCTTCGGTGAAAGTGGTCTCGATGACGCCCGCACGGGTGCCGCCGATCGCCTTGGCGTAGGACAGCGCCAGTTCACGGGCCTTGCCCGAAGGGTTCTGCTCCACAGCAATGAGGTCGGGGACGCCGCGGCCGGCTTCAAACTCACGGCGCACAATGTGGCCGGGGCCCTTGGGCGCCACGAGGGCGACGTCAACGTCGGCCGGAGGCTGGATGTAGCCGTAGCGGATGTTGAATCCGTGGCCGAAGAAGAGGGCATCGCCGGCCTGCAGATTGGGAGCAATGTCGTCTGCGTAGACGTGGCGCTGAACCTGGTCCGGGGTAAGCACCATGATGAGGTCAGCCTCTGCGACGGCATCGGCAACGTTGAGAACGCGGAGGCCCTCAGCTTCAGCCTTGGCGCGGGACTTCGAGCCCTCCTTCAGACCGACGCGGACGTCGACGCCGGAGTCGCGGAGGCTCAGCGCGTGAGCGTGGCCCTGGCTGCCGTACCCGATAACAGCCACGGTGCGGCCCTGGATGATCGAAAGGTCTGCATCGTCGTCGTAAAACAACTCGGTCACTTGTATTTCTCCTGTGATGTGATTCTGCTGCCCACCGATCGTGGGCAAGCGGGGATTCGGGTACTTGAAAGCTGGTGAGGCGCGTCCGCTAGGCGCTTCTCAGCGCCCTGTCGCTCATGGACTTGGCGCCGCGGCTGATCGCCAGCGTCCCGGACTGCACTATTTCGCGGATGCCGAACGGCTCCAGCACCGAGAGCAGTGCGGAGAGCTTTTCGGCGGTGCCGGTGGCTTCGATGATCAACGAGTCGGTGGACACGTCAACCACTGAAGCACGGAACAGATCTGCTGCCTGGGTTACCTGCAGCCGTGTTGCGGCATCCGCACGGACCTTGACCAGGATGTGGTCGCGTTGCACGGAAGATTCGGGAACCAACTCAACAATCTTGATGACGTTGATGAGCTTGTTCAGCTGTTTGGTGACCTGCTCCAGCAGGTCACCCTCGGCTTCGACCACCACGGTGATCCGGGACATCCCGGCCACCTCCGTGGGGCCGACAGCCAGGGAGTTGATATTGAAGGCGCGCCGCGCGAAAAGGCTGGCAACGCGAGTGAGGACGCCGGGAACGTCCTCGACCAGAACGGAAAGGGTATGACGGGCCATTGTTAGTCCTCCTGCTCCCAGTCCGGGGTCAAGTTACGGGCGATCTGGATGAGGTCGTTGCTGACACCCGCGGGCACCATGGGCCAGACCATGGAGTCACGGCTGACAACAAAGTCGACGACGACGGGGCGGTCGTTGATCTCGAGCGCCTGCTGGATGGTGGCGTCGATATCCTCATCCCGCTCGCAGCGGAGCCCGGCGCAGCCGTAGGCATCGGCGAGCTTCACAAAGTCAGGCACGCGGACGGTGTTGTGGCCGGTGTTCAGGTCAGTGTTCGAGTAGCGGCCCTCGTAGAAGAGGGTCTGCCACTGACGCACCATGCCCAGAGACGAGTTGTTGATGACCGCGACCTTGATCGGGATGTTGTTGATGACGCAGGTCGCGAGTTCCTGGTTGGTCATCTGGAAACAACCGTCACCGTCGATCGCCCACACCACGCGGTCCGGGTTGCCCACTTTCGCTCCCATGGCCGCGGGTACTGCGTAGCCCATGGTGCCCAGACCGCCCGAGTTCAGCCAGGCGTGAGGACGCTCGTACTTGATGAACTGGGCTGCCCACATCTGGTGCTGCCCGACGCCGGCTGCGTAGACAGCTTCGGGTCCGGTCAGCTCGCCGATGCGCTGGATCACGTGCTGCGGAGCGGAGAGACCGTCCTCGGGCTGCGTGAACCCGATCGGATAGCTGTCCCGCAGGCGGTTCAACACGGTCCACCAGGCGCTGAAATCCGGTGCGCCGGCGGAGGCGAACTGCTCGCGCAGGGCGGCCGTGAACTCCGGAATGATCTCCTTGACCGAGCCGACGATCGGCACGTCGGCCGTCCGGTTCTTGGAGATTTCGGCCGGATCGATGTCTGCATGGATGACCTTGGCTCCGGGCGCGAAGCTCGCGAGTACACCGGTTACGCGGTCATCGAAGCGCGCGCCGAGCGTGATCAGCAGGTCGGACTGCTGCAGCGCCGTCACCGCGGATACCGAGCCGTGCATGCCGGGCATCCCGACGTGCTGCGGGTGGGAGTCCGGAAAAACTCCGCGGGCCATGAGGGTGGTGACCACCGGTGCACCGAGGAGCTCCGCAAGTTCCAGCAGTTCCGCAGCGGCGTGTGCCTTGATGACGCCGCCGCCCACGTAGAACACAGGACGTTCCGAAGCCATGATGAGGCGCGCGGCCTCACGGACCTGCTTGGAGTGTCCGCGGACAACGGTGCGGTAACCGGGGATATCCACCTTCGGCGGCCACGAGAAAGTCATTGGCCCGACTTGCGCATCCTTGGCGATGTCCACCAGCACGGGCCCGGGACGGCCGGTGCTCGCAATGTGGAATGCCTCGGCCAGGACCCTGGGGATGTCCTGTGCCTTCGTCACCAGGTAGGAATGCTTTGTGATCGGCATGGTAATGCCGACGATGTCCGCTTCCTGGAACGCATCGGATCCGATCACGGCGCTGGATACCTGGCCGGTGATGGCAACCATGGGCACGGAGTCCATGTGTGCATCGGCGATTGCGGTGACCAGGTTGGTGGCGCCGGGACCGGAGGTGGCAATGCATACGCCCGGCCGGCCGGTGACCATTGCATACCCCTGAGCCGCGTGCCCGGCACCCTGCTCATGGCGAACGAGGATATGGCGCAGCTTGCTGGAGGCCATCAGCGGGTCGTAGGTCGGAAGGATCGCACCGCCCGGAAGGCCGAAGATGTCATCCACGCCGAGTTCTTCGAGGGCGCGTACGATCGCCTGGGACCCGGACATCTGAGTGGGCGGCACCACCCGGTTGGGCCCCAGGACGGGACTGACCTGAGCGGTGCCCGTTGCTGCGTCCCTACCCGGTTGCTGGACGGGGGCCGCCGGAGCGGGCTGTTTGGCTGCCATCAGCGCTGGGCTGATGGGCGATCCCTTGGACATCCTTGAACTTCCTTTGTATCCAGCACAGCGTGATCGCTGCGCAAATGTGCTGCGCTTCGTGTTCGGTGGGAACAAAAAAACCCCTCAGCCTGGTGGGCTCTGCGAGGGGTTTGCGCGTGACGTAGGAGTACCAGTCGGGGCTTTAGGCCACGCGCCTGGTAACTAGGACTACGGATACGTGCTGCATACCTGTAGTTTTCACTCCCCCGCCGACAGTGTCAACAGAGCCTCCCGGTGTCTCACCATGTGGACACCCGTTCCAGTTATTGGACACTAACCGATGGTGACGACGGCGGCACGCAGCCGCCGTCGTCATCCTCCTGCAAAGCAATAACCGGCGCCGAACTAACCGCAGTACGCGCCCTCGGATGCCGAGTGCACCAGCTTCGAGTACTTCGCAAGCACTCCCCGGGTGTAACGCGCGGGCAGCGGCTCCCAGCCGACCTTCCGGTTCTCGAGTTCCTCCGGTTCGACCAGCAGGTCGAAGGTCCTGTTGGGGATGTCCACCCGGATCCTGTCACCGTCCTTGACGAAGGCAATCGGGCCGCCGTCGACAGCCTCCGGCGCCACGTGCCCGATGCACAGCCCGGTGGTGCCGCCGGAGAACCTGCCGTCGGTCAGCAAGAGCACGTCCTTGCCGAGGCCTGCACCCTTGATGGCGCCGGTGATGGCAAGCATCTCCCGCATCCCCGGTCCACCCTTGGGCCCCTCGTAGCGGATAACGACGACGTCGCCCGCTTTGACGGTGCCTGCTGCCAGTGCCTGGAGCGCGCCCTGCTCCCGCTCGAAGACACGCGCGGTGCCTTCGAAGACGTCCGCATCGAAGCCGGCACTCTTCACGACCGCACCTTCCGGAGCCATGGAGCCGTGGAGGATGGTGATGCCGCCCGTCTTGTGGATCGGGTTATCCATTGCGCGCAGGATCTTGCCGTCAAGGTCCGGCGGATTGATGGACTCGAGGTTCTCGGCGAGGGTCTTGCCGGTCACGGTGAGCACATCACCGTGCAGGAGGCCTGCGTCCAGGAGCGCACGCATGATGACGGGCACACCGCCGATCTTGTCGACATCGGTCATGACGTACCGACCGAAGGGCTTCAGGTCCCCGAGGTGGGGGATCCGGTCGCCGATGCGGTTGAAGTCATCGAGCGTGAGGTCCACCTCCGCCTCCCGGGCGATGGCCAGCAGGTGAAGCACCGCGTTGGTGGAGCCACCGAACGCCATGGTGACCGCGATGGCGTTCTCGAATGCCTCCTTGGTCATGATGTCGCGGGCCGTGATGCCGCGGCGCAGCAGGTTGACCACGGCCTCGCCGGACTTCCGGGCGAATTCGTCGCGGCGGCGATCGGCCGACGGCGGTGCGGCGGAACCTGGGAGGGACATGCCGAGAGCCTCGCCGATGCAGGCCATGGTGTTCGCGGTGTACATGCCGCCGCAAGCTCCCTCGCCCGGGCAGATGGCACGTTCAATACGGTCCAGATCGCCCTTGGACATCTTTCCGGCGGCACAGGCACCCACCGCTTCAAAGGCGTCAATCAGGGTGACTTCCTTCTCCGTGCCGTCCTCCAGCTTCACCCAGCCGGGCATGATCGAACCTGCGTAGAGGAAAACACTCGAGAGGTTGAGGCGGGCGGCAGCCATGAGCATGCCGGGCAGCGACTTGTCGCAGCCTGCGAGCAGGACAGAGCCGTCGATCCGTTCCGCTTCCATCACAGTCTCGACGGAGTCGGCGATGACCTCCCGCGAGACGAGGGAAAAGTGCATTCCTTCGTGGCCCATGGAGATACCGTCGGAGACCGAGATGGTGCCGAACTGCATGGGGAAGCCCCCGGCAGCGTGCACGCCCTCCTTCGCCCCCTGCGCCAACCGGTTCAGCGAAAGGTTGCAGGGCGTAATCTCGTTCCAGGAGCTCGCTACGCCGATCTGCGGTTTGGCGAAGTCATCATCGCCCATTCCCACGGCGCGCAACATGCCGCGGGCAGGTGCGCGTTCCATACCGTCGGTGACCGCACGGCTTCTTGGCTTGATGTCTGGTGTTACCTTCGCTTCGCTTTCCACGCTCATGCATCAAAGTCTAGGCCCGGCCCGGCACCGGCTCGCGCGTGTGACCCACCTGTTACAAGTGCCCGCGCGCGTGTTACGCACCACAATCAGCGTTCGGCAACGTCGAACATCCGCACTTCAGGAAGCGAACCGGACGCTACTGGGTTCTTCGGGTAGGGTGGTCGCGCGGACTTCATGCGGCCGCCGTCGGCTGCCGCATTCTGACCAGCCATCCCGCCGGCACTTTCCCTACCCAGGCTTCCCACATGACCCCCCAGCTGCCGCACGATCTCCACGACGAGTCCGGAAGCGACGCCCTGAAGACCATACTGCGGGGAATTTTCGATTCCCAGATCCCGAACTATGGCGATTACAACCTGGTCTTCGCCGCGAATGAGCGGCGCGAGGGCAGGGATGCGCACGGTGCGCGCATCAATCGGCCCAGATACTACGTCATCGGTTACCGCTGGCAACCCGCCGAGCTCATGGTGGCGCCCGTCAACGGCCAGACCCTCACGGGCGGAGGCGTTCCGGTGGAACTGAACATGACCAACCTGTCCCATGCGATCCGGTTGACGGACGGGGATTACGAGGTAGGTACGAACACCGGAAGAACGTTCCGTTTCGGCGTTACCGCGGAAGCGGCCCTCAGGACCTCTTCCGACAGGCAGTTCCGGCTTGAGCAGGCAGACGACTGCGCTGATTTCGAACTGTTCATGCAGGCATTCATCGGGATGGCGTAGCGCTCAGACGTCTCCCGAACCGGGACCGCGGCTTCAGCCCCAAGGGCCTCGAACCACGAGGTTCGCGGGCTCCTGCCCCGCAGCCAGTGCTTCGAGCTGCCGCCGCAGCAGCCGAACGATCCGCGGCCAGAATGCGCCCGTATTTCCGCCGTTATGGGGGGTGATGATCGCGTTCTCGGCGCTCCACAGCGGGTGCCCTGCGGGAATCGGCTCGGGATCGAATACGTCGACCGCGGCGCGGAGCCTTCCGCTGACGACTTCTGCCGTCAGGGCCTCCGAATCCACCACGGGGCCCCGTGCCACATTCACTACGAGTGCGCCGTCCGGCAACGCGGCCAGGACCTCGCGCCCCACCAGGCCGCGCGTCGAGTCAGACAGCGGTGTGATAACGATCAGCACGTCGTGACGGGCGGCCAGTTCAACAAGTTCGTCGCTGCCGTGGACCTGTCCCCGTTCATCAGAACGTGCAGTGCTGCCCACCCTTGTGAGCTCGACCTCGAACGGGTCGAGGCGCTTGGCGATCTCCTCTCCGATCCCGCCGACTCCGAGCAGCAGGACGCTGCGGTCAGCCAGCCCCGGATAACGAGCCGGCTTCCACTGGCCCTCCCGCTGGTTGCGCACCGCCACATCGATGCCGCGAAGCGATGCGATGGCCAGTCCAACGGCCATCTCCGCCGTAGCCGCTGCGTGGACTCCAGCGGCGCTGCACACCGCGACGCCGTCCCCGGCCATCTCCGCCACGCCCTCGTACCCGGTGGACTGCGTCTGGACCAACTTGAGCGCCGGAGCGGACTGCAGCTGGTCACTAAGATCTCCCCGCTGCATATAGGGCAGTATCGCGACGTCGATGTCTTCCAGATCCGCACCCACCGGCGCATCCTTGAAGTCCCACACGACAAGGTCCAGACCGCCGGGCGCCGGCTGCAGTGCGTCCAGAAGATCGCGGTCGGGCACGGAAACAGTACGAATGGCAGGAGGTGTCATGGAATCAGCCTAAACGCGCCGGTATGGACAGCGGTTTTCGGTGGTCGTAACGTTCTAGTCATGCGGGCCGCGCGGCAGGACAAGCGGGACGACCGGCTGGACCCGGCACTCTGGGCCCTGCTTCTTCTCGCTGTGGCACTAACGGTTCTCCGGCATCTGAGCCGCTCCGGAACCGATTCCGCGCCCCGATCCACCTCAGGCGCGCTCACGTCTGCGGATGCTCCATCACCGGTGCCTGCTCATACCGCCGGTCGCGCGGATGAGTGGAGCATGACCTCCGGGGAGACGGTCGTTCCCACCCCGCACCGGAAGTACTGACCAATGCACCGCCCGGTCGTATCCCGCCGACACTGCACAGGTATGGCCGTAGTAGCCGTTCTTCTCACCGGATTAACTGCATGCGACGGCGGAGCCGAGCCCGCTCCGATCGTGCAGCAGTCCGGGCCTCCCCCGTCCGCTTCACAAGCGCCCGTCCCCGAACCGGATCCGCCACCGGCCGAACCGACGGTCACGGGCAACGTCGCGAGCGGGCTCGCACTTCCGTGGGGAATGGCGCTCCTGCCGGACGGGAGCCTGCTCGTCACAGAGCGGGACAGCGCGGAAGTGAAACGCATCCGGGACGGCAGGGTCGAGGTAGTCGGGGTCGTTGAGGACGCCATCGCCGCAGGTGGCGAGGGCGGCCTTCTGGGAATCGCTGTCGCTCCCGGCTCTGCCGAGGAGCAGCGGGTGTTCCTTTACTACACCAGCGCAGCCGATAACCGAGTAGTGAGCATGGCCTATGAGGAGGAGGGTGGTCTCAGCGGCCTTGAGGAGGTGCTGACCGGGATCCCCAAGGCGAACATCCATAACGGGGGTCGAATCAAGTTCGGGCCCGACGGTTACCTGTATATCGGCACAGGCGACGCCGCCGAGGCCGGAAACGCACAGGACCAGGCAAGCTTGGGTGGGAAAATTCTCCGGGTGACCGCCCAGGGGGAGCCCGCGCCCGGCAATCCCTTCGGCACTGCCGTGTACTCGCTCGGTCACCGCAACGTGCAGGGGCTCGCCTGGGACTCCGAGGATCGGCTGTGGGCGAGCGAGTTCGGACCCGATCGCGATGACGAACTGAATCTCATCGTGCCCGGCGGCAACTATGGGTGGCCGACCGTCACAGGAGCGCCCGGCAACAACAACTTCATTGACGCCCAGGTGGTCTGGCCGTCCACAGCGACGTCCTCCCCCAGCGGTCTGGCCATTGTCGGGGACATTGCCTACGTCGGGGGGCTGCGGGGCGAACGGCTATGGAAGGTTCCGTTGTCCGACGGTTTCGCCGAGGAACCGGTCAGCTTCTTTGACAGCGCCTATGGACGGCTGCGGGACACCATCGCCGGTCCAGACGACGGGTTGCTGATCGCCACCAATGAGGGCAACGGATCCCGGATTCTGCAGGTCGAGATGCAGTAGCTCACATTCAGTGCCGCGATTTAAACATTTCGCCAAAGTGCTGGTAGAGTTTAGTGCTGTTGCGGAGGGCGGTTGAACCGAATTTCGCAGGCACCTCTAGCTCAACTGGCAGAGCAATTGACTCTTAATCAATGGGTTCCGGGTTCGAGTCCCGGGGGGTGCACAGGGAAAGAATCCTCTCGTCGGACATGGTCCGACGGGAGGATTCTTTGTTGTCCGGCGATGTTCCCTACCGCCCTGCCCCACCGCCGGAAATGAAAGAGGCGGCCGGATCAACCTGCCGCCTCCAGGAGATGAGCGTGCACGGGGTGCGGACTGTCACGTCCCCCGTCGGCGCGACGAATCAGACGCCGGAACCGGTGGTGGATCCTGTTACGACCACCTCTGGTACACCTGCACCGGGTGCAGCAGTCTCCCAGCTCCAGCGCGGTGCGCCGAGATCCCGGATAACTCCCTGAAGATGGGATCGGAGTTCGTTCGACACAAGTCCTTCGCCGGCGATAAGCGTGCGCTCGACGTCCTGCGCTTCGGCCAGGGCACGGCGGCCGGCTGGTGTGATCGAGACCGCGTGGCTGCGACGATCAACCTCGCTGCGAACCCGCGCGATGTGTCCGCGTGATTCCAGACGTGACAAGGTTTTGCCCATGGTCTGGGCCTGCACACGCACCATCTGGGCGAGGTTGGCCTGAGTCATGGCACCCTGCGACTCCAATACGCCGAGGGCTATCACACCGGCGTGCGTGACGCCGATGGAAACCAGACGCTCATTCCATGCATGCTCCACCAACCGAGCGGCCGTCGTCAGTAGTCGACCTGTAGGCCATTGCTCGAGATCCGGCATCAGCTGAAAACTTCCTTCCGCCCCACGCCGCCCTGTGCGGTTCTCTTGGGGGACCTTCAAATCCACCCACATATGATAGCGGGGGCTTGGCCGCAAATCCGGAGAGCCACACGGCTGATGCACAATTGAGACCGAAGAGAGAGACTCACATGGCAGAACGACTTCAGACCGGGGACCGCGCTCCCGACTTCACGCTCACATCGGCGGACGGTTCCACCGTATCGCTAGGCGACTTCGCCGGCGAGAACGTCGTTGTCTATTTCTACCCTGCAGCGGCTACACCCGGGTGCACGACGCAGGCCTGCGATTTCCGCGACAGTCTCGCATCGCTCGCTTCCGCAGGTTACAGGGTGATCGGCATTTCACCGGACGGGGAAACCAAACTGCGCTCCTTCAGCGAGAAAGAGGAGCTCACCTTTCCCCTACTGTCAGATCCCGACCATGCCGTGGCGGAAGCCTGGGGAGCCTGGGGCGAGAAGAAGAATTACGGGAAGACCTACGAGGGCCTCATCCGGTCAACGGTCGTCGTCGACGGATCCGGTCAGGTCGCGCTGGCCCAGTACAACGTCAGGGCCACCGGTCATGTCGCCAAACTGCGGCGTGACCTCGGAATCAGCTGACTTCGGCTACGGCCGTAACCGGAGGACTGAACGACGTTCGACCTGAGTACAATGGATCGTGCGTTGGACGGCTTCGGCCGGCCGGCAGCCCGCGCGAGTGGCGAAATTGGCAGACGCGCTGGATTTAGGTTCCAGTGTCTTCGGACGTGGGGGTTCGAGTCCCCCCTTGCGCACAGCGAAATGCTCGTCCGGCTCACCCCGGGGCGATCAGCCCTCCACCACTGGTGGAGGGCTGATCCATTTAACGACCGGCCCAGAGGCTGTCCGGAAGTTTCTGTATCGACCACCCATCCACTCTCATCCCTCACCCGAACTAGACGTGAGACATCGACACGATGTTCGTCCGGTATTTCGGACCGTCGGGTTTGCCGAACGGGTCGGTATGAATTAAGGAGAAATGTAATGGGACTTCTGAAGAGCAGGAACCTCTCCGTACTCGGTGTCGCGGCTGTGGCCATGTTCGGCCTGGCAGCATGCGGCGGCGGCGAAGGAACCGCCAGCAGCGATACGGAAACGACGGAGTCGACAACAACCGAGTCAACTGCCGAGGCAACGGAGGAGATGACAAGCGAGGCCTCCGACGAGGCGATGGACCCCGCAGCCAACCTCGTTGGACCTGGCTGTGAAGGATACGCCGAGCAGGTGCCCGAGGGCGACGGTTCGGTTGCAGGAATGGCTCAGGACCCGGTCGCCACCGCAGCTTCCAACAACCCCCTGCTGACCCAGCTGACGGCTGCTGTATCGGGCGAGCTCAATCCTGATGTTGACCTGGTTGACACTCTGAACGGCGGCGAGTTCACAGTGTTTGCACCGGTTGACGAGGCCTTCGAGGCACTTGATGCGGCTACGGTCGAGTCGTTGCAGACGGACGCGGATCTGCTGCAGGGCATCCTGACCTACCACGTTGTCGAGGGCCAGCTCGCTCCCGATGAGGTTGCAGGCACCCACACCACAGTCAACGGCGCCGAGCTGATGGTTGAGGGTGAAGGCGATGCAATCACCGTCGGCGAAGAGGGCGCAGCGGTCATCTGCGGTGGCGTTCAGACCGCCAATGCCACTGTCTATCTCATCGATGCCATCCTGATGCCGCCGGCTGAGTAGCCAGCGCTGTGCGCAGATGGGGAGCAATCCCCTCATGACTCCCTGATCCGACTCCTCTAATCAGGTTCAGGGACCGAAGGCGGGTATCTGCATTCCGGTGCGGATACCCGCCTTTTCCTTGGCCGCCGGCCACTTGGTTCTCAGGCTGCGGCCAGCCCTGTGACCTACACTGGAAACTCCGTCCGCAGTCACTGCCTACTGCACCCGCGCCCGAGGAGACCATGCCAGCGAGCCCCATGCACCGCCGTCGTAATGTGCCGGCGTCCCTGCTGCGTCCGCTTGCTGCGGCAACGGTGCTCGGCCTGACTGCGTGCACCGCTGCTACCCCGGCGCCCACACCGACGACGACGGCGGCGGCCACGTCGGCAGCCCCGGTCCCCGTGGAAGACACCACCACCGGCACGTTCACTTTCGGTACCGCTGCGAACCCTGCGGGCCTTGACCCGGCACTCGTCGCCGACACCGAGTCCTACCGCATCACGCGCCAGATGCTGGAGGGTTTGGTCGGAATTGATCCCCTCACGTCGGAACCGGCACCCCTGCTGGCCACATCGTGGGAGGAACGCGACGAAGGCCGCGCCTATGCGTTTGAGCTGCGGGAGGACGTCGTCTTTCACGACGGCGAGCCATTCAACGCGGAGGCTGTCTGCGCGAACTTCGAGCGCTGGTACACGATGCCGCCGGAAACGCGGGAACTCGACGCATCGATCGCTTTCAAGTCCGTGTTCAAGGCCTTCTCCGACGCTCCCGAGGAGTCACTCTATGACTCCTGCCGGCCGCTCGGGGAACACCGGGTGCTCATCCAGCTGACCGGGCGGCTGACATCCTTCATTCCGGCCCTCGCGCTGCCGGCGTTCGGAATAGCCTCGCCCAAGGCCCTCGAGGAGCTCAATGCCAACCAGCTGACCGTGGAACAGGACGGCAGGCGGCTCTCCCAATTTGCCCTCAGCCCCGTGGGCACGGGACCGTTCACCTTCGAGGCGTGGTCGGAGGGCGAGGTGACCCTCAGCGCTTTCGAGGAGTACTGGGGCACCCCGGGCGAGATACAGACGGTGACTTTCCGCACCCTCCCCCACACCGACGCGAGGCTGCGGGCCCTGCTCCGGGGGGAGATCGACGGATACGACCTCGTCACGGTCGATAACGCAGCGGAACTCGCCCGTCAGGGACAGCAGATTCTTCAGCGCGACCCCTACTCGGTCCTCTACCTCGGTATGAACCAGGATTTCCCCGGCGTCGACGACGTACTGTTCAGGCAGGCAGTCGCCCATGCTGTGGACAAGCAGGCCCTGATCGAGGGCCGCTTCCTCAACGGCACAAGTCCCGCGAACCAGTTCACTCCGCCCAAACTCGGCGTCACCAACGATGAGCTGACCGAATACGACTACAACCCGGAACGAGCGAAGGAACTGCTCGCGGAGGCAGGCTACGACGGCGAGCCCCTCCCCTTCCACTACCCCCGCAACGTCTCGCGCCCCTACCTTTCCTCCCCGGAGAAGGTCTATGCCGAGTTGAGCCGGCAGCTCACCGCAGCCGGCTTCAATATCCAGCCCGTGCCCACCGAGTGGTCCGAAGGCTATATCGAGACTGTCCAGAATGACGACGCACGCGCCTTCCACCTGCTCGGGTGGAGCGGAAGCTATCAGGATCCGGACACATTCGTCGGCGAGCTCTTCAGCGATTACAGCGAGGAGTTCGCGTTCCGCGACAGCCAGCTGTTCAGCAAGATCGCCCGCGCTGTCACGCTGCCGAACGGAGAGGACCGGACGGCCGCGTACCGGGACATCAACGAGAGCATCGCCGTCGATATCCCGGCCGTCCCTCTGGCCTTTCCTATCTCGGCCGCGGTGGTCTCCCCCAAAGTGCTCAGTTATCCGGTGAGCCCCGTGATGCACGAGGTGTTCAACATGATCGACCTCGCCGAAGTCGAGCAGCCGACGCCCGAAGCGCGGGACTGAGCAGCGTGAATGTCAGGGCGCGTGAACTGGGACAAGGATCACGCCCCGGGAGGCCTTTCCAATTTAGGGAACCCCTCTCCCAGAGGCTACGCTTCTAGGGCTAGCGCCCTTGCTATTGGAGACCCATCGTGACTGCTGACAGCCAGGCGGGAAAGCCCGCGAACCACACTGACGTCGTTCTTATTGGCGGCGGAATCATGAGCGCAACCCTTGGTGCGTTCCTCAAGCAGCTGCAGCCCGACTGGAGCATCAGCCTCTTTGAGAGGCTGGACCGTGCAGGGCTGGAAAGCTCCGACCCTTGGAACAACGCCGGAACCGGCCATGCAGCTCTCTGCGAACTGAATTACTCCCCCGCGGCGAGGGACGGCTCAGTGGATCCGGCCAAGGCCATCGCCATCAACGAGCAGTTCCAGATCTCCCGGCAGTTCTGGGCGCACATGGTCTCGAACGGCCACCTGGGTGACCCCGGCAGCTTCATCAACGCCGTTCCGCACATGAGCTTTGTGTGGGGCGAAGGCAATGTGGAGTACCTCCGCCGCCGGTATGAAGCCCTCCGCGCACAGCCGCTCTTCAAGTCCATCGAGTTCGCCACGGACCACTCCGCCATCGCCGAGTGGGCGCCGCTGCTCGTGAAGGACCGCAGCCCGTCGCAGCAGGTTGCTGCTTCCCGGGTCGCCGGCGGAACCGATGTCGATTTCGGCGCGCTTACCCGCAGTCTCACGAGTTACCTTGGCGAGAACGACGTCGACCTCCGCTACGGACACGACGTCACCAACCTCTCCAAGACCTCTCAGAACCGCTGGGACGTGACGGTGCGCAACCGCGCGACCGGCCAGTCCTCCACCGTCAACACGCGCTTCGTGTTCATCGGAGCCGGCGGTGGCGCGCTGCACCTGCTGCAGAAAAGCGGTATTCCGGAGGGACGCGGCTTCGCAGGATTCCCCGTTTCGGGACAGTTCCTTCGCTGCACCAATCCGGACACCGTCAACCAGCACAACGCGAAGGTGTACGGGCAGGCATCGGTCGGAGCTCCGCCCATGTCGGTCCCGCACCTGGACACCCGGTATGTCAACGGTGAGCGTTCCCTGTTGTTCGGCCCCTATGCAGGCTTCTCCACCAAGTTCCTGAAGCGCGGATCGCTGCTGGACCTGCCTTCGTCCATCCGCCCGTCCAACCTCGTGCCGATGCTCGCTGTCGGCAAGGACAATATCCCGCTGACCAAGTACCTCATCAGCGAGGTCCTCAAAAAGCGTGAAGCGAAGAACGAGTACCTCAACGAGTTCGTCCCTTCTGCTGACGGTAACCGGTGGGAACTGATTACCGCCGGGCAGCGTGTACAGGTCATCAAGAAGGCGCCCGGCAAGGGCGGCGTCCTGCAGTTCGGCACCGAGGTCATCACCTCGGCAGACGGTACTGTCGGCGCCCTCCTGGGTGCTTCCCCTGGCGCATCAACGGCGGCACCGATCATGATCGAGCTGATCCGCCGATGCTTCCCCGGTCAGCTTGCTGCCTGGGAGCCCAAATTGAAGGAAATGATCCCTGGCTACGGCACGAAACTCAACGAGAATGAGTCTCTGGCTGATGACATCCTGTCAATGACCGACGAGGTCCTGGGACTCAAGTAGACAGCGGCGCCGCCAGGACTGGTTGCCCGCAGAAGGCAGAACCAATGTTCCGTTTGGCGCAGCTTTCCCTGGGGAATCGCGCACTGATCGCTCTGATCACCGTCTTCGCGGCGGTGTTCGGGGTGATCACCATGGGCTCCCTCAAGCAGGAGCTCATCCCCTCACTGGAGTTCCCCCAGGTCACCGTGGTGTCCTCCCTGCCCGGCGCCAGCCCTGAGTACCTGGACAAGCAGGTGAGCGAGCCCCTGGAAAGCGCGCTGAGCGGTGTGGAGGGGCTGGAGTCGTCATCGGCGACGTCCCGCAACGGCGTTTCAACGGTCAGCCTTATGTTCGCCTACGGCACCGACCTTGACCGGGCACGCGCCCAGGTGGACCGAGCCATTTCCACGGTCCGTCCTGTCCTCCCCGAGGAGGTCGAGCCCCAGTCCCTGGCCGGCAGCATCAATGACCTGCCCGTGGTGTTCATGGCAGTGTCCTCGGATCAGCCGCTCAGCACGTTGGGCGAGGAACTTGCACGGCTGACCGTGCCGCGGCTGCAGAAGGTTGAAGGCGTCCGCAGCGCTGAGATCACCGGCGGCGCGGAACAGCACATCTCCATCCTGCCGCGGGACGGCGATCTTGCCGAGCGTGGAGTCGCCGTCGGTGACATCGTGGACGCACTGGAGAACAACGGCGAGCTGTTCCCCATCGGCACGCTTGAAGAGGGCGAACGCTCCCTCACCATCCAGGCCGGGAGTCCGGTCGAGTCCCTCGACGACATCCGGAACCTTCCCATCCTGACTTCGGAGCGGGTGGACGGCGTTGCACCGGCGGAGGCCGCAACCATCGGTGAGGTTGCGGAAGTGGCCATAGCCGACGACGACGCCACCTCCATCACCCGGACCAACGGCGTTGAGACACTCGCACTGACCGTTACTAAGGTCCCTTCCGCCGACACCGTCACGCTCTCCAACGCCGTGACTGCCCTGATTCCCGAGCTTGAAGCTGAACTGGGCGACGGAGCGAGTATCACGGTCATCTTCGACCAGGCTCCGTTCATTGAGCGGTCCATCGCCGACCTCACCACGGAAGGACTGCTGGGACTTGGCTTCGCCGTCGTCGTTATTCTGGTGTTCCTGCTCTCGGCACGCTCCACGCTGGTCACGGCCGTGTCCATCCCGCTGTCACTGCTGATCACGTTCATCGGACTGGCGGCCACGGGCTACTCACTCAACATCCTGACGCTGGGTGCGCTGACCATCGCCATCGGCCGTGTGGTTGACGATTCGATCGTCGTCATCGAAAACATCAAGCGGCACCTGAGCTATGGGGAGGACAAGCGAACGGCTATTCTCACCGCCATCCGCGAGGTGGCCGGGGCGATCACCGCCTCTACCCTGACCACGGTGGCGGTCTTCGCGCCCATCGCCTTTGTCGGCGACCTCGCTGGCGAGCTTTTCCGTCCATTCGCGCTGACCGTCACCATCGCACTGTTGGCCTCACTGGCAGTGTCGTTGACCATCGTCCCGGTGCTGGCCTACTGGTTCCTGCCGCGCGCCACCCGCTCCTCTGATGGAATGGACCCCAAGACGGCCGCCGCAAGGCAACGGCACCTGGCCGAGGAGAAGGAGCAACGGTCCTGGCTGCAGCGCGGATACCTTCCGGTCCTGCGTGTCACGCAACGCCACCCGGTGTGGACCGTCGTAGCGGGTGTCCTTGTGCTTGCCGGAACCGTGGCACTGGTGCCCTTCATGCAGACGAACCTGCTCGGCAACTCCGGTCAGAACAGCTTCAGCATTTCCCAGCGCCAGCAACCGGGATCCAGTGTGGAGAACACCGTAGCGGAGGCCGGGCGCGTGGAGGAGGTCCTGTCCCGGTTCGAGGAGATCCGCGACGTTCAGGTAACCGTGGGCAACGCTCCGGGAGCGCTCGGCGCACGATTCTCAGCCGGAGCTTCCACCGCTCAGTTCACGGTGACCACCGAGGAGGACGCGGACCAGCAACAACTCCAGAATGACGTCCGCGCCGCGCTCAATGAACTCGAAGACGCGGGAAACATTTCCCTATCCAGCCAACAGGGCGGCTTCGGCACCTCCAGCACCGTGGACATCGACATCACCGCGCCGGAGCCGGACATTCTGGCCGAGGCCAGTGACGCCGTCGTCGGCGCTCTGGAGGGGGTACCGGGAGCGCGGGACATTACGTCCAACCTGGCATCCGCACAGCCACAGATCCAGGTGAGTGTGGACCGCGCCGCGGCAGTACGCGCGGGTCTCACCGAAGGGCAGATCGGCGCGTTGCTGGGAGGCAACATCAGCGCCATCCCCGGTGGCTCGGTCCGTCTGGAGGCCACCGACTATCCCATCCTCATCGGGGAAGGGACCGAGATCACCGGCATCGACCAACTGCGCAATCTCTCGGTTCCGACTCCTGCCGGACCGGTACCGCTGACGGACGTGGCGACGGTCGAGGAAGTGCAGGTTCCCCTCACGATCACCAGTTCCAACGGTGAACGTACGGCACAGATTTCCATCACGCCCTCGGAAGACAACCTGGGTGCGCTCACCGCTGCGGTGACCGAGCGGCTGGACGGGGTGACGCTTCCCGCCGGTGCGACGGCCACACTGGGCGGTGCGTCCGAGCAGCAGGCGGAGTCGTTCGGGCAGCTTTTCCTCGCACTCTGGGCGGCGGTGGCAATCGTTTACGTGATCATGGTCGCCACCTTCAAGAGCCTCATCCAGCCGCTGATCCTGCTCGTTTCGGTTCCGTTCGCGGCCACCGGAGCGATTGCGCTGCTGGTGGTCACCGGGATCCCGCTGGGACTGCCTTCGCTGATCGGCATGCTGATGCTGGTGGGCATCGTGGTGACAAACGCAATCGTCCTGATCGACCTTATCAACCAGTATCGACGCCCGCATGATGGTTCGCCCGGGCTCGGCGTTGCGGACGCAATCACCCGTGGAGCCCGGCAACGGTTGCGTCCGATCCTGATGACTGCGCTGGCAACGGTGTTCGCCCTGACCCCGATGGCACTCGGCCTGACAGGGGAAGGCGGGTTTATCTCGCAGCCGCTCGCCGTCGTCGTCATCGGTGGCCTGGTCTCCTCGACCCTGCTGACCCTGGTTCTGGTTCCGGTGCTGTACCGGCTGGTGGAGGGCCGGCGCGAAACCCCGACCATGATGGCTGAAACCCGCGAGTCGGAACTCTCCCTGCAGCGCTAGAGTCGGTGCATGAATCCACCGTCCACTCTTGGCCTTGTGCTGCGCTTCGCCTTCCTCGCTCTGGCCTGGGGATGCAGCTTCCTGTTCATCAAGGTGGCGTTGGAGGGGCTTTCACCCAGTCAGGTGGTTCTGGGTCGGCTGCTGATCGGTGCGCTGACCCTGGGCCTGGTGGTCTGGGGCGGCAAGGTACCCCTTCCGCGCGGACTCAAGGTCTGGGGGCACCTTTTCGTCCTCGGGGCGTTTCTCTGTGTAGTCCCCTTCACCCTGTTTGCGGCTGCGGAGACCATGATCTCGTCCGGGCTGGCCAGCATTTACAACGCAACGACGCCGCTGCTCACCGCACTGGTTGCGATCCTCGCCTTGCCCGGCGAGCGGCTGACACGCCGTGCAGCGGGCGGACTGGCGCTCGGATTCCTGGGAGTCCTGGTGGTGGTCGGCCTGCCGGTCGGCGCGCCAACGAGCGGCGGCGGGGAACTGGCCGGGCAGCTGATGTGCCTTGGTGCCACGGCGTGTTATGGCATCGGATTCGTCTGGATCCGCCGCTTCATCAGCCCGCTTGGCCTGCCGGCGGCGTCAGTGGCGTTTGTCCAGGTAGGGCTGGGGGCCGTCGTCGCGCTTGTGCTGGCTCCCTTCACCGCGCTACAGCCGGTAGTTCTGGAGCTACCCGTAGTACTGTCCATCCTTGCTCTCGGTGCGCTGAGTACGGGGCTCGCCTACATCTGGAACACCGAGATCGTCACCGGTTGGGGCGCGACGAGCGCGTCCTCAGTCACCTACCTCACTCCTGTCGTTGGAGTGATCGCCGGTGTTCTGGTGCTGGGGGAAACCTTCAGCTGGAACCAACCGCTTGGCGGAGCGCTTGTCGTTCTCGGGGTTGTGCTGACCAAGCTGCGGCGCCGACGCCCGACCAGGGATGCACGCCCGGCCAGCCCCGATGTTCAGCGGGAACAAATGCGTAAAGGGCGTGGTTAGGCAGTACAGTAGATGCAAATGCATGTACTTCTAGGAGGAGGAATCCCATGCAACTCGGTATCTTCAGCGTCGGCGATGTAACGGTTGACCCCACCACCAACACTGCTCCCACTGAGCACGAACGCATCAAGGCAATGGTCACCATTGCGAAGCACGCCGAGGACGTCGGCCTTGATGTCTTTGCAACCGGTGAACACCACAACCGGCCGTTCGTACCCAGCTCCCCCACCACCATGCTCGGTTACGTCGCGGCGCAGACCTCGCGGATCATCCTCTCGACCTCCACCACGCTGATCACCACCAATGACCCGGTCAAGATCGCCGAGGACTACGCCATGCTCCAGCATCTTGCTGACGGCCGGGTGGACCTCATTCTGGGACGTGGAAACACCGCGCCGGTCTATCCCTGGTTCGGCAAGAACCCGCAGGACAGCGTTGACCTCACGGTCGAGAACTACCATCTGCTGCGCCGGCTCTGGGACGAGGACGTCGTGACGTGGGAGGGCAAGCACCGCACCCCCCTGCATAACTTCACCTCCACTCCCCGCCCGCTCGACGGCGTTGCCCCCTTTGTCTGGCACGGTTCCATCCGCACTCCGCAGGTCGCCGAGATCGCCGCCTACTACGGAGACGGCTATTTTGCGAACAACATCTTCTGGCCCAAGGAGCACTACCAGCAGCTCATTTCGCTCTACCGTGAGCGGTATGCGCACTACGGCCATGGCACGCCCGAGCAGGCGATCGTCGGACTGGGCGGGCAGTTCTTCATCCGGCCCAAGTCGCAGGACGCCGTCAACGAGTTCCGGCCCTACTTCGACAACGCGCCGGTGTACGGCCACGGGCCCTCCCTCGAGGACTTCACGTCCCAGACGCCGCTGACCGTGGGCAGCCCGCAGGAGCTGATCGACAAGACTCTGACCTTCCGCGAGTTCTTCGGCGATTACCAGCGCCAGCTGTTCCTCGTCGACCATGCCGGGCTGCCGCTCAAGACGGTACTGGAGCAGCTTGACCTGTTTGGATCAGACGTCCTGCCCACGCTGCGCAAGGAATTCGCCGAGCGCACGCCTGCCAACGTTCCCGCTCCCCCGACGTTCGAGAACCGGAAGGCTGCGGTGCCTGCCAATGCCTGAGACACCGGCCACACCGCTGCGCCTCACCGCTGACGCCTGGGAGTCCCTCTTCCGGGCACAGGTCGCGGTGATGCGGCGACTGCGGAGGGACCCGTCTTTTTCGAACCTCGCGATCGGCGAATACGACGTGCTGTTCAACCTCAGCCGCTGCCCCACCGGCTGGACCCGCCTCAACGAGCTCAACAGCCACCTCCTGATCAGCCAGCCGAGCCTCAGCCGGATGGCGGAACGGCTGGAATCCAAGGGCCTCATTCAGCGCAAGCAGGCACCCGACGATCAGCGGGGCGTGCTGCTTGCACTTACCGATGAAGGCCGGCGACTGCAGCGGGAGATCGGTGCGGCACACGTACGCACCATTCACGGCCTGCTCGGTCCGTTGCTGGACGAGGCCGAGATGGAGCAACTGCTGGCCCTGACCGCGAAAATCAGGGCCGGCCTCGAGAACGACGACGGCGCGCACGGGTCGAGGTGACCGCCTCTTCCGGCCTCCGTGCGGATGCGCTACCGGAGACGGACGAGGGAAGCGCCGTCGTCGTCGTGCAGGGTGTCCACCGTGGCGGTGACCTCAAGGGTGTCCAGTGTGAGGCTCCCGCCGACCGTCGACAGGAAGGCCGTGTCCGAGGCGTCCCGGCCCGTTGCTATGCGCAGCAGGTTGGTCCTCGGCGCGAGGCCGGTTGCATCGATGACATGCCAGGCGCCGTCCGCCCACGCCTCCACGACAGCGTGGAAGTCCATCGGCGTCAGGCCGGGCGCGTAAACCGACACAAGCCGGGCGGGAACATCTTTGGCCCTCAGCAGTGCGATCGCCAGATGAGCGTAGTCGCGGCAGACTCCGCGCCGCGCCAGCAGCGTGTCAGTCGCGCCGTCGGTATGGCGCGAGGAGCCGGAAACATAGCTGAGATTTCCGCTCACCCATTCCCGCACTGCGGACAGCAGTTCGCTGCCCTGCAGAGACCCGAACAAAGCGTACGAGGTCGGCAGCAACCGGTCCGATTCGCAGTAACGGCTGGGGCGCACGTAACGGACGAGGTCGGCGTCGTCCTTCTCGGGCTCGTCAGCAACGCCGGACACCTCGGCGCGATAGTTCAGTTCAAGGTTCGCGGGTTGCTCAAGCGTCAGCGTGTGGAGGATTCCGCCGTGGACGTCAGCGACGGGGGTGAGTGCCACCGGTTCGCCGTCGGCAGTCACTTCCAGGACTTCATCGACTGCGGAATAACCGGAATTGCGGGCAACCGCCACAGAGAAGGCCATGGAGGTCGAGGCCCGCGTCCGGGCGGTCAGCTTGGCCGTAACCAATCGGTTCATTCCTGGTAGCTCCTCGCGGCTGTTGATGAGCGATGAATGGTGCCGGTCTGTAACACTGGCTGTAACACGGTACGACGAGAAAGGTACACGTTGTGAATCGCTCTTCCGCGGAAAGTTCCGGAGAACATCGCTTGGACGGGCTGACCGCCGTCGTTACCGGGGCCAACAGCGGGCTGGGGCTGCAGACCGCAATCGGCCTGGCCCGGCGTGGTGCAGCGGTGGTTCTGGCGTGCCGCAGCGAGGAGCGGGGTGCGGCTGCTCTTCGGATCGCCCGGGAGGCGACAGGGAGCGCATCCCTCACAGTGAGGCCGCTCGACCTCGGGAATCTTGAATCTGTGCGATCGTTCAGCCGTGACTGGACCGGACCGCTGGATCTTCTGGTGAACAATGCCGGAGTCATGGCGACGCCGTTGAAACGGACGGCGGACGGCTTCGAACAGCAATTCGGCATCAATCATCTCGGGCATTTCGCCCTGACCGGCCTGCTCCTGGATGCCCTCCGCCGGTCGGACGCTGCCAGGGTGGTCACGGTATCTTCGCTTGCTCATCGTCGCGGACGGATTCACTTCGACGACCTGAATGCGCGCTCCAGGTACCGGCCGTGGAAGGCCTACAGCCAGAGCAAGCTCGCCAATCTGCTGTTCACCATGGAACTGGACCGCCGTCTGCGGGCAGTCGGGTGGCCAGTCATCGCCGTCGCCGCCCACCCGGGGCTTTCGACGACGAACCTGACCGCCGGGATGCGCGGGGCGGCCGTCCTGGACCTGATGGGTGGCTTCTTCCGGGTCATGGGCCAGTCGGATGTTGAGGGCGCGAAACCCATTCTGTTGGCCGCCACCGGCCCGCAAGTGCACGGCGGGGACTATTACGGTCCGGATGGACCGGGGGAAACCCGTGGAAAGCCTGTCCTGGTTGCGCCGGCGCCCTCTGTACTCGATGAGGAGGTCTCCGCGCGACTGTGGTCAGTCAGCGAAGAGCTCACGGGAGTGAGCTTCGCCGGGCTTCCGGCGGTGGGGTGACACCCCGGACGGCATCTGCCATCGAACCCTTGAACAGAACGGAATGGTAACCATACTGTTGGTTCTGGATTCCAAGCGACCGCCGACCTTGTGCCGGTCTCAGTCGGGAGCAGCGAAGCCATCCGGAATACCGAGCAGAGCTAGCGAAAGGGAAGACCATGGCCGATTCTCCGAGCCCGATCGACATCCAGAAAGCCCTCGGCGGCGTCAGCTATCCTGCGAAGAAGGATGACCTGGTCAGCAACGCGGAGAGCTCCGGCGCGGACGACACCGTGCTCGAAGCGCTGAGGGGCATCGCTGACAAGGAGTATGAGTCGCCGGCAGAGGTCAGCAAAGCCGTCTCCAAGTAGCAGACTCCCGAGACCGATTGAGCCCCGCCCGGGTTTAGCTCGCGACCTGTAGCGACATGATCATCCGGCGAATCTGGTCAAAGCCCTTCTGGCCGAACCGTTTCTGCGCTTCGGCGATAGTCGCGAATGATTCTGTCCGTGAGCCGACCTGGGTGGGGTCCAAGGCACGCAACTCGGTTGCGTCCCCGAAGGAATAAAGCCCGATGTGCTCGGGCCCCTGCACAGTGTTCTTGAGCACGCACGCTGCACCGTCCGCCCCACCGACCACATCGGTCAGCCCATATGAACTGAAAAACCTGAAACCCTGCGCGAGCCGCACCACGAAACGCGGCGCGATGGACCCCTCTGCTTCGGCGGTCGAGGGGATGTCAACGGGTTCACTGCTCAACACAACATACGGGCTTGCGGCATCAGGGGCGCATTCCTCGGACACCGGCGTGATGCGTGTGTGCAATTGAGCCAGCCTCTGTCCTTCGGCGTTCGACACCTCAAAGTGCAACCCACCCTCATCGAACCCTTCCCCGGGGTCTTCGATCGTCTCGACAGTCCAGCCTTCCAGCAGCTCAAAGCTGACCAGCCGCTGCTCATCCGTGAAGACGGTCCAGCCGTCGCCCGGCGCTGGGCGTTCCGGGAGCATGGGCAATGGAACCGGGGTTTCACTGGGGGTCGCGGAAGCCCCACCTTCAGTAGTTGCACCGACGGAAGGACTGGCGGGCGGGCGATCGCCGATGACAAGGTCGTCACAGCCGGTGATCGACGCGGCGGCCACGGTCAGGAGCACCGCGCTGCTCAGAAGACGAAACCCCGCACTTCGTGCCATCGCGAGTCGTGCCATGCCGGATCTTGCCATGCCGAATCCTCTCCGATACTTTCCTGCCTCCCACTCTATGCAGTGAGGAAGATCACGAGGAGACATCCGCATCGGGCGCGGCTGAGAATTCCTAGTGTGAAGCGTTCGATCAGCACCTCCCTCGGCACGGCGGTGGTCCGTGTGCTGCCGGCTATGTCACCCGCCACACCGGGTCAGAAGGCACCGCCGTGGGTTTTCCTGCACGGTGCTTCCGGCTCGTGGCGAACTTTCCGGGCTCAAATGAACCAACCTCATTCGAGGTTCGACCTGGTCTTTCTCGACTTGCCGGGTTGGGGCGATTCCGAAGTTTCCGGAACATTCGCCGTGCACCAACAGAGCCGCGCGGTGGTCGAAGTATTGACGTCCCTCGGCTACCGGTCCTGGTACCTCTTCGGCCATTCCATGGGAGCCGTGCTGGCACTGGACATCGCGGCGTCGTGCCCCGCTGAAACGCACGCCGTCCTCGCCCTCTCCCCCACCGCGTTGACCGCACAGACCGCCCTGAGTCAACCCTTCCGCCATCCAGCAATGGCGCCGTTTGTCGGAATGTACGTGCTGATGGTGCTGCTGCGGGCGTTCGGGCGTCAATCGTCCGTGCTGCTTCGACACGTCGAGCGTCTCGGCCTGCTGCGTCTGATCCTCAGCCCGCTGTTCGCCCGCCCTTTCAGCCTGCGGCGCCAGGTGTTCGAAGACCTCGCAATCGACGCACGGCCGGCATCATTCATCGCGGCGTCGAGCGCCTTGCGGAAGTACGACGCCGGCATCTGGCGATCGATCGCAACGCCGACCGTTCTCGCGCGGGGAAGCAAGGACATCTTCACCCGTCCGGCCGAATTGCACGCACTCGCCGCCCTTCTGCCGCACGCCCACGCGGTGGTGCTGGCCGACGCCGGACACTTCGCACACCTGGAGGACCCGGCAGCTGTCTCCGGTTTGCTGTCGCGTCTACGCCCGGCTTCCGATTCCCTGAACGGTTCTGACGGACGAGACAACAGCACGAGCAGCGAGCGCGATCTCGGCGTCACTCGTCGCAGCGGTCCAGGAAAGCCGTAGCGCTGTCTGGGCGACCTCAGCCTCCAGGCCCATCGCAAGCAGGACAGCAGAGGGTTCGCTGGCGCCGGCCGCGCACGCCGACCCGCTGGAAGACACAACGCCGGCTCGCTCCAGCTCAAGCAGGATTGCCTCACCGCTGGCACCGGGGAAGCAGAACGAGGCGATGTTCGGCAACCGCTGTGTCGGGTGCCCGGTCAGCACCGCCCCATCCACGCCTTCGAGCACAGTTCGGACCAGGTGGTCCCGGCGGGCCACGGAAGCAGCAGAGTGTTCGGTCCGCGCCTGATGCGCCAGCCGCAAGGCGGTAGCAATGGCCACTGCGCCGGCAACATTTTCGGTCCCCGACCGCCGTCCCCGTTCCTGCCCACCGCCATGGACCAGCGGCTCAAGCGGCAGTCGCGAGCGGACATACAGGAAACCGCACCCTTTCGGTGCGCCGAGCTTGTGGCCGGAGATGCTCATGGCATCCACGCCCAGTTCGGTTGTATCCAGCGGCAGCCAACCGGCCGCCTGCACCGCATCGGTGTGGAAGGGCACTCCCTGTTCATGGCACATTGAGGCCAGGGAGGCAAGAGGTTGAACGGTGCCTACCTCGTTGTTGGCGTACATGATGGTGCACAGCGTGGTCTCCGGATCGAGCGCCTCACGGAGTGCCTCTTCTCTGACCAGACCCTCGGACGTCACCGGGAGGAGCGTGATGCGGAAACCATGCAACCGCTTCAGGTAGTCCAGCGTTTCGATGACGGCGGGATGCTCAATCGCCGACGCAAGGATATGCCGCCCTTTGGGACGTGCCAGGGCAATCCCCTTGATCGCCAGGTTGTCCGCCTCAGTGCCGCCCGAGGTGAAGACGACGTCGGCCGGCTTACAGTTCAGCTCCGTGGCCACCAGAGTGCGCGCGTACCCGAGGACCCGCGCAGCCGACTCTCCGACCGTGTGGTGGCTGGACGGGTTTCCGTACTCGCTGGTGAGCAGGGGCCACATTGCTTCGAGAACCTCCCGGCGCACCGGGGTGGTCGCTGCAGCGTCGAGGTAGATCATCGCACGCCCTCCGACGAACTCCGCCCACCACGGCGGCCTGAATCAGCAGTGCCGTCAATGTGGATGTCCAGGCCGAGATCAAGCGCCCGCACACTGTGCGTCAGCGCTCCGGACGAGATGATGTCGACGCCGGTGCGCGCGATGGCTCCGACGGTTTCCAACCGCACATTGCCGCTGGCCTCCACCAGCGCGCGCCCTGCTATCTGCTTCACTCCGGCTGCCAGGTCATCGAGGCTGAAGTTGTCTAGCATGATGGTGTCGACGCCCGCTGCAAGCACCGGTTCGATCTGGTCGAGCCGGTCGACTTCGACCTCGAAGTGGACCGTGTGCGGCAGCCTGCGTCGGGCTTCGCGCAAAGCGTCGGTCAGGTCGACGGTACCCCCCTGCGTCAGGACGGCGAGGTGATTGTCCTTCGCCATGACCGCGTCGGAGAGGCTGAACCGGTGATTTGATGCACCGCCGCAGCGCACTGCATGCCGCTCAAGGACGCGCAGTCCCGGCGTCGTTTTCCGCGTATCCACGACGCGGGCACCGGTTCCGGCGACCTCAGCGACGAACCGTGCCGTGAGCGTAGCAATGCCGCTCAGCCGCTGGGCGAGGTTAAGCGCCACGCGCTCTGCAGTGAGTACCGAGCGAGCCGGCCCGGACACGAAGGCCAGCACAGCGCCGACGTCGAACACGTCGCCGTCCCGGACCTCAAACCTCACCTCAATCTGCGGATCAGTGAGGCGCATGGCTGCCTCAACGACCTGTTCTCCGCAGAACACGCCGGACTCGCGCGCCACAACGGCGGCCTCGGCACGCGCGTCTGACGGAATAAGCGTCTGCGAGGTCACGTCTCCCCACGGAGCATCTTCAGCGAGCGCAGCGGAAACAATGCGGTCGACGTCGGCCGTTGACGGCTTAGGCGGGGCGTACTTCACGAGGGTCTCCTCAGAATAATGGGGTTGCCCGGTTCGGCAGATGTGCCGGGAAAATCGGACCGATAGTGCGCTCCACGCGATTCCTCCCGTGAGAGCGCCGCCGAGGCGATGAGCCGGGAACAGAGCAGGAGGTTGGCGGTTTCCCGCTGCGCAAGCGACGAGCCCGTCGATCGCCATTCCGCCAGCTGCTTGGAGGCAACGCGGAGGCCGGCCTCGTCCCGCAGAACGGAGACGTGCTCGGACATGATGCGCCGTACATCGTTCCGGTCTGCCTCAAGCGGCCCGGGCGCCAGGTCCAATGCCGGTGCCTTGACGGCAGGCCACGTCCCGGGTCCGGTGGCGATCGCTTCCGCTGCGCGGGCGCCGAAGACCAGTCCCTCCAGCAGCGAGTTGGATGCGAGCCGGTTTGCACCGTGCACCCCTGTTCTCGCGACCTCCCCCACCGCATACAGACCGGGTAGCGATGTTCGCCCACGGGAGTCACTGAGCACTCCGCCCATCCAGTAATGCGCGGCGGGAACCACGGGCAGCCACTCGCGCGCCCAGTCAAAGCCCGCCTGCCGCGTCACCGCGGTCAAGGTGGGGAATCGGCGGGCAAGGAAATCGGCTCCGAGGCCCGTTGCGTCGAGATACACCTCCACCCCTCCGGTTCGAGCCAGGTGCAGCCCGATGCTTCGCGAAACGACGTCCCGGGGCGCAAGCTCACCGGCCGGGTGATAGTCGGTCATGAACCGCCGCCCGGAGCTGTCCCTGAGCACCGCGCCTTCCCCCCGGACGGCCTCCGAGATCAGCGGATGTCCGGCAACGTTCAGGGAGGTCGGGTGAAACTGGAAGAACTCGAGATCGGCGAGCGCGGCACCCGCGCGCCAGGCAGCAGCAACGCCGTCGCCCGTGGCTACTGACGGATTGGTGCTGTGCTGGAACAGTCCTCCTGCACCGCCGGTGGCGAGTACGACGGCGTCAGCTGACACCGTTTCCAGTCCACCATCGTGAAGTACGACGACGCCTGTCACCTGACCGCCCGTGGTAACCAGGTCTGCGGCGAAGGCGTGTTCGCGCAACGTGATGCCGGGATCCTGCCGGGCGGCGCGGATCAGCGGGGCCGCGATGCCGGCACCGGTGGCGTCTCCGCCGATATGAAGGATGCGGGAAGCGGCGTGGGCAGCTTCCCGGCCAACTGCCAGATTCCCATCGGGAGCACGGTCGAACGAGGCGCCAAGATCGGCCAGCCTGCCGATCGCCGGCGCCGCCTCTGAACACAGCAGGCGTACGGCAGCTTCGTCACAGAGCCCGGCGCCTGCAGCGAGGGTGTCGGCGACGTGCTGGTCGACGCTGTCCACATCGGGGACCGCAGCTGCGGAAAGTCCGTGGGTGGAGGTGGAGAGTACCGCCGCGATCCCGCCCTGCGCGTACCAGGTGTTGCTTTCTGCAAGGGTGCCTTTCGCCAGAACTGTGACGTGCACGTCCGATTGCCGACGCAACTCCAGCGCCGTGTACAGGCCGGCTATTCCGCTGCCGACCACCAGGACATGGGTCATGGCTTGGCCGCCAGCATCCGTTCCAGCGCTACGCGGGCGTGGGCCGCAACGTCCGCTTCGACAACGATCTGGTTCCGCACTTCCCCGGCCACAAGGCCCTCAAGCACCCAGGCGAGATACCCCGGGTGGATCCGGTACATCGTTGAGCACGGGCAGATGACCGGGTCCAGGCAGAAAATGGTGTGTTGCGGGAACTCAGCCGCGAGCCGATTCACCATGTTGATTTCCGTGCCCACCGCGAAGGTGCCGCCCGGTGCTGCTGCGGCGATGGCCTTGCGGATGTAGTCGGTGGAGCCGGCCTCATCCGCCGCATCGACGACGGGCATCGGGCACTCCGGGTGCACGATGACCCTGACGCCCGGGTACTCCGCCCGCGCCTTCTCGATCTGGTTGACCGTGAACCGCTTGTGGACCGAGCAGAACCCGTGCCAGAGGATCACGCGTGAATCTACGAGCTCCTGTTCCGAGTTGCCGCCGAGCACTTTGCGGGGGTTCCACATGGGCATCTCATTCAGCGACACGCCCATAGCCTTCGCCGTATTGCGGCCCAGGTGCTGGTCAGGGAAGAAGAGGACTCTCTGGCCCCGTTCGAAGGCCCACTGGAGCACCGTCGCCGCGTTCGAGGAGGTGCAGACTATGCCGCCGTTGCGCCCGCAGAAGGCCTTCAGCGCCGCCGAAGAATTCATGTAGGTGACGGGGATGACGGGCTGGCGGCCGGCGTCGTCGGGCTCTGTTCCGAAAAGTTCCTCCAGCTGTTCCCAGCAGTCCGCCACCGAGTCTGCATCCGCCATGTCGGCCATTGAGCAGCCGGCCGCGAGGTTGGGCAGGATTACGCTCTGCTCGGGCTTGGAGAGGATGTCAGCTGTCTCAGCCATGAAGTGAACACCGCAGAACACGATCGCTTCAGCGTCGGGACGCGTTAACGCGGCGTTGGCCAGCTGGAACGAGTCACCCACGAAGTCGGCGTGTTTGACCACCTCATCGCGCTGGTAGAAGTGGCCCAGAATGACCAGGCGATTCCCCAACGTTTCTTTGGCAGCGAGAATACGTGCTTCAAGCTCGGCGTCGTCGGCAAGCCTGTACTCCTCGGGCAGGGCACCCTGACGGGGTGTCGCCGCCGGAGCGGTGTCCAGCATGGAGGCTCCCGGTCCATAATCGGGGCCCTGGTCGGGTGTAGCCGGCATGTCGAACTCCCATGGTCCACGGGCGAGGTCCGGACTGCAGGTGCTGCCCTGGGTTGCTGCTGACCGCTCAGCGTCCTCGCGCGTCAGAAGCTGGATGGCGGTGTTGATGCTTGTCATGGGACTCTCCCTGGTGGAAACGGGCTCGAGCGAGCCGGTGATACTCGGTGGGTTGGTATTGAGTTACGGTGCGTCGGAGGGCTGTGGCTGCCGGGGTCCGCCGGTCGGCACGGGACCCGCATAGCGGTAGAGCCGCGGTGGACGATGGCGGGTGCCCGTGAGGTACTCCTCTGTGGGCTCGATCTGCGGGGTGGCACGCAGCTGGCGTCGAAAGTTCGCCGGGTCCAGTTCCTTGTCCAGGACTGCCTCGTACACCTCACGGACCTGGGCAAGAGTGAAGCGCTCGCCCAGAAAGTGATAGGCGATGGAGCCGTACTCCATCTTGTTGCGCAGCCGCCACAACGCATAGTCGACGATCTCGTTGTGATCGAAGGCAAGCCGCTCCAGCTTGTCGGCGCGGAACCACCTCACATTTTCCGACTCGCGGGTCAGTGCCGCCTCGTCCGGCTGGACCAGCGCCCAGTAGACGATGGAAACGAGCCTCTGCCCGACCGACCGGTGCAGACCTCCGAATGCGTACAGCTGCTCGAGGTACTTCGGGGCCAGGCCTGTGGTCTCGAGAAGATTGCGCGAGGCTGCGTCCTGGAGCGATTCAGAGTGCGCCAGCGGTCCGCCCGGGAGCGCCCACTGGCCAAGGTACGGCTGACGGATGCGCCGCACGAGCGGCAGCCACAGGGTCGGGCGGCCGGAAGCCTCGCTGGGGCGTAGCCCGAAGATCACAGTAGAAATAGCCAACGACGGCGGCTGTTGGCTCCGTTCGGATACGTTCGCCGAGGCGATGGTCACCCTGCACCTCCTTTCAGCTGGACTCCAGTCGGTGCGGTACGCGCAGTACATACTGCAACGCGCCCGCTGCGTACAGTCAGGTGGTTTTGCAGCTACTTATAGTCACATTGACTATAAGTCATTCTAAACCGCCGTCCGGCATGAGACGAATCGGCATGACCGGTGGTCGCCCTTACAGGGAAAACCTGAACGTTACGTGCGAGCCGTGCGCCCCGATTTGCGTCCGGACAGGAGCGGTGACTAAAGTCACACGGGTTGGCCACTGCTGGCCGGGCGGCGGAGATCTGTTCAATGGAGCACAGTTCTCTGCCGCATTTTTCTTTTCCGGAACGGTCCGTTCGCAGGACGCTAAAGTCTTGGCAGGGCGGCAGCAAGGAAAACCAGGAGGGCACATGGGACGTCACAGCGATCATCTGGTCGAGGGAACGAATCCGGGACTGAGCGTCGTTGTTCACGAGGCGCCCTCCACACCCGCGTCGAGGCCGGTCCTGCTCCTCCACGGATTTGCCTCCTCCGCCAAGCTCAACTGGGAAGATTCGGGATGGGTCCGCGCGCTGACCGACGCGGGCCGCAGGGTCATCACCGTGGATCTGCCCGGGCACGGGTCGAGCACCGCGCCGGAGGACATGGACTCATACTCCCCCAGCCGCATTCGGGCAGATCTGCTGCAAATTCTGCTTGATGCGCACGTTCAGCCGCTTGACAGCAACCGGCCGGGAAGCGGCGTGGACATCATCGGATACTCGCTCGGTTCACGCCTCGCCTGGGAATTCGGCGCAACGCAGCCGGAACTGGTGCACCGGATGGTGCTCGGCGGACCGGGAAGCGGGGACCCGCTGGCTGCCTTCGACCTCGCGGCTGCGCAGCGCTTCCTGACGGATGGAACTCCGATCCAGGACGAGTCCACCGACGGCCTGTTGCGGATGGCGCGCCTTGTTCCCACAAACGACGTCTTCGCATTACTCACCATGGTGGAAGCCATCAAGCGCGAGCCCTTCGTGCCGGCTGACGCGGTGCCACACATGCCCCTACTCCTGGTAGCCGGAGACCAGGACGAGCGCGCAAGCACGCTGCCTGAGTTGGCGGAGCTGAGCGGTCAAGCGGAGATCCTGTGGCTGCCCGGCCGCACTCACACCAACGCTGTCACGGCCAGGGCTTTCAAGAGCGCCGCCATCGACTTCCTCAAAGCGTAACAATTGCCAAACTTTTGATCTCTGGCATAGTGCGCGGTCTTTCGCACTGCCCGGAACAGGGTAGAATAATCGAGGTGATCAGCATGCTTATCACCTGCTCTTCACCCTCATTCTTTCTTTCTTCCCCGGAGGTCTCACGTGGATGAACTCCTGGCCGAGCGGTACCAACCCATCGAGTTGATTGGTACCGGCGGCGCAGCATCGGTGTTTCGGGCACTGGACCGGAACCTCGGCCGGGACGTGGCAGTCAAGGTCTTCAACCCCACTACTTCAGATGACGACGATTACCGGCGGCAGCACACGGAAACGATGCTTCTGTCCACCCTGAACCACCCCGGACTGGTCACCCTTCATGACGCCGGCCTCCAGGAGGACGGCACAGGCAAGACCACCAGCTTTCTCGTAATGGAACTGGTTGACGGCCTTGATCTGCGTAAGTTGCTGAAGGCGGGTCCGCTGCCTTCTGAACACGTTGCTCAGCTGGGGGCAGACCTTGCTGACGCGCTCGCGTACATCCACGCCCAGGGTGTGATCCACCGCGATGTAAAACCTGCAAACATTCTCATGTACCACTCGGGAGAGCACGAAACGCGCCTCTACCCGAAGCTCACGGACTTCGGTATTGCCCGCATGGTGGAAGCAACTCATTCCACTGCTCACGGCGCCACGATCGGCACGGCCAACTACCTCAGTCCGGAGCAAGCCGAGGGCACGACCGTGGAACCGCGTAGCGACATCTACTCGCTCGGTCTCGTCCTCCTGGAATGTCTGACCGGAGAGAAGGCGTTCCCCGGCCCCATAGTGGAGGCGGCCGTCGCCCGCCTGCTGCGCGACCCCGAGGTTCCCGATTCCCTCGGCCCCGACTGGGTCAATCTTCTGACACGCATGACTGCACGAAATGCGCAGGATCGTCCTGACGCCCATGAGGTGGCCGTCGCGCTGCGTGCGCTGGGGTCCGACAAGGACGACGAAGGATCCCTGACGCTCAACCTGCCGGCGGGCAACGGCATGCAGATGGACACTCCTGATGTAATCACTGGCGGAGTCACAACCGGGAATGTTCACATCCCCGAACCCCCGTCACGGGCTCCCTCACTCGGGTAACCGGAGTCCCAACAGCTGCTCATAGTGAGCTACCGATGCTGTTAATGAGTTACGGACCCGCAGCACCTTGAATGCTGCAGGTCCGTAACTCATTGAGACGTCATGGCACCGTTTGGGCCGCTAGCCGACCGTGCCGTCGCCGCTTTCGGAGTCCTTCTCGGGATCTTCCTCGGGTTCAAAACTGCTCGGTTCCTCAGTGGTCGTGATCCCAACTCCGTCCTCGGTGTTGGGGATGGTTCCCTCCGGTTCCGTGCTGCTGGAATCCTTGCCCTGCGCGTCCTGGTCGCGATCGCCTGAATCACTTGTCATGATGACCTCCTCGGTTCGAACCGGATTCTTACCCTTTCGATCCTAGGGGCACCGCTGGAGCTGCAAAAGGACCGCGCCGATCTCGCCGTCGCTTTCGTTGCCCCATAAGTCCAGGTGGGGCGCACTCTGAGCGGTTACTTGAGAAACTTGGAAGTTCGTCGGTCGGCGAGCGGCTTGCCGCCTGTCTGGCAGGTGGGACAGTACTGAAGAGCCGAATCGGCAAACGAGACTTCGCGGACAGTGTCGCCGCACACAGGGCATTCCTGCCCTGTTCGTCCGTGAACCTTCATCTCGCGCCGCTTGGCATCCTTGAGCTCCTTGGCGGGCTTGCCGGCTGCCGCTGTGATTGCTGTCCCCAGAACCGAGTGCATTGCCGTGTGCAATGTGATCAATTGTTCCTCGCCGAGATTGGTTGCCAGGGCAAAAGGTGAGAGCCGGGCGGCATGAAGTATTTCATCGCTATAGGCATTGCCTATGCCGGCAATGAAGGACTGGTCCCGCAAGAGCCCTTTGATCTGGCTGCGGTGGCCGCGCAGCATCTCCAGGAACGTTTCCAGCCCGACATCGAGCGCTTCAGGACCAAGCCTGCTGAGCCCCGGGACCTCAGCCACGTCGCGGACGAGGTACGCCGCCGCTGACTTCTTTGTTCCCGCCTCTGTGAGGTCGAAACCGTAACCTTCAGGTTTGGCGCATCGTAGCCGGAGTGCGATGGGACCCTTGCCCGGACGCAGGGCGGTGTCCGGAATGGAGTCAGACCACCTCAGCCACCCGGCACGGGCCAGGTGCATCACGAGGTGAACGCCCTCCAGACTCAGGATGAGGAACTTCCCCCGCCTGTCCACGTCGGTGAACGTCATCGATGAGATGGTCGCCAGTGGCACCTCAGCCGTCTTGAGCACGGCGAAGGATCCGAGCTGAACGTCACGCACGCGAGCAGGGGCACCCTTCACAGGCGTCAGTTTGCTGGCCAGGAACTGTGCGAGCCCCTGGACCTCAGGCATCTCCGGCATGGCACTACGGTAACAGCGGAGACTCCGGAAGGGGCTGCGACGACTACTGTTCGTTTTCCATGCCCCCGCCGCTCCGGTCTTCCATTACCGTGGAGGGAGGCAAGGCGTTTGCTCCCCGTCGGGAAGGAATCAGGAACAAGTGATGGTCAGCGTAACCGGCCCGGCCCGTCGGTCCGCCGGCAGGCCACTGAACAGGATCCTCTCGCAGGAAGCGATCACCCGGGCGGCTCTTACGCTTATCGAAACCCGCGGGTATGAGGGCCTCACCATGTCCTCCCTCGCCCGCGCCCTGAAGGTAGCGCCGTCGTCGTTATATAACCATGTGGAGTCCAAGGGCGACGTTCTCATTCTGCTGCAGGACCACGTCATGACTCAGGTGGACGTGTCAGGGTTCGAAACAGAACCATGGGAACAGGCCATCCGCCGGTTCGCGTGGTCCTACCGCGACGTCTTTACCCGCCACACACCCCTGATTCCCGTAATCGCTGTCCTTCCGGTGAGCGGCGCTCCGCAGACCTTGGCCGTCTATGAGGCCGTCACGCGTGGGTTCGAGCGAGCCGCGTGGCCGGAACCGCTGATTGTTCCAGCGATCATCGCGCTGGAATCCTTCATTTTCGGGTCCGCGTTCGATGCGACAGCGCCGGAGACCATCTTCGAGTCGGGGCAGCTGGCAGGGCACTACCCGCGGTTCACCGCTGCGGTGTCAGCGCTGAAGGACAACGCGGACCGGCGGCAGGCCGATGTCGCTTTTGGGATGGGCCTCGACGCGCTCATTCTTGGTCTTCAGGCGCGGGCTGCGGAACACCCGAGCTAGGCGAAGCTACCGGATAGTGGGCTCTGCACATGGGAAAGGCCGGCTCTCCAGGGCTGGGGGAACCCTTGGCGAGCCGGCCATTCTTCGTACCGAACCCGTCAGTCCGGCGGCAGGCCCCTCGTACAAGGCCCGTCTTGGCAATCAGTGTATGCGGGACTCCGGGCGGGGGCCATGGGGAGAACTACCCATGGCCCTACCCACCGCACCGGTCTTCGAGACGTCGCTACTTCGCCTCTGTGTGGTTCTCGGCCACACGCAGCGGCACGCCGAGTGTCTCCTTCACCATGGTCACGCCCACGAAGGAAATGACGCACAACACCATGATGTAGATGCCGATGGAGATCGACGATCCGGTGCCTGTCAGGAGCGCTTCTGCAATCAGCGGGGCGAAAGCACCGCCCAGGATGGCGCCGAGGGCATAACCGATTCCAATGCCTGAGTAGCGGACATTGGCCGGGAACATCTCGGCATACATCGCGGACATGGGTCCGTAGGACAGGCCAAGACCGATGGTCAGTACGAACAGCGCCACACCGTAGGCGAGGATGTTGCGGGTATCGATCATCATGAACAGCGGAATCATCCACAGGAACACCAGCGCGTAGCCGATCTGGAAGGTTCGAACCCGCCCGATCCGGTCGGACAGAATGCCGCCGTACATGGTGAAGATCAGCCAGCCGAAGGACGCCAGAAGGGTCGCGAACAGCACCGGCCCACCGGGCATGCCCAGGGTGCGCTGTGCGTATGCGGAGAAGAAAGCGATGAGGAGGTAGCCGGCCGCGTTGTTCGCAATGAAGATTGCCGCCGTCAGCACGACCTGCTTGGTGTTGTGCTTGAAGAGCAGCTTCAGCGGTACCGAAGATTCCAACTTGCGCTCGGTCATCTCCTTGAACACCGGGCTTTCGGCAACAGCCTTGCGGATGAAGTAGCCGACGACGATCAGGACCACCGAAAGCAGGAATGGAACGCGCCATCCCCAGGTCAGGAAGTCCTCTTCCGACATGGACGAACGCAGCATGAACAGCACCAGCGTTGCGAGGATCATGCCGACGGGTACACCGATTTGCGGGTACGCTCCCCAGAATCCACGCTTGTTGACCGGTGCGTGCTCCACCGCCATGAGTGCGGCGCCGCCCCACTCCCCTCCGGCGGAGAAGCCCTGGAGGATACGCAGCAGCATCAGCAGGATCGGCGCAGCGACGCCGATCTGGGCGTATGTGGGCAGCAGCCCTATGAGTGCGGTGGCGGAACCCATCATGACGAGGGTAAAGACGAGCATCGCCTTGCGTCCGATGCGGTCACCGAGGTGGCCGGCGACCACTGCCCCGAGTGGCCGGAAGAAGAAGCTGATGCCGATTGTGGCCCAGGAAACCAGCTGCGCGAGTCCCGGGCTGTCCTCGTTGAGGGGTGCGAAATACAGCTGTGCGAAGACCAGACCCGCAGCCTGCGCAAAGATGAAGAAGTCATACCATTCGATGGTGGTGCCAACCATGGTGCCTGCGACGACCTTGCGGTCCTCCCGAGACATTCGCTGCCGGGCAGCGGCCGTTGAAGACGTCATTGTTACTCCAAGTGGACGGAAAATGATTACCGACAGAACGTTCGGTAATGTGTCTCAGATCATACTCTCTAACACGAGGGCGATGCACCTTCGCGCTGAGCCCGTACTGTCGGAACGAAGGCTTGTTCGATAGTTGAACATCCTATTCCGATATAGAATAATAACGATGTGTGAGCCCGGACACAACGACCCAACATTCGCAGACCCTTTCACGAGGGCTCCGCTCCCTCGAGATTCTCGCCGATTCACCCAAGCCGCTGTCCATCGCGGAACTGTCCTCTGAGCTGGGGGTACACCGATCAATTGCCTACCGAATAGTTCGAACCCTGGAAGACCATTCGCTGGTTGTCCGCGATGAGGCCGGAAAAGTGTCGTCCGGCCCCGGCTTGGCAGCACTCGCACGCGGCGTGTCCCGTGACCTTCAGACTGCCGCCCTGCCGGAACTGACCGTGCTGGCGAACGAGCTCGGCATGACCGCGTTCGTCGCAGTCTGGGACCGCCATGACTGCGTAACCCTGGTGACGGTCGAGCCGCGCCACTCCAGGGCCGCGGTCGCGCAGCGGCCCGGTACCCGGCATGCCTTCAGCGCCGGAGCGCCGGGCATCGCGATCCAGTCCGCCGTCAGCGAGGAAGAATGGCAACGGCTCGCGCCCGGCCAGCCGTACCGCAGTGAATCCGGTGCGGCACGGCTGCAAGGTTTCGCCACAAGCCATGACGAGGTCATCGCCGGCCTCTCATCCGTTGCCGCTCCGGTCAGGGTTCCGGGACGCCTGCCCGCGGCAGTCGCCGTCGTTTATATCCGCTCAGCCCATCCGGAGGCGGAACTTGGCGCCCGCATAGCGGCCAGTGCCCGGGCGATTGAGGAGCAGCTCAGCTGATCTCCCGGGCCACCTGCCTGCTGCGGAGGACGACGGCACACACCAAGCCCAACAGCAGGAGCACGACGGCGGCCGCCACCGGAACCGTGAAAGCCAGCTTCACACTGCTCTCCGCCAGTGCTCCTGCAATCGATGCGCCGATTGCGGTGCCGGCGACGATTCCACTGGCCAGCAGAGTCATCACTGTCCCGACCAGCTGCCGCGGCGCTACCAGTGAGCCGACACTGAATATGGTCACCATGGTTGGCCCGACGGGGATTCCAAGGACCAGCAGGGCGACGAGCATCAATGGAATGTCAGGGACGAACAGGGGCAAGACTGCGGCCGCGCACATGACGCCGGCCGAGAGAACCCAGCGCAAGGGATGCCGGAAGCGCTGCGGCCAGTACGCCACCGACAAGGCGGTCAGCGCTGAGCTGACGCCCATCACGGCATAGAGCAGGCCGGCCGCGGTCTCCGCTCCGAACCCCCCGGCGAAGGCGATGAGCGAGGTCTGGGTTGACCCGAAGAAGGTTCCCATCATGACCATGCCGAGAACAGGCAACGCTACCAGGAAGCCTGTGCGTGCTCCCCCGCGCCCTTGCTGATGCTGCCGGTTCGCTGCAGTGGGACGACGGCGCAGCGGAATGACTGCCCGCTCGGTCGGGTGCACCGCGAAGGCTGAAACGAACGCCGCTGTAAGCGCCGCGGCCAGTGCCAGGGGCAGCCAGGGCGCGATCACGCTGGCCAGCAGACCGACGAGGGCAGGACCGAGCACGAAAGTCAGTTCGTCGGCTGTGCTTTCGTAGGACAGCGCCGTGTCGAGATCGCTGGGGCGCTTGTCTTGGGTCAACGCCATCCAGCGAACCCTGGCGAGCGGACCGATCTGCGGGCAGGTCGCACCCATCAGGAACGCCGCAATCAGGGTCGGTGTCAGTACCGAGTCGCCGCCGGAGAAGCCGCTAACGCCAAGCAGCGCAAATATGGCCAACGTGTTGAGGACGGCTGATAGCAGCAGGACCGGGCGCTGACCATGTCGGTCGGCCAAGTAGCCGAGGGCCGGCGCCCCCATTGCCGAGCCGATTCCTACGGCTCCAGCCGCGAATCCACCGGAAGCATAAGAGCCGGTTGCCGCGGTGACCAGAGTGAGCGCGCCGACGGTGAGCATCGCGAGAGGAAGGCGGGCAATGAGGCCCAGTGGAAGAAAACCCGCTCCCGCAATTTCCGGCAGTCTGCTGAAGCGGCCGCGCTTCTCGGTGCTGAGGGGCGACGGCACGGCGCCCTGCGCGGTAGTGGCGTCCTCCACCGGAGCCGGGGCTGCGGAGGATTGATCGGTAGGGACGATTCGGGAGTCAGAAGTTGGGTTAGCCATGCGCTTTCCGGGTGCTTCGAAAAGCGCATCGTCCCTCCTCCCGATGCGCACAACCCGGTAACGTCACAACTTTACACGCGCTCCAGCTGATTCACGAAGCTCACGCTTGACCCGGCTCGTCCCTTCGATACGTGCAACTGCGCTGGGATGCGTTGCTTAAGCTCAGCTACGTGACTGACCAGTCCGACCACGCGTCCTCCGTCCCGCAAATTCTCCAAAGCGTCCATCACCTGCTCAAGGGATTGCTCGTCCAGGCTGCCGAATCCCTCGTCCACGAAGAGAGTTTCGATATCAAGACCGCCCGTCTCGTGCTGGACGACGTCAGCAAGTCCCAGTGCGAGCGCCAGGGATGCCATGAAAGACTCACCACCCGAGAGCGTAGCGGTGTCGCGGCGCATCCCTGTCCAGCTGTCGATGACGTTCAATCCCAATCCGGACTTCCGGTTTCCGGACTTCGAGTCGCTGTGCACCAGGGAGTACCGGCCGTCAGACATCTGCTGCAGTCGTTCGGTCGCAGCGTCCGCTACCTGTTCCAGGCGGGCAGCCAGAACGTAGGTGGCCAGGCTCATCTTGTACAGGTTTTCGCCGTTCCCATGCGCGGTATCCGCAATCGACTTCGCGAGCTGGTGCGCGTGCCGCAGCGGCACCAGCCGCTCCTCAAGAAGCGCCGCCCTGTCCGTGTAGGAACCGAGCTGCACCACTGATTGTTCCAGCAGGCCTACTTCGAGCACCGCGCGGTCGAGCTGCTTCCCGGCCTCCGCTTCCCTCTCCCCCGCGAGCGTGAGCTCGCGTTCATCCGGCAGTGCACCGCCTTCCTTTTCCAGGACCGCGGCAGCTATATTCTCCGGGCGCTGAAGGTCGCGTTCTATTCTGTGGGCTGTGTTCTCCGCATCCCGGATCGACTGCTCAGCTTCGTCCACTTGGCGACCTGTCAGCAGGGCAGCCCGGACTGCGTCCGGCGACGGGAAGTCCGTGACTGCAAGACGCTCCCGCAGGGCAGTTTCGGCTTTGTCCAGATGTGCCCGAGCCTGCTCGGTGCGCGTCAGGGCAGAACAGACCGCGCCAAGCCGGCGTTCAGTCACTTCCAGGGCGGCGACCTTGTCCACCACTGTGCCGTAGGACCCGCGCACCTGCGAGAGCCTGTCCTTCAGAGTGGTCTCCTGTTCACGAAGTGTGGTCAGGCGTGAAGAGCCTTCGGCCAGACTCTGTGCGAGGGTTGCATTTTCCTCCTGCAGCCCCGCGAGCGCAGCCTCGAGCGTAGCTTTCCGCCCGGTCAGTTCAGCAGCAGAGCGCACCGCCAGCTCCGCTTGCGAGCGTTCCTGCTCGAGAGACGACAGGGCAGTGCGAACTTCTGAAACCGTGAACTCACCGCTTCGCGTGCGCAGCATCGCTGCCTCAAGTGCCGCTGCGTCCCGCTCGGCCGAAATTTGCCGCACTCGTCCCTCCGCCCGGTCCTGATTGGCCCGAGCATCTTCCTCATCCTCGCGACTCACCAGCGGCGGTTTGGCAGGTGTTGCGGGGGCTGGGTGCTCTACGCTGCCGCAGACCGCACAGGGCTCCCCTGAGACTAACCGGGCAGCGAGTTCTGCCGCCGTCTGCTCGAGCCGCAGCTGAAGCTTCCCCAGCCAGTCCTCTTTCGCTGCAAGGAAGATCATCTGCTGTTCCTGCAGCTGTTCGTCCAGTTTCTGGAGTGCGCGCTCCGCCAACTCTGCCTTGCCCAGCAGCTCAAGCCGCTCAGTGACTTCTGCGCACTGGGTCTTCAGTTCTGCTGCGCGAGCCGCCACGGTCTGCGCGACCTCAAGTTCTGCTCCGAGGTTCGAAAGTTCCTTCGCGAATTCCTCCTGCTTCGTTCTGCACAGCGCAGTCTTGCTACGCTGCTGCTCGATCGTGCGCTCCACATCTCTGATGCGCACGCCAAGATGCATGAGGTCCTGCTCCAGCGGCAGCGATGCCCGCGCCGCTGCCAGCCTTTCCCGAATCTCATCATGCGCACGTTCGATATCCGCCAACGCCGGTTCTGCCTCCAGGATGAGCGTTTCCGGAAGCTCGTGCCGGAGAGCGGGGTCAGCCTCCAGCCGGAGCATCACGGACTGCAGGTGGTCCTGATCAGCGCGGAGCTGCTCCGCCGCTTCATCCCGCGACTGAAGAGGGCCCTCGAGGATCTGGGCCCCACGGTGGCTCTCGAGCATGGTGCGCAGGGTGGCGGCCTGTTGAAGGTCGAGCTCGTTCGCCTTCCATTCCGCGAGCAACCGGCGATAGGCGATGCGGTCCCGACGCTCGTTCTCAATCCCGGAACGGTCGAGCCGGCAGGCCTCACGTACCGCCGTAAGTTCCTTCACGCGGATCCGGCCCTCGGTCACGGCAGCCATCAGTTGATCCTGCAAGGCGAGCAGTCCATGCCCAGACCCGTCTGTCTCGCTGCTTTCCGGGTCCAGGCCGGCAGCTGCTGGTCCTTGCACCCGGGCAGCAGGAGAAAGTGGTTGGGTGGTCAACCCGTGCCTCTGCACCTCCTCTTCGGCCCGCGCCAGAAGATCTTCAAGTTCACCCTCGGCTTCCTGCAGGGCCGACGCAGTCCGGGCGGCGTGCTCTGCAAGCAGCTGTTCTACCGTGGAGAACCTGTCGGTAGCAAACAACCGTTGCAGCAGCTCGCCGCGTGCCGTGGCGTCCGACCGAAGGAACGCAGCGAACTCGCCCTGGGGCAACATCACTACCCGTGTGAACTGTTCCCGGTTCATTCCGAGCACGTCCTGAAGTTCCGCGCCCGCTTCATCATTGCGGGTTGACCGGGTGACCCACTGCCCTGCTACACGCTCCCGCAAGAGGGTCTTGGCCTGCTCCGTGGTGGTTCCGGACCCGCGCTTCGAGGGCCGGCTCCACGCGGGATTCCTGGTCACTTCGAAGCGCCGGGAACCCGCGGAGAACTCGCACACGACCTCCGGTGCGAGGCCATCGGGAGCATGGTCGCTTCGCAGGCGCTTGGCGTTCTGGCGTTCCCCCGGCACGGCACCGTACAGCGCGTAGCAGATTGCGTCCAGAACGCTCGATTTACCAGCTCCGGTTGGCCCGTTCAGCAGGAACAGCCCCTGCTCCGTGAGCCCGTCGAAGTCTATGTGCTGGCGCTCAGCGAACGGCCCAAAGGCCTGGATCTCCAGGCGGTGGATCCTCATGCGCCGCTCTCCGCTGCGCGCACGGCGTCGATCGTCTCGGCGAAGAGTGCCGCCTCTTCAGCATTGGCGGAGCGTTGCCGGACGTGTTCGAGGAAACCGCAACAAATGGCTGAATCATCAACGGCTTGTGCGATGCGCTCGCTGTAGGTGCGTTCCTCCCCTGGTCCACGGGAGGAAGGTTCGAATGCAAGCACAAGAGTGCCCGGAAACCTCGCGCGCAGTCGCTCCATAGCGTGCTGCGGGCGCTCGTTGTCCGTCAGGGTGACGTGACACCAGGCGCCTTCGGCTTCGACGTGCTGCGGTGATGCGAGGAGCTCATCGATCGGACCCCGCAGGATGGCAAGGTGCCGTTGCGGCGTCCACCTGACCGGGCGTACCTCCCCTACGCCGTCAGCCGCCAGGTCGATGAGCCAGGCGCCCTTCGACTGCCGTGCCTCGGAAAATGAGTAGGCCAACGGAGACCCTGAATAACGGATACGCTCATGCAACTGTTGCTGACCATGCAGATGACCCAGCGCAACGTAATCAAAATCCTCAAAGAGATTCAGCGGCACCACGCCCAGACCGCCCATACTGAGCTCCCGCTCACTGTCCGATCCCACTCCCCCGCTGGCGAAGGTGTGGGCCATGACCACCGAGTGCACGGTGTTGCGCTTCCGGCGCCGACCCAGGTCATCCCGCACGCGCTCCAGCGCCGCTGACGTGACAGCGGTATGGGTTGCGCCGTCGCAGCCGAGTTCATCCGCGACCATGCGCGGTTCCAGGTAAGGCAACCCGTAAACAGCCACCTCGACCTCGTCATCGACGCGGAAAAGGGCGGGCCGCCCGATGTCCTCGATCCGGGTACGGAGATGCACGCCGCCGCGTTCGATCAGCTTGCCGCCGAATCCCAGCCGGACTGCAGAATCATGGTTTCCGCTACTGATGACGGCCTGAGCGCCTGCCACTATGATCCGCTCGAGGGCTTCGTTGAAGAGTTCGACGACGTCAACGGCGGGAAGCGCGCGGTCATAGACATCCCCGGCAATGAGAACCACGTCGACGTTTTCCTCGCGTACCGTCTTCTCCAGCTGGTCGACGAAAAGGCGCTGCGACTCAAGCATCCCCACCCCGTGGAAGGAACGCCCCAGATGCCAGTCTGACGTGTGCAGTAACCTCATGATTCCAAGCTACCGGCCACCTCCGACAGTTCCTGGCGGCAACGCCGCGGCACCACGGAACGGGAGGCCGCGGGCACGTGAGATCTGCTACTTCAGCCCGCCGATGAGCCGCCATTCAGGGGCGGATGCCGCGGAATGCCTACACTGGCTCAGTGACACATTCCGCAGGTACTTCCATTCCACTTCGCAGCAGAATCACCGGCGCCCTCCTGGGAGGTGCCCTTGGCGAGGCAGCGGCGGAGTCACCCGAAGGTTCTGCCTTCGCCGATGCAACCCAGCTGACGCTGTACACGGTCGACGGCATGACCGAGGCTCTCGAATGGGCCAATGATGGGGTCGCCGCGGACGAGACCGCCTGCCTCTGGCTCGCCTACCTCCGCTGGCTCGGTACCCAGAGCGAGACTCCGCCGTCGTCGGCTCCTGCTCCCCCCGCCCGCTGGATCGATGGGCAGGAGGTGCTGCACCGTCGGCGGCACCCGGACGGCACCAGCGTGCGCGCGCTCCGGAGCGGCGAAATGGGCAGTCGGCAGCGTCCGCTGGAACCCGACGACGACGGCCCCGGCGCGCTGCAGCGTTCCGCGCCTTTCGGACTGGTGGCGAACGTCCCTGGCGCCATGATCGAGAAACTCACACTTGATGCCGCGGCGATCACACACGGCAACTCCGCCGCGCAGCTGCCCGCCGCCGTCTACTCCGCTCTGATTCATGCCATTGCGGTGCAGGAAAGTGCACTGGCAGAGGCGGTGGACGCGTCGGCGGAACATGCAGCCACGCTGGGGGCGTCTGCTCTGTCGGAGCGCCTGCGGTCGATCGGCACCGCCTCGCCGGCTCGTCCGGCGAACGACGCAGGAGGTGTGCTTTGCGAGGCAGTGAGGCTGGTCCTCGCCACCGCGAGCGACGACGGCGCCGCCTCCGTGGAAGCTCTGCTTGCGGCAGCAGCCGCCCAGGAGGGTCCCGGGGCGACCGGGGTCGGCTCGGTTGCCGGTTCAATCGCCGGAGCCCTGTACGGCCGTGCGTCCTTGCCGCGGGCCGCATGTGAACGGCTGGAAGGAACAGACGTAATCGAGGAGCTCGCCGGGCGCTTCGCCACAGCGATGGGAGCATAGGCGCTGGTTCGCTTCGCGCGACCGCGCCTCTTCCGCTCTACTGGCTGGCGACCGGCCAGCGGCCTTCGGTCATCTGGAGGAACTCAGCTTCGGAGAGCACCTCGATGTTCTGGCCGCGGCTGTGCAGCTCCATCACCTTGCGGGCCTTGCCCGTGACCCTTCCGCTGCGCAGGTCGGCCGCCACAAAACCGTCGCCGACCACCAGTACGGTCGTCTTTCGCGTAACGGTACTCGCCGGTCTGGCTCCCAGAACGGCCGCCCGTTCCTTCGCTTGGGGCCGTGGGATGCCCAGGTCGCCGGTGAAAACCACGGTCTGGCCAAACAGGGGATGAGATGGGTCCGCGGCAGGGTTGGGTTCCGGGTTGAGGCCTTCGTCCGGCCATCCGATCCATGTGCGGGCCGGTCCCCGATCCAGAGCCGTCCGGGTCGCCTTTGAGAGTTCGGACACGCCAGGTTCGTAAGCTTCCAGGCGGGACAGCTGTAGACGGTGCCCCGACACAAGGTCCTCGATGGTTGCTGCGTCCGCGCGGCGGGCGATGTCCACCAGGATTCCGGCACACGCGCGGGCGTCCTCAACGGCGTCGTGATGGTTCACCAGCGGAACTCCCGCCGCCTCCGCGACGTAGGGCAGCGAATAGGAGACGAGGAAGTAACTGCGGCGTGAGAGCAGGACGGTGCAGGCGTAGTCATAGGCGGGACCGCCCTGGTTCGACACTTCGAGCGCGGAGCGGATGACGCCCATGTCGAAGGCGGCGTTGTGCGCCACGAGGACGTCGTTACCGATGAAGGCACCGATCTCCGGGAACAGTTCACCGAAACGCGGCTGGTGCGCCACCATGTCGGCTGTAATGCCGTGAATAGCCACGTTGCGCGGATCGAAGTGATCGTGTCCGGCGGGCGGCCGCATCAGCCACTGGGCTTCCTCGATAATCCGGCCATCGCGAACCTTGGTGAGACCGACGGCGCAGGGTGACCCGCGAAACCCGTTGGCAGTCTCGAAGTCGATCGCCGTGAACTCAATTCCCACCCGTTCACGGTAGCCGGTAGAGAAGCACAGGCAGCGGAACCGGCTTGGCGTGGCGCCTCCGCTGCCTGTGTGAAACCAGTTACGGCTCGGTGCGGCGCAATGTCAGGAAGGAACCGCCCGCCAGCACAACAGCGAGCACCGCGAGCCACCCGGCGACATCAAGCTGCGACTGTGCTCCAAGAAAAGCTCCAACCTGACCCCAGGCCTGCCGGGACCCGATCAGGTAGAGCGTTCCTACCAGCACCAGTGCAACGCTGATACCCGCCGATAGCAGCCCTGTGGCCTGCCAGCGCTTGTAGATGGTGGCTGCCCAGAAACCGATGAGGAACAGCGCCATCATGACCGCGAAGTAGAAGGCGATGGGATGGAACCACGGGCCGCCTGCAATCCATTCCAACGCGAAGAACCGGCCGTTGACACCCCATCCGCCTGTTGCCTGCTCGAGGAGGCCCAGCAGGTAGTACGAGACTGAGGTGATGAGGGCAATGATCGAGAAGAGCGCGATGGTTCCGAAAAAGAATGTCCGCCGTGTGATGCTGAGCCCCTGCGAGAAGGGAAAGGTGAGGGTCAGGGACTGGATGCCGAGCGCAAAGAAGTACCACATTACTGCCTGAGCGCCACCGGAGTAGCGTCCCTGCTCCGGGACAAGGGACCAGATGACCAGGGTGAGCAGGAAGGAGGCAGCCACAATAATGAGCGGAATCCCGATGAAGACCCACCGATTGGTCAATTGCATCCGCATGACATTGATGACGCGGTTCATCGTGCCGCCTCCGAGAAGGATCGGTTCGTGACACCAGATGCTGCCGACGACGCGGACATGGTTTTACGGACTATGAGTTGTTGCAGTGAAACGGGCGCCAGCTCAAGGCCAAGTTCGGCGGCAGCGCGGGTTTCGTTCTCGGTCAATGGGCCGAGTGCCGTTACCGACGCCAGGGAAGCGAAGTTGTCCGTATGTACGATTTCACGGTCACCGAGGAAGCTCCACACCTTGTCGGCGGATCCCACTACGGTGAAAGCCGATCCTCTGATCGTGTCGGCGTCGTCGTCCATGATGATCCGGCCCTGGTCGATCACAATCACGTGCTCCAGCAGGTTGGCGACTTCATCGATCAGATGGGATGAGAGTACGACCGTGCGCGGATGCCGCGAGTAGTCCTCAACCAGCCGGTCGTAGAAGAGTTGGCGCGCGACGGCGTCCAGCCCCAGGTACGGCTCGTCGAAGAAGGTGATCTCCGCGCGCGATGCCAGTCCGATGATCACGCCGACTGCTGAGAGCTGCCCGCGGGAGAGCTTCTTGATGGTACGGCGTAGCGGTAGCTGAAAGTCTGCTGCCAGCCGGTCCGCCAACTCTTGATTCCAGTTGGCGAAGAAAAGCGCCGCGGACCTGAAGGCATGCTCGGCCGTGAAGGAGTCCGGGTACTTCTGGGATTCGCGGATGAAGCAGATGCGGTTGAGGACGCGCTCGTTCTCGTAGGGGTGCTCACCGAATACCCGCACCTCCCCGGACGATGCGAACCCCTGCGCGGTGAGGATGGACATCAGGGTGGTTTTTCCTGCACCGTTGCGGCCGAGAAGGCCGTAGATGCGGTCCGGCTGCAGTGCGAGGTTGACCCCCCGCAGAGCCTCCGACTTCCTGTACTTCTTGGTGAGGTCGTTGACCTCGATGATGGTATTCACTGTGCTCCCCCCTGGAGGGCGTGCTCGCCCTGCCTGATCATTTCTGCAAGTTCGTCCGGTTCGATGCCCAGCTTGCGCGCCTCCCGCGTGAGCGGCTGCACGTACTGGTCGAAGAACTTCTCACGTCGGCGCTGCATCAGCACGGTTCGCGCTCCTGGGGATACGAACATGCCGATTCCCCGTTGCTTGTACAGAATTCCGTCGTCGACGAGCCTGTTGACACCTTTGGCTGCAGTCGCCGGGTTGATGCGGTAGAAGGCCGCGAATTCGTTGGTGGACGGCACCTGAGACTCCTCTGCCAGCGTCCCGTCGATGATGTCGCTTTCGATGCGTTCAGCGATCTGGAGAAAGATCGGCCGACCATCATCGGTCAACACGTTGCTTCACCAACCACGGCCACGGCGGTTGCCCGCTTGGTTGGTTCATCACTCATGTAACTAACCATACAACCCGGCGGGTCAAAGTCAACAAGCAGTTGAGAGGAACGAGTTATCGCCCCTGGAGAAGGAGTAGTACAGGATGCCCGGGGTCACCCAGGACTGCTGGCGCTACGAGGCTTCGCGCTTGCGTCGGACCTTCCGCACCTTATTGACGACGAAGAACGCCATCACCAGCACGACGGCGGCAATCACCAGTTTTTGGAAGATGTCCGCGTACTGCTCCACCAGATGCCAGTTCTCGCCGAGGTAGTAGCCGGCCAGCACGAAGATGGAGTTCCAGATGAGGCTTCCGGCCAGCGTGAGACCCAGGAATTTCCACACGGGCATTCGTTCGATGCCTGCCGGAATTGATACGAGGCTGCGGAAGATCGGGACCATACGGCCAAAGAACACAGCCTTGTAACCGTGTCGGTTGAACCACGCCTCGACGCTGTCAACGTCCTCAAGGTCCACCAGCGGGACCTTGGCCACGAGGCGTCGCATCCGCTGCCGCCCGAGCAGAACGCCGAGCATGTAGAGCAGATAGGCACCCACAACGGAGCCCGCTGTGGTCCAGAAGAGGGCTTCGAACAGAGTGAAGTCTCCCCTGCTCGCTGTAAATCCGGCCAGCGGAAGGATGACCTCACTGGGGAGAGGCGGGAAGAGGTTCTCCAGTGCGATGGCCAGACCGGCGCCGGGCGCCCCGATGGTCTCCATCATGGCAACAGCCCAGTCAGCGACACCTCCGAGTGTGGATTCGTTTCCGGTCTGCAGGGGCAAGTTCTTCACGTCTGTTCTCATATCCCGGTTAAGTCTGCCCTATTGAACTGTGCACGCCGAAAGAGCAGGGGGCCGCAGGCGCTCCTCCCACCGGTCAGCGCAGGACGTCGACGATTGACGGCAGAAGTTCCTCGAACGCTTTGGCACGGTGACTGATGGCGTTTTTCTCCTCGGCCGTCAGTTCGGCGCAGCTGCGCTCCGCGCCGAGCGGCTGCAGCACGGGATCATAACCAAATCCCCCCTCGCCGCGCGGCTCACTCAGCAGAGTGCCGGCCAATTCCCCACGTTTGACGACGTCGGTCCCGCCCGGTACCGCAAGAGCTGCGGCACAGACAAACTGCGCGGCTCGCCGGTCCGCCGGAATATCCGACAGCTGGTTCAGCAGGAGATCGAGATTCGCCGAGTCATCACCATGGCGGCCTGCCCAGCGGGCCGAGAAGATACCGGGAGCGCCGCCGAGGACGTCAACGGCAAGGCCGGAGTCATCCGCGACCGCCGGGATGCCCGTGGCCTCGGCAACGGCCCGCGCCTTGAGCAGCGCGTTCTCCTCGAAGGTTGTGCCGCTCTCCACAACATCGGGGGCGCCCGCGGCAGCTGCATCGATCACCTGCGTGTCGACGTCGAGGCCCGGCACCTTGCCACGCAGCAACGCACGAAGTTCACGCAGCTTCCCGGCATTGCGTGTGGCGAGTACCAGCCGCGCCTGGGCCGGCGGTGTTTCCTCAGGCACCGGCCGCCTCCCCCAGAGTCTCCCGCTGAATCTGTGCAAGCTGCGCTGTACCGAGCAGTGCCAGGTCAAGGAGTGCATCAAGTTCCGACCGGTCGAAGGGGGCGCCCTCGGCGGTCCCCTGGACCTCAACGAAGCTCCCGCTTCCGGTCACGACGACGTTCATGTCGGTCTCTGCGCGGACGTCTTCCACATAGGGCAGGTCGAGCATCGGCACCCCGTCGATGATGCCGACGCTTACCGCTGCAACGGTATCGGTCAGGGGGCGGGAAGACGCCGGAATGATTCCATGCTCCTTCGCGTAGCGGATCGCTTCGGCGAGCGCCACATAGGCACCGGTGATCGCAGCGGTGCGGGTGCCTCCGTCGGCCTGGAGAACGTCGCAGTCGAGCACGATGGTGTTCTCTCCCAGCGCGCGCGTGTCAATGATCGATCGGAGTGACCGGCCGATCAGCCGGGAGATCTCGTGGGTGCGCCCGCCGATCCGTCCCTTCACCGATTCGCGGTCCGAGCGGGTGTTGGTGGCGCGGGGCAGCATGGCGTACTCAGCCGTCACCCACCCCTTACCCTCGCCCTTGAGCCAGCGGGGAACGCCTGTAGTGAGTGACGCGGTGCACAGCACCCTGGTGTTGCCGAATTCGATAAGCGCTGAACCCTCCGCCTGGTTCGACCAGCCGCGCGTGATGCTGATGTTCCTGAGCTGGTCCGGAGCACGACCGTCGGCACGGACAACCTCGCTTCCGGATGCGGAACGAGAGGTGGACGCGGAAGCCTGCCCGGCGGAGGATGGGGAAGTCATGGGATCCAGTCTGCCAGAGGCCTTCCGCGCGGGCGATTCGATCCCGCGGGGCGGTCCGCCGTCGTCAGACCAGGTATGAAACTCCGGCAACAGCTACGGCAACATCTCCCGTATAGCTGCTGCGCGCCTCTTCCATGGTCCGGACTGCGTCATTCCAGACGGGCAGGTGAGTCAGCAGCAGTCGGTGTGATGCGGCGGCCGAGGCCACATCGCCCGCACGCTTACCGGTCAGGTGGACGCCGCGGACGGCGTCATCCCTGCCCTCGTGGAAGGCTGCCTCACACAGGAAGATGTTGGAGTCAGCAGCGGCCTCGATGAGCCCGTCACAAGCATCGGTGTCGCCCGAATACGTCAGGACACGCTTGCCGCCCGGCGCCTCGGAATCGGCCACTTCAACGCGGAGGGCGTAGGCCTCATCCACAGGATGCAGTACCGGGAAGGGCGTGATAGTGAAGGGCCCTACCTGCACGGGCGTGCGCGGTGACCAGGCCCGGAACTCAAAGTCCTCGTGCATGCCCGGGTCCAGGTCAAGGCCGTATGCGGTGGCCATGCGGTCTGCGGTCGCAGCGGGCCCCCAGACGGGAATCCGCGGCTGGTTCCACCCCTCCGGGTCCCAGTGCACTGCCACATGCAGTCCGCACAGGTCCATGCAGTGATCGGGGTGAAGGTGACTCAACAGGACAGCGTCGATATCCCTCAGGTCCATGTAGCGCTGCAGGGCGCCGAGCGACCCATTACCGAGATCCAGCAGAATCCGCCACGTCTTGCCGTCCTCCTGCAGCGTCACGAGGTAACAGGAGGCCGGTGATTGCGGACCCGGGAAGGATCCGCTGCACCCGACGATGGTCAGCTTCATGCGAGGCGGTTCCCGCCCGCGCCCACATCCGCTCCCGCCGACGCAATCATCTCCGGCGTGATCCGGGCCATACTCCCGGTCGGATACTGGGCTGAGACGTGGTCAACATGCTCCACGCTCAGCACTTCCGGACCGAGGAAGCGCCGTGCGAGTTCCTCGAAGCGGGCGGCGTTCCCCGTCGCGACGAAATGGTGCCGGGGCTGGCCCGGGCCCTTGCGCAGCAGATCATGCGATACGAGGGCGCGGTAGACGTCCTTCGCAGTTTCCTCCGCGCTCGAGACGAGGGTCACCGAATCTCCCATGACGTAGGAAATCACGCCCGTAAGGAGCGGATAGTGCGTGCACCCGAGAACCAGGGTGTCGACGTCGGCCTCCTGCAGAGGGCGGAGATAGCGGGCTGCGGTTTCCAGCACGTCGGACCCCGCCGTGACACCCGCCTCCACGTAGTCGACGAACTCGGGACAGGCTACGGAAAAAATCTCCAGATGGGGAGCGGCGGCAAAGGTGTCCTCATAGGCGCGCGAGCCCACGGTAGCGCTGGTGCCGATGACGCCGATGCGTCCGGTCCGTGTGGATGCGACCGCGCGCCGCACCGCCGGCTGGATCACCTCGATGACGGGTATGCCGTAGCGCGCGGTGTAGCGCTCCCGGGCGTCGCGGAGCACCGCGGCCGACGCCGAATTACAGGCAATGACGAGGAGCTTCACTCCGGAGTCCACCAGTTCGTCCATCACCCCCAGCGCGTAGGCCCTCACCTGCGCAATGGGCAACGGACCGTAGGGCGCATGTGCGGTGTCTCCGACGTACATCACCGATTCGTGGGGAAGCTGGTCGATAACGGCCCGCGCCACGGTGAGGCCCCCGACGCCCGAATCGAAGATCCCAATGGGTGCCTCAGTGGACCTCAGAGCGGCCAGCTCGGCAGCCTCAGCTGCGGCAGTGTTCGAACTCATGATCCTCTGAGGATAGGACGCACCGCACCGGTTGGCTAAGCGGCGCGGCGTGGCCTTAATCACAGTGCAGGGATGTCCACTCGGCCTGCGGCCGCTCTTGGGCGACTAGTCGGAAGCGTCGACAGAGGCGAGAAGCGCCTGCATCAGCCCCTCCTGCACCCAGGTCACGAAGTTATAGACGAGGGCCAGGTAGGACTCGAGATCCTCGGCGTCCTCGAGATCTGAGATCTCATGCAGCCGTGCCGCATCCTCCTCGGATGTGATGTCGAGGCGGTCGGCCAGCACCAGCCGCACGTCGTTGAGCGCGCGGGCCAGCACCTGGGCCTGGTCGTTGTTCAGGACCACCTGCGTGTTCTCCAGCAGAAGCGCCGCGCCGCGCAGGGCACTGACTTTCTCCTCCCGGAGCGAGCGCTCGGTGAGGCGCCGGAATTCGAGCGCCTCGCCGTCGTCGTTCCTCACTGCATCCGGAAGCAGACGGATCACTGCGCTGTCATCCGGCTTCACCGCTTCCAGGTCGAGGCCCACCAATGCGGCCAGCGGATCCTCGTTCTCCCGCTTCTCCGGCTCAAGCAGCTGCACGACGTCGGCGAATAGCCGCCGCAGCAGCCTCACCTCCCCGGATTCGAACTCCCCGGTGATACCGCGCCGTGTCTTACGAAATGCCCTGGCCACTGCCGCTCCCTACGCGTCCGCTGTCTGGAAAGTGGCCCACAGGCCGTACGAGTGCATCGCCACGGTGTCCCGTTCGGCCTGTTCACGCGATCCCGTGGAGACCACCGATCTGCCCTGCTCGTGCACCTCGAGCATGAGGGTGCGGGCCTTCGCCTCGCTGTAACCGAAGTAGGTCTGGAAGACGTAGGTCACGTAGCTCATCAGGTTCACCGGGTCATTCCAGACGATGACCACCCACGGAACATCGCTGCTGGTCAGCGAGTCCTCTTCCGTTTCCTCAGCCTGATGGGTTTCGGGAACAACGCCAACACTCATGGTCCCCATTGTAGGTTGGCAGGCCCGTCCGTCCCGCCCGCTCCACTCCGCCGCCCACCTCGCCGCCCTACCTCGCCGCCACTGGCTGATCCGCTCACGGCTCCATCGCGGTACTCACGCAGCAACTGCAGGGCTAGAGTTTTCCTGTGAGCCCACACCGAACCTGGCAGCACCCGAACTCCGCTCTTTACACGGATCACTATGAGCTGACCATGCTGCAGGCTTCCCTCCATTCGGGAGCCGCGCACCGCAAGTCAGTCTTCGAAGTCTTCACCCGACGCCTGCCGGAGGGCCGCCGCTACGGTATCGTGGCCGGCACCGGCCGCTTGCTGGAGGGGTTGAGGCATTTCCGCTTCGAACAGGCACAGCTGGACGCGCTTTCCGCTGCCGGAGTCGTCGATGACGCCACGCTCGGCTGGCTCTCCGATTTCCGATTCACAGGCAATATCTGGGGGTACGCAGAGGGTGAGGCCTACTTCCCCTCCTCCCCCATCCTCATCGTCGAGGGCAGCTTCGCGGAGGCCTGCATCCTTGAGACCTACCTGCTCTCCGTCCTCAACCACGACAGCGCCATCGCGTCCGCTGCCTCCCGCATGACCGGTGCCGCCGGAACGCGGCCCTGCATCGAGATGGGCTCGCGGCGCACCCAGGAGGAATCCGCGGTGGCAGCCGCACGCGCAGCCATCATCGGCGGTTTCGCCAGCACCTCCAACCTCGAAGCGGGACGCCGCTACGGAATCCGCACCGTCGGCACGGCAGCGCACTCCTTCACGCTGCTCCACGACTCCGAGCCGGAGGCCTTCGCCGCGCAGGTTGCCGCCCTCGGTAAGGGAACCTCACTGCTCGTGGATACGTACGACGTCGAGCAGGGTGTCCGCAACGCTGTCGCGGCCGGCGGTCCGGACCTTGGTGCGGTACGGCTCGACTCCGGCGACCTCGTCGAGCAGGCCCGCTGGGTGCGGCAGCTGCTTGATGACCTCGGCAATCACCAGACACGCATCGTGGTCACCTCCGACCTCGATGAGTACGCTATCGGCCTCCTTGCCTCCGCACCCGTGGATTCCTACGGAGTCGGCACGTCCCTCGTGACCGGCTCGGGCGCGCCGACCGCAGGGATGGTGTACAAGCTGGTGAGCAGGACGGACGACGACGGCGAATTCGTTTCAGTGGCCAAGGCCGCCAAGAACAAGGCGTCGGTGGGCGGCCGCAAGTACGCCCTGCGCCGTCTCAACGAGTCCGGCACCGCCGTGGCGGAAGTCATCGGCATCGGTAGCCACCCGTACGACGACGGCAATGACCGCCCCCTGCTGCAGCAGTTCGTGACCGACGGTGAAGTCCTGCCCGGATGGACCGGACCCGAGGGCGTGCAGCGCGCCGTCGAACGCCACCGCGAGACCATGGCCGAGCTGCCGGGATCAGTGATGAGGCTCCAGCGCGGCGAGCCCGCGATTCCCACCGAATTCGAGGAGGAGTCCGAATGACACGGGCGCTGATCATCGTCGACGTGCAGAACGACTTCTGTGAGGGCGGCTCCCTTGCCGTGAGGGGCGGGGCGGAGGTCGCCCAGGCGCTCAGTGACTACCTTGACGCGCAGGGGGACCACTACGACTACGTCGTCGCCACCCAGGACTGGCATATCGATCCGGGCTCGCACTTTTCCGACAATCCGGACTTTGTTGACTCCTGGCCGGTTCACTGCGTGGCCGACCGGCCCGGCGCCCAGTTCCACCCGAATCTGGACACGGAAGGACTCGACGCAGTCTTCCGGAAAGGACAGTACGAGGCCGCATATTCCGGATTCGAGGGCGTTCTCGCGCCCGAAGACCTCGTGCCAACGGGTGAGCAGAAACTGGCCGCAGCCGTACCCGTCACTGCCGATGACGCCGTCTCGCTCGATGACTGGCTGCGCGACCACGAAGTGGACGAAGTGGCTATTGCAGGTCTGGCTGCCGATTACTGTGTGCGGGCCACCGCCCTGGATGCCGTGGGCGCCGGCTACACCACGCGCCTGCTGGTCGACTACACCCGTCCGGTGCACCCCGACCGCCTCAGCGAGGTGCTTGCCGAGTTGGAGGACGCCGGCGTCGACCTCGTAGGCTGAACCAGGCGGGGTCCAACTCAACCTGCTCCACAGCGTCCTAGGCGTCAGCGGCTTGCTCTACAGCGGCCTGGCGGTCAGCGGCCGATGAACCAGTCCTGCAGCTTCTTCAACCTGCGCCGAAGCTGTTCCTCGTTGGCTTGGGCCACGGCCGGACCGCCGCAGGCCTTGCGGAGTTCAGTGTGAACGACGCCATGGGGCATCCCGGACCGGGCCGACCAGGCCGACACGTTCTTGGCGAGCTGCCCGCGCAGTTCCGTGAGCTGGCGGTGATCGACGACTTCCGGCGCCGCCGGCTCGTGGGCGGCGACCGGCCGTCGTCGTCGTGATTGCTGTTCCTGCTGGCGCTGCCTCAGCAGCACACCCACCTGGTCCGCGTCGAGCAGGCCTGGAATCCCGAGGAAGTCGAGCTCCTCTTCGCTGCCCATCTCGCCGCCCGTGCCGAACTCGCCTCCGTCGAACAGGACGCGGTCAAACGCCGCCTGCGACTCAAGCGCTTCGAACTTCTGCTTCATCAGCTCGCCGGAGGCCTTCTCCTCCCGGTTGGCGGCTTCCATGAGGGCCTCTTCGGGCGCGAAGCCGTCCTCGTTATTATCCGGACGATCGAGCGCATGATCGCGCTCCACCTCCAGCTGGTTGGCCAGCATCATCAGGTTGGGCACCGACGGCAGGAAGACCGACGCCGTCTCTCCCCGCCGTCGGGCACGTACAAACCGGCCCACCGCCTGAGCGAAGAACAGTGGGGTGGCAGTGGAGGTGGCGTACACGCCCACCGCCAGCCGGGGGACGTCGACACCCTCGGACACCATGCGGACTGCGACCATCCAGCGGGTCTCGCCCGCCGAGAATTCCTCAATCTTTCCGGAGGCCTTGGCATCATCCGAGAGAATGACAGTGGGTGACTCACCGGTGATCTTCTTGAGCTGTCCGGCGTACGCGCGGGCGTCGTCGTGGTCAGTTGCGATCACCAGACCACCGGCGTCAGGAACAGCCCGGCGAACCTCAGTAAGGCGCCGGTCGGCAGCCGCGAGCACAGCGGGGATCCATTCGCCGTTCGGGTTCAGGGCGGTCCGCCAGGCCTGGGCCGTGATGTCCTTCGTGACGGCCGCTTCGCCCAGCGACGCCGCCATTTCCTCGCCCGCGCTAGTGCGCCAGCGCATCTGGCCCGAGTACGCCATGAAGATCACCGGGCGGACCACGTGGTCCCGGAGGGCATCGCCATAGCCGTAGGTGTAGTCCGACCGGGACCGGCGGATACCGTCGGCGTCCTCGGCGTATTCCACGAAAGGGATCGCCGCGGTGTCAGAGCGGAATGGGGTACCGGTGAGGGCTAGCCTCCGGGTTGCGGGTTCGAACGCTTCGCGGATACCGTCGCCCCACGACAGTGCGTCGCCGCCGTGGTGGATCTCGTCCAGGATCACCAGCGTCTTCGCCGCCTCGGTCTTCGCCCGGTGCAGCATCGGCTTGCTGGCGACCTGGGCGTAGGTCACAGCGACACCGATGAAGCCCTCACCATGCCGGCCGTCCGCGTTACGGAAGTTCGGGTCGATCGAAAGGCCGACGCGGGCTGCGGCGTCTGACCACTGCCGCTTGAGGTGGTCGGTAGGGGCCACGACGACGATGCGATTCACGATGCGCCGGTCAACCAGTTCGGTGGCGACACGCAGGGCGAAGGTGGTCTTACCGGCGCCGGGCGTCGCGACAGCCAGGAAGTCCTGGGGAGAGTTCGCGAAATACTTCGCGAGGGCCTCTTCCTGCCACTGTCGAAGCTTGGGTGCAGTGCCCCAGGCAGCACGCTCCGGGTACGCGGGAGGAAGGGTCTGGCCGGCTCCGAACAGTGCGTTATTGCTCACTCTTGGGACGGCACCTTTCCTGGATCTGTTGTTGCGGCAAGGGGTTCCCGGTCACCGCGGGCGGCCCTCAACCCGGCCACTATACCGACTACCGCAAAGACGCACAGAGCCAACCAGATTGCAACAAACACGGACACCTGTCCGGGTGCATCGGGGTCCCGCAGGAGGGCGAACAACCCTCCGGCGCCCGCCGTTCCTATGACACCTCCCAATTGGTCCGAGAGCTGCAGCGCCGCCGAATTGCGCCCCTGCTCGTGCGGCGCTGACAGCTTCAGGACGAGAACCGAGGTGCTGGAAAGCGTCAGTCCCATGGCAAAGCCGGCGGCAAGCCATACGAGCACGAGAACCCAGAAAGGGACCTCGGCCGCCGCGGCGAGGGCGAGACCGCCGATGCACAGGGACAGGAGGGTGGAGCCAATGACGAGCAGCCACTGGCGACGGAAACTCACCCTCGCCTGCACGAAGGAGCCTGCGCTCCACCCGATGGCGGCAGCGCTGAGGGCCAAACCAGCGGTCGAGGCGTCCAGGCCTCGGGCGGAGACAAGCATCAGCGGAACAAAGGCTTCTGCGCCGAAGAATGCGACGGTCAGCAACCCGCGGGTGGCAATGACGCTCGGCAGTCCGGGCGCGAGACGCACGGTACCGGTAGGCAGGAGACGAGGGAAAGCAACGGCGGCAGCTGCGAAGCCGGCTACTCCCAATGCAACGAGGAGCCAGGCAGAAACTGGATCGGCAAAACCATCGGCAGCAATCTTCGTCAGCGCGTACTGTGCAGCGAAGACCCCTCCGGCAAGCAGGACCCCGGTCGCGGCGTTCCTTCGCGCCGGGGCGTCAAGTGGTTCACGGGCGGCGGTCACGCGCAGGCTGGCCGTTCGCGGCCAGACCAACAGAAATGCGGCAACCACAACGGGAGCAACCCCGAGAAAGACCCAGCGCCAGCTCGCCTGTTCGGCCAGCACGCCTGAGACGTACGGTCCAATCAGGGAGGGCACTACCCACGCCGCCGCCAGCCAGCCGAACACAACCGGCTGCATCCGCTGCGGGTAAGCCTTGGCGATGATCACGTAGACAGCAACGATCATGAAGCCGCCCCCAAGGCCTGACACTGCCCGACCGAAGGTCATCAGCCAGAAAGCCGGCGCGCTACCGGACACCGCCAGCCCGGCGACCATCAGTGCAAGGCCGGCAGCCAACGCGGGACGCGGCCCCCGCCGGTCACACCAGATACCGCCCAGGACGCTGCCCAGCAGCGACGCGGTGAGGTACATCGAGAACGCGAGCCCGTAACTGGAAACGCCGTCGAGTTCTTGAGCGACTGAGGGCATCGCCGTGACCACCGCCATCGCCTCGAACGCGGCGCACGTGATGATTGCGATAACCCCGATGGTCAGGGGCCTCAGCGATGCGGACATTGCTCCGCCGCGCGGCAAAGCCTCGGATTGTGACATGGCTTCCTCACGAGCGCGCAAACGTCCGCCGGGCCCTGCCCGGCGGACGTTCTGTCATGCGGTATCCCTAGGACTTATCTCCGGGACGCATTGAATTGTAAATTTCCTTGCACGTTGGGCACACCGGAAACTTTTCCGGATCCCTTCCGGGGGTCCACACCTTGCCGCAGAGCGCAATGACGGGCTCTCCGGAGAGGGCCGACTCCATGATCTTCTCTTTGCGCACGTAGTGGGCGAACCGCTCCCGGTCGCCAGGTTCCAGCTCCTCGCGCAGTTCTTCGCGCTCAATCGTGGCCGTGGACGTACCGGAGTCTCCAGGCGAACCGTAGGGACTGTCGTCAAAGGGGTCTGCTGGCGTACTCATGGATCCATCCTACTGCCGATGAGTAGCTCCGACCGGGACTCACTTGTTGACGCTGACCGCCTGCAGCAGTTCCGGGCCCCGTTTGTCATACCAGGCACCGCCGAGCCGTATACCTCCGATCAGCGCCCCGGCCCCCAGGACCAACCCTGTAAGCAGCGTCAGCCAGCCGAACACGGCGTTCCCGGTCACAAGATACGCAATCGCGAACCCGAGCTCAGGCAGCAGGAGCACCGCCAGGACCACCCAGCCAATGAACTGGATGGCGAGCATGGAAAAGCCGGTTCCCGGGGGTGTCTTGAACGGACTCTCCCCCGGAAGCGGGACGTTGTAGGTATAGCGGGCCGACAGGACGCTGGAGAAGCCCGCACCGGTCAGGAGTGCGCCGGCGCTGAGCCCGAGCATCATGGGAAGGTCAGCCAGTGAGCCGCTCACTATAAGCGGAACGACAGTGAAAACGAGTACCACGGGCGTCGCAAAGACCATCAGGGCAAGCGCACGTCCAGCGCGGTCGGCCTTTCCGCTCAACCCGGCCGAAAGGTGGATCCAGAAGGCGGTGTTGTCGTAGGAGATATCCGCCGAGATGGACCAGGCAAGCAGGAATGCAGTGATCGGACCGAGATAGTTCAGCAGGGACAGGTCACCTGACTCACCGCTGATGAACCAGAGAAGAATCGGCAGCAGCGGCACCAGGATCACTGATGCCGCATACCTCGGATCCCGCATCCAGTAGGTCAGGGCCCGGGCAGCGACGGCGCCGGTGGGTGACGCCGGGAAGCGTGAGAACAAACCGAGGTCGCCTGCCCCCTTGCGGGTCACTGCATTGTGCGGCGGCGTGACCAGGGCGTGACTGAGGCTCTTCTGCCACAGGAACGCCATCACGCATATGGTGCCGACCCCGATTGCAAAGCGTGCCAGAGCAGTAGGCCACTCTCCCACAGCCAGGTCCGCAGGAACGGCGAGGAAGACGCCCAACGGTGTCCAGGCGAGGATATGTGCCAGCTCACCGGCGAACCCCGGGGAATTCTGGAATCCTGCCGTGATGCCGGCGAAAATGGGGCCGAGCAAGACCAGCGGGATGATCGCCACGGTGGAGCTGAGGTCCTTGAACCGACGTGACGACGCGAGGGCGGCGCCCGCCGTCGTAATCAAACGGGAACCGACCACGCACAGAAGGATTGCACCGGCAGCACACACGATCGCCGCGAGGGCTGCGACGGGATGGCGGATCCAGGTGACGGCCAGGGTCAGGAGCGCGATCAGCGTAACGATGCCGGGGATGCCGATGACCCCGCCAAGCGCAAGGCCCGTCATGAGTTGGCGCATGGGCACGGCGAAGGTGACGAAGCGGGCGGGATCCAGCGTCATGTCCACCCCGGAGACCACGAGCGGGATTACCAGCCAGCCCAGCACGGCGGCCGACCCACCCAGCACCACAACGGTCCGCACGAGCTCCAGGTCCAAAGCGCCGAGGGTTACCAGGCCCGCGACGACCAGCCCCAACAGGCCCAAGCCGTACAGGCCCCCGAGGATCACGCCGACAAGCTGCCAGGTGCTTCGGCGGAGTGAGTTGCGCAGGAGGAGGAGCTTGAGTTTCAGGAGGTGCGCAACCACGACAGCCCCTCCGCCGTGTTTCGGCCGCCGACGAGCTCCACGAACCGGTCTTCGAGGCTCGCATCACCGCGCACCGCGTCGACTGTTCCGGCGGCCAGGACGGTTCCGGCCGCGATGACCGCAACGTGGTCGCACATCCGCTGGACCAGGTCCATGACGTGGCTCGAGACGATCACTGTTCCACCGGAGCGCACGTAGGTGGTAAGGATGTCGCGGATATTCGCCGCAGACACAGGATCGACCGACTCGAACGGCTCATCAAGCACCAGGAGCCTCGGCGCATGCACGAGGGCCGAGGCGAGCGCAATTTTCTTGGTCATGCCGGCTGAGTAGTCCACCACGAGGGTCCCGGCGTCGTCTGCCAGGTCCAGCGCCTTGAGCAGGTCCGCAACCCGCTCTGCAACCTCGTCGCGGTCCATCCCGCGCAGCAGGCCTGCATACGTCACCAGCTGTTCACCGGTCAACCGGTCGAAGAGCCGGACGCCATCGGGCAGGATCCCCATGAGCCTCTTGGCCTCGAGCGGATCCTGCCAGACATCGACCCCGTTCACCCAGGCCTGACCGTAGTCAGGACGAAGCAGACCCGTGGCCATGGACAAGGTTGTGGTCTTGCCTGCGCCGTTCGGTCCGACCAGGCCGTAAAACGATCCGGTCGGCACATCGAGGTCAATGCCGTTGACAGCAATTTTGTCGCCGAAACGCTTGGCTAGTCCCCTCAGGGCAAGTGCCGGTCGGCCGGCCGCCGCATCGGCGCTGGCGGATTGCTTCTGCTTCTGCGGTTCCGGGGCAGGCGCGGGTGAGGAAACAGGCTGCGAGGTCATGCGTCAACGCTAACAACGGAGCCGGTGTCCGCCCCTCATCCAAAAGGACGAAAAACCCCTGCTTCACAGCGGGATAGTCCGGTGCTGCCCTGCGCAGCGGGACCCGGTTGAGGCTAGAACAGAGCTCTGGCGAGGGCGCTGCGTGCCTTGTTCACCCGAGGGTCGGTTGGGCCGACAATATCGAACAGTTCGAGGAGACGGACGCGCGCCGTCTCCCGGTCCTCGCCGGAGGATCGCGCAATAAAAGTGGTGAGACGTGCGAACGCATCCTCAACATGCCCACCGGACAGGTCAAGATCAGCGACGGCAAGCTGCGCCTCAACCGAGTCAGGAGCGTCCGCCGCCGCTGTTCGCAGGGAAGTGGCGTCGGCATCCTGGAGGCGCTGCATGAGCTGCACCTGGGCGAGTCCCGCCTTTGCATCAGCATCGGCCGGCTGCTCGGCGAGCGCCTTGCGGTAGGCCGCGGCAGCAGTTGCGTAGTCCCCTGCTTCGATGGCGTCGAACGCCTCCTGGTGATGCGGGGGAAGCGGTTCCTCTGCCGGTTCACCGGCGGCCGGGCCGGCCCCTGGCGCATCGCTCAACGAACCGCTCACGCCGTTGGCCTGTGCGACCTTCAGCAACTCATCCACATAGGTTCGGATCTGCGCTTCCGGGAGTGCGCCCTCGAACAGCGGTACAGGCTGTCCCTTGAGGATACCGACGACGGTGGGAACCCCCTGCGCCTGAAACGCCTGCGCGATTCCCGGCTGCGTTTCGAAGTCGACCCGTGCGAGCAATACCCGGCCCGCCTGCTCCACAGCGATCGATTCGAGAGCGGAGAGGACTTGCGACGACTGGTCGCTCCAGGATGCGCCGAGGGCGACAATCACCGGCACCTGCGCGGAGAGCTGCACGAGCTGCGGGAACACCTGCTCGGTGACGTCGACAATGTAGGGGCTGCCGCCGGCGGGTGCACTCCCGGCACCCGGGCTTGCGGCGCCCCCGGCGCCCTGGGCAGCCGTCGGGGCGCTTGACGCCTGGGCCTGGGCACGGGCTTTCAATGCGGAGAGGTCGACTGCTCCGCGGAGGTTCATCGACGACGGCGCAGCGCCGCCGGGTGTATTGGGAATCGTCATGTTGTCACCTTATTACTGGGGCAATATCGATGGGCAAAGGAAATTGCAGCAGTCTTGTTCCTTAGCGGAGCTCGGCGGACAGCAACTGCTGGGCTGCTCCGATCACGGTGATCTTCTGGTCACTGCCTGCGGCGGGAACATACATCATGACGGCTTCCCCATAACGGACGTCGATGCCGTCCTCCGTTGATTCCTCGCCGGTGAGTGTCTCGTAGACCGTTCCCTCGAGGGCGATCGAGTCACCCGGTCCTTCGGGAATGCTGCTGTAGGTATGGTCAAGGTAACCGAACACCATAGCTCCCCCGTCACCGGTGGAGATTGCCTTGGTGTACTCGGCCACCGGCTCATGCGTAAAGGTAATCTCGGCCGAGTCATTGCCTGCGTCCGCAACGACATCGGACTGGAATGATGTGATCGCATCCGCAAAGGAATTCGGTTCGAAGGTGGCCGCGTTCCCACCGTCCGGGCTGGTCAGGTAGTCAGCGATAGCCGCGACTGCGTCTTCGGGGGAAGCCACGAGCTCCTCGCCTGCATCCGCTGCCAACTCACTGAGACCCTCCGGGGACCCTGCCGTGGGGAAGGTGGTGCCCGGCAACATCTGGATGGACGAGGTAAGCCTGTAGTTCGACCGCGGATCCTCCTGCACCAGCACCAGGGCCTGGGGCACCGGGTTGGCATCGCCCTGCGTCAGGGCAACGACCGTCCGGGGCCAGTCGCTTCCGGTGGGAATCATCGTGGTGAGGACCGGATCGGCTGCTACCGGCGTCGGCGCGGGCACCTCGTCCGCCGTTGAGCGGACTGAATAATTGGCGCTGCGCAACGTGGCGGCTGCGTCCGCGACACGCGATTCGAGGAGCGTCGCATCAGCGGCGGCGTCGGCCTCTGTCACTGCAGTGGCGACCGAGGCGAGGATCCGGTCGAGCTGGCTGTCGAGGATCACTGGGTACTGTTCCCCGGATGTCCCCTCGGCCGGCGCAGCGGATTCAACCGGCGGCGCTGATTCTGTTTCCGATGCGGCACTCACTGCCGTTCCCGACAATCCGAGCACGGCGGCAAGACCCAGGACCGACCACGGACGGACCGTATGGACGGCGAAAGAATGCCCGTTGTTGCGACGACGGTTCTGCTGCCGCGTATGCGCCCGGGTTCCGGCAGCGACGGCTTCACGGCGGCTTCGACGAGGTCTGACGAACAGCAGCGCGATACCGAGAACCAAGAGCAGGGCGCCAAGAATGATCAGTGGAACAGCCCAGGGTGTGGCAGTGTCATTGGGGCTCGTGACTGAGATCGCGGTTGGTGCGGGCGCTTCGCCGTCGGCGGCAATGAGGATGGACCATTCGCCCTCTCCCGGATCGAGCCAGCGGTGAGTCAGGGTGCCTTCGGCGGTCTCCTCGCTCGTCCACAGGTCCGCACCGCTGGGGTTGGGAACCGTGTCTTCACCTTCGGCGAACTCAGTCTGAAGCTCATTCTCGCCTACGCCGGTGATGGTCAGGTGGGCAGCCTCACCCACCCAGGCATCGACGTCGGACGCCCTGCCCACTGCGAGCGTGAAAGCGCCCTCCGACTCCACCGTGATGTCGATGTCCTCGGCATCTGCTTCCTTCGCACCGGCGTCAATGACGGTGACCGGGCCGCTCGGGGCATCTGCCGGAACCGCAACAGTCACAGTGGCGGGCGGCGCCCACCACGTGAGCTGGCCGATTCCCAGCAATACCAGCAGCGTGCCGATCACCATGACGGGAACAGCAAAAGGAAAGCGCACTCGAGAACCTAACGTTGGTTGGGTCAAGCCCGGTGACCGGGCGGAAGGGACTAGACCCCATGGTAACGAAGAAGTCTCGGTAGAACCTGTCGGCCGCAGCGGGCGCACCTCGACCGTCCGACGGCGGGCGGTGCGGTCCTGTTACTGTTTCGCTAGTCATGCAACCGGCCCTGCCCGGACCGATACGCAAAGGAAAGCGGATCTTACGTGAGTGAACACGAGGACGTGCCGGTCGGCGAACCTCTGCCGCGTCCGGCGTCGTCAGTGGACCAGACGCAGCCTGAGCCGGCCGACGCAGGGGAAGCTGCGCCGGCCCGCCCGCAGGTCCGGCGCCGGGGTCTTGGCTTCGCCGTGACCCGGTTGCGGCACATGGTTCCGGTCGCGCAGCCCCGCCCGCGTTTCGAGTTTCCGCCCGAGCGCAGCGACGACATTCCAGTCGACGAATCCGTCAGCATCAGCGATGAGCGCTTGAAGTTCGGCGGCCCACAGCCGCGCTCGATGCGGCAGCACCCCATCCATTTCGGTTTCATGGCCAGTGTCGGTGCCGGGCTGGCGCTCCTGGCGTACTTCATGATCACCAACGTCGGCCAGCTGCTTGTCTGGATCGGTGCCGCACTCTTCATTGCACTCGGGCTCGACCCGATCGTGCGGTGGCTGGAAGGCAGAGGCGTTCCGCGCCCCGCCGGCATCTTCCTCGCCCTGCTCATGCTCGTGGGGATCATCGTCGGTTTCTTCGCGGTCCTGATTCCCACGATCGTTTCGCAGACGACCCAGCTCGTGGAGCGTGCGCCCGGCTATGCCCGGGACTTCCTCGCGTCCGACTTCTTCCAGACTGTGGACCAGCAATTCGAGGTGCGCGAGCGCGTCACCGACGAAGTGAACAGGTTCTTCGCCGACTCCGAAGCGGTGGGCGGCATCTTCGGCGGGGTTCTGGGAGTTGGAACCGTCATCCTCAACAGCCTGTTCGGCGTCCTCGTGATCCTCGTCCTGACCCTGTACTTCCTTGCGTCGCTGCCCGCGATGAAGAAGTGGGCCTACCGCCTTGCCCCGCGATCCCGGCGCGCCCGTGTTGAGAGGCTCTCGGAAGAAATCACCCGCAGCGTCGGCAACTACGTGATCGGCCAGGCCTGCGTCGCCCTTCTGAACGCCTCCTTCGCGTTCATCTTCATGTCGATCGCGGACGTTCCATTCTCCGTGCTGCTCGCATTTATCGTCGCGATGCTGGCGTTCATTCCGTTGGTCGGCGCGGTGATTGCCGCCGTCGTCGTCAGCCTCGTGGCGCTGACGGTGAGCTGGCAGACCGCGGCCCTGTTCGCGGTGCTGTATGTGGCCTATCTGCAGGTGGAGGCCTACTTCATTTCGCCGCGCATCATGCAGAAGGCAGTCGCAGTACCGGGCGCGGTCGCCGTCATCGCGGTGATCGCGGGCGGAACCCTGCTGGGCGTGCTTGGCGCGCTCATTGCCATCCCCCTGGCGGCGGGTGCGATGCTGCTCCTCAAAGAGGTCTTCATCGCGCGCCAGGACAACCAGTAACCACGGCTGATCAACCGTTAGTCGGCGCTTGCCGCCGGTCCGTCCCATTCAGTCGGGAGGGTCACCGGCCGCGAGAGTACGACGCCCGCAATCTCCTCCAGCACCCGGCTCACGAACTTCTCCCCCACCCAGAGATGCTTCGCCCCGTCGACGCCCACCACCTTGGCCTGCGGAATCCTAGCGAAACGCTCGGCGGCTTCCGGGGGCTGCAGGTAATCATCGTGCTCCGGTACGAGGACATGCAGCGGAAGCTCCGCTGCAGCCCAGGAGTCAAGGTCCGCGTCGACCGCGCGGTGGAGTGGCGGGGAGAGCAGCACTGCACCCTCGATCAGCTCGGCGACCGGTTCGCGCGCGCCATACTTCAGGCACAGCTCGGTGCCGAAACTCCAGCCGACCAGCCACACGTTGGTCAGTCCCTCGTTGACCGCCCAGTGCACGGCAGCTTCGAGATCGTGCCGTTCCAGCCCGCCGCCGTCGAACTCGCCGTCGCTGCAGCCGCGCGGGGAACAGGTTCCCCTGGTGTTGAACCGGAGGACCGCGATGTCTGCCATCGCGGGAAGCCGGAACGAGGCCTTGCGGTAGACGTGGGAGTCCATGAATCCGCCGGCCGTGGGCAGTGGGTGCAGCGTCACGAGCGTGGCCGCCGGCGTCTTGCCCTCGGGTGCGGCGAACTCCCCCACCAGCGTCTTGCCGTCCGCCGTGGTGAGCTCAATGTTGCGCCGGATTGCCGGCAGAACGGTGCCCGGACGGATCCTCGTGGGTTCGGGGCTGTCGGAAAACTGGTAGGCCGGCTCTGCGCTTGTCATCTGGTCGAGTCTACCGATGGAGCGCGGTCGTCCGCGGTAACGGCGAGGGCTTGGCTATCCGGAGCGTCGGGTGCGCCAGCACGTCAGATGCCAGTGGCGCCGGTCCGCAAGCGCCGTTTCAGCTCCGAACAGGGAATCTTCCTGCCACGCCACCAGATGCGCGACGCCGGGCGGAATGTCGCGGTGGCAACCGGGGCACAGGTAGTGCTTCGCGGCGTTCTGTTCAGTGATGCGCCTCACCGACCACACGCCGTCGGGCGCAGACTCCCTCGTCGGGATGCCGGCGCGCGCCCTCTCAAGATCCAGTTCCGGGGCGTCGGCCCACTTGCGGCGCGGCTGTCCGCGGGGCTTGCGCGGCTGGTTGGATCGGGGCATGGAACCAGTCTGCACCGAGTGCTCGATGATCAGGAAACCACCGACGGGCCGGTAAAGTGCCAAGGGTGCGTTTAGTCATAGCCCGCTGCTCAGTCGATTACATCGGTCGCCTTCGCGCCCACCTTCCGCTCGCCACCCGGCTCCTGATGGTCAAAGCCGATGGATCGGTGCTGGTGCATTCCGACGGCGGCTCCTACAAGCCGTTGAACTGGATGAGCCCGCCTGCCACCCTCCGCATTGTCGAGCCCGCGGCCGAGGACATCGAGCTTGGCGTGACCGAGACCTGGAACGTTCAGCATGCCAAGAGTGATGACCGCCTGGTCATCAGCATTCACGAACTACTTCACGAAAGTTCCCATGACCTCGGAGTGGACCCCGGACTGGTCAAGGACGGCGTCGAAGCTGACCTGCAGCGCCTGCTCGCCGAGCAGATCTCTCTCCTCGGGGATGGCTATTCACTCATCCGCCGTGAATACATGACTGCTATCGGGCCGGTCGATATTCTCGCCAGGGACGGACAGGGCCGTACTGTGGCCATCGAATTGAAGCGTCGGGGCGACATCGACGGGGTGGAGCAGTTGACCCGGTACTTGGAGTTGCTCAATCGCGACCCCCTCATGGCTCCGGTCAAGGGCGTGTTTGCTGCGCAGCAGATCAAGCCCCAGGCACGGGTACTCGCTCAGGATCGCGGCATCGACTGCCTCACCCTCGATTACGATGCAATGCGCGGCGTGGACGACGTCGATTCCCGTCTGTTCTAACGGCGTCGCCGCTGATTCTGGCTGTCAATAGTCAGGTTTGAACCGGTTAGCGCGTGGCTGTTCAGCCAGATATTCGAATTTCGGCTTAACAATCGGTTTAATCGTCGGATTGTCCGTTGACCAGTGCATACGGCTATGTGATGCTTATTTCAGTCTTTGTGTACGTGGTTTTCATGCTCGCAAGACAGGTTGCGAGCGTGAAGTTTCTCGTACGGCACAAGGTAATTCTTGTCCTCGATGGAATTTCCGCGAAGTAACTCGCGGTCGGCGCACAGTGTGCCGACTGGAAATTTGTTCCATTATGAGGAGAAATATAAATGGCACAGGGAACCGTCAAGTGGTTCAACGCTGAGAAGGGCTTCGGCTTCATCACGCCGGACGACTCCGAAGGCGATGTTTTTGTTCACTACTCCGAAATCCAGACCGGCGGATTCCGGACTCTTGATGAAAACCAGCGTGTACAGTTCGAGATCGGCCAGGGCGCCAAGGGCCCCCAGGCTACCGGCGTCACCGCCCTGTAACTCGTTCCAGCGCAAATAGTCAGGGCCCCCACTTGTGCGGGGGCCCTGACTATTTAACGGGTTTCCATAGGCTTTACCAGTGCGGGAGGCGTTGCGGCCGCCGGGCCGTTAACGCCAGGTTCCGATTCCGATGACCGGGCCGGCTTCAAGCCAGGATGAGAGACCCGCATAGACGTCGAACTTCATTGCGAGGAGCACTTCGGTCCCCTCGTAACTGAGGGTTACGACCACGGCGTCCGCTGGAATGGCCGCCTTCTCGGCCTCCGTAGGCGCACGCCGTCCCTTCAACTCAAGCGAGCTTCGCAGGTAGCGGTGCCTGGGCCGTGGGCTCAGCGAGACCAACCGCAGCCACTCCAGGTGCTTGTCCGTATACCGACAAACCCCCACCCGCCATCCCTTGTTAGGGAGGCGGATGGAGGCGTCGAACGTCCCGAGAGCCGTGCGTAACTGATAGCGCCGAAGACAGAAAGCGCCGATCACGAGCACCAGCAGGGCAAAGAGCACTGCGAGCGTGATGAACGTCAGATCGATACCGTCCATCAGGCTCTACGCTACTTTGCGTCTGCGGTCACTGAACCGCCGATCCTGGCGTTGTCGGCAACAATCACCACACGGTTGCTGTCCACGGAGAAGAAGCCCCCATCCACGCCCACGGTCAGGCGTTCGCCTGACACCGGCTGGATGGCGAGTTCGCCTTCGGCGAGGATAGCCAGTACCGGAGAGTGGCCGGGAAGGATCCCGATCTCACCGTCAGCTGTACGGGCCTTGACCATGGTCGCAGCGCCGGACCACACGAAGTGATCCGCCGCGACGATTTCAACTTCAAGTTCAGCCATGGGGGCTTACTTTCCGCTCTGCTCTTGGATCCGTGCCCACTGGCGCTCGACGTCGTCCAGGCCGCCGATGTTGAAGAATGCCTGCTCCGCGATGTGATCGAGGTCACCGTTGCAAATCGCATTGAAGCCCTCGATGGTGTCCTTGATGCTCACGGTGGAGCCCTCAACACCCGTGAACTGCTTCGCGGTGTAGGTGTTCTGGGACAGGAACTGCTGGATACGGCGAGCACGGGAGACGACGATCTTGTCTTCTTCAGACAGTTCGTCCACGCCCAGGATCGCAATGATGTCCTGGAGTTCCTTGTTCTTCTGCAGGATCTGCTTGACGCGGACTGCAGTGTTGTAGTGATCGTGACCGATGTACTGCGGATCGAGGATTCGCGAAGTCGAGGTCAGCGGATCGATAGCGGGGTACAGGCCGCGCGACGCGATTTCGCGCGAGAGCTCCGTGGTTGCATCCAGGTGCGCGAAGGTGGTGGCCGGAGCAGGGTCGGTGTAATCGTCTGCAGGGACATAGATGGCCTGCATCGAGGTGATCGAGTGACCCTTGGTGGACGTGATGCGCTCCTGCAGGAGGCCCATCTCGTCTGCCAGGTTGGGCTGGTAGCCAACGGCGGAAGGCATGCGGCCCAGCAGGGTCGAAACCTCGGAACCGGCCTGGGTGAAGCGGAAGATGTTGTCAATGAAGAGCAGCACGTCCTGCTTCTGAACATCGCGGAAGTACTCCGCCATGGTCAGTGCCGACAGTGCTACGCGCAGACGCGTGCCCGGCGGCTCATCCATCTGGCCGAACACAAGGGCCGTGTCCTTCAGGACGCCTGCCTCTTCCATTTCAACCCAGAGGTCGTTACCTTCACGGGTGCGCTCACCGACACCGGCGAATACCGAGGTACCACCGAAGTTACGTGCAACACGCGTGATCATTTCCTGAATGAGGACGGTCTTGCCGACGCCCGCGCCACCGAACAGTCCGATCTTTCCACCCTTGATGTACGGGGTTAGAAGGTCGATGCTCTTGATGCCCGTCTCGAGCATCTCGGTGGAGCCTTCGAGGGACGCGAAGGACGGAGCCTTACGGTGAATCGGCCAGCGCTCGGTGATCTGGAGCTGGGACTCTTCGACGTCGAGGGGCTTGCCCAGGACGTTGAAGATGTGACCCTTGACCCCGTCACCGACGGGAACCGAGATGGCTGCCCCGGTGTCCTGCACGACGGTGCCGCGAACAAGGCCGTCAGTTGCCTGCAGGGAGATCGCGCGAACCAGGTTGTCGCCGAGGTGCTGCGAGGTCTCGAAGGTGATCGTGTGTGTCTGGCCGTTGAGGGTCACCTCGGTGGTCAGCGCGTTGTAGATGGCGGGAATGGCGTCAGCCGGGAACTCGACGTCGACAACCGGGCCGATGACACGGGCAATGCGGCCGGTCGCGCCGGGGGCAACTGAGTCCGTACTGTTCTCAACAGTCTGGGCAGTCATCTCTCTCACTTCATTCGGTAGATGGCGTGGTGCTAATAGTAGTGCGGGGTGGGACCCGGAGGGATCCGCGGAGGCTGGGGGTCAGGACGCGCTCAGTGCGTCCGCGCCCGCCACGATCTCCGAGAGCTCCTGCGTGATCTCCGCCTGGCGGGCGGTGTTGCGAAGGCGCGTGTACTTTTTGATCAGTTCAGTGGCGTTGTCGCCCGCCGACTTCATAGCGCGCTGACGGGCCGCCAGCTCGCTCGCAGCCGCCTGGAGCAGCGCTGCGAAGATCCGGGACTCGATGTATCGCGGAAGCAAAGCATCCAGCACCCGCTCGGGTTCCGGCTCGTACTCGTACAGCGGAAGGATTTCCGATTCGCTGGTGGCTTCCTCTTCCACGACCTCCAGTGGCAACAGTCGGATGACTGTCGGTTCCTGGGTGACCATCGAACGGAAGCGGGTGTAGACGACATGGATCTCATCGACGCCACCGTCTTCGAAATCCGTCCCGAACTGTTCTAGGAGCACCTGACCCACCTCGCGTGCAGTCTCGAACTCCGGTGCATCCGTGCCTCCGGTCCACACCTGCTCGTACGGCCGGCTGCGGAAGTCGAAATACGCCTGGGCCTTGCGTCCAATCAGGTAGGTCTTGACTTCCTTGCCCTCCTCGCGCAACAGCTCGATGAGGGATTCTGCCTGCTTCAGCACGGTGGCGGAATAGGAGCCCGCCAGGCCTCTGTCCGAGGTAAGAATGAGCACTGCCGCACGCCGAATCTGCTCCGGCTCGGTGGTCAGCGGGTGATCGATCTCGGACTGCGACGCCACAGCGGAAACTGCGCGGGTGATTGCGTTGGCATAGGGCAGTGACGAGGATACGCGTGCGCGCGCCTTGCCAATGCGAGAGGTGGCGATCAGTTCCATCGCCTTGAAGATCTTCCGCATCGACGTCGTCGACACGATCTTCTGGCGGTAGACCCGGATCTGGGCTCCCATACTTGTCCTTTCCTTCGTAGTCCCGTGAAGGCACTACGGCTCAGGCGCCGGGCGTCCGCGCGCTATGCGCGGACGCCCGTGCCGTTAGCGCTTCTGCTTGACGATCTTTTCCTGGTCCACAGCGCCCTCGTCGAGCGGGCTGTATTCCTCGTGCCCCGCAACAAGACCGTCATGGCCCTCATTGAAGAAGCCCTGCTTGAAGTCCGTGATGTGGGTCTTCAGCTCCTGGACAGTGGAGTCCTCGAGCAGGTTGGTCTGCCCGATTGTCGTCAGCACAGAGGACTTGTGGCGCAGGTGCTCCAGGAAACGGGACTCGAACTTGCGGATGTCCTCAACCGGAACATCGTCAAGGTAACCGTTGGTGCCGGCCCAGATTGAAACAACCTGCTCCTCCACCGGGAACGGTGCGTACTGGCCCTGCTTCAGGAGCTCCATCAGGCGGGCACCACGCGTCAGCTGCTGACGAGAAGCGGCATCCAGGTCCGAGGCGAACATCGCAAAGGCCTGCATGTCACGGTACTGGGCGAGATCGAGCTTCAAAGTACCCGAAACCTTCTTCATCGCCTTCACCTGAGCGGCACCGCCTACGCGGGACACTGACACACCCACGTCTACGGCAGGACGCTGATTGGCGTTGAACAGATCCGACTGGAGGAAGATCTGACCGTCCGTAATGGAGATGACGTTGGTCGGGATGTAGGCCGATACGTCATTCGCCTTGGTCTCGATGAGCGGAAGACCGGTCATCGAACCTGCGCCGAGCTCGTCAGAGAGCTTGGCACAACGCTCCAGCAGACGGGAGTGCAGGTAGAAGACGTCGCCCGGGTAGGCTTCGCGTCCCGGCGGACGACGCAGCAGGAGAGACACAGCGCGGTAGGCTTCCGCCTGCTTCGACAGGTCATCAAAGATGATCAGAACGTGCTTGCCGCCGTACATCCAGTGCTGGCCGATGGCCGAGCCTGCGTAGGGTGCAAGGTACTTGAAGCCTGCGGGGTCAGACGCCGGAGAAGCCACGATGGTGGTGTACTCCAGGGCACCCTTGTCTTCGAGGGTCTGACGAACAGCAGCGATCGTCGAGGCCTTCTGACCGATGGCGACGTAGATGCAGCGAACCTGCTTCTGGACGTCTCCGGACTCCCAGTTGGCCTTCTGGTTGATGATCGTGTCCACGGCGATCGCGGTCTTGCCGGTCTGGCGGTCACCGATGATGAGCTGGCGCTGACCGCGACCGATCGGAATCATTGCGTCGATAGCCTTGAGCCCGGTCTGCATCGGCTCGTGTACCGACTTACGCTGGGTGACACCAGGCGCCTGAAGCTCGAGCGCGCGACGCGCCTCCGCCTTGATTTCACCGAGATCGTCGATGGGCTGTCCCAGCGGGTCGACTACGCGGCCGAGGAATGCGTCACCGACGGGCACGGAGAGAATCTCTCCGGTGCGGTGTACTTCCTGGCCTTCTTCGATGCCGGTGTAGTCACCGAGGACGACGACGCCGATCTCACGGGTGTCGAGGTTCTGGGCGAGGCCCAGAGTGCCGTCTTCGAAGCGCAGCAGCTCGTTCGCCATGACGGAGGGAAGGCCCTCTACCCTGGCGATGCCGTCGCTTGCGGTTGTTACGCGGCCGACTTCGACCCGCTCCGCGTTTCCGGGTTCGTAGGACGCCGCGAACTCGTTCAACGCATTACGGACGTCGTCGGCGTTGATGGTCAATTCGGCCATCTGCAGTCCCTGCTCTCCTGTGTTGTGATCACCGCGGGTGGCGGCGACCGGTGTTGTATTCGTCTGTGTCGAAGCCCGCGAGCTTCAGCGTTGCCGTAGCCCGAGGCTAAACAGCCATTTTCCGGCGGAGTTCGGACAGGCGGGTTACCGCCGTGGCGTCCACCACTTCGTCGCCCACCTTGACGCGAACGCCACCCACGAGGAGCGGATTCACGGTCACATTGATTTTGAGGTCCCGCCCGTACAGTGAGTTCAACCCGGCCTGAAGACGTGCGTACTGCTCATCAGACAGCGGACGGGTGACGCTGACGTGAGCAATCCACCGCTCCTGGCGCAGGGCCACGAGCTCAATGAAGCGTTCCACCAATGCAGAAGGACGCAGCCCGCGGGGCGAAAGAACCGCCTGGCGAATCAGCAGCCGCGCTTCATCTCCAGCCGCGGGAACGAGCTTCAGGGCAAGTGCCACCTTGGAAGATCCGGCAGCCTGGGGCTCCGACAGCGCGCGCTGGAGATCGTGGTTCGACTCAACGACACTCAGGAAGGAGAAAAGATCGTTCTCCAGACCCTCGAGGCCCAGAATTCCCTGTCCCCTGTTTTCCGCCACCGCGATGGCGACGGTCGCAGCAAGTGCTTCCAACGCATCCCCGAGGTCACGGGGCTTGGCCCAGCGGCGGGCTACAAGATCCCGGAGGATTTCCCCAGCCTCGGGGGAAACCCGACCCGCGAACAACCGTGTTGCAAGGGAAACCTTGTCCTCGCCTTCACGGTTGGGATCCGTCAGGGCACGGCGGAGTCCCGCATTGCTGTCGAGAGTATCGAGCACTCCGAAGAGCTCCTCCGCCAGGACCAGCGACGCTGACCGAAGGCGGGGTTCGAGCTCCAGCTGTGCCGCCGTGAGGGACTGGCTTGATACGCCTGCCATTATTTGGCTGCACCTGCGCTCTGGGTAGCGGACTGCGCCTCCAGGTCAGCGAGGAAACGATCGACGACGCGAGCTGAACGTGCGTCGTCGGCCAGGGACTCGCCAACGATTCGGCTGGCCAACTCGGTGGCGAGGGTTCCGACCTCTGCACGCAGCGAAACTACTGCTGCCTGGCGGTCCGCCTCGATCTGAGCCTCAGCCTGCGCGGAGATGCGGGTCGCTTCCACGACAGCCTTCTCCTTGAGCTCAGCCAGGATCTGGGCGCCTTCTGCACGTGCTTCCTCGCGAATGCGATTAGCCTCAGTGCGAGCGTCCAGGAGTTGCTGCTTGTACTCCTCGCGCGCTGCGTTGGCCTCGGCCTGTGCGGCCTCCGCCTTCGCGATGCCGCCTTCAATGGCCTCAGTCCGCTCTGCAAACGTCTTTTCAAACGCCGGCATGACGAACTTGATAACGATGTACATCAGTACAGCGAAGCCCGCGACCGTGACCAGCAACTCCCACAGGTTGGGTGCGAGGGGGCTTTCGGCTGCAAGTATGACTGCGTTATCCATGTTTCACCCGTCTTTCTACAACTAGTCCGTTTGGTTGACCAGCGACTCTTCTAGAGTACGAAGGCGAAGACCAGACCGAGAATGGCGAGGGCTTCGGTCAGTGCGAGACCAAGGAATGCGATTGGCTGCAGCACGCGCTGTGCTTCGGGCTGACGAGCAACACCGTTGATGTACGCGGCGAACACGAGGCCCACACCGATACCACCGCCGATTGCGGAGAGACCGTAACCTACGAGGTTCAGATTGCCTTCCATTTTTTTCCTTTCAAGATGCCGCGCTATGCGGCAGGTTGGTTGGGATCATCCCCAGCGGGGAAGACTTTTGTTACGTGTTAGTGGGCGTCCGCGTGGAGCGCGCCCTCAATGTAGATCGCGGCAAGCAGGGTGAACACATAGGCCTGCAGGACCATGATCAAAGCTTCGAGCATGTACATGGCGATCGCTCCGCCCAGAACCAGGAGCCCGGTCCCCTGCAGCAGTACGTTGCCGGAGAGCGCCATGAATTCGATCGCGCTGCCCGCCAGCATGACGATGAGGTGGCCGGCCAGCATGGTTGCGAACAAACGGAGGGAGTGTGTGACCGGTCGAACCAGGAAGTTGGAGATGATTTCGATCGGCACCACGAGCGGCATGATGTACCACGGGACGCCCGACGGGACGACCGCAAGTTTGAAGTAGCGCAGGCCGTGCTTCTTTACGCCGACCGCGATCCAGAGAATATAGAAGATCGCGGCGATCGCGTAGGCGCTGCCCGGGTGGGAGAAACTCGGGATCTGCAGCAGGGGAACTGCGCCGAAAATGTTGTTCACCAGGATGAAGAAGAAGGCGGTGAACAGCCACGGGACGTACTTCAGGAAGTCGCGACCGCCGATGATGTCCTTGCCGATGGAGTTGCGGACGAAGCCGTAGGCGGCTTCACCAACAAACTGCAGCTTTCCGGGCACCAGCTGGCCGCGACGGGATGCAATGTAGAAGAAGGCACCGATGAGGACGACCGACAGGATGACGAGCAGCATCTGCTTGCCGAATCCCGGGGCGAACCATACGCCGTACTCGGTGTTCCACGGAAGGATGTTCGGCGGATGCGCTTCTTCGATCGTGGGTGGGACGAAGCCCTCTTCAGTGGTGGTTTGAGCGGGGAGCGCAAGCGCGATCAACGCGTTTCCTCTCTGCAGTGTCCATCGTTGGGCGTGGTTAGATCGGGCACAGCATTACTGCTCCGACGCATGAAGTTATTTGACGTCACTCTGGGGACCTTCCTCCGAACCCTGCTTGCGTTCTGGCACTGAACCAGGACCGGAAGATGTGGATCGGGTGAGGTTGTGCTTGTAGGAGAGGTAGAAACCACCCACAGCACCCAAGAGGCCCCCGGCGAGCGCGAACCAACGCGTTCCCAGGAGATTGTCCAGACCCAACCCTATCAAACTCCAGACGAGGATCCCGCCAATGATGTAGCTGAAAACGGCCAGGCCGTCGTTGTATCCGCCCTCGCCGAATCGCCCGCGTGCGTCGGGGTTCCCGAAGTCATTTCCCTGGTTCCCACCAGTGCTGGAATTGTCCTTAGGCACGCCCATCGACCGCCTGCGCTCGGGAGGGCTGGCCATCAACTTCGTTGTAAAGCTGGTGACGCGAACGGCTGAAGACCACGACCTCAACGACCTGCCACAGGACAACAGCACCGACAGCGGATCCAAAGAACCAGGCCCGTTCAAGCCACGCCGGCGTGCCGATGACGAAAAGGACGCCGGCAAAACCGACCACCTTGATGGCGTAGGTGACGATGAAGATGCCGAGGGCTCCGCTGGGATTCGACCTGCCCACGAAGTGGCCGATGAGCAGGCTTACTCCGAAGAAAAGCGCGACGACTGCATAACCAAAGGCAGCGCTTGCTGCAGCATTCATGCCCTGCAGCAGTACGGCCACGAGGACCGCGACCAGGAGCGTGGAACCTGTCACAACCAGGCAGCGCAGCAGTATTCGCAGCCACAAGGAATCCGTGGGCCCTGAGGCGGGGACGCCGGACACACGGGCGCGCGAGGCGTCTGGTGTACTCATCGGGTTCCGTCCATCAAGGGGTGGCAAAGCCGGCGAGACTGGCCGGACTGTTCCATGAAATTCTACAACAGATAGAAATCACCCTTCCGCGGTAGTTGCCTCACCTAACTACAACCTGAGCGGTCCTCCGCCCGCCGAGAATTCTCGGGGAATAGATGTAAAGCGCTACAACCGACGCCGCAAACAGTGAACAGGCGATTGCCAGCGGCGGCGGAGCGGTGGCCAACACAAAGCCCGCAACACCGACCAGCGCTGAGCTGACGGTGACCACGAGCGCTGCCTGCACGTGGCTGAGTCCCACGTCCGTGAGCCGCTGGTAGACGTGCTCACGATGCGATGCGTACCAGCGTTCACCCGCCCGGACGCGCCGAAGGAAAGTGATGAAGGTGTCAGCCAGATAGATCAGCACGGGCGAGAAGAGATACTCGAGGTAGACCCCTGCCAGCAATCCCGCCACGGCCATTCCCGCGATGGATGCCCCCAGGAGGTAGCTGCCGACATCGCCCAGAAAGACGAAACCCCGCCCGAGATTCCAGGGAAGAAATCCGGCAAAAGCCGCGGCGACCACCAGGCCCGCGACGGTGAGCCAGAACTGACCCACCATGGCGCCGGCAACGGAGTAGAAGACTCCGACCAGAACGCCGTGGAACCCGGAGATCCCGTTGATGCCGTCCATGAAGTTGGCAGCATTCACGTAGGCCGCAACGGCAAGGGCACCGACCGGAATCCACCAGAACGACTGTTCAGTGGTCCAGGCGAGAGCGGCTGTGCCGATAGCGCCGATCGCCAGCTGGACCAGGGCACGCGAGCGGATGGACAGCCCCCTGTAATCCTCAATCCACCCGAGCAGCGCCGCAGCCGACACGATGGCGAGGATGATAAGAACTATGGATCGGTCGACAGGAACCAGACCGGTCAGTATTGACAATGACAACCCGACGAAAATACCGATCGCAACGGTAATCCCCACCCCGCGGATCACCACGGAGGTATGGGAAGAACGCTCGTTGGGTACGTCGAGCACTCCGAGCTTCTGGAGGATGGGCTTCAGCACGAACGGCAGGAGAAGACTGAGCAGCAGGGCCGCACCCACGACTACCCACAGCAGCATGGTCAGGCCCCTTTTTCAGCCGGAGGGTCGATACGCTCCGAATATACTTCGATGCCGCCCTTGGCTTTCCAGTCCCGCAGGTCCAGCATTGCCGGATCGAGCGCTGCCACCCGTGTGTGCGAAATCTTCGGATGGAGTGGCCGGGAGTCGTCCTCGTCGATGCCTACCAGGTCCTCATGCAGCTTTTCACCCTTGCGTAATCCGGTGAAAACGATGTCGATATCCTTCCCGGACATCGCGATCATGCGTCGCGCCACGTCCAGGATCTTGACCGGTTCGCCCATGTCCAGGATGAGCACCTCCCCTCCCCTGCCGATGGCCCCAGCCTGAATGACCAGCTGACACGCTTCGGGGATGGTCATGAAGAACCGGGTGACTTCCGGGTCGGTGACGGTGATGGGACCGCCCACCCGGATCTGCTCGGTGAAGAGCGGCAGCATGGACCCGCGGCTTCCAATGACGTTTCCGAACCTGACGGATACGTACTGCTTGCCGGACGCGCCGGCAGTCCAGGCGGTGAGTTTCTCTGCCACGCGCTTGGAATGTCCGAGAACGCTGGTGGGGTTGGCTGCCTTGTCAGTCGAGATGTTCACGAAGTTGCTGACTCCGGCCGCTTCGGCTGCGCGAAGGACATTGAGTGTTCCGAGCACATTGGTCTTCCACGCTTCCTCGGGATACTGCTCGAGAAGGGAGACGTGCTTGAGCGCAGCTGCATGAAAGACGACTTCCGGCTTGCGGTCCAGGAAGATTGCGCGGAGTGTGTCCGCTTCCCGAATGTCAGCGAGAACGGTGTCCCGTCCCGTCAGCAGTCCCCTGCCGGTCAGTGAGATCTGCGTCGTCTGGAGTCCTGTCTCGTCCCGGTCGAGCATGATCAGCTCCGCCGGACTGAACTCGGCGATCTGACGGCACAGCTCGGAACCGATCGAACCGCCGGCACCGGTCACCAGCACGCGTCGGCCCGCTATGTACCCGGCGACTTCATCAGGGTGGATGTCCACTGGTCGCCTGCCGATGAGGTCCTCGACTGCCACCTCCCTGAAGTCGGCCAGGTCCTTGCCGCCCCCTCCGGCAAGCATCTCGCTCAACGGAGGCAGAACCAGCACCCGCATGTTCAGCCCGTCCACAAGGTCCGAAACCCGCCGTACCTGGGAGGCTTCGACGTCGGAGAACGCAATGACCAGGGCGGTTGCGCGTGTGCGTTTGGCGATGTCGGGCAGGTCCTCGAGCCGCCCCAGCACGGGTACCGTCGCCAGCCGCAAGTGCTTCTTTGCAGGGTCATCGTCGATCAGGCCGACCGGAAAGTATGGGGATTCGCGGTCCTGCATCATGCGGGTGACCAGCGACTTGCCGAGGAACCCCGCGCCATAGATCAAGGTGCGCTGCGCGTCATCACCCGGCTTGGCCTTGCTCTCGACGTACATCCGCTTGAGGTAGCGCGTCGACGCCATGAAGATGCAGGCGAACGGGAAGGCGATGACCGCCACACTGCGCGGTATCTGGATGACACTGATGAAAGCAACGCTGACGAGCAGCAGAATGACCGACACGATCACCGTGACGATGACCAGCAGCCGCGCCTCGTGGAAGCTGCCGAACGCGTAGCGCCCCCGGTACAGCGCAAAGCTGATGCCGATGATGAGCTGTGAGAGGACAGCCACGGCACAGATGGCGACGGCTCCGGGAACGTTGATCTGGGTGACCAGGAGTTCGAGGCGGAGAATCAGCGCAAGGAAGACCGCCACGATCCAGGCGAGCGAGTCGAACGCGTACTGCGACCACAGCCACAGAGCCGGCTTGTCGGTCCTGCCGGCGGAGTCGTCGCTATTCGCGCGGTGCGCCGAATGCTGGTTGTCCGTCTGTGTCATGGTTCCTTTGAGTGGGCAGGCAGCTTGCGTTCCGCCACCACCGTCCGGCGCGAAATCGCCAGCCGGGCCGTGTAATAGACTTTCCGTACCCGAGAATACTAGCCCGACTGATGCGCGCCCTCCGGAACCACCGCACGGTGAGTGACCGCGTCCGACGAGGCTGGCCGAAAGGACTGTTTTGCAGGAAACCGTGGCTGTAGCGGCAGTGACTTTCGACAGGCCGGATGACGTACAGACACTCCTGGAGGCTCTCGCGAGGCAGGATCACCCGATCGAATCGGTGGCCCTCGTCGACTCGGGCACCTCGGACGTAGCTGCCCTGGCAGAGCGCTCGAACGCTCCGGTGAACTACATCCGGTCCCGCACGAACCTCGGTGGGGCGGGAGGATTCTCCCTCGCAATCCTCTCGGCCATGGCCAGCGGAGCTGAGTGGATCTGGATCATGGACGACGACGCCCACCCTGAGGACACTGCTGTCCTCAGTAGCCTGATGGAGGCTGCGCGCTCCCGCAATCTCGACGTCGTTGTCCCGCTGATTGTTGCGCCTACTGATTCGACCAGGCTCTCCTTCCCCTTCCGGATTCAGGGTCGTACGACTCACGACCGGGAACAGGTTGGGAAACTTGGCTTCATTCCGGATATTGCGCAATTTTTCAATGGCGCCCTTATTCGCACCAGTGTCTTCTTCCGAGTGGGCCTGCCGGACCTGCGGCTCTTCATCCGGGGCGATGAAACCGACTTCATGCTTCGGCTTCGCCGTGCGGGTATCCCTTTCGGCACCGTCACAACCGTTGCCCTGAGCCATCCTCCGGGATGGGCCGAAGTCCAGCACGTGATCGGTGACCGACTTCATGTGCTGGTGCCGGAGACGCCGTTCAAGCGCTTCTACTTCTTCCGCAACCGCGGTCATTTGACCCGCCGGTACCTGCGCGGACGCTCATTCATCGCGGACGTGGTGGGGTACCCGCTCTACTACCTGCGTCGCGGCGATGTTCGCGGACTTGCGGGCTGGGCACGCGCCTACTCAGCGGGAGTACGGGGACGCAGCTTCGGGCCGCCGTCGGACTTTGGGTTCTGAGTTGGAGGTGACGTACCCGCCGGTTACCGTGGTTGTCGCCACGTTCAACCGTGCAGATTACCTGGCGCGCCTGCTCGATTCACTCGGGAAACTGGATCCGGCGCCTGCCGCCGTCGTCGTCGTCGACAATGCAAGCACGGACTCCACGACCGAGGTGCTCGAAGCGGCCCGCGTTGCGTTGCCGGTGCCGCTGACTGTGCACCGGCTGCCGGTCAACGCCGGCGGTTCCGGTGGATTTTCCGCCGGGGTGGAGCGTGCACTGGCCGATGGAGCCGACTGGGTCTGGCTGATGGACGACGACGTCGAGGTCCTCCCCGACGCGCTCGCTGCGTTCGCTCCCTGGCAGCACAAGTACAGGTGCCTGCACGGCAGGCGCCTCGACCATAACGATGAACCGTTCTTCTGGCAGCACAGGTTCAACGCGTTCCTCGGCGTCCATTTTCCGGTACCCGGTGACGTCTTCGCGAGCTCGCCGGTCTTTCGAACCAATGTCGCCTGCTTCGAGGGCGTGTTGCTGCATTCCGACGTCGTCCGCGCGGTGGGGCTGCCCGACCCACGCTTCTTCATCAATGGGGACGACACCACGTACGGCTGGTTGATTTCCCAGCGCGAGCCGGTTGTCTACCTCGACGAGTTCGTCCTGCGGAAGGCCCGTCCGCAGAAGCAGATCGACCTGGGCGTGCGGCACCTGAACGACTCGAGCAACCTTGGCCGGTACTGCGGCATGCGCAACCGCGGCCACCTGGCGAGGTACCTGATGGTGCACGGGCGTTATAACAGGTTCGGATTCGGCATCGGCACCGCGCTGACTGCGGCGAAGGAACTGCTGCGGCTCGTAGCTGTCGAGCGCACCCTGTCGGGGGTGGGGTCGCTCTGGAACGGATGGCGGGAGTCCCGGTTCCTCCTGCATGACCCCGATTGGCAACCTATGCCGGCGCTTGACCGTGGAACGGAGCGCACCGCATGACGTGGTCTGTTGTGGGTGGCAGCGGGTTCATCGGCGGCGCCGTCCTGACGTCGCTTCGTGCGGCCGGCGAGACGGCGCGCCCTGTCGCCGCCCCGCGCGTCGCGTCGTCGGCGCGCACGCCGGGAGAGATTGCCGCTGAAGCGGACCGCCACTCCGACGTCGTGGAAGCACTCGCGCGGGAACTGGCCGGATCCACCGTGGTCGTGAACGCTGCCGGAGCCGCATCCCCCAAGAGCCCGGCGTCACCGGAGCTGACCGGGGCCAATGCGCTTCTGCCCGTCCTGGTCGCGCGCGCCTGCGCTGCCGCCGGGGTGAGACGGCTTGTGCACCTGAGCAGCGCCGCCGTACAGGGCCACCGACCGGTACTGGACGAGTCACCGGAAACAGAACCGTTCTCCCCCTACTCCCGCAGCAAGGCGCTCGGAGAGGAATCGCTCGCCCTGCTCAGCTCCGGTGCTCTGGAGGTTGTTTCAGTTCGCGCCACCTCCGTCCAGGGCGCCGCGCGCCCGACGACGGCGGCCCTGGCTCGGCTGGCAGCGTCGCCTCTCGCGTCGGTCGCCTCTCCCGGCACAGCGCCGAGCCCCCTCACCTCGGTTGATGCGCTGGCGGAACTGGTGCGGCAGGTGGGGCTTCATGACGGTCCAATGCCTGCCATCGTGCTGCAGCCCTGGGAAGGGATGACGGTACGAAGCGTGCTGGAAGCCACCGGGGGCACTCCCCTGGTGCTGCCGGCACCGCTCTGCCGCCTGATCCTGCGCGCCGGGTACGGTGTCTCAGCACTGCTGCGGGAACGCCTGCACGGATCGATCCGTCGGGTCGAACTGATGTGGTTCGGCCAGGATCAGATTGCCGGATGGACCGCTGAGCAGCGCATCACGCTTCCTGCCAGGGTCAGTTCAATCCTTGAGGAGGCCGGGGCGCGTCGACGCGGTCCTCGCCGGGCTCCGTGATCCGGTCCGCGGCGGGGTCGTCGTCGTCGGTGGATGCATCGTCGTCGGTGGATCCGCCCGGCTCAGCAGGCGCGCCGTCGTCGGTGGATGCGTCGTCGTCGCTGGTTCCAAGGACAATTCCCGGAACTACCGCGCGCATCTCCTCGAAGGAAATGGCCCCCTCGCGGACTATCACGGGCAGATCACCGGTGGTGTCCACAATGGTCGATGCGCCGGCATCGGCGGAGCGGGGACCGTCCTCGAGGTACACCTCCACGGCGTCGCCGAGTTGCTCATAGGCTTCGGCGGCAGTGGATGCAGCGGGGCGCCCGGTGCGATTCGCCGAGGAGACCGCGAGCGGGCCCGTCAGGATGAGCAGATCCAGCGCAACGCGGTCATTGGGCATGCGCAGGGCGACGGTTCCATAGGTGTCACCGAGATCCCAGGTCAAAGACGGCTGGGCGTGGCAGATGAGCGTCAGTCCTCCGGGCCAGAACTCCTCCGCGAGCGTGCGCGCCTCGAGGCTGATGTCAATGGCCAGCCCGTCCATTGTCTGCCTGCGCGGAATAAGGACCGGCGGCGGCATGCTGCGGCCCCTCCCCTTCGCTTCAAGCAGGGCAGCGACTGCCTGTGGGGAGAACGCGTCCGCGGCAATCCCGTACACAGTGTCGGTGGGAATCACCACGCACTGCTTTGCGGCAAGTGCCCGCTGCGCACGCGCAATTCCCTCGCTGCGCTCGGTGGGGTCTGAACACTCAAAAGTGGCACTCACGGCTGCCATCCTTTCATTTACTGCCTGCCCATGGCACATCGGTGCGAACTGCGGAGGTGGCCCGGTCCCGTCCGGTGAGGTCCTGATGCGTACACACCGACGTCCAGGAAGGGTTTGCGCCCAGGATCCGGGACAGTGCCGCGGCTTGCACCTCGGCGTGTTCCATGACGAAGTAGCCGCGCGGCTTCAATAGACGTGCCGCTGCGTCGGCTGCGGCGAGGGGCAGCCGCAGACCGTCGGCACTCCCACCGTACAGCGCGATCTCGGGATCATGCTCGGCCACCTCCGGATCACGCGGAACAGCCTCGGTGGGAATGTACGGAGGGTTGGATACCACGACGTCGAACGTCCCGTCGTGCTCACCCAGCGCCTTTGCGTAATCCCCTTTCACCAGCGTGACCGGCAGCGCAGCGAGATTGCGTTCTGCCCAGGCATACGCCAGATCGCTCAGTTCGACGGCGAACACCGTTGCGTCGGGCACCTCTTGCGCGATCGAACCGGCAATCGCGCCGGAGCCGGTACCGAGGTCCGCAACCCGCGCGCCGGGTACCGCCCGGGCTGCATCGATGGCGAGCTGAGCCACCGATTCAGTTTCCGGACGAGGGATGAAGACGCCCGGTCCTACCGCGAGGTCGAGAGCCCGGAAGTGGGCAACACCGGTGATGTGCTGCAGCGGTACGCGCCTTGATCGCTCAGCGACCAGTTCGTCGTACCGTGCCGGCGCGTCGGCTCCGATGAGCGCGAGCGCCCGGACCCGGCCTACGCTCTCCCCCAGCAGATGGGCAGCGAGCAGCTCCGCGTCTGTCCGGGGACTGGGCACACCTGCGTCCGCCAGTGTCGAAGCAGCGTTTCGCAGGGCATCGGCGAGCGACTCCATGATGTTTGGCGTTGAAACTATGCGTCGTCGCCGATGGCGGCCAGGCGGGTCTGCTCGTCAAGCTCGATGGCGGACTGGACCACCGGTTCGAGTTCACCGTTCATGACGGCGTCAAGGTTGTACGCCTTGTAACCGGTGCGGTGGTCGGCGATGCGGTTTTCCGGGAAGTTGTACGTACGGATACGCTCCGAGCGGTCCATGGTGCGCACCTGGGACTTGCGGATGTCGGAGTTCGCGGCGTCGATCTCTTCCTGCTTGGCAGCCAGGATGCGCGAACGCAGCACGCGCATCGCCGCTTCACGGTTCTGGAGCTGGGACTTCTCGTTCTGCATGGCGACGACGATGCCCGTGGGAAGGTGGGTGATGCGCACCGCCGAGTCGGTGGTGTTCACGGACTGGCCGCCGGGACCCGAGGACCGGTAGACGTCGATCTTGAGGTCGTTCTGGCTGATTTCGACCTCTTCCGGCTCATCAACCTCGGGAAGTACCAGCACGCCGGCAGCCGAGGTGTGGATACGGCCCTGCGACTCCGTAACCGGCACGCGCTGCACCCGGTGCACGCCGCCCTCGAACTTCAGGCGCGCGTAGACACCTTCGGCGGGATCGTTCGAGGACCCCTTGATCGCCATCTGGACGTCCTTGTAACCGCCGAGGTCCGATTCGGTGGCGGAGATGATCTCGGTCTTCCAGCCGCGCGACTCAGCATACCGGGTGTACATACGGAGGAGGTCGCCGGCAAACAGTGCAGCTTCGTCGCCGCCTTCACCGCCCTTGACCTCGATGATGACGTTGCGGGCGTCATTGGGGTCCCGTGGGATCAGCAACCGGCGGAGGCGCTCCTGGGCGGTGGCCAGCTGCTCTTCCAGTTCAGGGATTTCCGCAGCGAATTCCGGGTCGTCGGCCATTTCGCGTGCGGCTTCGAGGTCGTCCTGCAGTGCGTTCCACCGGGTATGGGCTTCGACGATCCCACTCAGTTCGGCGTAGCGTCGGCCAAGCTTCCGTGCCAGTGACTGATCGGCATGTACGGCCGGATCGGACAGCCGGACCTGCAGGTCAGCATGCTCGTCGAGCAGGCCCTGAATGGACTCAAACATGGCAGACACAACCTCTTTCGGCTCCTTCGAGCCAGTCTAGATTAGGACGGTTTCGTCGTCCCGTTTCGGAGCGACGGTGGCCTAACGCGGGAAGCCGCTCGAGACATGCCGGCCAGGGAGTGGCTTCGGGCCTGTCGGAGCGCGGAGCGCGAGTCCGACAGGACGAAGCCTCCGCGCGCAGGGGCGGGGCCGGCATGTCTCGAACGGCTACTTAGCTAATCGTTGTCGCTCTTCGATCCCAGTGTGGTCTTCTGGACCTGCATGAGGAACTCGACGTTTGACTGCGTCTCCCGGATCTTGTTGGTGAGCAGCTCAAGTGCCTGCTGCTGCTCCAGCCCGGAGAGGACGCGGCGCAACTTCCACATGATCTTGACCTCGTCCGGAGAGAGGAGGTTCTCTTCGCGGCGGGTACCGGATGCGTTGACATCGACAGCCGGGAAGATGCGCTTGTCCGCGAGATTGCGGGACAGGCGCAGTTCCATGTTGCCGGTTCCCTTGAACTCTTCGAAGATCACTTCGTCCATCTTCGAACCCGTCTCAACCAGCGCGGTGGCGAGAATGGTCAGCGAACCGCCGTTCTCGATGTTGCGGGCTGCACCGAAGAAGCGCTTCGGTGGGTACAGGGCAGCGGAGTCGACGCCGCCGGACAGGATACGGCCCGACGCCGGAGCGGCCAGGTTGTAGGCACGTCCGAGGCGGGTCATGGAGTCCAGAAGGACGACGACGTCCATGCCCATCTCGACCAGGCGCTTGGCACGCTCGATTGAGAGTTCGGCCACGGTGGTGTGGTCATCGGCGGGGCGGTCGAAGGTGGAGGCGATGACCTCACCCTTGACGGTGCGCTGCATGTCGGTGACTTCCTCGGGACGTTCGTCGACGAGGACCATCATGAGGTGTACTTCGGGGTTGTTCACCGTGATCGCGTTGGCGATTGCCTGCAGGATCAGGGTCTTGCCGGCTTTCGGCGGCGAGACGATGAGTCCGCGCTGGCCCTTGCCGATCGGCGCCACGAGGTCGATGACACGCGGGCCGATCTTCTTGGGCTCCGTCTCGAGGCGCAGGCGCTCGGAGGGGTACAGCGGTACGAGCTTCGCGAAGTCGACGCGGTCTTTCAGCTCTTCGGGGTTCTTCCCGTTGACTGAGGTCAGGCGCACCAGCGCGTTGAACTTCTGTCGCGTGCTGTTCTGGTTCTCACCTTCGCGCGGCGCACGGATGGCACCGACGACGGCGTCGCCCTTGCGAAGTCCGTACTTCTTGACCTGAGCCAGGGAGACGTAGACGTCGTTAGCGCCCGGGAGGTACCCGGACGTCCGAACGAACGCGTAGTTCTCGAGGACGTCAAGGATGCCTGCAACGGGCAGCAGAACGTCGTCGTCGGTAACCTCGACGTCGTCGACATCGGGGTTCTGACTGCGGCCCCTCCGACGCTCGTTGCGGTCCCGGAACCGGGTGTTGCGATCTTCTTCGCGGTTGTTCCGGTTGCGGTTGCGGCGGTTGCGGCTGTTGCCCTCGTCGCGGCTCTCGTCGTTCGAGCGGCGCTCGTTGCGGTTGTCGCGGCCTTCCTCGCTAGAGCGGCGCTCGTTGCGGTTGTCGCGGCCGTCCTCGTTGGAACGGCGCTCATTGCGTCGCTCATTGCGGTCGCGGCGGTCGTTGCGGCGGTCTCCCTGGCCTTCGCCCTGTCCATCCGCGGCTTCCGCGCTGTCGCCGCCCTGTTCGGTGCTTTCAGCCTCGGGAGCTGGAGCAGCCTGGGTCTCTGCCTCTGCGCGTCGTCCACCACGGCGGCCGTCGCGGCTGCGGCGTCCGCGTTCAACGGTTTCGCCGTCAGTTGCTGCATTCTCCTGCGCCTGGCCGGCTTCAGCATCAACGGGCGCGGCATCAGCAGGCGCAGCCGTTGCCGGCTCGGCGGACACGGCGTCCTGCGTGGTCTGCTCGGTCTTGACGACCCCGTCGCTGCCGGCGCGCCGGTTGCGGTTGCGGGTGCGCGAAGGCCTCTCGGCAGGCTCCGATGCCTGTTCCTGCTCGGGCGCAGCGGCACCGTTCTGGACGGCGCCGTTGCGGGTGGCAGGCGCCGCGTCTTCCTGGACGGGAGCTGCTGCTGTTGTTGCCTTGGGTCGGTCCGCTACTGCCGAACCGCGCTGGTGGTCGGAGATTGCAGCCACCAGGTCGCCCTTGCGCATGCGGGAGCCCACGGAAATGCCTAGCTGGCCGGCAAGGGCCTGCAGTTGAGCGAGCTTCAGTCCGGCAAGCCCGGAACTCTTGGAAGCTGGTGCGCCGTTCGTCTCGGCGGCTTGAGTATCCACGCCTGTCGGCAGGTCAGTGGTTTGAGTCACGAAGGATTCCTTCCCCCTCGTCGGGCGATCCATCTCTGATGTGGATCGCGGTTTTGGTTTGCCCGCCGCCAAGTCAGAAGAGTTGGTAGCTAAGGTTTTCGGTGCTGACCGGATGCTCTCCGGTGGGGCCGAGCTGAAACCTCTAACCCCAGTGCGGAGCAGTCACCACGTGACGAGCTGCCGCATCAGGTTCTGGGAGGTACACCTGAGATTGAGCCACTGCTGACACACAGGCAGTTTCACGACGGTCACAGAATGTGACGGCCAGATCAACAGAAGCACATCTGAGTACGGAATTGCCTTCGTGATATCAATGCGTGATTAGCGTCAGCGATACAAGCTGGCTATTACCGTTGGTGCACCTTCACTTTAGCACCTTCTGTGTCAACGTTCAGCCGAAGAACACGCCATTCAACGCTGTCCTCTTCGGCGGCAACAATGCGCTCGACGGCCTCAATGACCGCCGATGCCTGTCCCTCGCCGACAGCGAGGGTCATGACGGTGGGACCGGCGCCCGAGATGACGGCAGCGAACCCTTCCGCACGCAGCGCCCGCATCAACGTTGCACTCTGCAGCATGGCCTGGGCGCGGTAGTCCTGATGCAGCAGGTCCCGGGTCCCTTCGAGAAGGAACTCCGGCGCTGTTGTCATCGCGTGCACCAGGAGTGCGGCCCGCCCTGCATTCGAGGAAGCGCTGTTGTGCGGAACAGAGGCGGGGAGCAATGCGCGGGCCGCCTCCGTGGACAATTCGCTGGCAGGAATGGCCACGACGGGCACCAGATCAGGGTGTACCGGAATGATGGTGCTCTTGTAGGCCCGGCCGGTTTCCCAGGACACCGCCAGCGATCCCAGCAGTGCCGGCGCAACGTTGTCAGGGTGCCCCTCAAGCGTGGAACACAGCTGCAGTACCGCTGGACCGTCCATCTGAGCGGACTCCGGCAGCAGTGCGTTGGCCGCCAGAACCGAGGAGACGATCGCAGCAGCCGAGGATCCAAGACCACGGCCGTGCGGAATGACGTTGCGGGTTTCGATCTCCAGGCCCGGACTTGAGAAACCCGCACGCTCAAGGGTGCCCAGTATGGTGGCGGCGACAAGGTGTGTCTCATCTCTGGGAAGGGTTTCCTCACCCTCCCCCGTGACCGTCACCGTCGTCGTGCCGGACTCAGTGGTCCGGACGAGGATTGAGTCGTACAGGGTAACCGCCAGGCCCAGGCTGTCGAAACCCGGACCCAGGTTGGCGCTGGTCGCCGGCACTTCGACCGACACCTCCTGCCCGGAAGCGACTACAGCTGCCGAGGTCACCGCCTGTGCTCCACTAAGCATCTGCCGGCTGGCCCACGTGCGCATCGGCGAGACCCAGCGCGCCGGCAACACTGACGACGTCGAACTCCACCTTGGTGGGCTCGACATCGGAGCCGTCCGCTGCCTTCAACGCCCACTGCGGGTCCTTGAGGCCATGGCCCGTCACAGTGATCACGATGGTCTTGCCCTGGGGCACCTCGCCGGCGGCGTGCTTCTTGAGCAGCCCGGCCACTCCTGCAGCCGAGGCGGGCTCAACGAAGACACCCTCACGGGATGACAGCCAGCGGTGCGCGTCAAGGATTTCCGTGTCCGTCACTGCCTCGATGAGTCCTCCCGACTCATCCCGCGCTGCAATGGCTTGCTCCCAGGACGCCGGATTACCGATGCGGATGGCCGTGGCGATGGTGTCGGGTTCGGTTACGGGATAGCCCTTCACGAGCGGAGATGCGCCCTCGGCCTGGAATCCCCACATCACCGGAGTCTTGGTGGACACGGCGGGAAGCTCTCCGGCCGTCTGCGAGGTGTAAGGCTGTGAATACTCCTTATAGCCCTTCCAGTAAGCCGTGATGTTGCCGGCGTTGCCGACCGGGAGCAGGTGATAGTCCGGAGCGTCACCGAGGAAGTCGACAACCTCGAAGGCGGCGGTCTTCTGTCCCTCAATGCGGGCCGGGTTCACCGAGTTGACGAGGAACACCGGGTAGGACTCAGCGAGCTTCCGGGCGACCTCCAGGCAGTTATCGAAGTTGCCGTGGACCTGAAGCAACTCGGCTCCGTGCGCGATGGCCTGGCTCAGCTTGCCCATGGCGATCTTGCCGTCCGGGACGAGCACCGCGCAGGTCAATCCAGCCTGTGTGGCGTAAGCCGCGGCAGACGCGGAGGTGTTGCCGGTGGACGCGCACACGACTGCCTTGGCACCGGCCTCCACAGCGGCGGTGATGGCCATCGTCATACCGCGGTCCTTGAAGGATCCCGTGGGGTTCATCCCCTCAACCTTCAGGTACACACTGCACCCGGTCAGCTCCGACAGCGCCGGTGCGTGCACCAGGGGCGTTCCACCCTCACCGAGGGTGATCACCCGCGTCGATTCCGTGACGGGCAACCGGTCAGCGTATTCGCGGATTACTCCGCGCCATTGGTGAGCCATCAGACTCCCTCTACTCGGAGGACGGAGGTCACCGCGTTGATGACGTCAAGGTCCTGGATGTGTTTCACAGTCGCCGCCAGAGCGGATTCCGGCGCGCGGTGCGTCACGATCCGGAGTTCCGCACTGGCTGCACCGCCGTCGGCTGCTGGATGGATGGTCTGCCGCATGGTCTCGATCGACACGCCATGCTCGGCGAACAGGTGGGCGATCTTGGCGAGCACGCCCGGCTGGTCAGCGACGTCGAGCCCGATGTAGTAGCTCGTGTTGACCATGTCGATGCTCAGGGCGGGAACATGGCCGGTAGTGGTCTCGGTGCGTCCGGGACCACCGAGGACCATGCGCCTGGCCGAGCTGATCACGTCACCGAGGACGGCAGAGGCGGTGGGGGTTCCTCCTGCGCCCCGACCGTAGAACATCAGCTCCCCGGCATTCTCGGCCTCAACAAAGACGGCGTTGAAAGCACCGCGGACGGCCGCGAGCGGGTGCTCGCGGGGCAGCAACGTGGGGTGGACCCGAACGCTGACGCCGTCGTCGCCCGCGGCGTCCTTGATCAGCTCCGCGATGGCGAGGAGCTTGATGACAAACCCTGCATCCTTGGCGGCGGCGATGTCTTCTGCGGAGACCGAGCTGATGCCCTGGCAGTGGACGTTCTCTAGCGCGAAGCGCGTGTGGAAGGAGAGCGAAGCGAGAATCGCGGCCTTGGACGCGGCGTCGTATCCCTCGATGTCGGCCGTCGGGTCAGCTTCTGCGTACCCGAGACGCTGTGCATCGGCCAGTGCGTCCGCGAACTGGGCGCCCGTGCTGTCCATCTGGTCGAGGATGTAGTTGGTGGTGCCGTTCACGATGCCGAGCACGCGGGTGATGCGGTCGCCGGAGAGGCTGTCGCGGATCGGCCGGAGAATGGGGATCGCGCCGGCGACTGCTGCCTCATAGGACAGCTGCACGTGGGCAGCGTCCGCCCGCTCATACAGCGTCGGGCCGTCCTGAGCGAGCAGCGCCTTATTTCCGGTGACGACAGTGGCCCCGTGGTCGATCGCCCGCAGGATCAGCGTGCGTGCCGGCTCAATCCCGCCCATGAGTTCGATGACGATATCCGCACCCTCGACCAGAGCCTCGGCGTCCGTGGTGAACAGCTCACGCGGCAAATCAGCTTCACGGGGTGCGTCGATTGTCCGCACGGCAATGCCCGTGAGCTCCAGACGCGCACCGACGCGGGCGGCTAGATTATCGGCGTCCTCGAGAAGGATCCGCGCAACCTGCGATCCGACGTTTCCGCAACCGAGCAGCGCAACTCGCACTGTTCGGTTGGCACCGGTGGGATTGGTGGCGTTCATCAAATCGATCAGGCTCCTGGTTTCAGAGTTGCTCGGTCGTTGCTCTGCCCGCGCGGCACATCGCGCGAGAGCAGGTCTTCCTCGGTTTCGCCGCGCACGATCACGCGGGCTTCTCCGTCCTTCACCGCGACGACGGGAGGGCGGGTGAGGTAGTTGTAGTTGCTGGCCAGAGACCAGCAGTAGGCACCCGTCCCGGGTACCGCGATGAGGTCACCGTATGTGGTGTCCCCGGGCAGGTAGGCGCTGCGCACCACGATGTCGCCGCTCTCGCAGTGCTTGCCGACCACGCGCGACAGAACCGGCTCCTCGACGGAGGTGCGGGATGCCACCGTCGCTGAGTAGTCGGCGTCGTACAGCACAGGGCGGGCGTTGTCGCTCATGCCGCCGTCCACCGACACATAGCGCCGCGGATGGGAGCCGCCGTCGAGGTCCACCTGGACCGTCTTGGTGGTGCCTGCCGTGTACAGCGTGAGGGTGCTGGGACCGACGATGGCGCGGCCGGGCTCGATGGAGATCCGCGGCGCGCGCAGCCCGTGCCCGGCGCAGGCATCACCGACGACGGCGGCCATCGCCTGCGCGATGACGGCTGGGGAACGCGGGGTGTCGGCTTCGGTGTAGGCGATGCCGTACCCGCCGCCCAGGTCGAGTTCTTCCAGCTCGACGCCGTGGCGGTCGCGCACCTCGGCGAGGAACCCGAGCAGCCGGCGCGCCGCCAGCTCGAACCCCGCGGACTCGAAGATCTGCGACCCGATGTGGCTGTGAACTCCCAGCAGGTGAATACAGGGGTGGCCAAGCGCAGCTGCGACGGCCTGCGCGGCAGGTGAGTCCCCACCCGGCGACGACGGAGCCAGGGAGAGCCCGAACTTCTGGTCCTCGTGCGCGGTGGCGATGAATTCGTGGGTGTGTGCGTGCACGCCGGGGGTGAGACGGAGCATCACGTTGGCGGTCGCACCGCGGGCCTGCGCCAGCGCACCCACCCGCTGCAGCTCATCAAGGCTGTCCACGACGATGCGTCCGAGCTGCAGGTCCAGCGCGCGGTTCAGTTCGGCATCGGACTTGTTGTTGCCGTGCAGCGCGAGCTGGCGCCCCTGCAGACCTGCCCTCATGGCGACCGCGAGCTCGCCGCCGGAGGATGTATCCAGACGGAGGCCTTCTTCGGCAACCCAGTGGGCTACCTCCGAGCATAGGAAGGACTTGCCCGCGTAGTAAACGTCGACTCCCCCGCACAGATCCCGGAAGGCAGCATTGAACGCATCCCGGAAGCCGCGGGCACGGGCACGAAAATCTTTCTCGGACACCACGTAGACGGGCGTGCCGAACTGCTCGGCCAGATCAGTGACCGCAATACCGTCAACCGACAGGACGCCGTTGCGCCCCCTGGTGACAGTGGATGCCCACAGGGCGGGATTGAGAGAATTGACGTCCTTCGGGTAGGACAGCCATTCGGGGGCGAGAGGTGAGGCAGGCACGTTACATCCGTTCCGGAGCAGATACGCCCAGAAGATCCAGCCCGTTGGCGAGAACCTGCTGGGTGGCGTCGTTGAGCCACAGCCTGGTCCGGTGGACATCCTCGACCGGAGCATCGCCGATGGGAGCGATGCGGCAGGCGTCGTACCACCGGTGGTAGGTGCCGGCAATGACTTCAAGGTGCCGGGCGACCCGGTGCGGCTCGCGGAAGGTGACGGCCTGGGCCACCACACCGGGGTACTGACCCAGCGCCGCCAGCAGTTCACCTTCGGTGGCGTGCGTCAGGGCGGCAGCGTCGAATGCGCGGGTATCGACGCCGGCGGAAGCGGCGTTGCGCTGGACGGCATGGGTCCGGGCGTGCGCGTACTGCACATAGAACACCGGGTTCTCATTGCTTCGCTTGGTCAGCAGGTCGAGGTCGATGTCAATGTTCGAGTCGGCCGAGAACCGCGCGAGGGTGTACCGGGCAGCATCCACGCCGACGGCGTCCACAAGGTCTTCGAGGGTGACAACGGTTCCGGCTCGCTTGGACATGCGGACGGGCTGGCCGTCCTTCATGAGGTTCACCATCTGGCCGATCAGCACCTCGACAGTGTCCGGGTTGTCACCGAGCGCCGCTGCCGCTGCCTTCAGCCGGGCGACGTAGCCGTGGTGGTCCGCCCCCAGCATGATGATGTTCAGGTCGAAACCGCGCTGCCGCTTGTTCACGAAGTAGCCGATGTCGCCGGCGATGTAAGCGGGGCTGCCGTCCGACTTGATGACCACGCGGTCCTTGTCGTCACCGAACTCCGTGGACTTGAGCCACCAGGCGCCGCCTTCGAAGAAGAGGTTCCCCGAGGACTTCAACTGCTCGAGAAGTCCGCCCACGAAGTTGTCGGCGAACAGCGAATGCTCATGGAAGTAGACGTCGAAATCAACGCCGAAGTCATGCAGCGATTTCCTGATGTCACCGAACATCAGGTCGACGCCGACAGCGCGGAACTGCTCGAGCGCTTCCTCGTCCGGCTGGTCCAGGATGGCCGGAACGATCGCCAACACCCGGTCCTTGATGTCCGAGATGTAATCGCCGCCGTAACCGTCTTCCGGTGTGGGCTCGCCCTTGGCGCTGGCGTACAGCGAGCGCGCAAAGCGGTCGATCTGCGCTCCATGGTCATTGAAGTAGTACTCCCGCGTGACGGAAGCGCCCTGGGACTGGAACATACGCGCCAGCGCGTCGCCCACGGCAGCCCAGCGCGTACCGCCAAGGTGGATCGGCCCCGTAGGGTTCGCGGACACGAACTCCAGGTTGATCTTCGTGCCGTTCAGGGCATCCGACGTGCCGTAAGCGCGTCCGGCCTCAACGATCGAGCGTGCCAGTTCACCGGCGGCACCTGCGTCGAGGCGGATGTTGAGGAAGCCCGGACCGGCGATCTCGACGGAAGCAACGCCGTCGATCGCTTCAAGCCGGGACTTAAGGATGCCCGCGAACTCGCGGGGATTGATGCCGGCCTTCTTTGACAGCTGAAGGGCAATGTTGGTTGCCCAGTCTCCGTGCTCGCGGCTCTTCGGCCGTTCGACTCGTACCTCGGAAGGCAGCTCCACGTCAATTTCACCGGCTGCGACGGCGTCTTTCAGGCATGAGGAGATTGCGGAGGAGAGTTCTTCGGGAGTCACCCATCCAGCATAACGGCGCGGGTCTAATCCCCCTGATTCTGTGACGGACGCCAAGTCGCCGACCCATCCCGCAGCCGTTCTGAACCGAATGAGGGCCATTAGCGTTGTACAGGAGCAGAACCGCTTCCAGTTCCCCACCGAGGAGTTTGCGTGACTGACGCCGTGAAGAAGCCTTACCAGCGCTGGGCCCTGACGGGGCTTGCCGCCGTTTCCCTCATGGGATCGGCGGCGTGTGCTGCCAGCCCGACGCCGTCGCCCGGTGGCGGAGGTGACGCTGCCAACGCCGCCGAGCCCGGAGCCGGCGGATCCGGCAGTTATGCCGATGGCACCTACTCCGCAACAGGGTCCTACCAGACGCCCGGCGGCGAGGAGTCAATCGGCGTCACCGTCACCCTCGAGGCAGGCAGTGTTGCCGATGTGCAGACCGAGCCCATGCCGAGCAACGCCACCACCGAGCAGTACCAGGGCAAGTTCAGCAGCGGAATCAAGGAGCAGATCGTAGGGACCCCGCTCGACGAGCTGAGCGTCGACAAGGTCTCAGGCTCCTCCTTGACCAGCGGCGGCTTCAGCGACGCGATCGAGCAGATCAAGGGAGAAGCCGCGCAGTGAGCCCCGCGGGCTACGCGCACAGATTCAGCTTCGACGCCATCGGCACACGGTGGCATATCGACACTCCAGGCGAGTTGACCGCGGAGGTCCGTGCCGCCGTCGTCCGTGTGATCGACCACTACGATGCCACGTATTCCCGCTTCCGCGCCGACTCGCTGGTCTCGGCGCTCGCCGCCGACGGTGGTTGCGTTGACCTGCCTCCCAGTGGTGATGCACTGGGTCGCGTATTCCGAACGCTCCACCGGCTGACCGATGGAGCCATGTCACCGTTGGTGGGGCGGTCACTTGACCAGTTGGGATACGACGCCGACTACTCCTTTGTGCCCCGCGGCGCCCCCGTGCCGGCAGCGGCGTGGGACGCAACCTTCCAGTGGCGTGGGAGCACCATCTCCTCCGGGCAGCCGGTCATGCTTGATGTTGGGGCCGCCGGCAAGGGACAGCTTGTCGACCTTGTTTCGGCAACGCTGGCGGAGGCTGGTCACCGGGAGCACACCGTGGATGCCGGCGGAGACATGGTGCACTACGGAACCGGGGCCCTCCGCGTAGCGCTCGAGCATCCGTACGCTCTGGACACGGCAATCGGCGTCGTGACGCTGCAGGACCGGGCGCTCTGCGCATCGGCCTCCAACAGGCGCCGCTGGGCTGATGGCTTGCACCACGTGCTGGATGCAACAACGGGGCAATGCGTCGATACAGTGGTGGCTAGTTGGGTGCTGGCCGACAATGCGCTCGTTGCCGATGCTCTGGCCACCGCCCTCTTCCTTGTCCCGCCGGAAGTACTCCTTGCCGAGTTCGACTTCGACTACATCCGGGTTTCCTCGGAGGGACGCGCGCATTATTCATCATCATTGGCAGGAGCGTTGTTCTAGATGGTCGGACGGCTGAACTGGGTCACCAGGCTGGACACTTTCCTGGGCAGGGCCACCATGTACCGCCTGGTTTTTATTCTTCTGCTGATCCTGAGTGCATACGCCTTCGTCCTGTCCGCGTTCGGTCTCCTGGCCTTTACGCCAACGGAGCTCGGCGCGACCCTGGCTACCGCGGTGATCGCATCCTGGGGCGGTACGCGGGTGATGGCGATGATGCTCCGGGCACGTCCCCACACGGAGTCCTCTCTCATCACCGGGCTCCTGCTCTTCTTCGTGATGTTTCCGTCCGATGAGGCCTCCGGGGTAGGCGGCATCGCGATTGCCGGCCTTGCTGCCGCCGCGTCCAAGTACCTGCTCGCTGTCCGCGGCCGTCACATCTTCAACCCGGCCGCATTCGGCGCCGTCGCAGCGACCCTGCTCGGGTTCGGCGCCGCCGCCTGGTGGGCTGCCAACCCCGCAATGCTGCCGGTGGTATTGCTGGCCACCATCCTGATCCTGTTCCGAACCCGGAACTTCCCCATGGGCGCCGTTTTCCTCGCCCTCGCGGTCGGAATCCTGGTGGCGCGCCTGGCAGCGGGCGGAACGGATCCGATCACCGCTCTGCAGCTGGTCTTCGTGTCCTACCCCCTGCTCTTCCTGCTCGGCTTCATGCTGACGGAGCCGCTGACCCTGCCGCCAAGGCAGTGGCAGCAGCTCCTGGTCGCCGCCGTCGTTGCCGTGGTCCTTGCGCTGCAGATCAGCATCCCGCCCGTCTTCCTGGGACCCGAGTACGCTCTGCTGATCGGCAACGCCGTCGCATTCACGATGGGCCAGCGACGGCGTGTACGCCTGCGCTACGAGGGTTCCCGGCAGCTGACTCCCACCAGCGCGGAAGTCTCCTTCTCTCCGGAGTCACCGGTGCGCTTCACTGCAGGTCAATATATGGAACTCACCCTGCCGCACGCTCGGGCGGACAGCCGCGGCCTGCGCCGCATTTTCAGCATCAGTTCAGCGCCCGACGACGGCACCATCCGCTTCGGACTGCGACTCTCGAATCCACCGAGTTCCTTCAAGGCTGCCCTGTTGAGCCTTCGCCCCGGGGCGTCGGTGGAGGCAACGTCCGTGGGCGGTGATTTCGTGCTGCCCAAAGATCCGTCGGTGCCGCTGCTCCTGTTCGCCGGTGGAATCGGGATAACGCCGTTCCTCAGCCAGTTGGGATCGATCGCCGGGAACAATACCGCCGGGAGTAATAAGAGGCGCGACGTCGTCGTGGTCTATGTTGTCAGCCGGCCAACGGAACTCGGCTATGTCGACGAGCTTTCAAGCGCACGTGTGCTGCTCTTCTGCCCCGGAGATCCGGGACCGCTGCCGGAGGGCTGGACCCGAGGCAGCACGGACTTCCCGACTGCCGAGGAGTTGCGCTCGCTGGTTCCGGACCTGGGACGGCGGCGCGTCTACCTTTCCGGGTCACCGACCACCCTGGCGCGAGCCAAACCGGTTATTCGGAGCGCCGGTGGGAAGTCGATCAGGACCGACGCTTTCCTCGGCTACTGAGGCCTCTCCGAGCCCTTCAGGCGGCGTTTCGTTCAGCCAACTTTTCCCTGCTAAGCTTCATGAGTCCCTTTCGGCCACTGGTTCACTCCGGTGGCTGCGCCCTCGTAGCTCAGGGGATAGAGCGTCTGCCTCCGGAGCAGAAGGTCGTAGGTTCGAATCCTATCGAGGGCACATTTCTTTCACCTGAATCGCCCTTCGTCAGCGGTCATGACTGCCTGGTGAACCAGTATCAGGCCGGCCCGCGGTGCATATAGCCGTGAGCCCACAGATCCCGCAGCAGCGCCACCTCGGCGAGGTGATGGATCATCTCCCGATTGATGTGCTGGATGAGTGCAGCCATGGGAGCCTCTGCAAAGGGTCCCTCCGCCGGGCCGACCGGGCGGTCAAGCTCGTGCAGCGACAGGGCGGACACGGCACCGGACCAGTGAGCGTACATGCCGTCCAGCTGTTCGAGCGCTGTACCCGCACTGCCCGGATACTCATAGGTCTCGTAGCTGGCCGGCGGACCGCCGAAATGCGCCTCCAGCCGACCGCCCAGTACACCGACGAGGATGTGGCCCAACCGCCAGGCGATCGTGGTGACCGGCGCCGGCTTAGGTTCGGGCAGGGCAAAGTCGATCGTGTAGTCCCCTCCCCCAACCTGCAGAGGTGCCGTGCCAGTTCCGCGCGGACGCACGCTCCAGCTGCCGGGAACGGGTTCCCAGAAGTACTCCTCATCCTCCAGCCCGTCCAGGCGCGGCCGTGCGTGATTCTCCCAGTGCCACGCAAGCTGGTCGGTGAGCTCCCTGCTGATGTCCATCGTTCTTCCTTTCCTCCCGGATATTCGCTGAAAGAATAGAAGCCATTGCGGACAGCAACTGTCCGTGTTGCTGGGTACCGTGGTTCCATGTTGGAAACATCAGCGCGTCTGCTGCAGCTGCTGTCCCTGCTTCAGCTTCGGCGTGAGTGGACGGGTTCTGCGTTGGCGGAACGCATGTCGGTCACCGAACGCACGGTACGCAGAGACATCGGCAAGCTGCGCACTCTGGGCTATCCCATCCACGCGTCGCCCGGCATCGCGGGCGGCTACCAACTGGGCGCAGGAGCGCAGCTGCCCCCGCTACTCCTTGATGATGATGAGGCGCTCGCCGTTGCGATTGGCCTGAGCGCCGTCACCGCGAGCCCCGTGTCAGGGCTCGGGGAAGCCTCGGTCCGCGCCCTGACCAAGCTGGAACAGGTGCTTCCCGGCAGACTTCGGCCGAAATTCGCCGGGCTGCGGACAGCAGTTACACACATGGCTGCGGTGAGCACGCCGGTGAACCCGGAGGTCCTCACGGCCCTTTCCTCAGCGATTACTGAGCGCAGGGTGGTGGTGTTCCGGTATGCACGTCAGGACGGCGATTCCTCCCGACGTGTTGTCGAGCCCGTACGGCTGGTGGACACCGGACGCCGTTGGTACCTTGTCGCATGGGACACCGCCAGGCAGGACTGGCGAACATTCCGCGTGGATCGGTGCCAAAGCGTGCCTTCGCCGCGCGACAGGTTCGCCGCCCGGCCCCTTCCCGCCACAGACCTCGCCGCATACGTGCAGAAGTCGATTACGCGCTCCCCTTACAGCCACGACATCGTCGTGCGCGTCCATGCACCCGCGGTGGACGTCGGCCAGATGATCCCACCCAACATTGCGGAACTTGAGGACGATGCCGGAACCACCCTCATGCGCTTCGGGGCAGACTCGTTCGACTGGCCCCTGATGCATCTGGTGGCGCTAGGGTTGGATTTCGATATCCTCGGCCCTCCGGAGCTTCGGGACCACGCCGCCGCCGCCGCTGGGCGATTGGTCCGGGCAGCCCGGGCCGACGCAGGCGTCATGGAAAGCGCCGCGGGGGCTGAATCCCGAAAGCCCGCAAGCTAAGCCGGCACTCAGGACAGGAGACAGTAGTGGTAGAGACAGTACCGGCCGAGTCGATGCTTGGCGTTGTCATGGCCGAGTTGGCCACGCTTGAGGATCCGAGGACGCGTGAAGTGAACGCCAGGCACGGTGATGACCACGGGGTGAACCTCAGCAACCTGCGCGCACTGGCCAAGGGCTTGAAGACCAACCACGAGCTCGCCCTGCAGCTCTGGGAGACCGGGGACACCGCCGCCAAACTCCTCGCAACTCTGATCTGCCGTCCGAAGGCATTCGACCGGAACGAGTTGGACGGGATGCTTCGTACCGCACCTTCACCCAAGGTGCTCGACTGGTTCCTGAATTACGTGGTGAAAAAGAGCCCTCATGTGGAAGATCTGCGGGCTGCCTGGTTCACCGATCCGGATCCTGTGGTTGCAAGTGCCGGTTGGGCCCTGACGGCGGACCGCGTAGTGAAGAGCCCGGGTGAGCTGGACCTCCCGGCCCTGCTGGACAGCATCGAGGCAAAGATGAAGGACGCTCCGGATCGCCTGCAGTGGGCCATGAACACCTGCCTGGCGCACATCGGAATCAACCATCCCGGGCAACGCGATCGCGCACTCGCCATCGGGGAGCGCCTGGAAGTCCTCAAGGACTACCCCACCTCCCCAGGTTGTACATCGCCTTATGCACCCATCTGGATTAAGGCAATGGTTGACAGGCAGGAGGCCGGCTGACCGGAATCGAGCCTGTGGCGGCCGCAATCAGGTCCTGACCCGGCATGATCACGTAAACTTGCGGGTAATCATGTCGCTGACAATCTCTTACCCCGCCCAGCTCCCGGTTTCGGAACGGCGGGCAGACATCATGGCTGCCATCGCGGCGAACCAGGTCACCATCATCGCGGGTGAAACCGGCTCCGGGAAAACCACGCAAATCCCAAAGATGTGCCTGGAGCTCGGCCTTGCCGAGTCCGGGATGATCGGCCACACTCAGCCTCGCCGCCTGGCAGCGAGGACCGTCGCTGAGCGCATCGCCGAAGAACTCGACGTGAAGCTGGGCGAGGAAGTCGGCTATCAGGTGCGCTTCACCGGCGAGGTGGGCCGAAGCACCCGGATCAAGCTCATGACGGACGGCATCCTGCTTGCCGAGATTCAACACGACAGGCTGTTGAAGAAATACAGCACGATCATCATTGACGAGGCGCACGAGCGCAGCCTCAACATCGACTTCATTCTCGGCTATCTCAAGCGGATCCTGCCCAAGCGTCCGGATCTGAAAGTCATCATCACCTCCGCCACTATTGATCCGGAGCGTTTCGCCAACCACTTCGCAGCGGATGAGCTCGCGCGTGAGAAGGCGCCCGCGCCCATCATTGAGGTGTCCGGGCGCACCTACCCTGTAGAGATCCGTTACCGTCCGCTCAGTCAGCCTGCGGGTGACACAGAGTCGGACACCGATGACGAGCTTGAGGAAGACCGCGACCCGCTCGATGCCGTGTGTGACGCCGTCGACGAGCTTGCACGGGAAGCCCCCGGTGACATTTTGGTGTTTTTCTCCGGCGAGCGCGAGATCCGCGATGCGGCCGACGCGCTTCGTGCACGCGTCCAGGTGAATCCGCGTCTGCGAGGGACCGAGATCCTTCCGCTTTTTGCCCGGTTGTCGCTGCAGGAACAGCACCGCGTGTTCAATCCCGGGGGTGCAGGCCGGCGTATCGTCCTCGCGACCAACGTCGCGGAGACTTCTCTCACGGTGCCGGGAATCAAGTACGTCATCGATACGGGAACCGCTCGAGTCTCCCGGTATTCGCATCGGACCAAGGTGCAGCGGCTCCCGATCGAGCGCGTGTCACAGGCATCGGCGAACCAACGGTCGGGCCGTTGCGGCCGTGTTTCCGACGGCATCGCCATCCGCCTGTACTCGGAAGAGGACTTCGAGTCGCGGCGCCCCTTCACCGACCCGGAGATCCTGCGAACCAACCTTGCTGCCGTCATCCTCCAGATGACGGCGATGGGCGTGACCCGCGGACCAAAGGACGTTGCAGCATTCCCGTTCGTCGAGCCGCCTGATTCAAAGGCAATCAACGACGGCGTCACCCTCCTGCGCGAGCTGGGCGCCCTGGCCCCGGACGGCGGGATCTCTCCGGTGGGCAGGCAACTGGCCCAATTGCCGGTAGATCCCCGGCTCGGACGCATGATTGTCGAGGCGGGCAGGCGAGGCTGCGCGAAAGAGGTTATGGTCCTGGCTGCGGCCCTGACCATCCAGGACCCGAGGGAACGACCGCAACCCGACCAGGCCGCAAAGCTCCAGAGCGCCACCGAGAAGCACCGCAGGTTCGTGGACGAGACATCGGACTTCACCGGGTACCTGAACCTGTGGCGATACCTGCAGGACCAGCAGAAGGAACTGTCATCGACCCAGTTCCGCAAGCTGTGCCGCAACGACTTCATCAACTACCTGCGCGTGCGCGAGTGGCAGGACCTGTTCACCCAACTGCGCCAGCTCGCCAAACCGCTCGGCATCACCCTTCCGCCCGGTGAGGTGGACCCGGTCGCCCAGCATGACGCGGTCCATATCAGCATGCTGTCCGGGCTGCTCAGCCACATTGGCCTGTACGACCAGCGCAAACGCGAGTACGCCGGTGCCCGCGGCACCCGGTTCGCCATCTTCCCCGGCAGCGCTCTGTTCAAGAAGAGCCCGGACTGGGTGATGGCAGCAGAACTCGTAGAGACGTCGCGGCTTTGGGCGCGGGTGGTTGCCAGGTTCGACCCGCTCTGGGCTGAGGAGGTCGCCCCGGACCTGGTGAAGCGCAGCTACAGCGAGCCGCACTGGTCCCGCAAGATGGGCTCAGTCATGGCGTACGAGAAGGTCACACTCTACGGCGTGCCGATTGTCCCGCAACGGCGCATCAACTACGGCCGAATCGACAGGGAGGTCGCACGCGAGCTCTTCATCCGGCATGCACTGGTCGAGGGCGACTGGCGTACTCATCACAAGTTCTTCCACCGCAACAAGGCGCGGATCGCGGAGATCGAAGAGATGGAAAACCGGATGCGCCGCCGCGACCTCATGGTCGACGACGAGACTCTCTTCGCCTTTTATGATGCGCGTGTGGGCCCCGACGTTGTCTCGGAGCGCCACTTCGACAAGTGGTGGAAGCAGGCCCGGCAGGACAGCCCTGATCTGCTGGACTTCAAGCCCGAGGAACTGCTGAGCCGGGATGCCGATCTCGACGAGGGTGCTTTTCCGAAGACGTGGCACCAGCAGGGATTCGAACTGCCGCTGAGCTATGAGTTCTCGCCGAACGTTCCCGGCGCATCCGACGGCGTCACGGTGCAGGTTCCGATCCTTTTCCTGAACCAGCTGGAACCGGCGCCCTTCCAATGGCAGATCCCCGGATTGCGGGTGGAACTGGTGACTGCGCTCATCAAGTCCCTGCCGAAGCAGGTCCGCAAGAACTTCATTCCCGCACCGGATGTCGCCCGAACCGCCGTCGAAGCACTCCATGCCGACTTCGATCCCGCGCGGGATGAGCTCGAACCATCCCTGGAGCTCGTACTGCGGCGCTTGAAGGGACACATCATTCCGCCGGGATCATGGAACAGGGAAACGCTGCAGCCGCACCTGCTCATGAACTTCCAGGTAGTCGACGCCAACGGCCGGGTCCTGGACGAAGACACGGACCTTCATGCGCTTCAGGACCGGCTCGCGCCGCAGACCCGGCGGGCTATCGCCGACTCCCTCGGCGCTACACCGGGCTCGATCCAGCAGAAGCAGACGGCGGGGCGCCGGCACCGGCAGGAGCAGGCATCGTCGTCGTCGTCGGGGAATGGTGATCCGGGAATCAAGGAGATCACCGGCGCAATCGCCTGGACCTTCGGCACGGTGCCGAAGGAAGTGTCCCGCATCGTCGGCGGGCACCGCGTCACGGGTTACCCGGCCCTCGTCGACGAGCAGAACGCCGTGGGACTCAGGGTCTTTCCCAACCCCGCCGAACAGTCCGCCGCCATGCGCGCAGGGGTAATCCGCCTGCTCGCGCTGCGGGTCCCAAGTCCCGCCCGCTACGTCCTGGAGCACCTGAGCAACACGGAGAAGCTGACCTTCACCCAGAACCCTCACGGCAGCGTCAGCGCACTGATCGAGGACTGCTCTATCGCGGCCATTGACAAGCTCACGCCCGAGCAACTGCCCTGGTCGCCCGAGGAATTTGACGCACTATACGAGGCTGTCAGAGCCGAACTGATCGACACGGTCTTCACAGTCACAGCGACCGTGGAGAAGATTCTTGCAAGCGCGCGCCGGATCGAGAAGAGGCTGAAGGGATCGACCAGTTTGGCGCTCATCACCGCCCTCAACGACATGAGGAGCCAGCTGGAGCAGCTGGTCTTCCCCGGGTTCGTGGCGACTACGGGCTACGCCCAACTGGCGCACCTTCCCCGCTACCTCGCGGGCATCGAGCGGCGGCTGGAGAAGCTCGAAAGCAACGTGCAGCGCGACGGTCTCAGCACGGCCATCGTCCAGCGGCTGGAGGACGAGTACGACGACGCCGTTGCGTCCGTCGCTCCCCATGGACGCCCTGTGCCACCCGGCTTGGGCCGCGTTCGCTGGATGCTGGAGGAACTCCGCGTGAGTCTCTTCGCCCAGGAACTTGGGACCGCCTATTCCGTGTCGGAGAAACGTATCCGCGCGGCCCTCGGCGAGGCACTTGCCGCTTAGGGCTGTGGAACGAACTCCGTGTATCCAGCGGCACGCAGCGCGGTGCGCAACCGTTCCGCGTTCCCGTCGAGCTTCTCAGGATCCGCTGAGCGGTCCACGTTGTGCACGTCGAAGTCTGCAGGGCTGCGCGTCGGCCAGATGTGGACGTGGACGTGGGGAATCTCGTACCCCTCCATCAGCACGCCGATGCGCTTGGCGTTGAACACCGCCTCCTGCACCTTCGCTATCTTCTGCGCAACATTCATCACCTTGCCGAGCAGCTCCGGTTCAAGGTCGATCCAGTGCGCCACCTCCCGGCGGGGCACGACCATGAGGTGTCCGTCCGTGATCGGCTCAATGGTCAGGAAAGCCACCACGTCATCGTCCTTCCAGACGAAACGGCCCGGGATCTCACCGGCGATGATCCTGGTGAACAGCGTGCTCATGATTCCTCCTCAAGTGAAGCGGCATCAAGCACGAATCGGTACTTCACGTCTCCCGCTACCATGCGGTCGTAGGCCACGTTGAGCTGGTCGGCGGCGACGAGCTCGATGTCGGACACGACCCCGTGCTCCGCACAGAAGTCGAGCATCTCCTGTGTCTCCGCGATGCCGCCGATCAGCGAGCCGGCATACGTCCGCCGCTTCCGGATCAGCAATCCCGGGTCGACGGCCGGCATCGGGTCGGCCGGAAGACCGAGCTGGAATAAGGCCCCATCGAGCCGGAGCGTCCGGATCAATTGGTTGAGGTCATGCGGGGCTGCCACGGTATCGATGACAACATCGAGCGTGTTGGCAGCTGCTTCCATGGCGTCCGCATCCCTGGAAATAACCACGCGGTCCGCCCCCAACTCGTGCGCGGCGTCCACCTTGCCGGACGACGTCGTGAAAACAGTCACCGACGCCCCCATCGCTTTGGCGATCTTCACGGCCATGTGCCCAAGGCCACCCAAGCCAACGACCCCGACGGCGTCGCCCTTCTCGACACCGAAGTGGTTCAGCGGCGAGAAGGTGGTGATGCCGGCACAGAGCAAGGGTGCTGCTGCGGCCGGGTCCATCCCCTCCGGAATCCGCAGAACGTACCCCTCATTCACGACGATGGAGGTGGCGTACCCGCCCTGCGTGACTTCGCCGTCGTGCCTCCTGTCGGGCGAACCGTAGGTGGCGGTCATGCCCCGCTCGCAGTATTGCTCCAGACCGTCGGCGCAGCTTTCACACTCGCGGCAGGAATCAACCATGCAGCCGACCCCAACCCGGTCGCCCACGGCGAACGACGTCACGGAGCCGCCGACGCGGGTGACCCGGCCGACTATTTCGTGACCGGGCACCAGCGGGTACCGGGCGGAGCCCCACTCGCTCCGTGTGGCGTGAACATCCGAGTGGCACAGCCCGCAGAAATCAATGGCTATCTCGACGTCGTCGTGTGCCGGTTCCCTACGCTCAAGGGTGGTTCGGCCCAACCCGCTGGACGGCGACGTGGCGGCATAAGCGAATGCAGTGGTCATACCGGTTACTCTTCCATATCCGGGCTATCCAGCCGATCAGCAAATGGCGACCGTCACGGACCGGTTGCCACCGGCAGATCAGCGCGCTGGGACCACTGCGACCACGATCCCGGGTACAGCGCCGCCCGGAAACCGGCAACCTCAAGGGCAGCTATCTCGTGCGCGGCGGTGATGCCTGAACCGCAGTACACGGCGACGTCGGCGCTCTCCGTGATCCCGACCGCTGCGAACCTGCGACGCAGCTCAGTCGGCGGCTGGAAGGTCTTTTGGGGCGTGAGATTACCGGTCGTCGGTGCGCTGACAGCACGCGGGATGTGACCGGCCTTCGGGTCGACCGGCTCGACCTCGCCGCGGAACCGCTCAGGTGCCCTTGCATCGAGAAGGACACCGTGTTCGGTGAACGACAAAACGTCCTCGATCGCCAGAACCGGCATATGGCCCGAGCTCAGGTTCACATCGCCCAGGCAATGCTGCTCCTCGCCGCGCTCCGTCTCAAAACCCGCCGCTTGCCAGGCACTCAGTCCCCCGTCGAGAAGGTAGACACTGGTCAGGCCGGCGTTCCGAAGCAGCCACCACAGGCGTGCAGCGGCGAGGTTACCCGTGTCGTCATAGGCGACAACGACATCACCGTCGTTGATTCCCCACTGGCGGGCCGCTTCTTCAAGCTCTACGGGTTCCGGAAGCGGATGCCGTCCCTCGGATAGTGACGCGCCGGCGCAAAGCTGGGCTTCCAGGTCAACGTAGACGGCGCCGGGGATGTGAGCTGATCGGTACTGTTCATGGCCGTGGGGGTTGCCCAACGCCCAACGAACATCCAGCAGGACGGTCTGCTGACCGGAGGTCATCCGGTTCCGCAGCGCCTGCACGTCCATCAGAGTCTCCATGAAGATCTCCTTATGAAGTGTGACCGGTGGCACACCGGTCAGGGTGTGAACCAAGTTCATCACAGCTCCGGGAACGCACCAAGCCATGCCCGCGCCGGTTGCCCGCCGAGCTTCTGGCCCTCCGCGCCGTCAGGGAGTACAACAGGGTAATGACAGTCTCCCTGGTGCTCGGACCGATGCTCCGGTATGTCGACGAAACCTCTGCCACGGTGTGGCTGGAAACAAGCGAAGCATGCACGGTGGTGGTGCGGGTCGGCGGAGGCAAAGCCGCCGCGCCCACCTTTGCGGTGTATGACCACCACTACGCGCTGGTGGAGGTGCGGGACCTCCCTCCCGGGGAAACTCTCGAGTATTCCGTTGAGCTAGACGGCGAGCGCCTCTGGCCGGATCCTGTCTCACAATTCCCGCCCTCATCCATCCGGACCCTCCACCCGGAAAGGCGCTTGCGGCTCGCCTTCGGATCGTGCCGGACAAGTGTCCCCCACGACAGGATGGGCAACGCCACTCACGGCGTGGATGCCCTGCGTGCCTATGCGCTGCATGTCGCGAACGACGACGGCGTCCGTCCCGACCTAGTCGCTTTCCTCGGTGACCAGGTGTACGCCGACTCGACGAGCAGCCAGATGCAGGACTTCATCGAGTCCCGCCGGTCGTTGTCGGAACCGCCGGGCGAGGAACTGAAGGACTACGAGGAGTACGCGCATCTTTACAAGCTCGCGTGGTCGGACGAAGCAAACCGTTGGTTACTCTCCACCCTTCCCAGCGCGATGATCTTCGACGACCACGACATCCGCGATGACTGGAATGCGTCGCTGACCTGGAGGGAGAAGATGCATGCCACCGACTGGTGGCACGGCAGGATAGTTGCCGGACTTGCTTCTTACTGGGTGTACCAGCACCTCGGCAACCTCTCACCCAGTGCGAGAGCGGAGGATCCGTTGTGGAACAGGATCACGTCCCACGACGGCCCCGGTGAACTGGATCTGACCGGCGAGCTGGAATCATTCGCCGAGCAGGCCGACTCGGATCCGGTCAGTTACCGCTGGAGCTACTTCCGGGACATCGGTGACGTCCGGATCATCACCGTCGATTCGCGCGCTGCGCGGGTCCTGGACCCCGGTCGGCGTTCCCTGCTGGACGAGTCGGAACTGGCCTGGCTGAACGAGCACTTCCAGGGCGGCGTGAGGCATCTGCTCGTGGCAACCTCGCTCCCCTTCCTTCTCCCTCGCGGCCTGCACCACATCGAGTCATGGGACGAGGCACTCGCGGAAGGCGCCTGGGGGAAGCAGGGGTCGCGGATCGGAGAGGGACTGCGTCAGGCGCTCGACCTCGAGCACTGGGGGGCGTTCCAGCGCAGCTTCCGGGCGGTAGCAAACCTGGCAACGGAGGTCGCCGATGGGAAACGGGGGCCGGCACCGCAGACAGTCACATTCCTCTCCGGCGATGTCCACTTCTCCTATATCGCGGAAGTCAACCGGTCCTCGGGCAGCCGTATCCTTCAGGCAGTGTGTTCCCCCATCCGCAACCCGCTCCCGCGGGCGCTCCGCTTCGCCACTGTGGCGATGTCCTACGGAGTCGCAAGCCCCATCGGTGCCCTGGTGGCGCGTTCGGTGAGGGTTCCGAAGCCGCCGTTCTCCTGGGAGAACATCAAGGGGCCGTGGTTCGACAACAACCTGGCCGTGCTGGAGGACAGCGATGACGGACTGAGGCTGCAGTGGGCCACCGGTGTGGCCGAAGGCGACCCCAGAACTCCACGGCTCAAGGAAGTGGCCAGTTACACGGTGTCCCCGCGGTCACACGCACCCTCGCCGTCGAACGCTCCCTAGGCAGTGACGCTCTAGACAGTGACGCTCTGGACAGTGACGCTTCAGACAGTGACGCTCTGGCGCGGCTCGAGATGTTCGAAGTCAGTGCCGTAGTGCTTCCCCAGGCGGGCAACATGGCCTTCGACCATCGCAAGGCCCGTTTCGTTCAGCAGCGCATCATGGATCTGGTGTGCCCGCGGCGCGCGGACGGCCGTGACGAAGTCGATCACTTCGGCGGTCTTTGACCAGGGAGCGTGGACCGGCACAAGCAGCGTATTCACCTGGACGCCGTGCGGGACGATGAAAGAATCACCCGGGTGGTAGAGGTTGTCATCGATCAGGTATCCGATGTTTTTCACCACCGGGATGTGCGGATGAATGAGCGCGTGCTGCCCGCCGAAGGTTCTCACGTCAAAGCCTGCGATGGCGTAGCTGCTCTCAGGATCCACCGCGTGAACGCGCGCCCCGCCGTCATCTCCCAGCGCCTCCGTCAACTGCGACGCGACACCAGCCGGCGCATGGACCTCCAGTGAGGGATCAGATCGCATCGACTCAGCGATCCTCTCCACGTCGAAGTGGTCCGCATGTTCGTGAGTGATGAGGATCGCTGCCGCTCCGGCAACGGCCTCTTCGACCTCCGAGAAGTTGCCTGGATCCAGCACGAGGGCGGAACCATCCTTCTCCAGCCGGACGCACGCATGAGTGAACTTCGTCATCAACATCCGCCCAGACTACCGCCGTCGGTGCAGCCTGTCAGCGGCGGCGCCGCGGGCTTTTCCCCAGCCCGGTGCTACCCTTGACGCGGGTCAATCGAGGACAGGAAGGTGACCAGCCAGGCATGTCATCGGAGGCAGCACAGCCCGTCCGCAAAGGACCGGAACAACGCGTGACCAAGCAGCGCCGGGCCGTCGGCGCTACCCTCGATGAGCTCGACGATTTCGTAAGCACACAGGAGCTGTACCGGAAACTTCATGAACGCGGTGAGTCGGTCTCCCTCGCCACGACCTACAGAATCCTGCAGTCGATGGCCGACGACGGCCTCGTGGACGTCCTGCGGAACGGCGAGGGCGAGGCCGTGTACCGCCGCTGCGCAGTCGAGCACCACCACCATCACCTGCTGTGCCGCAAGTGCGGAAGGGCCGTGGAGATCGAGGCTCCGGCCGTTGAGCAGTGGGCGGCACGGATGGCACGGGAGTACGGCTACACCGATGTAGCCCACACAGTCGAGATTTACGGACTATGCCCGGAGTGCACTGCCGCGAAGGACTAGGAACCGGGCGAACTAGGCGGGCTGGACCGCACGCGACTCCGAGGCCGTCGCCTTTTTCGAGCGTCGCCAGTTGATTGTCCTGCACACGAGGTAGATCACGAAGGAAATAGTGGTCACGTAGGGGCTGATCGGGATCCGTCCCCCCAGTGCCAGCAGGATTCCGCCCACCACTGACGTGCACGCAAACACAACACTGAGCAACACGACCAGGCGGGGCGACGACGTAACCTTCAGGGCTGCGGCGGCCGGGGTAATGAGCAGCGCGAGCACCAGCAGCGCGCCGACCACCTGAATGGACAGCGCCACCGACACTCCCAGTAGGAACATGAACACCAGCGACAGCCCGCGGACCGGTACTCCCCGGGCTTCAGCCAGGTCCGGGTCCACACTGGCGAAGGTGAGTGGGCGCCAGATTGCGCCGAGTGCGGCCATGACAACCACCGCGCATCCCGCCAGGAGTGTCAGCTGAACCTGATCGACAGAAACAATCTGTCCGGTCAACAAACCGAATTTGTTCGCGGCCCTGCCCTCGTAGAGCGCCAGAAACAGGATCCCCAGGCCGAGGCCGAAAGGCATGATGACGCCGATGATCGAGTTGCGGTCCCGTGCCCGAATGCCCATCAGCCCGAGCAGCAGCGCCGCAATCACGGACCCGACCAGGGAACCGTATACAACGTTCGCGCCGACGAGCAGGGCGAACGCCGCACCCGCGAAGGAGAGTTCAGCAATCCCGTGGACCGCGAAGGCAAGGTCCCGCATCATCACGAAGGTGCCGATTAGCCCGCCCAACAGGCCCAGCACGGCGCCGGCCCAGATCGAGTTCTGCACCAGGGGCAGCAGCTCGGCGTAGTTGTCGAAGGTGAAGATGGCCCTCAGCATTTCCTCGAGGTTCACGGGTGCGCAACTTCGGCATGATGGTGCGTGGTGGCGTCAGGCAGACCGACCACAACGATGCGGCCGTTGTTGTGAATCACGTCGACCCTGCTGTCATAGAGGTCGGACAGCACTTCGCTGGTCATAACTTCCTTCGGTGTGCCCACGCGGAAACGTCCGCCCGCAAGGTACAGAACGCGGTCCACGTACTCAATGATGGGATTGATTTCATGGGTCACGAATACCACCGCGGTGTTGTACTCCCGGCATTGGTCGTTGATCAGCCGGCTCACTGCCTGCTGGTGGTGCAGGTCCAGTGAAAGCAGCGGTTCGTCGCAGAGCAGCACCTGCGGATCAGTTGCGAGCGCCTGGGCGGCGCGGAGCCGCTGCTGCTCTCCGCCCGACAATCGGCCGACCGGGGCGTCAGCGTACGACGACGCTCCCACCTTTTCGAGGAGTGCATCGACGGTTCGCCGGTACGCCGATCCCGCGCGGCGAAAGCCCCAACGGTGTCCGTCCACTCCCAGCCCCACCAGGTCACGGGCACGAAGTGGCGTTTCGGCGGCGAAGGACTTTTGTTGCGGGATATAGCCGAAGGCACGGCTTCCCCGGTGCAGGGCGTGGCCGTTCACCGTGGCCGTTCCCGAATCCAGGTCCTGCAGGCCGAGAAGAACCCGAAGAAGACTGGTCTTGCCCGACCCATTCGGACCCAGCACCGCTAGAAACTCCCCGGGCCGGATGTCCAGGTCCAGGTCGTGCCACAGAGTGCGACGGCCGAAGGAAAGTGAAGCTGAGCGCAGGCTGACTACGGGGCGTGCTGCAGCACCGCCGTCGTTGGCCACGCGGTCTCCTTGGTTCTGGGAAGGGAGGGTACTGGCCAATTCTGTCAGGACTTCAATGCTTCGGCGATGTTCTGGATGTTGGTGGTCATCCAGGAGATGTAATCAGCGTCGTCCGGCACCGTCTCGGTGAAGCTGACCACGGGCACGGAGGCGCTCTCCGCGGAGCTGCGGACCGCCTGCGTCTGCGCGCCTTCGGTCTGCTCGTTGTAGGCAAGGAAAGCAACAGAGCCGCTTTCCACGAGTTGCTGCATCTCGCTCATGGCAGCCACCGGAACATCGGAGCCCTCCTCGATGGCCTCCGAGTAATCCTCGGGGGTAACGTCTTCAAGGCCCGCCGCCTCCAGGAGGTAGGCAGGCACCGGCTCAGTAGCGGCAACGGACTTACCTTCAGCCTCGCGAGCCAGTGCCTGCGCCTCCTCAAGCAGCGCGGCGATGTCCTTCTCGAACGTCGCAGCGTTGCTCTCATAAGTTTCCGCGTTGTCGGGATCGAGTGCGGCCAGCTTCTCCGCCACAGCGCCTGCAAGATCGGCCATGGCGTCCAGCTTGTACCAGACGTGTTCATTGAAGGAGCCGTGCCCGTGCTCACCCTCGGAGTGAGCCTCTTCCTCGGCGTGAGCCTCTTCCTCGGCGTGGGCCTCTTCCCCGCCTGCTACTCCCGCGATGTCGACGGCGCTCAATACATACTCATGATCCACCTTGACCGAATCAGCGAGCGTGTGCAGGAAGGGGTCATAACCGCCGCCGTTTTCCACCAGCAGGTCAGCCTTCGATACAGCGAGCTTGTCCTGCACCGTCGCCTCGTAGGAGTGCGGATCCTGGCTCAAACTGTCGACGATCGCCGTCACTTCCACGAGGTCACCGCCGACGGATTCGACTATGTTCCCGTAGACGTTCGTGGAAGTCACCACCTGAAGAGTGCCCGCGTCCTCGGCGGAGGCCGTTCCATCGGCATTTTGGCCGCAGCCAGCCAACGCCAGCGGCAGAAGGGCCGAAGCGGAGAGAACCGCAGTGGTTCGCGCGAGAACGGAGCGCATGAGTATCCTCGATCTTTTTGGGGAGAGGGTCAGGCCATCAGGGCAAGGTCAACTCTAACCTAAACGCGAATCATTCGCAGTTTGTGCGGCGGCGTAGGAATGGTGCGACGATGATCCTTCCTGACCCTTTCTCCGCGGAGGTGCCGAAGCATGAACGGTGCAGCCGGCGTCGTCGCGCTGGCTTTTGGGCTCTACGCCGCGAACGCGGCTTTCGGCACGTCAGTGCGGACCGGGCTGATCAACTCGCAGGGATTCCACTGCATCCATCACGCGCTGTATGTCGCGACCCTCAGCCTCGGCCTCGTTGCGCTGAGTTCCCTGTGGTGGAGTTCCAGCACGGCAGGGTGGTTCCTCATTCCTGCGCTGGTGGCGCTGGTCGCCCTGCCGTACGCCGGGTCGGCTCGACGCCACCCCTACCGGCATATCTGGGCTGCGCTGGTTCCGCTGCCGTTCTATATTCTGAGCCTGATAGTCGCACTCCGAACGTGAACCGCAACCATTAGGACACCCGTGGAATTCCTCGATGTCGTATTCAACCGAAAGACCACGAACGGTCCCTTCCTGTCCGAGCCCGTGAGCACAGAGCACCAGAAGGTTCTGATGCAGGTGGCCGGCGCTGCGCCGTCACAGCTGAACAGCCAGCCATGGCGCTTTGTCCTCGTTGAGGACCAGGACACCATCGGCAGGATTGCAGCCATCAGCGGCGAGAGCATGACGCAGGTCATGGCTGAGGGAACGTTCTTCGAGCGCTACAAGCGCTATTTCCGCTTCAGCGAATCCGAGATGGAGGAGCGGAGGGACGGCATGCTGTTCGACCAGCTTCCGGCGCTGCTCCGCCCATTCACCAGGAAGGTGTTCACTCCGTCCGGTCAGACGCTGATGAACAAGCTCCGCGTCCCCCAGACCCTCGGCGAGGAAAACAGAAAGCTCGTTGCGGGCTCCCCGCTGCTACTGGGCGTCATGCTGGACAGGAGCGAGTATCGACCAGGCGAACTGTCCGGCTTCTATTCCGTCTTCAGCATGGGCGCCGCGATGGAAAATGTATGGCTGACCACCGTGGAGCTCGGGATGGGCATCCAGTTTGTCTCCTTCCCGATGGAAGTTCCGGAGAACTGGAGCCGGGTTGAGGCCATTCTTGGTGTGCCGGACGGTCTTGAGCTGATGGCGGTCTACCGCCTCGGCTACCTTCCCGAGAAGCAGCGCCGGCCTGCTATCGACTGGTCCAGCCGTCAACGCAAGCGACCCTCGCAGTACGTGTTCCGGGATACCTGTGCCACTCCTCAGCAAGGATGGGACTGACGTTCCCGCCATGACGGCCGGAGGTCCCCGTACTCCGATGGGAACCCCCGCTGCCTCACCGGAGACTAGCGTGCCGGTCGGGTTCGCAGGTCTCCGCCGTCCTGGAGGAACTCTCCGGTTCTCCGAAGTCCCTGGTTCTGCGTAGCGTCCCGGATCTCGCCCACCAATTGTTCGATAACGTCCTCCAGGAAGAGCACGCCCCGCGCCTGCCCGTCACTGGTCATTACCCGGGCGAGGTGGGAGCCGGTGCGCTGCATTGTTGCCAGCGCGTCCTCGATCTCATCGTCCACGCTCAGGTTGGCCAGAGCCCGCACCTTGTTCTCCGTGATAGGACGCGAGTAGGCGCCTTCCGGCATCGACATGACGTCCTTGAGGTGCATGTAACCCGTGAGGTTGTCGTGTTCATCCACGAGGACAAAACGGGAGAACCCCGTGCGCCCAACGGCTTTTTCGAATTCCTCAGGAGTTGAATCGGTACGAAGCGTAACCAGCTCGTCCAGCGGCACCATGACGGTTCCGGCCGTTTGTCCGGAGAACTCCAGTGCACTGCTGATCAGCCCCGCGTCGTCGTCCACGAGACCATGCCTCGTCGATTCCTGCACAATGGACTGCACTTCTTCGAGCGTAAAGGAGGAAGTGACCTCGTCCTTCGGCTCGATGCGCAGTGCGCGCAGAATATGGTTGGCGGTCCAGTTCAGCGTAGAGATGACGGGATGAACGATGCGCGCCACCATGACGAGCGGCGGCGCGAGGAACAGTGCTGCCTTGTCGGCGACGGATACCGAGATGTTCTTCGGCACCATCTCCCCGAACGTCACGTGCAGGAAGGTTACCAGGGCCAGCGCGATGCCGAATGCGACGCCGTCGGCCAGCGCTTCCGGCAGACCGATCGCCTCGAGCGGGACCACCATCAGGTGGTGAATGGCGGGCTCTGCCACCTGAAGGATCAGCAGGGAGCAGACGGTGATACCGAGTTGCGCACAGGCGAGCATGAGCGAAACGTGTTCCATTGCCCAGAGGGTGGTGCGGGCACGTTTCAGGCCTTGTTCAGCGAGAGGCTCAATTTGGCTTCGACGCGCACTCATGACCGCGAACTCGGCGCCGACGAAGAATGCGTTGCCGACCAGCAGGATGACCAGCCAGAGAATTCCAGCCCAGTCGCTCATCGGGAACCTCCCACTGCAGTTGGGCCGGATCCGGAGTGACCGGCGTCCTCCGGCTCTGCAGGAAGGAAACTAATGCGGTCGATCCTGCGTCCGTCCATACGTTCCACCTCAAGAGTTCCGCCGGACACCTCCACGCGGTCACCTGTCTCGGCGATCCGGCCGAGGACGGACATCATGAAGCCGCCGACTGTCTCATAACCGGATTCGTCAGGCACCACAAGGTTGGGAATCTGGTCGCTGACCTCATCCGGCCGCATGATCCCCGGGAAGAACCAGTTGCCGGCCGCACTTTGCAGGACGCCCGGCTTGAGCTTGTCATGCTCGTCGGCAACTTCTCCAACGATCTCCTCCACCAGGTCTTCAAGAGTGACGACCCCTGCCGTTCCACCGTACTCATCCAGCACGACGGCAAGCTGCAGGTTCGCTTCCCGGAGCTCGCTGAGCAGAGAGTCAAGGTGAACAGTCTCGGGGATGCGCAGGACATCGGTCATGATCGTGCCGGCCGGCAGCTCTGCGCGCCTGGATCGCGGCACGGCAACCGCCTTTTTGACGTGCACCACCCCGCGGATGTCATCGGGTGAGTCCCCGATGAGAGGAAAGCGTGAATAGCCCGTCCTGCGTGCAAGATCAACGACGTCGGCTACCGTCTGGTCCGATTCGACGGCTGCCATGCGGATACGGGGCGTCATCACGTCCGCTGCCGTGCGCTCCGAGAAACTGAACGTTCGTGCCAGGAACGTAGCAGTGCCCTGGTCCAGCGTGCCGAGTTCAGCTGACCGTCGGACCAGGGAGGAAAGTTCAGACGGAGTTCGTGCGCCCGAGATCTCCTCCTTCGCTTCGAGCCCGAACAGGTGAAGCACACGATTCGAGAAGCCGTTGAGGAGGACGATGGCGGGCTTGAAGATGGCGGTGAAGATCAGCTGGGGACGCGCCAGCGTCCGGCCGACCTTGAAAGGCAGCGCGATAGCCATGTTCTTCGGCACCAGTTCGCCGATCAGCATCGAAAGCAGGGTTGCCAACACCATGGCGAGGACGAGGGAGACGGATGCACTTGCAGCATCCGGCACACCGAGTGAGGCCAGGGGCGTCTCCAGCAGCCGGCCCACTGAGGGCTCCATGACGTAGCCGGTCAGCAGCGTGGTGAGCGTGATGCCCAACTGGCAGCTGGACAGCTGGGTCGACAGCGACTTCAAACACCTCAGCAGGGGTTCCGCGCGTTTGTCGCCTTCGTCCACCGCTCTCTGCACGTACGTCTGGTCAAGTGCGACCAGTGCGAATTCGACTGCGACGAAAAAGCCTGTGCCGAGGATCAGCAGGAGACCGGCAACCAGATAGAGCCATTCCACTACGCGATCACCGCCGGGGCGGTCAGCGGCGTGGCGGACCTAACGGGCGGGACGGGTTTCGGAGGTTCCGTCGGCTCGGAGGAGTCCTCCGGTTGAGACGGCTCCGAGACGGCGTCACCGCAGACGGCATCGCCGCCGGCGTCCGCACTGGGAAGCCCAGCCCGAGGCGAACCGCCTGTGGCAGTACGCGCGGAAGCTGAGTGATGGGCAAGTGAACGGGGTCTGCCGGCACTGGATGGCTGCGCTGCACATCGGGTCGATGTTGCCTCTCGCTGCGTGCGCGCCATGGGCCGGCCCCTAGAGGAACTGTCCATAAGATCTCCAGTTTACAGCACCCGAAGGGCCGCCGGCGCTTCAATCACTGCGGCCGACGCGGTTCTACCAGCTCTGCTGGAGCGGACGACCCTCTTCGTAGCCGGCGGCGGATTGCACGCCGACTATTGCCCGCTCACGGAACTCTGCGAGGGAACGCGCGCCTGCATACGTCATCGAGCTGCGTACCCCTGCCGTGATCATGTCCAGCAGGTCCTCAACCCCAGGGCGGGCTGGATCGAGGTACATGGTTGAGGTCGAGATGCCCTCCTCGAACAATCCCTTGCGAGCACGAGCGAATACATCGTCCCGTTGCGTCCGGTTCTGGACGGCGCGGGCGGAAGCCATGCCGAAGCTCTCCTTGTACTGGCGCCCCTGGCCGTCGGTCTGCAAATCGCCGGGACTCTCATAGGTACCCGCAAACCAGGAGCCGATCATGACCTGGCTGGCCCCAGCCGCAAGCGCGAGCGCCACATCCCGCGGATACCGGACGCCGCCGTCTGCCCACACATGTGCGCCGAGCTCGGCCGCAGCCTGTGAGCACTCATAAACAGCCGAGAACTGCGGACGGCCCACCGCCGTCATCATTCGGGTGGTGCACATGGCACCCGGACCCACGCCCACCTTGATGATCGAAGCGCCCGCCTCAACGAGGTCGCGAACGCCGTCTGCGCTCACCACGTTTCCGGCAACCACGGGAACCGACGGATCGAGCGCTGTCACTGCTTTGAGCGCGTCCAGCATCTTGCGCTGGTGGCCGTGCGCCGTATCAACAACGAGAACATCCACACCGGCGTCGAGAAGTTCGGCGGCCTTCGCTGCCACGTCGCCGTTGATTCCGACGGCTGCCGCCACCCGCAAACGCCCCTGACTGTCCGTCGCGGGCTGGTAGATGGTGGAGCGAAGCGCGCCCTTGCGAGTGATAACGCCGACGAGCTCACCATCCTGCTGGACTGCTGCCAGCGATACACCGGCGGCGTCCAGTTCCTCGTAAGCCTGCTGGAGGGCCGCGTCCCGGTCAGTCGAGAAACGTGTTGCGTCGAGGATCAGCGGCCGCGTCCGCATCACCGCTTCAAGGGAGGCGAAGCGGTCCACGCCCTCGCAGTCGGCCGCATGGACCACTCCGACGCAGCGGTTGGAGTCATCGACGACCATGACGGCGCCGTGAGCACGCTTATTGATCAGGTGCAGTGCGTCAATGACGGTGTTTGCGGGGTGCAGCTTCAGCGGTGTCTCGAACACCAGGTCGCGCTGCTTCACCCACTGGGTGACTTCGCTGATCACCCGGGTAGGAACGTCCTGCGGCAGTACGGCAAGTCCACCCCGCCGGGCCACGGTTTCCACCATCCGGCGGCCAGTCACGGCGGTCATGTTCGCCACCACTAGGGGGATGGTGGTGCCGGTTCCGTCATCGCTGGACAGGTCGACGTCGAACCGCGAGATGACTTCGGACGCCGATGGCACTAGGAAAACGTCCGAATAAGTGAGGTCGGTTGAGGGCGTGTTGATGAAACGCACGGGTGCTCCTGCAGTCGGTTACACAAGCGAGTGTATGCCGTTTTTGTGGCCGATCCGGACCGCTTCTGAACCGGATCGGAACATAAGCGCAAGGAAGCGGTAGAGATTGGCTTGTTGCCTGAAACTGTCATTAGACTGAAGTGCAGGTCAACAGGGTCAGGCGAGCGCCGACGTAACCTTTTTTGGGCCAAGGGCAACTCACGGAAGAGGGCGTATAACAAGTGCCACAACAACCCAACCACCGTCTACCGGAAGAATTCGGCGGAAATGAATGGCTTGTGGATGAGCTCTACGAGCAATTCCGGCAGGACCGGAACTCCGTAGACAAGAAGTGGTGGAGCCTTTTCGAATCCTTCGAGGCTGAGAACACCGGTTCTGACAATGGGCGGCACGCGGCCGGGCGGTCGGCTGGTTCCGAAGCCCATCCCCCAACACGGGAGCTTCCCGTCGTCTCAACTGAGCAAAATGCTCCCAAGGCTTCCGGCGAGTCCCCTGCTGCAACCCAGGAAACAGGCACTCCTCCTGTCGCCAAGGAAACTGCGAAGCCGGCGGCTGCGCCAAAGCCCGCCGCGAAGGCGGAACCCAAGACCGAGCCCAAGGCAGAGAAGGCTCCCATCCCGGCCCAGCTCCCGAAGTCGGATCTGAACCCGGAGATGGACGAAGACACCGTCACGGTTCTTCGCGGCCCCGCCAAGGCGATCGCCACGAACATGGATGCCAGCCTGACGGTTCCCACCGCCACCAGCGTTCGCGCTGTTCCTGCGAAGCTGCTGATCGACAACCGCGTGGTCATCAACAACCATCTGGAGCGTGCCCGGGGCGGCAAGGTCTCGTTCACCCACATCATCGGCTACGCGATCATCCGAGCCCTCGCGCAGTTCCCTTCGCAGAACGTGTACTACGACGTGGTCGACGGCAAGCCGGCAGCGGTACAGCCCGCCCACGTGAACTTCGGCCTCGCAATCGACATGCCCAGGCCGGACGGCACGCGCCTCCTGGTCGTGCCAAACATCAAGAAGGCGGAGACACTCAACTTCTCCGAGTTCTGGCATGCCTACGAAGACCTCGTCAAGCGCGCCCGCGCAGGCAAGCTCGGCGCTGACGACTACGCCGGCACCACTGTCTCCCTTACCAACCCCGGCGGCATCGGCACCGTACATTCGGTTCCCCGGCTCTCCAAGGGCCAGGCCTGCATCATCGGAGCGGGAGCCCTCGAGTACCCGGCAGCCTTCCAGGGCGCCAGCGAAAAGACGCTGGCTCAACATGCGATCAGCAAGACCATCACCCTCACCTCCACCTATGATCACCGGGTCATTCAGGGTGCGGGCAGCGGAGAGTTCCTGCGGATTGTGCACCAGCTCCTGCTGGGCGAGCAGAACTTCTACGACGAAATCTTCGAAGCCCTGCGTATCCCCTACGAGCCCGTGCGCTGGAGCGCGGACATCCAGGTTGATCCGATGGACGAGATCAACAAGGTGGCCCGGATCCAGCAGCTCATCCATGCCTACCGGGTGCGCGGCCACCTCATGGCGGACACAAACCCGCTGGAGTACGTGCAGCGCAAGCACGCCGACCTCGACGTCCGTACCCACGGCCTGACGCTCTGGGACCTGGACCGCGAATGGCCGACCGGCGGGTTCGGCGGAAAGCCTGCTCTCAAGTTCCGGACCATCCTCGGGGTTCTGCGTGATGCCTATTGCAGGACCACCGGCATCGAGTACATGCATATCCAGGACCCGGAGGAACGGCAATGGTTCCAGGACGAGCTGGAACACCCGTACTCCAAGCCAAGCCGTGAGGAACAACTGCGTATCCTGCACCGGTTGAACGCTGCAGAGGCTTTCGAGACCTTCCTGCAGACAAAGTTCGTCGGGCAGAAGCGGTTCTCGCTGGAAGGCGGCGAGTCGCTTATTCCGCTGCTGGACGCCATCCTTTCGGACGCGGCCGACGACGGACTGGACGAGGTCGCCATCGGCATGGCTCACCGCGGCCGCCTGAATGTACTCACCAACATCGCCGGCAAGACTTACGCCCAGGTCTTCCGCGAGTTCGAAGGTACTCAGGACCCCCGCTCAGTGCAGGGCTCGGGAGATGTGAAGTACCACCTCGGCACTGAAGGCACCTACACCTCCGACAGCGGCAATGAGACGAAGGTCTACCTCGCCGCCAACCCGTCGCACCTCGAGGCGGTCGACTCCGTGCTTGAGGGTATCGTCCGGGCCAAGCAGGACCGCCTGGACCAGGGCGACACTTTCCCGGTCCTTCCGATCCTGGTTCACGGCGACGCGGCCTTCGCCGGTCAGGGTGTCGTGGCGGAAACACTGAATCTCTCCCAGCTGCGCGGGTACCGTACGGGTGGAACAATCCACATCATCGTGAATAACCAGGTCGGGTTCACGACTTCACCGACCGCATCCCGGTCCTCGGTGTACTCCACCGACGTGGCGAAGATGGTGCAGGCACCGATCTTCCACGTGAACGGAGATGATCCGGAAGCTGTGGTCCGCGTGGCGCAGCTCGCGTACCAGTTCCGTCAGCGGTTCAACAAGGATGTTGTCATCGACTTGGTCTGCTACCGCAGGCGCGGTCACAATGAGGGCGACGATCCCTCGATGACCCAGCCGATGATGTACAACCTGATCGAAGCCAAGCGCTCAGTTCGCAAGCTGTACACCGAGGCCCTGATTGGGCGCGGTGACATCAGCCAGGAAGAAGCCGAGCAGGCATTGCGCGATTACCAGGAGCGGCTCGAGCGGGTCTTCGCCGAAACGCATGCTGCCCAAACCTCGCCTATTCCGGTGGTTACCAAGGACGCAGCAGCCGTCTCGAATATCGAGCGGCCGATCTCGCAGCGTGCGGACAGCGGCGTGGGAGTCCCGGCGAGCACGGCCATTACCGCCGAGACGCTGGCTCACATCGGCAAGGCGCACCTGAACTTCCCGGAGGGCTTCACAGTCCATCCCAAGCTGAAAGCGCTGCTCGAGAAGCGCGAGCAGATGTCCCGCGAAGGGGGGATCGACTGGGGCTTCGGCGAGATCGCGGCTTTCGGCTCCCTCCTCATGGAAGGCGTGCCGGTGCGGCTTGCCGGGCAGGATTCGCGTCGCGGAACCTTCGTACAGCGCCATGCGGTCTTCCACGACCGCGCCAACGGCACTGAATGGCTGCCGCTTGGCGAGCTGAGTGAGGGACAGGCGAAGTTCTGGATCTACGACTCCCTCCTGTCGGAGTATGCAGCGATGGGCTTCGAGTACGGGTACTCCGTTGAGCGGCCGGACGCGCTGGTGCTTTGGGAGGCGCAGTTCGGCGACTTCGTGAACGGTGCGCAAACCATCATTGACGAGTTCATCTCGTCCGCTGAGCAGAAGTGGGGACAGCGTTCGTCACTGGTACTCATGCTCCCGCATGGTTACGAAGGACAGGGCCCCGACCACTCATCCGCCCGCATCGAGCGTTTCCTGCAGATGTGTGCGGAAGACAACATGGTGGTCGCCAACCCCACCAGCGCTGCATCACACTTCCATTTGCTGCGGAGGCAGGCCTACAGCCGCCCGCGTAAGCCGCTCATCATCTTCACGCCGAAGCAATTGTTGCGCCTCAAGGCGGCAGCAAGCAGCGTCGAAGACTTCACGCAGGGTAGCTTCAAGCCGGTAATCGAAGACAGCGCTGGCCTCAACCCGGCGGATGTCACACGTGTCCTCCTGGTATCCGGCCGTCTCTACTACGATCTCGCGGCCGCGCGCCAGAAGGCGAATGACACCTCAACCGCTATCCTGCGCGTTGAGCAGCTTGCACCGCTTCCGGTCGAAGAAATCAAGGCCGCCGTCGCAGCGTACCCGAACGCTGAATTGGTCTGGGCACAGGATGAACCGGCCAACCAGGGACCCTGGCCATTCATTGGCCTCAACCTCCCTGAGCATCTGGATCGCCCGCTTCGCCTGGCATCCCGTCCGGCCTCGGCCTCGACGGCAACCGGATCGGCGAAGCACCACGCTGTGGAGCAGGAAATTCTCATCAAGAAGGCATTCGACCGCGGCTAAGCGAGCCTGAAGCCCGAACGTACAATGGGCAGGGTCTGTTGGAGACCCTGCCCATTGGCGTTTCCCGGACCAGTTGGGCGCCCTGTTGCCCTATCGAGAACCGACCACGACCAGCAAACCCGAGGTGATAAGTGGAACAGCGCAGAATAAGGCTTGCCGCAGTGGGAGACGAACTCCTTGCGGGTCTGGGTGATCCCCGTGCTCTGGGATGGATTGGCCGTGTCCTGGCGCGTACCACCCCGGACAATGCCACGCTCGAAGCGTTCAGCCTGGCAGCCCCCGGTGAGGGTACCGAAGCGCTCGCTGCGCGCTGGCTGGAGGAAGCTGGTCGGAGGTTCTCGGCTCACACGGAGAACCGGCTGGTCATCGCGCTCTCCGATCGCGACCTCGATCTCGATATCTCTACCGCGCGCAGTCGCTTGAACCTTGCCAACATTCTCGACGGTGCAGCGCAAATGAGCATCAAAGTTCTGGTTGTCGGTCCGCCGCCCGGACTGGATTCTGACCGTAACCGCCGTCTCGCCGATCTCTCCGCGGCCTTCGCGGACGTAACCACGCGCCGCAAACACGTCTTCGTGGATACATTCACTCCCCTGCACGCGCATGAACAGTGGCGCTCCGATCTGGCGGCGAACGGCGGCGGCCCCGGTCAGGCGGGCTATGGGCTCATGGCGTGGCTGGTTCTGCACCGAGGCTGGTTCCAGTGGCTGGAGATTCCAGCGCCGCTCTGACGGCACTTCTAAGAAAAAGTGCCCAGCTGCCTTGCCTGGACCTGAAGACGCGATATATCGTGATCTTAACGCGATATATCGCGTTTCTCCTCCATCCATACCCCAGGAGCAGCCATGCAGCAGGACCGTTGGGAGATCGGAACTCCTCAGACCCTTGAGTTCGATGACGTGCTGTCCGTGAAGGCGGGCATCATCGCCGGGCGCATTGACATCCTGGTGCATGATGAGCCGACAACCCGGGTGGAGGTCTCCGACGTCAAGGGGCAGCCGATCGACGTCCGCCTGAACGGGGGCGCGTTGGAAATCTCGCACCTCAGCGGGTCGTCCCGGAGTTGGCTGGGAGTCACGAGCCAGGTAATTCTGGGCAAGCCGAAGGAAGCCGCCGTCATCAGCATCGCGGTACCCGAAGGAACCTCTGTTGCGCTGAGGACTGTCAGCGGCGACGGACTGGCGTGCGGTACGCGGGACACATCCATCGACACCGTGTCCGGTTCCATCATGGCCGATGACACCTCCGGAAGGCTGACGGTCAATACCGTCAGCGGGGAGGCCATCGTGCGCCATCACTCCGGGCATTTGGTGATCAAGACCGTTTCGGGTGAGGTCACAGCCTCGGGCTACTGCGAAAGCATCCGCACCAATAGCGTCAGCGGGGCGGTCACCCTGGACCTCCTGGGGGAGCCCCGGGACCTGGCCGCGCGAACCGTTTCCGGTGACCTGGTCGTACGGCTGTCGCAGACGCTCGGAGTCGACGTCGCGGCCTCCACCGTTTCGGGCTCCCTCTCCGTGAACAACCGAAAATTCACCGGTCACGGGAAAAATACGTTCATCGAGCCGGGCTCCTCCGGCTCCACCCTGACGGTGCGGGCCAACTCTGTTTCGGGTGATGTGGCGATCTTCCATCGTTCCCCGGACGCAGCCGCCGAGCAGGGTGCCGGCGAAGCACAGGACGGTGGGCACTAGTGCCCCCTGTCTTCGCCCACGGCGCTCTGCGTCTCTATCTGCTGGCACTCCTTGAGGACGGCCCCAAACATGGATACGAGATAATCCGGGCCCTTGAAGACCGGTTCGGTGGGACCTACTCCCCCAGCGCAGGCACTATCTACCCGCGGCTGGCCAAGCTGGAGGCGGAGCGCTTGGTGTCAACCCAGGCACAGGGGCGTCGAACCACCTACCTCATTACCGAAGAAGGGCGCCGCGAACTAACGGAACGGCGCGGGGAGCTTGCTGACATCGAGGAGGACATCTCCGCGTCAATACGCCGGCTCGCAGATGGCCTGCGGGAGGAGATCCGGGCAAACATGCGCGGCCTTCGGGCGGACCTTGCGGCGTCGGCCGAAAGTGCGCGCCGGTCCGGACGGCAGGCGGCTGCGGACAGCAGCCGTTCCGACCAGCGGCGATCGCTGAAGGAACTTGAAATGGTCGTCAACCAGTTCCGGGACGACGTTCGCATGGAGCTGCGGAGACACGCCGCCGAGACCGAGCAGGGAATCAGCGATGCCGTCGCCGAAACTGTGGTGACAGTCCTACGCCAGGCACAGGCATCAATCCGGGCGTCGCTCTCATCGAAACAGCGGCCGTAGCCGTCCCCCTCGGAAAGTCGCGGTTCAGTTCCCGTGGTTGAAAATGACCTTTCCGAAAACCTCACCCTTGGCCATCCGTTCGAATCCGGTCCGCGCGTCTTCCAGCGGGTACACGGAATCGATGATGGGTCGCACGCCAGTGACGGCAAGAAACTCCGCCAGTCGCTGGAGCTCATCGCGGGAGCCCATCGTTGAACCCAGTACCCGCAGCTGGAGGAAGAAAACGCGGTTGAGGTCCGCCGACGGACTCGGTCCGCTTGTCGCGCCACAGGTGACGACGGCGCCACCGGGCTTGAGTGCCTTCAACGAATGCGCCCAGGTCGCTTCCCCGACCGAATCGAAAACGACGTCAACGCGCTCCGGAAGGCGAGCACCGGCGTCGAACGCATCCTGCGCTCCCAACTTCAGGGCCAGTTCACGTTTAGCCTCACTGCGGCTGGTCACCCACACACGGTAGCCCGCCGCGCCGGCGAGCAGGATGAGCGCGGTGGAGACCCCTCCCCCCGCGCCCTGCACCAGAACGGTGGAGCCCGGAGCGGCCGGCGACGTCGTGAACAGCATCCGGTATGCGGTGAGCCAGGACGTCGGTAAGCACGCTGCTTCCTCAAAGCTCAGACCGGACGGTTTGGGTACCAGATTACGTGCCGGCACCCAGACGTAATCGGCCATCGTGCCTGGATGGAGTTCTGAGAGGAGCGAGCGGCGGGGATCCAGCGTCTCGTCGCCCTGCCAGTCGGGAGAAGAGATGACGCTGTGGATGAGGACTTCATTACCGTCGTCGTCCACTCCGGCGCCGTCACAGCCCAGGATCATCGGCAGCTTGTCCTGTCCGAGGCCCACTCCCCGCAATGACCACAGATCGTGGTGGTTCAGAGCGGACGCCCGGACACGCACCCTGCGGAATTCTCCGGGATGCTTCGGTTCGGGAAGCTCTCCCACCCTCAACCCGTCAAGCGGGGACTGGGCGGACAGGGACTCTGCGTACACTGCGCGCATCGGCGCTCCTTTGCTCCGGGGTCGCTCGGATCATTCCGTTCCATCCTAGGCACCGGTGCGAGCAGGTAGCCGCCGACTGCCCCGGCCGTTTAGGTTCAGTGCGTCCGGGTGTGGGAGACTGGAGGGCAGTCCGGACCCATGTGGTCGATCGGCAAAAGCCCTATAGGCAACGTAAGGAGGCAGCCATGAGCAAGCGTGCACGCAAGCGCCGTGATCGCAAGCGCGGCGGCGCTAACCACGGTAAGCGCCCCAACACCTGACATCACAGTCAAAGCAAACAGAAGAACCCCCGTACTCGTACGGGGGTTCTTCTGTTTGTATGGGGCTGGCCATCAACAGAGCGCAGATGACGCTAGTGGTCGACGGTCTTGATCTGGCTGATCCGGTCCAGAATGTTCGACTTCAGTTTCGCAGGCGCGACCTCTGTGCAGGAGCGCTTCACTACAGACCGGATGAGGCACTCAAGATCGTGTTCCTGGGCGCACTCCGGGCAATCCTCAAGGTGGTCCTTGATTTCGACCAGGTCAGCGTGCGAGAGAGCCCCGTCAAGGTACTCATACAGCCGCTCGATGCGTGAGTCGTCGCAGTCGCCAAGGCTGTGGCAGTCGCTCATTTTCCGTTCTCCTGTGTAGTTCCACCATCTCCGGTGGAAGCGCGTGCCGAACCGCCCATTCCGCGCTCGTGCGCGTACTCGGACAGCAGGTCCCTGAGGAGCTTGCGTCCGCGGTGCAGCCGTGACATCACGGTGCCGATGGGGGTGTTCATGATTTCCGAGATTTCCTTGTACGCGAAACCCTCGACGTCCGAGAAGTAGACCGCCAGGCGGAACTCCTCCGGAATTGCCTGCAAAGCTTGCTTCACGTCCGAGTCAGGGAGGTGATCGAGTGCTTCAACCTCAGCCGACCGCAGCCCTGACGAGGTATGCTCGGCTGCCTTCGCGAGCTGCCAGTCCTCGATGGTGTCCGAATTCGACTGCAGGGGTTCCCGCTGCCGCTTGCGATACAGGTTGATGTACGTGTTCGTGAGAATCCGGTACAGCCAGGCCTTCAGGTTGGTTCCCGGCTTGTACTGATGGAAGGCGGAGAAAGCCTTGGTGTAGGCCTCCTGCACCAGATCTTCCGCGTCAGCGGGGTTACGAGCCATTCTCATGGCAGCCGAATACAGCTGGTCCACGTACTGCATGGCGTCCCGCTCGAACCGCGCCGTCCGTTCCGCAACGGACTCGGTGGACAGATCCAGTTCCTCATCTTCGGTCGGGGTGGGTCCCGCCGCGGCTGTGGTATTCATTGCTGCAAAGTCTACGCGTCCGACGGTCTGACGGCGCGGCGCCGGCCGTGCCGGTGCGTCCACCTGGATAAGCGGAAAATGGTCCCGTACCGATGTCGCTGTACCCATCTGCTCCTCGTATCGTCTGCTGCCTCATCCGGGCTTCCCTATCGCTAACCAGAAGCCGGGGTGGGATATTCCGTCGCAGGCCCCGGGACTGGATCGCCTCGTTGCGCTAAAGGTGCAAAACTAGACTCATCCATCCACGGTTGTAACTGACTTTGTTCGCATGAGTAGATCCGGTGCCCTTGATGGTGCTGGAAGCCAGGAGGCATTGTGACCCTTGTTCGTGTATTCGCCCGCCCATTGCTTGCCAGCAGCTTCGTTCTGACGGGCCTTGACCGGCTCCGGAACACCGACGCCGCGGCCACCGCCCTCCGTCCCACGCTGGACCGCATCACGAAGATGGTGCCCTCCGCCGCATCGGTGGCGAGCGACGAACAGCGCGTAGCGAAGGTACTCGGCGCCGCACATATCGGTGCTGCCGTGCTGCTGGGAATCGGGCGTTTCTCCCGACTTTCGGCGGTCATACTGGTCGGTACGTCCACCCTCAATGCCGTCGTCGAGTTCAACAATGCCGACTCCTCCACAGCGAAGGCGCGCAAGGACCGGCGCAATCAGCTCCTCAAGAACATCTCCTTGATCGGTGCCGTGCTGCTTGCAGCGGTGGACACAAACGGCCGTCCGAGCTGGGCCTGGCGCGCGGAACACTTCGCCGAAGATGCCCGTCGTAACGCCCTGGCGCTCACTCACGACACCAAGAAGGGCATCAGGAAGGCCGAGAAGGCTGTGCGCAAGACCGCCTCGGAAGTCACGGGCAGCTAAGGGGAATGAACGCGCTGTCCGCTGCACCATCGGCCACGTCATTCTGGCCTGCACCCCACGCACAAGGTCCCGTCGATGCAACCGTTGAGGTCCCCGGCTCAAAGTCGTTGACCAACAGGTACCTCATACTCGCTGCGCTTGCCGACGGACCAAGCCGGCTGCGCGCTCCCCTGCATTCGCGGGACTCGCAACTGATGGTCGCCGCGCTGCGGTCGCTCGGTGCCGGTGTCGAGGAGGTCGACGGTGACGGCAGTTTCGGGCCGGACCTTCTTGTCACCCCCATCCCCGATGGGGCGTCGGGCGATGCAAGCGTTGATTGCGGACTGGCAGGCACGGTCATGCGCTTTGTGCCTCCGCTGGCTGCGCTCCGTCACGGCCGGACTGCCTTCGACGGCGATCCCCACGCGCGTCGCCGTCCGATGGGTGCCGTGATCAGCGCGCTCCGGGGCCTCGGTGTCCAGCTTGAGAACGACGACGACGCCCTCCCATTCACCGTCGTCGGCTCCGGCGCGGTTGAGGGCGGGCCGCTGGTTATTGACGCGAGCGCTTCGTCGCAGTTTGTTTCGGCACTGCTTCTCGTCGGCGCCCGGTTCACCAACGGCCTTCACCTGCAGCATTCGGGCGCGAAGGTTCCCAGCCTGGACCACATCGCCATGACGGTTCGGGTGCTGCGTGAGGCCGGCGTCACCGTGGATGACTCCGTCCCGAATTCCTGGCGTGTGGAGCCTGGAGTCATCGGCGCATTCGACGTACGGATCGAACCCGATCTCTCCAACGCCGGACCATTCCTTGCGGCCGCGGTCGCAACTGGGGGCACCGTCCGGATGCCGCACTGGCCGCGAGACACCACGCAGGTCGGCGAGAAATGGCGGACCATCCTTCCGATGCTGGGCGCGGAGGTCGAGCTGACCGACGATTCCACCCTCGTGGTCCGCGGATCAGGAGTGGTCAGCGGCGCTGAACTGGCTGACACGAGCGAGCTGGCACCCACCGTCGCAGCACTGTGCGCTTTGGCCCAGTCACCGTCCTTGCTGACGGGCATCGCCCACCTGCGTGGGCATGAAACTGACCGGCTGGCAGCGCTGGTCGCCGAGATCACGCGTCTGGGTGGTGACGCGGAAGAGACCGAAGACGGCCTGATCATCCGTCCGGCCGCACTCCACGGCGGCCGTTTCCAAACCTATGATGACCACCGCATGGCCACCGCTGGAGCGATCCTGGGTCTTGCAGTCGAAGGCGTCGAGGTCGAGAACATCGCCACGACCGGGAAGACCATGCCGCAGTTCCCTGCCCTTTGGGAAGCGCTGACGGCCACGGCCGAATCGAGCGGCTCGCGGTGACACCAGCCGGTTCCCGGCGCGGGACCTCCTCCTGGGATGAGTCGGACGTACGCATCAGGCCGAACAAGAAGGGCTCCCGTCCGCGCACCAAAGACCGCCCGGCCCACGACGATGCAGTGACAGGACGCATCATCACGGTCGACCGCGGTCGGTATACAGCCATAGTGGACGAGGACACCGAGGCGGAGCGGGTGGTCATCGCTGCCCGTGCACGCGAACTCCGCCGCTCCCCCGTCGTGGCCGGGGACCTTGTCTCCCTCGTGGGAGACGTCAGCGGCGAGCCGGACACCCTGGCCCGTCTGGTGCGGATACAGGATCGTCTGACTCTCCTGCGCCGCAGCGCCGATGACACCGACCCGGTGGAACGCGCGGTGGTTGCTAATGCTGAACAGCTGGTGATCGTAGTGGCGGCCGCCAACCCGGAACCCCGCACCGGTTTCATCGACCGCGCCATGGTCGCCGCGTACGACGCCGGCATCCAGCCGCTGCTCTGCGTCACCAAGGCGGATCTGAAGGATCCTGCGGAACTGCTGGCCAATTACGAGCACCTTGACCTGCCGATCATCACCAGCCAGACCGCGTCCACCCCCGATGCCGTGGCAACAACCTCGGCCAGCGGCACATCCGCCCTCTTAGCGCCCGGTGCGGTGGCACGTTTGAAGGGTCTTCTGGACGGTAGGGTGAGCGTGCTTCTGGGCCACTCGGGCGTGGGCAAGTCAACGCTCGTCAATGCCCTTACTGGAGCGAATCGTGCAACCGGCGGCGTGAACGCGGTGACCGGCCGCGGACGCCACACCTCATCTTCGGCGTACGCGCTGAAAGCCGCCGATTCGGCCCCCGGAACCTGGATCATCGACACGCCCGGGATACGCTCTTTCGGCCTCGCCCACGTCGACGCCGACCGCATCCTTGCTGCATTCCCTGACCTCGCACCCGGAACGGGAGAATGTGAACGAGGGTGCAGGCACGACGACTCTGCGGTCAATTGCGGACTGGACGGATGGGTTGATTCCGGGGCAGCCGGAGAGTCCGGCCCCGTACGCCTTGCTTCCCTTCGGCGGCTTCTCGGCGCCGGCATTGAACCCACCCAGGGAACCAAGGAATTGGGCCTGCAATAAGAAATGCGTTTACAGCGGCCCAATGCCTGCTAGACTGATGGAAGTTGTTGTGTTGCGCACGAATGTTAAGCCTTGATTTCTCTACGGAGTTCGAAAGCTTTTTTTGCAGGCGAAATGAACACCGCGACGGGAACCCCGAAGTACGGGGGGATCCTCACACTCAAGGAATAAAAAAATGGCAACAGGTACAGTCAAGTGGTTCAACGCTGAAAAGGGCTTTGGATTCATCGCTCCTGATGACGGCGGCGCTGACGTCTTCGCTCACTTCTCCGCAATCAACTCCGGCGGCTTCCGCTCGCTCGAGGAGAACCAGAAGGTCAGCTTCGAGACCACCCAGGGCCCCAAGGGCCCCCAGGCTGAGAACATCTCCGTTCTCTAAGGCTTAGAGCTTCCAAGAAAGGCGCACCGGCCAATCGGCCGGTGCGCCTTTCTTTCGTTTAAGATCGTGGTTCTGAAAGTCGTCCATGTCCACGCCAGCGCGCCAGTTCCGACCTGGCGCATCTGGAAGCCCTGACCATATAGGTTGAAGGGTATGAACCTCCAGAGCTACAACGATGACCTCCGCCTTGCCCATGTAATGGCCGACTCCGTGGACGACCAGACCATGTCGAGGTTCAAGGCACTGGATCTGGCGGTTGAAACCAAGCCTGACTTCACTCCGGTCACGGATGCCGACAAGTCGGCCGAAGAAGCTATCCGCGGACAATTGTCGCGAGCCCGCCCCCGCGACGCCGTTCTCGGTGAGGAATTCGGAAGCAGCGGCGCCGGCTCCCGGCGATGGATCATCGACCCGATCGACGGCACCAAGAACTTCGTCCGAGGGGTTCCGGTGTGGGCAACCCTCATCGCCCTCGTTGATGAGGGTCGTCCGGTTGTCGGCGTCGTCAGCGCTCCTGCCCTGGGCAAGCGCTGGTGGGCGGCGACCGGAACCGGTGCGTTCATGGGCAAGTCGCTTGCCGCAGCAACCCGCCTGCGGGTTTCGAGCGTTTCCCGGCTGGAGGACGCCTCCCTCTCCTATTCCAGCCTCACCGGGTGGAAGGAACGCGGGAACTTAGACGAGTTTATGTCGCTCACCGACTCGGTCTGGCGTACCCGCGCCTATGGCGACTTCTGGTCGTACTGTCTGGTCGCGGAGGGTGCAGTGGACATCGCATGCGAACCGGAATTGAATCTGTACGACATGGCTGCGTTGGTGCCCATTGTTACGGAGGCCGGCGGGCGGTTCACATCACTCGAAGGTGCTGACGGCCCCTTCGGCGGGAACGCACTGGCTACCAACAGCATTCTGCACAACGATGTGCTGAAGATGCTCAACCCCTCGCTGGACGATCTCCTGCAGAAAGGCGCCGGCGCCTGACAACGCCGCGTAACAAAATCCGCATCCTATTCGGGACTGCCCTATTCTGAACTACTAGGTCACGAGTGCCAGCGCTAAACCCCGGTTTGCTGGCCGGCAACCCTCCTTCCGCGGTGGGGTGCCCCGGGTGACGACCAGGCCGTCCAGAAAATTGGTTCGGCAAGCGCGGGGCCAACCTCGGTGGAGCCCCATGAGAATTTGTGGGGTAAATTCCTGTGACCAATGCACTTCTCGAAGACGTTGATGGGCTGACCACTGCACCACTTGCTGCAGTTCTCGGCGCAGAACTGCAGGCACCGGTGATTGACGGCGCGACGGTTCGCTACGTCAACCTGGATTACGCAGCATCTACGCCCGCGCTTCAGTCGGTAAATGACTATGTGCAGCGCGTGCTTCCCTACTACGCGAGCGTTCATCGGGGTGCCGGATACGCTTCGCAGATTTCAACGTCTCTGTATGAGAACGCTCGGAGAACGGTCAGGACCTTCGTCGGTGGCCGAGAAGACGACGCGGTCATCTTCACCCGCAACACCACGGATTCCCTCAATCTCCTGGCAGGCTGCGTACCGGTGGACGGGGAGGTTCTTTACCTCGACCTGGAACACCACGCCAATCTCCTCCCCTGGTTCGACCGCCCTCACCGCGGAATCGTCGCAGCAGAGACCATCGAAGGAACGCTGACTGCGTTGGAGGAAGAACTGGAGTCGGGCCGGGTGAGTCTCCTCGCCGTGACGGGCGCCTCGAACGTCACCGGGGAGATCCTGCCGATCGACCGGCTCGCCCGTGTGGCGCATGAGCACGGGGCGCGCATCGTCGTCGACGCCGCCCAGTTGGCCCCGCACCGGCGGCTGGACCTCGTCAGGGATGGCATCGACTACGTCGTTTTCTCCGGTCACAAGCTGTACGCCCCCTTCGGAGCCGGTGTGCTGGTTGGGAGGCCTGACTGGCTCGACGCCGGGACGCCGCACCTCGCCGGTGGCGGAGCTGTGAAAACGGTGAAGGTTGATTCGGTGTCCTGGACAACCGGCCCAGCCCGGCATGAGGGCGGCTCCCCGAATGTCCTCGGCGCGGCAGCGCTCGCGCATGCGACAGAAGTCCTCGCGGCTCTCGATGCGGATGACTGGCTCGCGCACGAGTCGGCTCTCCGGAACGCTCTGATTGAAGGGCTTGCCGCCCTGTCCGGCGTGACGGTGCACCGTATCTTCTCGGACAGCACCGATGCGATAGGAGTGGTGAACTTCTCAGTTCACGGTTACGACGCCGGCCTCGTCGCCGCATATCTTTCCGCTGAGCATGGCGTGGGGCTTCGCGACGGGAAGTTCTGCGCGCACCCGTTGCTGAAGCGTCTCGGCCTGCCCTCCGGATCACTCCGCGCCAGCTTCGGCCTGGGCTCCCGGCACGACGACGTCGACAGGCTGCTTGCAGGCCTCGCTTCGCTCATCAGGAACGGGTTGGGAACCGACTACGTGGTTGACGCCGGACGCTGGGTGCCTGCAGTGGAGACACGGGCCTTCCCCGACTGGGCTCCACATACGCCCGGAACGGCCGGGGCTGCCCCCTGCACCACCGACTGACATTCGCGAGCGGGACCGGGACTGCCGACGGATGATTTAATTGACGGGTTCTGTAGCCGTCCGGCTGTACCCGTCAATCCAGGAGTTGCCGTCATGGGCGTTGGAGGTCCGCGTCTCGCCGCGCACCGCCGTCGTGAGATGGCGCGGAGCTACCTGCAGGACAGTGAACGCTATGACCGTGTCCGTCCCGGCTACCCTGCTGCATCCGTGGATTGGTTGGTGCCGGCGGGGACACAACGCGTCGCAGACGTCGGCGCGGGAACCGGTAAGTTCACACGGGAGCTGGCGCTGCGCTGCCCGGACGTGACCGCAGTCGATCCCTCTGACGACATGCTTTCAATCCTCGCCCAGCACCTTCCCGATGTCAGAAGGACTGAGGGCACTGCGGAGGCGACCGGACTCGATACCGCGAGCGTCGACCTTGTCACCATCGCGCAGGCGTGGCACTGGTGCGATCCTGTTGCCGCGAGCGCCGAGTCTGCGCGCATCCTCATCCCGGGTGGTAGTTTCGCTCTGGTCTGGAACCAGTTGGATGTGAGCATGCCCTGGGTGCACCGGCTCTCGAGGATCATGCACGCTGGCGATGTCTTCAAACCCAGCTATCGCCCTGCCCTCGGCCCCGGATTCTCGGTACCGGAATCGAAGGTAGTCGGCTGGGCGCAGTCCATTCGGGTTCCGGACATCGTGGAACTCGCCCGGTCCCGCAGCTATTACCAGAACGCTTCTCCCGGTGTCCGTGCGAAGGTCGAGTCGAACCTGCGCTGGTATCTTCACGACCACCTCGGCCACGAGGCCGACGCCGTGCTGCCGCTCCCGTATTTGACCTACTGCTGGCGGGCCACTCGCCTCTAGTCTTGCCCTGAGTCGTCAGAAGTTTCCGATTCGGTATCTGCGCCCTCAGCCGGGTCCTGCGAGTGTATCCCCGTATCAGCAGGATCCTGGGAGGGCTTCCCCTCCGCCGGCTGTTCGGTGTGCTGGCGCGGCTCTTCTTCATACTGCGATTCGTTGCTCATCCCTCATACCCTCCGTGTGTGCTGATCCTGAAGTTGTGTGTCGATCCTGAAGACGTTCCGTGCCTCATAGTTGGTGTCTAACGGTCGGTCCAGCCGACACCTTCGGCGTAGCTTGCAATCAGTGTGCCGGCACCCATCTGGTCTGAGTTGTCACCATCTTCATACAGTTTCGCTTCGGACGCCTTGCTGTGCGCAATGATTTCCTCGGCAGCCTTTCGAGCCTCCTCCGCCGACGAGCCGAAGACACCGCTTCGGATGGGAAGCGCGCCCGCTGTGACTACGGGCGCGTCAGTTTCAGTGAGTGGAACTGTGTAACCCGATTCCTCGTCGCTGACCGGCATCTCAAACTTCTCATCGGCAGCGGCCGACACGGTGTATTCAACGTAAAAAGCCATGGTGCCACCTTGCACCGCGGGGCGCGTCGCTGTCGAGGGGGCGCCCCGGGGGCGGTGGCGAAAACACTCGCTCAGCGCTATGGTTTCGGTATGCCGAAATTCTTGGTTACGGCTTTCCTAATGATCGCCGTTCTTCTGCTCTCGGGCTGTACTGGACCGCGGGTGGAACGAACCGGAGCCGGCGAGGATCCGCGGCCGGTCGTCCTGACTACGTTCTCGGTGCTCGCCGACCTTACCCGCACGGTGGCCGGGAATCACGTGCGCGTGGAATCAATCACCAAGGTTGGCACGGAGATCCACGGCTACGAACCCACACCATCCGACCTCATCAGCGCGCAGCAGGCCGATCTGATCCTCGACAACGGGCTGGGCCTTGAGCGCTGGTTCGAGCGGTTCGTTGTGTCCGTGGATGCGCCGCATGTCGTATTGTCCGAGGGCGTTGATCCTGTCGATATCCGTTCCGGCGATTACCAGGGTCTGCCTAACCCGCACGCGTGGATGTCGCCGAAGGCAGCGCAGATTTACGTCAACAACATAGTCGCCGCTCTCTCAGACCTCGATCCCTCCCACACAGCGGACTACGAAGCGAACGGCGACATGCTGAAGCAGGAGCTTGAGAACCTGCTTGCCGAACTGCAGTCGGCTTTTGAGACCGGTACGGCAACACCCGCCCTGGTCACCTGCGAAGGCGCCTTCTCCTATCTCGCCCGCGACGCCGGATTGGAGGAAGCCTTCATATGGCCGGTCAATTCCGACAATGAGGGTACTCCACGCCAAATCAAGGACGTCATCTCCTTTGTCGAGGAGCACGATGTTCCGACCGTCTTCTGCGAGTCCACGGTGAACCCTTCGGCGCAGCAGCAGGTGGCCCGGAGCACCGGCGCCGCGTTGGCTGGACCGCTGTACGTAGACTCCCTCTCCGAGGCCGACGGCCCTGTGCCAACCTTCCTTGACCTCCTACGGCACGACATCGATCTCATCGTCGAAGGATTGGCCCCATGACCCTTTCACACGCTGCGGGCGCTACCCAGCCAGCAATCGCCGTCGAGCACCTCAGTGTCCACTACGGCGATGTCACTGCCCTCGACAGCGTGAGCTTCACCCTTGACCGTGCCCAGGTCTGCGGCCTGATCGGGGTGAACGGCTCTGGGAAGTCGACGCTGTTCAAGTGCCTGATGGGGCTGGTCACCGCGCAGCACGGTTCTCTGTCGCTTTTCGGCCAGACGTCCACCGCCGCAAGGAAAGGCAGATTGGTCGCCTATGTTCCACAGTCCGAGGACGTGGACTGGAGCTTCCCCGTGTCCGTCGGCGACGTCGTCATGATGGGCCGCTACGCGCACATGGGCCCGCTGAGGCATCCCACGCGTGCCGACCGCTCCGCCGTGGAGGATGCACTGCAGCGGGTAGGCCTCACCGAACTGCGCAATCGCCAGATCGGCGAACTATCCGGCGGTCAAAAGAAGAGGGCTTTCGTTGCGCGCGGCATCGCTCAGGACGCGCAACTCCTCCTCCTCGATGAACCCTTCGCCGGTGTCGACAAGAGTAGTGAGGCCACCATCGTCGAGCTCCTTCACGAACTGAAGAGTGAGGGCCGGACCGTGCTCATCTCCACCCATGACCTCGCGGGCCTACCCCGCCTCTGTGACCGCGCCATCCTCCTTCATCAGCGCATCCTTGCCGAGGGTACGCCCAGTGATGTGCTCACCCATGCCAATCTTGCGAGAGCCTTCGGCGCGGCCGGCACTTCGTCCGTCACTACTCCTACCGCTCCGGGAGCATGAATGGACCCGGTGACCTTTCTGCTCGAGCCGCTTCAGTACGGATTCCTGACCCGCGCACTGCTCGTGACCCTTGCGGCCGCCGTCGTCGCGTCCGTCCTCTCGTGCTGGCTCATCCTGATGGGCTGGTCGCTCATGGGCGACGCCGTCTCCCATGCTGTGCTGCCCGGCGTCGCCCTGGCCTACATAGTCGGTCTTCCGTTTTCCATTGGCGCCTTTATCTTCGGTGCCGGAGCGGTTGCCCTCATCGGGGCAGTCAAGTCGACCACGAAGCTGAAGTCGGACACGGTGATCGGCGTGGTGTTCACGGCACTGTTCGCCGTGGGCCTGGCCATCATCTCGCGAACACCGTCCCAGGTGGATCTCATGCATATCCTCTTCGGCAACGTTCTTGGAGTTACAGACGGTGAACTCTGGCAGGTGCTGATCCTCGGTGCGCTGACCCTCGCGATCGTACTGGTCAAGCGGCGGGATCTCACGCTGCTCGCGTTCGACCGGACTCAAGCCCACGTCATTGGGCTCAACACCAAAGCGCTGGGCGCGCTGCTGCTGGGGCTGCTTGCGCTCAGTGTTGTGGTAGGACTACAAGCCGTCGGAATAATTCTCGTGGTGGCAATGCTCATCACCCCCGGCGCGACGGCGTTCCTGCTGTCACGCAGCTTCGACCGCATGCTGATCCTCGCCGTCGTGATCACCACCACGGCCGCCGTCGCGGGGGTCTACGCCAGCTACTACCTCGACCTTTCCACCGGGGCGTCCGTGGTACTCGCGCAGGCGGTTGCCTTCGCTGTCGCGTACTTCGCAGCACCGCGCACCGGACTCATCCATCAGCTGAGGCAACGACGACGGCGGCGCGCCGGCTCCGCTGCTGGAACGGCCGGCTGACGTGGCGACAAAGCCCAACCCGTCGGGCAGCGACTCCTCCAGCGTGCAGGACTATGTGAAGACCATCTATGCACTGTCGGAGTGGCACGACGAGCCGGTGACATCCTCACGGCTGGCAGCCCGGCTGTCAGTGGCCAACTCCTCCGTCTCCGAGATGATCCGGAAGCTGGCGGAGCTTGGCTTGGTGGATCACACGCCGTACCGGCCTGTCGAGCTGACGCCAAGCGGCCTACGTCTCGCGCTGGCCATGGTCAGGCGGCACAGGCTCCTCGAGACCTTTCTGGTCCAGGATCTCGGCTACCGCTGGGACGAGGTACACGACGAAGCCGAGTTACTCGAACACACCGTCTCCGACACTTTCATCAACCGGCTGGACGCCCGCCTCGGTTTTCCTCCAATAGATCCCCACGGTGACCCGATCCCCACCGCCGAGGGGTCCATCACGCTTCCCGACGCGCTCCCCCTCGGCAGCTTCGACGACGGGCACTCCGGACGCGTCTCCAGAATCAGTGACGAGAATCCGCAGCTGCTGAGGTTCCTGGCGGACGAGGGCATCGGCATCGGCTCGGCCGTGACTGTTGTGGGGCGTACCCCCTTCGGAGGTCCGCTTCAGGCGCGCGTCGGCACAGGCGGTGCTGCGCGCGAGCTCAGTCTCGGGGATGAACTCACCCGGGCGATCTGGGTGGAAACGGTCGGCGAGCACACTGGCTGTAGCTTGGTGCGATGACTGCATCTCGACCCGGTGCACCGGACCGCGCCGGCTGGAAGGTTTGGGTTGCCGTGGCCGCCGGCGGCTTCGCCGGAACGGAAGGGCGGTACCTCCTGAGCCTGCTGTTTCCAGAGCCGGCCGGTTCGTTCCCGTGGACCACGCTCACCATCAACGTGGTCGGGAGTTTCCTGCTGGGCCTGCTGACCGTCCGTTGGTCCGGAGGAGCGCGGAGCCCCCGATGGGTGCAGGCCGCCGTGGGGCCCGGCCTCATCGCCTCCTTCACCACCTTCTCGGCCATCACCCTGACCGGGGTAATCCAACCGGATCTCCTGCTGCCGTACCTCGGCGTTTCCGTGGTGCTCGGTCTGGCCGCAGCGGCCGCCGGGATGGCTCTCGGGCGGAAGAAGTCGGCATGATCGCGGCGCTGGTCGTGGGTCTTGCCGGCTCTGCCGGCGCTCTGGTTCGCTTCGCCGTCGACAGGTCTTTTGAAACACTCCGCGCACGACGGCGGCACTCTGTGCCGCCCCGTCCCCCCTTCCCCGGGGGAACCCTCGTGGTCAACATTCTCGGATCCGGTGCGATCGGCGTGCTGTGGGGGCTGCTCCAGAGCTCTGCGCTCGACCCTTTCTGGTACTCCGTGTGGGCAACCGGGCTGGCCGGTGGCCTGACAACGTTCAGCACCTTCTCGGTCGCTGCTGCCTCGCTGTGGCAGGGCGGGAGGCGGGGCGCCGCCGTCGTGCATGTGAGTGCAAATCTGGTGTGTGGTCTCACAGCAGCGTGGCTGGGGCTGCACGGAGCGAGCCTTCTGTGACCGTGCGGTCCCTCGACGCGACGCGGCCTGCCTAGACTGGGTGCGAACCGTCGATGCATCGAAAGGCTCCCATGACCACCCTGGGTATCGAAGAAGAGTATCTCCTGCTCCATCCGGAATCAGGCCTGCCCGTATTCAATGCGACGGAAGTGCAGGCGCTTCTGGAGACCGGCGACTCCATCAGTACCGAAGATATACAGCGGGAGCTTTTGAGCTGCCAGATCGAGACTGCGACGCCGGTGTGCGAGACGCTTACCGAAGCGGAGGAATCCCTGCTGAATTTCCGGCGTCAGCTTTCAGCGGCGGCCAGGAAGTCAGGGGTACGGGCGAGCGGTTCGGCGACGGCGCCCCGCATCGAGGAGGGATACCCGCAGCTCACGGACAAACAGCGCTACTACGAGCTGAAGTCGAGCGCTCCCGGGATCGTCGCTGACCAGTTCGTCAACGGGCTCCATGTGCACGTGGGAATTCCGGATAAGGAGACCGGAGTCCAGGCGCTGAACCGCATCCGCCCCTGGCTGCCGATTATCACGGCCCTCAGCACCAATTCGCCGTTCTGGCTCGACCGCGACAGCGGTTTCGCAAGCTGGCGCACCGTGCACTACCGACGCTGGCCGGTGCAGGGCTGCCCGCCGGTCTTCGCCGACGCCGGGGAATACGAACGTCGTATCCAGCGACTGGTGGACACCGGTGTCATCATCGACCGCGGAGTCCTTACGTGGGTGGCGCGGCTGTCGGATCACTACCCCACCCTTGAGGTGCGCACGGCGGACTCACAGCTCGAGGCGCAGGATTCGGTGCTGATCGCTGCGCTTGTGCGCGGTCTTGTGACCACCGCGGTCGACGACGCACTAGCCGGAAAGCCGTACGCCGACCCTGACGCGGAGTTGCTGGATGCAGCGCAGTGGCAGGCGGCGCGGCAGGGTCTGAGCGACGTCGTCGTCAATCCGCTCAGCGGCAAGCTGGTGCCCGCCCGTGAACAAATGGACCGGCTCCTTGAGTACACCGGCTCGGCTTTGGATGCAGCCGGTGACACGAACTGGGTCCTCGCAGGGCTCAAGACCGTCTGGGACCGGGGAACCGGTGCGGTCCGGCAGCGGCGCGCGATGCACCACAGCGGCATGACAGGACTGCTCGACCTTTACGCCGAAACGCTGATTGCCGAGCGCTAGTCCATGAGTTGGCAGGACTTGCCCTCTTCGGGGGTGAGAAGGGGTATGTCCTGCCACTCGGCATCAGGTCATCTGCAGGACCCGTACTTCCCAGGGACGCAGTTCGGGAGTCAGCCCGCCGTCGTAGTTTCCGAGGACCAGCGACCCGCCAAGCGACGAGTCCTTCAGCGACGGGTCATCGGGCAGTGCGAGGTCGCTACCGGAGACGTTGCCGACGACCAGAAGCTTGCTCCCCGAAAGCGTGCGCGTGAACGCGTAAAGCGTGGGATGGTCCTCCGCCAGCATCGCGAAATCGCCCAGGCGAACCGTCTCGTTCTTGTGCCGCAGCTCGATGAGCTGTTGGTAGAACCGGAACACAGACCTGCTCGACGCCCGGTCCGACTCGGCGTTGATCGAAGCATGGTTCGGGTTGACTCCGATCCACGGCGTTCCGGTCGTGAACCCTGCGTGCACACCCGGGGTCCATTGCACCGGTGTGCGCGCGTTGTCCCGGCTCATGATCCGCAGATTGCGCAGTACTTCCTCAGGCTCGTGGCGCAATGGGCCCGTCGCCTCGTAGAAGTGGTTGATTGATTCGATATCCCGGAAGTCTTCGACGGTCTCGAACGGCGCGTTGGTCATGCCGATTTCCTCGCCCTGGTAGATATACGGCGTCCCCCGGTGCAGGTGGAGCAACGCCGCCCAGAGCGTGGCCGATTCGTAGCGGAACGCGCCGTCGTTGCCGAAACGGGAGACGAGGCGCGGCTGGTCGTGGTTGTTGAGGTACAGGCTGTTCCAGCCCGTCTGCGCCAACCCCTTCTGCCACCGGTTCCAGGAGGTTTTGAGATCCCTGAGGTCCAGGCCCTTGTAGTCCCATTTGCCGCCTGGTCCGTGGTCGAGCCCGACATGCTCGAACTGGAAGACCATGTCCACCTCACGTCGGGTGGGATCGGTGAAGAGTTTCGCCTCGTCGATGGTGACGCCGGGCATCTCGCCGACCGTGATCAGCTCCGCCTCGCGGCCGTCGAAAACCTCACGATGCATTTCCTGAAGGTAGTCGTGGATGCGCGGACCGGAGATGTAATACTGCGAGCCGTCGCCCCAGAGCTTGCCAGGCTGTACCGGGCCGTCGGGCAGCGCCGGATCCTTGGAGATGAAGTTGATGACATCCATCCGGAAGCCGTCGACCCCGCGGTCCAGCCACCAGTTCATCATCGCGTAGACCGCCTGCCGTACCTGCGCGTTCTCCCAGTTCAGGTCAGGCTGCTCGGGAGCGAAGAGATGGAGGTAGTACTGCCCCGTCGTCGGGTCCAGCGACCAGCTGGGGCCGCTGAAGGCGGAACCCCAGTTGGTGGGTTCGGCGCCTTTCTCGCCGGCCTCGAAACCTTCCCGGGCATCCCGCCACCAGTACCAGTCGCGTTTGGGATTATCGGTCGACGACGAAGACTCACCGAACCACGGGTGTTCGCTGGAGGTGTGGTTGACCACGAGGTCCATGACCAGCTTCATGCCGCGCTGGTGCACTCCTTCGAGGAGCTCGTCGAATTGCTCAAGCGTGCCGAAGGTCGGGTCGATCTGTTGGTAGTCGCTGATGTCGTAACCGTTGTCATGCTGCGGTGAAGAGTAGATCGGCGAAAGCCACACAACGTCGACACCAAGCTCCTCCAGGTGGTCGAGCTTGCTGATGATGCCACGGAGGTCGCCGATACCGTCCCCGTTGGAGTCTGCGAAGCTGCGGGGGTAGATCTGGTAGACGACGGCGCCTGTCCACCATGCGGGTTCACTCACTGTTTCCTCCGGATCTCGGTTCATGTCGGAGCTACCGCCCTTCGTTGCGTCGAGTAAGGCCCACGATCAGGCAGATCAGTCCGACCGCGAGGGGAAGCAGTGTGTAAAGTGTGTGAGTCCCGCCCAGATAGCTCATCACGAAGATGTAGATAAAGGTGGCGATGACGAGCACCAGCCCGACCGTGATCAACGCCCGGCCGCGGTGGGGCGGCGGCAAAGGCGGCAGCCACGGCGGGCGGTCATTCATCGAGCTCACACGCACAGTCTACGTTTGTCCTCGTGCCTGCCGGTGGGAGGCTTAGCGGAAGAGGTTGAAGCTGCCCCAACCAGAGCCGACGATGGAACGCGCTCCCCAGCCTCCACTCGCGTATGGATAGTAGGCAAGTGATCCGTCGGTGAGCCGAGTCATCAGACCCTGTTGTCCCGTTCCGGTGAACCCTGTTGTCGGTGCCATGGAGTCGGCGATCTGCCAGCCGCTTCCGACGGTCTTGCGCGCTTCTGACAGAAAGCGCCCACTTCCGTCAGACCGATACTGAATCAGTTTCCCGTCAGCCCGCTTCGCAAGGATGTCCATTCTCGCATCACCGTCGAAATCGGTCATGGTGAGGTACAGTCCCCGCCAACCTGTACCGATACCCGTCCGGGGGCTCAGCGCCCCGCCGCTGGCGTTTGCGTAGAACCAGAGAGCGCCGTTCGGATCGGTGGCGACAATGCCCGGGAAGCGATCTGAGGATCGCCACTGTCCCACGGTTATGAAATAGTCGCCCCATGCGGTTCCGATTGACCTCGCGGTCGCGAATCCGCCGTCGTACCGCCCGGCATAGAACGTCAGTCGTCCGTCCTTCCATTGGGCGATGATGTCCAGGACGCCGTCGGAGTTCCAGTCAGTGACGAAACCCTGCTTCAGCGACGACCATCCGCTACCCACTTTCTCGCGCGGCAGGAAACCGCCCCTGCCGTTCGACGGATAGTTCCACAGAGTGCCACCGGAGTCCGCAGCGACGACGTCGGCGGAACTGCGCAGAGAAGGCGAACTGCTGACGCCGGCGGCCAGGGTAACAGCGGCGGTGGCGTCGACGATGCCGGTACCACAGCCCCCGGCGCACGTGCCGGGAAACGGCTGGGCGGAATCGCGCAGCATCTGTTCAATCTGTGCGGGAGTCAGCGCCGGGTTGATCGAAAGCATCAATGCCGCTACCCCGGCGACATGCGGGGCGGCCATGGATGTGCCCTGCATGTACGCGTAAGTTGCGGTGCCGGGCGTGGTCATCCCGGTGTTGAAGGTCGACAGGATGTTCTCGCTACCGGTACTTCCGTCTCCGCCCGGCGCGCTGACGTCCACTTCGGGACCATAGTTGCTGTAGCTGGCGCTGTCGCCTGCCCTGCTGGTGGCTCCTACGGTGACCACGTTCCTGCAGTTCGCCGGCATCACGTTCGCTGCGGGCTGGAACTCGTTGCCGGCCGCAGCGATGACGACAGAGCCCTGCTGCACCGCGAAATCGATAGCGTTCTGCAGGGTGCGGCTGCAGGCACCCTCGCTTCCCAGGCTCAGGTTGATGATCCGGGCAGGGCTCGCATTGGCGGGAACACCGCTCACCATGCCGCCCGCCGCCCAGGTGAGCGCGTCGACCGTATCCAGAAGATCCCCGCCACAGGCTCCCATAACGCGGATTGGAAGAAGGTTCGCGCCGTGAGCCGCTCCAGCTACGCCGATAGTGTTGTTGCCCTTGGCCGCGGCGATGCCCGCCACGTGGGTTCCGTGCCAGGAGGACGCGCCAGCTTCGCCTAGTTCGGGGTCCTGGCAAGCGTCGCCCGGGTCGCTTGGGTCGGCATCGCGGCCAGTATCGTCGACCGCGATCTCGGGGTCAGCGACGAAATCGTATCCCGGCAGGACGTTGTCCAACAGGTCATTGTGCGCGGTGATTCCCGTGTCCAGAATTGCGATCGTTTGGCCCGCGCCCGTTGACCGGTCCCATGCAGCAGACACGCGCAGACCCGAGAAGTCATTGAAGAGATTCCACTGGAACCCCTGATATTCATCATTGACGGCCGCGAGCGGGCGCATGAGCACGTCTTTCTCGGCGTACTCCACCCCCGGAAGCAAGTTCAAAAGCGCAACCGCGCTGTCAGCGCCCTGGGATGGGACCTCGCCAGCAGCTTCCACAACGACGGCGCCGCTGACTGTCTGACGCACCTCCTTCACGGAGATTCCCAGGTCCTTGGCTACGCGGCCGAAGGCGTTGCCCTTGATGTTCGAGGCGGCTGATGCACCGCCTTCGAACTTGACGATGAAGCGGTTGGTGGATTCGGTTGGGACCGAGTCCACTCTGGACGCGCCTGCAACCACCTCGTCCGTAAGGCCCTGTCCCGGCGGGGTGGGAGCAGCTCCGGCAGGTGGCGCGGCGAGCAAGGTGCCAAGCACCGCCGTCGTGATGGCGGCGGGTAGAAAGGTATGAAAGCGCGGGGACAGGAAAGGCATAGAGAGAATCCTGAGAGGTGGGGAGCAGGTGGCACTTTCATCAACGGTACAGAACCTCTGCAGCCCGAACCACAGAGCTGTGCGTAACTTGCGGGTCTGCACCGGGCAAAACTGAGCAACGAAAAAGCCCCGGCGAACCGGGGCTTTGTCAGTGGAGATGGCGGGAATTGAACCCGCGTCCGATGCAGTTTAGTCAGGGCTTCTCCGGGCGCAGTTTGCGTCGGTTTTTCTCAGCTCCAGCCATCATGCAAACAAGTGGCTGCCGAGCTCAGTTGCATAAGAGTCCCCTTGGTTCCTGCAACGAAAACCAAGAGCAGTGGCCCTCTAAATGACGCCAGGAACCGGGTCGAGAGCATACCCGGGCTGACGGACTAGCTCTGCTGCTTAGGCAGCGAGAGCGAAGTCAGTGCGCTTCTGTTCGGCACTTATTGTTTTACAGAGAGCGTTTACGAGATAACTCTGTATCCTCGGCCCGCTTCCCCTGTCGCGACTAACATCGTCGAAACCTGTCATCCCCGTGTTCAATTTTCAAGCAGCGTTACCACTCGCTGATTCCCCGAATTGCTCCGGGCTATCTAGTCTAACGCACCCTTCGCTGGAATCATTCCCCAACACGTGGAGTTCCGAAGGTCTCGCTAGAACCTGACGCCGAGAATGACGATCTCCGATTGCCAGATCATCAACACAACAAAGGAAACGGCCACGAAAGCCAGGCCCAGAGCGGCCAGCGCCGTCGTCGCCGCCTGTTTGCGCCGGAAGCTCCACCAGAAGACGCCGATATTGAGCAGGATCAGGACCGGCGAAATCCACACGAGAATTTGCGCGAAAAAGACGTAGATCAAGAAAAAGAACGGTATCAGGGCCAGGAAGCCTGCCGGAACTACGGCGAACAGCAACAGCAGGTTTACAACGGCACCTGCCGTTACCCACCAGGGGCGTTTATACCTGAGTTCCGAGCCTTCCTCAACGTCGTCCGGTTCCTGCGCGTCCCAGAAGACATCGCTCATGCGCCAAGGTTCCGCTCTCGCATGGCGCGCTGCGCCTCACGGTTGTCCTGTTGCTCGCGGAGGGTCTGACGCTTGTCGTAATCCCGCTTGCCGCGCGCGATGCCGATCTCCACTTTTGCTCGCCCATTGAGGAAGTACAACTGCAACGGCACGATGGTGAAACCACTCTCCCGGATCTTGTGCGAAATTCTTGTCAGCTCTTCGCGGTGCAAAAGCAGCTTACGACGACGGCGCGCGGCGTGGTTGGTCCAGCTTCCCTGCGAATACTCGGGAATGTGGATTCCCTCGAGCCAGAGCTCGTCGTTATAGAAGATGGCGAACCCGTCCACCAGGGATGCGCGGCCCGCCCGAAGGGATTTCACCTCGGTGCCCTGGAGGGCGATTCCCGCCTCATAGGTGTCCAGCACCTGGTAGTCGTGCCGGGCCTTCCGATTGGTGGCCACTACCTGACGGCCACTTTCCTTCGGCACGGTTCAACTCCTTCAATAGTGCGGTGCGCTTCAACCCGCAGATGCGGACGGTGCGTCCTAGTCTACGGCGTCGATCAGCTCACTGTGTCGTGCGGTGTCCGGCCGCCAACCGGGCCACGCCGACAGTCCTAAAGGAGGCCCATCGGGTCGACCAGGCTTCCGTTGAGTACTGTTTCGAAGTGCAGGTGGCAGCCGGTGGAGTTACCGGTGGTACCTGTGTAGCCGATCAGCTGCCCAGCGCTCACGCGCTGGCCCGGACCCACCACGTAGTTCGATAGGTGGTAGAAGTTGGTGGCCAGAGCGTTTCCGCCGACCACGCCGTGGCTCAATACGATCCGGTTGCCCGCACCCGGAAGCACGTTCGAGTCCGCATACCAGACTTCGCCGGCCGCGGGCGCATACAGCGGAGTTCCACACGCGACGCCGTAGTCGATGCCCGTGTGAGTGTACCCGCCGGTACCGTTGAAATCGATTGTTCCCAGCGGTGTCGGACGCCACCCATATCCGGACGTAATCGGTCCGCTGACAGGAGCCCGCAACCCGAAGGCGGACGGGCTCGACGTCGGAGGCGGGACGATGACGGGAGCCACAGGCTGCGGGACGACTGGTTTCGGCACCACGGGCGGGGGTTTGGGACGATTCGCTGCGGCTGCTGCTTCGGCAGCACGCCGGTTCGCCTCTGCCGCTTCTGCTGCTGCACGACGGTTGGCCTCCGCCGCTGCGGCTGCGCGCCGTTCGTTCTCGATCCGCGCCCGTTCCTCAGCCTCGGCCTTCAGCCTCGCCTCTTCACGCTTGCGCGCCTCTTCGATCAGCTTGCGCTGGCGTTCCGCAATATCGACAACGACTTGCTGATGTGCTTCTTCCACCTGCGCAAGCTTTGCCTCAATGACGGGCTTCTGCTTCTGCAGTTTTTCTGAGAGCTTGGACGTATCGGAGATGAGGGTGTCGACCTTCGCCTTTTCGGCAGCGGCCTCATCCCTGGCAATCTGTTCTGCGACAAGGGCTGCATCAGCCTTCGTTTTCAGGTCAGCTATCTCCTCCTCGACGGCGACGAGACGGGCCTGCGAGTTCACGTTTGTCGCGTTCTGCTGCGCCAGACGCTCCAGTGCGGAATTTTGGTTGCGCAATGCCTGCTCAACCAGTTCCATGGATGCGAATCCATCGGATCCCTTGCTGCCAAGCATCAGTGAGAGGCCGGTGGGCACACCCCCGCTCTTGTAGGCCTGGGTGGCAATCTGGCCAATCACCGTCCGGGTCTCAGCCATCTCGGCCTCATCCTGCTTCAACTGCTCGGTGATCTTGTTCTTCGTCTCCTGGGCCAGCTGCACCCGCTGAGCGAGAGCGTTGACCTCGGCCGTAGCGGCTTCCACCCGACCCTGCGCATCCGCGAGTGCCTGCTGCGCTCCCGGCAGTTGGCCCTGGTAAACCTTCAGCTGGGCAATCGTCTCGGAGATGTCGGCGTCGAGGTACTCGATCGATTGCTGAACTTCCTCGATCTGCTGCTCCAACGCCGACTTGCGGTCCTCCAGCTCATCGGCGTGGACCGGCCCACTCAGCGTCAGCGTCAGGGCCGTTACGGCAGCCAGTGACAGGGCGATCAGGCTTTTTCCAGCCGCGGGCCGGGCAGTCAGGCCGGGCTTGCAGGGGATCACGCGGGGCATACGGTCTCGTTTCTCACAATCAACAATCCTAAACCTTCAAGTAACGTCTGAGGGTTAGGAGGGACGACGCACCGGCCAGTAACGCTCCGAGGAGGAACAGGGCCGGGACCACCAGGAGGAGTTCCTGCGTCGAGATGAACCCCATCTGCGGGTACTCCCTCGAGAGCCACTCGCCGCCATATCGCAGCACCGCCCACAGCGTCCCCGAGGCGATTGCCGCTCCCAGGATGGCCGCAATGACGCCCTCCAGGACGAAAGGTAACTGAATAATCGCTTTACTCGCGCCGACCAGCCGCATGATGCCCGTTTCCCGCCGACGGCTGAAGGCGGACAGTCTGATGGTGGTGGCAACCAGCAGGATTGCCCCCACACTCATGACGACGGCGATTCCGAGGGCGACGAGGGAGGCGATATTGATGTACCCGAAGATCTCTTCCAGGTATTCACGCTGATCGCTGACGATATCCACTCCCGGTTCCGAGGAGAAGGCCTCACTGATGACCTCGTACTTCTCGGGATCGACAAGTCCCACCCGGAACGACTCGGGAAGCTGCTCGGCAGTCACCGCCTCCACGATGGGCGAGTTGGCAAGCTGGTCACGGAAGTGAACCAGTGCCTGGTCCTGCGATTCGTACTCGACCGTGTCGACGTACGCGCTGAGTTCGGGCGACTTCAGCTTCGCCTCGATCGCTGCGCGCTGTTCGTCCGTGACAGGTCCGGATGCGCAGCTCTCCGAGGTCGAGTTTTCGACGCACAGGAATACTGCGACCTGGACGCGGTCGTACCAGTACCCCTTCATCTGGTTGATCTGTAACTGTAGAAGACCCGCAGCGCCGACGAAGGTGAGCGAGATGAAGGTGACAAGAACGACCGAAACCACCATGACCAGGTTCCGTCGCATGCCGGAAGCGATCTCGCCCAGAACGAATGCAAATCTCATCCGGCGGCCGCCGTCGTCGTCGTTGGTTCTCCGATGTAGATGCCCTGCGCGTCATCGCGGACCACGGAGCCATCCCGGAGTTCGACCACGCGTTTGCGCATGGTGTTCACGATGTCGTCGTCGTGCGTTGCCATTACTACTGTCGTGCCGTTCTGATTGATCTTGTCGAGCACCTTCATGATTCCCATGGAGGTTGTGGGGTCGAGGTTTCCGGTGGGCTCATCAGCGAGCAGGATTCCGGGTTTGTTCACGATTGCGCGTGCAATCGCTACGCGCTGCTGCTCGCCGCCCGACAGTTCATGGGGCATGCGGTTGTTCTTGCCTTCAAGGCCGACTGTTTTCAGAACCTCCGGAACCGTTTCCCTGATGACCGCGCGGCTCTTCCCAATGACCTGCATGGCGAAGGCCACGTTGGCGAACACCGACTTGTTGGGCAGAAGGCGGAAGTCCTGGAAGACGACGCCGATCCCCCGCCGGAGTTTCGGCACTCGCCAGCTGGGGATGTTGGCGACGTTCTGGCCTGCCACGTACACCCCTCCGCGTGTTGCCCGGTCCTCCTTGAGCACAAGACGGATGAACGTCGACTTACCGGAACCGGAAGCACCCACCAGGAAGACAAACTCACCCCGGTCGACGTCCAGGCTAACGCTGTCCAGGGCGGGCTTCGACTTCTGGTCGTAGACCTTTGTGACTTGCTCGAATCTGATCATGACTACTCTGCGCCCACAAAATGCTGCCGGTACACGGGCATGGGTGGGGGAAGGAGAGACCGGCCTCCTCGACTATAGGCAGCCGGTCCCCGCGGACCCGGACAGCTTCGCGGTGTGTCGTGGATTCGAAACGTGCAGCGCTGTGCGGATCAGGCCTCGCTGTTGCGGTTGTTGGCCCGCCAACGAATGCCTGCGTCGATGAAGTCGTCAATCTCGCCATCGAAGACGGCAGAGGGGTTGCCCACCTCATGCTCCGTGCGAAGGTCCTTCACCATCTGGTACGGATTAAGAACATAGGAGCGCATCTGGTCCCCCCACGAAGCCTTCACGTCGCCGGCGAGCGCCTTCTTCTCGGCGTCCTCCTGCTCCTTCTTCAGCAGCAGTAACCGGGACTGGAGAACCCTGAGCGCTGCTGCCCTGTTCTGGATCTGGGATTTCTCGTTCTGCATCGAGACAACGATGCCGGTGGGGATGTGGGTCAGACGGACAGCAGAGTCCGTCGTGTTGACCGACTGGCCGCCAGGACCCGACGAGCGGAAGACGTCGACGCGGATCTCATTGTCGGGGATCTCGATGGAGTCCGTCTGTTCGATGAGCGGGATGACCTCGACCGCGGCGAAGGATGTCTGGCGCCTGCCCTGGTTGTCGAACGGGCTGATCCGGACCAGGCGGTGCGTGCCGGCTTCAACGGACAGCGTACCGAACGCGTACGGGGCCTTGACCTCGAACGTTGCCGATTTGAGTCCGGCTTCTTCCGCGTAAGACGTATCCAGCACCTGGGTGGGGTAACCGCGGCGTTCCGCCCAGCGCAGATACATGCGCAGCAGCATCTCGGCGAAATCTGCGGCGTCCACTCCCCCGGCCCCCGAGCGGATGGTGACAACCGCCTCGCGCTCGTCCCATTCCCCTGCCAGCAGGGTGACGACTTCGAGTTCGTCCAGGGCCTTGCTCAGGGAGGTCAGTTCCTTGACGGACTCAGTGCGGGAGTCTTCGTCGTCCTCATCCTGCGCGAGTTCGACGAGGACCTCGAGGTCATCGATGCGTGCCGTGAGTTTTTGCAACCGGTCGATCTCGGCTTGCTTGTGGGACAGCCTCGACGTGATTTGTTGCGCTGCTGAGGGATCATCCCAGAGGTTGGGTTCACCCGCCTGCTCGCTGAGTTCGGCTATTTCTGCGCGGATCGCTTCTACGTCCGTTACTGCCTCAATGGAGTCGTATTTTGCTCGGAGCGCGCGGATTTCCGCGGAAAAATCAATATCTGCCATGGTGTTTCAAGACTACGTCATGGTCCTGTTCGCTTGGTCAACGTGTAAGGTCGGCGCGTGCATCCGCGGTCGCCGCGATGGGTATGCCTGCAGGAACGAGGAAGTTGACGATCGGCGGGTGGACGACGGCGGTCAGAACCACCCTGGCCGTGCGCTCGTCTGGCGCTCCGGTTGCGGGATCTATGGCGAGGTCGTTGAAGCGCGCTACTGAGCCGGAGCGCTCAAGGTACGCGGCGGCGGCCTGGGACACCGACGTCGAATCGAGCGCGGGAGTCGGTTCGCCGCCGCCGGAGTTGATGGAGGCCACCGAGAAAGTATCGGCTGCACTGAGCGCCGCTCCATCTGCAACGGAGAGCAGCTTCTTGTGCTCGATATATACGGCGGACGCAGCGGTGACGACGGCGACGACGAGCAGTGAGAGCAGCATGTAGCCGATGATCAGCACGGTGATCTGGCCGTCGTCGTTGCTCATGACGTCGTTGTTCATGACGTCGTTGTTCATGACGCGCGAACGTGGGTTGTCTGCTCCGGTTTCCGTCATCCGAACCGCTCCACAAGTTGGGTTGCGCTTGAGTCGACCATTGCTGCTGACGTGTTCAACCCGGGCATTGTGGGGACCAACGGGAGTGGAACCCGTAGATCAACGTCGACAGTCACGCTTGAGCCCGGTTCGAGGCACCTTCCGCCGCAGGTGATGGTCACGCCGGCGTCGTCAGCGGGCAGCCCGAAGTCGGAGATAGCAAGATCGACTGCCTGCTGTGCCCGCACGTGTGCTTCTTCCGGAGTTTCCGAATCCACGAAGACCTTCGCGGCCTGGTCGGCCGCACCGACGACAGCGAAGGACGCTCCCTGGATGGCGCCGACGGTCAGCACCAGATAGACCACGGGCACCAGCAGGAGTAGTCCAAGGAAAGTGAACTCAAGAACGGCGCTGCCGGCGTCGTCGTCGGGCACGGCAGTTTCGACCCGCTCAGGAAGTGAGCGCAGCATGGCCGGTCACCTCCATGGTCCCGCTCGGACCGATAAGCCCGATCACAGGAATGGGCGCGCGAACCGTGACCTGCAGAATTGGCGAACCTCCCTGCTCGATCCGGGCTACCGACACGTCCTGCGCATAGGCGCTGTTGATTGCACCGGTGATTAGAGAGGTGGTGCGAGCGGCTGCATCAGCGGGTGAACGGTCGGCGAGGGTGCCATAGCGGGCACCCGAGGATGCAGCGTCGATCAGCGTGTTCCTGACATGCAGCACCAGAGTGAGTTGAACGATCGCGAGGAAGATGACGGTCAATAATCCGCCGATGAGCGCGAAGTCGACGGTGGCGGCACCTCGTTCTCGTTCTCGTTGAGTCGAGGGCCGTGGCGCGCCTTTGCGCGGCGAGAATTCCACCGGCTTACGGGCTTACGCGGTTGATCGCTTCGTTGAACAGCCCTTCAAGGGCGGGTGCGGCGATCGCCAGAAGGGCAGCAACAAGGACCGCAGACATCAGGGTGATCATGACCCAACCTGGGACGTCTCCGCGCTCCCGATGGTCATCGGATGGTGCTGCCGGCACATGGGCGCGTAGAACGGCAGCAGTGAGCAGGAAGCTTGCGATGAGGCGGTTACGCATGCTGGTTTTTCTCTCTTTCCGTGGTGTTCGTTTGAGGTCTAGGCGGAGTTGCCCGGTGGTCAGAGTCCCAGGTTGATCAGGGCTATGCCGGGGTACACGGCAAAAAGAACGGTGAGCGGCAGGACCCCGAATACCAGCGGGACCATCATGGCGATCTCCTTGCGACCAGCGGACTCCATCAACTCCCGTTTGGACAGGTCCCGAACATCCTGCGCCTGAGCGCGCAGCACGTCAGCCAGCGGCGTTCCGCGGTCTACAGCGACGCTGACACCATCCACGAAGCGCACGAGCGGCGCCAGTTGTGTGCGGTTGGAGAAGTTCTGGAGCGCCTGCAGTAGTGGTGTTCCCGCTCGGGTCTCTGAGAGGACACGGCCGAACTCTCTCGCGAGCTCGCCATGACCCGTGCGGCAGATCCGTTCCAACGCACCCGTGGCACTCTCCCCCGCGCTGACGGCAAGAGCCATAAGCTCGGCGAGACTGGGGAACTCCGCAAGGATGCGGCTCTCCCGTTTTCTTATCTCCGCGCCCAGTAGGTAGTCCCGGAGCAGGTACCCACCGGCCGCACTTCCGAACACGATGAGCACCGCCAGCATCGGGTTGAAGCTGCCGGAGGCAGCGAGGGTAAGGATGACGGTCGTTGACGCGGCGAGCCCGACACTCCCCCAGATGACCTGTTCCGCGCGGAAGTCGAGGACGGACTGCGTCCGCCCGGCCTGTTCGAGTCTGCGGGCGAGTACAGATGACGCTGGACTGAACTTGTTCAGCCAGGTGACGGCGTCGCGCGCGACCGGGCGGATGATCCGTTCCAACGGGCCGAAGGGAGTCACTGCCTGAGTCTTCAGCAGGCGGGATTGCACATCGACGGACTTAAGCTGGGGTGCAATTCGCTCGACGAAGCGGGGTTGACGCATCACCGGTAGCCGCACGAACGTGAGCCAGAGCCCAGAGCCGAGTGTCGCCCCCGCCAAGGCCGCCAGAGCAAGTTCCATCAGCGAAGCACCCTCTCGTCCTCGGGCAGCGCACCGATCCGCAGCATCACCCAGTAACAGAAGGCTGATACGAGCAAGCCTCCAATGAGTACAGCAGCCCCGCCCGTGGTGTTGTAAGCGGCCACTGCCTCCGGTCTCGTCGACAGCAGGGCGAGTACGATCCAAGGTGCGGCTACCGCGAGTCGGGCTGCGTTGACTGTCCACGACTGGCGGGCCTCAAGTTCGCTACGGGTCCGCGCGCTATCGCGCAGGAATTCGGCCAGTGTGCCCAAAAGCCGCCCCAAATCGGTCCCACCAACTTCGCGGGTTAGTCTCAGTGCTTCGACGATCCTGTCCGCCACAGGATCCGCCAACCGGTCCTTAAGACGGTCCAATGAATGGTCGAATTGTCCGCCTGCCCGGTAGTCGCGTGCAAAGTCGCCGAAGGCGGGGCGGAGTTCTTCAGGGCCTTTTACGCCCAGTTGCATCAACGCTTCGGGCAGTGAGAGGCCAGCCCGGATGGCCGAGCGCAGGTGATCCACGACGTCCGGCCATAGCTCCCGGAGTGACGCCGTCCGTTTTCGCGCGCGCCAGTGCACCAGCATGAAGGGTGCAAGCGCGCCGAAGAGCGCGAAACAGGCAGCAATGGCGGGCGTTGCTGTAAAGACGAAAGCGATGAGAAACACGAACAGCCCTGCGGCGGCGCTTGCCGTCAACAAACCCATCGCGGATACCCGCTCTACTCCGGCACGTAGCAGTAGCTCGTCGACCTTGCCGGCGCGGTGTTTGATTCTGGCTGGACGGGGCGGCTCCGTCCATGTCGACCACCAGATCATGAATAGGCCCGCGCCCAACGCCGCCCCCACAGCGACGGTCACGATGGGCTCAGAATGGAGGCAACACTGTAGCCCGCAGCAGCGAACTTCTCTTCGGCCGGCATGTTCGAAGCCGTCATTCGCAATTCACCGTCGACTCGCCGAAATACCGTCGACGTTTCAATCACGCCATTTTCGACCCTGCGGCCGAGCGCAACTATCTCAACCACCCGGCGTTGACCGGTCCGCTCTCGAACGCAATGTACGACCAGGTCAATGCAGGAGGCGACGGTAGGCACCACGAACGCACTTGAGATGTTGTCCCCCGCCAGCAAGGGCAGCGTGCAGATCTTGGTTATTGCGTCGTGCGCACTGTTGGCGTGGACGCTACACATCCCTGGGAGACCTGAATTCAAGGCGATCAGCATGTCCAGGCTTTCAGCCTCTCGGACCTCACCCACGATAAGACGGTCCGGACGCATGCGGAGCGCTTCCTTCACAAGACGACGCAGCGGAATTTCCCCTTGCCCCTCAAGGTTGGGCTGTCTGCACTGCAGGCCGACGACGTCACGCAGCGGAAACTGGAGTTCGAAAATCTCTTCAACGGTCACAACCCGTTCTCGCGGCCCGATGCTGGCTCCAAGACAATTGAGCATCGTCGTCTTCCCCGCCTGGGTCGCTCCGGATACCAGGATATTCAGGCCGCTTGCTACCGCGGCGCTCAAGAATCTAGCCGCGTGCGGCGACAGAGACCCCAGCTCGACGAGATGCTCCAGACGAGTGGCCCGGGAAATGAACTTCCTGATGTTGACTGCCCAATGGCGGCGGGTGACGTCAGGGATGACCACGTGCAACCTCGAGCCATCGGGCAACGAAGCGTCGACGAACGGGGACGAAAGGTCCAGCCGACGACCGGATGATTTCAGCATCTTCTCCACGAGATCGCGGACCTGCTGCTGGGTGAGCGTAAGGGAGGTGAGTTCTGATTCGCCCGCCCGTGCGACAAATATTTCCGATGGGGCGTTGATCCAGATTTCTTCGACAGTGGGATCATCGAGCAGCGGCTGCAGTGCACCGTACCCTGCAACGGCGTCGAAGACATGCCGGCTTGCCTGTTCGATATGCCCCAGCGGGGGAAGCGAGCCGACAAGGGACCGCTCGTCATAGTCCTGGACTGCGGCTTCGACCAGACGCCGCACTTCCGAGCTTTGCATCGTCGGGTCCAGCCCACGGCGACGAATGAGCTCTCTTACCTCATCCTCAACAATGCGCACTGCATCCATAGTTTTCCCCAAGGATTCGGCATGCAGACGGGAGACGCATGCCGGAGACTGTCAGACTGGTAATACACGTTCGAAGTTGTTTCCTGCCTCAAAGCGTAGGACACACTGAATCCACTTACCTAGCCTGATGAAGGCCTGTGGAAAACCTTCCGCGGGCCATCGCATCTGTCCCTCTAGTCACTCATGTAACACGCAGGTACCCTTTGTGGGGAAAATGCCCGGTGCAATCCGGGGCTTGCACCATCTGGAGATCCCTCGTGATAGTTTCCCGCGCGTCCAAATCCCTCGCTCTCTCATCGCTGGTCACGCTTAGTCTTCTCATCGGTATGACGCCGGCAGCAGGAATGGAGACGGCAGATACAGTTCCGGCTGTTCCAGCTGCTCCTACTGCAATAGCAACTGCTACCACCGAGTCAACCGCTCCTCCAGCGGAAGGCACGCCCTCGCCGTCGGATTCGGCAGGCCAGAACGCGGAGGAGAGCAAAGTTGACGCAAGCAGTGTGGGCGATGCTTCTGAATTAGGCAGCGCGCGCATGGGACAAGGCCTGTCGAGGATGGCGGAGGGCGGCGATTCACCGGTTCCGCCAACTCGTGAGCTGGATGGGAAAGCGATCCCATCCCCACTCGAGCACGGGGCAGCCGCAAGCGATGGGACTCTGGTAACTCCGCAGGCAACCACCTGGCGTCCTTCGGGCGGCGTCTTGGGTGTTGATGTCTCGAACTGGCAGGGGACGGTCGACTGGGCTTCTGTATGGGCAAACGGTGCCCGCTTCGCCTACGTAAAGGCCACTGAAGGCAACTATCACGAGAGCAACACCTTCGCGAACCAGTATTCGCAGTCGTACTCACAAGGCTTCATACGGGGTGCCTACCACTTCGCCATCCCTAGTAACAGCTCAGGCGCTGCGCAAGCAGACTACTTTGTAGCCCGCGGCGGAGGCTGGTCCGCCGACGGACGAACGCTTCCGCCCCTGCTGGATTTCGAGTACAACCCCTACGATGCGAAGACGTTGCCCTCGGGTAAGGGCGACACGTGTTACGGGATGTCGGCCTCGCAACTTGTGAGTTGGGTACGCGACTTCTCGAATCGGATGGTTGTTCTCACTGGCCGGAAGCCCATGATCTACACAACCGCTGGCTGGTGGAACTACTGCACCAACAACTCCACTGCGTTGTCCGACCATGCTTTGCACGTTGCGCACTACCAGACAACCCGTCCAGCGATCCCGGCAGGCTGGGGTTACTACAGCGTGTGGCAGTACACCGATGATGGCCCCGTGGTCGGTGACTGGAACCACTGGAACGGCACCCTCACGGACTTGCAGAACTTCGCTCGCGGCGGCGAGACGCCGACTCCTGCTCCGCAGCTGCCGTCTGTGCGTTCATTGGCGGATATGGTGGCGATCGACTCCTCCGGTCGATTGTGGAACTACCCGGCCAACGGCACGGGTAGCTTCGGTACCCGCTTCCAAATCGGTTCGGGCTGGACCGGCATCAAGTCAATCAACCCGGTGGACTGGAACTCTGACGGAACCATCGACCTCCTCACTCAGTGGAAGAACGGAACCCTGAGCTATTACCCCGGCAGTCCGTCCGGTGGATTCAGCCCCTCGGTTCAGATCGGCTCGTCCGGCTGGCAGGACTTCAGCCTGGCTGTTGGACCGTGGGTGAAGGGGCAAGCGGTCACGGTCGTCGGTGCACGATCCGATGGCGAGCTCTACTACTGGCCGCGCACCTCGGCCCACGGGCTGGGGACGGCCGTCAGAATCGCATCCGGGCTCGTGGACATGCCCATCGTCATGGCCGACCAAAACCGTGACGGGCAGATGGACCTCCTCGCCCGAGACGCCAATGACAACCTGTTGCGCTACACCGGCAGCGGAACCGGAGCCCTCGTCTCCGGCTCACGCACCACCGTCGGAAGCGGCTGGGGCTCAGTCAACGCGGTCAACGTTGTCGACGGCTTCGACGGCGCTACCAGCCGCGGGATGATCGGACGCAACACCACCGGTGCTCTGACGTACTACCCCTTCACCACCAGCGGATTCGGTCGCGCCACCAGTGTGGGCTCGGGATGGAGCACCTTCACCATTGCGGGAACGGATTTCACGAAGGCCACTCTTGATCCGGCGCCAGCTCCAACGCCTGCCCCAGAGCCAGTACCCACTCCCGAGCCGGAGCCGGAGCCTGATCCCGCGCCGGCCCCTGAGCCCGCACTGCCGTCGGTACGGTCCCTGGCCGATATGGTGGCGACTGATCCAGGTGGTCGCTTGTGGAACTACCCGGCCAACGGGAAGGGCGGCTTCGGCGCCCGATTCCAGATAGGAACCGGATGGACCGGCATCAAGTCCATCAACCCGGTGGACTGGAACGCCGATGGCACGATCGACCTCCTCACCCAGTGGAACAACGGAAGCCTTAGCTACTACCCGGGCAAGCCGAGCGGCGGGTTCAGCCCTTCGGTCCAGATCGGCTCCTCCGGCTGGCAGAACTTCAGTCTCGCAGTCGGGCCCTGGGTCAAGGGACAAGGGACCACGATCGTCGGTGCACGCTCCGACGGAGCCCTCTACTACTGGCCCCACACCTCGACGCACCGACTCGGCAGCGGCGTGAAGATCGGGTCCGGCTTCGTCGGCATGCCTATTGTCATGGCGGACCACAACCTCGACGGACGCATGGACCTGCTATCCCGCGATTCCAACAACAACCTGCTGCGCTACACCGGCAGCGGAACGGGAACAATTCTGTCGGGGTCGCGTACCGCTGTCGGAAGGGGTTGGGGCGGAGTCGACGCCGTCAATGCGGTGGACGGTTTCAACGGGACAACCAGCCGCGGCATCATAGGTCGCAACACGGCCGGGTACCTTACCTACTACCCCTTCACCACCAACGGCTTCGGCGAGGCCGCTACCGTCGGCTCAGGATGGAGCGCCTACACCATCGCCGGCACACCGTTCAATTGATCCGGCGAGAACAGGCGAATCAACGGCCGGCAGCGGACCTGTAGATCGCTGCCAACTGGGGTATCAGCGACTCGGGACCGTGGTGCTGACGAACCCAGGCAGCAGCATTTGAAGCTTGGGCAGCCGCAAGGGGGTCTTCCAGTACTTCGCTAACCCGCGCTACAAGCCCGTCCCGGCCGACATTTGTCGGGAAAGGACTATCAGGATAGTAGTCGTTCCCTACCTCGATCACGGTCGGGGCACCCATCGCTACGGCCTCAAGTTCGCTTGTCGCAAGAATTCCTGACGTTTGTCCGACGACACAGTGGGCCCGGGAGAGCCATTCGAGGAACTGAGCTTTGGGCATACGTGGGACCAACCGAACTCCCAAGGCCCTGGCTTCCTCGGCGCGGCCGCCCCAGTCCAAGCCTTCAAACACGACATCCTTACCAAGTTGCGCCCTCAAATCACGCAGGAGCTCAAGTTGGGCGCTGCCGCCCTTCGACTCATCCCACCGCGACGAGAAAATCACCTTGGGCCCGCCCTCCGGACGCCACATCGGGAGCTCCATGAAGTCAACCGGAATGGGCAGATATGTCGCATCAGGGCGAAGCCGATGGGCGTGTGGACGCAGGTCAGGCGTGGCATAAACCACGTGCGCCGCCCTTCTCGCCCCCCACTCAATTGCCGGTTTGCTTGCCGCTTGATAGGAGAACTTCCTGATATCCGTTCCATGCCAGTGCATAACAAACGGGATATACGGGCGACTGTTGGCCGCGCCGGTACGGGTCCCGAAATGTATATGCATGACGTCGCACTGAACCGCTTCAAGGGTTCTCCGTACACTCCATTGAGCCCTCGTCAGGACGGGGAACGTCGGCTTTCGGTCCAGCGGACGCATGCTTTCAGGAAGCCATGGCCGGTACCGCCAACGGTGTCCTGCCTCCCGACCGTACTTCACCAATGTCTTTCCGACGTCGGCGCAATCGAAGAAGTGAACTACCTTGGGATCGGTTCCCTCGCTGGTCATGGAGCCTAATGTAACGCTGAACGACAGGTTCGTGGGGATGCCCGCCAAGACGGCCTTTGAAGTGTCTGTCGTTGCCAGCAGCGGCCCTGCTAGACGCGTTGTCCTTCAAGATTGAGGATCGAATTCACTGCGTCGGCCCAAGGCCTAATAGCCTGGTCAGCAGATAAGGAATGGGCAGCGGCGTGGCTGTTCGCTTTGAACCTATTGACGTCAGCAGCGGAGAGCGATCGGATTGCCGCCCGGAGGGACTCGGAGGTGAAGTCGTCGGAGACCACTCCCAGATCATGTTCACGAACGACCCTTGCCATCTCTGGAGACGGGCCGATCACTACGGCAAGGCGCGCTTGAACATACTCGAACAATTTATTGGGAAGCGCCATTTCGTAGTTGAAGTTCGTCGGCGGGAGGAGAAATATCCCTGCATCGTACTCGCTCAAGGTGGAGACCAGATCCTTGAAGGGGACAGGGTCACGGAAACGAACATTCTCTATTCCTTCGGCGTGAGCCTTCAATGACTCGACAGTTCCCTCGCCGGTAGGCATGAGCATGAGGTCCAGGGTCGCGTTCTCAAGTCCCCGCATCGCATCAATCATCAAATCAATTCGCCTAGCGGGATTTGCCCCGCCGCTGTGAACGAGGCGGAGCGGAGTGCGGACCGCAGACGGTTGCAGATCAGCGTACTCGGACGCGTTCATAACGACGCTTGCCTCAATGCCATAGTCACTGCGATAGCGGTCTGCTATGCCCTGGCATACCGTGGAGACCGATTTGGCGCCATGCACTTGCCGCAACTGCCATCGGAGGTAGGGCAATCCCATCAGTGTCCAGTTGAATCCACGTCCCGGCAGTCTAGGTTCCCACTCGTGCAGGTCAGCATGGAAGCCTTTAACTGGTTCGAGCAGTGCGGCAAGAGGAACCGTATTGAGATCGTTCGCGATGATGACATCGAAGGTCCCCTTCGGTACAAGATTCAAGGCGGCACGAACCCTGGGCTCATTCCGGTAGAAAGCTTCGAATCGTCGTCCCAGCAGCAAGGCACCCGCCATGCGCACCTCAGATGGCCACCATCCGATGGCATCTTCAGCGATCTCATAGTGCTCCTGAACGCCATCGGGCGCGGGCCCAAAGCCACACGTTGAAATCTCGTATGAATCACTCAACAGCGCAAGCTGGCGGAGAACACGCGGATCTCGTCTCAGTGGTGAAAAACAAAGGATCAGCAGACGGGGTTTCATGGCAACCAGCCTAGCGTTCACAAGTTCGCGCACCGTACCTGCAAGCATGGGTCGAGTATTCTGAAGCAGGAATGAAAAATTTATTCAAGATTCTTCGGCCGCTTCTTGCAACACTCCCAGCGGGAAGCAGACGCTTTCTGCTGGGGTACGGGCTCGCAAGTGCGTGCCTGGCCGTCCTAGACATGGTCGCTCTTGGCACGATCGCGCTCCTGCTTCCTTCACTTGTCAGCGGCAGTGCTGTGGTCCTCCCCGTGCTGGGTGACGTATCCAACTTCGTCCTCCCAATACTGGTCGCGGTATGCGTACTCATCATTCTCAAAGGTGTTCTTGCGGTTGTTCTCCTACGGTTGGCCACCGCAAGGTTCGCGCAACATGAAGTTTCCATCGGAAACCAGCTGTTCGCTTCCTACCTGTCCTCTCCCTGGTCCGAACGTCTGAAAAAGAACTCGAGTGAACTCGTTCGCATGGTCGATGTAGGCGTTGGCATCACCGTCTCTGGCGTGCTGATTCCCGCGATGACTCTCTTCGGCGAGTTCGGAACGCTCATCGCGGTCATCGTCGTCCTTTTCGTGGCGGAACCGGTGATCGCGGTTGTTACGCTTGTCTACCTCGGGCTCGTCGCCCTTGTTTTGGCAAGGATCATCTCGCCACGGGCGGTGCAAGCGGGCAGAGACAACCGACTCTGGTCAAGCAAGACCGTCATGATGCTCACCGAAGCTATGAACACCCTTAAGGAACTGACTTTAGCTGGGCGCGCTCCCGATGTGCAGGAACGGGTAAACGAGACGCGGACCAGGAGTTCGAAGGCTCGTGCGCAGTCGATCTTCCTTAGTCAGGTACCGCGATACGTCCTCGAGACAGCGCTTATCGTCGGCTTCGCGCTCGTTGGGGGTGTAGGACTTGCGATTGGCGGCCCCGAAGGTGCCGTCAGCGCTGTCGGGCTGTTCGCCGTGGCGGGTTTCAGACTCGTGCCGTCGCTGACCCGACTCCAGGCCGTGCAATCACAAGCGAATTCGAGCGCTTCTTTTGCCAACAACGTCATGCGCGACATTCGTGCAGGAGAGGAGCTCCTCGCGGCTCGGAAACGAGATCGTCCGCAGCAAAAACTCAGCTCCGGCAAATTGGATATCCAATTGCGGGACGTCAGTTTCACCTACCCCAATTCAGACTCCCCGGCTCTCGACGATGTGACGATAACGATTCCTGCTGGTGCTCACGTCGCTTTTGTGGGCTCATCCGGCGCGGGCAAGTCAACAATCGTGGACTTGCTGCTCGGACTACTTGAGCCCAGCAGCGGTTACCTCGAAGTGGGGGGTACACGCATGGAGTTCGTGTTGGATGACTGGCGGAAGCGGATCGGATATGTCCCACAGGAGGTATCCCTCTTTGATGCAACCGTCGGTCAGAACGTAGCGCTCACGTGGAATCCTTCCAATGTTGATAGGGCAAAGGTCGAGACGGCTCTACGGCGTGCTCAGCTCTTGGAAACGATTAGAAGCCGCCCTGACGGAATCGACGCTATGGTGGCCGAGCGCGGACTCTCACTTTCGGGGGGTCAGAGACAACGACTGGGAATAGCTCGCGCTTTATACAACAATCCCAACGTCCTTGTTATGGATGAAGCCACCAGCGCACTTGATACCTCAACAGAAGCGGCAGTCACCACCGCGATCAACGAACTCCACGGAGAAGTCACCGTAATTACGGTGGCGCACCGACTTTCAACGATCAGGACCGCCGATATCGTTTTCTTCATGAAGGACGGGCGTGTCGAGGCCCAAGGGTCCTTCCATGAGGTCGTTGCGCAGGTTCCCGATTTCGCGCGCCAGGCTGCTCTAGCAGGATTAAGCTAGCTCGCGGTAGATAGCAGCGAGGCGCTCCACAGCAACATCTGGAGAATGATGTGCTTCGATCCACCGCCGGGCCTGGAGCTTCTCCGACATTGCAACCGGGTCACAAACAGCACTAGACACTTTGTCTGCGATTTCCTCGGGCGTATCCCCGCCAAGTACGGGAATGGGTGGTGGGTAAAATCCGCTGTCGACCGGAGCCGCCAGCGGAACCCCGATCGCCATCGCTTGCAACTCGCTCATCGCCAGAATTCCGGAGGTTTGCCCGACAACACAGTGCGCGCGGGAGAGCCATTCCAGGTACCTGTCCTTGGGCATCTTCGGGACGAGCTCAGCTCCTCGAGCTCGTGCTTCAGCGGCACGATCGCCCCAATCAAGGCCCTGAATACGCACTTCAGGACCCATTGCCCGACGGACCGCTGACAGCAACTCGAGTTGCCGCTCTCCGCCCTTCGAGCTTTCCCATCGGGATGAGAACGCTACGACAGGTTCACTTGTCGGTTTCCACGTGGGCACTTCAGCCAGATTGACCGGGTTCGGGAGATAGATTGCGTCACCACGCGCTGCCTCAGCGTGCGGCTTCAAATCGGGCGTGGAATACAGCACAGCAGCTGCGTTGTCCGCGCCCCACTGAATCTTCTCCCGCTGCGAAGGGTCATAGTAGAAGGTCCGAATATCAGTGCCGTGGTAATGGACGACGAAGGGCCGGCGCGGCCGCTTCGTAACAACGTCCAGCCTGGTGCCGAAGTGAATGTGCAGCAGGTCAGAATTGGCACTGTCAAGCCAGCGCCGGGCAGTCCAGCCTGCTATCCCGGAAGCCCTTCGGAGCGATCCCAAAACGTTGGGCCCATCAGCAGCCGTATCCCGTGCGGGCAGGTACCGCCATGGCCGACCTGCGGCCCGGCCATACTCAACGAGTGTCGCGCCGACGTCGGCGCAGTCGTAGAGGTGAAGTGCGCGGGGCTCATGGGTGCCAGAGAACATAGTCCGAACCTAGCAGAGGTGTTTGGTGCCGTGGTTCTGCCCCGATGTAGAGTTGCTAGCGGCCTAGCCGAGGGAGATAACTGGATGTCCGCTGAGAAAAGACCCCATCTGCTTTATGTCGCGTGGGGGTATCCCCCTTCTCGAGGTGCAGGCGTGTATCGCGCGCTCGCCACCGCAAACGCATTCGTTCGCCATGGATGGGATGTCACCGTTCTCACTGCAAGTCGCGAGGTCTTCGAGTATCAGACCGGCACCGACACAGAGCTTGAGAAGAACGTCGATCCAAGGGTGAACGTAGTACGGGTGCCGTTCAGTTGGATCCGTGGTGAGCCGGATCTGTCCAAGTGGTCCCGCGGCCGAGTGGCATCGAATCTCCTGTGGACTTACCTACGCGCGCAGAAGGACCGTATCTCCTTCCCTGAACCGGTATACGGAGGGTGGAAGAGCGCACTGCTGAGTGCGACGGACGAGGTGCACCGGAACCATCCTGTGGACCTCGTCATTGGTACGGCGAATCCTAACGTTGACTTCATTCCCGGTTGGCACCTTTTCAAGAAGGCCGGAGTCCCATACGTCATGGACTATCGGGACACCTGGCATTTGGATGTGTACCAGGACAAGCGTCTCGGATCAGTGCGCTCGCGCTCCGCACGGGCTGAGCGGCGCCTTTTGGCCCATGCTGCGGAGGCATGGTTCGTCAACGCCCCTATTCGCGACTGGCACGAGCGCGAGTATGCTCCGCGTGCATCCAATTACCACGTTGTCGCGAACGCTTTCGAGGAGGAGTTTGCTGATCAGTTCCGTGGCATGAAGCCTGCCTCCGTCGACCCATTCGATAGCGGTCTTGTATTTGGCTACCTCGGTACGATCTACGGTCCGATGCCGCTGCGTGAGTCGCTGAACGGCTGGAGGCTCGCCCGCGAAAAATCGGAGCTTGTCAGAGCGTCCCGTCTCATCATCAGGGGACGTCTTGGGCACTATTCCGAGCCTGATCCCAAAGTTCTCTCGCTTCTCGACGAGTATCGGGATGTTGGTGTCACTTATGAAGGTCCTGTCAGCAAAACGGAGGTGGCCGCCGTTTACAAGACATTTGATGCCTTGTTGCTCATTCTCGGACGAAGCAAGTATGTAACCAGTGGAAAGGTGTTTGAGTACGCTGCGACCGGACTCCCCATAGCATCACTGCACCATCCGGAGACCGCTGCAACCACTGTTCTCGAGGGACGGCAGGATTGGTTTGCCCTTAGCGAGGTTAGCGCCGAAAGTGCTTGCGAAGTATTCCTTCAAACGGCGGATCGCGCGGCGTCGATGACAGAAGATGATTACGCGAAAAACCAAAAGTGGGCGGCTCACCTCTCCAGAGAGAAACAACTCCTCCCTCGCATTCAGCACCTGCGCTCGCTCATCGGAAAGGACAGCGGCTCGTGAACGCCCAGCTTAAGGTTGTCGCGATCATCGGATCCCCGACGGATCCCGACCAGTTGCTTCGCTCCGGATTGGGTGAAGCGTCTCTCGAGGAAGAACTTGAGAGAGTTTCTCAGCGCGATGTAGCCGTGCGTCTCGTTAGCTGGCTGCCCTCCCGGGACATTCCGGAAGGCGTAGTCGTAGGCACGCCCCAGCGGGCCCCGCTGGTGGATCGTCTGCTTGCGCGCATCGGAGCCGGGAAGCTCCAGCGGGTGCTCCAGCGTTATCCCGCTGGTCGGTTGCTGAACTCCCTGGGACCGCTGGACCAGTCCCGAGTTTTCTGGCGGGCCGTGCGAGAAAACAAGAGCGCACTGTCAGTCCTCGATGCGGCCGACGTGCTCATTGCAGTTGACCTGTCGGCAGTGCGAACAGCCTGGATTACAAGTCGTCGCAATCCATCCGTCGACGCGTACTACGGACTTGCCTCAACGCTGAAGGTCTTTGCCACACGATTCGCTCACAAAACGTCGTCGTAGTGATCAGCCAGCTCAGCGCAACTCTTGTGCAGGCTTCGTTCTTCGACCGTGAACCTCCGTGCGGCTGCGGACATTGCACGGTACTCATCGGGTGGAAGCCCCAGCATCTGCTTGATCGCATCCGCTAGCGCTTCGGTGTTGCCTTCTTCAACCAGCACGCCGGTTGTGCCGTCGACGATCATTTCACTCAAGCCCCCGCAATTGTTGGCGATGACGGGGGTTCCACATGCGGCAGCTTCCAGGGCAACAAGTCCCGCGGCCTCGCGCCATCCGTTGTGCGTCCGGCTGGGGACAGCGAGTGCCTTTGCGTCCCGCAACAGCTTCCGAACTGCTGCGCGGTCCTGGGAACCGACGAGCTCGACCCGAGGATCAGATGCAGTTGTCTGCCGGATATGCTCGCCGAGCTCACCATCTCCTGCAATCACCAATCGGTGCGGTACTTGTAGTTGCACGGACGAAGATGCGCGAAGGAGGTCCCTGACTCCCTTCCGTTCGCTCAACCCACCGACGAAGAGCAGGACAGGCTCTTCGTCTGTCTGAGCCCGATCAACCGCGTCATCCGGCGTGAAGTAATCGGTGTCGATACCCTGATAGTGCACCTCGAGCTTTTGCCGATCCAATCCGGCGGCGACAGCCTCTCCGGCAAGGAAATTACTTACGGCAAGGAGCTTGCCGCTTTGCTCGTTGGCCGCACTGATATTGCGATGATGCCACCTGGCCATCGCGGTCGAAGCCTGACGTCCGAAGGCGAAAACGTCGGCACCATGAAGAGTGGTCACCAGCGGAATACGTGAGCTTTTTGCCGCCCGTGTGGCCGGCAGAGCCCAGGTACCGAAATGCTGGTGGATGAGATGGGGCTGGAATTTGGTGACCGCGTGCACCATCGCGGGAATGAACGCAGGCATGATGACTTCTCGCTTGCGAAACCCAAGCCGGCGCAGAGGTACGAAGTCGTGGACCGGAACTCGTGTTGCGGCCTGGACGTCTGCTACCAGACAAAACATCTCGAACTCGTGCTCTCCGGCCATCAGCTCGGCATGAGTCAGGGCGAAATACGTCGGGGGAACGCGCAGCGTCCCCTTGGTGACAGCGACTTTCACACGCACCCCATCCTTGTGAAGGCAGCCATTGATACGCGGCCTAGACTGCCGGTCCGATATGGCTGTCGGAAGACTTCTTGCTCTCCCATGGCCGAACGGCTTCATCCAACGCCACACGGCGCGCGAGCTTGGTTATCGACGCCTCCGTATGCCGGAAGCGTTGGTGCGTTGTCGACATGTAGACGAGGAAACTGACGATGAAGGCGTACAGGACCAGGTCGGTGCCGCGACCAATCCCGAGCAGGTGAGCAGCCTCTGTCAACAATGACGGGAAGAATATGGAGAGTGCCGCGGTCAGCGCGAAGAGCAGGACCATGATCCTGCGAACAGCCATGTGCTTTGCATTTGACCCGCCGCGGATCAACACCAGCGAGACGATGGCGACGGCAAGGACCAGCAAGATTTGCACGATGAATAGCACGTTAGATCACCTAAAAAGTAGGTCAGCAATGATGTTGACCGAATTGAGGAGGGACTGTCCCTTGGACTTCGAATAGTCCGTGTAAATAATCTGGACCGGATGTTCGGTCCAGCGTGGTTTCAGCACGGCCAGCAACTGCACGAGCTCGGACGCATGCGCCATCCGGTTCTGCGTCAGATGGATATTGGACGTGACGCTGCGTGAAAATGCCCGGAGCCCGTTGTGCGCGTCAGTCAGCGGCATCCCGGTTGTGAGGCGGGTCTGAAATGCTGCGGTCCGCAGGACCAAGCGCTTCAACCACCCAATATTAGTGCGGTTATCCAGGAACCTGGAACCCAGTACAACCTCCGCCTCGCCCGAGTTGAGCCGTGCGACCATCGCCATCGCGTCCTCGACCCGGTGCTGGCCGTCCGCGTCGAAAGTGACCACGCTGGTCATCTCCGGATCCGAGAGCGCGTACTCGAACCCGGTCTGCAGGGCGGCTCCCTGGCCCAGATTGACCGGGTGCTGAACAACGACGGCCCCCGCCTCGCGGGCAGCCTCTGCCGAAGTGTCGGAGCTGCCGTCGTCGACACAAACCACATAGGGAAAGTACGGAAGCAGTCCCCGGACAACCTCGCCAATTACGGGGGCTTCGTTGTAGAGGGGAATGACGATCCAGGTGCGACTCACCCAGCAAGTATCCCATAGCAGGCACCCCTCCCTCCGAAGGCCGCCCTAGCCGAACGCATGCAAGCTCCCGCGGTTACGGATGACGGCGGTTCTTCCAGCAGCGACGTCGTGCCGGCACACCAAGCGGCGTACGTGCGCTGCGCTAAGGTCTTTCTATGAATCGCAAGCCCCTCTATCTTGTCGGCCCGTCGGGACACCCGAATTTCGGCGACGAGTTCATCACGGCGTCCTGGCTCCGATTCCTTGCAGCTGAAAGGCCCGACGACGATGTCTGGCTCGATTGCCCGCACCCCGGTTCGGCGCAAATCCTCTTTGCCGGCCTTCATCCGCGTCTGCACATCACGAATACGCTGTGGCGGTGCGCGGCCGAGAACCAGGATCTGCCGGCATCCGAACTCACGGAACGGATGATGTCGCTGGTAACCGACCTCGGTTCCCCTTCCTTCGACCTGGGTCTGCTGATGCTGCGTGAGGCGGCCTCGCTCCATCTGATTGGCGGCGGTTACATCAACGGCATGTGGGCTCATCACGCGGCCCTCATCTACGGGATGCGTGCCGTACACAATCTGACGGGTGCCCCGCTATACGGGACCGGTCTTGGGCTCATGCCGGGTCTCTTTGACGAACCTGCCAATCGCACCCTGTTCGACGATTTCGCGCATGCAACCGCTCGGGATGCGGCGAGTTCGGACGCGTACGGGCTCGCTCAGACTCCAGACGATGCGTTTCTTGGGATAAAGCGCGAACTTGGGAGAAACCAGCGCGACGGCGTTTTCGTATGCATTCAGAGCGACACGGCCGATCCCGGCCTGGCGGACAGCGCGATCGCCACCGCGCGGGCCATCCTCGAGCCCATGGTTGCTGCCGGACGTTCCATCCATTACGTGGAAGCGGTTCCGGGAGCAGACCGCGTCGCGTTCGATCGCCTCGCTGAAATCATTCCCGCTGAGAACTTTCTGTCCTTCGCGGAAATCTGGCAGCAAGGGCTACCGCTGTCCGGACGGCAGACATGGATCACCACGCGGTTCCATTTTCATCTTCTGGCGGCAGCGGCAGGAGCGGACGGCGTCGCGCTACCCGTCAAGCCCGGCTATTACGACGTAAAGCACCAATCTCTCATTGATTTGGGGAGCCGGTGGAGCCTGGGAGGCGGTCATGCGAACAACAGCCCGGAAGGCGCCGGATCACTTGCCCTGCGACTTGACGAGCTCAGTGTGCTCAAGGAGTCCGAAGCGCGGGAGCTCTACGGCCAGCAAAGCCCCGCGCCGGCGCTCCGCGGTCCGTTGACCCGGTTCGGACGGTCCGCGGGCAGGTCGCTGGGCAGCCGGCTTCGTCGATGAGCCCTGCCTCCTGATGCTGCAGGAAATCGTTCACCTGGCAGCACTAGTGCCTGTGGGTTTGATCGCCGCCGCAATTCTCGTTGTGCCTGGTCTACTAGTCCTGCTGCCTCTTGGCACCTCTCTGCCGTCTGCCCTGGTTCTTGCGCCCGCTGTCGGGCTTGTCCCCTTGAGCGTCGCCGGCGTCGTGCTCGGAGTGCTGGATATTCCGTGGAACCTCACGACGGCGGCACTCGCCACGGCGGTCACTTTCGGTATCTTTTGGCCGGTTGGACGGCGGTTCCGGTTCGAACGGAAAGCGGTACCCGACTACGGGTGGCTGTTCGTTTCGGCTCTTGGTGCCGCCGTCGCCGCTTCATCATTGTTGACGGTGGTCGCGCTCCATAGGGGCATGGGAAGCGTGGACACCGCGTCACAGGGCTGGGACCCGATCTTCCACATGAACGCTGTCCAGTGGATACGCGAGTCCGGACAAGCCACTCCCTGGAGCGTGTCCCCTATTTTCGCTGCAGGCGGCAGCTACTACCCCGTCGGCTGGCATGTGGTGGTATCGCTGATACCGGATGACGTTGTTACAGCCTCCAACATCTTGACGCTCGTCATCGGTGGGCTCCTCTGGCCGGCCGGGCTTGCCTACCTGGCGTCGGTGATTTTCCCTGAACGCCGCGGCATCTGGCTTCTTGCCCCAGTCCTCGGTGCCTCGTATCTCAGCTTTCCCTTCGCCCAGCTCATGCGCAGCGGACAGTGGCCCAACGGCCTCGGCACTGCCCTTGTGCCTGCCGCTCTAGCCATACTCATTCTCGCCCTGCGGCTGCTGCGCACATCCCACCGGGAACGTCTTGCCGCGCAGGAATTCTGGCAGCGAAGAGTGCTCCCGACTGTGCTGGTAGCCGTCCTCACCCTGGCGGGCGCCGCGGCTGCCCATCCGGGCGCGGTGATGGCCGTCGCGGTGGCGGCGGGGCCTTTTGTGGTCGCCTATGGTGTCCCGTGGCTCGGCAGGGCCTTTCGGCACCACCGGAAGAGTGCCGTTATCTCGGCGATTGCCGGAGTTGGGCTCTTCATCACAGCGACAGCCGTCCTGGGGCAGTCCCGCCTGCTGGAGTCTGTGATGAGCTACAACCGATCCGTCCGGGCAGAGCTTCCGGAAGCGGTGCCCTTCGCGGTCTTCGATCTGGCGACCTTCCCCGTGCTGCAGCCGCCGGACATCGACGGGTTCAACCTCTACGTTGGACTCCTGGCAGCGGTGGGCGCGCTTGCCTGCCTGATCCTTCGGGGCCACCGCGCACTGGCAGTGGCCTGGATATTCTTCGTGCTCCTTCACATTCTTGCCGCGGGGCCCGAGAATCCTGCCCGGTGGCTGACAGGCTTCTGGTACAAGGACACACAGCGGATCGCTCCGATGATTGCCATGACAGGCGCCCTTCTGGCCGCCTGGGCCGTGGACCAGCTCGCGCGGGGCACGGCCCGGGTAGTACAGCGCGCAATGGAAGGCAGAAGCGCCCGTGCACATCGGCTCACCTCCGGCTACACCGCCGCTGCTACCGCCCTCCTGCTCATCGCCGTGATCTACGTGGCGTCCGACAATTTCCGCGCTGCCGAGCGGATCGCTGTGACTGCGAGGAACTATAGCGTTGACGCCAGCGGTATGGGCGTCCTCACCGTAGGAGAGCAGGATTTCATCGAGGAGGCGTCTCGCCTTCTACCTGACGACGCCGTCGTCATTGGGGATCCGTTCAATGGCGAAACCTACTTCTACACGCTCGGGCAGAGCCGGGTGGTGTACACCCAGCTTGGCTCAGCCACCTCGGGCAACGAAGCCAAGGAGTACCTGCGCACCTCGTTCAACGGGATTCATTCCGACCCGGCTGTGTGCCACGCGCTCAGCACGCTTGGGGCGACCCACTTCTACGAGGATCAGCCGGGGATGTCACACGCCAGCGACGGCCTTGCCGACTGGCCGGGTTTCTACGGCACGAACACCGCCCAGGGCTTCGAAGTTGTACACAGGCAGGGACCACACACCCTGTACAAGATCACCGCCTGCTGATTCAACCGTCGCCCTTGCGCGTCAATCCATCGTGATAGTGTCGATGGGTTCGCCAGCTTGGGTTTTTGTCCCTGATGCTCGCGCCGACCACGTCTTCTAAGATTCCGCAGGAGTACTAAATGTCCTGGTGGGCTGCCCTGCCGGCGATCGCTACGGCGATCGCCTTACTTTTGATACCTGGACTTCTGTTTTCGGCAGCGCTGCGCGCACGTGGACCCCTCGCGGTGGGCCTGGTGCCGATGTTCTCGGTGGCGCTTGCCGGTGTGACAGGCATCGTGGCAGCTTTCCTGGGGCTGGAGTGGTCGGTTTTGACCTTTCTGCTCCTGAGCCTCGTGCTGTGCGCTATCGCCTTCGGAGTAACCAGGCTGGTTGATGCACGGTTTACCCGCACTTTTTCCCCGCGGTTGGACCGGTTTTCGGTGACAGCTGGGCTCGTCGGACTGGCCATCGGCGGGGCGGCTTCCGTGTACAACATTTCTCGGGCACTCGGGGCCCCGGACAATATTGCGCAACGCTACGACAACGTCTATCACCTGAACGCGGTGAGGTATGTCCTGGAGGAAGGCCAGGCATCGAGCCTCACCCTCGGACGCATGGTCAACCCCGACGCCGGTATAGCCATTTACCCTGCGGCCTGGCACAGCTTCGCCTCGATCGTTGCACAGCTGAGCGGCCAGTCGATCCCTGTGGCGATCAATGCCTTCAACATCGTTATCTGCTCGCTGGTCTGGCCCCTCAGCGCGGTCCTGCTTACCCGGGTCATCGTCGGCCCGCGGCCGTTCGCGGTCCTCTTTGCCGGCATCTTCGCGGCAGCATTTCCCGCGTTCCCCCTGGGTCTGCTCGACTTCGGTCCCCTCTACCCGAATCTGCTCTCCTATTCGATCCTTCCGGCTGTCCTTGCCGTCGTCGTATCCGTCCTGAAGTCACCCGGCGGCTTGGGGTTCAGTCCGATGGGCTCTTTCATAGCCCTTGCCGCCGGCCTGTCAGGTTTGTTCACCGCTCAACCGAACGGCTTTTCGGCGTTGCTGGCCCTCAGCGTGCCACCCCTCGTGTGGAAATGGTGGACTTGGGCGCGGACGAGATATCGGACCGGCGCCGCCCGGTCACTGGTGGTTCCCGGCGTCGTCGCGGTCATGACAGCAACAGCTTTCCTTGCCCTTTGGCGGGCGTTGCTCATCACTGGCTATGACAATTGGCTACCATTCAATGACAGCCGTTGGGATGCGATCGGTGAGGCGCTCACCAGCGCACCGCACGGGCGCGATGCCGCCGTGGTTCTAGGCATCGCCACCGCGGCCGGGATAGTCGGCATCCTGAAAGGGAGAGCCCCGCTCTGGTTGATCGGCGTGTTCGCGGTCGCCGTTCTGCTCTATGTGATCGCGGCAAGCGAGCCTCGTGGCTTTGTCCGCATGGCATTAACTGGATCCTGGTACCAGGATCCGCAGCGGCTGGCCTCCCTTCTGCCGATCCCGACCATCGTTGTTGCGGCTTTCGGAGCGGCCTACCTCCTCACCGGCGGGCGTCGTCTCGTGCAGTGCGTCCTCAATGCTGGATCCTCACGCCGAAGGGCGTCAGTAATACTTGCGGGAATGCTGACCCTGGCTTTCGTCGCCCTGGGCGCGTTATATAGTCAGCGCGGACCAATCGACCAGATGGTCGTCGCCACCCATCTGAACCACACATACGCGGGCAATCCCACTATTCTCTCGCCCGCCGAGCGCGAGCTGCTCGAGCGCCTAGACGAGGTTGTTCCGGACGATGCGGTAGTCGGTGTCAATCCCTGGAATGGAAGCGCTCTGGCCTATGCGTTCAGCGGGACCGAGGTCACCCAGTACCACATGGGAAAACTGTCGACGAATTTGTCACTCATTGCACGTGAGCTGGACTCGGCTGGCGCTGCGTCGGAGGCGTGTGCCGTAGCTGAGGAACTGGGAGTCAAGTATGTCCTCGACTTCGGTGATTATTACCTGCTGGATCGTCCGCTGGCACACTCCTACCCGGCCTTTGATGAAGTCGATGGCGCTACCAACTATGAACTGGTGGACGAAGAAGGAGATGCCAAACTCTATCAAGTGACCAATTGCGGCTAGCGCCGAGAACCGAGAATTTACTGTCTCCGGATGTGTGCGATGGCCTCAGCGACGGGCGCGTCGTGGACGACGCGCCCTTTTTCCAGCACGATGCCGCGCCTGCAGATCTGCGCGATCAGATCGAGATCGTGGCTGACTACTACCAGTGTCTTCCCGGCCTCCGCCAGTTCCTTGATCTTGCTGATGCACTTGCGCTGAAACGGCTCGTCCCCCACCGCGAGGATTTCGTCGATCAGGAAGACATTAGGGTCCGTATGAACAGCAACCGAGAATGCCAACCGCAGGTACATACCGGAAGAGTAGAACCGGACCTCTGTATCGATGAACTCGCCGATTTCAGCGAAGTCGACGATTGAATCAAATTGTCGGTGAATGTCCTTCTCGGACATTCCAAGGATGGCGCCGTTAAGAAAGACGTTGTCCCTCCCGCTCAGATCAGGGTGGAACCCGGCCCCCACTTCAATGAGCCCCGCTACCCGTCCCCGCGTCCGTACCGTGCCGGTGTCCGGCAGCATAACACCTGAGATGTGTTTGAGAAGGGTGGATTTTCCGGAACCATTGAAACCCAGCAGGGCTACCGTTTCCCCCTCTTCCACTGTCAGGGAAACGTTATTTAGCGCGGGGAAGGTTTTGGACAGGTCGCCCTTCCTTCCCTTCAGGAGCCACAGCACCGTCTCCTTGAGAGACCTCGTATGCCGCAGGGCGAACCGCTTCTGGATGCCTGCTATCTCAATCGCCAACGCCATGTCTATAACTCCTGCGCGAAGCGGCCCTCAAGGCGCCTGAAAAGGTACTGTCCGAGGATGACCGTAAATAATGCAACAGCGAGGGCAACCGGAAGCCACACCGGCAGAAACCCCGGTGGAAGTTCAAACTGCTGATCTGTGGTCGGCAACCAGAAGGCGTAGTGGAAAGTTTCTACGCTAACTGTCAGTGGATTGAGCATGTAGATGGACAACGCTGTGTCGCCAAGTTGCCGCCGTACCATTTCCCAGGAATAGAGGACGGGCGATGCCCACGTGGCCACCATCAGCAGCATGTCAACGACATTCTCGGCGTCGCGGTAGTAGACGTTGATGGCACCGAAGATCAGGCCCAATCCGGTAGCGATCAAAGCAGCGATAAGAAATCCCACGACGGCCACGATCAACTGCAGGACGGACGGAGACCAACCGGTAAACAGACACGCCACTACCAGAATGACTATCTGCGGGAGGAAGTGAACACCCGATACCCATATTGCTGATACCGGGAATAGCTCCCGCGGCAGATAGATCTTTTTGATCAGGCCGCTGTTACCTACGATAGACCGCGATGCATTGCCAAGGGCTTCCGAGAAGAAGTTGATCAGCACGATGCCCGAAAACAGGTAGATCGCGTAGTTCGGAAGCCCGTCAGGGTTCCTGTCGCTCTGCTCGAGCCCAAGGAAGATGCCAAGTGCTATATAGAAAACAATGAACTGGACGCCAGGTTTCACATAGGACCAGAGAAGCCCAAGCACCGATCCGCGGTACCGGACCTTGATCTCCTTGTCGACCAGGAGTTTGAGGAGGAATCGATGGCGAGCGACATCGCGCAGACCCGCTCCCCGCCCGGGTACCCTCAGCTCCGCCTGCGCAGGCCCCTCTGGCTCACCTGAAACTGCCGTCATTCCGCCTTGTTTCCGTGCGCACCGGCTGCGTAGAAAGTCTCAGCCCATACCGTGGGCGACGTGAATTGCGGCAGGGCGGCCTTGTAGGCTTCGGCGAGTTCGTCCCACTGCGCCAACAGACGTCGGTGAAGCGATGCGCTGCGGAGCGCCAGCTCCCGGGCCTTGCCGGTGTCGCGTTTGTGCCAGGAAACCCCGGACCCGTCGGATGAAGTCACGAGCGCGGAGTCCAGCTGCGAGAGCCTCCACCAGCGAGCGTCCATGGCCGCGATGTGCTCTTCGGGATGTTCCCTGGCCTCTCCCGGAACGGGCTTGACCTGGTGAAGAACACCGCTCGCCACCTTGACCAGTGCCGCCGGAATGCTGCGGGCCTGCGTCGGTCCCTTGCCCTTTCGTGGCGGCTTGCTGCGCTTCACCGCGGGGAAGGATGCAGGGTCGGCTGCGACCCGTGCATCGTCGAACTGCGCCCGCGTCGCGCGTACTTCCCCGAGCTTCGAGCCGAGTGACCGGTGCAGATGGTCAGGACCCTCCAAAATGTCTTCGAGTGCCTGCAAACGCAGCTCTACCGACGAATACTGCATGGACAGAAGGTGACGCACGTCCACAGCGAGACTTTCCTGAGGCATCCGCCCGCCCCGCTTGTACGGCGAGTACAGGAGGGTCGCGAGCCACCGGTTGCGCTGGTGATAGTACGCCTGCCAGTCGATCGTGTCGTCTTTTTCGGTCCACGGCATGTGCCATACGGCGGCGCCGGGCAGCGTGACAGTCCGGTACCCGTTCGCCTGTGCACGGATACCGTACTCGACGTCGTCCCACTTGATGAAGACAGGCAGTGCCAGACCAATGCTATTGATGATCTCGCTGGGAATGAGGCACATCCACCACCCGTTGTAATCGACGTCGATCCGGCGGTGCATCCACGGGGTGTCACGCAGATTGCTCGCTGCGAAGTCGTGAGCCTCTTCCGTGTTCGGCGAGGATCCGTAGCGAAAGCGGTACCAATCCACGGATTCGCCGAAGTGGTGCATAACGGAGCGCTCAAAGAGGTTGAACATGTGGCCGCCCACGATGGTGGGCTCCGTCGTGAAGTCAGCGAACTGCGCCGCCCTCAGAATTCCCTCTGTTTCCATCTCGACGTCATCATCGAGCAGCATGACGTAGCTACTCTCGGAGTCGTTGATGGTTTCCAGCATGCCCCTGGCGAAACCGCCCGAGCCGCCCAGGTTCGGCTGGTTCACAACGACCAGCCTTCCACCAAGGCTGGCTTCCGCTTCGGCGAACCCTTCTTCTGCGGCTACCTTCTGCGTTCCCTGATCCGTGACGATGACGCGGTGAATGACGTCCATCAGTTCAGCGGATGAAGCGATGGTCTTCAAATTTCGAACGCAGTAGTCCGGCCGATTGAACGTGGTGACCGCGATTGTGAGTTTGCCGGTGCCAACGTGCTGAGGCGCTTGGACACTCCAGTGAGCGTCCTGAAGGGTGACCTGATCATCGTGTGCAGAAAGATCGAACCAGTACCAGCCGCCGTCGCCGAAGTTGGCGAGCGGCAGGTCGACGGTCAGCGAGTGGCCTTCCGCCGCACCGACCTTCTGGCTACTGACCCTGTTTACGATTCCGCGAGCTGTGGATCGGTAGATGGCGATAGTTGCATCGGCATCAAGAGTGACGCTCAGCCGAACCGTGCGGATGCCCGTGTGCGCGCGCCAGTAGCTGGCCGGGAATGCATTGAAGTAGGTGCCCATCGACACCCGTTCGCGCGGCGGAAGTGCCAGTTGACGGCGGTTGAGAACGTAATCAGGGTGGGTCTCGGCAGGCAGGGCGGTCGCGGACGTTCCCTTCGAGGACTGTCCGTCCGGCTCCGGTCGTACCCGCCGCGGGCTGTTGAAGTCGGCATATAGCGGCATGGTGTCCACGTCGCCGCCCTCCGGAAACACAACTCTGTGGACTGTCCGCCAAGTCTGTTCCTGGTCGGGGCTGCTCATCTGATCATTCACAACTGCAGGAGTACTCATGCGTCGATTCCCCCACTCTCGAGCGTTGCGCCACCGTTGAAGTGGGGCTTGATCTTGTTATCGAACATGGACAGCGCGGACCCGATGGCCATGTGCATGTCGAGGTACTTGTAGGTTCCCAAACGTCCGCCGAACAGGACCATGTCCTCGCCTTTGGCAAGGTCCCGATATGCCAGGAGCTTCCTGCGGTCGGCTTCGGTGTTGATGGGGTAGTACGGTTCATCACCCTTCTCGGCGAACCGCGAAAACTCACGCATGATAACTGTCGCATCCTTTGTGTAATCCCGCTCCGGATGGAAGTGCCTGAACTCGTGGATGCGAGTGTAGGGAACGTCTTCGTCGGGATAATTCATCACCGGGCAGCCCTGGAAGTCCTCGATCGGGAGCACCTCCTCCTCAAGGTCGATGGTCCTCCATGACAGGTCACCCTCGACGTAATCGAAGTACCGGTCAACAGCGCCCGTATATACAACTGGAACCTGGCCACGGGTGGCCGTTCGGGAATACGGGTGCCCATCATCGAAGAAGTCAGTGTTCAATTCCACAGTGATGTTGGGGTGCGCAGCCATGCGTTCAATCCAGGCGGTGTAACCGTCAATTGGAAGGCCCTCGTACTTGTCGTTGAAGTACCTATTGTCATAGGTGTAACGGACAGGCAGTCGCGAGATGATTTCTGCCGGAAGGTCTTTGGGATCGGTCTGCCACTGCTTGCCCGTGTAGTACTTGATGAACGCTTCATAGAGCGGTCTGCCGATGAGCTGGATTCCCTTGTCATTCAAATTCTCGGGATCTGTCCCAGCGAGCTCCCCTGCCTGCTCCTGAATCAGCGCCCGCGCCTCACTGGGACCCATTGAAGCGCGGAAGAACTGGTTGATAGTTCCAAGGTTGATCGGCATCGGGTACACCTCACCTTTGTGGCTCGTGTACACCTTGTGCTGGTAACTCGTGAAGTCGGTGAAGCGATTGACGTATTCCCACACGCGTTCGTTGGAAGTATGAAAGAGGTGCGCTCCGTAGCGGTGCACCTCTATACCCGTTTGCTTCTCGTTTTCGCTGTAGGCGTTGCCGCCGATGTGATGGCGGCGGTCCAACACTGCGACCTTCAGGCCGAGTTCCTCGGCAGCACGCTCGGCCACTGTGAGGCCGAAAAAGCCGGAACCTACGACGATAAGGTCAACGTTCACAAAGTCTCCTGTAATGGATGAGCAGCAGCGCGGCAGGTTTCCCCGCCCGGTCTAGGTTACCCGACCCAACATTGGCGTGCCGACGGGTGGTATGCCCAACTACAGTGGTGCCATGCGTCCCAGGATCCTTTGCATCTCCTTTTCCGATATCCGTGCAGACTCGCGGGTGCTTCGGCAGATCGCGGTTCTAGCGGAGTTCGGTGACGTGACGACCGTAGGGTACGGAACCAAACCAGAAGGTGCTTCGAATCACCTCGAAATCGAGTCCGACCTGCCGTCACTACCTCAAACGCCCCTTGGTGTGGCCCTCTTGGCGGCGCGTCTGTATCGGCTGGTCGAATTCCGAGCCCCAGCTGTGAAGAGGGCCCTTAACCTCGCCCAAGGCGACTGGGATCTAGTCGTTGCAAATGAAGCTCGAGCACTCCCCTTGGCCCGCCGAATAGCGGGAGAGGGCACACCCGTCTGGGGCGACATGCACGAGTGGGCGCCAGAAGAGCGGGTGCACGTTCTGTCCTGGAAGATCCTGATCAAACCCTTCATGACCTGGGTATGTGCTCGGCACCTCCCCCACGTCACAGCTGTGTCCGTGGTCAACGATTCGATCGCCGCCCTCTATCGTGCCCAGTTCGGAATCCAGACGGTGACAGTTCGGAACGCCCGCCGACTCGTCGACGTCGAGCCATCGCCGATGCTGCCTGGCACCATCCGACTGGTTCACAGTGGAGCAGCTGTACCGGGGCGAAACCTCGAAGGGATGATGCAAGCAGTTGGAATGCTCGGACGGGGCTACACGCTGGACCTCTATCTGGTTCCAGCGCGCGACGGCGGGAAATACAAGGCTCATCTGGAGGGTTTGGCGAGAGATTACGGCAACGTACGGCTCCTGCCGCCGGTGGCTCCGGATGATCTTCCCAACGTTCTTAACGCGTATGACGTCGGGATATTCAGTCTTCCACCGCAGACCCGCAATCACGCTCTCATGCTTCCCAACAAGTTCTTTGACTTTGTGCAGGCCAGGCTTGCGATCGTTTTCAGCCCATCTCCAGAGACATCGCGCCTCATTGAGCAGTACAAGCTCGGTGCAATAGCAGAAGATTTCTCGCCGGAAGCCCTTGCGCGAGCTATCGGCTCACTGAGCAGGGAAGCCATTGCCGCCTTCAAGCAGAACGCACACGCGAGCGCCCGTGCCCTCAGCTCGGAAACCGATGAAGATGCAGAACGGACTGTAGTCAAGGAGCTCCTGATCTCGGCGACCTGAGCGCCGGAGCATCAGGAACTAGAGTGGAACCCATGCAAATTCTCAGCGTTGTAGGCGCGCGCCCTCAGTTCGTGAAGTTGGCGCCGATCGCTTCCGCACTCCGGGGCAAAGCCGACCATCTCATAGCGCACACCGGACAGCACTATGACGAATTGATGTCAGATGTCTTCTTCCAGGATCTTGGTATCCCCGCACCGGACTTCAATCTGGCCGTGGGCTCGGGAACGCACGGACGGCAGACAGGGGCCATGCTGGCAGGGCTTGAAGAGGTACTCGAGCAAACCCGGCCAGACTGGGTGCTCGTCTATGGCGACACTAATTCGACGCTCGCGGCCGCCGTAGCCGCAGTCAAGATGCACATTCCGGTAGCGCACCTGGAGGCGGGGCTGCGCTCGTTCAACCGACGGATGCCGGAAGAGCATAACCGGGTGCTGACCGACCACGCGGCCGATCTCCTCCTCGCACCCACCGAAGTTGCAATGAAACACCTCGCAACGGAAGGTCTGGCTGGCCGCAGCGTACTGGTCGGAGACGTTATGACCGATGTGCTGTACCGGACCAGGGATGCTGTGCAGGCAAAGCACGAGCCGCTTCCCGAAGGCCTCGCTGCGGGTCAGTACTACGTCAGCACCATCCATCGTCCAGACAATACAAACGACGCGGACCGGCTGGGTGAGATTGTGGATCAGCTGGCGAGTCTGGACAAACCTGTCCTCCTTCTGGCCCATCCCCGCCTGCGCTCTCTAGCGGAAGGTCATGGCATCGCGCTGAATCAGGGCGCGGTTAAGTCAATATGTCCCCTTGCGTACCCGCAACTAATCAACGCCGTCCAGCACTCCGCGGGCGTAGTCACCGATTCGGGCGGGTTGCAAAAGGAAGCGTTCCTGCTGCGCGTTCCCTGTACAACTGTGCGGCCAGAGACAGAGTGGGTTGAGACGGTCGAGCTTGGCTGGAACGTTCTCGTGTCGGCTGACTTGAGCGAACTGAAGTCAGCGGTCACCCGGCCGACGCCATCGGCGACCAACGCAGCTCCGTACGGATCGGGACAGGCAGCACACCAGGTGGCGGCTGCCCTTCTCGGCAGTATCGGAATTCACTAGGCCGAACTTCTTCGGCAAGTACCTGAACCTATGCAGGTTGCGCAGCCAATACGGCTGCGGCAGCCCGCTCACCAGCCGTGCGCAGCGATGCGTTGCGCCGCACCCAGTCAATGCGCGACTCTGAGTTCCCGTCTTGCCCGGCAAGAAATCTTCGCATTGCCTCCGCAACCAGGGACGGCTCGTAGTCGACGCTTTCTCCAAGATGGTTGTCAGCAACCATGGTGGCGCACTCCCCGGCGCCGGCGTATATGACAGGCGTTCCGCACGCCGCCGCAGCGTAGATCTTCGTGGGCTTAGCGAAGTCGTATCCCTTCCCCGGAACGATGCTGACGAGCGCAGCAGCGGCTCCGCGGATCCATGAAGCAGTCTCCTCGGGGGACTTCACCCCGCCAAAGATCACCCTGCCCGGCACGACCTCCTCAGCAAGTTCGCGCAGTTTTGTTTCTGACGCACCCTGGCCGAGGAAGTACAACCGAACATCTGTGTCGTCTTCAAGCATTTTGAGGGCCTCGATGAAGACCTCGGCGCCTTGCCATTCCGACATCGTGCCCGTGTAAACAAAATAGGGATGTCCCGGCAGTACACGCGGCCCGTTCGGGCTGAAAACCTCAGTGTCTATACCGTTGCCTACAACAATTACCCTGTCCGGCGAAACACCGAATTGCGGTAGCTGATCCGCCACCCCGTCAGATATGGCAAGCACATGCGAGGCGTTCCTTAGGGCGACGCCCTCGATCCAACGCATAACTGAAACCACTGGCGCCGAAGCGCCCATGGCGATCACGGCATCGGTCCACACGTCCGCCGCATAATAGACGTAAGGCCGCCTCCTCACCCAGGAGGACACAGCAACGATCAGCCCGGTGGTGGGTGGCGGCTCTGAGACGATCACATCTGCGCGGCTCAGGATCAACCGGAAAAACAGTGGCAGGTCGAAACTCAGATACTGAACATACCCGCGAACATTCCCCCCGCGGTCACGGAGAACCGGCCAACGTGAAATGCCACGCTCCGAACGGCCCCCATTGGGCGGCACGGTCGTCATTACCGTCACCGACGCCCCTGTACTCTGCAGAGCAGTCACGAGCGCTTTCAGCCGAAAAGCGGCGGCTCCAACTTCAGGTGGAAAAAGTCTGGTGGCAAGAACGATGCGCGGATTCACGCCGGGATGTCCACCATTTGGCCGGCGCGGGCTGAGTCGATCATTGCCTCAGCCACACGGAGCGTGTTCAGGCCTTCGCGCATGGTTACGACGTCATCGCGTGTTCCCAGGACAGCGTCACGGAATGCTTCATGTTCGGACTTCAACGGCTCGCGCTTGGTGAGCGCCAGGCGGGTGATGTTACCTTCGCTCACGCCACGGAAGTTGGAGACGGCTTCCCATTCGGTGTTGATGGTGCCGTTCTCGTAGAAGGTGAGATCGGCGGTGAGGGTGTCAGCGACGAACGCGCCTTTCTCCCCTGTCACGACGGTGAGCCGTTCCTTCATTGGGGACAGCCAGTTCACCAGGTGTGAGGTGATAACACCGCTTTCGAGCTGGCATGACGCGGTCACCATATCTTCGTGGGGCCGTCCGGACCGGGTACTGGTACGCGCCGAGACGGACTGATAGGGCGACTGCGCCAACCAGGCTGTCAGGTCAATATCATGGGTGCCGAGATCCTTGACGACGCCGACGTCGGCGATGCGCGATGGGAAAGGCCCCTGCCTGCGGGTGGCGATCTGGTAAACGTCGCCGAGGTCACCGTTCTCGATGCGGGAGCGCAGTGACTGCAGGGCGGGGTTGAACCGTTCAATGTGTCCGACGGCGCCGACCAGTCCTGCGGCCTCGAACGCGTCCGCGAGTTTGACACCGCCTTCGATGGTCGAAGCGATCGGCTTCTCCACCATGGTGTGCACTCCGGCTGCCGCGAGGGCCAGGCCGACTTCCTCGTGCAGGCCGGTGGGCACTGCGCACACGGCCATGTCGATCCCCTGCGCAATCAGCTCGTCAACCGAACCGCACAGCGGCAGATCCCCGGCAACGCCGTGGGGATCACCGTACGCATCGGCGACCGCGACCAGCTGGACACCGTCAAGTTCACGGGTGACGCGCGCGTGGTGGCGGCCCATCATCCCGAGACCGATGATCCCGACCCGCAGATCCCCCATTACGCGCCCGCTCCGGCGAGCTTGTTCACCGCGGTGACGATCCGGTCCAGATCCTCGTCATCGAGTGAGGGATGAACAGGAAGGGAGAGCACTTCGCGTGCGGCGATCTCCGTGTTGGGCAGGTCCTCAGTGCGATTGAACGAGGGGAGACGGTGGTTCGGGATCGGGTAGTAAACCCCGCTGCCGATGTTGTATTCGTCCTTGAGCGCGGCAGCGAAACCGTCGCGGTCACCGGAAACCCGGATGGTGTACTGGTGGTACACGTGTTCGGCGCCGTCGGCTACTACCGGCGTTCCAACACCTTCGAGGTTATCGGTGAGGAACTTCGCGTTGGCCTGACGCTGCGCGGTCCAACCCAGAACCTTGGTCAGCTGAACCCGTCCAATGGCTGCATGCAGATTGGTCATACGTGCGTTGAAACCGACCAGCTCGTTCTCGTACTGGCGCTCCATGCCCTGGTTCCGTAGCAGGCGGAGGTTCCGCTCGACGGTCGCATCTCCTGTGGAGACCATGCCGCCTTCGCCCGATGTCATGTTCTTCGTCGGGTAGAGCGAGAACATCGCGAAATCACCGAAGGTGCCGACTTTACGGCCATCGATCCCCGCGCCGTGCGCCTGCGCAGCATCTTCAAACAGCTTGATCCCACGCGCATCAGCGAGTTCCCGGAACGCCACGACGTTCGCCGGGTGCCCGTACAGATGCACCGGCATGATTCCCTTGGTCTTGTCTGAGATCAGCGATTCCACATGGGCGATGTCCAGGCAGTAATGGTCCAGTTCAATGTCGGCGAAGACCGGCGTCGCACCGGTAAGTGCCACCGAATTCGCGGTAGCAGCGAACGTGAAAGAGGGAACGATCACTTCATCGCCCGGCCCGATCCCCGCAGCCAGCAGACCAAGGTGCAGCCCGGACGTCCCCGAGTTCACCGCCACGGAAGCCCGGCCATCAAGAAGGACCTCCGAGAACTCCTTCTCGAACTGCGCAACCTCGGCGCCCTGCGCGAGCATGCCCGACACAAGCACTGCATCGACGGCTGCGCGCTCTTCGTCCCCCACGATCGGCTTAGCCGCCGGAATGAATCCTGTGCTCATTTCTGATCCTCTACTGGTGCCAGTGTTCCGTCTGTTTCGCTATATTTCTCGCCGGTCTCGGGACAGACCCACAACCCGTCCTGCTCCTTGAGCGGGTGACCGGCCTTACCAACCCATCCCAGACGGCGCGCAGGCACTCCTGCCATCAGACCGTAGGCGGGAACATCCTTGGTGACGACGGCGCCGGCAGCCACGGTAGCCCACGCGCCAATGGTGACCGGCGCAACGCAAACAGCCCGTGCGCCGATGGACGCACCGTCTTCGATGGTGACGCCCACAGGAGTCCAGTCGTGTGCGCTCTTCAACGTACCGTCCGGCGATACCGAGCGCGGATACGTGTCGTTGGTCAGGACAACGGCAGGACCAATGAACACGCCCTTGCCGAGTGAGGCCGGCTCATACACCAGCGCGTAATTCTGAACCTTGGTGTTCTCCCCCATCGAGACGCCCGTACCGATGTAGGCCCCACGTCCGACGATGCAGTTAGCACCCAGCTTCGCGTTTTCACGCACCTGCGCCAGATGCCATACCTTCGTGCCCTCGCCCAGTTCCGCCTGATCGGAAACGTCGGCGCTATCAGCGATGTAGGTCATATCGACTACCTTTCGTCGCGAGTCAGGCTTTACCGATGACCCGGTAGGTCACCCCGGCCCACTTATCCGCCGAGCTGACACGCCGGCCGTCGATGAACGTCTTGACCCCCGGCAGATCCGACGGCGTGAGGTCCGCATACTGCGCATGATTAGCCTGCACGACCGCGGCATCCACCGGATCACCGACGTGGTAAGCGTCAAAGCCCAGCGACGCCAACTCCTCATCCGTATACATCGGGTCGTGTACCAGCACCTTCGCGCCGCGCGCCTTCAGCGCGTCAACCGTCGCGAAAACACCGGAGAATGCTGTCTCCTTCACCTCACCACGGTAGGCAGCACCCAGTACGACGACGGTGGCACCGTCGAGCTCACCATGGGCACCTTCCAGCAGACCGACGGTGTACTCGGGCATCCCGGCATTAGCTTCACGAGCTGCCCGCACAACAGTCGCGGAAGGATCATTCCACAGGTACAGGCGCGGGTACACCGGAATGCAATGACCACCGACCGCAATGCCAGGCTGGTGGATGTGGCTGTACGGCTGGGAATTCGAAGCCTCAATCACCTGATAAATGTCGATACCGGCCGTCGCCGCGAACCGCGCGAACTGATTAGCCAGTCCAATGTTCACATCACGGTAGGTCGTCTCAGCGAGCTTCGCCAACTCCGACGCTTCCGCTGACCCAAGATCCCAGACACCATTACCGCGGGACAGATCCGGCCGGTCATCAAAGTCAAGCACCGCCTCGTAGAATTCGACCGCGATCTTCGCACCGTCGTCGGACAGTCCACCAACAAGCTTGGGGTACTTCCGCAGATCCTCAAACACACGTCCGGTCAGCACACGCTCAGGAGAGAACACCAAGTGGAAGTCCTGGCCCTCCACAAGACCCGAACCCTCCTCCAGCATCGGCTTCCACCGCGTGCGGGTAGTCCCGACCGGCAGGGTCGTCTCATAGGAAACCAGCGTGCCCGGGGTCAGGTGCTTGGCCAGCTCCGCAGTTGCCCCGTCCATCCACCCGAAATCCGGCTTCGCGTCCGCATCGACGAACAAAGGCACCACCAGAACCACTGCGTCAGCGTTGGGAACGGCCTCCGCATAATCAGTCGTCGCCCGCAGCTTTCCCGCCGGAACGAGTTCGGAGAGCTTCTCCTGCAGATGCGCCTCACCGGGGAACGGCTCCACCGCATCATTGATGAGTTCGACAACCTTGGCGTTGACATCGACGCCCACCACTTCGTGGCCCTTTGACGCAAACTGGACCGCCAGCGGCAGACCGATCTTCCCAAGAGCAATAACAGCAATCTTCACGACGAAGTAAACCTCTTCTGTATGGCTTGTACCCGACCCAGCGATTCAGTGACCAAGACTATCGGATCACTTGCGGATATCCGCCCACCCGGTCGCCTCCTGGTACAGGTCTTTGAAAGCCGGGTACATCGACTCGACGTAAGTCTCAGTGAGGTGATTGTCATCGATATAGACGTGCATGTTGCCGACGATCGGCTCGCAGGAAACCTCCGAGCAGATCAGATCAGTCGCGTCAATAAGCGCTGTCTGCGGCGCTACGCTAAGAATTTCTTCGAAAGGCGGCTGTTCGACAAGTGTCGTTCTCCGGTCCTGTCCGCAATCCGATGCTTCTGCGCCTGATTGCTCGAGGCAGGTCATCATGTTGAATGCAAAGCGCGGGTTGTCACGAACACCGATCACTTCGATTCCCAACTTCTGCAGACGGTCCGCAGCGAGCGCAAAACCGGGAACCACTGTGTCCCTCGGAGTATCCGCGTGCGCGCTGGTCACTACTGTGAAAACGGCATCAGGCTGAAGGTCGGCGAGGTAGGACAGGGCTGCACGGTTGAAGTCTGGGCATCCCCCTTTCAGGTCCTGGGCAGGGATGCCGAAGTCACAACCGCCGTAGAGGAGCGCTACAAGGGTCCAGTTATTCTCTGCCGCGAGCGGCCGCATGACCCCTAGCCACTGCTCAGCATGCGAATCACCCACTACCACGACCGTCCGGGTGCTCGATGCCGGATCGATGCCGTTATCACTGCAATGTCCGGTTAGAGCGCCACCATCGTGGGTGATGAGGGGATTGCCGCATCTACCGGGCAGGGAGGCCCACTCTGCGTTGATGTCGGCCGCTGGTGGCACGACAGGCGCGTCGTAACTGGAGCTGGGTTCGACCAATCCCGCAAGCACCCTGGCGCCGGGGTTCTCTGCGATGGTCTGTGCACTCAAGCGGTCGGCCTCAACCTTCAGCGCCAACTGCCATCCACCGAGCGGTATTGCAACTGTCAGGCAGGAGATGGCCACCGCCGCAGTCGCATATCGGCGGGCAGAGTGTGTGGCATGCCGCACTGGGTTTTCGACGAAACGGGTAGTCAGGTAAGCAAGCACCAGGGACAGTCCAATAATTGCCACGCCCGACAGCGGACCGGCTTCAGCCCGCTGTCGGAACGCGAGGTAAATCACAAGAATGGGCCAATGCCACAGGTACAGCGCGTAGGAGTAATTGCCCAGGCCTACCAGTGGTTTCCAGCTGAGCAATCGGTCGACGCCGATTGTGCTGCCGGTTTGTCCGGCAATCATGATCGTGCCGGCAGCGAGAAGAGGCCACAGCGCGACATAGCCCGGGAACTGGCGTTCCACATCGAGCAGGAATCCGCCGCTCATCATCGCCAGCAGCGCAATCCACCCCGCACCGATCCGTACCAACCGAGGAGCGGACACGTAGGGCAGCGCCACTGCAAGAAGGGTGCCCAGAGCGAATTCCCACAGTCTGGTCCTCGTATCGAAGTAGGCATAGGACTGATTGCCATAAGTCTGGGCGATCGAGTAGGCGAGGGAAGCAACGAAGATTGACCCGAAAATTACGGTGACCACGAATCGGAAGCGCACCTGAGCCGCCTTCGCCATCACTGCACATAAAGCGAAAAGCAGAGGCCAGAGGATGAAGATTTGCCCCTGAACGGAGAGGGACCAGAAATGCTGAAGGGGACTTGCAACGCTGTCGTCGGCCGCGTAGTAGTCAACCGACCTTTCAGCTAGCAGCCAGTTCTGCACATAGAAGAGGGATGCCCACGTTTGGTCGAAGACCTCGGTCCAGCGGGACCTTGGGATGAACAGATAGGTGGCAATGAGTGTGGCAAGGAGCACTACAACGACGGACGGCAAAAGCCTCTTGAACAGCTGCAGCCAGTAACGCCCCAGGTCAAGCTTCTTCCCCTCCTCAACCTTCCGGATGAAGGTGAGCGTAAGCAAGAACGACGAGACGAGCAGAAAGACGTCAACGCCACCTGAAACCCGATCGAACCATATGTGATAAACGACCACCATGAGGACGGCAAGGGCACGCAGGCCCTGGATTTCCGGCCGATAGGAGGCGGGGCGCGTGGTTTGAATGGACGCTCGGTCCAGGCGGGAAGTTGCCAGAACAGCCAACAGATGTCTCCAGGAATCGCTCTTCGAATCGGGCGCACCGTGCGCTAGAGCCGCCGACTACTTTACCGCGCACTGTACGGCGTTCCTGGCAGGACGGACTCAATCGGTGGGGAGGGTTATCCACATACGAGGCGGCACCGCAACAAGTCCAACTTCAGGGCTCCTAGGCTCGCAGCATGGATCTGCATGTGACGCTGGCGGCAGGGCCCGGTGTAAGCCTGCCTGGAGGTGCAGCCACAGAGGAACTCGTCATCACGAGGGCGCACCTGGCCACCGGTGAACAGTTGCACCAACAGTTCACGGAGCGGGCCGGCGTCGAGCATTTTTTTGTCGGCGAGAAGCCGCTCAGCGTACTTCAGCCCGGCGTCCCGCCGTTCACCTCAGGGGCAGTCATCGTGGCCTCGACTGGTCCACTTCAAGCGGGGAGTTCATCCCGTCCAGGAAATCTCTTCTTCCTTGTGCGCTCCGGTCCCGACGCCGGCAAGGTTGTCTCATTATCCCGCGGGACATACACCATCGGGCGCGGCTCTGCGGATATCACCATCCAGGATCCCGAACTCTCGCGAGTCCATGCCGTCCTGTCCGTCACCAACAACTCCCTCACGCTGCGCGACCGGCGATCCGCGAACGGTGTCTGGGTGAACGGAGAACAGGTTGCGGAGACCGTGGTGTCCACGGATTCCGACATTGTCATGGGCCGGAGCCGATGCGCTCTCATCCTCAACGATGCACCTACCGAGCCAACTTCGGCAGTGGACGTCAGCGAACCGTGCGAGGTGAGCGCTCCTCCGCCTCCTGAGGGCCAGCGCCTGCTGATCCTCACATCCCTGCTGCCGCTTGTGCTCGGGATAGGTTTGGCAGTCGCCACCGGTATGTGGTTTTTCCTCGCGTTCAGCGCACTATCCGCTGTCACCGGCTTGGTCCCACTGGTCAACGGGCGCAGGAAGACGCGTGCGTTCGGGGCAGCTGTCGCTGCCGCTGTAGCTGCGGACAGCGCACGACGACGGTGCGCGGCACCCGACGTCGGGTTGCTGGCAGCCGCTGCTTTGCAGCCGCTCGTACACCCCTCGATTCAGCCCTCCCACTCATCCTCCGCAGGCTTGTACTTGCGGTTGGGAACTGCTGATCAGCCCGCAAATATCGCGCTCGGGTCGAAGGCCCCGGGCTGGAGATCGCCGTGCCTCAAGGGGATGCCTGTGCTTCTGCCCCTAACGGAACCCAATGGTGGAAAGCCACTGCACCTGCTCGTTCGAGGCCCGGGCGAGACAGTCCTCCGCGTTGCCCATCTCCTACTCCTCCAACTCGCCACGGCCAGAGAGGCGGAAGAGATATTGTGCTTCGGGTCAATTTCACAGCTACCGGCGGCGGCTCGCTTTCTGCCGGGCGTCACGCTCGTTGCACATCCTGATCGTCTCATCGAACTCCTCGCAACCGGCCGATACTCCTCCCTTGTGTTGCTTGACGCAGACCCTGTGGTGTCAACGCCCGGGCTGCGAATCTTGCATTTCGTGTCATCCACGGGATCTAAGGATGGGCCGTGGACCGCGGATTACTTCTCTGCCGAGCCGAAGCTTTCCAGCCCGGCTGGATCGCTCACCTTCGAACCTGATAACATGCATGGTGAGACGTTCGAGGGATTGGCTCGCGCGGTCGCCGCCCGTGGCGGTCGGACCACTGTGAGCCCAGCGGACGGGTCAATCCCTGCCGCGGTAACGCTGAAAGATCTGATCACGACCGACGATGCGAGCATCGCGGCGAGGTGGTGCGAGCCTTGGGACGGCACGCATCTGGGCGCGCCAGTCGGTTCGTCGGCTTCCGCGCCCGTCACCCTCGACCTCGTAGCTGATGGCCCTCACCTGCTCGTAGCGGGCACAACCGGCTCCGGAAAATCCGAATTCCTCAGGACGATGGTCCTGGGTCTTGCGATGAAGTATTCGCCCGCCAACCTGAACTTTCTCTTCATAGATTTCAAGGGAGGTTCCGGACTCGGCGCCCTCGCTTCGCTCCCCCACGTGACCGGCATTCTTACCGACCTGTCCCCCGCCGACGTTTCGCGCGCTCTCGTCTCGCTCACCGCCGAGGTCAAGCGCAGGGAACGTGCCTTCGCGGAGACTGGAGCATCGGACTACCGCGAGCATCGCGGGAAATCAGCGGAACAGTTACCGCGCCTCGTCATAGTGATTGACGAGTTCCGAATTCTGAGCGAGGAGGTCCCGGGTTCCGTTCATGAGCTCATGCGGATCGCCGTTCTCGGCCGATCCCTCGGAATGCACCTGTTGCTTGCAACACAACGTCCGCAGGGCGCAGTCACGTCGGAAATCCGCACCAACATTACGGCAAGCGTTGCCCTGAGAATGCAGTCTGCGATGGAATCGCAGGACGTCCTCGACTCGCCGGTCGCCAGTTCCCTCCCGATTGGTTCACCCGGACGCGGGTACCTGCGCGTAGCGTCGGCACCGCCAGTCGAGTTCCAGACAGCGACGACGGATGCAGACCCTTCGTGGCCGTCGGCGTCGATCCTCACCTTCACCGCGGCGATGTCGGCAGGCCCGTCGGTTGTGGCAGGCAACCCCGTCGCAGTGCCGAAAGCCCTCGCCGGAAAGGACGGTCTTCGGGTCATCGTGCGGACTGCAGTCGACGTGGCCCGAAGCTTACCGCTTCCGGCGCTACGCCAACCGGTGCTCCCACCTTTGCCCGCGATGGTCGTGCTACCGCAGACACTCCCGCCCGATGTCCTTCAGTTGGGGCTCCTTGATATCCCGGAGAAACAAGAACAACGGTCTCTGGCGTGGAATCCCGCCCGCCACGCCCATCTTGCTTTCCTGGGTCAGGGCAGCGGAGGACTTGAGGTTGTGGTTCCCGCCGTCACCGCAGAGCACCTTCGCGCGCTCCCCGACCGGCACCTCTACCTGCTCGATGCCACCTCAGCGCTGCGATCCTTCAGGCACGCTCCTCAGGTCGGTGCCTACGTGACCCCCTCCGAAGTTAAGCGAGCAGCCCGGGTGCTTCAGCGGATCGCCGAACTTGTCGCTGACCGACTTGGGGAAGTCGGGACTTCGGTTGAAGAATCGTCGATCACAGTGGTTGTCACCGGGTGGGGCCGGTGGGCCGCGGCCTTTCGGTCGGGACGCTTCGCCTGGGCGGAAGACGCTTTACAAGACATCGCCCGAGACGGTGAAGCGTGCGGAATCACCCTCATCATCGCGGGTGAACGCGAACTCATCGCCAGCAGGTTCTTCACGCTGCTGCCCAACCGGCTTTACCTGCCCTTCGATGCCAGCCCGGAATCGTTGCTCAGCTGGCCGAAGTTACCGCCGATGGATGCTGTCCCCGGTCGCGCTTTCGTGCAGGGAAGACTCAGTACAGACATCGGCTCGGTGGCCCAACTGCTCACCGCCTCTGCGGTGGGGCCGTCAACGTCTCCAACCCGCCCCCCGTTCAAAGTGTCAACGCTGCCCAGCTCCGTCAGCAGCGCGTCCCTCCGATCTTCAGCAACCGCGCGTCCACGGGTGGTACATGTTCCGATTGGCGTAGGTGGAGACGACTTGGCAACGGTTCACATCGATCTGCCGCAGCGTGCTGTCGCTCTGCTTGTGGGAGCTGCAGGAACAGGCAAATCGCAGGCCCTTGATCTCATCGCGCAGACGGCCCCGCGGTCGGTTCGATGTTCACGACCAGCAGCAGGAGAAGACCCGGAAGCCTATTGGCAGCGTGCTTCGAAAGTAGCCGGCCCAGAGGATCTGCTGCTAATCGACGACGCCGACCAGCTGTCCCGAGAAACACACCAGACTCTCGCCGCTATGGTGTCAACCGGCGCCAGGGCAGTATTCGCCGGTTCACCCTCACCTGCACTGGGCACGAGCCCTGCACTGACCCGCCTGCGCGTCAACCCTTTAGGCGTTATTCTCGGCCCTCGGGCGCAAACGGACGGAGAATGGTTCGGCCTCCGTGTTGACGTAGACGGCAAGGCTCCACCCGGTCGCGGCATTTTGGTCAACTCACGTGGGTCGACGGAGATTCAGATCGCGCTCTGCACCTGAAACGGGCTCCTGACTAGATGGAACACCTGTCAACGAGAGCCCTAGAGCATCGGTATACCGTCGCCGGACCTGCGCGTGTACGTCATGACGGGACGCGTGAAGAGTTGATGCGTCACCACTACTGCAGGGACGAGAAGCAGGAGGCCGACCCAAATCACGCCACTTGTCAGCGTGGGAATCGCTACAACTATGACGAAAAACTGGAACACCAGCGCCGCTGAACGGGTCCAGCGATATCCCCGAAAGAAGAAGTGACCGACGACGAGGAGCCACACGGCGAAGACAAGCAGAAGGACCAGCATGAACACTGCACCACCGAGGGACGCAGGCGTGCTGGTCAGAAGACCGAGGGCAAACCACCCGGCAATTGCGAGCAGCCCTGCTGCCTCACACAGGAGGATTAGGGCAATGAGCTTCACACCAACAGGCCGCGTGCTTCCGTCAGGCTGGGACAGGGGTACGGGTCTTGACACAGTGGCACACTACCGGACATAGTCGATGACATCTACGACCGCTTTGCCTCGATGTCAACTGTGTGACGCATCCCTCACCGTTTGAGGCGATTACCTGTTCGTTACCCCTTGTTTGCGCCCGCGTAACGTGACAGCCTTTATGAAGGAAAATGCGGGGGCCGTAGTGGCCCCCTTTACTATGACACCCCTCGTGAATGTTTTCACAAAGCTCGCGAGTCGTAAGGAGAAAGTGATCAGCATGGACTGGCGTAGCCGCGCTGCCTGCCTAGACAAAGACCCGGAGCTGTTCTTCCCGGTCGGCAATACAGGGCCCGCCCTGCTTCAGATTGAGGAAGCGAAGAGCGTCTGCCGCCGCTGCCAGGTGATAGACACCTGCCTGCAGTGGGCCATCGAGTCCGGCCAGGACGCCGGAGTTTGGGGCGGCCTGAGCGAAGACGAGCGCCGCGCGCTCAAGCGCCGCGCAGCCCGGGCCCGCCGCGCTTCCTAGCAAACCTTGTACATGCTGAAGGGAGGGCATCGCCTGATGCCCTCCCTTCAGCGCGTTTGCGGCCTTGCCCTGCGAGGATCAGCTCCGGGTCGGCGGAGCGCCGATTGCGCCCGTCTTGCGACTGGCTCCGGGGATACCCATTTCGATTGTCACGACGGTTCCGCCGCCCTCGCGTGATGCCCACTCGATCGTTCCCCCAAGCTCGCTCATCACCAGCGTACGCACGATCTGCAGGCCCAAGCCTTCGCTATACCCTTCGGAGGGCAGTCCCGCGCCGTCGTCCATGATGGAAACCGTAAGCACTTCACCCTCGTCGCTCACGCTCCGGTTCGCCCTTAGCCACACCGTCCCCGGTTTGTCGGCCAGACCGTGCTCAACGGCATTCGTCACCAGCTCGTTGATCACCAGTGCCAGCGGGGTGGCGAAGTCGCTGGGGAGCTCCCCGAACTCACCTGACCTCTCGGTCCGCACGGCCTGGTTAGGGGACGCGACCTCTGCCGACAGACGGAACTGCCTGGCAATGAGTTCATCAAAGTCAACGCTCTGGGACAGGCCCTGGGAGAGGGTTTCATGCACCAGCGCAATCGTGGCCACCCTGCGCATAGCCTGCTCAAGGCCTTGCTTCGCTTCATCGCTCACCATGCGCCGGGACTGCATCCTCAACAGAGCGGCGACGGTCTGCAGGTTGTTCTTCACCCGGTGGTGTATTTCCCGGATGGTGGCGTCTTTGGACACCAGCTCCATTTCTCTGCGCCGAAGCTCGGAGACGTCCCGGCAGAGCACTAGAGCTCCGAAGCGTTCCTTATCGTCACGCAGCGGAATGGCGCGCAAAGAGAGACTTACTCCGCGCGACTCAATCTCCGTCCGCCAAGGCATTTTGCCGGTGAGCACGAGCGGAAGCGTCTCGTCTACCATCCTGCGGTCCTTCAGCAGGGAGGTGACGATCTCCGCGAGCGGACGGCCCTCCAGCGTCTCGACGTCGCCGAGCCTTCGGAACGCCGACACGCCGTTAGGGCTTGCGTACTGCACGACACCGTCAACATCGAGCCGGATCAGACCGTCACCGACCCGCGGCGCACCGCGCCTCGATCCCGTCGGAGTGGCGAAGTCGGGCCAAAGTCCGAGCGTGCCCATCCGTAGGAGGTCGTACGCACACTGACGATAGGTCAACTCCAACCTCGAGGGCATACGCGAGCTGGAGAGATCCATGTGCGAGGTGACGACGGCCAGCGTCCGCCCATTTCGCACCATCGGCACAGCCTCAACGCGCATGGCCATCTCGGTGGTCCAATTGGTTTCCCCGGAACGTTCGATCTGCTGGCTCTCCCAAGCCTTGTCCACCAGCGGTTGAAGGTCAGCCCGTATGCGCTCCCCCACAAAGTCGCTGTGAAAGACAGTATGGGACGTCGAGGGGCGGACGTGTGCAAGAGCAACGTATCCGCCGTCGTGCAGAGGGAACCAGAGTGCGAGGTCGGCGAACGCGAGGTCCGCGACCATTTGCCAGTCTCCCACCAGCAGGTGCAGCCACTCAGCATCTCCCGGAGCAAACCCTGTATGTTCCCGGATTGGATCCGTGAAGATTGCCATCGACTTATTCCTTACTGCCGCACGATTGAACGCAGCAAGCGTAATGCAACGGAGAGCGACGCCATATCATCGCGCTCAAGCTGATTCACCTCAGCGAACATCTTTTTCGCCCGTTCCAAGTGTTCTGCGTTGAGCTGCTCCCACTCCTGAAGCCTGCTCGAGGCGTCAGACGATGCCATCTGTGCCGAACTGTTCATGACGGAGACAGTCATCTCGGACACCGTGGAGTAGAGGTCATCCCGCAGGGCCGCGCGAGCCAGCGCCTGCCATCTGTCTTCCCTCGGCAGCGAAGTGATGCGTTCGAGCAGATCGTCCACATTGAAGCGGTCGTAGATCGCATAGTAGACCTCTGCGATGCGCTCCACCGGTTCATCGACACGACGGGAAATGAGTGCGATGTCAAGCAGAGCGAACGACTCGAACTGCTCTGCCCAGTAATGTGCGATCGAGTCAGGCAGTCCCCACTCCTCGGCGCGCCGGTACCAGCTGCGAACCCGCTCCAGGTCTCCCCCGCGGACGTAGCTGACTAGTCGGGTGCGCAGCGGATCGATGAGCGGCTTGAAGGCTGCGATATCTTCCTGCACAGTTGTGCCGCGTCCTACATGGTTGACGAACCACCGAACCGCCCGGTCCAACAGCCGTCGAACATCAAGGTGCACCGCTGTCCGGTGTTCAACCGGGAAACTGGGAGGCAGTTCGGCGAGTTCGCCGACGATCCGGTCAAGCTCGTAAATCTCACGCAGCGCCACAAATGCACGCGCCACTACAGGCTCGCTGACCGAGGTTTCCTCCATGACCCGGAAAACGAAGGTGATGCCTCCCAGGTTGACCATGTCGTTTGCGATGACCGTAGAGATGATCTCGCGGCGCAGCGGATGGCTGTCGAGCTCTTCGTCGAAGCGTTCAACCAGTTGCTGCGGGAAGTAACGACGAAGCGTGTCCTTGAACCACGGATCGTCTGCAAGGTCGCTCTTGGTCAGCGCCTTGGTAAGTTCGATCTTGGCATAAGCAGCCAGAACGGACAGCTCGGGCGAAGTAAGCCCCTGCCCCCGCTCGACTCGCGCCCTCAGCTCTTTCGTGGTCGGCAGTGCTTCCAGTTCGCGATTCAAGTCCGCGTGCGACTCCAGCCAGTCCATCAGCCGTTCGAACGTGGGGCTCCACTCGAGAACCCGCTGCCGGTCATTGAGCAGCAGCACGTTCTGGTCAATGTTGTCCTGCAGAACGAGCTCGGCTACTTCATCAGTCATTGAGTGGAGGAACTGAGCACGCTCGTCCGCCCGGAGGCGGCCGATACGCACCATCCGGTCAACGAAGATCTTGATGTTGACCTCATGATCGGAACAGTCAACGCCCGCTGAATTATCGATCGCGTCCGTATTGAGGATCACTCCACTGAGTGCCGCCTCGATCCGTCCGCGCTGCGTCATCCCGAGGTTTCCGCCTTCACCGACGACCCGTGCCCGCAACTGGTTACCGTCGACCCTGATCGCGTCGTTTGCCTTGTCTCCGACATCGCTGTGGGTCTCGGTTGAAGCCTTGACGTAGGTACCGATTCCACCGTTGTAGAGGAGGTCGACCGGGGCAGTGAGGATTGCTCGCAGAAGCTCCGGAGGACTCAACGCAATGACGGACTCGTCCAGACCAAGCGCCGCCCGCACCTGCTCGCTGATAGGAACGGATTTCACGTTACGCGCATATACGCCGCCGCCGTCGCTGATCAGTTCAGGGCTGTAATCCGCCCAGCTGGACCGGGGCAGTTCGAAGAGCCGCTTACGCTCAGCGAACGACGCCGATGCGTCCGGATTGGGATCGAGGAAGATATGCCGGTGGTCGAAGGCCGCAACTAGTCGGATGTGTGCCGACAGCAACATGCCGTTCCCGAAGACGTCGCCGCTCATGTCTCCGACACCGGCAACCGTGAAGTCCTCGGTCTGCGTATCGACGCCGAATTCGCTGAAGTGGTGCTTCACCGACTCCCAGGCGCCGCGGGCAGTGATGCCCATTGCCTTGTGGTCGTACCCGACGGAGCCGCCGGAGGCGAAGGCATCACCCAGCCAGAAGCCGTATTCCGCTGAAAGTTCATTCGCTATGTCCGAGAACGATGCGGTGCCCTTGTCCGCCGCAACCACCAGGTAGCTGTCATCCCCGTCATGCCGAACCACCCTTTCGGGTGGGACTACCTGCTCGCCCTCTTCTGTGGTCACCAGATTGTCGGTGACATCGAGAAGGGCTCGGATGAATGTTCGGTAGCTTGCCTGACCTTCCGCCATCCAGCCGGCCCGGTCCTGGGCAGGATCCGGCAATTGCTTGGCGTAGAAACCGCCTTTCGCTCCGGTGGGCACGATCACGGCGTTCTTCACCGTCTGGGCCTTGACGAGGCCGAGTATCTCCGTTCGGAAGTCTTCCCTACGATCGGACCACCGCAGACCTCCACGGGCGATATCTCCAAAGCGCAAGTGCACACCCTCGATCTGAGGCGAATACACCCAAATCTCGAACTTCGGACGGGGATGCGGAGCGCCGTCGATCGCAGCAGTGCTCAGCTTGTAACTGATGTGGCGCTTGTTCTGGAAGTAGTTCGTGCGAAGGGTCGCTTCGATAACATTGGCGAATGTCCGCAGCACACGGTCTGCATCGAGTGTCGGGACTTGCTCAAGACTGGAATCCAGTTCCTGACGCACCAGCGCCGTGGCCTCTGCTCGCTGCGTCGAACTGAGATCCGGATCAAATCGGGCCTCAAAGAGCCCGACCAATCTGCGTGTCACTTCAGGGTTGGCCAAAAGGGTATCGCTGATGAAGCCATACGAGTTCATATTGCCCATCTGGCGCATGTACTTGGCATAGCTGCGAAGGATGGCGACCTTTCGCCAGTGAAGGTTCTCCTTCAGCACGAGTCGGTCGAACGAGTCTGATTCACTGGCGTTGGCGACGGCAGCAGCGAATGCGCCCTCCAACAATTCCCCGGTGCCTTCCGGATCGATGCCGGCCGGATATCGCAAGCCCAGGTCGTAGAGGAAGAAATCCCGGCCATCAGAACGCTCGATCTCGAAGGGACGCTCGTCGAGCACCTCCAGTCCGAGATTATGCAGGAAAGGCAGGATCTGGCTGAGGCTCTTGGGCTCGGTCAAGTAGAGCTTGAGCCGCGCGTCCTCCTCCAGGTGCTCACCCGCTCCCGTCGGCACGTAAACGTGCATGATCGGACCAGGTGTATCTGTGCGGTCGTAGATAGAGAAGCGCTCGATGTCTTCGAGCGCGTCTTCGACTTCATAGTCCACTCGATAAGCCGCTGGAAAGGCTTCCGCCCATAGGCTGGAGAACTGCTCTGCCTCCTGTCGGCTCAGACGGTTCCGTGCCACCTCGTCAATTCCCTCGGACCAGGAACGAGCAGCCATCACAAGGCGCTGTTCCAACTCCGCCAACTCGACATGTGCCACTTCAGCGCCCTTGGGAAGCCGAATCCGGAAGAACAGTCGCGCGAGGGCTGACTCACTCATCCGCGCCTCGTAGTCGATGGACTCGGCATTGAAGGTACGACGCAACTCGTCTTCTATCCGCAGCCGAACGCTGGTTGTGTAGCGGTCCCGCGGAAGGTAGACAAGAGCGGACATGAAGCGCCCGTACGTGTCAGGACGTAGGAACAGCCTGGTACGGCGCCTCTCCTGTAGACGCAGGATGCCCATGGCTGTAGTGACCAGATCATCGACGTCTATCTGAAACAGCTCGTCCCGCGGATAGGTCTCCAGGATCGAAAGCAAGTCCTTGCCTGAGTGGGAGTCGGACGGGAATCCGCATCGGTGCAGGACCTCGTTCACCTTGTCCCGAATGATCGGCACATTGCGGACGGATCCGGTGTAAGCGCTGGTTGCGAACAGTCCAATGAAGCGCCGTTCACCGCAGACGTTCCCCTGCTGATCGAATCGCTTGATCCCGATGTAGTCGAGGTAGGCAGCGCGGTGGACGGTCGACCTTGAGTTCGCCTTGGTGATGACGAGCGGCTGCTTTTCCCGAGCCTTTGCGCGTCCGGCCTGAGTCAGATGCTGGATAGGCCGACCGTCAATCGGATGGCGCAACAGGCCTAGCCCGCTGTCGTCGCGGACACGAAGAACGTCCTCCCCGTCGATGGTTTCAAGGTCGTATTCCTTGAAGCCTAAAAAGGTGAAGTTGCCCTGGTCCAGCCAGGCCAGGAGTTCCTGTGCCTGATCCAGACCTGGAACACCCGCGTTGTCTGGGACGCTTTTCAGCGTGTCCGATACCTCACGGAGCTTGATTCGCATTGCCGTCCAGTCCTCGACGGCGGCACGCACATCCGAGAGAATCCGGTACAGACCCTCGATAAGTTCAGCCCGCCGGGTCTCGTCGACGATTCGGGCCACCTCCACCGCAATCCAGGACTCGACATGCGCACTGATGTCGCCTTCGGCCACCAGATCAGTCAGATTAGGCAACGCCGCGGTATCTCCGCTGGATGAGCCGGCGGAGGAGGGAACGCGCCGCAGCTTCAGCAGTTCTGACGATGCGCGGTTCCGCACTGCAACGAAGGTCGGGTGGACGACCAATCGGATGGCGGCTTGCTGACGTACGAGTTCGGCAGTCACGGAATCGACGAGGAATGGCATGTCGTCCGTGACGATCATGACGATGCTCGCGTCATCCTGATCGAACACTTCCACTCGCGCCTCACCGGTCGACCGGATGGAGGCCACAGAGCGATGCTCGAGCGCCCGTTCCGTCAGCGCGTCCGGCGAGTAGGCGCCGGCGTCGTCATCCGCGAGGTGCTGGTAGTAGTGCTGAAAGAACTCGGTGAGTGAAGTGTCAGAGCTGGACTGTTCCGTGGTGCTGGATCCAGACGACATGAACCGCCTCCGTAACGAGATGAAAGGCCGCCCCTTCGCGACCCCCTTACTGTGAGAGCCTAACGCCGTTACCGAAAAACTTCATTTCGTTGTGAGATGAGCCAGCAGGGCGCCGTCTCCGTTGTTCAACCGGTGCATCCACAAGCCCGGCGATGGCACTTCGGAGCGGTGAGCCGGGGGCCGTCTCGCAGAGCGCCTCGCCGTTGAGGAGGGCGGCGTCGGCGGCGTCGAAGTCTGCCGGCAGGAAAGCCGAGATCGGAGTTGATGGACCGAACCTGTCCCATGCCTCCCGTAACTGCCGATCAGGTGATCGACCCACAGAAGCCGCCCTCACCTTGTTGAAGACGACTCGCGGCACTGCGGTTGGCACCGCTTCATCCAGTTCCGCAAGAGCTCGAACCAGTCGAGGCACTCCAACGGAGTCCGCCGAACCCACCGCGTACACCTCGTCCGCGAGTTCAAGACAACGCAGAGTTGCCCCGTTACGGCGGGGAGCGAGGGTATCAAAGCTCAGCTCCTCATCAGCCTCGATGCCGAACGCACAGTCAATGACAACGGTGTCAAAGACAGAACGCGCAACAGTAAGCAAAGCGGAGAGCGCCGAAGGCCTTACCTCTGCCCACCGATCCGCCCGCGTGACGCCTGTCAGGACGTACAGAGAATTTCCTCCTACGTTCACCTCAGCACACACCCGCTTCAGAGAAGGTGGGTCCAATACTCCCTGATCCGCGATCCTGCAGGCTTGAGCGATGCCGGCTGACTCATCCAGGAGCCCAAGGAAAGCGGCCACGCTCGCGCCGTATGTGTCTGCGTCCATCAACAGGATCCGAGAGCCCGTCGCGGCCAGTTCCGCCGCGATATTGACTGCGACCGTAGTGCGGCCAGTGGCACCCGTAGGGCCCCAGACAGCAATCACGGTTCCGTCGCCAGCCGGTTCCTGACTTTGACCAGAGGGCGGAATCATCGGGGCTAGAGCGTACGACGGGTCAGCAAAAGCAACGCTCGGAACGCCGCTGCGATGCTGTTCCAAGTCGGCTACAGCAGCAGCGACCTCCTCCGCAAGTACACCCGGATCTATCGCCGAGCGGGTGTGTCGCACGCCTAGCGCGCGCATCCGTTCCCGAGCGTCGTCGTCGTCTGCCAACGCGACAATGGCGACTTCCGCCGCGCGCAGGCGCTCGACCAGAGTCGTCGTTATCTCGCCGGCGTCGACTGCAACTATCGCAGCGCGCGCAACTCCGGTCTGGCAAGCTGCGATCATGTCGGCGAATTCGTCGCAGCGGCGAACCACAGTGACCGGTCCGCGCAGTTGTTCAAGGCCTGTTACGCAGTCGCTGGCTGAACGCCCTACGGTCACTACGGGGATAGTCACTTTGTGCTGCCCGCGTTGACGAGAACTGCGATCTTGGCTTCATTGGAAAGCGCATCGAGAAGAGCCGGGAGGCTCTCTTCACCGACGAGCACGAACACCCGCGCCGACTGGGTAGCGCCCAACGCGGAATCCTGTTCTGAGTAGTCATAGATCTCGGCGCTTTCAAGCAGCAACTCCGGCTCCAAAAACTCGTTCCCCTCTCCTCGCGGGGAGATCCACACGTCGACGCGATCCCCGATGGCAGTGCCTATCGGGAGCGGCTCCTCGATGGTCAAGCCCACCGGCTTCCGGTCGAGAGCATCGGCGGATCCGATACCGGACGCAGGGAGGAGCTCTCCCGCTGAAAGCATGCGCTGAGCCACAGCGTCGTGAGGCAGCCCATCGCTCACGGTCACATAGGATCCCTCAACCTCGCCCAGGTGCACCGGCACGACCCGCAGGCTATCCTCTGTGAGTTCCTGACCGACGGGAAGGTCCTTCCTGGCTGCATAGACGCCGACCGTCCTATCCGCATTCTCGACAATGACTATGACCCCGGCGATGGACACACACACCAGCAGCAGCCCGACGAGCAACCGCGGATCCTTCCATGAGGGCTTGCGCAGCCGAAGTGGCGTATCCGCATTTGCCGGACTATCGAATGTGAGACTCACGCGTTGTTTCCCCTACTCCCCTGGTGCTGCCGTTTAGGCGAAGCGCGGTGAGACCACGCGCTTCAAAAACCAATTGTCTTTCAGGGGCACGGCAAACGGAAACGACTTTGCACGATTGACGTCAAACTGTGGATAACGGCACCGACCGCGCCTCCGAGGTGGCAAGATGTACAGATAAGGTTTCCTGCCTTGTACGAAGGGAAGGCGGCTTTCGTGGCACAGAAACGATTTATGACCCTCGCGGATGTTGGTGAGGTGCTCAATATCTCCTCGTCGCAGACCTACGCGCTGGTGCGCTCGGGTGAACTACCGGCCATTCAGGTGGGTGGCAGAGGGCAGTGGCGGGTCGAGACCCAGGTTCTCGAGGACTACATCGCCCGCGCCTACCAAAAGACTGCCGCCAGCGTGAAGGAAGGATTGCACGTCGAGCAGGATGTGTAGCGCCTCCTTGCAGCGCTGACCGCGCATTCGGTGTAGGCCACCCGCGTCCGTCTTTGCCCTCAGCGCGAAGAAACCGCAGCTATGCCAGCGAACGGGACCGCATAGACAGCCGACACCGTGGCCGCGCGCCGCGCCTCACCCGGCAGTACCACAGCAATCTCCGCAAAATCCTTTCCCACGCGATCGATGACTCCCTCAAGCCGTGGACCGCCATCGACCGTATGGATGACTACCCGAGCGCGATCCCTGGCGAGAGTCCGCAGAACGGATCCCAATCCGAGGGCCCTTAACACCTGCGATTTCTCCCCGACTACGGTTCGGCTCAGGCCGTCGACAAAGCGTATGGCCGTCAGTGGTACAACAATCTCGGCTGTCTGGCCTCGCAAAACCAACCATTCCGCGCCCACGTGCGTCAATTGGCCCTGGAAGATTTCACCGCCGAACGTGCTCACCCTGAGCGTGAGTCCCAGCTGGCCCCGAAGTCGATCGGCCAGTGGCACTTCACTATGGCCACGACGCACTCTGTCCGCGATCTCTGCGTCATCCGCAACACGCGTTGCGGCATCGAGCTGAGTCTCAAGATCCTCGAAGAGGGCGGTCCAACGCATTAGTTCACCCTATGGTTCCATTCTTCCCTCGGTCAACTGGTAGACATCGAATGACATTCAGGGTAGACAAGTAGCCATGCAAAGCAGCAAATCACATCAAACTGCATCAAATGCGGGGGTGCGAATCTCAGGCAGGGGTGGCTCGGGATTGGCCGCTGTCGTATTCATTCTTGGAATCACGCTCCTTTCATTGGGGAGATTTCTTGCCGACGGTCAGGATGCCGCACCTGGTACGGCACTCACCAGGCTGATTGGGCTCGGGGTAACAGGTATTGGCGGTCTCGTGGTGCTTTGGTGGGCGTTAAGTTTCTGTCTCGCGGTCAGCGCGGAACTCCTTCGCCGAGGAGGCAGCACTGACGCCGCCCGCCGGGTTGGAGCGCTCGCTCCTGTCTTCATGCGACGGACGGCCTGCCTCGCCCTGGGCATGAACCTTGCGGTGCTGCCGGCAGCTCAAGCGGCAACCGGCCTTACGTCTGCCTCCTCTGCCTCCTCTGCCTCCTCTGCCTCCGAGCAGATCAACACCGTCCTTGAGGATGCGGTTCTCACTCCCCAATGGATACCGGTTGAGTCACGGCACATGCTTGAGCCGTCCTGGCAACCGACAACCCCACTGCCGGGTGGCGGGCTACTGGTGAAGAAATCAAGGGAAGGCCGCTCATCCCCCAGCGCCACAGCCCAGGTGGAGACAGTCGTTGAGCCTGGCGACTCCCTCTGGACAATTGCCGCCCGACATCTGGATCCACATGCGTCGGATGCGAGCGTGGCGGAAGCTTGGCCCCGGTGGTATGAGGCGAACCGATCAGTAATCGGCGAGGACCCCGAACTACTTCAGCCCGGCCAAGTACTCAAAGCGCCCTCGGCTGCCCCTTCCGAATCGAAATAAGCGAGGAACTGACATGAGCACCATCTCACACATGCCGCTACCGCACAGTGTCGATTCCCTCGCCGAGGCCAGCGGAGCGCCCAGACCCATCGTGCAGTCGCCTACGTTTGCGTCCACCGGAACGGTCGACGCCGCGGTACTTCCGCTCCCACGTCCGCCGGCACCTGCGCCGACAGCAGAACCAGAGATCCCGCTGGAACTCGAGGCTCTGGCTCGTAAAGTCGCCCGAGGTTCACTTGAGGTTCTCGGCGGCACAAGGCCCTTACAGCAAATGGCACGGCTACTCGACGGACGCAGCTATGAGCGTCTTCAGCTGCGTTCCAACCTGGTTCGCAGCATAGATGGGTTGCACGGAGCATCTCCTAGAGCGAATGCCGCCGCTCGCCCCCTGCGACTTCACCGCAATATCCTCATCCGGGCGGTACGCATATGCGCCATAACACCAAGTGTCTTTGAGGCTTCTGTAGTGGCGGCAGAGCAGAAGCGGGCCAGGGCAATCGCTCTCAGGATTGAGCGATGGCGCGGTCAATGGCGCGTCACGGAACTCGAGATTGGATGACGCGCCTCGCCGCTGCGTTGGGTCCTGCCCGAGCTACTTCCGTCGGCGCTTTGCCGTTGCGCGCTGTTCGGCCCGTCCGCCCTTCACTGCATCCCCGTCGGAGGCGCTTCCGCTGCGTTCAACCCGGGTCTCCACCTCGCCCTGCGCATTGGGGGCGGTGAATGCCAAGCTGGCCGGCTTCTCCGGTGCCTCAAGACCTGCAGCCTTGATAGTGGGGGTGCCCACGAGTCCGCGACCATCCGCCACTCCTGGGAGCCCGGTCTGCTGGGCGGGGGTAACCTCAACCTCGAGATTGAAGATGTAGCCAATGCTCTCCTCGCGGATGGCTTCCATCATGGCTTGGAACAGCACAAAACCTTCGCGCTGATACTCAACGAGCGGATCACGCTGGGCCATGGCCCGAAGGCCGATGCCCTCTTTCAGGTAGTCCATTTCATACAGGTGTTCCTGCCACTTTCGACCGATCACGGAGAGCACTACGCGGCGCTCCAGCTCGCGCATTGACTTTTCACCGAGAGCTTCCTCCCGCTGTTTGTAGGCCACTTTTGCGTCCGACAGGATCTCCGCGTGAAGGAAGTCCCGGGTAACTTTCGACTTTCCGCCGGCTTCCTCAACTACTTCGTCGATGGTCAGGCTGATCGGGTAGAGCGTCTTCAGGTTGCTCCACAGAAGCTCGTAGTCCCAATCGTCGCCGTGGCCCTGGGCCGTGGCTTCGTCGACCATTGCGGTGACGACATCTTCCAGGAAGTGCTCGACCTTCTCGTGCAGGTCGTCACCCTCCAGGATTCGTCGCCGATCACTGTAGATCGCTTCGCGCTGCCGGTTGAGAACGTCGTCGTACTTCAAAACGTTCTTGCGCTGCTCGGCGTTGCGGCTTTCGACTTGGCCCTGAGCGCTTTCAATAGCCTTGGATACCATCTTCGATTCGAGGGCGACGTCGTCGGGCATTGACGAGCTGTTCATGATGCGCTCAGCGGCACCGGAGTTGAACAGACGCATCAAATCGTCGGTGAGCGACAGGTAGAAGCGGGATGCACCGGGGTCACCCTGACGGCCGGAACGGCCTCTCAGCTGGTTGTCGATACGGCGGGATTCATGCCGTTCAGTACCGAGCACGTAAAGCCCGCCAAGCTCTCGGACCTCTTCCTGCTCGGCCTCAACCGCATCCTTCGCCTCCGCGAGTGCCTTCGGCCATTCCGCCTCGTACTCTTCAGGATTCTCGGCCGGGTGAAGGCCCTTCTTCTCCATCGCGGCGACCGCGTTGAACTCCGCGTTTCCGCCGAGCATGATGTCCGTACCGCGACCCGCCATATTGGTTGCTACGGTGACTGCACCTTTGCGCCCCGCCTGTGCGACAATCGCTGCCTCACGCGCGTGATTCTTTGCATTCAGGACCTCGTGGCGAATGCCTGCTTTGGCCAACTGCTTGGACAGATACTCGCTTTTCTCGACCGAGGTAGTGCCAACCAGGACCGGCTGGCCCTTCTCGTGACGCTCCACGATGTCCTTGACGACAGCATCGAACTTGGCGACTTCATTCTTGTAGATGAGGTCAGAGCGGTCTTCACGGACCATGGGCCGGTTGGTCGGAATGGGAACGACACCCAGTTTGTAGGTGCCCATGAACTCGGCCGCCTCGGTTTCAGCTGTGCCTGTCATGCCCGAAAGCTTGCCGTAGAGACGGAAGTAATTCTGAAGCGTGACAGTAGCCAGAGTCTGGTTCTCTGCCTTGATCTCGACGCCCTCTTTGGCCTCGATCGCCTGATGCATTCCCTCGTTGTAGCGCCGGCCCGCAAGGATACGACCGGTGTGCTCGTCGACAATCATGACTTCGCCGTTGAGAACGACGTAGTCCTTGTCACGCTTGAAAAGTTCCTTGGCCTTGATCGCATTGTTGAGGAACCCGATCAGGGGCGTGTTCGCCGATTCGTAAAGATTATGAATCCCGAGGTAGTCCTCAACCTTCTCGATGCCGCTCTCGAGAACACCGACGGTCCGCTTCTTCTCGTCGACTTCATAGTCGGTTTCCCTCGTGAGCCGAGTGACGACTTTGGAGAATTCCGTATACCACCGGTTCACGTCTCCGGATGCCTGACCCGAGATGATCAGCGGCGTCCTCGCCTCATCGATCAGGATCGAATCCACCTCATCGACGATCGCGAAATTGTGCCCACGCTGAACCAGCTCTGCTGCGCTCCAGGCCATGTTGTCGCGCAGGTAATCAAACCCGAACTCGTTGTTCGTGCCGTAGGTAATATCCGCTGCGTATTGTGCTCGTCGGGTAGCAGGGTCCTGCTTGGACAGGATGCATCCGCAGCTCAGTCCGAGGAAACGGAAGACACGGCCCATCAGGTCGGACTGATACTCGGCCAGGTAGTCGTTCGTTGTGACGACGTGGACGCCCTTACCCGTGAGTGCGTTCAGGTAGGCGGGCGCAGTCGCGACGAGCGTCTTGCCTTCACCCGTCTTCATCTCAGCGATGTTTCCGAGATGCAGGGCTGCGCCGCCCATCAACTGGACGTCGAAATGGCGGAGTCCGAGTGTGCGGCCGGCGGCTTCCCTCACAGCTGCGAATGCTTCGGGCAGCAGCGCCTCGAGGGTTTCGCCGTCTTGATAACGCTTCTTCAGCTTGTCGGTTTCTCCACGCAGCTCCTCGTCACTGAGGGCGCGGAATTCGTCTTCGAGTACGTTGATCGCGTCGGCGTAGTTGCGGAGTTGCTTCAGTGTCTTCTTATCGCCGGTACGAAGGACTCGTTCAAGAAGTGATGGCACTGGTTTTTGCTCCCAATCTAGGTACGCCGTTTCCTGGCGAAATCAGTCTACGTGAGAGACGTGCTGTCCCCCGATTTAGTTCCCACCCGTACTCTTCGGCCAGGTGGGCAGCCAACGGCTGGTGCAGATCTCCCCGCGGTTTAACCACCACTTCATCGAGTTCCAGCCAGCCAGCCATGAGAACCAGTTCGGCCGCAAGTTCGACGACGGTGTCTGCCGGTGCAGAAGGTTCGCCGTGGGCAGCCCGCACCAGCAGCTGATTCTGTGCACGGTCCGCCTTGAGATCCACCCTCGCAACCATAGAGTCTCTGAGGAGGAAGGGAAGCACGTAATAGCCATACTTGCGTTTCTCTGCCGGAGTGTATATCTCAAGGCGATAGTGGAAGTCGAACAGCGCCTCGAGCCGCCGACGTTCGAAGACAGCCGAGTCAAAGGGGCTGAGGAGCGCTCTGCCTGTTGCAGCCCGGGGCAAGACGGATCCGGCATATCTATAGGCGGGCTGTGCCCAGGAGTCAATCGAAACCGGAACCAAAGTCCCTCGCTGTGTGAGGGTATGGATAGCCGCGGTTGCCGCCTTGATGGGTATGCGGAAATAGTCCGCAATGCACCGGACGGTACCAACCCCGAGCGCGCGGGCAGCGCGTTCCGTCAAGTGCAGGTAAGCGTCTTCCGCCGGAACCTCCAGCCCGGCCAGCGACCTGTTCGGCAGAACCTGCTTCGTCAGCGCGTAGCGGCGCTCAAACTGCGCGGTCCTGCCCGCCGATGAAATGAGCCCATGCTGAAAGAGGTCCTCAAGTACCCTCTTCACCGAGCTCCAGTTCCAGCCCCATTGATCGTAAGTCTTCACTTCGGTATGGCCGATCCGATCCTGAACCTGCGCTGCAGTCAGTGGCCGGCTCGTACCTAACAGTTCAAGGATCCTCCTACTGAGTTCCTGTCTGGTATCCGTGGGAAGGGAAGATGCGCCCGCCCATTTCCGGCTCTGCGTTGCGACAAGATAGGGGTACAGCTCGGGCAAGATCAGGCTGGCTTCGTGCGCCCAATACTCGACCAGACGCCGCGGAGCCCGGGACGAAAACCGGTCGAGGATCGATCGATCGTACGGGCCCAAGCGAGCGAAAAGGGGCAGGTAGTGGCTTCGCGAGAGTACGTTGACGGAGTCGATCTGAAGGAGTTGCAGCTGGGCAAGGGTACGGCCCACCTCCCGTGTTCCCGGGGATCTGGTGGGCCGCTCCCGTGCCAGTCCCTGCGCCTCCAGCGCAATCCGACGTGCCTGGAGGAGAGTCAGGGAAAGGGTCATTGCTCGATCATAGGTGCCAGTTCAGTCCTCAGGCGGTTGCCGATTCTCGCGCTCGGTATGCAACGAGCTCCTCGTGCGGGTCCTCGGGACCGTCCGCGCACTTAGAGTCAAGCGTGATCACTCCATAGGTCCAACCCTGTCGCCGGTAAACAACCGAGGGCGCACCCGTCTGTGAATCCACAAAAAGGTAGAAATCGTGGCCGACAAGCTCCATATTGTCGACCGCATCGTCAAGGCTCATCGGGGTTCCCGAAAAGACCTTCCGACGGATAAGGACCGGTGAATCGCCCGCCGGGATGTCGGTGTCAATTTCGTATCCGGTTTGATCGCCGGTGTCAGCGTCGGTATTGCCCGTGTGATTGGCAGATGCCGCATAGATGGGTTGCTCCGTGCTGGCGGGTTCCAGCGTGGCGGTCGCTTCCCGGACTGCTACGGGTGTGTGCCGTCCGTGGTGTACCTTCCGACGGTCCCGCGCCCTGCGAAGCCGCTCGAGCAACTTGCTGTATGCGAGGTCGAACGCGGCGAACTTGTCCGCAGCTGATGCCTCGGCCCGGATAACCGGACCCTTCTGCAGAACGGTGAGCTCAACCGTAAGTGCACTGTCTGCCTGACGCGCGTTTGGTTCCTTCGTCACTTTTGCGTCAAGCCGCTGGACCTTGTCCCCCAGTTGTTCGATTTTGTCGATCTTCTCTTCCGCGTATTCCCGGAATCGGTCAGAGACTGCGAGGTTCCGTCCGTTGATCATGAATTCCATAGTGCCCTCCAAAATCGCTCAGGTGACACAACAGCGGCCGAGGATGTGCTCCTTCCAGCCGCTGTCGATGGGTAACTGTCTTCGTTGTGATACCCATACTTCACGGTAGTTCACCCGTTGTTTGAATTCACCCCTACCCGCCGGTTTTTTTCGGTGGGTTCGCTGGAAGCTCCCTCTACGGAAGCTGGAAAGGCCGTAACCGTCGCCTGATTCTCTCCGCGTGGGGCGGGAGTTGCAGCGACGACGACAGCACCCGCCACGATGATTCCGGCGGCACGAAGTACGCGTGCAGTCTCGGCGATGGTGGCGCCCGTTGTCAGGACGTCGTCGACGATGAGGCAGGGCGCACCCTTTGGGATGTTCCGGATCATCGGAGATGCCTCCATGCTGCCATGCACATTCCGGCGCCTGCCTCGCCGCCCAAGAGACTTCTGGGACAGTCCGTCCGGCACAAGGGTTGCCGGGCCAAGCGAAGGCCGGCTGAGTCGGACCGCACCGACAACCCTTGTTCCAGCCGGGAACTCCCGTCGCCTGGCTAGACCACCGAGCAGAAGACCCAACGGGTCATAGCCACGCCGCCGGATAGAGACACCCCGGGAAGGAACAGGAATGAGCAGCACGTGTTCATAGTCCCCGCAGAGCCTCCACCTGGCGTCATGGAGAGCACCGGCAAGCGCAGCCTGAAGCCAGCGTGCGATGTCAGTGTGGCCGTGGTTCTTGAATGCCAGGATGGCGGCCGCCACCGCCTTGGCGTACTCGCCGGCAGCGACGACGGGTAGAGGGGAAAAGAGATGCACAGCCGGGTTTAAGGAGACCGCAAGCCCAGCTTCCGCTTCCGGCAATCCCTCCGCTCCGTGCTCCGCTCGGAAGGGGCGCACTGTTGCCCGCCGCAGAATCACTGCGCAATCAACGCACAATGAGCTGTCAGCCTGCTCGCAAACCACGCATTCCGTGGGCAGAATCAAGGACCAGAACTCCCGCAGCGCCCCACCGGTCCGATCCCAGAGAGGATGCAGACGCGCCTCGTCCAGATATCGCTCCAGTCGTTGCCGCATGTCTCCACCGTCCCACAACGCTAGACGGAGAAAAACGAATCCAGCACAGTGTGGATAATAGACCCGGCCTAAGGATTATCCGGCAAAAGCGGGATCGCGTGCCGTAACGCTCTGGTCTGTCCAGGTATTACCTACTACCCCCCAAATACTGTCACCGCTCTGAGCATAGACATTGGTGCGTCCCGTGCCGGCGCTGAGATGCTCCAGCCCTTCGAGTGGCAGGTAATCGTCTGCCTCGGCGGCGAATGGGATCAGCGTGACCGTCACTGGTCCTTCGCTTGCAGTATCAGCAACCACAACAGAGGTTTCCGTCACCCACTTTGCTGTGTCGATTGTCCCGGGCGGGTTGAGTGACACAGGATCACTCAGTGTCTTTGGTACACCGTCTTCGCTCCGGCTGATCCCGGACAGCAGCAATTGGCTCTGCCCCGACTGCTGGGCAACGATAAGTGCCCGAGCCCCGTCGCGCGAGATCCTGATTTCACTGATGGTCCTGTTGCCGAGCCACGGCGCGAGGACCTCAACGGCGTTGCTCGCGCTTCCGCCGGGCGGAACGGCGCGAATATATGACCGTCCGTCTGATGTACCCGCCGTCCAGATCCAGTTGGCTGGGTCATAGCTCGGTGTCGTCAAGCTCGAGCCGGCTGTGACCGCCCTTACCGTCTGTCCTTCACCTGTAGCCAATAACTCCGTGCGGTCCTCGTTGAGAAAGGCGAAATTTCTGCCGTCATAGGACATAGCCGGGTCCACGGGGTTGAACTCCGCTATGGACGGCACATCTTCCACGGAGATGAGCTGGCCGCCCTCAAAAAAAGCCAGTTCGTCCTCGCTGAGCACGACCTGCCTGCTTGGCACGGCTGAATTCAGTTCAGGCTGCACCAGGTCGGGATCAGGTTCGATTGGTATGGGTTGGCCGGCGCGAAGCTCCACTGAGTTCACCGTATTCAGCCCGGACAGTGTGACGCTCAGCTGTTGTTCCATCTGCAGGCGCCGCAGGTTATCCGTCGCCGTACGTATATCAGCGGTGAAATCGACCGTAGCCGTTCCTGACTCGATCGGAACGGATTCAACGGCGAGGGCTGCGTTCTCAGGGAAAGCACTGGTCACTGCCCCCTGCAGATACGGTGCCGGGCCATCGATCAGCGCTTGGACTATGTTGGTGGCAATGCCCTGACGATTCACAAACCAGCGAACATCCGGCACCCAGTACCGGTAGGAACTGCTGTAGAAGTAGAGCTCATGCGGCTGCAGGAGAATCTCCGCGTCCGCCGCCGAAATCATGATTCCGCTGGGTATCTCCGCAACCCGCCATTGTCCTCGGACCTGTTCCATCCGCACCGTGATGGTCTCAGTGGTGCCCGGACCCACGTCCCTTCGAATGCCGGCGGCATCAATGTATCCGGCGACCTCCACCTGCAGCTGCAGCTGGCCTTCAGTAGGAGTGGAACTGATCTTGGGATCCGACCGGTAGATCGTTATCTGTTCCTCGGGCTCCCAGACCTGCGACAGCGCGGGCGTCAGGTATTCGCGAGCCACACTGTAGTTCTCGGACACACCGATTCCCGCTACGAGGAAACCGGAGAGCGCCTCTGTTGCGCTTGCACCCTCGCGCGGGGGCGCCGGGTTGTTGACGAAGAGAGCATCCGTTTCAGCCTCGGCCGTGGCTTCGATGGTGCCCACGGGGCCGGCCGTCGGAATTGCCGAGCAGGCCCCCAGCATCCCAAGAAGCGAGAGCGCTGCAATGGCTCGCAGGGAACGGTCAGCGCATCTCATTGGTCCCCTCCTGGAACTCCGTGCATCGACGGCACAGCGTCGGGGGTGGTGCCGGCGTTCCGTCCGGGAGGCAGGGCGGCCTGGCGCGGCGGGAGCGGAAGCGGCGAGACCTTCAGCACTGAGTCCCGGCGCTTGGGCAGAGTGAGGCGGAAGCAGGAACCTTCTCCGGGTGAACCCCAGGCCTGGAGCCAGGCACCGTGCAACCTGGCATCCTCGGTGGCGATGGAGAGCCCGAGCCCACTGCCGCCGGTTGTCCGCGCACGAGCGGGATCAGCTCGCCAGAACCTGTCGAATACCCGGGCTGCATCGAGCGGAGTCATACCGATGCCATAATCCCGAACAGCCACCGCCACTGCATCAGGATTGGAGGCAATATAAATGTTGATTGGCTTTCCTTCGCCGTGCTCCAGGGCGTTGACAACTAGATTCCTCAGGATGCGGTCAATCCGCCGGGGATCGACGTCCACCACGCACTTGGACTCACTCGAAATGATCGTGACGTCGGAGTTGTGACTCTCTGCCAGCGGCTTCGTTCCCTCAATGACGTGATGAACGAGTTGGAAGATGTCCGTCGGCTCGGCGTCGAGCACCGCTGCGCCTGCGTCGAATCGGGAAATTTCCAGAAGGTCCGCAAGCAGTGCCTGAAAGCGCTCCACCTGGTTATAAAGAATCTCCGCTGATCGCCGATTCACGGGATCAAAGTCCTGGCGTGCGTCGTGCAGTACCTCGGCCGCCATGCGGACTGTGGTGAGAGGCGTCCTCAGCTCGTGCGAGACATCGGAAACAAAACGCTGCTGCATCTGCGACAACTGGGCGAGTTGGGTGATCTGGTCCTGGAGACTGGCGGCCATATGGTTGAAGGAAGCCCCCAGCCGCGCGACTTCATCCTCGCCCTGAGTCTCCATGCGCTCCTGTAGCTGTCCCGCGGCCAGCTTCTCGGAAACCAGCGCAGCATGGCTGACGGGACCCACCACGCTCCTCGTGACGAGCCAGACGATGGCGCCGATGGTCACGAGAAGCAGCGTCCCGCCGATCCAGGTGACCCCGTGGATGTAGTCCAGAGTGGCCTGCATCGAGGACAGATCGTAGATGAGGTACAGCGAGTATTCCGTCTGCTCGGGAGGCAGTGTCACCTTGGTGCCGAAGGCGATACCGGGCACGTTGAACTCCGTGCCGGATGCGGAAGTGGCGAGGGTAATTGGGGACCAGTACTGGTCGTCCCCGTTCCGGACGGCTTCAGCGAGAGCGTCCGGAATGGCTGAGGACTCCACCAGATTTGAGCTCGCGGTCGGTGTCACGAAGATAGGGGTTTCCTGATTGGGCACGCTGTTGAGCACGAACTGCCTGGGCGCGTCCGCTCCCCCGCCTTCGAGGCTGGGCAGGGTATCGCGCACCAACTGGGCAGTGGACTCACGGTCGGTGACCGAGGTCTGCGCGAAAATTTCCCGCACCTCGCTCAAGCCGGCACTGGCCTCAACCTTGAACTGCTCAAGCCTCTCCTGATAAAGCCCATTGGCGATCTGACTGGAGAGGAAAGCGCCGACAGCCATCAGCGCGACGGCGGTGAGTACCAGAGTGGAAGTCACAGTCCGGAACAGCAGCGACCGGCGCCAGCGCCGCGAGACCTGCGCCGTCATGGAATGAACCCACCGCCAGCCCCGCGCGGCGCCGGTGGACACCGAGCTCAGGGACCGACCTGCACGCCCTTCCAAAATTACGCTTGTCCTGCCTTATATCCGACGCCGCGAACAGTGAGTACGATTTCCGGTGCTTCGGGATCCCGCTCAATCTTCGAGCGCAGCCGCTGCACATGTACGTTAACGAGCCGGGTGTCTGCTGCGTGCCGGTACCCCCACACCTGCTCAAGCAGCAACTCGCGGGTGAATACCTGCCAGGGCTTCCGCGCAAGGGCGACGAGGAGGTCGAACTCAAGGGGTGTCAAAGAAATGCGTTCCCCAGCCCGTGTTACGGAGTGCCCCGCCACGTCGATGCTGACCTCGCCGATCCGCAGGGTTTCAGGTGCCTTCTGGTCACCCGGCCGCAAGCGAGCGCGGACTCTCGCCACCAGCTCGGCCGGCTTGAATGGTTTAGGCACATAGTCGTCAGCTCCGGATTCAAGTCCGCGGACGACGTCGGACGTGTCCGATTTGGCAGTCAGCATCACAATCGGCAGGTCGGACTCATTGCGGATCTGCCGGCACACCTCTATGCCGTCCATCCCTGGAAGCATGAGGTCTAGAAGAACGAGGTCCGGCTTGGTGCTTCTGAAGACATCTACCGCCTGCGCGCCGTCTGCGCAGAACACCGGGTCGAACCCGTCATTGCGCAGCACGATGCCGATCATCTCAGCCAGTGCTTCGTCGTCATCTATGACCAGAATGCGTGCCTTCATATCCTCATATTCTCCCATTGCCCCATCAATGTCGCATCGGCGCGCGCCTGGCATGCCTTTGTCATCCTAGAGGACGATTTACAGGAAACTTCCCGGGAACCACTGCCGACGAACCGGCGGTGGAGAAGAATGGAACGGGGCAGTCCCTGAACGTGATCGCGTTCAGGCGGAATCGACCGCGCCGGTAACTATAGTTCTAGGTGAAGGTGCCGGAAGAGCCGCGACAGATCGCGCTGTGAAGCATGAGGCAGCTCGACCGGATCGCGCGCAGTGAATAGACATGAGGCGTAAGGGGATAAGCATGAGCGGGAACGTCCCGGGAGGGAATCCAGAGGACCGGCCATGGCAGTCCCCGTCCGGGCAGCCCCAGTGGGGCCAGAACCAGCAACAGCCTCAGTGGGGCCAGAACCAGCAACAGCCTCAGTGGGGCCAACAGCCCGGATGGCCGGTCCCTCCGCCCGGCCACTTCCACGGATATCAGGCACCACCGAAGCCCGGCATCATTCCCCTGCGCCCGCTGGGTCTCGGCGAGATACTTGACGGCGCATTCCAGGCCTGCCGCCGCAATCCCCTCTCGACCTTCGGAACGGCGATCCTGTTCCAGGTGATCGTCGCTGTTCTCACTGTTCTGCTGACCATCGGCCTGACAGGATCACTAGCTACCTTCGATCCGATCACGGCATCGTCGGCAGAAGTGACCGGGCTGGTAGCCTCGGCGCTTTCGGTCGGTTCCGTTCTGATCCTTCTGACATCGGTGGGTGTCCTCATCCTGCAGGGCGTCCTGATTATTCCGATCGCCCGGGCGGTACTCGATGAACGAACAGGGTTTGCGGAGCTATGGAAGCTCGCCGGCCGCCGTATCCTCCCGTTGATCGGCCTCGGAGCAATCCTTTTCCTTTTGTGGACGGTTTCAGTCGTCGTCCTCGTATTCATCCTGGTGGGGTTGTCGCTGGCACTCGAAGACGCTGCTATTGCCATCGTGATCATTGGTGTCCTTGCAGCAGTCGCCGCTGCAATCTGGCTCAACATCAAGTGGGTCATGGCTCCCGCCGCCCTGATGCTGGAAGGAGTCGGCCCCATAGCAGCGCTTCGCCGGTCCTGGACACTCACAACCGGCAACTGGTGGCGGACCTTTGGCATCCTCGTGCTGACATCCATCATCGTTTCGATCATCACCCAGGTTGTGGCCGCGCCCGTCTCGTTCCTCGCTTTCGGATTCGGGTCCTTCTCCACCGCGCCCGCGTCGACGGAAGCGGCGCTGCTCGAGTCCCTTCCGGTGCTGTTGATTGCCCAGGCAGTGACAGCTGTCTTCACCGCAGTCGGCTTCGCGTTCCAGGCGGGCGTCACAGCCCTGCTCTACGTGGACCTCCGGATACGGCGGGAGGGGTTCGACATCGTCCTGTTGCGCGAGAACGAGGCCCGGGCAAAGGGCACTTACTCCCCCATCCCGGGGCAGTCAGCAGGCGGCCCTGGAGCTTCCGCTCCCCCGCCCCCTCGCAGCGGACCGGAAATTTGAGCTTCATGCAGGCCGGACCCGAGTCACGGCTCCTTCCGTCCACCGTGCCACTTCAACCGGACGACGACGAAGCCCGCCGGCTCCTTAAGGACGAGCTCGCACAAGGCATCTACCAGGAAGCTGAACCTTCCCTGTTGGAACGCGCGTGGACAGCGTTCCTCAACTGGCTGGGCGAGCTCCTCGGTCAGATCCGCAGCGTTGACGCCGGATTAGGGACGATTCTGCTTGCGGTGGGCGCCGTCGTCGTTATTGCTGTAGCTATTCTCCTGATCAAACCGCGATTGAACGCCAGAAGGCGCCCCGAGCCGTCGGTCTTTCAGGCATCAGCCCGCAGCTCTGCGCAGACGCACCGGGCTGCTGCCGACGCGGCTGCCCGGAACAGCCAGTGGGATGAGGCTCTGACTGAACGTTTCCGCGCCATTACCCGCTCTGCCGAGGAGCGGGTAATCATCGACGAGCAGGCCGGACGCACCGCTGTCGAGGTGGCCCGGCAGCTGCAGGACCTCTTCAATGCTCAATCAGGCGATCTCGACTGGTTGGCGCTCCGCTTCAACGAGGTGCATTACGGCGCGCGCCCTGCAACCCAGGGCGATTACCAGCGAACAGTGGAGCTCGATCAGGTGCTGCTCCGTTCACAACCCCGGCACCGGGCCGTAAGCCAGCAGTGGACGGTGCCGGTATGAGCAGCGTCATCCAGTCGGGTCCACCTGCACACGAGCTGCCTCCGAAGAAAATCGAACAGGAGGCCGGCAACGAGATCATGGGGGACGGCAGTAGCGCGCGTTCGACCGTTCTGGACAGGCTCACCCGGGCACGAGGGTGGATTGCTCTCGGTGTTCTCCTTGGGATCGTCGTCGTCATCGGTGTTGTGTTCGCGGGTTCCGGCGCGCAGGATCCGCTTTCGCCCGACAACGCTGCCCCGGAGGGAGCGCGGGCGGTGGCGGAGGTCCTCCGCGACGAGGGGGTAGAGGTTGTCCGTGCGGAATCGCTCGAGGATGCCATCGACCGGCTGGAGGGGCCGGACGACACGCTGCTCCTGCACGATCCCAATACCTGGCTCACTGCGGGGCAGCTCGGAAACATCGGGAGCCTTGCCGACCGCACCGTCCTGATCGAACCGAGCCTGGGCATGCTGACGCAGCTCGCAAACGGAATAAGGTCTGCCGGAGTTGTGCCTGCGGACGTCGAGGAGCCTCTGCAGGCAGCGTGCGCTGATCCCGATGCCCGAGCCGCTGCGGCTGTGAGTCCGGGTGGATTGTCCTATCGAGGCGCGGTGACCTGCTTTCCGCTTCCCGGGGGCGAAGGCGGACGTCCGGCCGGAGTATTCGCGACTACCGCAGACGCAAGGGTGGCCGTCCTGGGTAACGGCGACATCATCAGCAACGGTTTCATTGACGAGCAGGGCAACGCAGCGCTTGCACTTCGGATTCTGGGCAGCACGTCCACCCTCGTCTGGTACCAGCCCACGGAAAACGACCTCGCCATAAGTTCCGGACCGGTTGATCCGCTGAGCCTGCTGCCGGACTTCGTCAATCCGTTGATGATCTGGCTGTTGATCACCGCCCTGCTCGCCATCCTTTGGCGAGGCCGCCGCTTGGGACCGCTGGTCACGGAGCCGCTGCCCGTCGTCGTGCGCTCTGCTGAAACCGCCGCCGGACGTGCACGCCTTTACCAGGATGCGGGGTCGGTGGACCACGCCGTCCAGACCCTTCGCGCGGCCACTCTGAATCGCCTGGCCTCAGCCCTGCGCATACCGCCCTCCAGCAGCAGGGCGACCGTTGTTGCCGCTGCTGCACAGAAGACCGGCCGGGAGTTTGGCGACCTCGACCAGCTGCTCAACTCCTACAGCCCACGCTCCGATGCCCAGTTGGTGCAGTGGAGCCAGGAATTGGAAAAACTCGAACAGGAGATCCGTCGTTCATGAATCAGCACCCCCAGCACACGCCAGCTCCCCCGGCGTACCAGCCTGGAGCCAATGGAGCTTCACAGGTGACGCCGTCGTCGGGCGAGGCGTCCCGGGCGGACCCAACACGCCGAGCCCTCGTTGCAGTCCGCGAAGAGGTGGCCAAAGCCGTCGTCGGGCAGGACGCGGCAGTTACCGGCCTATTAATTGCTCTCCTCGCGAAGGGGCACGTCCTGCTGGAGGGCGTACCGGGTGTGGCAAAGACCCTGTTGGTCCGGAGTGTTTCCGCGGCCCTGAGCCTCGATACCAAGCGGGTCCAGTTCACCCCGGACCTCATGCCGGGTGATGTGACCGGATCCCTGATCTTTGAATCCCGCACGGCTGAGTTCACGTTCCGCGAGGGTCCCGTCTTCACCAACATCCTCCTCGCGGACGAGATCAACCGCACCCCGCCCAAGACACAGGCGGCTCTGCTTGAGGCGATGGAGGAGAGGCAGGTATCCGTAGACGGCGTGAGCCGGCCCCTGCCGGAGCCTTTCATCGTGGCGGCGACCCAGAATCCCGTGGAATATGAGGGTACGTACCCGCTTCCCGAGGCCCAACTGGACCGCTTCCTCTTGAAGCTGACCCTTCCGTTGCCCGGGCGCGATGATGAGATCGAGGTTATTCGACGGCACAGCGCGGGATTCGATCCGCGCGACCTCAATGCTGCAGGCGTGCGAGCTGTCGCCGGTGAGAGTGACCTTGCGGCAGCAAGGCAGGCAGTTCAGCGGGTGGGCATGGCGCCGGAGGTGTTGAGCTACATCGTCGACCTCGTGCGGGCCACCCGTACTGCGCCCTCATTCCAGCTCGGAGTCTCACCCCGTGGGGCCACGGCCTTGCTGAACACCTCCCGGGCGTGGGCCTGGCTGTCCGGCCGCGACTTCGTCACGCCTGATGACGTCAAGGCCCTGGCTCTACCCGCCCTCCGGCACCGGGTGGCGCTGCGCCCTGAAGCGCAGATGGACGGCGTGAGCGTCGACTCCGTGCTGGGGAACATCTTGGCAACCGTTCCCGTGCCGAGGTAGTCATGAGCTTCCCAACATGAGTATCACTGCCCGCCTCGTCCTCCTGGCCGTTCTCGGCGTCATTCCGGTGATCCTCTATCCGGGCGCTGTGTCTATCGCTGTGTGGCTCGCGCTTCTTGTTGCGGGCTGCGTCGTCGATTTGGTGCTCGCCGCTTCTCCCCGTGCGATTGGCCTCCAGCGCAAGCTTCCGGAAACCGTCCGTCTCACCGAGGAGACAACGAGCACCCTGACGGTACGCAATCACGCCAGGCGGACGTTTCGGGGCTGGATACGTGAGGGGTGGCAACCTTCAGCCGGTGCCCAGAATCCGGTGCACCACCTGAGCATTCCTGCAGGCGAAGGCCGCAACCTACAGGTCCGGTTGGTCCCCCGTCGTCGCGGCGACCTATCCGTTCACCACGTGACCATCCGCAGTGCCGGCCCTCTCGGATTGGCTGCCCGGCAGGTTACCATTCCGATGCCCGGCACCCTACGGGTGTTGCCGCCGTTTCATTCCAAACGGCTCCTGCCGTCGAAGTTGAGGCGGTTGCGTGAACTCGATGGCCGCGCCGCAGTGCAGATCCGTGGTGCCGGCACTGAATTCGATTCGCTGCGGGACTACGTCCGCGGGGATGACGTCCGGTCCATTGACTGGCGCGCGTCAGCTCGCCGACGGGATACGGTGGTGCGAACCTGGCGACCCGAACGTGACCGCAGGGTGGTGATCGTGCTCGACACCTCCCGCACCTCGGCAGCACGGATCGAGGATGAGCCCCGTCTGGACACGGGAATCGAATCGTCTCTCCTCCTGTCGGTGCTGGCCCAGCGCGGCGGGGACCGTGTGGACTTTCTCGCTTTCGACCGGCGTCCTCGTGCACGGGTGGAATCGGCGGCCAAGGGGAATATGCTCGCTTCGCTCGTGTCGGCGATGGCTCCGCTGGAGTCAGAGCTCATTGAAGCCGACTTTTCGCGGATTCCATCACAGGTGCGCTCCATCTCCGCGCACCGCAGCCTGGTGGTACTCCTAACCGCACTCGATTCGGGCGCAGTGGAGGAAGGCCTGCTTCCCATGCTTCCATCCCTCACCGCACAGCACGTGGTCGTCGTTGGATCTGTGCGGGACCCGCATCTCGATGAGCTGCGCAGTCAGCGAGGCACCGCCGCGGAGACCTACCGGGCTGCAGCCGCGGAACGCGCGCTCCTGGACCGGGCTGCCATCAAGGAGCGGCTTCGGCAGCTCGGCGCCGAAGTAGTGGACGAGCCTCCCCACGAGCTTCCGTCGAAGCTGGCTGATGTCTACATTCGTCTCAAAGCGACCGGGCGCCTGTGAATGCTGGGAAGGCGAACCATAAGCACCCCGAGTCCTGCACGCTTCCCTGCCTGCACCCCCATAGACCGAAAATTCCGAAGGAGAAGTGTATGACGCCGTCGGTGTACCAGCGCGCGCTCGGAGCGGAGTTCGGACGCCTGCAACCGGAGCTCCAGGAGTACTTCAGCCTAAACGAGGGCTCCCATGCATTCGGCCTTGGCTGCGGCGTCTTTACGGTAGCGGGGAGTCCTGCCCCTCTCGTGAGGCCCTTTTTCGCGTTGGCTGCGAAGGAAAACAGCTTCTTCCCCGAGTACGAGAACGACGTCGAGTTCACGGTGCGGAACTGGGCCCATTCCGATCCGTACGGCAGGCCCTCCCTGACCGCGCGCCGCGACATCTCGTTCAGCAGCGTATCCCGAGTGTTCGAAGACACCACGTCCTGGGCCGGGGACAGCCTGGTCGACTACCTCGGGCGTCATCGCCGCATGGCCACGGCGCTGACCTGCGAGGTGACGACCGACGGCCATATGCGAATGATCTCGTCAGCAACGCGCCTGTTCGCCGGCCGGCTGAGACTGCGGCTGCCCGACGTGGTCGGCGCACAGGCGTACATGGAGCAGTGGTGGGACGGCGCCGAGAACCGGTTCCGCATCAAGACGAACGTCCTGCACCGGCAGCTCGGGCCAGTCCTGGTGTACGCCGGGTGGTTCACCTATGACCTGGTTGCTTACGACGGCGGCCTGCCCGCTGACGTCGCCCCGGCACGGTGGGAGCCGCGAACCTGAGCGTCAGGCGTCGGCGATGGCCTGGTTGAGCGCGTCGGCGCTCTGGTGAAGGTGGGAGAGCACGCGGCGGCTGTGATCCGCCCCGCGCTCCGCAAGGTTTCCGGAGGGGACAAGCCGGATTGATCCGAGCGACTGAAGGGCCAGTCCGAGTCCCCGCCACGGCCGCAGAAGCGCATCGGCTGTTTCCTGCACACGCAGGGGCTTGCGGCCGGGCACCTGTACACCCGCCCACAGGGTGCGTCCCGCCTCGACCAGTTCGGCTATCGCTTCCCAGTCCCGGTTGGTCACTCCGCTGACCGGGACAGCGAATCCCACGTCGGGCACGCGCTGAAGCAGCGCTATCTGTTCCGCTTCACTCAGGGAAAGCACGACGGCGGCAGCCCCGGCTGCGCGCGCGCCCTCGGCCAGCAGCGTCCAGGCTTCGATGACTTCCTGCTCCCCTACGGCGCGGAGGGTCCGGTATCCGCTGGCGGTCGGGATGGCACCTTGCAGGACTTCCGCAATTTCGGGTTCGTCCAGCTGGAGAGTGAGGGCAGCCCCGGGACTGGCCGCAGCGGCCCGAGCCAGAAGCGATCCGACGCCGTCGATCAGTGCGTCGCGGAGGTCACGCCTGGCGCCGTGGTCCAGCAGGGCTCGTTCACCGCTGTGCAGGTGCAGGTTGGCCGCGAGGGACAGCGGTCCCCGACAGTGCACCTTGAGTTCATGGGTGGGACGCTCCTCGGCCCCCACGAGATCCGCGAGGACGTTGAAGTCTGTGGAGAGCGCTGACACCGCCCGCCGGATATCCCGTCCGGGGCGGTCAACGAGTCTCCAGCCATGCGGCTGCAGATCGACCGGAAGTTCCGGCAGCAGTCCGGCGGTCCTGCCGACCTCGTCACTGCCTACACCGCGTTCGGGAAGGGATGGCAGGAACGGCAGGTTCGGGCTGCCCAGCTCACCGCGGATGATCCGCAGCGCTTCGACCGGATCCTGGCCCGGCCAGTCACCGAGGGCGGTGACCGTCACCGCGCCGGAGTCGGGCACAACGGCGTGCGACGCCGCAGCGGGATCAAGCACCATCGCGCGAGGAATGATTCTGTGAGATGTCCTGATGATGGCGAATGACCTCGGAGATGATGAAGTTCAGGAACTTCTCGGCAAAGGCCGGATCAAGGTGGGCTTCTTCCGCGAGCGCCCGCAGCCGCGCGATCTGCGCGGCTTCACGAGCGGGATCAGCTGGAGGAAGCTTGTGCTCAGCCTTCAGATGACCCACCCGCTGGGTTGCCTTGAACCGTTCAGCCAGCAGATAGACCAGGGTCGCGTCGATGTTGTCGATGCTGCCCCGAACTGAGAGCAGTTCTTCCATGACGGCGGGGTCGACCTCACCGGCGATTGAACTCGCCGCGGGGTCGAAGCGCCGGGTTTTCTCAGTCATGGTTCCAGTTAAGCAGAACCGGCAGACGCACAGCGCATTGTGTCCCGGGACGCCGAAGGGTCAGCGCGCTGCCGCAAGGTCCGGCCGCTCAAGCGAGCGGGCGGAATCCAGCGTCGCCTGCCCCAGCACGCGGGTGCCCTGGTAGATGACCACTGTCTGTCCGGGAGCGACACCGCGCATCGGCTCGATCAACCGCACCACGAGACTCTGGCGACCATCGTCGTCGTACTCGACCTGCGCGCGGGCGTCCACGGGGTCACCGTGGGCGCGCACCTGGGCCATGCAGTCGAACTCCTCCCCGCTCTCGACGGCGGGAATGGGCAGACCCGCCCAGGAGACCTTGATGCCCCGCAGCTGATCGACCGCGAGCATGCGCTCCGGACCGACGACTACCGTGTTTTCCTTCGGTCGGATTTCAAGCACGAAGCGGGGCTTTCCGTCCGGTGCCGGGCGTCCTAGTTTCAGGCCCTTGCGCTGCCCGACGGTGAAGGCGTTCGCTCCCGGATGGGTGCCGATGGTTTCGCCGTCCACATCGACGATGTTGCCCTCGGTGAGCTCGATGCGTTCCTCCAGCCAGCCGCGCGTGTCGCCGTCGGGGATGAAACAGATGTCATGGCTGTCGGGCTTGTTGGCGACCGACAGGCCCCGCCGCTCAGCCTCCGCGCGCACCTCGGCCTTGGACGGCGTGTCCGCGAGCGGGAACATCGAGTGCTTCAGCTGCTCATGCGTGAGAACGCCCAGGACGTAGGACTGGTCCTTTGCCCAGTCGGCCGCACGGTGCAGCTCCCGGCTGCCGTCGGCATTCTCTATCACCTTCGCGTAGTGGCCGGTGCAGACGGCGTCGAACCCGAGGGCTAGCGCTTTTTCCAGCAGCGCAGCGAACTTGATCCGCTCGTTGCACCGCATGCATGGGTTGGGGGTACGACCGGCGGCGTACTCGGCGATGAAGTCGTCAACCACGTCCTCCTTGAACCGCTCGGAGAAGTCCCAGACGTAGTACGGGATGCCGAGGATGTCGCAGGCACGCCAGGCGTCCCGGCTGTCCTCGATGGTGCAGCATCCACGGCTTCCGGTTCGTAGGGTTCCCGGCATCCGGGATAGCGCTAGATGAACACCGACGACGTCGTGCCCCGCCTCAACGGCGCGGGCAGCCGCGACGGCCGAATCGACTCCGCCGCTCATCGCTGCGAGTACCTTCATGAACTGAAACCCGTTCCTGCTGTCTGGATGGATGATGCGTGGCCGGACATCCCCGCCTTCCGCGCACGCTCGTACGCGTCGGGCAACGCGGCCACCAAGGTGTCAACGTCCTCAGGCGTCGATGTATGCCCGAGGCTGAATCGCTGGGCACCACGCGCCTCGGTTTCGGTCAGCCCCATGGCCAGGAGGACGTGCGATGGCCGCGGCACTCCGGCGGTGCAGGCAGACCCTGTGGAGGACTCCACTCCCGCCACGTCGAGCAGGAAGAGCAGCGAGTCTCCCTCGCATCCCGGGAAGGTGAAGTGGGCGTTTCCCGGCAGCCGCTGTGTGCGCGGGCCCCTCAGGACAGCTTCCGGAACAACGCGTTCGACGCCGGAAATCAGCTGGTCGCGCAGGCCGGAAATACGTGCGGACTCAACTGAGAGGTTGGTGACGACGTCGTCGGCTGCTGCTGCGAAGGCGGCGATGCCCGCGGCGTCAAGGGTGCCCGATCGGATGTCGCGCTCCTGTCCGCCACCGTGCTGGACAGGGGTCAGTTTCACTGCCCGACCCACCAGCAAGGCTCCGACACCTACAGGGCCTCCGATCTTGTGCCCGCTGATCGCCATGGTGGCAAGTCCGGAATCCGCAAAGGACACCGGAACTGACCCGAACGCCTGAACAGCGTCGGAGTGCACGGGGATGCCGTGGCGGGCAGCGGCAGCGGCAATGTCCGCTATGGGCTGGAGCGCGCCCACCTCGTTGTTGGCCCACATGACGGTGACCAGCGCGATCTCGTCGGCGGCGGCGGCGAGCTCCCGCTCGAGCACGTCCATCCGGACGATCCCCTCGTCGGTGACCGGCAACCAGGTAACTTCGGCGCCTTCGTGACGTTCCAGCCACTCGACGGTGTCCTGAACGGCGTGATGTTCGACGGCGCTGCACAGTATCCGTAGGCGGCGCGGGTCCACGTCGCGGCGGGCCCAGAAGAGACCCTTGACGGCGAGGTTGTCCGCTTCGGTTCCGCCGGAGGTGAAGATGACTTCCGAGGGATGCGCGCCGGCGGCCCGCGCAATGGTTTCCCGGGAGTCCTCGACCACCCGGCGGGCACGGCGGCCCGAGCCGTGCAGCGACGAGGGGTTGCCGCTACGGCTAAGTTCGGTGGTGAGAGCGGCGAGCGCGGGCGCCGAGAGAGGCGTGGTCGCCGCGTGGTCAAGGTACACGGGCACCCCGCAATTCTATCGTTGGGTGTCGCCAAAGCCGAACGGGCCTGTGAGTTGTCTCCCCCGGGAGGAACGGTCAGGAACGCCTGATAGAAATAAGCCGTGGAAAAGCTCCCCGTGCGCACAGGCGCCCAGTTCATTCCCCAACTGCTGCACGCCAGGCATGACTTCGGATCACGGGTCCTTGATTTCGACAACCAGATCGCCCTCATGGCCATCATCAACCGCACTCCTGATTCGTTTTACGACGGCGGACGCACCTTTGCACTGGAGGCTGCGGTGGACGCGTCACTTCACGCAGTCGCCGACGGCGCAGACTGGGTTGACATCGGCGGGGCGCCCTTCGCCCCAGGCCCTGCGATACCGGCCGCCGAGGAAGCTGACCGTATTGTTCCTGTCATCCAGGCCGTGCGGGAAGCCTCCGACGTGGTCATCTCAGCGGACACGTTCCTCCCGGAGGTGGCGGAACAGGCAATCATGGCCGGTGCCAACGTCGTCAATGACACCACCGGCCTGCGCAACCGCGATCTTGCCGCGGTGATCGCGCAGACGGGCGCCCACGTCGTGATCACTCACAGTCTGGCCGAACCGAGGACCGTTCTTGGCCGGCCGAACTACACCGACGTGGTGACCGAGGTAGCCGACTTCCTCGTGCGCCAGGTTGAGCTCGCGGTTTCCCTGGGTATCAGTGAGGACCGGATCCTGGTTGATCCCGGCCACGATTTGAACAAGAACACGATGCACTCCCTGGAGATCACACGGCGGTTCTCAGAAATCGCCGGACTCGGGTACCCGACCCTTGCGGCTGTATCCAACAAGGACTTCATCGGCGAAACCCTGGATCGGCCGAAGAAGGCCCGGGACGAGGGTTCCCTCGCTGCAGCAGTCATGTGCGCGCTCGGCGGGGCGAGGATCCTCCGGATGCATAACGTCACTGCCGCCCGGTCCGCGATCAATCTGATCGAAGCAGCGATGGGGTGGCGTGAGCCGGTCTACCTCCGGCACAACATGGGAGAGTTCAACCAGCCATGATCAACCAGGTCCTCCCGGCGGGTGCCGTCGATCGGACGGACGAGGATCTGCTCGCCCTGTACGCTTACCCGGCCCACAGCCCGTGGGTGCGTTTCAACTTCATCGCCAGCCTCGACGGATCCGCAACCCACCAAGGCGTTTCCGCACCCCTGGGCAACGAGGGCGACCGCCGTTTGTTTGGTCTCCTCCGCAGGTTGTGCGACGTCATCCTGGTGGGAGCAGGGACGGTGCGGGCCGAGGGATACGCAGGACCCCTCGTCAGCGAAGAGGACACCCGGTGGCGCATAGCTCACGGGATGTCCGGCCATCCGGCGCTCGCGATCATCTCCGGCACTCTCGGGCTGGATCGGGACAGCGAGCTTTTCCAACGGTCTCCGGTTCGCCCGGTTCTGTTCACAGCAGCGACTGCGGACCCGGAGCGGGTGCGATCATTCTCCGAAGTGGCCGACGTCGTCGTCGTGGGTGAGGACGGCGCCGATTCCCGTACCTGCGCAGACTGGCTCCATAGCCGCGGGTTGGGACGGATACTGTGCGAAGGCGGACCGGGCATCTTCGGAGGATTCATCGCCGAGGACTCCGTCAATGAGCTGTGCCTTTCAGTGAGTCCCCTGTTGACCGGCGGCGAGGGTACCCGCATTTCGGCCGGCGCTGACAGCCCGCAACTGCGAGCGATGACGCTTGCCTCACTGCTTGAATCGAACTCCGCCCTCTTCGGTCGCTGGGTGAGGTCGGGGGGCGCCTAGCCCGGCGGAACAACCGAGATTCGGCTCCGGATGTCTGCGACGGCGGCTGTGAGATCTTCGTCCGACGGGCAGGACACGACGAACGCCAACCCCGTGCCGGTGGCGTGAAAGAGCCGCAGCGAAATCGCGCTGGCGGGCGTATCCCCCGTCGCCTCCTGGATGTACGTCAGGAACTCGACTGAGGCCTTCGATTTGCCCGCGGACTCTCCCCACAGCCAGTCCGTGATGACCAGATATTCGGGCAGGATACTCGGGTCCATGAAGCGGAACAGAGCCTCGGTGGACGCGCGGTCGTCGCCGTCGACCAGGAGCGGACCCTGTGCGGGTGTGTATCGCAGCGACGCAGTACATCCGGCCTCGCTGACGTAGATGGACTCCCCGTTGACGAGCAGCTTCTTCTGGGTCCAGCCCGGGGTGCGGGTGATGCCGTCGGAGAACGCGACCATATCCGCCTGCTCGATGTACCCACCGCGGTCAAACGTCATGTCGTTGCCCACGATGTCGGCGCGGGGAAGCGGGGGAAGTTCGGGCGGACCGGAAGCCTCCGCCGCTGCGTTGTCCACCGGCGCAGGCTGCACGGGCGTCGTCGTGCTGCTGGCGGGGGTCTCAGCACCCGGCATCACCGGCACTTCTATACGGCACCCGGCGAGCACCGGAGCAAGGCAGAGCAGGACCAGGCACGCCGGAAGCGGTCTTTTGCGCCATGTCTGCACCACGCACTCCCTAATGTCTGGACCTTCCGAATTGCCCTGCCCACTCTACCGAGCGCGGTGCATGGCACCCATGGGGAGGCGTGCCCATACGGTTTGTTCCTACGGTGCGAGCACCCTGAGCGCCCGCGGCACAACGTCGATCTGCACCGGGCCGCCCCCGACCGGCTCGCCATCGGCAAACAGTTCGACGTCCCGCACCTCAAGCTCAACCGACGACACCCGGCGGATGTGGACTGCCCGCAACCGAACATGCCCGCCGGAGAAGAGGAGCGGAAACAGCATAAGAAGACGCAGGCGCGGCAGCGGGTCAATCACGAGGAGGTCCAGTCGACCGTCATCCGGGCGTGCATCAGGTGCAATCAACATGCCCCCGCCGATGGAGCGCATGTTTGCGATGCAGACAAGTACCGCGTGCGGATCGGTCCGGTGGCCGTCGGCGCTCAGCCGGTACTGCGGCGGCCGGAAGAATGGCAGCTCGCGGAACAGCGCCAGAACGTACCGCGCCCGCCCCCGCGGCCAGGACCAGCGGTTCGCCCGGGCGTTCACCACCGCATCCAATCCTGCCGAACAGGCGGCCGCAAACCAGACGTCGGGGCGGTCGGTGCCGCGAATCCGTCCGAGGTCAATCAACCGCGGATCGCCGGTCAGCGACTTCATAATGACGGCGAGCGCGGCCGACGGCGAGCCGAGCGGAACGCCCAGAGACCGCGCGATGTCATTGCCCGTGCCCGCCGGAATGATGCCCAGCGGCACACTGGTACCGGCGAGCGCATTGATCGCCACATGCACGAGACCGTCTCCACCGATTGCGATGAGTCCGTCCGGGTCTCCCGCGAGCGCTGTCTCAAGCTCGGCCTGCAGAGATGAAAGGCCCTGTAGCCCCACCACCCGAAGCGTGTGGCCGGAAGCCTCCAGCCCGGCCAGCGTACCGGGCATTGCGCGTGCGCCTGCGCCGGATCCCGCCGTCGGGTTCACTGCAAGGACAAGTCTCACCGGACTACCCTGCCGTGTGGCTCCGCGATGACCATCGCCTGTGAAACGTCGACGAAGCGGGCTCTTCCACTGTCCTCCCGCTCGCCGCTCAGCCCGTACCAGTCCAACCTGCTCGGTGCCTGATCCTTGCCCGCCATGCTTTCGATGCTATCGGCCCATTTGCCGGAGGTGGACGCACCGTTTACAGTCAAGCGCGGAACCTGCGAACACCGTTCCCGATCCCCTTCCGGATGAAAGGCCACCATGGCAGCCCCCGAACGCACGTACTACGCCGTGCTTGGGGTGAGCAGGAGTGCGACCGCGAAGGAGATCAAGGACGCCTACCGCCGGGCTGCGCGGACGGCCCATCCTGATGCCGGCGGAAGTGCGGAACTGTTCCATGACGTGGCCGTGGCCTATGAGATGCTTGCCGATCCCGAACGCCGCCGGCGCTACGACCGCACACTCGGAGTTGAGGATCCGCTGCCCGATGCCCGGCCGAGATCCAACTCTTCCCGGCCATCGCGGCCCGCCCCATCCGAGGATCACGCCCTGCCGCCCCGGTATGAGCCCCCGTACGACGGCGGCGCAACAGCCGGTCCGGTCCCGCTCACCCTCGCGCAGCAGCAGGTTCACGGTACAGCCCGTCAACCGGGCGCCCTTGCCCGCCTTCGCCCCGGGGCGACGGCGCGATACGACGGGGAACGCGCCACTGCACGCCTCGTCGAGGGCAGCCTGCTGCCCGGCTTCCCTGCGGCGCGGCTCGTCAACGGGCTGGCGTTCGGCGGCGGAGTCGAAGTAGGGCATGCGCTGTTGGCCGGCTACCGCATCGCCGTGGTGGACTCACTCGTGGCGCCGCCGGGGAACTACTCCTGGGACGGACACCGGCTGCGGCACCGCGGGCGGCAGGCCGGCGATGTGCGCATCACCCAGACGGTGCGTCAGGTGCAGGACCTGTTCCCCGAGTGCAACGTGCGCGGCTGGTTGGTGCTTCACGGCAGGCTGGACAATCCGTTCGAGCCGATTGTCGATTACCCGCCCTCCCTCGACCGCTCGGCACTGGCGTCCGTGCACGTCGCCAATGCCGGGACGCTCCTCCGGGAGCTACGGCGCTTCCTGTCCGAGGGTCCTCAGCCCAACACTGTGCAGGTGCCGGTGCTTGCGAGGCTGCTCGACGCGGCCGGACGCTAGGATTGCACAGTGTTCCGCATCCTCTTCTACACGCCCGAAATTCCCGGCAATACCGGCAACGCCATTCGGCTGGCTGCGGTCACCGGAGCTGAGCTCCATCTGGTGGAACCGTTGGGCTTCGACCTCGATGACACGAAGCTCCGACGGGCCGGGCTGGACTACCACGACCTCGCCGTACTGACGGTTCACCCGGACCTCGATACAGCGCTCGGCGTGCTCCGGCCCGAGAGGCTCTTCGCCTATACCTCCGAGGGAACAGTCACTTACTCAGATATTCAGTACCGGCCAGGTGATGTCCTGCTGTTCGGGCCGGAATCTGTCGGGCTTCCCCTCGAGGTGAAGAACCATCCCGCCGTGACAGCCAGGGTGCGCCTCCCCATGCTGCCTTCACGCCGGTCCCTGAATCTGGCCAACTCGGCATCGATCGTGGTGTACGAAGCATGGCGCCAGCAGGGGTTCGGGGGCGCACAGGATGTGCAACCCGTCGCAAAGGAGCACTCATGACCGGCGTAGGTAACCTTTTCGACGACGGCGCGGAGCATTTTGAGCGCCTGGCACCCGTTCTGTGGAACACCATGGGAAACGTGCTGGTGGCCGCCGCGGACCTACACCTGGGACACAGAGTTCTGGACGCGTGCTGCGGCAGCGGTTCGGGTACCATTCCCGCCGCACAGGAGGTGGGTCCCGAAGGACGGGTGGACGCTGTGGACCTGTCTGTCGAGCTGCTTGCACTCGCCGAAGCAAAGGCAGCCGCGCTGGATCTCAGCTCGATCAACTTCGTGAACGCAGACGCCTCCACCTGGACCTCGGGCGAACCCTATGATGCAGTGCTGTGCGGGTATGGCCTCTTCTTCCTTCCCGACATGGCTGCCGGCGCCGTCCACCTCGCGTCGCAGTTGCGCAGCGGCGGCAAGCTGGCGGTGAGCACCTGGCAGGAACACGCCCACGAACCCTTCGCATCGCTCCTGCGCGAGGTGTGCTTCGAGGAACAGCCGCAGTTGCGGGAAGCTGCTGTCCCCAAACCGACACGCCAGATGGCAGAGGTCGCATCGGCCGAGAAACTGCATGCTTTCCTCACCACAGTGGGGTTCGAGTCGATTGAGGTACACGAGACGCCCCTGCAGGTACCGCTCGACGCCGAACTGGCCTGGACGCTGGTACTCGGCACGGGGTACCGCTTCATGCTGCCGTCCGACCCGGACGGCAGGGAACGGGTACGAACGCGGTTCCTCGAAAGCCTGGGACAGGACATGACCCTCAACGCTGACTCGTTGATCGCCGTCGCGACCCGCTCCTAGCCCCCAGCGTAGGCCGACCCATCCGTTTCGCCCGCCGTTTCGAATGAGGGGTAGTACCGGCAGCAGGCCGGTGAAGACTGGCGCAGAAACGGGCGGTGCAGCATGGGCGGAACGGTGGTTGGTCACGTACTGACCCGCGCGGCCGCTCGACCTGTTCGGGATACCCGGCGGGGCGCTTTATGCTTGAAACCTATGGATACGCCACGTGTGAGCCGGATAACGCCCGCCAGGTCGGACCCCGACCAGGCTGCCGGTGAATCCTCAGGAGCGGTTGACCTCGCTGATCTTCTAGCGCGGGTCGCCCTGCAGGACCAGAGCGCCTTTGCTGAGTTCTATGCACAGACCTCCCGCAGGGTTTACGGCCTCGCCCGACGAGTGCTCATCGATCCCGAACTCAGTGAGGACACAACGCAGGAGGTTTACCTGCAGGTGTGGAACATGGCCGACCGTTTCAACCCGGACGCCGGCAGCCCTATGGCTTGGCTCATGACTCTGGCGCATCGCCGGGCCGTGGACAGAGTGCGCTCCGAACAGAGCTCCACCGACCGGGAGGCTCGGTACGGAGCGGCGATGCAGGTGAAGGACCATGACGACGTCGTCGATACAGTGACGCAGCGCCTGGAGGCCGAAGCTGTGGTCCAGTGTCTGGAAACACTGACGAAGACGCAGCAGGAGTCCGTTCGGCTCGCTTATTACGGCGGCCTGACGTATCGCGAAGTGGCAGAAAAACTTGGCGTGGCGGTGCCCACGATCAAGTCGAGAATCAGGGACGGACTGATTCGGTTGAAAACATGTTTGGGGGTGAACTGAGATGCAGGACAAGGAAATGAACAAGCACTTTACAGATGATCTCCGGCAGGACGTGGCCAAAGGCCTGGTCGCCGAGTGGGCCGAGATGTACGCCCTGGATGCTGTGACTGACGAGGAGCGCACCACACTCGAGGACTACATCTCAGACGCCGCTCCCGAGGTACGCGAGACCTTCCACCGCCGGGTCCGCTCGACACGTGAGGCACTGGCGCAGTCGTTCGCAACCCATGAGGAAGAACCCCCCGCCGACCTGCTCTCACGCATTGTTGCGAATCTTCCGGCTGACGGACCGTCAGCTGCCGAGCCGGCAGGCGCTTCAGCGACGGATGAGTTGAGCGCACGCCGCAACGCGCGCCGGGGCCAGTCCCCGGCCGCGAGGTGGCTGCTCGCCGCCGCGGCTGCAGTGGTCGTTGCCGTCGGCGGTGTCACTGTGGCGCAGAACCTGCAGCCACCATCAGTTCAGGAGCAAGTTCTGCAGGCGGACGACGTCCAGCGCGAAGAGGTTGAGATCGGTGACACCGGTACCGCTGTACTGGCGTTCTCGGAGTCCCGGGATGCAGCCGTCGTTACCCTGGACGGTGTGCCGTCCCCGCCGGAAGGCAAGGTCTACCAGATGTGGCGGGTCCCTGCTGACGGTGCTTCCCCTGAATCGCTGGGGACGATGACCGGCGAGGACGTCGCCCATACCGAGCTGGCTATCGAAGGCATCAACACCTACAGCGGACTTGCGATTACTGTGGAGCCGGAAGGCGGATCTGAGACGCCGACCCTTCCGATCGTCGTGCAGATTCCTTTCGGGGACGCCTAGTCAGAAACCGGCAATCGTCTCGTCAGTGTTGATAGGCACAACCTGGAAGACTTCCGCGCTGCGCCCTTCCGGCAGACCGCCACGGCGAGCATTGGCGGCGAGAAACCCCCGGACTGCGCTGTCCATGCGCTCGATGTCAGGGTGCTGGCTGGCGTGGAACCGCAGAGCCCGCATCTTGTCTTCCACGTGGTCGGTCACGTCGACGAAGTGGTTTTCGAGTTGGGTGGGCCCGCCGAAGAACCAAAGCCACGGCACCCGGTAGGCGTCGAGTCCCCGGGCGGCGAGTTCAGGGAAGGCGTACGGATTTTCCACGGCCGGATAGATCGCGCGCGCCACCGCTTCCCCGCATGCGAGGTGATCCGGATGGCTTTTCTGAATTCGCTCCCAGTTGCGCTCAGGGTGCATGGAGAGGACTACCTGCGGACGCACCGTTCGAATGAGTTCAACAACGCTCGCAACGAGCTCTTGGCTAGGCTCCAGATAGCCATCCCGATGACCAAGAAAATGCACATTCTCAACACCGACCAGACGCGCAGCGGCGCGCTGCTCCTCGCGACGCAACTCCACGATGTCGGGCCGGTGCTCGTCGGAAAATCCCCCGGCATCACCGTCGGTCATGATGCAGTACTCAACGACGACGCCGCCCGCACGCCATCGTGCGACCGTCCCCGCCGCACCGAAATCAATGTCATCCGGGTGCGCTACGAAACAGAGAACACGGCTCACGCCGTCCAACGACTGTTCAGGGACTTTGGCCATTTCAGCTCTGGCGCTTCTTGATTTCTTCGGTCGCTTGCGGCAGGACGGTTGCCAGGTCTCCCACAACGCCGAAGTCGGCGATCTCGAACACCGGGGCATCCGGATCCTTGTTGACTGCGACGATCACCTTCGCGGTCTGCATTCCTGCCTTCTGCTGGATAGCACCCGAGATACCAGCCGAAATGTAGAGCTGCGGGGAGACCGTCTTGCCGGTCTGGCCGATTTGAGCCGAATGATCGATCCACCCGGCGTCGGTCGCTGCCCTTGACGCCCCGACAGCTGCACCCAACGCATCCGCGAGGTCTTCGACGGGACCAAAGTTACCGTCCACTCCCCTGCCGCCGGCCACCACGATCCGGGCTTCATCCAACGACGGCCTGCCGCTCGCAGTCTTTTCGGTCCGTCCTGTAATGCGTGCGGCCGCGTCCGGCACTGCCACGTCCACCGTGCGTATTTCGGGCGCGGAACCGCCCTCCGGGTTTGCAACCTCGATGGTATTGGCCTTGACCGTGATGATGGGACGTCCGGTCGTCACGGCGCAGTTCACGCTGTATGACCCTGCTAAGACCGATTTCGTCGCACTGAAGTCCTCATTCACCGCTACTGCATCAGTGATGACGCCCGAGGACAGACGGATACCGGTCCGTGCTGCGATCTCCTTGGCTTCGAACGTGTTGCCGAGGAGCACGGCGTCGGCCTGTGATTCCTGGGCCGCTGCGGCGAGGAATGCGGCTTTCCCTGCCACCAGCAGCTCACCAAGCCCATCGGATGAAGGACGGTAGACGGTCCCTGCGCCGTAAGCGCCAAGCTCCGCTGCAACGCCGTCGGTCAGGTCACCGAGCACCGCGGCCGCCGGCTCGCCGAGGCTTCCCGCAAGGGTCAACAGTTCTCGATCGGTCTTGTGCAGGTTCTTACCGGGCGTGTCGATGTATACGAGGACTTTTGCCATACCAAAGGCTCCTTGAAGAGTTGTGTCGCTGGGAGGCTCTGCGGTCAGAGCAGCTTTTGCTCGGCGAGGAAGTCAACCAGCCGGCGTCCGGCGTCGCCTTCGTCGGTGATGATGACGCCTTGCGAGCGCGGCGGGCGCTGCTGCGCCTCATTGACCCGGGTCCAGGCACCTGTGAACCCGACCTCCGAAGCCTCCAGTCCGACGTCGGCCAGACCGAGGGTGGTGATCTGCTTCTTCTTGGCCGCCATGATGCCCTTGAAGTTCGGGTACCGCGGCTCATTGATCTGGTCCGTAACCGAGACGACTGCCGGAAGATTGCTTTCCACGGTCTCGGCCACATTGTCGCTCTCGCGCTGCGCCGTGAGCTGCCAGGCGCCGCCGTCGTGCTGCAGTTCCAGTTTCGAGGCGAACGTGACCTGCGGAAGGTTGAGCAGTTCAGCGAGCTGTGCCGGGACAAGGGAGGTCTCCCCGTCGGTGGAGGCCATGCCGGTCACCACCAGATCGACGTCGCCAAGATGGCGCACGACGGCGGCGAGGGCACGCGACGTGCCGGAGGCATCCGATCCGGCCAGGGCGTCGTCACTGAGATGGACGCCCTCGTGGGCACCGATTTGCAGGGCCTTCTTCACGGCATTGACCGCCTGCGACGGACCCATTGTGACGGCCGTGACTTTGTGGTCCGTTCCACCCAGGGCTTCCACCAGCTGCAGTGCCGCTTCGAGAGCGTACTCATCGAGTTCCGACAGGATGCTTTCCGAGCGATCGGTGGTGTTGTGCTCTCCGTTGAGGTGACGGTCGAACTGCGCATCCGGTACGTGCTTCACCAACACTGCGATATTCAGCGCGGAATGTGTCTCGTCCATTGGTGCCTTTCCTCCGGCTAGTAGCTGCCCGCACACAAGCTAACCACACAGGCATGCCGTTTACCGCAGCTATATGACGAAGCAGCAGCCCCCTCGAACGGGGGCTGCTGCTCGGTGGTTTTCGCTTGCTCTAGGCGGGTGCCTGTCCGACCGTGACATCGAGGGTCAGGGTCTCCTCACCGCGTTTCAGTTCCACCTGGGTGGACTCCCCTTCGGCGAGCATCCGTACCGCTGCGGTCAGGGACTTCGGATCCTCAATCGACAAGTCGCCGACTCGGGTGATGATGTCCCCTTCCCTGATACCGGCGGATTCTGCCGGGCTGCCGGCCTCGACGGACTGGACCTGGGCGCCGACGGAGAAGGAACTGCCCTCCCCGCTGCCGGATGCGGCGCCGACACTCACCCCGAGGAACCCGTGGGTCGCCTCGCCGTTGGCGATGATTTCCTCAGCCACGCGCTTCGCGTAGTTGATCGGGATCGAGAATCCGACGCCGATGTTGCCGGCGCTCTCGCCCGTTCCGGCCGACGCGATTGCCACGTTCACGCCGATGATGTGGCCCTGTGAATCGACCAGCGCTCCTCCGGAGTTCCCCTGGTTGATCGCCGCGTCGGTTTGAATCACATTGAGGTAGATCGAACCCTGGCCTCCCTGCTGCGGCGCCTGGGAGCCGTCAGGCGGGAGGAAGTTGAATCCGTCGCCCGGATCCTGCTCGGGTGCGTCGGCCTGTTCTTCCGGAACCGCCGAGGACTGCACGCTGATGGTCCTGTTGAGGGTCGACACGATGCCGTCCGTGACGGTTCCGCTGAGACCAAGGGGTGCGCCGATCGCGATGGCGACGTCTCCCACGTTCAGTTCGGAGGAGTCCGCCAGTGTTGCCGGCTGGAGGTCCGGAGCGTCGATCTTGATCACTGCAAGGTCGGAGAGCGGGTCTGTTCCGACGATCTCTGCCGGGAAAACCCGCCCGTCATTGGTTCGGACTTCTACTGCCGCGTCTGCAACCTGGCCGCCGAGGGTCACCACGTGCGTGTTGGTGAGAATGTGGCCCTCCGCGTCGAGAATGATGCCCGACCCGGATCCCCCGGAACCGCCGCCGTTGACGGAGATAGTCACTACGCTGGGCGAGGCTTTGGCAGCAGCGCCAGTGATTTCGTTGACGTTCTCGGTGTCGTTGACCACAACGGACTGCGCCTGCGAGCCGCCGTTGTTTGAGGCCGGGTCGCCGGAGTCCAGCAGCGCGTCGGCACCGACAGCGACGCCACCGCCGAGGAGGCCCGCAACGAGCATTCCCGTAATGAACGTGCCTGTTCCCACCCGCTTCTTGGACTCGCGCTTCTTCGGGGGTCCGCCGGGGGTGGCGTAGGGTCCATATCCATTCGCCGTGCCCTGCGGCCGTGGATGTGCCGCGAAGGAGTCCCCGCGTTCCTGTCCGGTTGTGTCGATCGGCGCCGTGAGGGGGTGGGCCTGATGCTGTTGCGTGGGCGGGATATTTGGGTTGTGGCTGGGGGGATTCTGCGGGCGGGGTGGAAGCGGTCCATCGTACGACCCGTTGTTCTCGGTCATCGTTTGTCCTTTCACTGGTGCTTCCTGAAGTATGGCAAATCAGGCTGTATTAAAAGCTGATGTTTCCTGTACGAGCGCTGTGAACCAGCCGAATGGAGCCTTCACTTTCATTCTCCCGCATAGGCCGATCTGTCGCACCGTATGCAGTTTCGCTCGGGGCATAGCGCTCTCGGTGGACTGCCCCAGAAGCGCGCCATAGAATCGCAAGCAGGCGGACCGGGGGATTAATGCCTTGCATTACGGCGGTTCGCCCGTTCCCGGAGCGCCCGGCGGACATGGCTGAAGGGTTGTGAATGAAGTCAAGCATCACGCGCGTCTGCTCCGCCGCGGGAGTTGGAACACTGGTTCTGCTCAGCCCACTCCTCGCAACTCCGGCATTTGCCGTTGACCCGGTCGACTTCAGTTCTGAGACCGTGATTGACCAGGCTGATGTCCTCTCCGACGCAGAGCAGCAACAAGTGGAGCAGGCGATCGGGCAGCTGCAGAGCGAGCACGGCTATACCCTGCACGTTGCCTACATCGATTCCTTCAGCAACCCGTCCAGCCCCCGCGACTGGGCCGCGGCAACTGCTGAAGCGAGCTCATTTCAGGCCGACGACGCGATTTTCGTTGTCAGCGTCGATGAAAGCAGAGGTGGCATTCTCGCCGATAGTTCAAGCGAGATCGACAATGAATCCACAGCTATCTACGAGAGTCTCGCCAGACCGGAGCTGAGTGGGGGTGACTGGGCAGGGGCTGCGATCGCAGCCGTAACCGGGGTTGACCAGGTTCTCGACGGCGGCGCCATTGGTACCGCCGGGACTTCCGCCGACGGCGGGGGTGGGGGCTCATTCCTTTTCATCGGCGGGCTACTCGTACTTGCCGGAGTCGGCGGTTACTTCTACCTGAGATCCAAGGGTAAAAACCGCGGCTTGCAGCAGCAGACCCAGTCGGCCTCAGAGATCGAGTTCGGACCGGGCCGCGGAGCGGACGGTCAGGTGCTGGATCCGCTGGCGTCACTCAGCGTGGAAGATCTCCGGCGCCGTGCCGGAACCCTGCTCATCGCAGCCGATGACGCCATCAAGTCCAGCGAGCAGGAGCTGGGTTTCGCCCAGGCCCAATACGGTGATGAGGCAGTTAAGCCCTTCGCGGAGGATATCGCCGCTGCGAGGGCTCACATGAGCGAGTCCTTCAAGTTGCAGCAGCAGCTCGACGACCACATCCCCGACACCGAAGAGGATCAGCGGAAGTGGCTCGGCGACATCATCCGCAGGTGTGAGTCAGTCAACGCCAGCCTCCAGGAGCACAAAGCCGATTTCGATGCCCTGCGGAAGCTGGAACGCAATGCGCCCCAGGCCCTCGCTGAGGCACAGGCCGCAGCTGCGGATGTCAGCGCACGTCTTGCGGCGGCAGAGGGAACGCTGCGCCAGCTTCAGGGACGTTACGCTGGCTCAGCCACATCGCAGATCGAGGACAATGTTGACCAGGCACGGGAGCGGCTGCAGTTCGTCGACAACGCTGCTTCGACAGCCCAGAGACACCTGACAGAGGGCAACACCAGCGCGGCAGTTGTAGCCGTCCGAGCCACTGAAGAAGGGGTCCACCAGACAAAGGTCCTGCTGGAAGCCATAGACCGGCGTGCCGCCGAGCTGTCCACCGCTGAGCGGGAGATGGAAAGAGCCGTGTCAGAGACGGCCCAGGACCTTGCCCAGGCACAGGCGATGGTCGCTGCTGGATCCAATCCGGAACTTGCAGGTCCAGTTGCCGGTGCAACCGCCGCCCTTGAGTCTGTACAGCGGGAGATTGCGTCGGGCAGGATCGATCCCGTCTCGCTTCTTCAGCGGGTCGAGAACGCCCACACACAGCTTGACGCTGCCGTTGGGGGCGTCCGTGACCAGGCGGAGCAGACCCGCCGGGCACGCGAGACGCTGCAGCACACCATCATGGCTGCCCAATCACGGATATCCGGTACCGCCGATTATATTCGGGCTCGACGCGGAGGGGTGGGCAGCGAAGCCAGGACACGTCTGGCCGAAGCGGAACGCAACCTCGATTACGCGGTGCGCATTCAGTCGCAGGATCCGGTCACCGCGTTGTCGCACGCTCAGCAGGCCGTGTCACTTGCGGAGCAGGCCGGCCAGATCGCGCAGAGCGATGTGGACGGCTTCGGCGGAAGGATGGGTGGTTTCGGTGGAGGCGGTATGTTCGGTGGCCGTGGTGACGGCATGGGGGGTGCCCTGCTCGGCGGTATCCTGATCGGCTCCATCCTCAACGGTGGCGGCGGCCACGGTGGGGGCTTCTTCGGCGGAGACGGCGGAGGCTTCAGCGGCGGGGACGGCGGCATGTTCGGTGGAGGCGGTTTCGGCGGGTTCGATGCCGGCGGCGGCGGTTTCGGTGACTTCGGAGGCGGCTTCGGAGATTTCTAGGAGAGCGACCTCAACCAGGCAGTAAATAGTCAGGCAGATCGAAAGGTATCCCATGGTAAAGCAATCAATATTCGGACGTATGGCAACACTGGCAAAGGCCAACATCAACGCGCTGCTTGATCAGGCGGAAGATCCGCAGAAGATGCTCGACCAGATGGTGCGCGATTACTCCAACAGCATCGCGGAGGCCGAAAGTGCGGTTGCGCAAACCATCGGCAACCTGCGGATGCTGCAGGAGGATTACAACGAGGACCGGGAGAACGCCCGCACCTGGGGCAACAAGGCCCTGGCAGCATCCAAGAAGGCCGACGAGTACCGGGCGTCCGGTGACACGGCGGACGCTGAGAAGTTCGACAATCTGGCCAAGGTCGCGATCCAGCGCCAGATTACCGCCGAGAACGAGGCCAAGGGCGCCGAGCCGACCATCGCGTCTCAGACTGAGATCGTGGAGAAGCTCAAGGGCGGGCTTAACCAGATGAAGGGGAAGCTCAACGAGCTGACCAGCAAGCGTGATGAGCTCATCGCCCGCTCCCGCACGGCAGCAGCTCAGGCGCAGGTTCATGACGCCATGAAGAGCATCGACTTCATGGATCCCACCAGTGAAGTCGGCCGATTCGAAGAGAAGATCCGTCGCGAGGAAGCACGCGTCCTCGGGCAGGCTGAACTTGCCAACTCAAGTCTTGACGCGCAGTTCGAAAGCCTGGAGGACCTCGGTGAGCAGAGCGAGATCGAGGCCCGGCTCGCCGCTCTGAAGTCTGGCAGCGCAGGCGCCGGCCAGTCCGCCATCGAGCAGGGTGAGGAAGTTCCCAAATACTGACGGCAGTTCCTGAACGCGAGACGGCGGTTCCTGGCGGAGCCGCCGTCTTGTATTCAGGCCTCCTGCCCTATCGAAAGCGCATAAGGCTAGGGCCGGCATAAACGACGCCTGTAGCCCGCCGGTAGATTGACCAGTATGGCTCTGACCGTAGTATGGCTTCGCGACGACCTCCGTCTAGCCGACAACCCTGCCCTGCACGCAGCAGCGGAGAAGGGTGACGTCGTCGTCTGTTACGTGCTGGATGAGGCGAGCGAGGACATAAGACCGCTCGGCAGCGCCTCCCGTTGGTGGCTCCATCACTCCCTGACGGCCCTCTCCGCTGGACTCGAAGCGCGCGGAATCCCGCTGGTCCTTCGGGCGGGCCGGGCTTCGGATGCAATACCGCGCCTTGTCGAAGAGGCAGGAGCGGATGCCGTCTACTGGAATCGTCGGTACGCGCAGGCCGAGCGAACTGTTGATGCGTCACTCAAAGCGTCCTTGCGCGCCGGCGGATGTGAGGTGAGCAGCTTTCAGGCGAACCTGTTGTTCGAACCGTGGGAGGTAACTACCGGAAGCGGCTCCCCGTACCGGGTGTTCAGTCCCTTCTGGAGGGCTTGCCGGCGCCTGCCCGACCCGCGCATGCCTCTCGAGGCTCCGTCCGCCCTGAGGGGTCCTTCACTCCCCTCTGCTGAGCTCGACAGCTGGCAACTGCTCCCCCGCACTCCTGACTGGGCAGGGGGTCTCCGTGAGACATGGACGCCGGGTGAGAAGACGGCACAGGATCTGCTTGCGAATTTCCTCAGTGACACTGTTGACGGTTACGCACAGGCCCGGCAACTGCCCAATGTGGAGGGCACGAGCCGTCTGTCTCCTCACCTCCGGTTCGGCGAGATCAGCCCCTTTCAGGTCTGGCATGCCGCTCGCGCCGGATCAGCACCATCGGCAGCAAATGACCTTGCCGTCTTCATCCAGGAGATCGGTTGGCGTGAGTTCTGCTGGCAGCTGCTCTATTATCACCCGCACCTCGCCACCGACAACTACAGAACGGAATTCAACGCCTTTCCGTGGCAGCAACCGGACCCGGAGGAACTGAACGCCTGGCGTTATGGCCGCACGGGTTATCCCCTGATTGACGCCGGGATGCGTCAACTGTGGCACACCGGCTGGATGCATAACCGGGTTCGCATGGCCGTCGGATCATTTCTTGTGAAGAACATGATGGTGGACTGGAGAGTGGGCGAACAGTGGTTCTGGGACACCCTCGTTGACGCAGATCCGGCGAATAATGCCGCGAACTGGCAGTGGGTGGCCGGCTCGGGAGCAGACGCCGCCCCCTATTTCCGCATCTTCAATCCAGTAACTCAGAGCAGGAAGTTCGACGCCGCCGGCGACTACCTCCGGCGGTGGGTGCCGGAGCTGCGCTCCGCAGCCCATGTCCACGAACCGTGGAAGGACGCGCCGCCGGGATACCCCGCGCCGCTGCTCGATCTCAAAGACTCACGCAACAGGGCGCTCACCGCATACCAGGAGCTGCGTCAGGGTTAGCAGCTCTCACCGACCGCCGCTTGAGCATCTCTGGAACGACCACCCAGAGAGCGAGAATGAGCACGAACAGACCGCCCGCAGTAATGGTTCCCGCCGTCCGGTTCAACACGATATCGAAGATGAGACCGGTGGTCCCCACCAGGACCAGCGCTACCAGGAGCATGGTCATGCGCAGAATCCGGTCTGCGTTGCGCACAAGCGTTTCCTTGATCCTCAACCGGAAGAACGTCCGGTGCATGATCACGGTGCTCAGCAGCAGCGCCGTGATGAGGGCGGAGAGCACCACCAGGACCAGATACACGGTCACTTGGAACGCATCAAGATCGCTGAAACGGGACTGGAAGGGCAGCGTCAGGAGGAATCCCGTGAGGATCTGGATACCGGTCTGAAGCACGCGGAGTTCCTGCAATAGTTCAAGCCAGTTACGGTCGACGCGTTGCAGCGCGGTTTCTCCCCGTTCTTCATCACCACCCACCGGTCCCTGATCGATCATGGACATAGTGTAGGTGAGCGGCGCTGCCGACGGGCGAAACCGGCTAAGGAAACAGAGAAGGTCCTGGAAGCCGAACTTCCAGGACCTTCATCTACTTGTTGCGGGGGCAAGATTTGAACTTGCGACCTCTGGGTTATGAGCCCAGCGAGCTACCGAACTGCTCCACCCCGCGGCGTGATTACTACTCTACCCGCCGCGGGCTCGGATCCCAAATCGGGCTGATTCACCCTATTCGGTGGCTCCTCCAGAAGCCTCCGAGAGGCGCGTTTCAGCGTCCAAAGCCCGCTGCAGGGCCTGGTCGAGCCGCTCCTGCGCTTCCCCATAGGCTGCGAAGTCGCCTTCTGCGAGGGCCGTCTGGCCCTCCTGGATGGCGGTGTTAGCTTCCTGCAGAGCAGCCCGAAGATCGGCGGCCGGATCACCCGTACCCGGATCGGCCGGCGTGGTGGGCTCTTCGGTAGGCTCCGCCGTCGGTTCTTCCCCTGCAGGTGGAGCAGCCGGGTCGTCCGGCGTTTCACCGACATTTTCACTGTCGCCCGTTACTGCCCCGGAGTCGCCTTGGAACACCTGATCCAGGGCTTCATCCAGCGTCGGAGCAAAACCGACCTGCTCGCCGAAGCTCACCAGCACGCGCCGCAGGACGGGGAAGGACGAATCTCCCGAGGACTGGACGTATACGGGCTGCACGTAAGCGATGCCGCCGCCGATGGGCAGGGTGAGCAGGTTTCCGCTGATCACCTCGGACGCGCCCTGGCGCAGAAGGTTCAACTGCTGTGACACTTCGGTGTCGGAGTTGAAGAGGTTCGCTGCCTGGCCCGGGCCAACCGCCGAATCCTGCCCGGACGAATCAAGCAGCCGGAGTGTTCCATAGCTCTCCGCCTTGACCCCGTCCTCACCGGTGCCCGCGTCGCCGTCCGCCGCGAGGAACCCGTAAAGGATGTTTCGTGGTTCCTGGCCTTCGGGAACAAACGGGATGAATGGAGTGGTGAGCGAGAAGCTGGCGGAATCCTGATCGGGCATCTGCAGCGAGAGGTAGAACGGAGGCTGCTTGACGTTCTGCTCGCCGTCCTCCAGCGTTGGGTCCACAGGGACCGCCCAGGCCTGGTTGTTGCTGTAGAAGGGTTGGGTCTCGGTCACGTGGTAGCGGGCAAGCAGTTCACGCTGAACCTTGAACAGGTCTTCCGGGTACCGGACGTGTGCCATGAGGTCTGCCGACATCTCGCTGAAGGGCTGCAGGGACGTCGGGTAGACCTTTTGCCAGGCCTTCAGGATGGGGTCCTGGTCATCCCAGGCATACAGGTTGACCGAGCCGTCATAGGCATCAACCGTTGCCTTCACCGCGTTGCGGATGTAGTTCACCTGTTCTGCCGGTAGGGCCGCGGTAACACCTTCCGCAGTGAGTGAGTCAACCGTTGCTGACTGGAGTTCCTGCTGCGTGGAGTACGGGTAGTCCGCGGTGGTGGTGTATCCGTCGATGATCCACTTGACGCGCCCGTCGACGATGGCCGGGTAGGTGTTGCTATCCAGCGTCAGGTACGGTGCCACCTTCTCGACGCGGTCGACGGGGTCCCGGTCGTAGAGAATCTGCGATTCGCCGTTCACCTGGTCGGAGAGGAGCAAATCCGTCGATTGGAACTTCAGGGCATACACGAGCCGGTTGAAGAAGTTCCCCACCTGCGGGCCGCCCTCACCCTGGAAGGTGCTGCGCGCCTCTTGGTCGGATTCCTCCGTCTGCGGACGGTCGATTTCCAGGGGTGTTGCTCCATCCGGGGCACCCACGATTGAGTATTCGGGAGATTCCTCGCCGAAGTAGATGCGGGGTTCGAACGTGGTCTCGTCGCCGAGTACACCGGTCGAAGGGATGCCGGACTGGATGAACTCCGGACGACCGTCGGGTTCCACAGTGGAACCCGCAGCAGCCACCACGCCGTAACCATGCGTGTAGTAGACGTGTTCGTTGATCCAGCCTTCGGGAACGCCGGCGGTGTTGAGCTCGCGGACCGCAATGACGGTGTCCTCGATCTCACCGTCGATCTCGTAGCGGTCGACGTTGAGGATTTCGGGGAACTGATAGTACTGACGGAACTGCTGGAGCTGACTGAACGCGTCGCTCACCAGGTTGGGGTCAAGAAGCCGGATATTGGCGGTCGTCTCGCCGTCTTCGTTGAGCGCTCCTTCCTGGGGGACGTCCTCGACACCATAGTCATTGACCTGCACTTCATCGAGACCGTAGGCGGCACGTGTCATGGTCATGTTGCGCTCAATGAAGGGCTCTTCACGACTGAATTCCGAGGGGACTACCTGGAAGCGCTGTATCACCCACGGGTAGACACCACCGGCAAGAATGGCGGTGATGACCAGCATCGCCGTGCCGATCATGGGCAGACGCCACCGCCCGATGATCGCGGAAACGATGAAAAGCACAGCGACGATGACAGCGGCGGCGGCGAGGATTGCCTTGGTCGGAATGACCGCGTTGACATCGGTATACAGGGCACCGGCCCACTTGCCGTCACCGCTGGTAACCGTGGCGTACCGATCCAGCCAATAGTTCACGCCCTGAAGAATCAGGAATAGTGCTGCGAGAACCGCGATGTGCGTCCGGGCAGCCCTACTTGTGAACAGCCCTTTCTCCTCCAGACGGATGCCACCGTACAGGTAGTGGGTGAGCACACCTGCGATGCCGCTGATCACCACAACACTGACAAGGAAACCGATCAGGAATCCGAGGAACGGCAAGGTGAAAACGTAGAACCCGATGTCCAGTCCGAACTGGGGGTCCTCCTCACCAAATGCCTCGGTGTTGAAGAAGAGGAGCATGCGCTCCCACTGAGACGAGGCCGCCGTGCCCGCGAAAGCGCCGAGCACAAGGGGGATGCCGAGCATGAGCAGCCGGCGAATGGGCTCGAGTTGAGCCTGGTAACGGTTCAGGTTGTCCTGGATGCTGCTGTCCGGCGCGTAGATCGGCCGTGATCGGTATGCGATCCGCAGACTCAGATAGACGCTTGCGCCCATGATCAGGAAGGCGGCGACAAAGAGACCGATACGTGCGAGATTCTCGGTGACAAATACCTCAAGGAATCCAAGCTGGTTGTACCAGAGCACGTCGGCGTAGACCTGGGAGAAATACACGAATCCCACCACCAGCAGACCGAGAACGATCAGGGTAGGAATCAGCGGTCCACGCCGCCTGCTTGGGGCCGAGTACGGTTGGCTCGGCCTGCTGCTGAATGGCCGGTCTGGTCCGGATGTCACTATTACCTCATCCTCGGGGGTACGGAGTGCTGTGTGCGCTCAGCGGCGCATGGGTCCACTGTTGTTATTCTGCCCTGTGCACGTACGGGCCACACAATTCAGTTCCGCCCGGCGGGGGCCGGCCGTGAATCGTTTCCCAATCGTGTCCATCGCGGGTCTCACCGGCGAAATCAGTCCTCGCAGGACGGAAGATCAGCACCGCCGTCGTTCTCTTCACCCAGAGTGCGGACGGCTGTCACCGCGTCCTCAAGGGTCTCAACGCGGACCACCCTCAAGCCGTCGGGAACATGACCGGCGACTTCACCGCAGTTAGCCGCCGGAGCGAGAAAGACTTCCGCTCCAGATTCCCGGGCGCCCGCCAGTTTCTGCCGGATGCCGCCGATGGGTCCGACAGCGCCTGAGGAGTCGATGGTCCCGGTGCCGGCGAAATGCTTCCCGCCCGTCAACTGCCCATCAGTCAGCTTGTCCACGATTCCCAGCGCGAACATCATGCCGGCTGACGGGCCACCCACGTTGTCGAGGGCGATGTCGACGTCGAACGGGAACTGGAATTCGGACATCAGGAAGACGCCCAGCTGATAGTCGCCGGACTCCCCCTTGCGTGGCTTCACCGTTTCGACGACCGTTTCACCGTCACGCGTGACGGTGATGTTCACGTCGTCGCCGCCCGAGGCATTCAGCGCATCCTTGAGCGGCTGCAACGCTTCGATCTCCTCGTTCCCGACACGGTTGAGCTGGTCTCCCTCCTGCAGAAGCCCTTCGGCGGCAGACTCAGGTGCGAATCCCACGACAGAAAGAGTTTCCTCGTACGGGATTTCCAGGTGGGCCAGGGCTGCAGCAACCGCCGATTCCTGCGATGAGGTCATTGCCTGTGCGTTCTGCTGTTCGACATCCGACTCGGAAACGTCCGGGGGATAAACCAGTTCACGAGGGGTTACGGCCTGGGATGGGTCTGCCCAGGCACGGAACGCGTCGAAGATGCTGACGCTCTGACCGGGCCCGCCAGCGACGAACACGGTCGTGAGATCCAACGCACCGCCCGTGGGGTAGGTCTCTTGTCCGTCGATGGAAATCAACGGTTCGTCGTTGATCGCGCCGATGGTGTTGAATGTCGGACCGGGAGACTCGACCACGTACGGGGACGGCAGGAGGACTGCCGCAGCGCCAAGGCCAACCGCAAGCAGGCCGGAAACCGACATCACCGTGAAGCGGGGATCCCGTTTCACGGGGTCGTGCCGGGGCCTGTCCGTTTTCTGGGCGAGGGGCTGAATCAAGTGGTTCACCTTCGATTTGGGGGCGCCAAGTATCCCGGGATGGCGAGATTTCAGGGCATTCCACTCCAAGCCTACAAGCCCACCCTGCGCTCGAGGCGCCCCTGCAAACGTAGGTGCTTTGCCTAGAGCGAACTCATTCACGCTGTGCAGGACAAGTCCATTGGCTCCCGGTAACGTTTGAGGTCCTGAGCGACCGCAGCTGCAGGTTGGAGTAGGGCACCTTCGAAGCCCCCGCCGGATCCCGTCCGGCTTGCCATGCTCCGTCCAGCTTCAACCAGTTTCGACCAAGGACCGGTGGTATCGATGAGTTCCAATCCGTCGAACAACGAAGACGACACTCCCAAGGATCCGCTCTCTGAGATGCTTGAGCGTCTCATGGGCGGGAACATGCAGGGCATCGACCCACAGGAAATCGCGAAGGCAGCAGGGCTGCCCAATGACCCCCAGGCCATGGCGATGATGATGCAGCAGGTTCAGGCCATGTTTGCGGCACGGTCTGAAGGCCCGGTGAATTGGAGTCTCGCCCGCGATCAGGCCCGCCGCGCCGCCGCGACCGGCGGGGATCCCTCAGTGAGCAGCACCGCGAAGCGTGAGGTGGACGACGCACTCAGGCTCGCCGAGATGTGGCTGGACCCCGTCACCGACTTCCCGTCCACAGCCCTATTGGGCAAGGCGTGGTCCCGCGCCGAATGGGTCGAAGCCACCATGGACACTTGGCGGCGGCTCACGGAACCGGTAGCTACCAGCATCGCGCTCGCGCTCTCCAACGCCATCACGGAACAGATGCCGGAAGAAATGAAGTCCATGATGGGCGGTGCGGCATCGATGCTTCAGAACATGGGCGGCGCAATGTTCGGGATGCAACTGGGGCAGGCGGTCGGTGCGCTCTCGCGCGACGTCGTCAGTTCCACTGACATCGGCATACCCCTGGCTGAACACAGCATGGCCCTCCTCCCGGCGAACGTTGAGGCATTCGGTGAAGGCCTGGATATCTCCGACTACGATGTCCGACTGTTCCTCGCGGTGCGGGAGGCTGCGCACGTTCGGCTGTTCACCCAGGTGCCCTGGTTGACGGGACACCTTCTGGGTGCAATTGAGAGTTACGCCCGCGGCATTCACATCGACATGTCGAAGATCGAGGAAGTCGCCCGCGACATCGATCCGTCGAATCCCGAGTCGCTGCAGGGCGCGCTTTCCGAGGGCGTTTTCATGCCGGAGCGCACTGCCTCCCAGGAAGCGGCTCTCGCTCGTCTGGAGACCACTCTGGCCCTTGTCGAAGGCTGGGTCGATGAGTTGAGTGCGGCCGCCACCGCCAAGCTTGAGTCGTCGGTCGCGCTTCGCGAGATGGTTCGCCGCCGCCGCGCCACCGGTGGCCCCGCGGAGAACGCGTTTGCCTCGCTTGTGGGCCTGGAATTACGCCCCCGGCGCCTGCGCGATGCCGCTGCCCTGTGGGAACAGTTGCGCCAGGAGCGCGGAATCGCCGGGCGGGATGCCATCTGGCAGCATCCCGATCTGCTTCCCACACCTGAAGACCTTGACGATCCGGCAGGATTCAGCAAGCGGCGGCAGCTGGCCGAATCAGAGGACGCAGACGTCGACGCCGCCCTGGAAAAACTCCTCGCCGGCGGTTTCGAGCCGACCGCGAATGAGAAGTCCCAGGACGAGGATGCTCCTCCTGCAGCTGACGACGGCGACGATACCTCAAGCGGCACAAGCGACGACGGCCGCTGACCCGAGCGGCCGGGTTACCGGCCGCTCAGACCGTGGTCTGCTGCATAGGCTGCACCAAGCAGGAACGCTTTGGCGGTTTCGGTGTGCGGGTAGCTTTTGAGCAGACTCCAGAAAGTCGCGTTGTGTGTTGGCTCGATGAGGTGTGCCATTTCGTGCAGGATCACGTAGTCGATAACCCAGTCCGGCATCCCCTGCAGCTTGTGGGACAACCGGATAGCGCCGGAAGCGGGTGTCGCGGATCCCCAGCGGGAGTTCTGGTTCGTGACCCAGCGGATGCTCGTGGGCATGCCCCTTCCGACCAGGTATTGCTTTGAAAGCTCGGAGGCCCGGTCGCTCAACCCGGATTCGGAGTGTGCCGGCCGCTGGGAATTCGCGTGAAGCTTGGCAACCATTCTCTCCACCCACTGCTTTTCCTGGCGCGCGCTGAAGGAAGCCGGAATCGAAACCACTGCAACGCCGTCGCGCAGGTCCACGCTGACCGTCCGGCGACGGCGGGCCGACCGACGCACCTCCACCGGGTATGGTGCCGGCGAATTATTCGCGGTCATGCGGCGTTTCCTTCCACGTGTGCGCTCTCAGCTGCCCTGCGCAAGGACGCTAAGCACCGACTCCCCGTAACGTTCCAGCTTGGTTGGGCCGACACCGGCAAGCTGCGCCAATTTCTCCAGCGAGTCAGGACGAGCTTCTGCGATCGCGACCAGTGTGGCGTCTGTGAAGACAACGAAGGCAGGAACGTCCGTTTCCCGGGCTGCCTGCAGACGCCAGTTCCGCAGCGCTTCGAACGTCTCCTCGCTGTAATTCGCAGGGCAGTCCCGGCAACGGCCAATCTTGCGTTCGGCTCCCGTTCCGAGGACCTTCCCGCAGCTGCGGCAGTTCGCAGGCGCAGACATCTTCCGCTCGCGCCGGGCAGTAGGTTGTCGGAAGGATCGTGTACCACCGGAGTCAGGACGGAGGCCGTCGAGGAACCGGGAAGGCTTCCGCGATGCCCGACCGCCCGGAGTGCGGGAGGTAGACCAGGAGAGGGCAAGGTGCTTGCGGGCACGGGTTATGCCGACGTAGAGGAGGCGGCGCTCCTCATCGACGGCGTCCGGCGTATCGGCGAACGAGATGGGCATCAGTCCCTCGCTCAGCCCTACGAGGAACACGGCGTCCCACTCGAGGCCTTTCGCTGAGTGCAGTGACGCGAGGGTTACGCCCTGAACTGTGGGTGCGTGCTGTGCAGCCGCCCTTTCGTCGAGTTCGACGACGAAGTCTTGGAGTGTGAAGCCCTGCTCTGAGCGCGCCGCGTGAAGCTCGTCGGCGAGTGAGACCAGCGCGGCCAGCGACTCCCACTTCTCACGGACGGCACCGGAGCTCTGCGGAGCTTCGCTCGTGTACCCGAGGGATGCGAGGACATCGCGCACCAGCTGCGGCACATCATCGTCAATCGCCGCGCGCGCGGCAGCCCGAAGCTGAAGCAGGCTCTCCCGTACTTCACGCCGTGCGAAGAATCGTTCCGCTCCGCGCAACTGGTATCCAATGCCTGCGGCCGCGAGGGCCTGCTCATACGCCTCTGACTGGCCGTTGGTCCGGTAGAGGATTGCGATTTCGCTGGCGGGCACACCGTCATCGAGCAGGGCCGAGATCCGTCGAGCGACATCAGTGGCCTCTGCTTCATCGTCGCTGCACTCAGTGAAGCTGGGCGCCGGCCCCGGAGGTCGTTGGGCAATCAGTTGTAGCGGCGTAGCCCAGGTGCCGGCGCCGCCCCGACGCTCAACTTCGGCTGTTCTGGCGGCGAGCAGCGAATTGGCAAGGTGCACGACCTGGGGCGTCGAACGATAGTCCCGGACGAGCTTGATGACCTGGGCCTTCTGATACCTCCCGGTGAAGTTCAGCAGGTGGGCGCTGGTGGCGCCGGTGAAGGAATAGATGGTCTGGCTGGCATCTCCCACGACACAGAGCTCATCCCGCTCCCCCAGCCACAAGTCCAGCAGGCGCTGTTGCAGCGGCGACACGTCCTGGTATTCATCCACCACGAAGTGCCGGTACTGAGCACGGACGGTCGCTGCCACCTTGGCATCTTCCTGCAGTATTCCCACCGTGATGAGCAGTACGTCCTCAAAGTCGATGACGTTGCGATCCACTTTGAGATCCTCATAGGTGCTGAACACACGGGCAACCGTGGTGGTGTCCATACCCGCCGGTTCCACCCGGCCGCTGGCAGCCTCGACGTAGGTGTCCGGCGTCAGCATGGATACCTTTGCCCATTCGATTTCAGCAGCGAGGTCCCGGATGGTGGCGCGGTCAGTACTCAGCCTCAGCCGGCGCGAAGCTTCCGCCAGCAGTTGCGCCTTATGGTCGACGAGAGCAGGCAGCGTTCCTCCGACTGCCTGCGGCCAAAAATACTGAAGTTGACGCAAGGCAGCCGCGTGGAAGGTGCGCGCCTGTACGCCCTGGGCTCCCAGGTCGCGGAGACGTGTGCGCATCTCCGCTGCTGCCCGTGCAGTGAAGGTCACCGCAAGGACCTGTTGGGGTTTGTACACTCCGGTGTGCACACCGTACGCAATACGGTGGGTGATTGCCCGGGTCTTTCCCGTTCCGGCTCCGGCAAGAACGCAGAGCGGACCGCTCAATTGAGATGCCACCGCGCGCTGTTCGTCATCGAGGCCGGCGAGGATCTTTTCTTCGACGGAACCCTCCACTACGGTCTCCCGGCGGACGGTTCTTCATCGAGGGGGCCACCGTACCAATTCTCGATGAGCGCGCGTGCAATGGATGCTCCAGAGGCCACGGACAAGCGCTCTTCCCGAAGGCCGACGAACAGTTCCTCCCGGGTGAACCAGCGCACCTCCCTGATTTCGACGCCGTCGGCCACGGGCTCAGCGTGCGATGCCCTGGCGGTGAAGCCTAGCATCAGGGAGGCCGGGAACGGCCAGGGCTGCGATCCCAGATAAGTCGGCGAATGCACGACGATGCCCGACTCTTCCTCCACTTCGCGTATCACGGCGGCTTCAAGAGACTCACCCGGTTCGACAAACCCTGCGAGAGTGGAGAAGCGATTTTCCGGCCAGGCGGCGGAAGATCCCAGGAGCAGGCGGTCCTCCTCGTCCGTCACCGTCACGATGATTGCCGGATCCGTCCGTGGAAAATGCTGGCTCTCATCGGCCGGGCATCGCCGGACCCAACCGCCGTCGATCGGGTCGGTTCGTTGACCGCAGCGCGGACAGTGCGTATGGGTGGCGTGCCAGTTGGAGATGGCCACGGCTTCAACGAACAGGCCCGATTCCTGAGGGGTCAGTTCAGCCGCGGCGTCCCGCAACGTGACCCACGACTCTTCCGGTGAAACCTCAGGTTGAACTTCCTCGTACTGCACAAGGACGATGTGCGTGCCGGAGGGTAGGTCCGGCGTTGGTTCAACTGTGCTGCCGAGGTAAATCGGATTCTCCGGGCGAGCGACCTCTGACACAGGACTCAGCACGAGCCTCCGCTGTTGAACGGGCGCACGCAGTTGGGCAAGATGAAGGATCCGGGTTCCGGGTTCCTCCCACAGCCGGTCGAACAGGTCAGGGGTGGTGCGGAAGGTTGAGCCGCGATCAGCCGTGCCGCGGGCCAGAGGCAGGGATCCGAGTGGGGGGAGGCTGGCAGTACCGGCTGCCTGCATGCCGACGGCTTGGGTCATATTTCTACGGTACGGTCCCGCACCCCCAAAAGGACATTCGGAGCACTTTTCTGGAGGAATAGTGATGGCGAGCAGCGACTCGCCGTCCGGGACATTCGGGCGCATGACCTTGCGCGCTTACGGTGGATGATGTGAAACGCTCGCCAATGGAACTTGCCGCCCTCGCCAGCGCGGCCGTGCCGGGTCTCTCCCCGACGGGCGTCTCCGGCGCGCCCGATGATCCCGCCGATTTCGAATCGGCCCTTCTGATTGATGGCTCAGGCAAACAGTGGCGCGTCCGTGCACCCCGGCATGCCGAGGCGAGCATGCGGCTGGAAACAGAGCTGCAGGTACTGCGCGCCTTCACGCCCGGAGTGAGGGCGGAGCTTCCATTCCTCGTCCCCCACGTCGCGGGCACGGTGCGGATCGGCGACCTGCGCACCTTCGTCTACTCGCACATTGAGGGTTCTACGCGTTCCCTCGATGATCTCGCAGCGGGCGGTCGTGAGTTGGCGAGGGAAATCGGCCGGTCGATAGCCGCCATCCATGAACTCCCGCGGACGCTCGTCAGTGAAGCGGACCTGCCCGCGTACGAAGCGAATGAAGTGCGGCAGCGGCGTCTCAACGAGCTCGACCAGGCGGCCACAACCGGGAGAATCCCGTCAGACCTGTTACGCCGATGGGAGCATGCGCTGGAAGACGTCTCGCTGTGGCGCTTCAATCCCACCGTGATCCACGGGGACATCCACGAAGACAATCTGCTCCTCGCGGCGGGACGGGTGTGTGCTGTCACCGGCTGGACCGACCTGTCGGTGGGGGACCCGGCGGATGACTTCGCCTGGTTGGCGGCGACACAGGACGCGCATTTCTCCGATGAAGTACATGCGGCCTACCTCGGCGCCCGAACGGATGCAACCGATGATCACCTGTTGCGGCGGGCATCACTCGCTGCAGAGTTTGCCCTGGCGCAATGGATGGTGCGCGGCCTCGCCCTGGGCGATGAGGACATGATCGAAGAGGCAGAAGAAATGATGCGCACGCTTTCCGCTGATCTTGCGGCCGAAGAGGCGGCCGTTGCCGCCGCGGCTGAAGACGACTCAGCCGAGGATGTAGAAACGCCCTCCGGCACATCCCGAATCATTATCGAAGCGGATAACCGCCCGGGTAGCACACGGATTTCCGGCCCCTCGAACACCGAACCTCCTGCGCACCAGGCACCGGGCACAGAATCTCCAGCGACGCAGGACCAGGAAAACCTGGAAACATCCGCCCTGCCCGTGGTGCCCCGACCCTAGCCGGACCCGCTTGCGGATGTTGCGCGGCGGATGATGTCTTCAAGCGCTCTGCCGTCCGCGAGGTCGTGTGGCCGTACGAGCAGGTCCTCAGCCACGTAGTAGAACGCGGCTCTCACTGATGCCAGCGGTACATCCATCACGCGCGCCCATGCAAGCCGGTAGACGGCCAGCTGAATTGACTTCGCCTCCCTGCTTCCCGCTGCGGGAGGTCGCCCTGTCTTCCAGTCGATAAGGTCCCAGCCGCCGTCGTCGTCCCTGAAGACCGCGTCCACCCGACCGCGCACCACAACAGACTCGACACGGGTTTCCACCGGCACTTCGATGCCATAGGGGACGCGATCCGCCCACGGCGACTTCCTGAACGTGTCCGTGAGCACCTCCAGTTGTAAGCCCTCTTCCACGAAGGAGTCGGCGGCCCCGGGGAACTCCCCCAGGTCGAGCATTCCCGTCGTGCCGTAGAACTCCTCGATCCACGCGTGGAAGGCAGTGCCGCGCCGGGCAGCCGAGCCGGGACGACGTGGCACCGGCCGTCGCAATCGCCTGGCCACAGCCGCGCTGTCTTCCGTTAGTTCAACCATCAGCGAGGCAGAGATATGGGTGGGAAGCTCGACCGGCGCCAGGACAGCCCTACTCTGCTGGCGGGCGAGGGCTTTCCGGACTTCGTTACCCCATCGTCCGAGAGAAGGTTGTCCGCGGGTGGGTGCCTCGTGGTCCGCGGACCCTAGGTCATGCGCCGCTGCACGGACAGCCGCTGCTGCCTGTTCCACGGTGTCGCGGCGCTCGCGCAGCGGATCGATGGGCCATACCGCCCGGTCGCTGTGGGCGCGCGCCGGGTTCTCGTCACCGACCGAGGAATCTTCGATCCAGGCGAGTTCGCGGTAACCCTGTGCACCGGCAGCCGCGAGCTCCCGCAACTGTTCAAGATAACGGCTGGGGGCCGTCGGCTTGGATCTTCCGCCTCCCCATGCCGAGGCGGAACAGAACAGGACATGGCGTGCCCTGGTGAGGGCCACGTAAGCAAGCCGCCTTTCCTCCCGTTCGCTGTGGGTGAGGGCGTCTTCGGCAAAGAGCTTCTCGCTCTCGAGCCATGACTTCTGGTCGGGCTGGTCCCAGTCCCACTGCGGCAGTTCGGGAGCATCACCGCGCAGCGGCCACGGAACAGATGAGTCCCCTGAGCTCCAGCGCGAGCCTGTACCGCTGGGAAAGGATCCCTCGTTCATGCCCGGCACCAGTACAACGTCCCATTCCAAACCTTTGGACGCGTGAACCGTGAGGAGTTGAACCGCTTCCCTGCTGGTCTCCAGGGCCGTTACCGGCAGTCCGTCTTCTTCCGCGTCGGCCGCCTCCAGCCAGGCGAGAAAGGCGGGCAGGTCGATACGATCCGAGGTCGAAACAAAACTGCTGACGGCGTCAGCGAAGGCGTCCAGGTTTCGTCGTGCCTCGTGGACGCTCACCCCCGGTTTCGCTGCGAGTTCGATGTCTAGCAGGAGTGTCTGTTCTATCTCGCCGATCAGGGTATGCAGATCGTCTCCGACTGACTGACGGAGCCCGCGGAGTTCGTCCCGAAGCAGCATGAGTCGTTCTCTTGCTGCAGGTGAGAGAGTGCGGCCGCTGCCCGAGACCCATCCAGCTGGCGGAAGATGATCGACGGCGTCCACAAGGCTGGCCGGCTCCGAGTCCTCTGTCGGCGTCGGAACAGACTCGCTATGACTTTCGCTCTCGGATGCTCCTCCTGCCTGACCTTTGACCGAAGTGCCCTCCTCTGGCGCCTCGCTGGCGGATTTGAGGCGGTGGATACGGGCGTCGCGATCATAGGCGAGCTGACGGGCCCAGTCGCCCAGCGCCATCAGATCCGCGCTGCCCAGACGCCAGCGTGCTCCGGCGAGAAGGCGCAACATTGCGTCGGATCGTTCGGGGTCGCCGAGGACCCGGAGAACCGAGAGAATTTCGATGACCTCCGGTGTGCGAAGGAGTCCGCCGAGGCCGATGATCTGTACGGGTATACCGGCCGATTGAAGCGCTCGGCGAAGCGGTTCGAATTGGCGGCGGCCACGGCAGAGGACGGCGATAGTCGGCCGCAGCGGCCGCCCGTCCTCATCCATGTCGAAAAACTGGCGGCGTTTTGCCTGGATGAATCGCGTCAGCGCAGCAGCCTCGTTGGCGAACGGGCTATCGGGGTCGGAGGGGTCGGCCTCCTGGGCGGCGCTCTCGCTGAGATAGCGTGCGAGGTAGACCTCTCCGGTTGGTGCGTTGGGCCGGGGCAACAGCCCGGGCACCTGAAGCTGCTGCTGCGGACCAACCCAAGGAGGCGGAACGTTGAGCGGAGCCGCCACGGCGTTCGCCGCTCCCAGGATGCTCGTGGAGTTCCGCCATGCCACCGAGAGGTTAACCATGGGCGCCGGCTTCCGCCCTCTGTCCGTATGCAGCGGGAAGCGCGATCTGAAGGTACCCAGTTGCCCTGCTGAAGCGCCCCGGAAACCGTAAATGGACTGGTGCGGGTCGCCCACTGCCGTCACAGACCTGCCGTCACCGAATAACCTGGAGAAAAGGACCATCTGAGCGTGCGAGGTGTCCTGAAACTCGTCAAGGAGGACGACCGAGTACTTCTGTCGCTCGATCTCGACGGCCTGCGGAACTTCGCTGACAATACGTGCTGCCAGTGAAACGAGGTCGCCGTAGTCGAGCTGCCCTGCATGTTGTTTGGCTTGGGTATACCGCTCCACGAGCTCAGTGACGGTAACTCGCGTTCGCAATTTGTCCAGGAGGTCTTTTGCGCGCTGGGTGGAGGCTTTCGGTTTGTTTGCCTCATAAGGGCGGGTAGTCATTGATTCGATGTGTTCCAACAACGATGCCCGCACGGCAGCAGGTTCCACGAGGTGCTCCGCACATTCCGACGCCATGGTCAGGACTGCGTTTGTCAGCGTAGCCTTTGCTGCGGAAAGGTGTTCCCACGGACCGCGGTGGGACTCGACGATCCTGCCCGCCAGCTGCCAGGACTGTGCCGTGCCAAGCATGACGGCGTCGCGTTCCACTCCTATGCGCAGGCCGTAGTCCTGAACGATGCCGTTGGCATAGGAGTGATAGGTGGAGATGGTAGGTTCCAGCCGGTCTTCTCCGGATTCGAAAACGCCCTCCCCTTGCGCCCGATACAAGGCGTGAAGTTGCTGGCGAATGCGTGCGGCCAATTCCCCGGCCGCTTTCCGGGTGAACGTGACCCCAAGGATCTGCTCCGGCCGCACCAATCCATTGGCCACCAGCCACACGACGCGGTCGGCCATGGTCTTGGTCTTTCCTGAGCCTGCTCCAGCGATGACCAGCTGCGGCTGCAGCGGCGCCTCGATGATGCGCGTTTGTTCCGGCGTGGGGTAGTGAACGTCGGCATCATTACCGCCCGCAAGCAAGCGAGCCAGTGATTCCGCAGAGAGGTGCTGTTCCGGCTTGGGCGGCACCGCTGCCGTATGAGCCGTATCGGTGCTCATTCGGTTACCTGCCTTCCTTCGACGCAGAGCGGACATATCTCCGGGAGACGGCATGCACCGCCGCCGTAAGCCGAACGTTTAGGATCATGGACCGCCTCGAACTCGGCAGCTGACATCAGTCCCGCCGCCTGCTCAATCATCTCGTGTGCCCAGGGATCGTCAGGGTGCAGAGCTGGCTGGTCCTGGACCTTGGGTGCCTTCGCGCTCGTGCCGAGATGCACCAGGGCGGCTCCCCCGACGGACCGCGATCCCTCGGGCTGATCATGTGACGGGCGGTCCGACTCACCGAAAGCCCCGGCCAGCGCAGCGACCTGGTACGCCGCCAATTGCGGGTGGGAGGAGACCTCGGAATCTGGCGGGGCTGACTTGCCTGTCTTAAGATCCACGATGAAGACATGTCCGTCATGTGTCAGTTCAAGGCGATCTACAGAACCGCGGAGCCTGGCCTGACGTTCCGAACCGTTGACGAGGACGGTTAGATCGACGCTGAAGTCCACCTCTGTACGTAGCAGGGAACGGTCCGCCTTCCGCATCTCCACCAGGTAGGCTCCAAGTTTCCTCACCATGTGCTCGGCACGCCGCAGGTCGCTTTTCGACTCCCAGGTGTCCTTCATGCCGAGAGCCGGCCATCGGCGGACCAGTTCCGCAGCATACTGATTACCGGTGGCATCCGGCATGTCCTGGGCAATCGAATGGACGAGCGTTCCGAGAGAACGGGCGAAGTCGGTGGGCCGCTCGCCGCCGGCAGCCGAGACGAACCAGTTCAGCGGCGAAGCGAGTACTGCCTCCACCTTCGAGGGGGAGACGGGAATGACCGCTTCGGGAGGCACCACAGGATCGGTTGATGAGAGACCGGCCAACCCCCACCACTGCGCGGGATCTGCGCCCGGGACAAGGGGACGGTGCAACATCATCATCCCCAGATGATGCACTGCTTCAGCGGCAGCGTCGGGTTCACGGTCAGGCTGCTGGGTGTACCTGCGGAGTTCGGCAACCAGCGCCCGAAGGGTGAGAGGCCGCTTCACCTCGGTGCGCGGGCGTTCGTAGATCCCGAACGGCAGGGGGTCGAGAATCTCGAGGAATGACGAGGGCTGCTGATCTTCCGAGGAAACGGCTACACAGATCAGCTCCTCGGCTGCACGGCTCACCGCCGAAGAGAAACTTCGCAGTTCGTCCGCTCTGGTGAACTGCATGAGTGAAAGCGGGTCGCGATGGTGTCGAAACTCGCGGCCATGCTCAAGCAGGGCGACGAGGTCCCCCGATCCGAGCAACTCACCCCGGATCCTCAGGTTCGGCCATACACCTTCCTGCACTCCGGCGAGGATGACTACCGGCCACTGGCGTCCAGCTGCTGCGGCTGGGGTCATGATTGCCACAGCTGCACCCTTCTGTGCACGGGCGGCAAGAGTGTCCATGGGGAGTTCCTGGCTCAGCAGGTATTCCAGGAAACCGGATGCAGGGGCCCCGGGTACCTGGTCCACGTAGCGTTCAGCGGTCTGAAAGAGCGCGACGACGGCATCCAGGTCCCTGTCGGCTCGCGCCGCCGCGGGTCCGTGCCGCAATGCCGCCTCTTCCCACCGCGAAGAGAGCCCGGATGCCGACCACACGGACCACAGGACCGTTTCGGGCGTGCTCGCCTCGTCCTGCAACGCCTCACGGCCCGCACTCACCATCGAGTGCAGCCGACGGGCGGGCCGGAACTGCGGGCGGGGGTCGTCAATGTGCGGTTGAGCCAGTAGATCGACGATCAGTTGATCGGAGTCCCGCTCTCCCCCGGTCAATCGTTCCTCCTGCCTCAACAGCTGGCGCAGCCTACGGATCTCCAGGGCACCGACGCCGCCGATCCGGGAGGTCATGATCGAAACGGCCAACTCGGCGTCCAGTTCCTGAGCGCCCGTGACCACGCTGAGGATTTCCAGTAACGGGCGCACAGCGGGTTCATCGCGGATGGCCCGTTCAGCCGGTGGAACACTCACCGGTATGTCCTGGCCCGCGAGATACCGTTGCAGTTCGGACACCTGTGCGCCGGTTCTTGTGATGACGGCGATCTCGTCAAAGCTTCTGCCCTGCTCGACATGGGCTTCCAGGATCCGCTGTGCGACGTAGCGCTGCTCGTGATATCCGGAATCGACCACATGCACCGACACGACGCCATGCCTGGGGGACTGGGCCTGGGCGTCAGGGCCCATTTCCGGCACGGTCAGCCGTCGGTATCCCACCGGTGTGCCGCTCACCGGTGTCCTTGCGGCGATGGCGGCCCATCTCTCGGCGAGCGCACCCGCTAGACGGTGCGAACCGATCAGTTGGACAGTGTGCACCTGACCCAGAATCTCTGGGAGACGTGCTGCCAGTTCGGGGCGTGCGCCGCGGAATCCCTGCACGGCGGTGTCCGGGCATGCCGAGATTAGGCAATCCTTTCCTTCTGCCAGCACTCCGCACAACGCGTGCACTGCCGTGTTCGACTCCTGATAATCATCAATCAGGATCAGCGTGTACTTGTCCCGTTCTTCGCTCAAGAAGTCCGGGTTTGTTTCAAGGATGCCGCGGGCGGCCGTGAGGATTCCCGCGGGATCGAACGCTTCCGGCATTCTGAGGTCCAGGACATCCCGGTACTCGCTGTACAGTGCGGCTGCGGACACCCAGTCAGGGCGATCAAACCTGCGCCCAAGCTCTGCCAGTTCATCCGCATGCAGGCTGTACTCACTGACCCTGTCAAAGAGTTGCCTCACCTCCTGACGGAATCCCCTCGTCCCCAGTGCCTGACGTAGTCCCTCCGGCCAGAGGGCATCGAGCAATCCAAGCCTGCGGTGTCCCTCGAGGAGCTCCTTGATGATGAGGTCCTGTTCCGCGCCCGATAAAAGCCGCGGGGAGCGTGTCAGCTCAGGCAGAAGGCCTGCCACACGGGCCCGGCGGATGAGGTCGAAGGCATAGGACGACCAGGTCCGGGCGGGAGGCGCACTGATGCTGCGGTGCAGCCGTGCCGTCACGTCATCACGAAGGCGTGCTGCTGCCAGCCGGGTGGGGGCCAGAATCAGGACCCGGCCCGGATCCACCTCACCATCCGTAATTCTGCTGACCGCTGTCTCGATCAGGACTTCGGTCTTGCCTGTGCCCGGACCGCCGAGAACCAGTACCGGACCTACCCCTGCCCCGAGACCCAACACTTCCCGTTGTTCCGGGTCGAGGCGGGGCCGCTGTAAGAGCTGAGCCGCACCCGAAGGCGACCTCAGACTGACTATGGACGGCGTGGGTGCCGTGTCCCGAAAGGAACTACTACTCATGGCTCCACACCATCATCCGCCTCCGACAATCCGAACGAGCGATCTCCGCGCCCGGGAACGCATTCCAGAGACGCGCGCACGCGCTGCAAGGCGTCCTCTTCGTCAGGAGTCGGATTCCAGCGGGCCACGGCCAGGTTCACGCGGTACCCGGCTCCGGACCTGCTCCCCCTGCCTGCAACCTTCCGCAAAGCGGTGGATTCTCTTAGATAGTGCTCGACGGCGGCGGTCTCCAGTCTCTGGGGTGGTCTGCCGTCGGCTCTCAGAACCCGCCACCACGGCACGTCGACGGGGCCTCGGGACATGACTGCTCCCACCTGACGCGGTCCGCCAGTTTCGAGGACCTCCGCTATGTCGCCATACGTCAGAACTTTCCCGGAGGGAATGAGCTTGACGATGTCCAGGACCGCCTCTTCATAGTCCAGACCTCTGCCGCGCACCGAACCACAGTACCGAAAGCCCTGGAGGGGAACGATGTCGGGTCGCCGGCGCGGCGTCGGCGAACAAGATTGTCATACCCGGCGGATACCGTCTGGGCCATGAACAGCTGGCACATGCATCCCAGGGCGGCTTTTGACCTTGAAACCACCGGCCGCGATCCGCTCACTGCGCGCATCGTCACCGCCTCGATCATCCTCGTCGACGGGCAGGGAGAAGTCCTGCACCACCACGAGTGGCTTGCCGATCCAGGCGTGGACATCCCCAGTGAGGCAACATCCGTCCACGGGATCTCCACCAGCACCGCAAGAGAACAGGGAGCACCTGCCGCGCAGGTAGTGCACGAGGTAGCCGAAGTGTTGCGTTGCTACTTTCGGAGGAGCATTCCCGTCCTGGCGTTCAACGCCCGCTATGACTTCACGGTCCTCGCCAGCGAAGGTTCCAGGCATAACGTCTTCACGCCCAACCCATTCCCTGTGCTGGATCCCTATGTCATGGACAAGTACGCGGACCGTTACCGCCGCGGGAAACGAACGCTCAGCGCGACATGCGCCCATTACGGCGTCCCCCTTGAGAACGCGCATACCTCCGCAGCTGACGTCCTGGCCACACTCGGCGTCGGTGCAGTGCTTGCGGACCGGTTCCATCAGCTTCAAAAGCCGGCGCCCGACCTGCATGGATTCCAGGTGACCTGGGCTCGTCGCCAGGCTGAAAGTTTCCAGGAATATCTACGCCGCAGTGACCCAGCAGCGGTGGTCGAGGGCGGATGGCCTGCAATTGCGTGCTGAATCTACAGGCAGGTCACGCAGCAACGACCCCAAGTAGGTGCCGCTCGTCCATGAGATCGAAGATTATTCGACCCCGCTCCGGGATACTACTTCTCCATAGCCGGCGACGTGATCCCCCGCACTAAATTTCAGTCGGATCTTTCGACCGTGCCATACTTGCTTGGCATTACTCTGCGTCCATCCGCGCCGAATTCCGGCCGGCTGAGGACCCATCACGCTCCCGAACGACGCCCTGAAGGATGCCGCTTTCCTGCTCGCGGAGTAGCGGAGTTCACAGAGATCCTGTGAACTCCCAGACAGCATGAGGACGAATGATCACAGTCACCAACCTGCGCAAAACCTACCGCCAGGGTGAGCGAACCGTTACAGCACTGGACGACGTCACCCTCGCAGTACCGAAAGGTTCCATCCACGGAATCGTCGGACACTCCGGGGCCGGCAAGTCAACGCTTGTCCGTTGCCTGACACTCCTCGACCGCCCAACCTCGGGATCCGTCGTCATTGATGGTCGCGAACTGACCAGCGTCAAGGATTCTGAGATCCGCACAGCTCGTCGCCGGATCGGCATGGTCTTCCAGCACGCCAACCTGATGGATTCCCGGACTGCAGCGCAGAACGTCGCTCATCCGCTCGAGCTTGTAAAGACCCCGAAATCCGAGATCAGCCGCAAGGTCGACGAACTCCTTGGCCTTGTTGGCCTCACCGAGTTCGCTGATGCCTATCCGTCCCAGCTTTCGGGCGGTCAGAAGCAGCGGGTGGGCATTGCCCGCGCTCTGGCTTCGGATCCGGATGTGCTGCTGTGCGACGAACCGACCTCGGCGCTTGATCCCGCGACCACCGAGGACATCCTGACGCTCATCAGGAACCTGACCCGTACCCTGAATTTGACCGTTCTGGTCATCACGCATGAGATGCACGTCGTAAAGCGGATCTGCGACTCGGTCTCGCTTCTTGAGCGCGGCCGAATCATCGAGCACGGACCCCTTCACGAAGTTGTGGGCGACCGCTCCGGCTCCCTGGGGAAGTCCCTGATGCCGTTGCCCTCAAGCTCTCTCGATGCGACCCTGCCCGAGCTTGATCTGCTGCTTGTCGGTGAGACAGCCTCAGCACCGATCCTGTCGGAGTTGACCCGGCGGTTCGACGCCAATGTGAACGTCATCGCAGGAACCGTGGAAACTCTCGCAGGGTCACGTTTCGGCCGACTCCGGGTAGAGGTTGACTCTCCCGTGCCGCTCAGCGAGATCACCGCCTACCTTGAGGGTGCCGGCGTACATGTGGAGGTGGCAGCGTGAATTTCCTCGACAGCCTTTTCAAAAATCCCGGAATCACCCAGGCGCTTCCTGAGGAGTTCCTCGCCACGCTTCAGATGATCGGCATCTCGGGATTCTTCACTCTGCTTATCGGTCTCCCGCTGGGAATCTTCCTGCATACCAGCAGCCCCGGCGGACTCCGGCCGATGCCCGTGACCAACCGCATTGTGAGCGACGTCGTCGTCAACATCACCCGGTCCATTCCCTTCGCCATCCTGATGGTGTCCCTGATCCCGCTCGCCCGGTTCCTGACCGGTTCCTCCATCGGTCCAGTCGCAGCTTCCGTATCCCTGAGCATCGGCGCCATACCGTTCTTCGCCCGCCTCGTCGAGACCAGCCTGCGTGATGTGTCGTCCGGAAAAATTGATGCTGCGCTGGTTATGGGATCGACGCGTCTTCAGGTGATCACCAAGGTCATGATCGCCGAAGCCCTCCCGTCGCTCATCGCGGCGTTCACCACCACGCTTGTCACCCTTGTCGGATACTCGGCAATGGCCGGAATCATCGGTGGTGGAGGCCTGGGCCGGCTCGCGTATAACTACGGACTCCAGCGGTTCGACACTACGGTCATGGTGGTCATCATCGTGATCATCGTCGCCATCGTGCAGATCATCCAGTTGATCGGCGACCGCCTCGCTCAGCGTGTGGACCACCGGACTGCCGCCACGGCAGGTGCCCGCCGCAGCAGGCGGAACCGTCGTCAGGAAGCAGCCAACAACGTGATCGGCGTCTGAAGGCGCTCCCCCAACTTGCTCCGCCCGCCAGGCGGGGCCGACGACGGCCGGTAGCCGCCAGCCGTCATCCTCCCGGCGTCCACGGTCCCACCCGACCGCCGGTCCAAAGAAAGGAACGCACATCACCATGCGTAAGCAGTTCTCGCTGGCAGCCGCCGGGCTGGCCACACTTCTCACCCTCTCAGCATGCGGTGCGGGCGACAGCGCTCCCGCCGCCGTTGAAACCCTCGACCCCGCCAGTCCGGCCACGGTCACCGTCGGTGCAAGCCCCGTACCCCATGCCCAGATCCTCGAATTTGTCCGCGACAACCTCGCCGAGGGAAGCGGTATCGAACTCGAAATTCAGGAGTTCGACGACTACACCACGCCGAACATCGCGCTGAGCGAGGGCGACCTGGATGCTAACTACTTCCAGCACCTGCCCTACTACGAGAGCCAGGTTGAAAGCCAGGGCTACGAGTTCGCGCACGGTGAGGGCGTCCACATCGAGCCTTATGCTGCGTTCTCCGAGAAGCACGACGACGTCTCAGCAGTACCCGACGGCGGTCGCGTAGCGATCACAAACGACCCCTCGAACCAGGCGCGCGCACTGACGCTGCTCCAGGAAGCAGGCCTGCTCGAGAACATTGAGGCCGACGCTTCGGTGCTGTCCCTGACTGAAGAGCAGAACCCGAAGGGTCTCGAGTTCGTGGAGAACCAGCCCGAACTGTTGCTCAACGACCTGCAGGACCCCACCGTGGACGTTGCAATCATCAACGGCAACTACATCCTGGATGCCGGCCTCAGCACTGAGGACGCCCTGATTGTCGAGTCCGTCGAGAACAACCCGTACGCCAACTTCCTGGCATGGAACGCATCCTCCGAGGGTGATGCGCGGATCGCCAAGCTTGAGGAACTGCTGCACTCCCCCGAGGTGAAGCAGTACATCGAGGAGACCTGGCCGAACGGGGACGTAGCCCCCGGCTTCTAAGCCGCCCGCGGTAATCCGCAAAGATGTACACAGAAGAATGGCCGGCGTACCCTCACGGGTCCGCCGGCCATTACTGTTCCAGGACGTTCCGGACGGATGCCGACCTATACTCCCGACGGCGTAGCGCCCGCGGCGGCTGCAGCCCGAGCGGCTGCGGGCAATGCGGCCACAATGCGTTCCATGGCGGCGTCGTCGTGGGCCGAGGAGAGGAACCAGGCCTCAAAGACAGACGGCGGCAGGTAAACCCCGGAGTCCAGCATTGAGTGGAAGAACGGCGCGTAGCGGAAAGTCTCCTGTGCCTGGGCGTCAGCATAGTTGCGTACGCCGCGCTCCGAGGTGCCGAAAGCAATGCTGAACAGGTTTCCCGCCCGCTGGACAGAATGATCGACGCCGGCCCGCGTGAGCTCCTCCGACACAGCCGCGGACAGCTCCAGCGAACGGGCATCGATCGCGCGGTACACCTCGTCAGTGGCGTGGGTCAGCTGGGCGACACCCGCAGCCATGGCGAGCGGGTTCCCCGAAAGGGTTCCGGCCTGGTAGACCGGTCCCAAAGGCGCCAGATATTCCATGACGTCCGCGCGGCCGCCAAGTGCTGCCGCCGGAAGCCCGCCGCCAATGACCTTGCCGAAGGTCAGGAGATCCGGAGCCCAGCCTTCATCCTTGCCGGTTAGCCCCCAGTAGCCGCCGGGACCCACACGGAATCCCGTTAGGACTTCATCCACGATCAGCAGTGCCCCGTGCTCGGCGGTGATACGCGACAGCGCCGCATTGAAACCGGGGGCCGGTTCGACCACGCCCATGTTCGCGGGAGCCGCTTCAGTGATGACTGCGGCGATCGATCCACCGTGCTCAGCGAACGCCGCTTCGACTGCTGCAACGTCGTTGTACGGCAGTACCAGTGTTTCGGCAGCTGTGGCATCCGTGACCCCTGCAGATCCGGGAAGGGCAAGAGTTGCCACTCCCGATCCGGCTGCGGCGAGGAGCCCGTCAAGGTGACCGTGGTAGCAGCCCGCGAACTTCACGATGAGGTTCCGGCCCGTGTAGCCGCGCGCCAGGCGCACTGCCGTCATGGTGGCTTCGGTCCCGGTCGAGACCATCCGGATGCGTTCGACGGCGGACACCCGCTCGCGGACCAGCTGCGCCAGGTCGGCTTCAGCCGGGGTCGATGCGCCGAAGGACAGTCCCCTGTCCGCGGCACGGTGAACGGCCTCGAGCACGGCCGGATGGGCGTGTCCAAGGAGCGCCGGGCCCCAGGAGCAGACGAGGTCAACGTACTCGCGGCCGTCGGCGTCCGTCACATACGCCGCCTGCGCAGACACCAGGAATCTCGGCGTGCCGCCGACCGAGCCGAAGGCCCGCACCGGCGAGTTCACCCCACCGGGCATCAGGGTCTGTGCGCGCGCAAACAGGTCTTCGGACTGTGTCATTTACTTGCTCTCCTTCAGCCAGGTGGCCAGTTCAGTTGCCCAGTACGTGAGGATGATCTGCGCGCCGGCACGCTTGATTCCCAGCACTGATTCCTCGATGGAACGACGCCGGTCGATCCAGCCGTTCGCGGCGGCCGCCTCGATCATGGCGTACTCTCCCGAGATCTGGTAAGCCGCAACCGGGACGGGCGACATCGCGGCGACATCCGCCACGATGTCGAGGTAACTCATGGCCGGCTTCACCATCACCATGTCGGCACCTTCCTCAAGATCGAGCTTCACCTCGACGAGGGCCTCCCGGCGGTTGGCCGCGTCCATCTGGTAGGTCCGGCGGTCGCCGGTCAGCTGCGAGTCCACCGCTTCCCGGAAGGGTCCGTAGAAAGCCGAAGCGTACTTGGCGGCGTAAGCCAGGACGGCGGTCTCCTGATGACCGGCTGCGTCGAGAGCCTGGCGGATGACTCCTACCTGGCCGTCCATCATGCCTGAGGGGCCAAGGACGTGGGCGCCCGCCTCAGCCTGTACAACGGCCATCTGTGCGTAGAGGTCCAGCGTGGCATCATTGTCCACAGCACCATCGGCATCCAGTACGCCGCAGTGCCCGTGATCGGTGAATTCATCGAGGCAGACGTCGCTCATCACGACGAGGGCATTCCCCACCTCCGAGCGCACATCAGCGATAGCCCGGTTCAGGACGCCGTCGGGGTCGAGACCGGCGCTGCCGGTGGCATCACGCTGGGCCGGTATACCGAAGAGCATGATGCCTCCGACGCCGAGATCCGCAGCTTCGACGGCGGCGCGCTTCAGTGTGTCGGTGGTGTGCTGGACGACGCCGGGCATCGAGCTGATAGCGGCAGGCTCACTCAGGCCCTCCCGGATGAAGGCGGGCAGAATCAGCTCAGACGGGCTGAGACGGTTCTCAGCGGTGAGCCGGCGGATAGCCGGGGTCGAGCGAAGTCGGCGTGGCCGGTGCTGAGGGAAGCTCATGGGTCAGGTCCTCTTCCGATGATTGACGACGGCGTTGCTCACCGCATCTGCGATTCCTGTTGGGCTGGGGGACGCGGCTATTGCGTCGATCCTTAGTCCGAGGGCGGAGGCGTCCCGCTCCGTCCGTCGCCCGATCGCGACTGTCATCACGGTCTCGGGCAGGGTTCCCATCATGGCATGCAGGCGCCCGGCGATGCTGGGCGAGGTAAGCACGACGGCGTCAATCGTCCCGTGCAGTATCCCCTCCGACAGCTCCTCCCGCGTCACCGTTCGAGCGGCGTGGGCAGCGATCTCAGCGGGTCCGCTCAGCCGCCGCTCCGCGGCTGCTGGATGATCCACGGTGCAATAGGCAGTGACTGCATCGACGGTCCAGCCGCGCCCGGTCAGCCCCTTCTCCAGGGTGTCGGCAGCAAGGTCAGACTGCGGGAGCAGCGCCCGCGCAGGCTCCGCGGGCAAGGCGGCCAGGAGCCCCTCCGCGGATTGGTCCTCGGAGGGAACCAGATGGACCCGCACTCCTCTTTCCACCAGGGCGTCCCGGGAAGCGGTGCCAACCGCGGCGACCCTGGCGGAACCCACAAGCGATGCCAGTGACAGCCGTCGGGCTTCAGCCCGGTGGGCAAGGGCACGCACTGTGGTCACGCTGGTTATCACCATCCAGTCGTACGTGGGCGCCGCGTCGAGAAGCCGGTCCAGCTCGCTCGTGTCCGCGGGCAGCTCCCAGTCCACCAGGGGAACCAGCAACGTCTCGGCTCCCCGCCGGACAAGCTCAGACGACATCGCAGCTCCCCGGTCCGGACTGCGCAGCAAAGCTACGGTGAGCCCGGACAGGCTGCCGACCGATGAGCCGACGGTCATGAACCTGGAGTCAGCTCGGCAATCTCCGCTGCCCCGTGGGCAAGGAGCTCCTCGGCGAGGACGACGCCGACGGCGGCCGCCCCCTCCACGGTGAGTGCCGTCGTCGTCTGTGTCCGCCGCAGCAGCCTGCTGCCGTCCGCACTGCACACCACTGCCTCAAGGGTCAGGACACCTGTGTCCACGGCAGCATGAGCTCCGATGGGGGCGGTGCAGCCCGCCTCCAGCCGACGCAGGACGGCACGCTCAGCGGTGACCGCCAGCCGGGTAGGCATGTGGTCATACTGCCGGAGAGCCTCGGCAAAGGCAGAAGCTCCGGCGTCACCGGTCCGGCACTCGACGGCCAGGGCTCCCTGGCCAGGAGCCGGAAGCATGAGCGCGGGGTCCAGGTACTCGGTGATGAGATTCTCACGACCCAGCCTCGAAAGACCAGCTGCTGCCAGCACGACGGCGTCGAGGTCACCCGGTCCCCCGTCCACCAGACCAGCCACCCGCCCGAGTCGCGTATCGACGTTGCCGCGGATGTCGATGACCGAGAGGTCTGGTCGTGCAGCGCGCAGCTGCGCGGCACGGCGGGGCGAGCCCGTGCCTACGCTGGCACCTGGCGGCAGCTCGGCGAGTGTCAGCCCGTCACGCGCACAGAGCGCGTCGCGGATGTCCGCGCGTTCCGGCACAGCTCCCACCGTGAGCCCCTCCGCGTCGCCGGTTGGAAGATCCTTCAGCGAGTGAACCGCGACGTCGCAGCTGTCATCCAGCAGTGCCTCCCGCAGAGCAGCCACGAACACCCCTGTGCCGCCTATCTGCGACAGCGACGCGCGGTTGACGTCACCTGTTGTGCTGACCCGGACAAGCTCGTAGTCGAACCCGCCAAGGCCGGAGAGGGCTTCGGCGACGGTCGTGGTCTGCGTCAGTGCCAGGGCGCTGGCCCGGGTTCCGACCCGTACGGCTTGAGTCATGCCTGTTCTGTTTCCGGAAGCCCCACCGTTGAGTCGGCACCCGCGACGGTCGGTTTCTCTCCGCGCCGGTTGGCACAGCAGTTGGGACGGCAGACGTCGTACCAGGGGCCCAGATCCGTGGTGGCGGGACGTTCGACAATGGTGTTGTCCGCAGTCCGCTCGCTGACGAGGTCGATCAGCCCGGCAACGAACTTGGCGTGCGTTCCCGGCGTGGGGACGCGTTCTGCCACCAGTCCGAGTTCGGCACACGTTTCCATGGCTTCAGTGTCGAGGTCCCAGACCACCTCCATGTGGTCACTGACGAACCCGAGCGGGACGATGACCACGCCCTTCGCGCCGGTCGCCGCGAGGTCACCGAGGGCATCGTTGATGTCCGGCTCGAGCCAGGGAACGTGGGGAGCGCCGGAACGTGACTGGTAGACCAGCGACCACTCGGCGCCGGCTGCTTCCGGCACGCGATCCAGGACGGACTGCGCCGTGGCCAGGTGCTGGGCAACGTAGGCGCCGTCCTCAAGGACGGGTCCACCGTCCGCGTCGCGGGGACCGGCGGCCTCGGCGTCCGTCATGGGAATCGAGTGAGTCGCGAACATGATGTGCACGGGTGCGTCGGCCTCGCCTGCGGCAGCGAGGCGCTCACGCACGGACTTCAGCCCCTTGCTGACGCCCTCGACGAACGGCTCGACGAAGCCCGGGTGGTCGAAGTACTGGCGCACCTTGTCCACCTCGAGCTGTCCGGCCAAGCCGGTCTCCACCAGCGCCATGCCGAGATCTTCCCGGTACTGCCGGCAGCTGGAGTAGCAGGAATACGCACTCGTGGTGACGGCCAGGATTCGGCGGTGACCGGCGTCGTACGCCTCTTTCAGGGTGTCAGCGATGAAGGGCGCCCAGTTCCGGTTTCCCCACAGCACCGGCAGGTCGATGCCCCGGCGGGCCAGCTCGGCCTCCATTGCGGCCTTCAGCTCTCGGTTCTGCTGGTTAATCGGACTGATCCCGCCGAACGCGCGGTAGTGATGCGAGACCTCTTCGAGACGCTCATCCGGGATACCGCGGCCGCGGGTGACGTTGCGCAGGAACGGAATGACGTCTTCCTGACCCTCGGGGCCACCGAAGGAGGCCAGCACGATCGCGTCGTACTTCTTCGGCGCCATCCGGCCGTTCTCGTCGACGCCCTCGAGGGGGTGGAAGGTGTGCGTGCTCATCGGAGTACCTCTGCTACTTCCTTGGCGTTGATCCGCCGGCCTGTGTAGAACGGAACTTCCTCGCGGACATGACGGCGTGCCTCGGTCTCCCGAAGATGCCGCATGAGGTCAACCAGATCGACCAGTTCGGGAGCCTCAAGAGCGAGGATCCATTCCCAGTCGCCGAGCGCGAAGGAGGACACCGTGTTGGAGATGACCTGCGGGTACTGGCGGCCCTTCATGCCGTGGTCGTACAGCATTTCCCGGCGTTCCTCGCTGGGCAGGATGTACCAGTCGTACGAGCGGACAAAGGGATAGACGCAGACCCATTGTTCCGGCGCCACACCGCGCGAGAACGCCGGCGAGTGGCTCTTGGAGAACTCCGCATCCCGGTGTACGCCCATGGCCGACCAGACGATCTCGGCGTCGGCCAGAGTTGCGGTTCTCCGCAGGGTACGCACACCGGCCTGGAGCTCCTCGGGCTTCGGACCGTGGAGCCAGACCATGATGTCGGCTTCGGCGCGCATGGCGGATACGTCGTAGAAACCGCGTACGACGACGCCGGCCGCCTCAAGCTCCGACACTGCGGATTCGAGCGCACCGCCGTCGTCTGGCGCGGCCGCTGACCGCTTGAAGACGGTCCAGAGAGTGTAGAACTCGGAACCACCGTTCCCGTCGCCGCTCTGGAGGGTGTCGCTGGTGGAGGTACTCTGCACGTGGTCGCGCCCCGCATTCTCGCTCATGAATCCAGTCTGCTCCTGTCAACAGGCAAATAAAAATTGATCGGTTCTACAGCCGGTAGAAGTTTATCAACCTCCCGGCTCACCGCGTTAGCGGCCCGGCTGAAGACGCCGCGCGAGCGCCGCCCCGCGGTCCCGAGCGTTATCGATTACCGCCACCAGGCCGGTGCCGGCCAGCCAGGCGCCGGTGATCTCCAGACCACTTACCTCCGCGGCGGCAGCCCGGATGCGCGCCACGCGGTCCCTGTGGCCCAGCGTGGCGTGGGGCAGCGCATTGGTCCACCGGACCACATCCCAGTCGACGACGTCGGTCGGGTTGACTTCCACGCCGAGCAGCACCGAAGCGTCCCGCAGGGCCAGTTCATACAGGTCGTCGTCAGCGAGCCTCGCCGAGTCGTCGTCGTCCGCTCCCCTGCCGTAGGAGAGGCGCACCACGTGGTTACCGGGGCCCGCGCGTTCCGCCAGCCAGGACCATTTGGCTGTGGCGTGCGTAAGGGCCTTCGCCCGGACATCCGGAACATCGCGGGCAACCAGAACACCCGTCCCGCGTGGCGCGGCGTCGAGTTCGGGTACGTCCATCACCAGGCTCACCAGCGCCACTGCGGGCACCACCGCCGGCCGGTCATCGTGCAGCCGCGGCACGGTCGGCGCCAGCAGGTCAACCGCGGTGGGACCGCCGGTGGCAACGATGACGGCGTCGGCGGCCAACGACCCGTTCTGAGTGTTCACGGTCCAGCCGTCGCCGGTACGGACGAGGCTTCGAACGTCCTGCTGCGCCTGCAGGTTCGCGCCGTCCTGCCTGAGGCGCTCGATAAGGGCTGTGGCGAGCTGGTGCATTCCGCCGTCCAGACCGGCAACGGCAGTTCCGGCGGGAGCGGCCTGCCGCATCGCGCCGACGGCCGCACCGAGTGACCCGTGCTTGCGCATCATCGCCCGCAGTCCCGGCACGGCGGCATCAACATCGAGATCGTCCGGATCGGCAGAGAGAACACCCCCGACGACGGGAGCCACCAGCCGCTTCAATACCTCGGAGCCCATCCGTGCCCGCACCACCGCTCCCAGACTGAGCTGATCCTGGTTCAGCAGTCCGCCCAGGGGCAGGGCGCGGTCAAGACCGGCCCGTACGCTGGCTGCCCGGCCGATCAGCCGCGGCAGGTCCGGATCCCGTACATCTGCCGGGATCCCGAGCAGCCCGGATTTCGGAAGCGGGACGGCGGTGGAGCCGCCCTCGGGCCCGGGCAGGTGCAACCACGCGCCGACGGGATCGGGACTGCAGACCAGGCTCCCAAGGCCCAGTTCCCGTGCCAGGGCCGGCACGGTGTCGGAGCGGGTCGAGAAGGACTCTGCACCGGCGTCGAGCGTGAGGCCGGCCAGTTCGTGGCTGGCCACTGACCCGCCGAACCTCTCCGACGATTCGAGCACGGTCACACGCAGGCCGGCCGCCACGAGCTCACGCGCCGCGCAGAGCCCTGCGATACCGCCTCCGATGACGACGACGCCGGGACCTGCCTCGACCTGCTTTTCGCGGCTCATGGGGCGGGCGGCACCGAGTGGATAAGCGAAACGACCCGGGTCAGCACGTCGGGGTCCGCTTCCGGCGGGACACCGTGACCGAGATTGACCACGTGCCCGGGAGCTGCTGAGCCGGCGTCGAGAACTTCCCGTACATGCGCTTCGAGTACCTCCCATGGTGCTGAGAGCAGCGCGGGGTCAATGTTTCCCTGAAGCGCTACTGTTCCGCCGAGCCGCCTGTTCGCCTCGTCGAGCGGGAGGCGGTAGTCGACCCCGACGACGTCAACGCCGACGTCCCGCATGGCTACGAGCAGCTCCGAGGTCCCCGTTCCGAAGTGCACGAGTGGTGCACCGAGGCCGCGGACGTGGTCCAGGGCACGGGAGGACGCAGGCGCAACATGCTCGATGTAGTCCCTGAGCCCCAGCGATCCGGCCCACGAATCGAAAAGCTGGCCGGCACTGGCTCCGGCTTCCAGCTGGGCGCGCAGGAACTTGCCTGATGCGTCCGCTGCCCATTCAGTGAGGGCACGCCAGGCGGCCGGGTCTGCGTGCATCATGGTGCGCGGGCCAAGGTGGTCGCGTGACGGCCTGCCCTCAACCATGTAGGCGGCGAGGGTGAAAGGTGCCCCAGCGAAACCGATCAACGGCGTAGTGCCCAGTTCTGAGACGGTACGGGATACCGCTTCGCGGATCGGCTCCAGTGCTGCATCTGTCAGTTCGGGCAGCGAAGCCACGTCCGCTGCGCTGCGGATGGGGCTTCCGAGCACGGGACCGACGCCGGGAACGATGTCCACATCGACGCCTGCCAGCTTCAGCGGGATCACGATGTCTGAGAAGAAGATCGCGGCATCGACATCGTGCCGCCGGACCGGCTGAAGCGTGATTTCGGCGGCCATGGCCGGGTCCAGACACGCGTCGAGCATGGCGGTACCCTCACGGAGCGAACGGTACTCCGGCAGCGAGCGCCCGGCCTGACGCATGAACCAGACCGGACGGCGGGACGGCGTGCCGCCACGATAGGCCTGGATGAGCGGGGACTGTGACGTCGTGCCGTCAGTCAGGGGGTGCGTTGCGCTGAGGGTCATGAGTCGATTCTGCCGAAGTTCCACCCGGTTGGATAACTTCACCCGTGGGTGGTGGCCGAAATCACGGTAACAGCTCCCACATTCTCCTCCGTGCACGCTTGCCCACTTCCCTGCAACGGCGCGGTTTTTGGACGCTGGAGAAAGGCTGGAGGTTAGGTTCCCCTATTAGGGTTCAAGAGGTCGTTTTGGCTATGCTGGGAGGGCTGTGAACTACTTTTCCCTGGTTGCAACCCACTCGGATATCGATCTGGAGACCGTCGCCCGCCTCAGCGTCGGGGCGTCCCAGGTCGCTTCGTCCGCGCTTCGGGACAGTCAGGCTCTCAGCGGAGCCGTTGCCCTTGCAACCTGCAACCGCTACGAAATCTATGGCGAGGCAGCATCGGAAGCAGACATTGAGTCTGCCCGTTCCTCCATCATCGCAGCCATCAGCGACCAGTCCGGACTTCCCAAGAGCAAAGTCTCGCAATCGTTCACCACACTGACGGGACAGGACGTGCCGCGCCACCTCTTCAGTGTGAGCGCAGGGCTCGATTCCGCCGTCGTCGGCGAACGCGAGATTGCCGGCCAGGTACGGCGTGCGCTCGTTGAGTCACAGGGGATCGGCACCGCCAGCGGTGGCCTGGTACGCCTGTTCCAGGCCGCTTCACGCACCGCCCGGGACGTCGGAGCGCAGACCGCCCTGGGCGCCCGCGGCCGTTCAATTGTCTCTGTTGCACTCGACCTCGCCGCAGACCTCTCCAGCACCCGTGATCTGGCGGAGAAATCCGTGGTTGTTTTCGGCACTGGAGCATACGCCGGCGCCACCATGGCGCTGCTTCGTGAGCGCGGCTGCACCGACATCTCCGTCTACTCTCCTTCCGGCCGGGCAGAAAGCTTCGTGGCTACCCGCGGCGGAACAGCCCTGACCGATGAGACACTCGCAGCCGCACTGACGCGCGCCGACGTCGTTATCGGCTGCAGCGGCAGTGAGCGTCGCGTGGGCGCCGAGGACATCCGTCAGCTTCGGGACGGCGTCGAGCACACCCTGGTCATCGTTGATCTGGCCCTGTCCCACGACTTCGATCCAGCGGTGGACTCAGTGGAGAACGTAGAGCTCATCACGCTTGAGTCCGTCCGGCTCGCGGCTCCGGAGGAACAAGCCGAATCCCTCCGCCAGGCGGGCGAGCTGGTATCCAACGCGGCGCACGCCTTCCAGGAGCAGGTCAACTCCCGCTCTGTTGATGCCGCTATCGTCGCACTGCGTAAGCACACACAGCAGGTTCTCGACGCCGAAATGACCCGTGTGCGGGCGCAGCACGGCTGCACCGCTGCGGCCGAAGAAGTCGAGTTCGCCCTTCGACGCATGGTTCGCCAGCTCCTGCATGTTCCCACCGTCCGTGCGCGGCAACTGGCAGCCGAAGGCCGCCAGGAGGACTACACCGCGGCACTTGAAGCGCTCTACGGCATCGAACCCGAGACCGGCGCCGGCACGGCTCCTGCGCAGTCCTGCCCGGTGCACGAAGTCAACGAGTCCCGCGCCGACACAGCCTGACAAGGATCTGCTGCAAGTCAGTAGCCGAGCAGGGGCAGTAGCCGGGCAGGGTCAGTAGACCGGCTTGTCCGGTTCTACGTCGCGAACCCACTGCAGAATGCCGCCCTCCACGTTGTAGACCTTCCGCGCGCCGTGTTCGCGCAGATAGCGGACAACGTTGGCGGAACGGGAACCGGCCTTGCAGTGCACGTACATCTCCCGGCTGGGATCAAGCGCCGTTTCCCCTGTCAGGATCCGGTTCTGAGGAACAAGGGTTGCTCCCGTTATGCGGACGATCTCGTATTCGCCAGGCTCCCTCACGTCGATCAGGTCGAAGTCATGGGCACCGGCGGAGCGTTCCTGGAGGAGCTCCTCCAGACGCTCAGCTGTGACGGACGGAACCTCCTCCCCTTCCGTATCGGCCGGGACGATTCCGCAGAACGCCTCATAGTCTGAGAGTTCAGTGATGGGCGCCGCGGAAGGATCCCTGCGTACGCGCAGTTCCCGCCACGTCATATCGAGGGCATTGAAGATCAGGACCCGGCCCAGAAGCGTGGAGCCGATGCCCGTGATCAGTTTGATCGCCTCATTGACCATGACTGAACCGATCTGGGCACACAGCACGCCGAGCACTCCGCCCTCCGCGCAGGAGGGGACGGCGCCGGGCGGCGGCGCTTCGGGATAGAGGTCGCGGTAGCTGGGCCCTCCGACGGACGGCTTGGGCCAGAAGACGCTCACCTGGCCGTCGAACCGGAGAATGGAGCCCCAGACGTACGGTTTGTCCAAAATTTCAGCGGCATCGCTCACCAGGTACCGGGTAGCGAAATTGTCAGTGCCGTCAAGGATCAGGTCATACTGCGCGAAGATGTCCAAGACATTGCTGGTGTCGAGCCGGACTTCGTGCCGGATGACCGCCACGTGAGGGTTGAGCTCCTTGATGCTCTGCTCGGCCGAGCGGGCCTTGGCCTGACCCACATTGCTGACTCCGTGAATCACCTGCCGCTGCAGGTTGGAGACATCGACGACGTCGTCATCCACAATGCCCAGCGTTCCCACACCGGCAGCGGCGAGGTAGAGAAGCGCGGGCGAGCCCAGGCCACCGGCCCCGATAACGAGAACCCGGGCGTTCTTGAGTCGTTTCTGGGCCTCGAGACCGAACTCCGGAAGGATGAGGTGGCGGGAGTATCGCTCCGTCTCCTCCCTGCTCAGTTCGGCGTGCGGCTCCACCAGCGGGCCAGGGACGGGAGTCAAGGAACTCATGCTTCAATGTATGCCCACCGACGCTGCACAACGCAATACAGGGCCGACATATCAGGCACACATTCCCCCGGCGATGTTCCCTCCGGCATGGTGCTGCGCGGGTAGACTGGGAGACCCGCTGTACCGGCGGGTTTATGAAGACGTACAACGAAAGCCCAGACAGTGAGTTCAGAGGCACCGGCAAGCGGAAAGGCCACACGGCTTCCGCGAGACGAGCGACGACGCCAGTTGCTGAATGCCGCCCACGAGGTGTTTGTTGTCAACGGCTACCATGGCGCGGCAATGGACGAGATCGCTGAAGTGGCCCATGTCAGCAAACCTGTGCTTTACCAGCATTTTCCGGGCAAGCGCGAACTGTATCTGGCGCTGCTTGAGAGCCATCTTGCGTCGCTGACCGAACTGCTGGTGGATGCGCTGAAATCCACGACGGACAACAAACTTCGCGTGCACGCCACCATGCGCGCATACTTTCAGTTCATCGCCCAGGACAGCCAGGCCCACCGGATCGTGTTCGAGTCCGATCTGAATAATGATCCTGATGTGAGCCGCCGTCTCGAAGCTTTCAACGCCCACTTCGCGGATCAGATTGCCGGTGTGATTTCCGGTGACACCCGGCTCTCCCACCTGGAGGCCACCCTGCTGGGGCGGGCCATGGCCGGGATGGCACAGGTGAGTGCGCGGTATTGGCTCGAGACAGACGGCAGCCTCGACATCGACACAGCCAGCGAGCTTATCTACCGTTTAGCTTGGCGCGGAATAAGTCGATTCCCCAAGGAAATCTGAGTTACATTTCCCTAAGTGGTGGCGCTGATGTACGAGCGTCGCCAAAGTCATCTGCCCGTCTATGAAAGGCCTTAGCTGTGGAGATCAAAATCGGCGTTCAGAACGTCAACCGCGAGATTGTCCTGGAGTCCAACCAGTCTGCAGATGAGGTCGCTGAGATTGTCAGCAGGGCCATGAACGGTGGTGCCGAGTTGCGCCTGGCCGACGCCAAGGGGCGCCAGGTCATTGTTCCCACCGGTGTCCTGGGCTACGTGGAGATCGGCGAGAGCGAATCACGCCGAATCGGGTTCGGCGCTCTCTGACCGAGCAGGTGCCGCCGTGGTCTCGCTGATAATCGTTACCGGCGTCGCCGTGTGCGTCGGCTTCTTCGTGTGGTTCGCGGACCGTCGGCATCATCGCTACGGCGTTCTCCTGCTCCCCGCCATTTCCCTCTGCTCAGCGCTGATTCTGTGGATCATCCTGCAGTTTGCGGGTCTGGGCTACCATCCCGACCTTTCCTGGTTGGCCTGGATCCTCCCGCTGGTTGCATCCACCGCCCTTACCGTGGCGGCGGCCTGGTGGTTCGGCCGGCACCGGGAGCAGGCTGACGCCGAAGCCATGACGGCGATCCTGAAACGGCGCTGAAGGGACAGCCCGGGCAGCCCGTTTACAGGTCCGCCCTGCCGTCAAAGGACGACGACGCGAGCGCGTGCTCCCGCTTCGGAATCCGCCCCGCCTGAGCAGCCAGGCGTCCGGCGATGACAGCATGGCGAAAAGCCGACGCCATCGTCACCGGTTCCTGGGCCCTGGTGACGGCAGTGGCGAGGAGCACCGCGTCGCAGCCCAACTCCATCGCCAACGCGGCGTCCGAGGCCGTGCCGATTCCGGCGTCGAGCACAATGGGCACCCCTGCCCGGGCCACGATCAGTTCAATGTTGTGCGGGTTGAGGATGCCCAGCCCGGTACCGATGGGCGCGCCCAACGGCATGACCACGGCAGCTCCCAGCTGCTCCAGCCGAAGTGCCAGGACCGGGTCGTCATTGGTGTAGGCGAAAACCGTGAATCCGCGTGCCACCAGGGCTTCAGTGGCTTCGACCAGTTCGACGGCGTCGGGCAGCAGAGTCTGTTCATCGGCGATGACTTCGAGCTTCACCCAATCGGTCTCGAGCGCTTCGCGTCCCAGTTCGGCAGTCAGTACGGCTTCGCGTGCGGTGAAGCAGCCCGCGGTGTTCGGAAGGATGCGCATCCGGCGGCCGTTCAGCAGCTGAAAGAGCGACGCTCCGGATTGCGGCGTATAGCGCCGCATTGCGACCGTGGTCAGCTCGGTACCGGAAGCGGCCAATGCCTCGCCCAGCCCCTCAATGCTCGGTGCTCCCCCGGTTCCCATGATGAGCCTTGAGGTAAGTGGAACGCCGTCGATGACCAGCGGGTCAGCGTTCACGATTGTGTCCGTCTGCATTTTCATCCTCCCTGTACGGCGGTGACGAGTTCGACGTCGTCCCCCTCGGTAAGTGCCTTGCCGGACCACTGGCTGCGGGGAATTACGGCAGCATTGACAGCGACCGCCACCCCGAGCCGCGAGCCGTCGACCGGTTGCCCGGTCGGTGCCAGCTCCCTCCCCGTAAGCTCTGCCACCAGACACAGCAGGTCCGGGGCTGTTGTGACCGAGTCCTCCCCGTTCACCGTGATGGTCAACTTCTCCATGCTCGTCCTTCCTCGAATCGATCGGGCTTGTACCGCTCCTGTTCCGCCGGGCCCGGTTTGCCCTCCAGCAGGTCCACGCACAGCGCCGCTGCAGCCGGCGTCAGAAGTACGCCGTGGCGGAAGAATCCGGTGGCGATGACCAGGTTGTGGGTACCCGTTACACCACCAAGTAGAGGCGCGTTGTCCGGCGTTCCCGGCCGCGCGCGGCACAGCACCTCGACAAGCTCGAGCTCGGCAACGGCGGGTATCAGTTGCTGGGCGTCGCGCAGCAGCTGATACACCCCTCCCGCGGACACGGCGCTGCTGCCGTCCTCCCGCATGGTCGCTCCAAGCACGACTGTTCCGTCTTCACGCGGCACCAGATAGACGGCGTGCCCGCGCACCAGCCCGCGGATGGTGTGGGTCAGCAGGGGCTGCAGCGCCTCGGGAACCCGAAGGCGAAGAATGTCGCCGTAGACCGGCCGGAGGGGAAGCTGACAGGGCAGGCCGGCGAGGTCTGCAGCAGCCAAGCCGTTGGCAACGACCGTGTGCCGGGCGCCCACGAAAGTGCCGTCCTCGAGACTGACGCCAGTGACGCGGTTTCCGGTTCGCTCGATCCCGGAAGCCCGTCGCCGTACCAGGCGGCCACGCTCGGACACGGCAGCGATCAGCGCTTGCGCCAGCCTGCGTGGATCCAGTTGGTGATCGTCAGGCGCATGGAAAGCCGCGGTCGCTGCCGGACCAATCAGAGGCTCCGACCGGCGCGCTTCACGCAGGGGAATCTGCTGCACCGACAACGAATTGCGCTGCTGTACCGTCTGGAGATCGGCGAGCGCCGTGCGGTCGGCGCCGTCGAGCGCAAGGACCAGGGTTCCGGTTCTGCGATAGCCGGGGTCGACGCCCGTCCAGGCAAGCGAGAACAGGAACTCGGGGTAGCGGGATGCGGAGTCGACCGTGAGCCGCAGCAGATGCTCCTCGCGGTAATGCAGCTCGCTGGCCGGGGCGATCATGCCCGCGGCGGCGTGTGTTGCCCCTCCTGCGGGATCCGGGTCGATCAACGCAACCGAGTGGCCCCTGCGGATCGCTTCCCACGCGATTCCCAGCCCGATGATCCCTCCGCCGACGACGGCGACATCCACGTCCGTATTCACCCACAGCCCTTCCCTACGCCGGCATGACCCGGATCAGGTTCGTTGTTCTCACAACGCGGTCGGCGTCGAACGCCCTCTCAGCCGGTGTGGCATCCGGTGATTCCCGGATGCGGCACGGCTCCCGCAGTACGCCTTTATTGTAGGGGGTATGCAAATTGTAGGGGGTATGCAACTTGACGCCGCCCGACTTTACCTCTGCACCGACTCTCGCCGGCAGCAGCAGGACTTCGGGGCTTTCGTGGACGCTGCCTTTGCTGGCGGTGTGGACATCATTCAGCTCAGGGACAAGTCCCTCGAGGCCGCCGAGGAACTGGAGCTGCTTCAGGTATTGCGCGCATCTGCCGGGAAGCACGGCAGGCTGTGGTCAGTGAACGACCGCGCAGATATCGCCTCCATCAGCGGCGCGCCTGTGTTGCACGTCGGACAGCGGGACCTGCCGCCCACCCGTGCGAGGCAGTTCCTGCCCGACGGCGGTGTTCTCGGTTTGTCGACCCACTCACCCGAGCAGGTGGCAGCGGCGGCAGCGAACGACGACGTCGACTACTTCTGCACGGGACCGATCTGGGCCACGCCCACCAAACCCGGCCGAACCGCCGTCGGGCTGGAGCTTGTCCGGGAGGCGGCGAGGCTCGAAACAGCGCTGGCGGAACAGGGCCGCCCCCTGAAGCCGTGGTTCGCGATCGGCGGCATCGACCTTCAAAACCTCCCGGAGGTGGTGGCTGCGGGAGTCAGGCGCGTCGTCGTCGTACGGGCCATCACGGAAGCCGACGATCCGCAGGAGGCCGCCGGAAAGCTCAAGGCGCAGCTTCCGGATGAGGAGCAGCGGGGACGGTAAGGCCGCCAGGAGTCAGGCAGTCAACCCGAGTGAGCTCATCCGGCGTGAATGGTTCCGGGTGAGCTGGGCGAAGAGCTGCGCAGTTTCCCGTTCCTGGTCCACGTCTGCAGCACCGAAGAGCAGGCCGCCCAGGAACTGGCGCTCGATGCCGACCCGTTGTGCCTGCGTCAGAGCTTCGCCCACGAGGCGTCGTCCCCACAGGGCAAGCCGGGAGGCGAGTCTCGGATCGTCGGAGAGCGCGGACTTCAACCTGGACTGCAGCAGACCGCCCTGCTCGGCCGTCGACTGGATGCGGGCGATCAGGTCCCGGGTAGGGGCGTCGAGGTGCTCCGCGAGCGCTGTGTAGAAGTCGGCGGAGATGGCGTCGATGACGTACGCCTTCATGAGCGACTCATACCAGTCGGCGGGACGCGTCCGCTCATGGAAAGAGTCAATCGAAGCCTGGAACGGGCTCATTGCCTCCTCGACGTCCACACCGAGCCCGGCCAGGTGGGCGCTGACCATCTCGAAGTGTTCGAACTCGGTGACGGCCAGGCGCCCCAGCGCTGCCCGGTCCCGAAGCGTCGGCGAGAATCTCGCGTCCGACGACAGCCGCTCGAACGCGGACAGTTCCCCATAAGCCATGACGCCGAAGAGGTCGACGACGAACCCGTTCAGTGGCTCCTGGCCGGTTCCCGTGCGGGTCGTCGGGGATGCTGCGGAGGAGCTCGAAGGGGTTTGCGGATGCAAGGCAGTCATGGGATCAAGGGTACCCGCGCGCAGTTTCACCGACAGTTCGTCGGTGGGTTGTACTACGGTTGGCACTGTGCCGTATTCGCATCTGGATTTGAGCAACAGGGACTCCCAGGTCCAGCTCACTGCTGCGCTTGAGGGGTTGCGCGAGGAACTGGAGTTGCGCGCCGATTTCCCACCGGACGTGCTGGCAGAGGCGAATGCTGCGGTGCACAAACATGTATTGCCGGAGAAAGACCTCACCGCGCTGGGATTCATCACCGTGGATCCCCCGGGCTCCACGGATCTTGACCAGGCTTTTCACCTGGAGCGTGCAGGCTCGGGGTACCGGGTCTGGTATGCGATTGCCGACGTCCCGGCCTTTGTGGCTCCCGGCGGCGCGATCGACGCCGAAGCCCGTCTCCGCGGCCAGACCATGTACGCCCCGGACGGCCGGATCTCCCTCCACCCCGAGGTCATTGCCGAAGACGCCGCCAGCCTGTTGCCCGGCAGGGTGCGGTCCGCCTATGTCTGGGAATTTGAACTGGACGAGGATGCGCAGGTTGAGTCCGTCGTCGTCGAACGGGCCGTCGTCAAGAGCCGCGCGCAACTCACCTATGAGCAGGTGCAGGAGGACATTGACTCGGGTGGTGCCGCCGAGAACCTGACCCTGCTCAAGGAAATCGGTACCAAGCGGATCGCTCTCGAGAAGGAACGTGGCGGCGCCAGCCTCAACTTGCCGGAGCAGGAAATAGCGCACGACGGCGAGCGCTACTTCATCGTCACGCGCCCGCCCCTGGCGTCGGAGGACTGGAACGCGCAGCTTTCCCTCATGACCGGCATGGCAGCCGCGGAGATCATGCTCGAGGGCGGCGTGGGGATTCTGCGCACCATGCCCGCCCCGGATGAAACCTCTCTTGCCCGCTTCCGGCACCAGGCCCGGGCACTCGGGCGTTCCTGGCCCCGGGACCTGCCGTACGGCGAGTTCCTGCGCAGCCTCGACACCTCGGACCCCAGGCAGCTCTCCCTCATGCATGCGGCGGCCTCACTGTTCCGCGGGGCAGGCTACACAGCGTTCGACGGCGACATCCCGGAGGCCGTCGAGCAGGCTGCAATTGCAGCGCCCTACGCGCACACCACCGCGCCCCTGCGGCGCCTGGTTGACCGTTTCGTCCTGGTGATCTGCGAGGCACTGTGCGCAGGAAAGAATGTCCCGGAGTGGGTGCGCGCGGCTCTGCCGGAACTGAACGCGCTCATGTCCTCCTCCAACCAGCTTGCATCACGGCTGGAAAGCGGGGCCATTGCCGCCGTGGAGGCCGCGCTGCTCAGCAACCGGGTGGGCCAGGAGTTCGACGCCGTCGTCATTACTGGTTCCAAGCCGGCTCCTGACGCGCCTGCCACCGTATCCGAGCCGGCACCTCCCCCTGAAGAGGCACCCCGAAGGGCAAGCGACGGTGAAAGCCGCAACGGCGGGAACGGCCGTAACGGGAACGGGCGTAACGGGAACGGCCGGAACGGCAACGGAGCCCCCCATGGTGTCATTCAGATCGCGGATCCCGCCGTCGAAGCACGGTGCGACGGCGTCATGACGGCTGGAGACGAGGTACGGGTTCGGCTGGTCACGGCGGACATCAGCCGGCGTGACCTGCGCTTCGAGCTGATCGAGGGTGCGCAGGAAGCGGCGTCGACGTCGGAAAGTGAAAGCGCGGCAGGGTAGACTGGAACGCGTAGTAATGGATGCCCGGTCGTTCTAGATGAACTTTTGTCGTTCTCGACGAACTTTTGTTCCAGTTCCGAACGTGGTGGGCCGCGGTTCTTGTGAACCGGCAGCCTCCCAACAATCGACCCGCAATACCTACGCGATCTTGAGTTTTTACCAGCTCGAAGCGGACCGCTCCGCTCTCGAGCCGCAGTTGATAGCCCGCGATCGGCTTCCACTGGACGCCCTGCCCCGTCCTGCTCCGAGCGGACCTCACCGGTCCGGCCGTTGAGCCCGGCGGCGGCAGTGCCTAATCGAAACGGTAGTAAGAGTGACCACAGACAACCACCACCTCCACGCGGACAACAGCGATGACGAAATCTTCGTCGAAGAGACGCTTGTCACCACTGAAGAACCGCACCAGGAAGCACCCGAGACCTTCGCCGACTTCAACGTCCGCGCTGACATCGTCGAATCCCTCGCGGACGCGGGGATCGTGCACCCCTTCCCCATTCAGGCGATGACCCTCTCCATCGCGCTGGGCGGCCACGACATCATCGGACAGGCCAAGACCGGAACGGGTAAGACCCTCGGTTTCGGCGTGCCTGCCCTGCAGCGCGTGGTCGGCCCCTCGGACGAGGGTTACGACAGGCTGCCCGCGCCCGGAGCACCACAGGCGCTCATCGTTGTTCCGACGCGTGAGCTCGCCGTCCAGGTCGCCGATGACCTCACGAAAGCCGCAAAGAAGCGGAACGCCCGCATCGTGACGATCTATGGCGGCCGTGCGTACGAGCCGCAGATCGAGGCGCTCAAGCGCGGCACCGAAGTGGTCGTCGGCACGCCCGGCCGCCTGATCGATTTGTACCGCCAAAAGATCTTGTCGCTGAAGAACGTCCGCATCGTTGTCCTGGACGAAGCGGACGAGATGCTTGACCTCGGGTTCCTGCCCGATGTCGAGACCCTGATGTCGGCAACCCCGGCGATCCGCCAGACCCTGCTCTTCTCGGCAACCATGCCTGGACCCGTTGTGGCCATGGCCCGGCGCTACATGTCGCACCCGACGCACATCCGCGCTGCTGATCCTGAAGACGACGGCGCCACCAAGAAAGATATTCGCCAGGTCATTTACCGCGCGCACAACCTTGACAAGGACGAAGTGGTGGCCAGGATCCTTCAGGCCCGCGGCCGCGGACGCACCATCATCTTCACCAAGACCAAGCGCACGGCCGCGAAGCTCTCGGAAGAGCTGGTGGACCGCGGATTCGCCGCCGGCGCGATCCACGGCGACCTGGGCCAGGGAGCCCGTGAGCAGGCCCTTCGCGCCTTCCGCGGAGACAAGATCGATGTTCTGGTCGCAACCGAGGTTGCGGCCCGCGGCATCGACGTCGAGGACATCACCCACGTCATCAACTTCCAGTGCCCTGAGGATGAGAAGGCCTATCTGCACCGCGTTGGCCGTACCGGCCGTGCGGGCAAGAAGGGCACCGCAGTCACTTTTGTGGACTGGGACGACGTTCCCCGCTGGGGCCTGATCAACAAGGCGCTCGGGCTTGACCAGGCCGAACCCGTGGAAACGTACTCGTCCTCGCCGCACCTGTACACCGACCTCGACATTCCCGAGGGCACCAAGGGACGCCTCCCCCGCGCCCAGCGCACGCTCGCGGGGATCAACGCCGAGAAGATCGAAGACCTCGGCGAAACCGGCAAGAAAAACCGCACCGGCGACCGCACCCGCTCGGGTGGCCGCGGCGGCAAGCAGGGTTCCGAGGAGAAGACGGGAGGCCGTCGTCGTAGTGGTGGCTCAGCCGCTCCCGCCGAGGACCACGCCGCAGCGGAAGCCGGCGGCACGCGGGCAGAGCGGACCGACCGCCCCAAGCGCAACCGGCCACGGACCCGCCGTCGTAACGGCGAGGTCGTGGCCAAGCCTGCCGCAGACAGCTGACAGATCCGTGGGAGATCTTCCGGTCCATCCGGTCTGGCGGCCGGATGGACCGAACCTCGTGGTGCAGGCGGACAACCTGGAGTACCTGGCCGGGCTTCCGGACAATTCCTTCACCATGATCTACGTGGACCCGCCGTTCAACACGGGCCGCTCGCAACGCAGGCAGCAGACCTCCATGGTCCGCAGCGCGCCGGGTGCCGGGGACCGCGTCGGTTTCAAGGGGCTCAGCTACTCCACGGTCAAAGGCATGCTCGCAAGCTACGACGATGCCTTCGAGGACTACTGGGAGTTCCTCGTACCCCGCCTCGCCGAGGCATGGCGTCTGTTAGCTGAGGACGGGACCCTCTATGTGCACCTCGATTACCGGGAAGTGCACTATGCCAAGGTCATGCTCGACACCCTGTTCGGGCGTGAGTGCTTCCTCAACGAAATCATCTGGGCCTACGACTACGGCGCCCGGGCACGACGCCGCTGGCCGGCGAAACACGACAACATCCTTGTGTACGTGAAGGATCCGGCGGCGTATCACTTCGACAGCGCCGAAGTTGACCGTGAGCCGTACATGGCGCCCGGCCTTGTGACGCCGGAGAAGGCAGCGCTCGGCAAGTTGCCCACCGACGTCTGGTGGCACACCATCGTCTCCCCGACGGGCAAGGAAAAGACCGGCTACCCTACGCAGAAGCCGGAGGGTTTGGTGCGGCGGGCTCTGGCTGCGAGCAGCAGGCCGGGTGATTGGGTGCTTGACTTCTTCGCCGGCTCTGGGACGCTGGGCGCCGTCGCGGGCAAGCTCGGACGGCGGTTCGTCTGCGTGGACAGCAATCCGCAGTCGATCGAGGTGATGTCCCGGCGGCTGGCACCCTGGCTGGAGGCGGAAGCAGGCAGTCCGACATCCGATGAGCTGGATTCGCCGGCCGCTACCGGATAACGCTGCTGCCGGTAGCCAGTTCCTCTAGGCGTTGAAACATCTCGGGCCGTGTGACGTTCTCACCCAGCCGGTTGGGCTTCCCGGTTCCGTGATAGTCGCTTGAGCCGGTGATCAGCAGGTTGTGCCGCGAGGCGATTCGATGCAGATCCGCGCGCCCCTGCTCCGAGTTGTCCCGGTGATCGATCTCCAGGCCGAGAAGGCCGGCGTCGATCATTTCTTCGGTCACCCGGTTGTCCACGACCCGGCCTCGGGAGGACGCCACTGGATGCGCGAAGACCGGAACGCCCCCTGCCTCACGTACCAGCGCCACCGCATCTGCGGGGTGTGGGGCATAGTGTCCAACCCAGTACCGTGACCGGGCGCTGAGCATGCTGGCGAACGCCTCGCTCCTCGTCGCCACGACCTTCAGTGCCACGAGCGTATCGGCGATGTGTGGCCGCCCAATGGTTGCGCCTTCGGCGACGTGTTCAAGCACGTGGGGCCACGAGATCGGGTAGTCCACGGAAAGTTTCTCCACCATCCGTTCAGCCCGGGTAAGCCGGGCCGATCTCGACCGCTCGACTTCAGCCAGCAGTCCCGGATGGGCCGGATCATGCAGGTAGGAGAGCACGTGCACGCTGATGCCTGTTTCGGTGCGGCAGGACACCTCCATACCAGGAACCAGTGTCAGACCCAGAGTGCGGGCTTCCGCGGCCGCATCGGCCCAGCCGGCTGTGGAGTCGTGGTCGGTGAGTGCGACGACGTCGAGTCCGGCTGCGGCCGCGGCGCGCATGACGTCCGCCGGGCTTTCAGTGCCGTCAGACTCGGTGGAGTGGGCGTGCAGGTCAATTCTCACCAAATAACTGTACGCCCGGCGGGCCCCAGGGAGTGTTTGGCTCACTCCACGGCCGGTGAGACGATGGTCTGGTGAGTACAGCAGAGAACATCCCATCGGCAGTAACCATGAATCCGAACGAAGCCGGCAATGACGCCACCCCTGTCACGCCGGAGGAGCAGCCGCTCTCGAGCCGCAACGAGAACCGGTCGCAGCGGCCGGACTCGGACGCTTTCAAGGCGTTCATGGGTTCCAATTGGGCGCCGAAAGACACCGAGCTTCCAGCGGAAGCTGAAGTAGCGCGGTACGCGGCGCAGCGCCGCCTCAAGGTCTCCCGGCAATTCCCCGGCGAGCGCCTGGTCATTCCCGCCGGTCCCCTGAAGGTCCGCTCAAACGACACGGACTACCGTTTCCGCCCGCACTCCGGGTTCGCCCACCTCACCGGACTCGGCCTGGACCACGAGCCCGACGCAGTGCTCGTCATGGAGCCGGTTGAAGAAGGCAACGGCGACGACGGCGGCAACCATCACTCCACCCTCTACTTCCGCGAACTGGCCGGACGGGACAGCGCCGAGTTCTACGCGAACGCGCGTTACGGCGAGTTCTGGATCGGCTCCCGTCTTTCCCGCGCGGAGGTGCGTGCACTGCTAGCGCTGGAAACAGCTGACCTCGCCGACCTTGAAACGGCGATCACGAAGGACGCCGGCGCAGTGGAGATCGGCGGCACCCGCATCCGTTTGCTCCGGGAAGTCGATCTGAACGCTGACGCCCTGGTGGACACGTCCCGCATCAACACGGGTGTGGACCTTGAGGCCTCCGATGCGCTCGACGCAAAACTTGCGGAAGCTCTGTCCGAACTTCGACTCATCAAGGATGAGTGGGAGGTCGAGCAGATGCGCAGGGCTGTGGAGGCTACCGTGAACGGGTTCCACGAGGTTGTGAAGGAACTGCCGCGCGCTATTACGCATCCGCGCGGCGAGCGCGTGGTTGAAGGGGCGTTCTTCGCCCGGGCACGGGAAGAGGGCAACGACCTCGGCTACGACACCATCGCAGCTTCGGGCAACAACGCAACCATTCTGCACTGGATCCGCAACAACGGGCAGGTCAACGCCGATGAGCTGTTGCTCCTGGATGCTGGAGTGGAGGCTGACAGCCTCTACACGGCGGACATCACCCGCACGCTGCCGGTGAGCGGCAAATATTCCGATATTCAGCGCAAGGTCTACCAGGCCGTGCTGGACGCCGCCGACGCCGGTTTTGCGGCTGCGAAGGTGGGCGTGAAGTTCCGCGAGGTGCACGCCGCTGCTGTAGCCGTGCTTGCTGAGCGTTTGGATGAGTGGGGTTTCCTGCCTGTGCCGCTGGACGAAGCTCTTGCTCCCGAGGGCCAGCACCACCGCCGGTGGATGCCGCACGGCACCAGCCACCACCTTGGCATGGACGTCCATGACTGCGCACAGGCCCGGCGGGAACTCTACCTCGATGGGGTCCTGGCGGAGGGGATGGTCTTCACCATCGAGCCGGGCCTCTACTTCAAGGAAGAGGATCTCGCGGTTCCCCAGGAGTATCGCGGAATCGGTGTGCGCATTGAAGACGACATCCTGATGACGGCGGATGGACCGGTGAACCTCAGTTCAGCACTTCCCCGCGATCCCGACGACGTCGAGGCGTGGATGGCTGGTATCTACAGCCCTACCGGCGAATAGCGGATCACCCCTACGACCGCAAGAAAGGGCGGACAGCCACGTGGCTGTCCGCCCTTTCTTGCAGTTCGGGTTCATGCGCTTCGGCTTTAGGGGTTGCGCGCCTGATCGCTGGTGGATTCGTCGCCCTGCTTTTCCGGTTCAGGGGACGTCGGCCCTGCCTGCGGTTCAACGCGCACTCCGTACTGCGGCCGGCCGTCGGGAAGATCGGGGAACTGCCCGCGGGTGGAACGACGCGTGGCATCGCTCTGCTCCTCACCGGCTTGCGGCGGCGCAGCACCCTGAGCAGCGTCCGGTGCCTGCACGTGCGGAGGCTGGACCGGCGGCTGAGTCCAGCTTTCGGGACGCTGCGGGGGCTGGTTCTGCTGCGGAGGCGGACCCCACGGCTGGGGCGGCGCCGCTGCCTCCCCCTGCGGACGCGAGTTCATCGGAAGCTGCTGCAGCATGCGGCGGGCTTCACCGGCTACGGAGGGATCAACAATGACGTCGTAGCTGGTGGCCACGACCTGGCTGGTTGACGTGAAGTCCCGCTTTCCCCGCTGGAAGGCGTAGGCGATCACTCCGAACAACACCCAGAAAACAGCGCCGAGCGCCATCGAGGACAGGATAGGCAGGTAGGTTGAGTCACCGCCGAAAAGCGTCAGGATGAAGCCCACAAACAGGCCGAACCATGCGCCGGTGGCGGCACTGGCAAGCGCAACCCTGGGATAGCTCAGGCGACCTGTCACCCGTTCCACCGTCTTGAGGTCATTGCCGATGATCGACACCTGCTGCACGGGGAACTTGCTGTCCGCGAGATAGTCCACTGCCTTCTGCGCATCCAGGTACGAGTTGTACCGGCCGATGGTTTCGCCCTTCGGGAGGGTGCGGCCCTCATCGCGTGAGGCGGTTCGTCCAAGTACGTTTGACATAGTTTCATTCTTGCTTACAAGCGCTTGGCTGTGTCACCGTATCGCTCGCGGTGAACTTTCCGGGCTGACGGAAAGCTCCCCGAAGGCCGGAGGTCCCCGGGCGCAGGTTGTGCGGGCTGTCACGCAATACGGCTCTAGTACAGCAACGGCAGTAGCCTTGGCATGTGAGCAGCAACCCAACGCGCGTATTCGTGGCACGTCTTTTGGGCCTGGACGTCTTCGACCCTCTCGGTGACCGTCTCGGGCGGCTTCGTGATGCCGTCGTGCTGGATCGCGGTCCAGCAGTTGTTCCCCAGGTGGTGGGCCTCGTGGTCGAGGTTCCGGGCAAGAAGCGCGTCTTCGTGCCCATGACCCGTGTGACCTCCATCGACGCAGGCCAGATCATCTGCACCGGGCTGGTTAATTTGCGCCGCTTCGACCAGCGTGGGGCCGAACAGCTTGTTGTCGCAGAGCTGTTCGACCGCAGGATTACCCTGCGCGACGGCAGCGGTGAAGCGACCATTGAAGATGTTGCCATGGAGAAGGACCGCTCCGGGGATTGGCATGTCTCCCAGATTTTCGTCCGCCGCGGCGGACCGCAATCCCGCCTTCGGGGCCTCCGTCGAGGCGAGCGTCTCATCATTGACTGGCTCGATGCCTTCCACGGCGACGCTGACGAACCACAGGCTGCGACCTCCTTCGTCGCACAGCACGATGACCTGAAAGCCGCCGACTTCGCCGACGCGCTCCACGAAATGAGTGTGAAGCGCCGGATCGAGGTGGCCACCGAACTTCAGGATGAGCGCCTCGCCGACATCCTCCAGGAACTGCCCGACGACGACCAGGTACAGATCCTGTCCTCCCTGGACCGGGAGCGGGCCGCAGACGTGCTCGAGGAGATGGACCCGGATGACGCCGCAGACCTTCTGAACGAACTGCCGGAAGAGCAAAAGGAAGAACTGCTTCAACTCATGGAGCCGGACGATGCCAAGGACGTGCGGCGACTGTTGCAGTACGAGGAGGACACAGCAGGGTCGCTGATGACGCCCGTACCCGTCATCCTGCCTCCTGAAGCGACAGTTGCCGAGGCACTGGCGCATGTGCGCCGGGAGGAGCTCACCCCTGCGTTGGCATCCTCGATCTTCGTATGCAGACCGCCGCTTGAGACACCGACCGGTCGCTACCTGGGCGTTGTCCACATCCAGCAGCTGCTGCGCTTCCCGCCGCCTGAGCAGCTGGGAAACATCGTCGACACTGATCTGGAACCGGTCAGTGACCAGGCGAATATCAGCGAGGTGTCGCGGATCCTCGCAACCTACAACCTGAATTCGCTGCCGATCGTCAATGGCGACGGCCGACTAGTGGGGGCGGTGACTGTTGATGACGTCCTTGATCACCTGCTACCGGAAGACTGGCGTGCGCAGGACGTCACGCCCGATACAACTCGGGGAGGCATGAATGGCTGAGAGAACCAGAACTGTGACCAGCAGCGGCCTGGACACACCACGCGAAAGCCGCGCGAGGTTATTGCCACGTCTGCGCCCCAACCCAGACGCCTTCGGGAGCGCGACCGAGAATTTCGCGCGCTTCATGGGCACGCCGCAGTTCCTCTTCTACATGACGGTATTCGTAGCTGTGTGGCTGGCTTGGAACAGCTGGGCCCCGGAGTCGTGGAGGTTCGACAGCGCGGCGATCGGGTTCACGCTGCTTACCCTCATGTTGTCCCTGCAGGCGTCCTATGCCGCTCCCCTTTTGCTGCTGGCGCAGAACCGGCAGGATGACCGTGACCGCGTCTCCCTCCAACAGGACCGGCAGCGCGCCGAGCGGAACCTGTCGGACACCGAGTACCTCACGCGTGAGATCGCGGAGCTGCGCATCGCGCTGCGGGAGGTTGCCACCCGCGACTTCGTCCGGTCGGAGCTGCGCTCCGTCATGGAGGAGCTGTTGGAGTCCGCCGACAGCCATGAGACACCCGCCCAACGCAAGCCCAGACGCAGGGTATCTGATGCCACCACGTCCCTCCCCCAGGTGCCGCCGGCGCGCAAGGACAGACAGTGACGGACGAACAGTCCCAATCCCTCGAAAGCGCTGTCCGCGCCGCCCTCGGGAAGGTGATCGACCCGGAGTTGCGCCGTCCCATCACCGAGTTGGGCATGGTGGAGGACATCACGGTGCACGACGACGGCGCCGTCGTCGTGCACGTCTTGCTGACTATTGCCGGATGCCCGCTGCGCGACACCATCACCAGGGATGTGGAAACAGCGCTCATCGGACTCCCCGGCGTGAGCACGGCTTCGGTGCAGCTGGGGGTTATGACGCAAGCGCAGCGAGACACCTTGAAGGATAGGCTTCGCGGCCCTGGAGCAAAGCGCGGCATCCCGTTCAACGATCCTGGATCCCTGACGCGCGTGCTGGCCGTTGCAAGCGGCAAGGGCGGCGTGGGCAAGTCAAGCGTTACCGTGAACCTCGCGGCCTCAATGGCGGCACAGGGTCTGCGGGTCGGCATTGTCGACGCCGACGTCTACGGATTCTCGGTTCCTGCCCTCATGGGCATCGAGCAGTCACCCACGCGCGTGGACGAGATGATCCTTCCTCCGGTTGCACACGGGGTCAAGGCGATTTCGATCGGTATGTTCGTCGCGGGTAACCAGCCGGTCGCCTGGCGCGGCCCGATGCTGCACAGGGCGCTGGAGCAATTCCTCCAGGATGTGTACTTCGGGGACCTGGATGTACTGTTCCTCGATCTGCCGCCGGGAACAGGGGACATCGCAATCTCCGTCTCGCAACTGCTGCCCGGGGCGGAACTGCTCATCGTCACCACTCCTCAGTCAGCGGCCGCCGACGTCGCAGAGCGCGCCGGTTCCATGGCAGTCCAGACAGGCCAGAAAGTTGCGGGAGTTATCGAGAACATGTCGTGGCTCGAGCTTCCCTCGGGTGAGCGCATGGAGGTATTCGGCAGCGGCGGCGGTGCCGAGCTGGCCCGCCGGCTCACCGCGACGGTCGGGTACAGCGTCGACCTGCTCGGAAGTATTCCGCTGGAACCTGCCCTGCGGGAAGGCGGTGACAGCGGACGCCCCGTGGTTCTGGACGGCAGCTCCGGCGCTGCCGGCGAGCTTCGCCGCATTGCCACAGCGTTGGCGCGCCGGCCTCGCGGGCTGAGCGAGAGACTGCTGAAAGTTACGCCTACTCACATGTGAGAACGCGTCATGTTGCCTCGACATCGAATGGTGCGGGCTGGCCCGCAGTGAGCCGCTGCGGGGTGACGGCTGTGGCGCCGGTCGCATCATCCGCCGCGGCGGAACCGGGCGTGTAGGCCGTGGGTGTAGAGGGTGAGCGCGGACCGGGAATGGACCCGTTCTCACTCACGGGCTTGATGGCATCTTCAATGTCGTCGAGGAGCGCCTCTTTGATGATGCGGCGAGGATCGTACTGGCGCGGATCAAGCTTGCGCCAGTCGACGTCGTCGAACTCCGAACCGACTTCCTCCCGGAGCTGCTCACGAGCGCCGGTGGCCATCCTTCGCAAGCCCTTCACGAGCTGTGCCAGCTGGGACGCGTATTCGGGCAGGCGTTCAGGACCAAGGACGATCACAGCAATGAGCGCCAACAGCAGGAACTCGTATCCATTGATTCCAAACACCCTCGAAGCCTACCTGCCGGACAACACCGAATCTATTTGCGTCAGGGCGCGGGCTGGGCGAGCTTCCCGAGACCGCGGAGAATACGGCTCAGCGGGTCGCTAGGTGCGTCCGGGCGGGAGTAGGCGAGCTGGGAGTGTTCGTTGAACATCAGCTGACTGACAGCGCGGGGCATATCCGCGACGGGCAGCGTGGACACTACCGTGTACGTCGCCGAGCCGGAATCGATAACCAGCTGCCAGGCACGTCCGGGGTGGAGCCATACCGTTTGCTCGGTGCCGCCGATTTCCTCGAATCCGTCCTCCTGCACGGTATTTCCAGTCGCCGCATTGACAGCGGCAGAGGTTGGGATATCCGTCTCTCCCCGCTGCTCATAGATGGTCAGCGTGTGAGTGCCGTCCGACAGGTTCAGCTGTAGGGTGGGCCGGCCGTCTATCTCGTGTGCCTGGGCACCCTCAAGCCGGAAGCCCAGCGACTGCAGTTCCGGGCAGAACCAGCCGTCGTCGCGCAGCTGTTCGATCTGACCTTCATCGAGACTGGCGGGAGTGCCTTCTGCGACACTGTTGAAGCTCTCTGAAACGGACGCAGAGCCGGCCGTTGCCGGAAATTCGCCGGACTCCACCTCGGAGCCGAGCGCGTAGGCTGCACTCAGGGTCGCGACGGCGGCGACTGCGATAGCGCTGCCGACCGCCACAACCGCCCTGTGCCGGTGGGCGAAGGACTCGTCGCTCATGCGCGCCGGGCTGCCGGCGGCGGCGTTGCCCGCATCAGCCAGTCCGTCAAGTCCCGCAGGCGAAGCGGCCGATCTGCGCAGGATGCGCTCGCACAGGTCTTCTGAGGGGCCGGGAGTCGAGGTGCACCGAAGCCGACGACGGATTGCCTGCTCCTGCTCCACGACCTCGTGGCACCGTGCACACCGAAGAAGGTGCTTCTCGACTGCGTGCTGCCGGACCGGGCTCAGCTCGCCCGCCACGTAGTCGATCAGGAAACGGGTTGGATGGCGCATCGACCTAGCGCGCACCTGCGATTCGAGGCAGGCTGAGGCGGGTTGGAGCAGGTGGAGTCTGCCGGGGGTCCCTGTGAGCCAGTTTCTCTCGAAGGATGGTGCGTCCACGGTGGATGCGGGAACGTACAGTGCCGAGTTTCACCCCAAGCGCGCGGGCCACCTCGTCGTAAGGCAAACCCTCAAGATCACACAGCACTACGGCGGCGCGGAAGTCCGGCGGAAGCTCCTCCAGAGCGGCCTGCACATCGAGATCGAGGTTGTTGAATTCGAAGCTGCGCTCCGGGCTCGGGTGGGTGCTGGGCAGCCGGCTCTCGGCATCTTCAGCCAGCCCGTCGAACCGGATGCGGTTCTTCCGACGCGCCTGGTCCAGGAACAGGTTCGTGGTGATCCGGTGGAGCCACCCGTCGAGGGTTCCCGGCTTGAAGTTCGCCAGAGACCGGAAGACGCGGACGAACACCTCCTGGGTAAGGTCTTCCGCGTCGTACTTGTTGCCCGTCAGGCGGTAGGCAAGCCTATAGACCTTGGGAGAGTGGTCACGAACCACTTCTTCCCATGACGGCGGCACCCAGCCGGGTACCCCCTGATCGTGCTCTCCGGTGGTGACGCCCTGTGCAGGGGCCACCGTGCGCGAAGTAGCCATCGACCTTCTCCTCTCGCCCTCGAATGATGTGTTTGGTGTGCTGCGCCAGTCGTAAACCGAAAGACCCACATCAGGTATTCGGGGCTTCACCTTGGTTGGATGCCTTATAGTGCACGTCGTGCATATCAATCGTGCCGGATCTTGCTGTGAGCTCGCTGGAAAGATCAGGAGAACGGGCTGCGCTGTTACGCGGTGATACCCGGGGCCCCCCTTCATCGGCAGTAGGCTGGGAAAGATACGCCCGGCAGTTCGCGGGAACCATCCGACCCTACTCAGCTCCCGGTTGAACCGCTGGAGAGAACGGAACAACATGAGCGCGCAGAAGCAGGCTAACTGGTCCTACACGGAAGGCCTGCCGGTTGAAGACGATGTCCTGCTTCGCGCACGCGACCGCTCATACGAGCTGGGGGTCACTCCCGTCACCACCGGCATTGCGGCCGCGCTCACCGTTCTTGCCGCGGCGTCGAAGGCGATGACGGTTGTCGAAGTCGGCGCCGGGGCGGGTGTATCCGGAGTGTGCCTGCTGCGGGGCATGGGGGCGAATTCGGTTCTGACCACGATCGACTCGGACGTGGACCATTTGCGGGCGTCCCGGGAGGCGTACTCGGAGGCGGGAATTCCGGCGAACCGGACGCGCACTATCTCGGGGCGTGCGGCTGATGTGCTCCCGCGGCTGACCGATGCAGCCTATGATCTGGTGTTTCTCGATGCTGACAAAACCAACCTCCCGCTGTACGCGGACCAGGCGGTCCGACTTCTCAAACGCGGAGGGCTGCTTCTGATTAACGACGCCCTGGATGGCGGCAAAGTAGCTGACCCGGCCATTCGCGACGCGTCAACCAACACGCTGCGGCAGGTGGGCAAGACGCTGCGTGCCAACGAGTCGCTGGTCAGCTCGCTGATGCCAGCCGGAAACGGCCTCTTGATGGCAGTCAAAATGCCCGCGTAGCGGGCACAAGAACTCGTCAGTCGGTGCTGCTGAAAGGCTGCTGAAAGATTCTTGGTGCTGAGACGTCTGGAGTGCTGGACGTCAGTCCGTGACGGTGACCAGGCAGTCTTTGAGCTTGCCGGCTTCCTCGGCGTTCAGCTCGACCACCAGGCGCCCGCCGCCGTCGATCGGAACCCGCATGATGAGGCTGCGTCCCTCTTTGGTGACTTCCATAGGTCCATCACCGGTACGGGGTTTCATGGCAGCCATCTGAGTAGTTTCCCTTCCACGGTGTGCGCAGCCGGAACCGGGCCGCGGTCAACATTGCACGGCGGAGTATCCCCCGTACGCTCGTCCACACCTATTATCCCGTAGAAGTGCGCGCCGAGCTAATCGCCATGCGGCGCCCATCACATCGTCACGGTGAATAATCGCCCGCGCCGAACAGCGGTGCCCATGCCCACAGCCACGTGACCCACACGATCTGCAGGCTTGCACAAGCGGCGAGCGCCAGCCATCGGTATGCCCTCGAATCCGAGAGCAGGACAAACGCAAGTACCAGCGGAAACAACGGAAGCAGGATCCGGAAAGTGCTCGTCTGCGGATTCCAAAAAGCGGCCAGGTACAAGAGGTAGGCCGCGCACCACAGCTGGAGCGGCAATCCGAGACGCCGGCCCGCGCGTGAGAGGAGAATCGCGGCGAAACCGGCGGTCAGCAGCACTAGGCCGACCGGGCCCAGGACAGGGCCCAGCAACTGCATCGACGCACTGAGCCAGGGCGCGAAAAGCGTGAGTTCAGATCCGCGCCAGGCGGTCTCTGTCTGGACGTAGGCGTCCGGTATACCGGTCGCAATCCACGCGACAACCGGCCAAACGACGGCCGCAATGCCGCAAACACCGGCAAGGACCGCCAGCCGCAGCAGATCCCCCGCAGCCGAGGACCTCCCCTCCGGGGCATCGCCCCGCGCCGCCAGTCCCATCAGCAGGAGGACTCCCAGCATCGCGGCGAAAGGGACACCGGCCGGGCGGGCAAGGCACATCAGCACCACCACTGGGACGGCGCGCAGGTAGTGTCCCCCGATCACCAGATACAGCGCGAGTGACAGCAGCATCAGATGAAGGGATTCTGCGTAAGGAATCTGCAGGATGGGCGATATCGGAAGGAAAGCGACCAGCCCCACTGCCCACAGTGCATCCCGGTGAGCGGAGCGCAGCCGGAAGAGGCGGTAGATCACGAGCGCGGCCGCAGCTCCAGACAGGGTGGCGAGGACCGCGGCCCCGGGATTCCATCCCGTGCCCGTGAGCATCGAGAAGACCCGCACGGCCGCCGGGAAAAGCGGGTAGAACGCCCACTGGTTCTCGAGAACGGACCCGTCGTCGCCCCGCGGGAGCGCGGTGGGATACCCGCCGTCGTGTATTCGCGCGTACCAACCGCTGTCCCAGAAATTGATGAACTCTTCATAGGTGGGAGAACCGTCGGCCCACGGACTGGGCATCTGGAGGCGCGCGGCTACGGTGAGCACAATCGTCGAATACAACCGGGCTACACCGTAGATGAGAAGCACCTGCAGCCACCAGGGGAAAGCCGCCGCCCGATCACGGAGCGACCGGATCCAGGCAGGCAACGACGACCCGCCAAGCCTCAGGGATTCACGCAGTCTCAGCGACATGGAAGGGTCCCGCGGCGTCATTTCGTACCCAGCAGGAAGCAAGGTGGTCATTCACATAACCCGTTGCCTGTTGCATGGCGTAAGCAGTGGTGGGCCCGACGAACCGGAACCCGAGCGAGCGCAGCTTCTTCGCGAGCGCAATTGATTCGGGCACGACGGCGGGAACATCCGCGAGCGACTCAGGCGCAGCTTTAGGCGGCGGCCGGTGGCTCTCCAGAACTCCCGCCAGCGTCATTCCCTCCGGAAGCGCGAGCAGCGCCCTCGCGTTGGAGATCGTCGCGAGGATCTTGGCGCGGTTCCGCACGATGCCGGCGTCGCTGAGCAAGCGGGCAACGTCGTCGTCGTCAAAGGCCGCGACCTCTTGCGGGTCAAAACCGGCGAAAGCCGCACGGAAGGCCTCCCGCTTCCGGAGGATGGTGATCCAGCTGAGCCCGGACTGGAACGCCTCCAGGCTGATTCGTTCGAAGAGAGCCTGATCGCCAACGACTGGACGGCCCCACTCAAGGTCGTGATAGGCCTCGTACTCGGTGCTGGAGATGGCCCAGCCGCACCGCAGGCGGCCGTCGCTGCCGCTGACCGCGGTCACCGAGCGTCCCGATTCTGGTTCTGCAGCGCTTCGATGAGCTCGTCCCGCTCGGCAAGCGCTGCGGCAAGCCGGTCAAGAACTTCGTCCACCTGGTCCATCCGATAGCCCCTCAATCCGAGGGAGAAGCGGATACGGCCGATATCCGACGCGGTGGGGCGATCCGGGAGCAGGACAGGCGGAAGGTTCGGCGTCGGCTCAACCAACCCCGTCACGCTCGGCTGGTCGCGCGGCGGCAGCTGATCCCTCCCCTGCCATCCCCGACCGACGGCGAAAAACGCGGTGGCGCCGACGGCCACTATGGCGATCAGCACGAGGAAGATGGTCATCACTCAGGGCCCGGTGTGCCTGGCTGTGTCAGCGAGGACGGCGCCCACCGCGTCCGCCGGATCATCGACCAGGTGAACCAGTGAAAGGTCCTTCTCGGAGATCATCCCGTTCGCGAGCAGCGTGTCCCGCACCCAGTTCCACAGCGGACCCCAGAAATCAGATCCGATGAGGATAATCGGGAATGACGTCACCTTTTGGGTCTGCACCAGTGTCATCGCTTCGAACAATTCGTCGAGAGTGCCGAATCCACCGGGCAGCACAATGAAACCCTGGGCGTACTTGACGAACATAGTCTTGCGGGCGAAGAAATAGCGGAAGTTGACGCCGAGATCCACCCACTCGTTCATCCCCTGCTCGAACGGAAGCTCGATACCGAGCCCCACCGATACTCCGCCCGCCTCACAAGCACCCTTGTTAGCCGCTTCCATAGCGCCCGGGCCGCCTCCCGTGATGACGGCGTACCCGGCCTCCACCAGAAGCCGGCCCACTTCCTCGCCTACCTTGTAGAACTGCGAGTCCCGGGGAGTGCGAGCGGAACCAAACACGCTGATGGCAGGCCCCAGTTCCGACAGGGTGCCGAAGCCCTCCACGAACTCGCTCTGAATCCGGAGGACGCGCCACGGATCCGTTTTGGTGAACGGGGTTTCCTCCATCGAGTCGAGCAGGTACCGGTCCGACTGCACCGCACTTGCCTGGTCGCGGCGGAGTTCCACCTGGCCCCGGCGCCGTGCTGGTGCCGGGGGCCCTGCCTGCTGATCGTCATTACCGCTATGGGGACTCATACACCCAAGGCTAACCGGCGCGGGGGCCTGACGCTTTGGTTGCTCTTGAATCACGATTTCCGCTTTCGGCCAGTCGATGTACCGCCGGTGTGGAATCTTTGACTACATTTCTACCTATGACTCGTGACACACAGTCGGGCACGCCCTCGTCCGCGTCCAACTCGCCGGCCCAGCCGCTCGTCTCCCTCAAGAACGTCAACAAGCACTTCGGTGAACTCCATGTGCTCAAGGACATCAACCTTGAGGTCGCCCGCGGCGAAGTAGTGGTGGTGATCGGACCATCGGGCTCCGGCAAGTCCACGCTCTGCCGTGCCATCAACCGCCTTGAGACCATCGACAACGGCGAGATCCGCATCGACGGCAAAGTGCTCCCCGCGGAAGGCAAGGCGCTCGCGAAACTCCGCGCCGACGTCGGCATGGTCTTCCAGTCATTCAACCTCTTCGCTCATAAGTCCATCCTTGAGAACGTGACCCTGGGGCCGGTCAAGGTCAAGGGCATGAAGGTAAACGCGGCGAAAGATCTCGCCATGTCGCTTTTGAAGCGCGTGGGCGTCGATAACCAGGCGCAGAAGCTTCCCGCACAGCTTTCCGGAGGGCAGCAGCAACGTGTCGCCATAGCCCGTGCGCTGGCGATGCAGCCTAAGGTGATGCTTTTTGATGAGCCCACCTCTGCGTTGGACCCGGAGATGATCAACGAAGTGCTCGACGCCATGGTCTCCCTCGCCAAGGAGGGCATGACCATGATCGTTGTCACCCACGAGATGGGCTTCGCGCGGAAAGCCGCGGACCGCGTGATCTTCATGGCCGACGGCCAGATCGTCGAGCAGGCAAAGCCCGAAGAGTTCTTCACCAACCCGCAGAGCGATCGCGCCAAGGACTTCCTGGGCAAGATCCTCGCCCACTAACTACCGACGAATTCCCATCAGGAAATAACCCGAGGAGAAAACATGCGAACAACACGATATGGCGCATTGGCCATGGCAGCAGCAGCGGCGCTTACCCTGTCCGCCTGCGGCGGCGGCGGCGGAGAAGGCGAAGGCGGCGGCGCAGAAGGCGGCGGCGCAGAAGGCGGCGAAGCCGCAGCAGATTCGATCCGAATCGGCATCAAGTTTGACCAGCCGGGCCTCGGCTTCGACGAGGGCGGCTCCTACTCGGGCTTCGACGTTGACGTTGCCAAGTACGTTGCAGGCGAACTGGGCTACACCGAAGATCAGATCGAGTGGGTCGAAGCACCGTCCGCCAACCGCGAGAACCTGCTGTCAAACGAGCAGGTCGACATGATCTTCGCTACCTATTCGATCACCGACACCCGCAAGGAAACCGTCGACTTCGCCGGACCGTACTTTGTTGCAGGCCAGGACCTTCTCGTTCCCACCGACAGCGACATCACCGGACCGGAGGACCTGAACGGGCGGAACCTCTGCTCCGTCACCGGTTCCACCTCCGCACAGCGCGTGAAGGACGAGTTCGCTGAAGACGTTAACCTGATCGAGCAGCCCGGCTACGCGGAGTGTGTCAGCCTCATGGGCGGCGGACAGATCGACGCCGTCACCACCGATGACATCATCCTCGCCGGTCTTGCCGCCCAGGAAGCCAACCAGGGCCAGTTCAAGGTTGTCGGCAACCCGTTCTCGGAGGAGAACTACGGCGTTGGTCTCACCAAGGGCAGCGAATTGTGCTCGGACATCAACGCCGCCATCGAGAAGATGATCGAGGACGGCGCCTGGGAAGAAGCCCTGGCAGCCAACCTTGAAGGCGTCGACTATGAGCCGAACGCGGAACTGAACCCGCCGACGCCGGCTGAGTGCGCCTAACACCCTCTGCGGCTGTGTGGGGGTTGCGTTGCAGCCCCCACACAGCCGTTTGACGTACCGACAAGAAAGGATGCCGTGGACGGTTTCCTATCGCTCTTCGAGCAATACGACGTCGCAGGGGCTTTCTGGATCAATATCCAGCTGACATTCTGGGCGGCGATCTGGTCCCTGCTCCTGGGAACTCTCCTCGCACTGTTCAGGATCTCTCCCATTGCGAGCCTGCAGTGGTTCGGCGCCACCTACGTCAACATCTTCCGCAACACGCCGCTGACGATCATCATCGCCTTCGGCGTACTTGCGTTGTTCGGCCAACTCTTCGTGAGCCTGTCGGAAGACTTCAACCTCAACTTCTTCCGTCTCGCGATCCTGGGCTTGAGCCTCTACCACGCGGCATTTGTCTGCGAGGCGATCCGAAGCGGCGTGAACACTGTTCCGCTCGGTCAGGCGGAGGCCGCCCGCGCGATCGGGCTGTCGTTCCTCCCCGCCGCCCGGCTGATCATTCTTCCTCAGGCTTTCCGCGGCGCCATTGCACCCCTCGGCAACGTGCTGATTGCATTGACCAAGAACTCCACGGTGGCGGCTGCAGGCTCGGTGGCGGAGTCTGCAGGTCTCATGAAGACCATGATCGAGTTCCGTTCTGACATGGTTATCCCGATCTTCTTCACCTTTGCCCTGGGCTTCGTCATCATCGTTATCCCGATCGGTCTGCTGACCACCTGGGCATCCAAGAAACTGGCGGTGGCACGTTGAGCGCTCAGCAGGTACTTTTCGATGCGCCCGGCCCCAAAGCCAAGCGCAATATCCTGATCGGCAACATTGCCGGTGCCATCTTCGTCATTGGGCTGCTGACGTGGCTCGTCATCACCCTCGCCGAGCGCGGTCAGTTGGAGCCTGCGAAGTGGACACCCTTCCTCGAGGTGAGGACGTGGCAATTCTTCTTCCTTCCGGGCCTCTGGGACACATTGCGCGCCGCCGGCGTAGCGATCGTGACCTCCGTGGTTCTGGGCCTCATCCTGGGCATCGGCCGGCTCTCACACTTCCTGCCAATCCGCTGGCTCGCCGGGGTCATTGTCGAGTTCCTCCGGGCAGTACCCGTCCTGCTGATGATGATCTTCCTCTGGCTGGCTATCGGCGCGGCGAGCATCATGCGCCCGCAGGACATCCCGTTCATTGCGGTGGTCACCGCGCTGACGCTCTACAACGGCTCGGTCATCGCTGAACTTGTGCGCTCCGGCGTGGAGGGTCTCCCCAAGGGGCAGCGCGAAGCCGCAATGGCCATCGGTATGACGCGGGGTCAATCTCTGCGGTCGGTTGAGGTGCCCCAGGCGCTCACTGCCATGCTGCCTGCCTTGGTCAGCCAGTTCGTCGTGATCCTCAAGGACTCGGCACTCGGCTACATCATCACCTACACCGAGCTGCTGCAGAACGCGCGGAGGCTCGGCGTCGGCGAGGGGAACCTGCTGCAGGCGCTCCTCATTGCTGCGGTAATTTTCATCATCATCAACTTCGCACTGTCGTCGTTGGCCAACCGGTTGTCGAAGCTGCTCAGCTTCCGCACCGCCGGGAGAGCCAAGCGGGACAAGGACCAAAAGGTGCTGCTACCCGACGCAACCAACGCCGGCTAGGCCCGGTCAACAGGATTCACTGGCTCGTCTCGACCTCCGGTCTAGGCGAGCCAGTCCTTTAACGCAGACAGGCAGGCGCGGATCGCGTCCGCGTGCACATGCTCGTTGTCCGAGTGGGCCAACAGCGCGTCACCCGGACCGAAGTTCACTGCCGGGATACCGAGCGCGCTGAAGCGCGCGACGTCGGTCCAGCCGTACTTCGGCTTCGGCTCGCCTCCGACTGCCCTGACGAATGCCGCTGCAGCGGGATGATTCAGACCGGGGCGGGCACCAGCCGCAGCATCGGTCCTGATCACGTCAAAGCCGTCGAGCAGTTCCCTTACGTACCTCTCGGCGTCGTCGGGAGTCTTGTCCGGAGCGAAGCGATAATTGACTTCCACCACTGCCTGGTCGGGGATCACGTTACCGGCCGTACCACCGTTGATGAGGACGGCGTTGAGGCTTTCGCGGAAGTCCAGACCATCGACCGTGACGGTGGCGGGCTGATGGTCCCGCAGCCGCACAAGGACGTCGGCCAATTTGTGGATCGCATTCTCCCCCATCCAGGCGCGTGCCGAGTGGGCCGCGCGCCCCGTCGTCGTGACGTTGAAGCGTGAAGTTCCATTGCAGCCGCCCTCGACGACTCCATCGGTCGGCTCCAGCAGGACAGCGAAATCGGCTTCGAGCCACGATGGGTACCTTTCGACCAGCCTGCCGAGTCCGCTTAAGGCAGCCTCGACTTCCTCATGGTCGTAGAAGACATAGGTGATGTCACGGGAGGGTCCGGTCAGCGCAGCGGCGAGGGCAAGTTGCACAGCAATTCCACCCTTCATGTCGGTGGCGCCTCGCCCGTACAGAACCTCACCGTCCCAGGAGCTGGGGACCGTCCCGCGGGAACCCGGCACGTGCGGCAGGGGAACCGTGTCGAGGTGGCCGGCGAGGATGACCCGCTCTGCGCGGCCGAGGTTGGTGCGGGCGATCAACGAATCACCATCCCGGACGACCTCGAGGTGCGGGCTCGCCCGCAGGACCTGTTCAACGGCGTCTGCGAGCTCCCGCTCGTTGCCTGACACGCTTTCGATGTCCATGATGTGCGACGTGAGTTGCGCTACGTCGGTAGTGGGATCGAGCCGAAGAATGTCGGAAGCAGTCATGGTCTCAAGGGTACTTGGCGTAGGTCCCGCCCCTGGTGGCGGCGAGGTGGAGGAGGTCGCCGGCACCAACTCGGTAGAATGGAGGCCATGACTGAGACGGCCTCCGCTTCCCTGACCCCCTCCGAAACCACCTCCCGGACCGCTTCCGGCATCGGCCTTGCCACCCTGGCGGACGATGGAACGGTACTCGATGTCTGGTATCCGCAGCCGGTTCTGGGCGAAGGTTCAGCCGACGCAGACTCGCTGCGCACCGAACTCGCGGGCATTGCGGCGCCGGACGCACTGCGTGGTGTCACGCAGGAAGTAGTCTTCACTACCTCATCGCTTGATGACGCCCCGGTGGACGCCGCCGATGCGTACCTGCGCCTCCACCTGCTCTCGCACCGCCTGGCGCAGCCGAACACCATCAACCTCGACGGCATCTTCGGCCTGCTCGCCAACGTCGTGTGGACCAACTTCGGACCCTGCCCGGTCGACGGTTTTGAGACCACCCGCCTTCGCCTGCGTTCGCGCGGCGCGGTCGTCGTGTACGGCGTCGACAAGTTCCCCCGCATGGTGGACTATGTGATGCCCTCCGGCGTCAGGATTGCCGATGCCGACCGCGTCCGGCTGGGCGCCCATCTGGCCGAAGGCACCACGGTCATGCACGAGGGCTTCATCAACTTCAATGCCGGAACGCTGGGCCACTCGATGGTTGAGGGACGTATTTCGGCCGGCGTCGTCGTCGGCAACGGTTCGGACATCGGGGGCGGGTCGTCAATCATGGGTACGCTCTCCGGCGGCGGCAAGGAGCGCATCAGCATCGGCGAACGCTGCCTCCTCAGCGCACAGGCGGGAATCGGCATCTCACTCGGTGATGACTGCGTCGTGGAGGCCGGCCTGTACATCACCGCGGGCACCAAAGTGACCCTCCCCGATGGCTCGGTGGTCAAGGCGGCCGAACTCTCGGGACAGTCGGGCGTGCTCTTCATCCGCAACTCCACCACGGGAATCGTGGAAGCGCGCCAGCGGTCAGGGCACGGCATCGCCCTGAACGCTGCACTGCACGCGAACTAGGGAGCGGCGTGCCACCGACCACCCACCAAGCACGACGACGGCGCCGGCTCCGCGCGGCCGGTGTCCTCACCCTGTTGACGGCCGTGGTCGGTGGCGGCGCATACCTCGCGGTAACCCAGTTGAATTCCTCCGAGGTTCTGGTTCGTGAGCGATGCAGCGCCGTTGTCGGTACGGACACGTACGAGTTGCGACCGGAGCAGGCCGCCAACGCCTCCACTATCGCGGGAGTTGCGGTCACCCGCGGCCTGCCGCCCCGCGCCGCTTCCATTGCCCTGGCCACAGCGGTGCAGGAATCGGGGTTGCGTAACCTGGATTACGGTGATCAGGCGGGACCCGACTCGCGCGGCCTGTTCCAGCAGCGGCCGTCGCAGGGCTGGGGCAGCGAGGAACAGGTGCAGGATCCCATCTACGCCGCCGGAGCCTTCTACGATGCCCTCGTTGAGGTTCCGGCATACCAGACGCTGCCCATCACGGAAGCCGCGCAGCTGGTCCAGCGAAGCGCCTACCCCGATGCGTATGCCGACCACGAGCCCGAAGCACGTGCTTTCGCGTCCGCTTTGACCGGCCAGTCTCCGGCATCGCTCAACTGTGTCCTGCGGAAGGCTGAGGAACCCGGGAACGCGGTGGCAGTGGCCGAACGCTTCGCCGCCGTCTTCCCCACTGTGGCCACCAGCGCCACTGAGAACGGGATGGTGGCCAGTGCATCCGGCTCCGTCGGGTGGGCTGCCGCGCAGTTCGCGGTCGCCCACGCCAAGGAGTTGGGTATCTCCACCGTTTCCCATGCCGGCCTGCGATGGGACCGGAACGACGGCGGCTGGACCACCGCGGAAACCGAAACCGGCCAGATACTCATCACCCTCGCTGAGGCGCCCGTCTAACCGGGGTTACGCAATAATCTCCACGACCGGCTGGACGTAGCTCCGGAAGGTCGCCTCGTCGTCGTACAGGTCTTCGCTCAGAATGAGCCGGTCCGGCTCCACATACCAGGCCCGCGTCTCGCTCAACGGCAACTCGATCACGGAAAGCGAAAAGTGCCTCGCGGGCCGGCCGAGCTCCAGTTCACGTTCCCGCACGAGGTCGCCGAAGCATCGCTGGCCGCCGTCGTGCATCCGTTTGAGCGAACGTTGCCGCCAGGCAGCATCGCGTTCCTGCGTCCAGGTCAAGGCAGTCCCATAATGTGCGTGCGTCAGGCGCTGAAGCGCGGGCATTGACGTGAGCTCGGGGAAATCGGGTGGCGTCGGAAGCGCTGTCCCGTTTCCGTGGTGCGTCACGAGCTCATACCACCAGGCCTCCCACTCGACCCGGAGCGCAGTCATTCCGCCGACATCATGAACCACCTGGCGCGGGCTGACACAATGAACGGCTGGCTTGACCGGGCACACCGCCGGCTGGCCGATCACTCCGAGTCCGGCACAGTCACGCAGGTACAGGGCGAAGCACATTTCCAGAGATGAACCTGCTTCCACTCTCCAGGAAGGTGCCCTGTTGACGTGCATGCGTGGTCCTGACCTCTCCGCCGGCGTCAGGTGGGCCGGCTCGCGCGTGATCCTCCAAGGGTAGACCGATAGGGCTTGAGCCTCCAGAGTGATCGGCGCACAGTCTGTGACTTACTTAGGCGCCTCAGGCGGCCGGTCGGTAGGCTTGAACCCATGAAGATACTCGTCACCGGCGGAAGCGGTTACATTGGCTCGCACACCACACTGGCACTGCTGGAGGCGGGCCACGACGTCGTCGTAGTGGACAATCTGTACAACTCAAGCGAGGTCGCGCTGAGCAGGGTGCAGGAGCTCGCGGGACGTGAGGTGGACTTCCGGAAGGTTGACCTGCTCGACGAGCACGCGCTTGATGCCGTCTTCGAGGCAGAGTCCGTAGACGCGGTCATTCACTTCGCCGGGCTGAAGGCGGTCGGTGAGTCGGTGGAAAAGCCCCTGTTCTACTATCACAACAACGTCGGCGGCACCCTGAACCTGCTGCGCACCATGGACCGGCACAACGTCCGTACGCTCGTCTTCAGTTCCTCCGCCACCGTGTACGGCGCCTCCGAGGAGGTCCCGCTCATCGAAAAGATGCCGCTGGATGCGACCAATCCCTATGGACGCACCAAGGAACAGATCGAGGACATCCTGAGCGACGTCGGTGCTTCCGACGAACGCTGGAACATTGCCCTGCTGCGCTACTTCAATCCCGTCGGCGCCCATGAATCGGGCCGGATCGGTGAGGATCCCACCGGTGTCCCCAACAACCTGCTCCCCTTCGTGGCGCAGGTAGCAGTCGGCAGGCGGGAGAAGGTTCTGGTCTTCGGTAACGACTACCCCACCCCGGACGGCACCGGCATCCGCGACTACATCCATGTGGTGGACCTTGCCGACGGCCATGTCGCAGCCCTGAACTACCTCACCACCCACTCCGGGGTGCACCGCTGGAACCTCGGCACCGGAAACGGGTCATCGGTGCTTGAGGTGCTCGCAGCCTTCTCCAAGGCGGCCGGTCACGAGATCCCCTACGAGTTCGCCCCCCGGCGGCCCGGTGACGCTGCTGTCAGTTACGCCGATCCGTCGTCCGCCCTTGCTGACCTGGGCTGGTCTGCCCACCGGTCGCTGGACCAGATGTGTGAGGACCACTGGCGCTGGCAGAAGAACAATCCTCAGGGGTACGCTTCCTAGCTCCGTTCCCTGCTGACGTACGACGACGGCCGGCCACCTGCGAAGGTGACCGGCCGTCGTCGTACTGGGTTCTGCGCCTGTTGGCCCTAGCGAGCCGGGTAGTGCCGTTCCCCGGCACCCGTGTACAGCTGCCGCGGGCGTCCGATCTTGGTCTGCGGGTCCTTGATCATCTCGCGCCACTGGGCAATCCAGCCCGGGAGACGTCCGATGGCGAAAAGCACCGTGAACATCTTCTCGGGGAAACCCATCGCCTTGTAGATGAGACCGGTGTAGAAATCCACGTTCGGGTAGAGCTTGCGCTCGATGAAGTAGTCATCGGCGAGGGCCTTCTCTTCGAGGCGCATGGCGATGTCCAGCAGCTCGTCATTGCCACCGAGCTTGGAGAGGATGTCGTGCGCTGTTGCCTTGACGATCTTGGCGCGAGGGTCGTAATTCTTGTAGACGCGGTGCCCGAAGCCCATGAGCTTCACGCCGTCTTCCTTCTTCTTCACCTTTTCCATGAAGTCCTCGGGCTGCATGCCTGTTGCCTGGATCTGGCGGAGCATGTTGAGCACGGCCTCGTTGGCACCGCCGTGCAGCGGGCCGAAGAGTGCGTTGATGCCTGCGGAGATGGAAGCGAACATGTTCGCATTGGAACTGCCCACAAGGCGGACGGTGGAGGTCGAACAGTTTTGCTCGTGGTCCGCGTGGAGGATGAGGAGCAGGTCGAGTGCCTTCACCATCGTGGGGTCGAGGTCATAGGGCTCGGCAGGGAGACCGAAGCACAGTCGCATGAAGTTCTCCACGAGGTTCATGGAGTTGTCCGGATACAGCATCGGCTGGCCGATCGACTTCTTGTGCGCGTACGCGGCGATCACCGGGAGCTTCGCCATGAGGCGGAAAGTGGATAGTTCCACCTGTTCGTCGTCGAACGGGTCCAGCGAGTCCTGATAGAACGTCGACAGAGCGGAAACAGCGGAGGACAGCACCGGCATGGGGTGGGCGTCACGGGGGAAGCCTCCGAAGAAGCCCTTGAGCTCCTCGTGCAGGAGCGTGTGACGGCGGATGCGCTGATCGAAGGCATCGAGTTCAGTAGGGGTCGGCAGTTCGCCGTAGATGAGCAGGTACGAGACCTCGAGGAAGCTGGAGTGCTCTGCCAGCTGGTCGATCGGGTAACCGCGGTAGCGCAGGATTCCCTGGTCGCCGTCGATGTAGGTGATCGCTGAGGTGGTGGCCGCTGTGTTCATGAAGCCGGGGTCGAACGTGACGGAACCGGTCTGCTTGAGAAGCTTAGAGACGTCGTACCCATGGTTGCCTTCCGCCGCTGAAATCAGCGGGAGGCTGAGGCTTCCTCCGTCATACTGGAGTGAGGCTCCGTTGTGCTCAGTCATTGACTCTCCTTGTGGAGCTTATGGAAAAGCATGCGTGTGGGCTGGATCAGCCTAGTCAGCTAAAACGCTACCGGCACACACGCCTTCAGCACTAATCCGTTTGGCCGTTGTTGTGCAATAGCAACATGCACTCAGGCACCCAGCCGTGTAGCGGCAGCGCGCACCCGCTCATCCGAACCCGTCAACGCGACGCGGACGAATCCGTTCCCTGCTTCGCCGTAAAAGGTGCCCGGTCCGACGATGATTCCAAGCTCCGCGAACCGCTTCACAGTGATCCAGGTGTCCTCGCCCGCCGTGGCCCAGAGGTAAAGACCGGCGTCGGAAGAATGGATGGTCAGGCCAAAAGCTTCGAGGGCGGGGATCAGCTGCTCCCGGCGCGCCCGGTAGAGATCTTTCTGGGCAGCAACATGCGCGTCGTCCGACAGGGCTGCGCGCATGGCTTCCTGAACCGGGAAGGGCACGATCATGCCCGCGTGCTTGCGCGAATTGATCAAATTCGCCAGCACCTTGCTGTCGCCGGCTGCGAAGGCAGCGCGGTAACCCGCAACGTTTGACTGCTTGCTGAGCGAATAGACGGACAACAACAGGTCCGAGGATCCGCCGCTGACCCGCGCATCGAGGATGCTGGGCACCGGCTGGCCTCCCGTCGCCGGATCCCAAATGCCCCACCCCAGTTCGGCGTAACACTCGTCCGAGGCCACCATGGCCCCCAGACTGCGGGCTTCGTCGACGATTGCCCGCAGCGCCTCCACATCGTGGACCGCGCCGGTGGGGTTGGACGGTGAGTTGACCCAGACAAGACGGACCCGGGCACGGGTGTCGGCGTCGAGCTCGGCCAACGAATCCGCAGCGACAGGAGTGGCGCCGGCAAAGTGCGCGCCCATGTCGTACGTGGGGTAGGCCACTGTGGGGCGCACGACGACGTCGCAGGCTCCCAGCCCGAGCAGCGTGGGCAGCCACGCGACGAGTTCCTTGGACCCCACCGTGGGCAGAATGTCAGCAGGATCCAGGCCCACAACATTACGACGACGGCGGTACCACTCGCTGATCGCTTCCCTCAGCTCCACAGTGCCGTGCGTCGTGGGGTACCCAGGAGCGTTCGCGGCGTCCCGGAGTGCACGCTGGACAACGTCCGGCGTGGGGTCCACAGGGGTGCCGATGGAAAGATTGACGGCGCCGTCGGGATGCTGCCGGGCTTCCTCCACATAAGGCGCCATAGCGTCCCACGGGTAATCCGGCAGGTTGAGCCCGAAGGACCGCTCGAGAGTCACTCTGCTGTCACGCTTCTTGGTTCTGCGGCGGCAGGGCGGCGATCATCGGGTGGTCCTTCCCGGTGTTGCCGAGCTTGGCGGCACCGCCCGGAGAACCCAGGTCATCGAAGAACTCCACATTGGCCTTGTAGTAATCGGCCCACTCCTCCGGGGTGTCGTCCTCGTAGTAGATGGCCTCCACCGGGCAGACCGGCTCGCACGCCCCACAGTCCACGCACTCATCCGGGTGGATGTACAACGAACGCTCGCCTTCATAGATGCAGTCGACCGGGCATTCCTCAATGCAGGCCTTGTCTTTCACATCCACGCACGGCTGTGCGATTACGTAGGTCACGTCCCACGCCTTCCCTAGGATTCTGGTGCCGGTACCGGCTCTTCGTCGCTGTTCAAGCTTAACGCAACGGTCGAAGGGTTCGGCATCGACCGGCGCCCGCCGTAATATGACACGCTATGGCCATGACGAACCCCGCCGCAGACCGGTTGGCCGCACTGCCGCTCGGCACCCGCGTGGTGGTCAGATACCGGATCGAGGGCGGGCTCACCGACGCGCTTGGCGAGCTGACCGGAAGGGATGAGGCATCCTGCACCGTCGCGACCAGGCGGGGCGACGTCGTCGTGCCTCTCGACGCGGTCAGCGCAGCGAAGCCGGTGCCCCCGCCTCCCCCGCGGCGGGATCCACGTACCGCCCTGCACGGATGACGTCTCGGACTCCACGCGATTGACTAAGTTCAATCGCTACACGCCTGCTGACGTATGCTTTTGGACATGGAAACAGATGAGGACGTCCAGGCACGCGGCAGGGCGCTGAGCTCCCCCGTTCGGCTCAGGATCCTCCGGCTGTGCCTGCACAAGGCCCGCACCAACAAGGAAATCGCCGAGGTGCTGGAATTGAATCCCGCCACGGCCTTGCACCATGTACGTACCCTCCTTGCAACAGGATTCCTCCGGGCCGAGGAGCCACGATCAGGCAATCGGGGGGCCAAGGAAATCCCCTATCGGGCTACCGGGTTGTCCTGGGGAAGCAGGATGCCCAACGCCGCTCCGGTCCTCGTGGAGACCTTTTTGCAGGAGATCGACGGCCTGAGCCCGTCCGAGATCGACGTCTGGCGTTTGGGGGTGCGGCTCAATGACACGCACCGCGCCGAAATGATGGAGAAGATCCGCACCGTCTTCGAGGAGTATGCCCGACGCGGAGCGGATGAGGACGGCACAGCCACCTCCATCATGCTGGCCCACCACCTGGACCGGAGCGCCGACTGAACCGGCAGTCGAATCAGCGCCGCCGGGTTGGTCGCAGGACCCACCAGGACACCGCCACGGCAATCACCGTCCCAACCGCCAGACCGACTACCCAGACATAACCGGCAAGCGAAACCGGCGGCTGCGCACCTTCGAGTTCAACGCCCGCAGCAATGAGGCTGCCCGCAGAGAATGACGCGGCAAGGCCCACCAGGATGTACGCCACTGCTCCCGTGAGGCCGGCAAGAAGAACATTGCGGCCGGACACCGCCACGAAGACGGCCAGACTGACCGCAAGCAGGATCGCCGCCAGCGCCCCGACGGGCAGTCCCATGCCGCCCAGGTACCAGACGTTCGCGTGGAGAGCGGTACCGAAGACAGCGGCGAGGACCCCTGCCACAACGGCAGCTAGAACTCCATGCCATCGGGCGAGGCGAGGAGAAGGCGGAACGACGACGGCGGCCGGGCTGGCGCCGTCGTCGTTCCCCTGCCTTTGTGCGCCCACAGCTTCGCCGGGAGCCGGCAAGGGACGCCGGTCCCTAGGCGCGTGCGCGGGAACGTGCTGCGCGCAGACGCTCGTTGGCGTCGAGGATGACCTTGCGGATGCGGATGGCTTCCGGGGTGACCTCGACACACTCGTCCTCGCGGGCAAACTCGAGTGATTCCTCAAGCGTGAGCTTGCGCGGAGGCGTGAGGTTCTCGAAGCTGTCCGAGGAAGCAGCACGCATGTTGGTGAGCTTCTTCTCCTTGGTGATATTCACGTCCATGTCATCGGCGCGGGAATTCTCGCCGACGATCATGCCCTCGTACACCTCGGAGGTCGGCTCAACGAAGAATGAACCGCGCTCCTGCAGGTTGATCATCGCGAACGGGGTGACCACGCCGGAGCGGTCCGCGATCATCGAACCGTTGGTGCGGTACTCGATGTCGCCGGCCCACGGCTCATAGCCCTCCGAGTAGGAGGACGCGATGCCGGCACCACGGGTGTCGGTGAGGAAGCGGGTGCGGAAGCCGATGAGGCCGCGGGCGGGAACGATGAACTCCATGCGGACCCAGCCGGTGCCATGGTTCGCCATGTTGGTCATCCGGCCCTTGCGCGCCGCCATGAGCTGGGTGACGCCGCCGAGGTATTCCTCCGGGACGTCGATGGTCATGTGCTCCATCGGCTCGTGGACCTTGCCGTCCACAACCTTGGTGACAACCTGCGGCTTACCGACGGTCAGTTCGAAGCCTTCGCGGCGCATCTGCTCCACGAGGATGGCCAGCGCGAGCTCGCCGCGACCCTGTACTTCCCAGGCGTCCGGACGTGCGGTGGGAAGCACGCGCAGTGAGACGTTACCGATGAGCTCCTTGTCCAGGCGATCCTTCACCTGACGGGCAGTCACCTTGGCGCCCTTGACCTTGCCGGCCAGCGGCGAAGTGTTGATACCAATGGTGACGGAAATGGCCGGGTCATCCACGGTGATCAGCGGCAGCGGCTGCGGGTTGTCGACGTCCGTGAGGGTCTCACCGATGGTGATGTCCTCAATACCGGCAACGGCCACGATCTCGCCGGGGCCTGCAGAGTCAGTGGGTACCCGGTCCAGTGCTTTGGTGGCGAGGAGCTCGGTGATCTTCACCGTCTTGAGCTCACCGTTCTGGCGCGCCCAGGCAACCTGCTGGCCCTTGCGCAGCGTGCCGTTGAAAATACGCAGCAGTGCCAGGCGGCCGAGGAACGGTGAAGCGTCGAGGTTGGTGACGTGCGCCTGCAGGACCCCGGTGGGGTCGTAGCTCGGTGCCGGGATGTGCTCGATGATGGTCTTGAAGAGGGGCTCAAGGTTGTCGTTGTCCGGGGCTGAGCCGTCTGCCGGCTGCTCCAGGGAAGCAGCTCCGACGCGGGCTGCGGCGTAGACAACCGGGACGTTGAGGACGGAATCGAGGTCCAGGTCGGGAACCTCGTCCGACAGGTCGGATGCCAGGCCCAGAAGCAAGTCCATCGACTCGCTCACAACTTCGTCAATACGGGAGTCCGGGCGGTCGGTCTTGTTGACCAGGAGCACGACGGGCAGCTTGGCTGCGAGGGCCTTACGCAGAACGAAGCGGGTCTGCGGCAGCGGACCCTCAGAGGCATCCACCAGCAGTACCACGCCGTCGACCATGGAGAGCCCGCGCTCAACCTCGCCGCCGAAGTCGGCGTGGCCAGGGGTGTCGATGACGTTGATGGTGATGCGCTCACCGTTGGCGGACGGACCCTCGTAGAACACCGTGGTGTTCTTCGCGAGGATGGTGATGCCCTTCTCGCGCTCCAGGTCGCCGGAGTCCATGACACGATCCTCAACCTCGCCGTGGGCGGCGAAGGAGTTGGTCTGCTTCAGCATCGCGTCAACGAGCGTCGTCTTGCCATGGTCGACGTGCGCCACGATGGCAACGTTACGAAGGTCACTGCGGATTGCAGTGTTGCTCGTGGATACAGACATGCGGAATGACTCGTTTCTTAGGGGCTGGGTGAGCATCAAGGAAAAATGAAAGCGGGCGGCACAGCGCGCTCTACTACCAGTCTAAGCGTTAGGCAAAAGATGGCCTAACGAGCCTGCTCGCCCTGCCCTGGCAGCCCCGCTGCTCACCGACTTAACGAACGACGGCGATGCCTCCCCTGCCGTGGACAAAGAGGGAGGCACCGCCGTCGTGCGTTGGGCGTTTCTACTCGGCCGAGGCCAGCAGGCGTGCGCGGAGCTCACGCCGTTCGCGCTGCTTTTCCGGGTCCGGTAGCGGCACAGCGGCAAGCAGGCGCTGGGTGTACGGGTCCTGCGGGTTTCGAAGGATCTGGTCCCGGGTGCCCTGCTCGACGATCCGGCCGCGGCGCATCACGCAGATGTGGTCGGCGAGGACGTCTACCACCGCGAGGTCGTGGGTCACGAACAGGCAGGCGAATCCCATTTCCTGCTGCAGGTTCTGGAAGAGCTCAAGCACCTTGGCCTGGACGGAAACGTCCAGTGCGGACGTGGGCTCGTCCGCAACCATGAGTTTTGGCTTCAACGACAGCGCACGGGCGATGCCCACGCGCTGCTTCTGTCCGCCCGAGAGCTCGTGCGGGTAACGGTTCCGGTACGAGCGGGGCAGCTCCACCTGGTCCAGCAGCGTCTCGATTCGCTTCTGCAGCTCGGCGCCCTTCGCCTCTCCGGCGAGGAACATCGGTTCGCCGATACTTTCACCGATCGGCAGCCGCGGGTTGAGCGACGAGGACGGATCCTGGAAGACCATGCCCACGTTTTTCCGCACTGCTCCCAGTTCCCGGGAGGTCGGTTTGTAGCCCGAGATATCCGTACCGACAACGCGCATGGATCCCTCTGCCACCGGCAAAAGGCCGACGGCGGCCCGCCCGATAGTGGTCTTGCCGGAGCCGGACTCACCCACCAGACCCATGACTTCGCCGGGCCAAATGGACAGCGTCACATTCTCGACGGCCCGGAACGCCGGCACCCTGCCCTGCTTGGGGTATTCGATCGCAACGTTGACGAGTTCGAGGACTGCGTCTCCCCGGCTCTGCCGCTCGGCAGCGACCTGCTCTTCCAGGCCTGCGAGCACGGCGCGTTCCCGGCGTTCGAGTTCCTCGGCATCCACTCCCACCAGTTCCGAGTGAGTGGCAGCAGCAAGCGCGGCTGTGATGTCGACGTCGTCAGTGCCGCCCTCGGACCCCTGGCCAAGATGTGGCACCGCTGCGAGGAGGTCCTGCGTGTACGGGTGTTCCGGCTCGCGGAAGATCTTCTCGGCCGTGCCCGTCTCCACGATGATCCCCTTGCGCATCACAGCGATGCGGTCAGCCAGGTCGGCAACGACACCCATGTCGTGCGTGATCAGCACGATTGCGCTATCCAGTTTGTTGCGGAGATTGCGCATCAGGTCGAGGATTTCTGCCTGGACCGTAACGTCAAGAGCAGTGGTCGGCTCGTCAGCGATGAGTAGCTTGGGGTCGCATGAGAGCGACTGGGCGATCATCGCGCGCTGCCGTTGACCGCCCGAGAGCTGGTGCGGGTAGGAGCGGAACGCCTTCTCCGGATCGGGAAGCTCCACCATCTCCAACAGTTTGAGGGCACGCTCGCGCGCCTCGTCCGGCGATATGGCATTGTGCAACCGCAGCGTTTCCACGATCTGGAACCCGACCGTGTAGACCGGGTTCAGTGCGGTCATCGGCTCCTGGAAGATCACGGCGACGTCATTGCCGCGCACTTCCCGGAGCTTGTTCGCTGAGAGGTTCAGAATCGACCGGCCGTTGAGGATCACCTCGCCGGTGACCCGACTGTTGCTGGGCAAAAGTCCGAGCAGAGCCATTGAGCTTGCGCTCTTGCCGGAACCCGATTCACCGACGATGGCGAGCACTTCACCGGCGTTGACGTGGTAGTTCAGGTCGATTGCAGCGGGAACCCATTCTTTCTCCACGCCAAAGTCGACGCTGAGGTTGCGAACTTCGAGCACCGGCTGACGGGCGGATGGAGGATTTTCCTTGCTCCCATTGCCTTCAATGATGTCGTTGGTCATAGTGCTGTCCTTCCACTGTGTGACCGGGTGTACGGCGCGGTTGAGCGGACTGTTTGCCCGCTGATTACGGCGCCGACGCTAGATGTTGGAAATATGGAGGTATGAACTCGCCGACCGGTCCCACTCGGACCACCGTCTTTCGTCCCCGCAGCAGCCGTTGGATTCTGGTGATTGCCTGCGTCATCGTGGGCGTGGGGCTCGCGAGCTCCATCGTTTCGTCGGGACTGGAGGCACTCGCCGCGGCTTCCCCGCTGCTGGCCGTCGCGGCGATCGCCTGGTGGCTGTTCTGGTATCCGGCCGTGATCGTCGGACCGGACGGGGTTCAGCTCCGTAATCCCGCCAGGACCGTCGACGTGCCCTGGGCAGGTCTTATTCACGTCGACACAAAGTATGCGCTCAAGCTGATCACGCCCAGCGGAAGCTATACCGCTTGGGCAGCCCCCGCCCCCGGAGTCCGAGGAGCACATGCGGGGAAACCTGAGAACATGCAGAACCTGCCGAGCTCCAGTTACGGCGCCGGCGGTAGCGTCCGCCCTGGAGACCTCAGCAACACCGACTCCGGTCTCGCAGCCCTGCTGGTCCGTTCGGAGTGGGAGCGCCAGGTCGAAAAGGGCCTGATCGACGTGGACGCTACAGACTTCGCTCGGGTCGAACGGCGGATCAACTGGCTGCCGCTGAGCGTGGTCGCCGGCCTGCTGCTGCTGAGCGTGTTCACTTTCGCTCTGCAGTGACAGCAGGCCGGCGCCTCGCGTACGGCAGACGCTACGCATCCCCCGGGTACTGAAACTGGTCATCAGGCCGGCTTCTTTGGCTCAGCGGCCTTCTTCGCGTTGAACTTCTTCTGCCGCGGGTCAAAAGCATCGCGGAGACCGTCGCCGATGAAGTTGATCGACAGGCAGATCACGACGATGAACAGACCCGGCCACCAGAACAGCCAGGGACGGGTTGCGAAAGCGGCCTGGTTCTGGCTGATCAGGTTGCCCAACGAGATGTCCGGCGGCTGGACACCCAGTCCGAGGAAGGACAGACCGGACTCGAGGAGGATCGCTGACGCCATCACGAGGGTGGTGTTCACGATGATGACGCCGACGGCATTCGGCAGGATGTGCTTGAAGATGATCCGCGCGTTCGATGCCCCTGCGATCCGGGCTGCATCGACGAACTCGCGCTCGCGGAGGGAAAGGAACTCGCCGCGGACAAGCCGGGCGAGGCCCGTCCAGATCACCAGACCGATGAAGACTCCGAGCAGGATGATTCCGGCGCTGCCGCCGAAGATCGCATTGAAGAAGGTGCCCCTACCCGCGAGCTCATTACCCACCGTGCCAAGTACGGCAGCCAGGATCAGCAGGGGGATGATGATAATGACGTCGGTGAGACGCATCAGAACTGCCTCGATCCATCCCCGGAAATAGCCGGATACACCACCGACGACCACTCCGATGACGGCACCGATCGCCCCGATAATAAACATGATGATGAGGGACAGTTGGGCCCCACGCATCGTCATGGCAAACAGGTCGCGTCCTACACGATCCTGGCCAAACGGGTGATCTCCGAAGTCGAAGGGCAACGTCCAGGTCGGTGCACCGTTCGGGGTTGCCAGGCTGGGTGTCTCGACATAGTTCCATTTCCACCACCCGGGTATGCCGGCATACCCGATGGAAGTAAAGGCCAGCACCACGACCGCGAGGAATACCACCATGCTGATGACCGCTGCGGTGTGCCCCAGGAACCGCTTCCGGACTATTTGTCCCTGGCTGAGTCCCTTCGTCTCGTTCTCGGCAACTTTTGTGCTTTCGCCGATTCGTGTGCTCATGCTTTCACCCTTACGCGCGGATCGAGGACGGAATAGACAAGGTCAGCGACTAGGTTGAAGACCAATGCCAGAATGCCGGTGATGAGGAATACGCCCATGACCGGGTTCAGGTCCACCACGCGCAGTGCACCGACGAAAAGCTGGCCCATACCGCTGAATGCGAATACCTGTTCGGTGATGATTGCTCCGCCAATCAGGCCACCGATGTCGAAGGCAACGAGGGTAGCCAGCGGAATCAGTGCATTACGGAACGCGTGCCGCATGACCACCGTTCGTTCGCCCAGGCCCTTCGCCCGGGCCGTACGGATGTAGTCCTGGTTCATGATCTCGAGCATCGAGGCGCGGGAGTACCGGCTGTAACCGGCCAGCGAAATCAGCATCAGGGCAATGGTCGGAAGAAGCAGATGGGTGAAGGTGTCGAGACCAAGAATCCAGAAATCGCCCTGAAGATTCGGAGTTGAGGACCCGATGGTGGCGATTGGACGCCCCCGGATGCGGCTGTTGTCGAAGTAAGCGGGCCAGGCCTGCATAAAGCGGTCAAGAAGGATGAAGAATCCCATGAGGAAGGCGGTCAGCCCGGCCGCGGTCATGTTCTGGCGCCGGTCGTATCCACCCATGAAGTGGCCCACGGCGACACCTACCAGGACGGTAGCGACAGCCAGCAGGAAGATCATCAGACCGGTGGCACGGTCCAGCAACGGCTGAACCGCAAAGTAAGCCACCATGCCGATTCCCACGACAATGAGCGAACTGTACAGAGCCTTGCGGTTCTTCAGGCCGGCGGACAGAAGCGTTACACCGTAGGCGAGACCCACACCGATGATGGCGATGACGACTGGTCCGAATCCTGGGGTAAGGAACCATCCCAATGCATCCAGAGTCCACAGCAGCGCGACTGCGAAAGCAAACCCGACGGCGGCAGTCAGAAGCCGCTTCTTCAGGTTTCCCACCGACACCAGATAGAAGAGGAAAGCGGTGAGTAATCCACACACGATCAGCGCAAACAGTGAGATATCCGGCTCCCGGAGGAAATCGTTGAAGCTGATTGCCCCGTACTCCTTCAACAGAACTGCCACCCAGAAGATCGGTAGTGAGAAGAAGAGGAACGCCATGAAGGTGACGCCGTAGTCCAGCCCACTGTACTGGCGGAGGGCGGTGATGATCCCGAGAGTGATACCGATCAGGATTGCGAGGATGGTCGCAGCGGTGACGAGTAGGATGGTTTGTCCCATCGCCCGTTCAAGGAGCTGCGTTACTTCCGCACCATTGATGGCGTTGCCAAGGTCGCAGGTTGCTGCAAAGGGGACCAGGCAACCAGCCGCTCCCCCAAGCCATGCGAAGTAGCGCAGGACCGGTGGGACATCGAGGTTCAGCAGATCTGTGCGAAACGCTATGAGTTGGTCCCTGTTCGGCGCGTTGCTTTCCCTAAGATCCGCGAGTGGATCGCCTGACACCGCTGTCAGGACGTATACGAGAAAAGACGCGCCAAGAAGTATGAGTACAGCGACGATCAGCCGCCGAACGATATACGTCAGCATTATTTGTCAGCCTCAGAGTTGAGCGTCCGGGATCTCCCCGGTTGGACCCGGACGGAGCCGGGAGGTCATAAACGAGCGTAATTCAGGTCACGTTGAACGGAAATTTGGGCTTTCCCAATCAGTGTGCGTGGCTCGAATTCGCCTGAAACGTCAGGAAGCGCCGGAGCACGTAGTGACCCCGGCGCTTCCTGATCTCAGTTTCGAACGGTTACATCGCCGTCAGCGATTACTCCGCTACGGTCCACTCCCAGTAGTTCCACCAGATGCCGTCCTGGTTGGACATGTACTCGGTTCCTTCGATGCGATCGCTCACACCGTTGATACCGACAGACTGGAACAGCGGCAGGCCGAAGCCGGTCTCGTAGAGACGGGTGTCGACGAGAGTCTGCAGTTCCTGCTGCTCGGCCGGATCGGTGGTCAGGATCAGCTCATCCATGGCCTCCTGCGCCTCTTCATCACACCACTGAACGTAGTTCGAGGCGGAGCCGCAACCGTAGAGCTGCGGTACACCGGTCACGCCGACACCAGGGCTGATCCAGCCGAAGATGGTGGCGTCCCAACGGGCGCCGCCTTCTTCAAGCGCGGGTCCCCACTCAGCGCCGGGGAGACCGACGTCAACAACCCGGAAACCGGCCTGCTCGGCACTCTCGGCGATAAGGGTGTAAGCATCGACGCGGTTCGGATTCTCTGCGTTGTACATGATGCGAACTTCAGGAGTTGCACCATCGAGCAGTTCCTTGGCGCCCTCGATATCAACTTCGGCGTACTCGGACGATCCGTTTTCTTCGACTGCCGCCAGGTAAGGTTCGGTGCCGAAGTCGAAGATCTGGGACATGCGGGGACCGGACTCCGGATCAAGCGGACGAATCGTTGCATCAACGATCTGCTCAAGCGGAACGGTCTTCATGAAGGCCTTGCGGACGTTCTCGTCAGCAAAGACTCCACCCTCCTGGTACAGGTCCAGGTGGTCGAAGGAGAGCTCAGGGCCCTGCAGGATTTCGACACCGTCGATGGCTTCCAGCGACGTCAGCGTGTCAGCCGAAGCCTGAGGCTGGATGATGTCGACTTCACCGTTCTGAAGAGCCTGAACCTGTGCGTTCGCATCACCGATGTAACGGATGGTGATTTCGTCGATTGCAGGGATCGGTCCCCAGTTGTAGTCCTCGTTGCGAACCAGGGTCATCGACTGATCCGGCACCATCTCGGAAACGACGTAAGGACCGTTCGAGAGATAGAGAGCCGGGTCGCTCGGGAGGCTCGTGGAGTCAAAGCCCGTGTTCCAGAAATCCGCTATAGCGGAGATCTCCGGACGTTCCTGCGGATTCTCAGGATCCCCTTCCGGTGCGTTCTGGATCGCTTCGATGAGGGCATCACCGTCAGCGAGGCCCGCATTGGTAGCGACGACATGCGCCGGGGTGTCGGTGACGCCGAAGGCGATCTCCCAGTCCGCGTAGGGCTCGGAGTAGACCAGAGTGATCGAGCGTCCGTCTTCACCCAGCTCGGGCATCTCTGTCAGGTCGAGGCCGGCGGTTGAGGCAGCGGAGAAGTAGGTGGTTCCGGTTTCGTCGCCTTCCACCTCAGGGTCCGGGTCTGATTCGTCGTCGAAGTATGCCGAGGTGGATGCCCAGGAAAGGAGCAGGTCATCTGCATCCACCGGCTCACCGTCAGACCAGGTAACGCCTTCGTTAACCGTGTACGTGACTGTGAGCGGATCCTCAGAGACAACCTCGTAGGTTCCGAACTCCTCGCGCGGAACTACTTCGAGGTCGCTGTTGATGTAGTTGAAGTCATTCGTTGTGAGCAGCGCCACCTTGTTGTTGATATCAACATTGCCTACGGCGGTGTCGGAGTTGAACGAGCTGAACGGGTTGACTTCGGCAACGGTGACTGTGCCACCGGAAGCTTCGCCCCCGCCCCCTGTGCCCGGATCTTCGCCGCCGCCGCTCTCGGCGCAGGCGCTCAGTGCAAGTGCAGCAACTGCTGCCACACCTACGGCTTTGGAAGTACGTCCGAAACGCATTCCGCCTCCTTGTTTCATGTTGTGGAAGATGTCCTTCATGGTTTTACAAAGGACTGACACGCACTTTGATGGTCAAAGTGGCGTGCCTCACATGAAGAAAAGCTTAGGCGGTATTTGTTACCGGTAGGTATCCAAAGGGAAGGGTGGTGACGGTTGTTACCGAGATGCAACCAAATTTGCTTACGTGGGCACAGTAAAGAAACGGCCGCCTGGGTTGGGACGTCCCGTGATCCAAGCAGTTCCGGGGCAGAAAGCCCCTAGACGTTGAAGCGGAACTCCACAACGTCGCCGTCGGCCATGACGTATTCCTTGCCTTCAATCCGTACCTTGCCGCGGGACTTGGCTTCGGCCATGGAACCAGCAGCCACCAGATCCTGGAAGGAGACAACCTCAGCCTTGATGAAACCCCTCTGAAAGTCAGAGTGAATCACGCCTGCCGCCTCCGGTGCGGTGGCGCCCTTGCGGATGGTCCAGGCGCGGGCTTCCTTCGGACCGGCAGTCAGATAGGTTTGCAGCCCAAGCGTGTGGAAGCCGACTCGGGCGAGCTGGTCGAGGCCGGATTCTTCCTGGCCGTTCATCTCCAGCATCTCCCGCGCTTCCTCGGGATCGAGCTCGACCAGGTCTGCCTCGAGCTTGGCGTCAAGGAAAATGCAGTCCGCGGGTTCGACCAGCGCACGGAGTTCGCTCTGACGCTCCTCGTTCCCCAGCACCGAGTCGTCAGCGTTGAACACATAGATGAAAGGCTTGGCCGTAAGGAGGCTCAGCTCCTGAAGGTGCTCCATCTCCAGCTTGTCTTTGGCGATGGAAGAGAAGATGGTGTCGCCGCGCTCAAGAACAGCCTGCGCCGCCTGCATCGCGGAAAGCTGCGCGGCCTCGCGCTTCTTGATCTTGACTTCCTTTTCCACGCGCGGAATCGCCTTCTCAAGCGTCTGAAGGTCGGCGAGAATCAGTTCCGTGTTGATGGTCTCCATGTCCGAGACAGGGTTCACCGCACCGTCCACATGCACGACGTCGGGATCATCAAACACGCGCACTACCTGGGCGATCGCTTCAGCCTCCCGAATATTTGCGAGGAACTGGTTACCGAGCCCTTCCCCTTCCGAGGCGCCCTTGACGATCCCCGCGATATCCACGAACGAGACCGTTGCCGGCAGCACCCGCTGTGAACTGAACAATTCAGCAAGCTGCCCGAGGCGCGGATCCGGCAGGTTCACTACTCCAACGTTGGGCTCGATCGTTGCGAACGGGTAGTTCGCAGCCAGGACGCTGTTCCTGGTGAGAGCGTTGAAGAGGGTTGATTTGCCGACGTTGGGCAGTCCGACGATGCCAATAGTAAGAGCCACGGGATAACAGTCTACCGTCGCGTTGCCGCATGCGGCGCGCCCGCTCCCGGCCCCGGGCTCTCCGAAAATGTCAGAGGCGCCTGCGAAGGTTGAAGCATGGACGGATTCACTCTTCTCTTCGTAGTTCTTGCCGCGGTCATTGGCCTCATTGTCGGAGCAGGTGTCGCAGTTGCGCTGATTCGACCGGTCCTTACGGGGCTGCGGAATGAAGTGGACGACGCCGGTACCCGGCTGGGTACTGCCGTTTCCGCCCGCGCGGCTGCTGAAGCGGAAAACAGGATCCTGCAGGCGCAGAACAGGCAGCTTATGGAACAGTCCGGTCAGGATCAGTCGGTTCTGCGTGCCATCGCTCCGCTCGCCGACAAACTCGGCCAGGTCCAGGCCCATGTGGGCCAACTGGAGCGGGAGCGCGCCCAGCAATTTGGGCAGCTTGCCCAGCAGTTGCAGGAAGCACAGCTGTCCGATTCGAAGCTGCTGTCCACTACCCATTCGCTTGCCTCTGCCCTGCGCAGCACCACAACCCGCGGCCAGTGGGGCGAGGTGCAGTTGAGGCGAATCGTCGAATCCGCGGGCATGCTTCCCCGGGTGGACTTCCATGAACAGGCCACGCTCACCATTGCCTCCCGGGAGGGGGCATCGAACACCGCCCGCCCGGACATGATCATCCAACTACCGGGCAACAAGCAGATCGTCGTGGATTCCAAGGTACCCCTGGACGCTTATCTGGAGGCCCAGTCCCACCCGTCGACAGACGATCAGGGGCAAGGCGCCTTCGAGGAAGGTCGCCGTCGGGAGCTACTGTCCCAGCATGTGAAAGCAGTCCGGGCCCACGTGGACGCACTCGCGCGGAAGAAGTACTGGGAGGGCACTGACAACTCCCCCGACCTTGTTGTGTGCTTCATACCGCTTGAGTCCGTGCTGTCCAGCGCGCTGCAAACGGATCCTGGCCTTCTGGACTATGCCTTCAGCCGCAATGTGGTGCTGGCTTCCCCCGTTTCCTTGCTCGCCATCCTGAAGGGCGTTGCATTCAGCTGGCGCCAGGACGTCCTGACCGAGAACGCCAAGGAACTGTACGACCTCTCACGGGAGCTGTACGAGCGGTTGGGCACCATGGGTTCACACATCACGCGCCTCGGCACTTCGCTCAAGAGCTCGGTGGAAAAGTACAACTCGTTCGTCGGCACCCTCGAGTCGAGAGTGTTGCCGACCGCCCGCAGAATCAACGCTTTCGAGACCGATGACCAGGATCCCGGGCTCACAACGAAGGCGGTGGAGACGACGCCGCGCCTGCTCAGTGCACCGGAACTCATTGACTCCAGGTCCGAGGCGGCGCCTGTGGAGCAATCTGCATAAGGGAGCCGCGCCAGCGATAACTCACAGAGATGAAACTCAGGAAGTGGGGCGCTGCCCGCGTCCTCCCAGTCCACTGGAGGGGTCACCCATGGCCTTCAGCGCTGCACGTATTTCCTTCGGAAGCGAGAAGATGATGTCTTCCTCCGCGGTGACTACTTCCTCGACATCCGCGTATCCGTAATCGGCAAGCAGACGCAGCACGTCCTTCACCAGGTTCTCCGGTACGGAGGCACCGGACGTCACACCGACAGTGGACACTCCTTCGAACCAGGATTCATCCACCTCATTGGCGAAGTCCACCCGGTGTGAGGCCTTTGCCCCATACTCAAGCGCCACTTCGACAAGGCGCACCGAGTTGGAGGAGTTCGCCGAGCCCACAACGATCACGAGATCCGCTTCGGGTGCAATCTTTTTGATCGCAGCCTGGCGATTTGAGGTTGCATAGCAGATGTCATCGCTTGGCGGATCCTGCAGGGTGGGGAACCGCTTTTTCAGCAGCGCCACAGTCTCCATCGTTTCGTCAACGCTGAGCGTCGTCTGCGACAGCCAAATCACCTTGCTCGGGTCACGGACCGTCACAGAGTCAACGTCCTCCGGGCCGTTCACAATCTGGATATGGTCGGGGGCTTCGCCGGCGGTTCCTTCTACTTCCTCGTGCCCGTCGTGGCCGATCAGGAGGATGTCAAAATCATCGCGCGCAAAGCGCACTGCTTCACGGTGGACCTTTGTCACCAGAGGGCAGGTTGCGTCGATGGTCCGGAGATTCCGCTCCTCTGCGGATTGGACCACCGCAGGAGAAACACCGTGTGCGGAAAACACCACCAGCGCGCCTTCAGGAACTTCATCTGTGTCCTCGACGAAGACCGCGCCCTTCTCCTCAAGCGTCGACACCACGTGCAGGTTGTGAACGATCTGCTTCCGCACATAAACCGGCGGGCCATAGTGGGCCAGTGCCTTCTCAACAGCGATAACGGCCCGATCCACACCGGCACAGTACCCCCGAGGAGCCGCAAGAAGAACTCTCCGAGTTCCCGCAACCGGCGCAGCGGCGTGTACCTCTTCCGGTGAGCGACGCTTGCGGGGCACCATCGGCATAGGCACGGATACAGCTGTTAAAGACATAACTCCATGCTAACGGCCCGGACTCACCGGTTCGGCGGGCGCGCGGGCCTGTCCGCTGAGAGCCGAGCGTGGTCGGCTCTCAGCACGGTCTATCTTCGGGAGCCACTCAACAGACGGCCCACAGTGCCCGCAACCGTCAACAGGATTCCCGCGGCAACGGCTGCCAGACACCACTCCTGAAAGTCAGTTGCAGCCCGTGTAACGAGAGCAACCATGAACACGTCCGCCACGGCTCCCTCCACGGCAACCCGGTCCGCAGAAACAGGAGCCAAGCCGGCGGCGAGCCACAGCGCCGCCCCGATCATCAGCACCCCGAGACCGAGCAATGCAGTCGTCGTGCTCCGACGGCGTGCGAACGCGAGGGCGATGACTGCGCCAACGCCAGCGGCGAGAGTAAGCACCGGCCACAGCGCCGCGGCTGTCTCCATGCGATCGACGACGTCGAATCGGTCCGTTCCGCCGACCGCTACAGGCACCTGTTCAGGAACAGGCACGTCGACCCCGAACTGTCCGCCGATCTCGGAGCTCACCAGACCCACCAACGGTGCGACGTCGAGCGTAAACAATGCCCGTCCCGCGGGGTCGTTCGGCGGCTGAGCCTCAGCCGTGAACGTCAGCTCATGCGAGCGTCCGAGGGTCTCCTGCCACGCCTCTGTGAAGCCGGGCAATTGGGTGATGCCCAGCGCGACATCCCTCACGACAGGTTGGGCTGCTTCCGCCATCTCCGGCGGGAGTTCGACGCCCGAGATGCTCTCCTCGGACAACGCGTCGGCGAGGGCGCCCGTGAACTCCGGGTTACTGGCGAGCGGCGACGTCAGTTGAACGAACCCCTCCTCTGCAGCCACGTTCAAGGCGACCCACGCACTCGGCAGCGCCACCGCACCGAGCAGGAGGGCTAACAGGGCAAAGAAGGCCGAACCGGCGGTTCTCATCGGCTCCCGTTCCGTTGATCGACAATTCTTCGATTATGACCCCTGCTTACCTCGCCGCAGCACCCGCCCTATGCCGCCTGCCTTGTGGCGCTCTGCTCCTGCACATGCGGCCGCCTGGTGCCACCGTTGTCAGGGGTACCTGATAAACATTAACTAGTGATGAAGCCCCGCAGCCGGCGGCGCTGCGAGAAGCAGCGTTCGTGAACTCGGACTGCAAAGCGGGTTGTTTCGGGAGGATGCGGTATTTGATGAACCACGACGGCGCTTTCTTGGGCACCGTGGTCGCAGCCGGCCCGCCTAACCCCGGGGACCCATCCACACTCCCTGAGACAGCAGCTGAGACATCCGCTGAGCGCCCATGGCCGCTCCACGTGCTCTCCGAGAAGTTGAAGGCCCACATTGAGCGCGCTCCCGCCGCCTGGGTTGAGGGTCAGGTAATTGAGCTGAACAAACGTGGGACCATGTGCTTCGTCACCCTTCGTGATGTTGACGCGGAGATATCACTGTCCTTGACGGTCTGGGGAACGGTGATGGACCGGCTCGCGATGCCGTTGGAGCGCGGATCGCGGGTTGTCGCCCGGCTCAAGGCGGATTTCTGGGTCAAGACGGGACGCCTGTCCATGCAGGCGTGGGATATTCGCCCGGTCGGTCTGGGCGATTTGCTCGCCCGGATCGAGCGCCTTCGTCAGGATCTGGCGGCTGAAGGGCTTTTCGCTGCGCATCGCAAACGCCCCCTACCGGCTTTGCCTCACCGTATCGGCCTCATCACCGGGCGGGATTCCGACGCCGAGAAAGATGTCCTTCGGAACGCCCGTTTACGCTGGCCTGCGGTCGATTTCGAAATACGTGAAGTCGCCGTGCAGGGCGTCAATGCCGTCTCGCAGGTGCGCTCGGCGCTGCTCGAACTCGACCGGATGCCGGAGGTGGATGTCATCATCATCGCCCGTGGCGGCGGTTCGCTCGAGGATCTTCTTCCATTCAGCAACGAGGAACTCGTACGCGCTGTGGCTGCCGCCACCACTCCGGTGGTCAGCGCTATCGGGCATGAGGCAGACCACCCGCTGCTCGACGACGTCGCGGACCTCCGTGCTTCCACTCCCACGGACGCTGCCAAGCGGGTTGTCCCCGACGTCTCCGAGGAGCTGCAGCGTATCCGTCAGGCGAGGGGGCAATTGCGGCGGTGCGTCGACCAATTGATGACCCGCGAGACCGAGCGGTTGGCTCATCTGAAGTCCCGTCCGGTCCTGGCCCAGCCCAGCGGAATGGTGACTGTCCGCCACGATGACCTCGTTCGGCTGCGCAACCGCAGCACGATGGCGATTGAAGGTGCTCTGGCCAGGGAATCGGACCGTGTAGCGCACCTGCGGGCCCACGTCCGGTCGCTTTCGCCGCAGAACACGCTCGACCGCGGGTACGCAGTCGTCCAGAACGAGGCCGGAGAAGTTGTGCGAGATCCAAACCAGGCACCGCAGGATTCCCTTCTACGCATCAGGGTCGCAAACGGTAGATTCAACGCCCGTTCAGCGTCCAACAGCAATTCGCACGAGAGTGAGGACCAGATATGAGCGAGAATGCAGCCAACGCCGCTGCAGCGTCGGTAGACGTGTCGAAGCTGAGTTATGAGGACGCGAGGGAGCAATTGGTCAAGGTGGTCAGCCAGCTGGAAGCCGGCGGCGTAAGCCTTGAGCAGTCTCTGGCACTTTGGGAGCGCGGCGAAGCCCTCGCGGATCACTGCGAGCAATGGCTGGAGGGAGCGCGCAAGCGTCTCGCCGCGTCTCGTGACCAGGCAGATTCGCCCGCCGCGCCTCAGAGCTAACCGCCAGGTCCATAGCTGGCCGTCAGGTGGCTGCGAGCTTCGCTTTCTCCCCTGCCACGTCGAATGTGGCCTTGGGCCAGCTCAGCTGCATTCCCGCCAGTGTGTCACTCAGCAACTGCTGGACGGCGATCCGGGCGTACCACTTACGATCCGCCGGAACCACGAACCAAGGCGTGTCCGGGGTGCTTGTCCGCTCAATGGCTATCTGGTAAGCCTGCTGGTAGTCGTCCCACAGGGCGCGCTCGGCAAGATCTCCGGGATTGTATTTCCAGTGTTTGTCCTTACGCTCCAGCCGCTCCGTCAGGCGCTTCTTCTGCTCATCTTTGCTCAGATGCAACATCACCTTGATGATCCGCGTCCCCGAATCGACCAGACCGGCCTCAAACTCCCGGATCTTCCCGTACCGCTCGTTCAGCACCTCGGGTTCAGCCAGCTTACGCACCCGGTGAATCAGGACGTCTTCGTAATGCGACCGGTCGAACACGCCGATCATCCCCGGACCGGGAAGCTCTTTCCGGATTCTCCACAGGAAGTCATGCTTCTGCTCCGCCACCGTAGGCGCCTTGAAGGCGTGATGCTGAACCCCCTGGGGATCCACTGCACCCACGACATGCCGAACGACGCCGCCCTTCCCCGCCGTGTCCATGGCCTGCAGGATCAACAGCACTGAGATCTCGCTGCCAAAGCGGCTCTCAGCGAAAAGTTTCTCCTGCAGCTCGGACAGCCGGTCCGTGCCCGCCGCGAGCCGAGCCTTCCCTTCCTGCTTCCCGCCAGTGAAACCGGGAGTCGACGCAGGGTCGATTCGTGCAAGATCGAAATCGGGCCCCGCAAGCAGCGACTGCGTGGGAGAGACACTGAAGTCGGGAGCAGTGTGCATGGAACCTCCTCGTTCGGGCACCGCCAGGGCGCAGGTCAGGGCTTGTAGGTGCTCAGGAATTCCGCCAGTCGTCCGATTGCGTCCTCGATGTCCTTGACGCTCGGCAGAGTGACCATCCGGAAGTGATCCGGATTGATCCAGTTGAATGCGGTGCCGTGTGAGATCAGAATCTTCTGCTGCTTGAGAAGGTCCAGCGCGAACTGCTCGTCGTCCTTGATCGGATAAACATCAGGATCCAGACGCGGGAAAAGGTAGAGAGCTCCCTTGGCCAGTTCGCAGGACACGCCGGGGATGGCGTTGAGCAGCTCGTATGCCTTGTCCCGCTGCTGGCGAAGGCGTCCACCAGGCAGGATCAGGTCGTTGATGCTCTGGTAACCACCAAGCGCGGTCTGAATTGCGTGCTGAGCGGGGACGTTGGCGCAGAGACGCATATTCGCCAGCAGGTTGATGCCTTCGATGTAGTCAGCGGCACGGTGCTTCGGCCCGGAAATGGCCATCCACCCGCTGCGGAAGCCGGCAATGCGGTAGGCCTTCGACAGCCCGCTGAAGGTCAAACACAGCACGTCGTCACCGGTGACGGACGCAGCATTCACATGCACGGCGTCGTCGTACAGAATCTTTTCGTAAATCTCATCGGCGAAGATGATGAGGTCATGGCGGCGGGCGAGATCCACGATCTGCTTGATCACAGAACGCGGGTAAACGGCCCCGGTGGGATTGTTCGGATTGATCAGCACGATGCCCCGAGTCTGCGGGGTAATCTTCGACTCGATGTCCTCGACATCAGGCCACCAGGAATTGCTTTCGTCGCACAGGTAGTGGACGGCGGTGCCTCCGGCGAGGCTCACTGACGCAGTCCAGAGCGGGTAGTCCGGCGTAGGTACCAGGATCTCTTCACCGTTGTTCAGCAAGGCCTGCAGTGACAGGGTGATCAGCTCGCTGACGCCGTTGCCCAGGTAGACGTCATCCACATCGATGTTCTGGATGCCGCGGCTCTGGTAGTACTGGACCACTGCCGTGCGGGCGGAGAAAATTCCGCGTGAATCGCTGTATCCCTGGGCCTTGGGGAGGTGCCGGATCATGTCGACGAGGATGGCATCGGGCGCCTCGAACCCGAAAGGCGCCGGGTTGCCGATGTTCAGCTTAAGGATGCGGTGGCCTTCCGCCTCCATGCGCTTGGCGTGCTCAAGCAACGGCCCCCTGATGTCGTAGAGGACGTTGTGCAGCTTGTCTGATTGCTTGAATTCGGCCATTAACAAAGAATGCCATAGCCCGGGCCCGCGCCCCTGCATTGTGATCAAGGCAACTGAGCGGACCCGGGCTGATGGGCGTTACTCGCCTGCCAGGCCGTTTTCCTCGAGCCAGTCGGCGGCGGCGTCAGCGGGGTTACGCTTCTCGTCCCCGCTGACCTCGCGGTTGAGGTCGATGAGGTGCTCCGTGGTGAGGACGCTGGAAACCTCGTTGAGGACGGCCTGCGCGTCTTCGCCGACGGTGTCCAGGTTCACGAGTGGCAGGACCTGCTGGGCGATGAAGTTGTTGGCCGGGTCTTCGAGCACTACCAGATCGTTGTCAGCGATTGACGGTGTGGTGGTGAAGATGTCCGCCACCTGGATGGTGTCATTCAGGAGCGCCTCAAGCGTCACAGGACCACCGCCGTCGTTGATGGCTTCGAAGGACTTCGGGACGCACCCGTAGTTCTCCTCAAGTCCGGGCAGACCGTACGCCCGTTCGGCGAACGTGGCCGGGGCGCCAATGACCAGTTCGTCGCACACCTCAGCCATGTCCTCGAGCGAGGTCAATCCGTACTTCTCGGCGGTGGCGGCGGTGACCACCATGGCGTCCTTGTCTTCAGCCTCGGAAGGCTCAAGCACCCCGAGGTTGACGTCCGGAGACTCAGCCGCGAGCGCATCCGGCAGCGCCGCTACGATGTCCTCCGCGGACTCCGCGGTTGCCCCGGAATCGAGGAACAGCAGCAGGTTGCCGCTGTAGTCGGGAATGATGTCCACCGATCCGTCCACGAGCGCCTGGTAATAAATCTCGCGGGATCCGATGTTGGGCTGGGTGTCCGCCTCGATACCGGCCGCGTTGAGCGCGCCGGCATAGATTTCGGCGATGATCTGGCTCTCCGGGAAGTCAGCAGAACCTACAGTCACCGGCCCGCTGGTGCCCTCTGCGCCTTCACTCTCGGTGCCGCCCTGCGGATCTGAGTTGGCACCGCACGCTGACAGGGCGAGCGCCGCGGTCAAACCTGCGGTGAGGCCGAGCAGGCCACGCCGGAAGCTGCGCGTGGATGAGATGGTCATGGTGTTCCTCCTTGTGAACGTGCGTGGGCTTCCTGCCCACCGGTCTTTGACGGTTCCGCCGGCACGCGGGCTGACCGCAGGCCGGGCGAGACGGCAAATTTTTGTAGCAGCGCCATGACGCCATCGACGGCGATAGCCACGACGGCGATGACGACGGCCCCGCCGAACAGGCGGCCGTTGTCGCGCAACTGGGTGCCCTCGATCAGGAACACTCCGAGCCCGCCGAGATTGATGAAGGCGACGACGGCGGCCGTCGCGACAACCTGCAGCACCGCTGCCCGGAAGCCGCCAAGTATCACCTGCAGCCCGTTCGGCAGTTCGACGCGGAACAGTACCTGCAACTCGTTCATCCCCATACTGCGTGCAGCGTCCACCACCGCCGGATTCACCGACGAGATACCGGCGTACACGCCCGCGAGGATCGGCGGTATGGCGAGCAGCACCAGGGCCCAGATGGGCGGCATGAGCCCAAGGCCGGCCAGCAGGACAAACAGGATCAGGACGCCGAGGGTGGGCAGCGCGCGCAGGATGCCCACGCCGGAGACGATGACGACCCGCCCCTTTCCCGTGTGTCCGACCACCAGCCCGATCGGCACAGCAATGGCCGCGGCGATGAGAATGGTCAGCCCGGTGTAACCGAGGTGCTCAAGGATTCGTACCGGGATACCGGCCGGTCCGCTCCAGTTCGCGGGGAACGTGAGCCATTCAAACATCTGGACCAGGAGATTGCTGCTGGAGTAATCCATCAGTAGGCGCTCCCTGCCCGTGGGGCGTCCACCGAAAGCTGCGTCTCTTTGGTGATGAGCATCGGTTCCGGCGTCCTGACGTTGCGTGCCCATGGCGTAAGCACCCGTTCAAGCGCCACGAGCATCAGGTCCATGACGAGCGCCAGTACCAGGGTCACGATAATCCCGATCACTATTTCGGTGGGGAACGATCGGAACAGCCCGTCGGTGAACAGGGTTCCCAGGCTCGGAAGCCCAATCAGCGCACCCACGCTGACGAGCGAGATGTTCGTGACCGAGATGACCCGCAGACCGGCGAAGAGGACCGGGAGTGAGAGCGGAAGGTCAACCGTAAGAAAACGACGCAGCGGCGTGAATCCCATCGCTACTGCTGCCTGCCGCACGCCGTCGTCAATCGAATTGAGCGCATCGAGCGTTGATCGCACCAGCAGCGCAACCGCATAGATGGTCAGCGCGACGATGACGTTCAGCATGTCCAGAACCTTGGTGCCGAGAATCAGCGGAAGCAACACGAACATCGCAAGCGAGGGCACTGTGTACAGCAGTGCCGACGTGGTAAGGATGATGCCGCGAAGGGGTTTGCTCAGCCGGGCAGCCTGCGCCACGGGGATCGCGATGGCGACGCCGAACACCAGCGGAAGGACTGCCTGAATCAGGTGGTATCCGGTCAGTTCTGCAACGTAGGAGAAATTGTCAATGAACCACTCCACGTCAGACCGCCGTGTTGTGGTCAGCCCGGCCGCGGTCGAGGCGTGCTTCCTCGATGAGCTCAAGCACTTCGGCAGCCTCGACCACGCCGATCACGCGACCGTCGTCGTCGACGGCCACGCCGAGCCCGGACGGCGCGGACAGCGACGCGTCCAGCGCGCGGCGAAGGGAATCGCCGCGCCGGTACAGTGAGCCGCCGGGAACGAGGTCGGAGAGTGAGGTTATCTGGTGCCGCTTGGCCCGCGGCACCCACCCCTGAGGGCGTCCGTCGTCGTCAACAGCCAGGGTCCAGGAGGAATCCACGGCGACAGCCGGATCGGCGAGCCGACTCACTCTCACGGTCTCAACGGGGTGGACCTGCACGCCCTCGCCGCCTTGGAAGGACAGCCGGCGGAACCCGCGGTCCCTGCCGACGAAACCCGCCACGAACTCATCCACCGGAGCCCGCAGGATCTCCTCGGGCGCGGCGTACTGGGCTAGGCGCCCGCCTGTGGCGAATACCGCGACTTTGTCCCCGAGGACGGTGGCTTCATCGATGTCGTGCGTGACGAACACGATGGTCTTGGCAAGATCACGCTGGAGCCGAAGCAACTCCTCCTGAAGCTCGTGGCGCACCACCGGGTCGACGGCGCTGAACGGTTCGTCCATCAGCAGGATCGGCGGGTCCGCCGCCAGTGCACGCGCAACCCCCACCCGCTGCTGTTGGCCTCCGGACAGCTGACCCGGGTACCGCTTCCCCAGCACCGATGCCAGCCCGACGACGTCCAGCAGTTCAGCCGCCCGCTTGCTGGCTGTCGATTTGGGGACACCGTTCAGCCGCGGCACAGTCATGATGTTGTCCAGCACGGTGCGGTGCGGAAGCAAACCCGAGGACTGCATGACGTAGCCCATGGATCGTCGGAGTTCGGCTGCCCGCTGTCGGCTGACGTCTTTGCCGTCAACCAGGATGGAACCGGAGCTGGGCTCCACCATCCGGTTGATCATGCGCAAGGACGTCGTCTTGCCGCATCCGGACGGCCCGACGAAGACGGTGATGGCGCCCCGGTCGATGTCCATGGTGAGGTTTTCGACGGCGGCTGTCCCGCCCCCGTAATTCTTGGATACGCTCCGGAACTCGATCATCGCCGGAGAGCTTGAGCTACCCGCACCGGGCCCGGAAGTCACGCCAGTCATGAAGCCATACCTTTCATCGACGTCAGGCCCGGCCGTGGCCGCTCCCTGGCGATTGTGTGTACCCGCGGCTTGCGAAATCGCACAGCGGACACCGTCTTGTTGAGTCTAGCTAGGCGTTCGTCGCACACAAGCAGTTGTATGGGCCGGTGAAGAACTTTGTCTCGAATCGTTAAGACGGAACCGGTTCCCTGCCGACCGAAGCTGCCGCACGGGCCCCCGACGCCGGAGCTCACCCCTCGATGAAACGGTTGCGATAGTCCTTCGCCAGGGCTGCCTCCTTCGCAATCCTGTGGAAGGACCGGCCATGCCGTCGCTGCTCCGCGACACTCTGCCGGCGGTGCAGACTGGCCAGTTCGCGCTGCATCTTGCGGTAGCTGAGCCAGCGGCGCTCCTCCACCACCCCGGATTCGATCGCCGCCCGTACTGCACAGCCGGGCTCAGCATCATGGGCGCAGTCCCTGAACCGGCAGTTCCTGAAGAGCTTCTCGATATCCCCGAAGGCCGCCTCCAGCCCGTCCTCGGCATCCCACAGCGCAAACCCTCGAACGCCCGGGGTATCCATCAGGACGGAACCCGCACCCAACGGGATGAGCTCACGGGCCGTCGTCGTATGCCTGCCCTTGCCGTCGCCGGCCCGCACGTCACCGGTGTGCTGTGCCTCAAATCCGACGAGCGCGTTGATCAGCGTCGATTTGCCGGCACCCGAGGGACCGATCAGCGCCAGGGTGCTGCCGCTGCCGATCCTCGCGTGCAACGCATCAAGGCCGTCACCCGCCTCGGCTGACGTCGTGAAGACCTCCACGCCGCGGGCACGCTCCACAGTCTGTGCGACTACCTCATCGAAGCGGCTGGTCAGGTCGGCCTTGGTGAGAATGACGAGAGGAACCGCTCCCGAGTCCCAGGCTGCAACGAGGGTGCGCTCCAGCCGGTTGGCGGACAGCGGACGGTCGATCGGCACCACCACGCCGACGAGGTCGATATTGGCTCCCAACACCTGCGCCTCGGACAGCGGATCATGGGCCCTCTTGCGCTGCAGGGTCGAGTAGCGCGGCAGGGTGCCGACGACGGCGGGCGGTAAGGCGCCGTCGTCGTCGTTGCGAGCGAGCGCCACCCAGTCCCCCGTCACGATCGAGGCACCGGTTTCGACCTGCAACGGACCGCTGCCGGTCATCAGCAGCACCCGTCCGCGGTCCGCGCGGATGACGCGCGCCGGCTCAGGGCTAGAGGTATCGGGTGATGGAAAGGAATAAGAGAAGAGACCACGGATGCGGTCCGTGAAGCCGTAATCAAGAAGGGTATTCAAGGGAAAGTCCTCTGGAAGGGCCTTCCACGCAGCGCACTGTGCGGTCAGAGCAGATGCAGGCGGGAGGCGTGAGTCATGACGGGGGTTTCGGAAACCGGGTTCATCACGTCACCTCCTTCAGCGCCGAGGGCACTCACTTTCGCCTGGCAAAGTGGAAAGTCACCCACCGGTCAGGTCTTAAACAGAGGGTCTCATCGTAGCGCCCGGGCAGGACTTTGGTAAGAGAGTTCCAGAGCTTTGTCAATCAAGTCGACACGGGTCAGGTTGGGCACGTCAGCGAGCGGAACCCAGGCGGCCTCGTCCGTGGAACCTCCGAGTTCATGGACAAGCTCGCCTGACACTGGGTGGGCGCGGTAGATGATCCGCAACGCGTGCAGGGGACGGCCGGATCCGTTCAGGCGGTCTTCGGGCCGGACCTGCAGGCTGTCCACTCCGAGGAGCTCGTCCAGTTCGACGACGTAACCCGTCTCCTCGAGCACCTCGCGGACCGCTGCGGTGGGAGCGTCCTCCCCCAACTCCAGGCCACCGCCGGGCAGTGTCCACGCCTCTCTGCCGCGCTCGTTCCAGTGCGCAAGCAGGATGTGGTCACCGTGCACGACGACGGCATACGCACCTACCCGGGTGTCCCACTCCTGAGTCATGGGACCCAGTCTAAACGGGGCGGCCGGTCACGGAACGAGCGTATTCTGATGCCATCGACAGATGGACAGGAGCGCCATGAGTAACCTGGATGTTCATCCAGCACCCAGCGTCTGCGAAACCGCCGCCAGGGAAAATTTCACCGTCGAACTGCTACCGGACCGCGAGGTTCCGCTCGGCGGTGTGCGGGCCATGAGTGTGCGCCGCACGCTCCCCCAACGCTCGCTGCCCACTGTGGGTGCCTGGTGCTTCCTGGACTCCTTCGGCCCCGATCGGATAGCCATGCGGGTGTTGCCGCATCCGCATATCGGCCTGCAGACGGTGACCTGGCCGCTGGTCGGCGAAGTGCATCACCGGGACAGCGTCGGGTCAGACGTCGTGGTACGGCCGGGCGAGCTCAACATCATGACGGCAGGTGCGGGAATCTCACATTCCGAGTTCAGCCCGGAGGGCGGAACCCTGTCCGGACTCCAGCTCTGGGTAGCGCTGCCGGCGTCTGCGGCCTCCGCTCCGCCGTCGTTCGAGCGGCACACCGACCTGCCGGTCATCTCAGGCCCGGGCTTCCGCGGCGTTGTCCTCGTGGGTTCCCTTGCCGGGGTCTCGAGCCCGGCTACGGTTTACTCCCCCCTCGTGGGGGCGGAGCTGACGTCACACGACGGCGGCGGGATTGAACTGCCGCTCCAGGAGACCTTCGAGCACGCCATCCTTGTCCTGGAAGGCACCCTCACCGTTGACGGGGAGCCTGTGGGTCCCGGACCGCTGGCGTACCTGGGAACCGGCCGGTCGGTCCTGCGCGCGGACGCCTCGAGCGGTGCGCGGTGGGTGCTGCTTGGAGGCGAGCCCTTCACGGAGGAGCTGCTGATGTGGTGGAACTTCGTGGGCCGGAGCCACGAGGAGATCGCCCAGGCACGCGAGGACTGGGAGAACGGGCACCCGCGCTTCGGCACCGTACACGGGCACGGCCGGGAGCGCATACCCGCCCCCGCCCTTCCCGGCGTCAGACTGACACCACGACGACGGCGCCCGCAGGCTCCAGGTCACACCTGAGCGGGTGCCGAGCAGCTAGACAGCACCGCTGCGCAACAGGAAGTCAACGCCGTACACCGGATCCCTGTCGAGGAAGCGCACCTCGTCAAAACCCTCCGCTGCGAGCGCTGCTGTGAGGAGATTCTGCAGCGCCTGCTGGTGCACGGCGAGGCCGCCCCCGATGACAACCGGACCACGGATCGCAAGCACGGAGCCGACGTCGGTGATGAGACCGCAGAGGTGGCGTACGCCGTCGTCGACAATGCCCTGGGCGACGCGGTCTCCTGCCGTGGCAGCGTCAAACACGAGATGCGCCTGCCCTGCCCAATGCCGCCGGCCGGATTCCCTGTGGAACAGGGCGATGAGCTCCTCGGGACTCTGGACCCCATTGGCTTGAAGTACGGCCTCGCCCAGGACGCCGAGCGGTTCGACCCTGTTGTAGCGCCGGAGGGTGGCGCGCACCGCTTCCCTGCCGACCCAGTAACCGCTTCCCTCGTCGCCGAGCAAGTAGCCCCAGCCACCGGATCGTGCCTGCCTTCCCTCAGCATCCAGACCCCACGCTACGGATCCCGTGCCTGCGATCACCGCAATGCCGGTGGCGGCGTTGCCGGCGGCGAGGATCAGGCGGGTGTCGTGAACCACGTCAATGTGTGCGTCCGGCACCTGCTCGGCGATCAGTGCGCGCAGTGCAGCGGCGTCTGACTCGGTGTCCACACCTCCGGACCCTGCAACCACACGCCGGACGTTACAGCCGAGCGCTGCGAAGATCTCAGCGAGGCTGCCGGCTGCTTCCGCCTGGGTGACGTTCTGGACATTGGCGCTGCCGCTCTTCGCCTCAGCGGAAACCTTCCCTCCGCTCCATCGGACCCCGTGAGTCTTCGTGCCTCCGATGTCCAAACCAACGACGTCGTTCACGCCGATTCCAACGGCACCGCCGCCCTGTCCGGCGGCGGGGCCAGTGAACAATGTTTCTGGGAACGGTTTGTCCGGCATGGGCACAAGGTTACGCACCCGCCGGTAGGCTGGAGGAATTCCCGCAGGTACCACCACAGGCGAGTCAGGAGCACCCGCATGGCGAAGAGTGGCAGACCGGACGGCTTGGATCCGGTGGACCGTCGCATCGTTCAGGAACTGCTGGCGGACGCTCGGATCACCAACGCCCAGCTCGCCGAGAAGGTGGGAGTTGCACCCTCCACTGCGTTGCTGAGGACCCGCCAGCTCACCGAACGCGGTGTCATCTCCGGGTACCACGCCGAGCTGAATCTGGCGGCGATCGGACGTTCAGTGCAGGCCCTGATCTCCGTGCAGCTGAAGGGGCACAACCGCGAGGAAATCGACAGGTTCACGTCCCGTGTGCCGGCCTTGCCGGAAGTGGTTGCAACCTTCCACGTGTCCGGTTCGGTTGACTACCTGATCCATCTCGCTGTTCCCGATACGGAGTCGCTCCGGGACTGGGTGCTGGACTACCTCACCACTGACCCGGTGGTAGGGCACACCGAAACCACTCTGGTTTTCAATCGTATGGACGGCAACGCGGGCCTGCTTCCGGTTCCGGACTAGATCCACAGCCCAGAGTGACGGATGGCCATTCCATCCCGAACCCGATCCTCATATTCGGAGTGGTCCGCGACTGTGTTTTCCCGGGAGGCGAGATGCTCACCCGTGCTGACCAGCCAGCGGCCGACACGTATGAGCATGGCATCAAAGCCGGAGGGTTGAACGGTTGGGCAGAGTCCGGTGAGCGTAGTCATGGCGTGTGCTCTTTTCGCGAGGATGCTTCAGGGAACTGGCCCTGGATAATCGGAAAGGTGTTGAGGTGAATTTGTACCGCTTTGGCATCCGGCGAAGGATTGCTGTCCGGGCGGTATTTCTCGAAGAGGTTGCGAGCAAGGCTCATCAGCTCTTCGGACAACTCGGCGAGCTGCGCCGCAGTGAGGCGTGCGTTCATCGTTGAGATGACTGAAGCGTCCAGCCACTCCTCGGGCAGCACCATCGGCCCGCGTTCCATATAGTCCCCGAGGAGAGCAGCCCGGTTGTGGCTGAACTCGCGATTGACGATGGCTGCGATGTCCCGGGCGCCGGGATCCTTTGCCAGCTCACTCGAGAAAAGGTTGAGAGCGCCAGGGGGCCGCTCCCACCAGCGTTCACGCGCTGATCCCCGGCCCTCCACTTCACGGACGAGCTCATGTTTGGCCAACTGCCGCAGGTGGTAGCTGGTCGAACCGCTCGACTCCCCAAGGCGGGAGGCGAGTGCGCTGGCCGTCTGCGGACCGAACTGGGACAACGCCTCGAGGAGCTGCATCCTGAGCGGGTGCGAGAGAGCTTTGAGGGCGTTGACGTCGACCGTGCGGTCGTTCGGCTTTGCTGACTCCATAGAAGGAGCGTACTCGTGCAAAGATTTATTTGCAACACTTTGTTTGCAAAGGAATATTTGCGGTTACGGGCGGCTCCGGCGGGCGCTGCTCCAGAGGAAGACGGCGACACAAAGACAGGCTGCAGCAACGCCCGCTGCAAAGAACGCAACCGCGCCGGATAAGCCCATGGCGTCTGCTGCCAGGCCAAGGCCCAACACCGGCACAGCGCTCCCCAGGTAGGTGATGACGTAGACGGTGCTGATGATCTGCGCGTGCTGGGAACCTTCGACCTGCTGTGCCACCGCATTGAAGACGGTCCGGAAGGCCACTCCTTGCCCCACACCGGCGAGGACCATCGCGGAGATCAGGAGCGGGACACTGGCCAGACTGCCGGCGATGGGAATGAGCGCAACTCCTGCGGCCATCACCAACAACCCCAGCACGCCCGCCTTCGCCGCGTCTGACGTGCCCTGCCGGAACAACTGGCTGGCTGCTGATGCCGCCAATACCAGGCCGGCGACCACGCCCAGCGAAGGCCTGCCAAGGTTCCCAGCGATACCGGCGAGGTAGGTGGGCATCAGGCTCAGCGAGAAGCCGAAAACGGCGAAACTGAGGAACCCGACGCATGCGGCCGACCAGAACGCGCTGCGTGCGGTCCGGGAAACCACTGGAAGACGTGGCTTCAGGGCGGACAGAGGCCTTTCCGGCAGTGCCGCCTTGATGGGCGGCCGGGCTTCGAGGAGTACGAGGGGAATCAGGAGCGACCCAAGGAAGAGCGCATAGATGCCGAACGGCAGGCGCGTGGGTTCAGGCAGCAGAGACAGTAATCCGCCGATCATCGGTCCAGCTGCCACTCCCCCTGCCGACGCGACTAGCGTGAACCGAGACGCCCATTCAGGGCGATGCGGCAACAGATCGCGCAGCGCGGCTGAACTTGCTCCGGTAGCGCAGGCCACCGCTGCTCCCTGAAGGCAACGGCCGAGGACAAGCATCGGAAGAGTGGTCGCACTGCCGAAGACGGCGGCTCCGAGTACTCCGGTGAGTACGGCGAGGACCAACGCCGCGCGCCGTCCGATGTGATCTGACCAGTGGCCGACCAACAATAGGCCCGCGACCAGGACAAGCACATACGCAGCGAATGCCGCCGTCATGTCGAAGGCACTGAGGCCAAGGTTGGCCCGAATGAGCGGATAGAGCGGCGTCGCGAGGTTTGCACCTACCAGCAGGGTGGCCATCACGACGACGGCGAGCGCCAGCCGCGTGCGGGTGGAGGCATTCCAGCGCGGGGACTGGGCCAGCGCAGGGCGCATCCGCAATTCACTGATGACGCTCATGCTCACCTTCCGTCTTTCCTACCATTACTACTCTTGATGGTGACGGTTGGAGGTTGGGCTGGAAGCTCGATCGGGCATACTCTGATCATCGTGCTCAAAAGTTGCGGGAGAACCGGCTCCCTGATGGGCTGAACGAGGAGTTGGCCGCATGTTGGACAAGACAGACATCCGGCTCCTGCGTGAACTGGTTCGCGACCCGCGCTCGCAGGTCAGCCAGCTCAGCGAGACGCTCGGTATGGCACGCAACACGGCGCAGGCACGCATGCAGAGGCTCTTCAGGTCCGGCATCCTGCGGCGGAGCGGGCGGGAACTGGACCTGGCGCGCCTGGAATACGACGTCGTCGCCTTCGTGACGATTGAGGTTAACCACCGGGAACTGGACGGTGTCATCTCAGCGTTGCGAACCTTGGAACAAGTGCTGGAAGTCCACGAGATTTCCGGCCGCGGTGATGTATGGTGCAGGGTTGCTGCCCGGGATACGCATCAATTGCAGTCCGCCCTCCGGTCGATACTGCGCATCAAGGGCGTGATCCGCACAGAAACCGTACTGGCGCTGCACGAACACATCCCGTATCGCGTCGAACCGTTGCTGGATCGCTTGTTGGCGGAGAAATCGCAGGAGAAGCAGTAGTCGGGGCGCATGGAAGGCCTCATAAGAAGTGTCAACCGGTTCTCATCCGCATCTCATGATGTGTGGGGATACTTGTTGCATGAAACGGTCGCAACTGCACACCTGGCTCATCACGGCGGCCAGTGCGGGCGCCGTCGTTGCGGTGGGTGTGGCGATGGTGGGCGCGCTTCGCAGTCCCGCGCCGCAAATTCTCGGCCCGGTCGTGGGGGTAAGCGTCACCCAGTCTCCGGCGCCGCCCGGCACCCTCTCTCCCACCCCCTCACCGACCGCGTCCAGCTCGCCGACCCCTTCCCCTTCGCCGTCCCGCGTGCCTTCATCGCCGGCACCTGAGCCCACTCCTGAGCCCACTCCTGATGCCACGATCAGTGCGACCGCGCCGCCGGCAGCTGAACCGCCCCCCGCCGTTGTTCCGGCGCCGCCGCCCGTGATTTTGGAGGACGACCGCGGCCGCGGCCGCGGGGGCGATGACGAGGCAGGCGACGACGTTGAATTCGAGGACGAGGACGAAGGGGACTTCGACGATGACTAAGCCCGATGCCCCTGCGACTCAGGCCGAACCAACGCCGACGGACGGCCCGGAGGCCTCGCCCTCGCGCGAAGGCACGCCGCCTACCCAGCCCATCCAGAGGGACCGCTTGATGTCCGCGGAGCCGACCATCCTGGTCAAGGTCCCGCAGGGTGCGAAAGAGTCATCCGAGGTTGACACGGAAGCCGGCGGGCGGCCGAGCGTGTGGGCGCAACTTCGAAAGTCGGTTCGCGGGTACTCGTCGGTGCGAGCCCGCGTTCTCATGGCCATGCTGGTGCTGAGCGCCCTTGGTCTTCTGCTCGCGGGAGCAACGGCCTTCGCCCTTCAGCGGAACGATCTTAACCGGGATATGGATGATTCGCTGGAGCGCAGTTTCCAGGAGTTTCAGACCCTGCTCGCTACCGGCATCGACCCGGACACACTGCAGCCGTTCGTGGAGGCGAACCAGTTGGTCTACCTCGTCATGGAGCGGACCCTCACCCAACCGAACGAGGGAATGATGGCAGTCCGGAACGGGCAGGTGATCTTCTACGCGAACGCGGAAGTTGAAGTCCGGCTCGAAGATGACCCTGAGCTGGTCGACTACGTCACCAATGAGGCGCCTCAGGATTCCGTGACCATACAGTCCAAGCGCACCGCCTTCACAAACTATCGGGTCTTGGTGGCACCGGTGATGCTCGCCAATGACACCGATCCCACCTTCTTCGTCCTGGGGTTCGATGCCGAGGCGGAGCACCAGCAACTGAATGGAACATTCGGCACCTACGCGTTGATCAGCTTCGCCACGCTGGTGCTGATTGGAGTGGTCGGCTTCCTCCTGGTGGGGAAGCTGCTCGATCCAATCAGAAGAGTCAGGACGACGGCGAAACGCATCACGGAAACGGACCTCTCCCAGCGGATCGAGGTGACAGGCAACGACGACCTCTCCGACCTCACGCGCACCGTGAATGCAATGCTCGACCGTTTGGAGGGGTCCTTCACATCCCAGCGCCGGCTGCTCGACGACGTCGGACACGAGCTGCGTACACCGATCACCATCGTGCAGGGGCACCTGGAGTTGCAGGATTCGCAGGATCCACGCGACGTCGAGGCTGCTCGCGACATTGCCCTGGATGAGCTCGACAGGATGCGCCTACTGGTGGATGACCTGGTGACCCTGGCAGGAATTGCGGGCCCCGATTTCGTGCGTCCGGAACCGGTGAATCTCGGCAGGCTGACCGACGACGTGATGGACAAGGCCCGCACCCTCGGGGCCCGACGATGGATCATCGATGCACGTGCGGAAGCTATTGCCGTGCTGGACGCCCGCCGCATCACGCAGGCCTGGCTGCAGTTGGCCGCCAATTCAGTGAAGTTCACCGAGGCGGGAACAACCATTGCGCTCGGCTCCCGGAAGGACCACGACTGTATCCGCCTCTGGGTACGCGACGAAGGCTCAGGAATCGCCAGGGAGGACCAGAAGCGGATTTTTGAACGCTTCGAGCGCGGACGCAGCGGTAAACGCACCGAAGGAGCAGGACTCGGCCTGACGATAGTCAGCGCGATCACCGAGGCTCACAGCGGCGAGGTGGAACTCAGATCAGCCCCTGGGAAGGGCGCCACGTTCACCATGGTCATCCCTCTCCTGCCCGTACCCTCCCCCACCACACCTTCCGCTGTGCCTTCCCTTCCGACCGAACGAGGAGAACGGCCATGAGCCAGATCCTGATTGTCGAAGACGAAGACCGCATCAGCTCCTTCATTGCGAAAGGGCTGCGCTCCGCCGGGTATGTTCCGACAGTCGCGGACAACGGACGGGACGGGTATCAGCTCGCCCAAACCGGAGACTTCGAGCTGATTGTGCTGGATCTCGGGCTGCCCGACCAGGACGGCTTCACCGTCCTTCGGCGGTTACGGGAGTCAAAAAATACGACACCGGTCATCATCCTGTCTGCACGCAGCTCGGTGGACGACACAGTAGCGGGCCTGGAGGGCGGAGCGGACGACTACATGTCCAAGCCCTTCAGATTCGAGGAGCTGCTCGCGAGGGTGAGGCTGCGGCTCCGCCAGGAAGCTCCATCCGCTGACACCTCCGTGCTCTCCTACAAGGACCTCCAACTGGATCTCCGGTCCCGCAGGGCTCTTGTCAACGGGAAAGAAGTGGATCTCTCCGCGCGGGAATTCGCGCTCGCCGAGGCCTTCCTGCGTAATCCCGGCCAGGTCCTCAGCAGGGAACAACTGCTCTCACGCGTATGGGGCTACGACTTCGACCCGGGCTCCAACGTGGTCGACGTTTATGTGCGCTACCTGCGGAACAAGCTGGGTGCCGAGCGATTCGCCACGGTGAGGGGTATGGGGTACCGCCTGGTTGCGGACGATTCCTGATACCGCCACCCCATAGGTTCGTCGGGTTCGTCCGGTTCGTTGGGTTTGGACGTGGTCGGACCCGGGTGCGGTTGGGGGAACGCACCCGGGTCCTTGGGAGGTGGCCTGCAGAACAACCTGTTGTCTGCGAGGGCCACGGGTCTGGTACTCCAAGCATGGCGCCCCACTGTGAGAACTTGAGGAGAGCCCGATGAGAAAACTCTCACGAAGCCGGAGAAGTCCCATCCGGCTTCAGAAAGTCCTCGGCCACGCGCAGTCTGCCCAACGCGTCGGCCCTCCACGTGCCGCTGACGGCGTCCTGCCCTGGCCTTCGCGCACCAGCGATCAGGGTTAGTGCCACTCCTGCCGCCCGTGCCCGAAGCGCGAACGGGTTCGTTACCTCTTCAAAGGCCTGCTGGAACCGAACCAACGCCGCAGGCACTTCGGTGTAGCGCGCGTCCACGCACGGCAGAACGGCAAGATGCGCCAGGAAACACGCCAGATCGTCCACAAGGTGGCCAGGGCCTACGCTGTCGAGATCGAGTACGCCCGTGACAGAGCCGTCCCGCACCAGGAGGTTTCCCTCGTAGAAATCCCCGTGGGTGGGTACCACAGGACCTGATGGAGCGGCACGGATCATCTCCTCCACCCGGGAGGCAAGGACGAGGATCCGCTCGTTTTCTGCGGGAAGCACTACTGCTGCAGCGCGCGCGTAATCCTGGACGCGGGCAGACCAGGGCGGCCGCTCGGGAAGGTTTCTCGCCGTAGGCGGGAGCTGTGCGAGCAGGCCGACCAGCGCCCGGGGATCAAGCTCCGATGCGCCGTTCACCATGAGGCGTTGAGCCAGCGGAACACCCGGCACCGGCAGGGTCACGACAACATCGTGTGCAGGCGAGTCGACGGGCGGAGGAACAGGGATGCCCGCGTTGTGAAGCAGCTCGTGGCGGTGGCGAAGTAGGGCGGCACGGCCGTGTTGCACGACTTTGAGGAAACGGAGCTCCCCCGCAGCCTCGGCGCGCAGGACGGCCCGCCTCATGGGTCGGTACCCAAGAGTCGTGAGAGCGGCGGCGGGAACCCCGAAGAGATCACGGCCGACGGAAGGCGCATCACACGCCCACGGCAGATCCGGCAGAAGCGGATCATTGGGATGACTCCACACCAGGAGCGGGATGGAGCCTGGCCCCTCCAGCCGGACTGAACGACGGAAGTCACCCTCGATGTTCCGCGTGCTGACGCACAGAAACCCGTCGAAGGGCCCGTCCGCGCCATCGCATCGGACAGCATAGATACCCGTAATACCCGCGGCCGGCCGGTGATGCAGCCCCCTCAGCGACCACGCCTCCAAGGTACCCAGCAGGGCACCTGCCGCTGCAGAAAGGGCCGGCTCGATGGCCGGCCCTTCCAACAATTCACGTTCGTCGGTCTCGGACACTGAACGCCGAGTCCGGCAGTTACGCCCGACGACGCTGGAGGACTTCGTCCAGGTTCATCCGGGGAGCTGGGGACACAGAAGTTTCCACCTTTGGAGCCACGGCAGCGTTCTTGATCGGGGTCTTTGCCTGCGGCTTCGGTGCCTCCGGCAGATCCAGCGGTGCCGGATCTTCCCGATCAGCCTTCGGAGCCTCGACATAGGTGGGCTTCGGAACTTCGACCGGCTGCCAGGGCATGCCCGTGCCGGCCGGCTTCTCGCCCGCTTCAGCTGCCACTGCCAGGGCCGCGGCCCGCAACTCGGCTGCCGTGAACTGAACGGGCGCAGGAGCCGACGCCTGAACGTCGTCGTTCTTGTCCTCAGCTTCCGCGGATTCCTCCGCATTGAACAGCGTGGTGGGCCGGTGAACTACCGGTGCATCGGATTCCTCCTGGCGCACGATGCGTTCCGGAGCGCCAGCGTCCGGCTGCGGCGTACGACGGCGGCCCCTCACCGCCAGCGTGCGAAGCGTCACAACGCTCGCGATGGCGAGCACGAGAGCGAACACGGGAACCACCGAAGCGACCAGCTCCACGACGGCAAGCACAGAGGTGACCAAAGCAATTACCAGCGCCGTCGCTCCAACCAGTGCAATGGCGACTCGATCCCAGCGGATCCTGAAATTGGCGGCCGATCCTCCGACCCGGGATGACCCGCCTGCCTTCCCTGCGGTCGATGGCCCTGTCACGGACTCTGAATCGTCGGCGGCGGACCTGGTCATGACGCTCCTTTGCAACACGGCGTCCCCGGTTGTCGTGGCTGAGAATGCGGAATGTACGGGGCCGGCCACGGGGAAAGGCTGCCGGCTTCGCAGCAAATATGGAGCAACCCAAATGAGCCAGAGCCCGACGATCGCCGCCAGTACAACTGAGCTGTTCAGAGAGAAGTCCACCTACAAAACGTTAGGAGCAGATGTCTCGTGGGTCCCTCATTGACCGCGGTGTGTCCGACGGTAAATCGAATAGTTTGGCTACAGCCGCGGCGCGGTTTCCTGCCACCGACGCAACAGGCCGCCGGGGGTCTCCTCCGCAGTCAACGCGAAAGAGCGATGGTCCGCCCACGAGCCGGCGATATGGAGGTACGACTTCCGGATTCCCTCGTCTCGGAAGCCGAGCTTTTGTACTACCCGCAGGCTCGCGGCATTCTCCGGCCGGATGTTGATTTCCATGCGGTGCAAGCCCAGTTGCCAGAAACAGTAGTCCGTCACCAGGGCGACCGCGGTGGGAGCAATTCCCCTGCCCGCCCGGTCCTTGTCCACCCAGTAGCCAAGAGTGGCGGTCAGCGCCGAACCCCATACCATTCCTGAAACGGTGAGCTGGCCGACCATCTCCGGCCGGCCGCCGCCCTCGGGCCTCTCCGCTATGACAAACGGCATGGCCGAGGCGGCCCGCACCTGGGCATTCAGTGCACGGACCATCTCATGGTACGTGGGCAGATAACCGCCCGGAGCGGGGTTGGAGGCTTCCCACGGCGAAAGCCACTCGAGGTTACGCTGGCGAACCCTCGTCCACTCGCTCTTGTCGCGATGACGGAGCGGACGAAGAACAATGTTGCCGGCTTCCAGGGTGACCGGCCAGGCGAACCGACCCCACATTTCCGTGCTTAGCCGTCCATGGAGTCAGTGAACTCCTGCAGCCACTTCCTCAGGTCCGGGCCGAGGTCTTCGCGCTCGGAAGCGAGAGTTACTACTGCCTTGAGGTAGCTCAGCTTGTCTCCCGTGTCATACCGACGTCCGCGGAAGACGACGCCGAAGACGCCCGAGCCTTCCCCGTCGGCGGCCGCAAGGGTCTGCAGCGCGTCGGTCAGCTGGATTTCGCCGCCGCGGCCCGGCCCCGTCTCTTCGAGTACTTCGAAGACCCGGGGATGCAGGACGTAACGCCCAATGACTGCAAGGTTGGACGGCGCCTCAGCAACCGACGGCTTCTCGACGAGCTTGTTGACCCTGACGTAGCCCTCCCCTTCCAGTGAGGAGACGTCCGCGCAGCCGTAGGCGCTGATCTGATCCGGATCGACCTCGATAAGAGCGATGACAGAGCCGCCGGTTTTGGCCTGGACGTCGATCATCGTTTCGAGGAGTTCATCCCGTTCGTCGATGAGGTCATCACCGAGGAGAACCGCAAACGGTTCGGCTCCAACATGAAGCCTGGCGCGAAGGACCGCGTGGCCGAGACCCTTGGGATCGCCCTGGCGAAGGTAATGGATATCGCCCAGTTCGGAAGCCCGGCGAACCGACGCAAGCTTTTCGAGATCGCCCTTGTCCTCGAGAGTCTGCTCAATGAAGGGCACGCGGTCGAAGTGGTCTTCAAGTGCCCTCTTGTTGCGTCCGGTGATCATCAGAATGTCATTGATGCCGGCGTCGACAGCTTCTTCTACTACGTATTGGATAGCCGGCCGGTCCACGACCGGAAGCATTTCTTTCGGCATGGCCTTGGTTGCAGGCAGGAATCTGGTCCCCAGGCCAGCAGCAGGAATGACGGCCTTGTTCACTCTTGGTCGCTCAGTCATGCATCAACACTACATAATCGACCGCTCAATGGATGCACGTGCGACGCAGCGGAGTCCCTGTACAGTGCCAGCATGGATCCGTCTGCGCCATCGTCAATACCCCAAGCGAGTTCTTCGGCCCTCAAGGAGGAATTACGGCGCGCGCTGCGGGAGCGGCGTCGTCGTCTGCGGGGTGAGGAGCAGCAGGCCGCGGCAGCGGCGCTGGCTGGTCAGGTGCTCGACTGGCTGCGCACCGGACCGTCTGCGGTGAATTCCACAGAAAGTTCCGCAGAAAGCAGTGTCATTGCCGCCTACCTGTCAACACCGCCGGAACCCGGCACCGAGGTGCTGCTTCCTGCCCTGGTCGAGGCAGGTTACGACGTCGTGGTGCCCGTGTGTGAACCCCGGTACCAGTTGAGCTGGGTGCGGTGGAGGCCCGGAGTCCAGCTAGCCAAGAGCCCCCGGGCGCCGCTCTGGGAACCTGTCGGAGAACGCTCCCATTTCGAGGCCCTGTTGCCGTTCCGGCTGGTGCTTGTTCCTGGCCTTGCCATGGACGAAGGAGGAAACAGGATCGGTCAGGGGGGTGGGTATTACGACCGTTTCCTGGCGCAACTCATGCTTGAACAGCCTGAGGTGCAACAACTCGGGTACTTGTACGACGAGGAGATCCTGCCCGCCGGAAGCGTTGAAGCCACTCCGCTCGACATGCCGCTGCCGGGTGCCTTCACTCCCGCTCGCCTGTACCACTCTTCCCCGCGCTGATAGGCATCATGACACTGGGCAGTGTAGAATTGGCACTCGGACGGGTTGAGTGCCAAGTTCTGATCGGCTACGGCACCGGCACGGCCCACAAACAGCTTTCCCACAGGAGGATTGTCCATGCCTACATACGCTTACGCTTGCAGGGACTGCGGCCACGCCTTCGATGTCCAACAGTCATTCTCGGATGATTCGCTGACGGTCTGCCCCGAGTGCGAGGGCCGGTTGCGCAAGAAGTTCAACAGCGTCGGCGTCGTCTTCAAGGGCTCGGGTTTCTACCGCACCGACTCGCGATCGACCTCCTCGTCGGTTGAAACCGGAGCGTCACCGAAGCCGTCCTCGACGCAGTCCACTGCGGACAGCTCGTCTGCTTCCTCCGGGACCAAGACTGGAACGAGTACGCCCGCAGCAGCGGCTCCAGCCTAAGCCGCCCGGATCCGAAAAACTCCTCCGCCTCGGGAAGACCGGTTGTCCTGCACAGCCTGTTCTCCCGGGGCGGTTTTTCCACATGAGGCCGGTATGTGCGGCGCCGGATCCAGGGCATTCCTAGCGTTGGATTCATGAATAAGCCAGCTCCCGCCATCAAACCTCTGCAAAGCCGATTTCGCGCCTTCATCTTTCGGAAACGGCGTCTTCTTGCTGCCGCCGCACTGTGTGCGGCGGCAGGAGTGGCCGTGGAAGCGCTGCTGCCCCACGAACCGGCAACGATGGAGGTAGTCGCTGCGTCAACGGACCTGCCGGTGGGCACGGTGCTTACCGAGGACCAGCTCGCTCTTGTCAGGGTGCCCGAAGCGGCCGTCCCGGAGCACTCCTTCACAGCACGTGAGCTCGTTGCCGGCCAGCAACTGGCAACCCCGGTCTACGCCGGCGACGTGCTGGCCCAGAATTTCCTTGTGGGCGCAGGCCTCCTTGCCGGGAGCCCGAAAGGTACCGTTGCTGTCCCTCTCCGACCCGCTGATGCCTCCACGGTGCAGTTGCTCTCGCCGGGCCAGCGAGTGGATGTGGTCCACAGTACCGGTAACGGGTTCGAGACATCCGCAAAGAACACTGTGCTGGCGCGCGGGCTTCCTGTGCTCTGGACATCGGATGAGCCCGGCGCCGGTCCGTTCGCACCGCCCTCGGGGTCTGAGGACGGCCTTGTGGTTGTCGCGGCGAATCCAGACGAGGCAGCAGCACTGGCCGGTGCATCAAGCACCGGCCAGGTTCACCTTGTTCTCACTGCGGAGGGCGACGCGAGCTAGCTCCAGTGCGGAGGCTTCTGCTCCTTCAACCACTCCTCGTGGTTGCCGTCATCGTCATTCCACGATCGGGGGTCATCCTCAGCCGCGCGCTGTGGCAGAACGTCACCGTGCGGGGCAGTGCTGGTGGTGGCTTCGGAACTCGGTTGCGCTACTGCGGCAGGAGCCTTCGCGGCGTCCGAAGCATCCTCCGACGTGTCGTTCGGTTCACGGTCGGCAGTTTTGTCTTCCCCGATGGCCTGATCAGCAGTCCGATCTTCCCCGGCGGCCTGCTCCTGCTCGGCTCCGTTGTCCATGGCGTCTCCGTTTCCTGCCGGCGTCTCCTGAACTGCCCGGAGTGGATTCTGACGGACAGGCCCTTCCAGACCAAGATATCCCGAGATTCGTTCAGCACACCCTTCCGGATCAGTGAAGACTTCAATGGTCCACAACGGCATGTAGCGCCAGCCCATCCGTTCCAGAAGCTGCGGACGGATCCGGCTTCGCTCCCGTACCGTCATGCCACGATAGCGGTCCGAGCCGTCCGACTCGATGGCGACGGGTTGAACGAACACGTCCTCGCCGTTGCCCGCGCCACCCGTTGATGCGGCAACGATGTCGAGCACGCCGTCGTAATTGCTGTGCACAGCTGCCCCACGGTGACGGAGTCGCTCCACGAGATCCGCCACCAACGGATCCTCGTTGGCCGATTCCTGCTGGCCGCTGGCGGCAGAAGGAGCATCCGTGGACAGTTCCCGGCGCAGGAGCTCGTAGAAGTCGAGGGCGCCATGGCCCAAGCGCTCAGGATCGAGGTCCTCGGGGCGGAAGCAGGTAAGCACGTGCAACCGGTGCCGGGCACGAGTCATCGCCGCCACGAACTTCCCCCGGCCATCCGGAGCAGAAAGCGGTCCGAAATTATGCAGCGCGCGCCCGTGCGGCGTCCGCCCAAACCCCAACGAGAAGATGACGGCGTCCCTGGTGAGGCCGGCGGCGCGGTCGATCGGGACGACCCGGAAGGACTCGTTGCCGGGTTTGAAGAAATCAGCAGCCCACGGCGCATCTGCCATCGACAGCCGCACAGCCTCACCGACGCGCTGCGCATGGCGTGCGCTGGCTGTGACCACTGCAAGCGAGAAGCTCGGCCGGCGGCGGATGTGTTCGAATACCAGGTCCACAACCCGGGTGACCTCGGCAGCGACGCTCTCAACGCCGTCCTGGTCCGAGCTTGGCATACCCGTTCCATCGGGCAGGTACTCGACCGTCAAAGCCCGCTCGACGCCCGTGATCTCCGACCCGGAGGGCAGGCGTGAGAGCTCGTTCCCGTAGAACCGCTCGCTGAGGAATCGGATAAGCTCCTTGTCGACCCCGCGATAGACGTCCCGAAGCGCGAGCGAGGGCAGCACCGCAGCAAGCGCCCGGTAGGCGCTCGGAAGGTGCTCCGGCGTGTTACGGCGCCCGTCTTCGACCGAGACGGTGAAGCTGCGGGGTCCGCCGAGGCGGTCGTCGCCGAAAGCGATGACCTGCCGCGACCTGGCCAGAGCGGGCACCACCGACTGCAGGGAGATCGATTCGGCATCGAGCACGATGACGGCGTCGAATGTCTTGTCCTGCGGAAGGACCAGGGGCAACACCAGCGGGCTGGCGGCCCAGACGGGCATCAGTGCAGTAACCAGCTCGTCTGCCTGCACACACAGCGCGTCCAACCCGGGCTCGCCTTCGCGCAGCAATTCACGCAACTGGTCAGCTTCCGCCGGCATGGTTTCCAGCGCTGCTCGCCAGCGTTCAGCCAGCGCCCAACGAATCCTGCCTGCGCCGGACGCGACATGGGCGTTATCAGCGAGCCGGTACTCAGCTTCGAGGGTGCGCAGGCTGGCGCCGTCGGACATGGCGAGGTAATCATCACCACTGATCATTGCCTCGAGTGCGGACTGCCACCATGCCAGCTCAAGTTCTCCCCCAACCTGGCGGGCACCCACTTCGCGGGCCGCGAGGTCGTCGAGGAGCTCCCCGAGGCCGCTTTCCCGCATCTCATCAAGGAGCAGCGTGCGCTCGGGCAGCGTTGCAAGGCTCTGCTTGTCCCGGGCGAGTTCAGCGAGGCGGGACTCCAGCTCATCGAGCGGCATGGCGGGAAGCTTCGGCTCCCCCGGGGTGTCCGCAACAACGGACGCGAGTTCGTTCAGCCGGGCGTCCACCGAGCGATAGAAGCTGTTGATCTCCGCCAACCCTGTGGGCACTGAAGGGTGGCGCTCGGTCGTCGCATACTTGGTCCACAGCGTGCGCTGCTCCTGCACCTGCACCAGGGACTGGTGCAGGTCAGAAATATGAACCCCGGGTCGGATGTACTCCTTCGCGACCCTGCGGAGACGCGATCGAGTCATCGAGCTCATCTCGATGGTGCGCTCCCGCCGCCAGGCTGAGGGCGCGGTCGCTGAGATGAGGTCTGTGACCGGCCGGTCGAAAATGTCCGGGGTGAACTTGTCGAGGCTGGCGCGCACCGCGACCAGCAAATCCAGCTGGCCGCCCCACTCCTCGAAAGTGGTCCCCAGCTCGATGTGCGAGTGTTCAGCTACTGCCCGGACTTTCTCCCGCAGCAGCGGTATGTCCCGGGCCAGGTCAACCGCCAGACTGTGTGCGTGCTCGGTTTCCTTGCGGTTGCGCAGCTTTGCCCCGTACCAGGGACTCTGCGTAGCTTCCCGGCTGAACCCGCCCAGTTCGGCCGCCCGGCGGAGCCGACCGGTGAGCTCCGCGCGATTGGGAATGCTGTCCATGACGCTGCGCTTGAGACGCACGGTGGTAGCCGGGGCAGGGTTCAGCGACGTGAGTTCAGCGAGGGACTGCATGGCCTGGTACGGCGAACACCCCCACCGTGAGCGCACGTTGTGCAGCGATCGGACGTGATCAAGGAGCTTGTGCCGATGCGATACGAGGGTCTCGTGCAGCGTCGCCAGTTTGGGCTGTACGGCTTTCTCATTGCGCACAATTGCCCGGAGGAGCTGATCCTTCAACTGGGCGGGATTGCTGTTCGCATTGAGCTGGAGCACCAGCGACCCCAGATTCAACGCATCGAGTTCCTGAACGAACTGGTTCAGGGTTCCCCGCCGCTCTGCGACGACGAGCACGCTCTTGCCCTGCTCCGCCAATGCCGCAGCTGTGTTCAGGGCTGTCTGGGTCTGCCCCGTCCCGGGAGGAGCGGAGACGACCACGGAACCCCCTGCGGCGACAGCGTCGAGGACGCGCTGCTGTCCGGGATCTGCGTCAAGGATCAGGAATTCGGTGGATGGGTGCCGCTCATCGAGCGGGGTATCCCGGGACGGCGCCTCAGCACCGGACGGAGTGTCGATACCCTCACGGGCCGCATCCATGAGTGCGGCGAGGAGTGGATGGTCCGGACGGACTGCGGTATCAGCTCCGACGTCGGCGAGGTCCGCAAAGGTCGACACGAGGATGTGGTGCTCGACGGTCATGCCGCGGACGTTGTCGGTCAGTGCGCGGAGCCGATCCAGCACCGGATGGGGATCGAAACGCGCGGTGCTGTAGGCGAGCTGAGCAACGGCGTCGGGATCGAAGTCGATGCCGTGATCCTTGTGCAGCGTACGCACCAGCGCCGGGTTGAGCCGGGCCTTTTCCGTGAGCTGAAGCTCGTAGTCGTCCTGGGAGCTGTGCACCGTCAGCGCAACGGAGGTCAGGAGGACCGGCGCGGTCAGCGAGTCTGTGCGGCCGTCGTCGTCCACCGTGCGCCAGGAGGCAGTACCGGCGGCCAGGTAACCGACGTCGATACCGCGCTCAGTGGCAAGTTCATACACTTTGGCGCGCAGCAGCCGCGCAGCCTTCATGGCGGCGGCGTACTGGTCTGAATCACGAAGGAGCGTTGACAACCGCGTACGCCGGCCGGCCAGGAGCTGCGCCAGACCGGACGGATGGGCATGGGTGAGGTCGATGCTGTTGGAGCGCGACGGCGTGAAGTGCAGCAGCGTGTCCGTCCCTGCGTGGGGACCTAGCCTGCGCAGCCACGGAATGAGGAAGTCCTCAGCGGAGTCCCCGGCATCCAGCTCCGGCACGGTTGTCCTCTTCCCTACGGCCTCACGGCCTGATCTTGACCAGATAGGCATGTCTTACAAGCTATCCGACGCTGCCTCGCAGACCCTGCAAGCAACGCGGACCGGCGGGAATTTACCTGCCGGTCCATGTGCCTCACCGACGCCCGTTGCGGGCGCCGGCCTTACTCCCACTCGATGGTGCCCGGCGGCTTGCTCGTCACGTCGAGGACAACGCGGTTGACGCCGTCGACCTCGTTGGTGATCCGGTTGGAGATCCGGGCAAGCAGCTCATACGGCAGCCGCGACCAGTCCGCGGTCATCGCATCCTCGCTGGACACCGGACGGAGCACAATCGGGTGCCCATAGGTCCGGCCGTCGCCCTGGACACCGACGCTTCGTACGTCGGCGAGGAGAACGACCGGCATCTGCCAGACTTCGTTATCGAGGCCCGCGGCAGTGAGCTCGGCACGCGCGATGGCGTCAGCCTTTCGGAGCAGCTCAAGGCGCTCCTGGTTGACGGACCCCACGATGCGAATTCCAAGGCCCGGGCCCGGGAACGGCTGGCGTCCCACAATCTCCGCCGGGAGGCCGAGCTGCGCGCCGACGGCACGGACCTCGTCCTTGAAAAGAGTGCGCAGCGGCTCCACGAGCTCGAACTGCAGGTCTTCCGGGAGCCCGCCGACGTTGTGATGGCTCTTGATGTTGGCCGCTCCCTCACCGCCGCCGGATTCGACGACATCCGGATACAGCGTGCCCTGAACGAGGAATCGGATCTTCTCCCCGTGCGCCTCAGCGTCGGCGATGATGGCGCGCTCAGCCTCTTCGAATGCGCGAATGAATTCGCGTCCGATGATTTTGCGCTTGGTTTCCGGATCCTCCACACCCTCAAGGGCGTCGAGGAAGCGCTTCTGCTCGTTCGCAACGTAGAGGTTGACACCGGTGGCGGCGACGAAGTCGCGCTCCACCTGCTCTGCTTCACCTTCACGGAGCAGCCCGTGGTCAACGAAAACACAGGTCAGCTGGTCACCGACCGCGCGCTGAACCAGAGCCGCCGCAACAGCCGAGTCCACGCCACCGGAGAGTCCGCAGATCACCCGGGCATCGCCCACTTGCTGGCGGATTCGCTCGACCTGTTCCTCGACGATGTCGCCTGTGGTCCAGTTGGGATGAAGGCGCGCTCCTTTGAACAGGAAGTTTTCGAGCACCTGTTGACCGTGGGCGGAGTGCTTGACCTCAGGGTGCCACTGCACGCCGTACAGCTGCTTGCCTTCATGTGCGAATGCCGCGACCGGCGCTCCTGCCGTGCTGGCCAGAACCTCGAAGCCCGCGGGCGCTTCATGCACCGAATCACCGTGGCTCATCCAGGCGTTCTGGTGGTCAGGAGTCCCCTCGAGGATGGACCGCGCACCATTGGCGACTGTGACGTCGGTGGAACCGTATTCGCGCAGGCCGGTCTTCGCGACCGTACCGCCGAGCGCAGACGCCATGGCCTGGAAGCCGTAGCAAATACCGAGGACAGGCACACCGGCGTCAAACAGTTCAGGGTCCACGCGGGGAGCATCTTCTGCGTACACGCTGGACGGGCCCCCGGAGAGAATGATGGCCACAGGATTGCGTGCCAGCATCTCCTCAGTGCTGAGAGTGTGCGGGACGATCTCCGAGTAGACATCCGCTTCCCGAACGCGGCGCGCAATCAACTGGGCGTACTGCGCGCCGTAATCGACAACGAGTACGGGCGGATGTTCAGGAGCGGAAGCGGGGGTAGTCACGCGTCAACAATAGTGGTAGTGGGCGTAAGGCTGCACATCATCTTGTCAGTACCTCGTCTTTGCTTCGGGGTGGGCGGCGAGTTCTTCTTCGACACGGCGGTGGACGCGCTTCTCGACGATGAACGACAGCAGCGGGACCACGCCGCCGAGGGCAATGATGACGAACTGGGAGAACGGCCAGCGCATGAACTGCCAGAGCCTAAAATCGGCGATGAGGTACACCACGTACAGCCAGCCGTGGACGATGAGGACCGCCGTCGACAGGTTGAAGCCGCCCGCGCCGTCAACCTGGGCTTCCTCGACGAGTCCAAGGGCTCCGGCTGATCCTCCGGCGATGATCTCTGCCCCAAACCCGTACTTGGCCACCATCTCCACGACGACCAGCAGCAGCATGACGCCGGTGGCGTAGGCGAGTACTTTATAGAAGCTGAGCGCTGAGAGGATTTGCGCGTGGGTTCCTCCGAAACGGCGCTTGCCGGCCGGACTCTTCGCGGGTGCAGATTCGGTCACGTTCTTACCTCGTCGGTGGTGGGTTCGTTCTGGCTGGATTCGTTGGGAAAGGCGTCGTCGATGCCGCTGTGCCGGTCGAGTTCCTCTTCCAGCGTGCGCCGGTGATCGTCAGCGACAAGCCGCCACCACAGGAAGAAGGCGAAGCCTGCGAAGACGAACCACTCCACGGCGTAAAAGATGTTCAGCCAGTTGATCGGCGTCTCCTGCGGCTGCGGTCCGACACGGACGGCCTCTAGAGGCGCCTCCGGCTGGGCGGTGCTGCCGTTCAGGGCGGTTTCGAAAGACACCACGAAGCCGGAATACATGACGGGTACGTCCCACACATTGATGAGTTGCGCGACAGACAGTGTAGGAACCTGACCGGGAACAGGACGCTGGACCACCGGTGCCTCTGAAGGAAGTAACCGTCCCTCGACAATGCCCGCGCCGACGCTTTCCGGAACCTGGGAGGACGAGTCCGGATCGGGGATCCAGCCATGGACCACCGGAATCACGGCGGCCGGCTCTCCGGAACCGTCTACTTCGAACGCAGAGACCACCCACAAACCGTCGCGGTCTCCCTGCAACCTGGTCTGCACCAGCACCCGGGTGTCCGGCAGGAAAGTGCCTTCCATGCGGACCATCTGGTCTGCGATGCCGGCAGTCATGGGCACGCCGGGCTGGAAAACCTCGGTAAGGGGCCGGACGACCTCGGTGGTGCTCGGGGGCGGCGGAGCGGAGTCCTGCGACCGCGAAAACTGCCACTGGCTCAGCAGTACGAAAAGCGCGGCGATAGCCATGGCGAGGACCAGGGAGAGGATCCATCGCGGCTTGAGCGCGGTTTTCAACACTTCTTAACGGTACTCGCTGCCGTCCAAACGGAACGAATTGCGGCCCGCTAAGCGAGATGGGTATCACTTCCCAGAAGTGATTGGGAATTATCTATCACTTCGGAGGATTAGTCGCTACGATGGACTGTCGTGCGCTCATATCCCTACCCAGACCCGGGTCCCCCCAATCTCCGGTCACCCTCCCGCTATCTGGTGTGGCTTGCGTCCAGGCAGAAGGGCACGCTGGCCGGCGCCGTCGTACTGGAAACGCTCCTGATGGTGGCGCAGGCGGTGGTCCCCTTCGCATTGGGCCGCGCCATCGATCAGGGCATCATCGGGCGGAACTGGGACGCGTTGTTCCTGTGGGCGAGCATCCTGGTAGCGCTGACGATCGGCCAGGCCTTCGCCGGCATGCTCGCGCACCGCGCTGCAATCAGCAATTGGATGCAGGCCGCCTTCAAGTCGATCCGTCTCGTGGGGTACAAGATCACCCGCACCGGGGATGCGCTTCCGCAGCGGCTTTCCACCGGGGAGGTGGTGTCGACGGCGGCATCGGATGCGATGCGGCTCGGCGAAATCTTCTATGTAGCCGCCCGGCTCGCAGGAGCGCTCGTGTCCTGGCTTGTGGTTTGTGCGCTGATCGCTTTGAGCTCGGTGACGCTGGCCGTTGTTGTGCTCATCGGAGTTCCGGTGTGCTGCGCGCTGCTGCTCTTCGTGGTGCGGCCGCTGCAGGCACGGCAGCGCGAACAGCGCGAGGCCTCAGGAAAAATGACCGCCGTTGGTGCGGATACGGTTGCCGGTCTCCGCGTACTGCGAGGGATCGGAGGCGAACACATTTTTGTCGGCAGATACCGGACGCGGTCCGCAGAAACCCGCGACGCCGGCATCCGGGTTGCCGGCTCGCTGGCCACCCTCGAAGCCTCGCAGGTATTCATCGCCGGCGCCTTCAGTGTGGTGTTCACCTGGGTAGGTGCCACCCTGGTCCTGAACGGTGCGATTGAGCCGGGACAGTTGGTCGCATTGTTCGGCTACTCGATATTCCTGATGACGCCCATCAGGAGCGCAGCTGACGGGGTTTCGCACTCCATCCGCGCGCTTGTGGGCGCCCGGAAGATCATCACCGTGCTTTCGGTGGACGCGAACGTCACTGACGACGCCGCAGCCCCCGCTCCCTCCGGGCCCGCTCCCCTTGTAGACACCTCGAGCGATGTTGTGCTCACTCCGGGAAGGCTGACCGCGCTGGTTTCAGCCGACCCCGCGGCTTCGGCTGACCTTGCAGTGCGGCTGGGCCGTTTCGACGACGCCGTGTTGAGGGAAGCACTGGTCCGTTGGGGTGATGCAGGGCTGCACGAGATCCCCCTCGATGAGGTACGTCGCCGGATCGTCGTGAGCGAAGCGAACCCGCAACTGTTCACCGGAACCTTGCGCAGCCAACTCGATCCCCATGGGCGGCACAGCGAGGCGGAAATCCTCGCGGCCCTGGAGGCGGCAAGTGCGCTGGACATCCTTGACGGACTGGATGCAGGCCTGGACTCCATGGTCACGGAACGCGGTCGAGGCTTCTCCGGCGGACAGCGACAGCGCCTGGTCCTCGCTAGGGCGCTACTGACCGATGCCGAGACGCTCGTGCTGATCGAACCGACGAGCGCGGTCGATGCACACACCGAATCGCGGATCGCTGAGCGGCTGGGAGGGGCGCGCGGCGCCGGTGGCGCAACCACCGTCGTCGTCACTGCCAGCCCGTTGATGCTCGGAGCCATGGACCACGTTGTCTTCCTTGAGGATGGCCGCCGCCGAGCTGAAGGAACACATCAGGAGCTGATGTCCTCGAACCCCGCCTACCGGAATGTGGTGATCCGCAGTGAGTGACACCCAGGTATTGGAACCCATGGCCGATCAGGGCAGTGAGGCGTCCGACAAACTGCCGGTCGCCGACGCCCGTGAGGTGAAAGCTGAGTCCCTGCGCCTCATCCGTCAGCACCGCGGCGGGCTCGCCAAGGTTGTCCTCCTGTATGTCGGTTCGGCAGCCGCGGGACTGGTTGGGCCGTTCATCCTCGGCGAAGTGGTGGATGCCGTGGTTGCCGGAACCACCTCGGGATTCATCGCATCGATGTCGTTGCTGATGCTGGGTTTCCTGGTGATTCAGGCGCTCCTGCGCATGCTCGCAGTCCGTGCCGGCATGATTTTCGGAGAGAGGGTCTTCGCAGAACTGCGGGAGGACTTCATGGCGCAGGTCACCTCGCTGCCGCTGTCCACCGTGGAGAAGGCCGGCACCGGTGACCTTGTCTCGCGAACCACCAACGACGTCGACTCGGTCTCCCACACCGTCCGTTTCGGCGTTCCGCAGGTCGTGGTTTCGGTGGTGACCATCTTCATCACGCTGGCCGCCGCGATCCTGACTTCTCCCCTGCTGTCGCTCGCACTGTTGGTCGGCGTTCCACTGCTCTACCCGGCGACGAGGTGGTACCTCAAGCGCAGTTCCGCCGGCTACAAGGCCGAGCGGGAGAGCTATGCCGTTGTCAACGGGTCGATCACGGAAACGATCGAGGGCGCCCGGACGGTCGATGCGCTCGGTCTCGGAGCCCTGCGCCGGGACAGGATGAACGAGGCGCTTTCGGGCAGTTTCGCAGCGGAGCGATACACCCTGTGGCTGCGGTCGGTGCTCTTCCCTGCTGCGGACACGGCCTTCTGGCTTCCGGTGGCAGGTGTCCTTCTGTGGGGCAGCTGGCTGGCTACGAATGATGTGGTGAGTCCGGGTGCCGTGGCAACCGTGGCGCTGTTTGCGGTTCGCCTCATCGACCCGGTGGATCTGTTGATCATGTGGACGGATGAAATCCAGGTGGGTGCAGCGTCATTGGCGCGGATCATCGGCATCAAGAACGTGCCAGCAGACCGGACGGCCACCGGCGAGCAACCGGAATCAGAGGACATCACGGTCTCAGGCGCACGCTACGCCTACCGGCCCGGACACGACGTTCTGCACGGTGTTGACCTCACACTGCGGCGCGGCGAACGCCTCGCAATGGTGGGTCCGTCAGGAGCCGGTAAATCGACGCTGGGGCGGCTGATCGCCGGTATCCATCCGCCCACGGCAGGGTCCGTGACAGTGGGTGGAGTGCCGTTGGTGGATCGACCCCTGGATGCACTGCGCCGCGAGGTTGCGCTGGTCACCCAGGAGCACCACGTGTTCGTCGGCTCGCTGGCCGACAACATCCGGCTCGGGAAGGCCGACGCCTCAACACCCGAGATTGAAAAGGCCCTCGACGACGTCGGTGCCCTGTCCTGGGCGCGCGCCTTGCCCGAAGGGCTGGAGACGGAGGTGGGATCCGGTGCCTACGAGCTGACGCCGGCGCAGGCGCAGGAAGTTGCACTGGCACGGTTGGTCCTGGCGGACCCGCACACACTGGTACTTGATGAGGCAACGTCCTTGATTGACCCGCAGGCTGCCCGCGACCTCGAGCGATCGCTCAGCGCGGTGCTGGAAGGACGTACCGTCGTCGCCATTGCCCACCGTCTCCACACCGCTCACGACGCCGACCGCGTGGCTGTGGTGGAAAACGGCAACATTACGGAACTCGGTTCCCATGACGAGCTGTTGGCGCTCGGGGGATCGTATGCCGCTTTGTGGCGTTCCTGGCGAACTGAATAGCGCCATAGTTCCGGATTGATCAGTGGTCGAAGAACACCAGAGAGGAGTTGATGAGCTCACTGATCACTTCGGCGTCGTGCGCCCTGCGGAGCGATTCGCGGAAGTTCTCCTTGAACAGGGACCGCGCCAGCGTGGCGAGCACCTCCAGATGCTCCGAGAAGGACCCTGCCGGTGTGGCGATCAGGAGGATCAGGGTTGCCGGTCCGTCGATCGCTCCGAAATCAAGGCTGTGTCCGTAGCGGGTGACACCCACTGCGATCGAGGTCTGGTTCACGTAATCGCTTCTGGCGTGCGGCATGCCGATGCCGCCGGGCAGCCCCGTGGCCATCTGGTGCTCGCGCGAGTTGACCTGCGCGAGGAAGGCCTCAAGGTCTGAAATCCGCCCGCACGCATGCAAGCGGGCAGCCAACTGGGCAGCGGCGTCGGCCTTATCCTCCGCCACCATGTCGAGGATCACCATCTCCGGTGTGGTCAATTCGGCGTCATGCAGGTCGAGGGGTGTCACAACCGGCCTCTCACGGGAAATTCGGGAACTTTACGTCAGGACGGATGCGCCCGACGCCAGTGCCTGACCGGCGCGCCGATCCGGGTACTAGCTTAGCGGCACGATGTCCTCGACTCCCATGCGTGCGCTGTCGGCTGAGACGTCGTCGGGCTGCTGCTGGCTCAGCCTCTCGGCTTCGACCCGTGCGAGGTAGTGCTTAACCTCGCGGTCGATTTGCGCTTCACTCCAGTTCAGGTGGGGCGCCATGAGGTCGGCGACAACGGGGGCCGCTGATACGCCGCGGTCCCAGGATTCGATCGAGATGCGGGTTCGGCGGGTCAGAACATCGTCGACGTGGCGGGCGTCCTCATAGGTGGTCGCGAAGACCACCTCGGCGCCGAGATAGTCATCGGCTCCAGGCAGCGGCTCGGCGAGTGTCGGGTTCTCCCTGATGAGTGAGAGCACATGGTGAGCGTCAGTTCCGTACCGCTGCAGTAGATGCTCGACGCGCGCTACGTGGACACCGGCTTCTTCGGCCATCCGTGCCCGCTTGTTCCAGGCTGCCTTGTACCCCTCAGCCCCCAGCAGGGGAACTGTCTCGGTGCAACTGTCAGGGACCCGCTCGTCGAGGGCGCGCGATGCTTCATCCACTGCGTCCTTCGCCATGACCCGGTACGTGGTCCACTTGCCGCCGGCTACCACCACCAGGCCCGGCACCGGGTGCGCGACCACGTGTTCGCGGGAAAGCTTGGCAGTGGAGTCGTTCTCCCCTGCGAGGAGCGGACGCAGGCCGGCATAGACGCCTTCGACGTCCTCCCGCGTCAGCGGCCGCTTGAGCACCCGGTTGACATGTTCGAGGATGTAGTCGATGTCCGACGACGATGCTGCCGGATGCGCCTTGTCCAGGTCCCAGTCGGTGTCAGTGGTGCCGATGATCCAGTGCCGTCCCCAGGGGATGACGAACAGGACCGATTTCTCGGTGCGGAGGATGAGTCCGACGGTCGACTGAAAGCGATCCCGCGGCACCACGAGGTGGATGCCCTTGGACGCCCGGACCTTCAGTTGACCGCGGTCGGTGACCATGGCCTGTGTCTCGTCGGTCCAGACGCCCGTCGCATTGACTATCTGCTTGGCGCGGATGTCGAATTCCTCGCCGGTCTCCTGGTCCTTGACGCGTGCTCCGACCACGCGCTCGCCTTCCCGAAGGAAGTTTTCGACCGAGACCCGGTTCGCGGCCTTCGCTCCGTACGACGCGGCGGTGCGCATCATGTTGACCACGTAGCGTGCGTCGTCGACCTGAGCATCGTAGTAGCGGATGGAGCCGACCATAGCGTCATCCTTGAGGCTTGGCGCGGCCCGAAGCGTTCCCCTGCGGGTGAGGTGCTTGTGCATGGGGACACCGCGCGAGTTGCCGGACGTCATGCCCATGGTGTCGTAGAGGATGATGCCCGCCCCGACGTACGGACGCTCGATGAAACGCTTGGTCAACGGGTACAGGAAAGGCACGGGGCGGACCAGGTGCGGTGCGATTCGCTGGATCAGCAGCCCGCGTTCCTTCAGCGCCTCCTGAACCAGGGCGAAATCGAGCATTTCGAGGTAGCGTAACCCGCCATGGATCAGCTTTGAAGACCGAGAGGATGTGCCTGCTGCCCAGTCCCGGGCCTCGACAATCCCTACATCGAGGCCCCGCGTCACTGCATCGAGGGCGGAGCCGACGCCGACGACGCCGCCTCCCACGATCAGGATGTCCAGTTCCTTGCCGGGTTGGGTCGTGGACTTCAGCGCGGCGAGAGATTCTTCGCGCTGCTGCGGGCTGAGTGCACCTCTGGTCATGGCCGTTATCCACCTTCGTTGTTGCGGATTGGTTCCCCAACTTTAGGCAATTAGCCGTTCGAAAGGTAGGGCGACAGCACGACCTCCACCCGCTGGAACTCCTTGAGGTCTGAATACCCGGTGGTGGCCATTGCGCGGCGCAGCGCACCGATCATGTTCGACGAGCCGTCAGTGTGATGCGAGGGCCCCCACAGCACTTCCTTGAGCGGCCCGACGGTGCCGACGTTGACCCGATCGCCCCGGGGAAGTTCGCTGTGATGCGCTTCCTGCCCCCAATGCCAACCTTTTCCGGGGGCTTCCTCGGCCCGCGCCAATGCAGAGCCGAGCATGACGGCGTCCGCGCCAACTGCGATGGCCTTGATGATGTCGCCGCTTGCTCCCATTCCACCGTCTGCGATGACGTGGACGTACCGGCCGCCTGATTCGTCAAGGTAGTCGCGGCGGGCGGCTGCGACGTCGGAGATGGCCGAGGCAAGGGGCGAGTGGATGCCCAGGGCGCGCCGCGTCGTCGTCGTCGCTCCTCCGCCGAAGCCGACCAGCACGCCTGCTGCACCGGTGCGCATGAGGTGCAGCGCCGGTGTGTAACCGGCGGCCCCGCCGACGATCACCGGGACATCGAGTTCGTAGATGAACTGCTTGAGGTTGAGCGGTTCATCATTCTTGGAGACGTGTTCGGCGGACACTGTGGTGCCGCGGATGACGAAGATGTCGACCCCGGCAGCCAGGACCGTCTTGTAGAACTCCTGCGTACGCTGCGGGGTCAGGGACCCTGCGACCGTGACGCCGGCTTCGCGGATCTCGGCCAGGCGACTGGTGATCAGTTCGGCCTGGATGGGCGCCTCATACAATTCCTGCATGCGGCGGGTTGCAGAGGGACTGAAGCTTTCCGTGGAGAGCGAGGCGATCTCTTCCAGCACGGGCTCCGGATCCTCATAGCGGGTCCAGAGGCCCTCGAGGTTGAGTACGCCAAGGCCGCCGAGCTCGCCCATGGTGATGGCGGTGGACGGCGACATCACGGAGTCCATCGGAGCCGCGATGACCGGCATCTCGAACTGATAGGCATCGATCTGCCACTGCACCGTGACGTCCAGCGGGTCGCGGGTCCGGCGGGACGGGACCACTGCAATGTCATCGAGGGAATACGCCCTGCGTCCGCGCTTGCTTCGGCCGATCTCAATCTCGTAAGTCACCGGTCTAGGTTATCCCAGCGGGGAGACCTGCCCATCGCCGCGGATTGGCATTGGTGCTTACAGTCAGAACATGACAAGTGAGACGCTCGGCGCGAACCCGGAACAGTTGCGCAGCCTCGCCCAGTCCATGGGGAATTTCGGCCACACGATCACCTCCGCCGACCAAACCATCACGGCGGCACTGAACGGTGTCCCGTGGCAGGGCGGCGACGCGGATCGCTTCCGTTCGCAGTGGCATTCCAGCTTCCGGGTGCAACTGCATCAGGCTGCGGCGATGCTCGAAACGCAGTCCCGTGCACTGATGGGCCAGGCGGACGATCAGGAAGCGGCGAGTGACGAGGGCGGCGGTGCCGGCGGCTTTGACGGGACACGCGCGAGCGCGGACGGCGGCAGTACCGAAGGCTCCGGGAATGAGAATCTTCTCGACCTGTTCGGGAACGCGGTGGGCGATCTGGGCGCATGGCCGCCGTTCCAGATCGCGAACTGGGTCACCTCTGCCGGCGGCTTCTCCTCGGAGCGCCTCCTGAACGCGATGTACCGTGCCGGTCTGCTGACGGACGACTTCGGCACCGCGGCCGGCGTGGGATACCTGCGCGGAACCCAGACTCTCAACGCCTTGAACCTCGCGGGCAAGTTCGCCGGCGGACTGAGTATCCTGACCGGTCTGGGACAGGCCTATCAGGGCATCCAGTCGGGAGACGGCCATGTAGTCGCGGATGGCGCCATCACCACCATCCTCGCTGCGGGCAGCCTCACACCCACCCCCGCGGCTCCCTTCTTCGCAGCGGCCTCGCTTGTGTGGGCCGGTGCGCAGTTCCTGTCCGGGGACGTGCCGGTCACCGAAAGAATTACCGACTTTGCATCCGATGCGGGCGACGTCATCTCCGATGGCGCGGACGCCCTCGCGGAGGGAGCCGAAGATGCATGGAACTGGGCCTTCGGATAGTAGCGTCGTGAAGAGAACCCTGCCCAAACCCCATCGATCCCGGAGAGAGCATTGACCACCACGGATTCACTGCAGCTGACGGAACACGAGATCCTCGCCCTCCTGGCCTTCAATGAGGGCGAGTCGATCACGCTGAGTCGCGACATCTTCCGACTCACTCCCCAGGCGGACAACGAGCAGCTGACCAAAGCCGGCATGACGACGCTCCTGGTGCGGGGTTTGGCCCAGATGAACGGTGATGACCTCGTCGTTTCGGGACCAGCGGAATTCATTGCGGCCGTCATGGCTACCGCCGGCGAGTGGCTCGAGATCGCCCTGCTGACCCCCAACGGCAATCACGTGATGTTCGTCGTCGCCTCCGCGGGAGGTGTCTTCGTGGCGAACGTGAACGGAAACGGCACGCACGGATTCACCCCGCTGAAGAACGATCATCCTGTCCTGAAGTTCGGGGTCGACGCAGCAGCGCACTACCTGCGCAACTCAGGCCCTGGTTCGGAGGCGAACGGTCGCCCTCAACCCCGTCCGGTGGCCGCACAGATCAAGCACCATGGCCTGGGTGTCGAACCCAGGACAGCGAACCTGCTGGTCGATGAATCGGGCGCATGGCATCTGGCTACAGGTGAAGGTGACGAAGCCACCCAGCGCGAAGTCAGCAAGTCCGATGCGCTGAAACTGTTCGAGGAAGCACTGGATCTGGACCGCCCTACGGAAGGCTCGGCGTGAACCAGTATTCGCGTCCCCTTGAGTATTGGATGTCACCCCAACTCAGTTCCTCCGGGCAGGGCACCACAAGCATCCTGAGGCGCATGGCGCTCAATGATGCACAGAGCCGGGCAACCTGCCTCATGATGTACTTCTGGTGCGCATGGCTGGCTCTGATTGCAGTGATATCTGCCTTCGCCGCACCGTACGCTGTTCCCTACGCCGTTGCGGGTGCCCTGATCACCGGCGCCATTGCAGCGGTACTTAAGGCCCGTCGGCGGAGCAGGAAGGTCCCTTCGTCCGGCCACCCGGCGTCGTCGAGGGCTCCGCGTAGGATGAGTGGTGCCTGGACGGGAGTTGCTCTGGTGGCCCTCGGCTCGTGCGGGATCATGGTGGCGCTCGGACTCTCCGGGGAAGCGAGCCTCAGTCCGGGTTCCGTTGCCGGCGCCGTTATCGGCGTATTCTTCGTCATCGCATTCTTTGCCGGGACCCTCCTCATTCCCGCATGGCACATCGAGAATGCAACGCGTCTCTTCCGCACCCGGATCGAAAGTGAACCCGAGCTGAGGCAGTCGTTGGAGGAATTGGCCCTGACGCACGAAGGCCAGGGCGGCAGCCTGCAGTTCGGACCGCTGTAGGAGCACGTCAAGCGCTCCAGGGAAGACAAAAGCGCCGGTTCCGTGCAGGTTCGTGGAACTAATTCCACGATCCTGCACGGCACCGGCGCTTTTGCGTGCTCGGGGGCTACTTGGAGCCGTAGTTAGGTGCTTCCACCGTCATCTGGATGTCGTGCGGGTGTGACTCCTTCAGACCAGCCGAAGTGATCCGCACGAACTTGCCCTTGGCCTTCAGCTCAGGAATGGTGCGTGCGCCCGTGTAGAACATGGTCTGACGGAGGCCGCCAACCAACTGGTGCGCAACCGACGACAGCGGCCCGCGGTAGGCCACGCGGCCTTCGACGCCTTCGGGAATGAGCTTGTCATCGCCGATCACATCGCCCTGCGAGTAGCGGTCCTTGGAGTACGAGGTGTTCTTGCCGCGGGTCTGCATTGCACCCAGGGAGCCCATGCCGCGGTAGGTCTTGTACTGCTTGCCGTTGACGAAGATCAGCTCACCCGGTGCCTCGGCCGAACCCGCGAGGAGGGAGCCGAGCATCACGGTGTCAGCACCGGCGACCAGTGCCTTCCCGATGTCGCCCGAGTATTGGAGACCGCCGTCGGCGATCAGGGGTACACCGGCAGGAATGGCGGCCTTCGCCGACTCGTAAATGGCCGTGACCTGAGGAACGCCGACACCCGCCACAACACGGGTGGTGCAGATGGATCCGGGACCAACGCCCACCTTGATGCCGTCGGCACCGGCGTCGATCAGTGCCTGGGCGCCTTCGCGGGTGGCAGCCTGGCCGCCGATGATGTCGACATGCGCGGCGGACTTCTCTGCCTTCAGCCGGGCGATCATCTCCAGCACGCCGGCGCTGTGACCGTTGGCGGTGTCCACGAAGAGCGCATCCACACCGGCGTCGACCAGTGTCATGGCGCGCTCCCAACCGTCACCGAAGAAGCCGATGGCTGCTCCGACGCGGAGGCGGCCTTCGTCGTCCTTGGTTGACAGCGGATACTGCTCCGCCTTGGTGAAGTCCTTGACGGTGATGAGGCCCCGGAGGACGCCGTCGTCGTCGACCAGCGGCAGTTTCTCGATCTTGTTCTTGCCAAGGAGGCCGATAGCGTCCTCGCCACTGATGCCGACGTGGCCGGTAACCAGCGGCATCGGGGTCATCACTTCACGGACCAGACGGTGGGGGAATTCCGATTCGGACACGAAGCGGGTGTCGCGGTTGGTGACGATGCCGAGAAGCTTGCCCTGGCCGTCGACCACTGGGAGTCCGGACACGCGGTAGTGACCGCACAGGTCATCGAGCTCGCGGAGGGTTGCGTCGGGGCCGATGGTGACCGGGTTGGTGATCATGCCGGACTCGCTGCGCTTCACGCGGTCAACCTGCTCGGCCTGGTCGGCGATCGAAAGGTTGCGGTGGATGACACCGAGGCCACCCTGACGCGCCATTGCCACGGCCATGCGGGCTTCGGTCACCGTGTCCATGGCGGAGGACAGCAGCGGGGTCTGAACGATGATGCGCTTGGACACCCGAGAGCTGGTGTCGGCTTCCGACGGGATGACGTCGGTGTGGCCGGGCAGCAGAAGGACGTCGTCGTAGGTCAGGCCGACGAAGCCAAAGGGATCATGGGGAGTCGACTGTTCGCTCAACGCGGCGCCTCTTTCAGGGGGATGTGGAGGACGGGACCACCGGCTTCGATCCGCCGGTTGTGCGGGTTCTATCGTAACGAACGGACGGCGCTCCCTATTCCGGGCGATTCGACCACCGCGCTTTCATCAAGCCTGTGCCCGCCGGGCACAGCACGCAAAGTTGGTGATCCCGGGTGTCACCGGCTTTTCGGCGCCCTATCGAGTGATCAAATTCACTGACGCTGGCGTCGGTGATGAAGACAACGACGCCCCGGTCCGAGGGACCGGGGCGTCGCAGGGGCACAGTTGCAGTTGCAGCTAGTGGCTGTGGCCGTGACCGTGCTCTTCGTCGTCGGCCGGCTTCTCGACCACCAGTGTTTCGGTGGTGAGGACCAGCGCGGCGATTGACGCTGCGTTGCGCAGTGCGGAGCGGGTGACCTTGACCGGGTCAATGATGCCGGCGTCGACCAGGTTCTCGTACTCTCCGGAGACGGCATTGAAGCCGTGGCCGACCTCGAGCTGGCTGACCTTGTCGATGACAACGTAACCTTCGAAGCCCGCGTTCTCGGCGATCCAGCGCAGCGGCTGGACGAGAGCGCGGCGGACGAGACCGACGGCGGTTGCCGCATCGCCCTCAAGCTTGAGGACGTTCGGGTCCTCGTCGAGGACCTTCGACGCGTGGATCAGGGCAGAACCGCCGCCTGCCACGATGCCCTCTTCAAGGGCGGCGCGGGTTGAGGACACTGCGTCCTCGATGCGGTGCTTCTTTTCCTTGAGCTCAACCTCGGTGGCTGCTCCGACCTTGATGACGCCGACGCCGCCGGCCAGCTTCGCGAGACGCTCCTGGAGCTTCTCACGGTCCCAGTCAGAATCGGTGCGCTCAACCTCGGCGCGGATCTGCGAAACACGATCGGCAACATCCTGCTCGCTGCCGGCACCGTCAACGATGGTGGTGTTGTCCTTGGTAACGGTGATACGGCGTGCCGATCCCATCACCTCGAGGCCGACCTGGTCCAGCTTCAGCCCGAGATCCGGGGAAACAACCTGCGCACCGGTGAGGGTGGCGATGTCCTGGAGCATGGCCTTGCGGCGGTCACCGAAACCGGGAGCCTTGACCGCAACCACGTTCAGAGTGCCGCGGATCTTGTTGACCACGAGGGTGGACAGTGCTTCGCCTTCGATGTCTTCGGCGATGATGAACAGCGGCTTACCGGCCTGCAGCGCCTTCTCCAGCAACGGCAGGAATTCCTGCAGAGCGGAGATTTTGCCGGAGTTGATCAGGATCAGTGCGTCTTCGAGGACGGCTTCCTGACGCTCGGCGTCGGTGACGAAGTAGGGGCTCAGGAAGCCCTTGTCGAACTGCATACCTTCGGTGAGGACCAGCTCGGTCTGCGTGGTCGAGGATTCCTCGATCGTGATGACGCCGTCCTTGCCGACCTTCTCGAACGCTTCGGCGAGCAGGTCGCCGACTTCCTGGCTCTGGGCCGAGATGGCGGCAACGTTTGCGGTCTGCTTCCCGACGACCTCGCGGGCGTTCTCCAGCAGGCGCTCCGCAACAGCTTCGATGGAAACTTCAATGCCGCGCTTCAGCGCACCTGGTGCTGCACCGGCTGCAACGTTGCGCAGGCCTTCCTTGACCAGTGCCTGTGCGAGGACAGTGGCCGTCGTCGTACCGTCACCGGCGACGTCGTTGGTCTTGGTGGCAACTTCCTTGGCGAGCTGAGCGCCGAGGTTTTCGTACGGGTCGTCCAGCTCAACCTCACGGGCGATGGTCACGCCGTCGTTCGTGATGGTGGGGGCGCCCCACTTCTTGTCGAGGACGACGTTGCGTCCGCGGGGGCCGAGCGTCACCTTGACGGTGTCGGCCAGCTTGTCGACGCCGGCTTCCAGCGAGCGGCGAGCGGCGTCGTTAAACTCCAACTGCTTTGCCATTGTTTGTTACGTTCCTTTCAGGCGTGTGCAGGGATGTGTACTTACAGGAAAGAACCCCGGCCTGATTCGACCGGGGTTCTTCTGCACAACTACTTGACGACGATCGCCAGAACGTCGCGAGCGGAGAGAACCAGGAACTCCTGGCCGCCGTGCTTGACCTCGGTTCCGCCGTACTTGGAGTAGATGACGACGTCGCCTTCAGCAACGTCGACCGGAACGCGGTTGCCGTTGTCGTCAACGCGGCCGGGGCCTACTGCGACGACCTCGCCCTCCTGGGGCTTTTCCTTGGCGGTGTCCGGGATGACCAGACCGGAAGCGGTGGTCTGCTCGCCTTCCAGCGGGCGGACAACAATACGATCTTCAAGAGGCTTGATAGAGACCGACACTCGGACCTCTCCTTCACTTGGTTTGAATGAATCGGGGTATCGAGCAGGCGCTGACCGTCGTCGCGGTGCCGGTTGGCGCATCCTCGAAGGATTAGCACCCTCATAGCGAGAGTGCCAAGTCTGACTTTATGCAAACGGTTAGCACTCGGTCAAGGCGAGTGCCAGAGGGGTGTAAATCCGGGCACGACGACGCGACGCCCCGCGCACTCGACAGGCCGCGCCATTCGCACTGAAGCCGTTCGTTCTGAAGTTGGGAAACCGGCCCCTGTACAAGCACCCCAGGCGCCTAAGCACCCGAGGCCGTCCGGAAACAGGTCGGCACCGCCGGCACCGCTCTCGGCTCAGAAGGGTGGCGGTTGGGTGGTGTAGGTTTTGCCGGCTGGCGAGGAGGTGATGATGGTTCCGGGTTCGGGTTGCCTGTAATGCCAGTGTTCGTTGGTTTTGAGCGTGTGGTGTTTGCTGCACAGACAGGCAAGGTTGGTGTGGGTGGTTGACCCTCCCTGGTGCCAGGGGATGGTGTGGTCGATCTCGGTGGCGGTTGCTGCCCGGTTGCAGCCGGGGTGTCGGCAGGTTTTGTCGCGGACACGGACCCAGTCCTGAAGGTGTTTGGGTGGCCGGTACGCGGTCCGGCCGATGGATAGCGCCGCTCCTGTTTCCGGGTGGGTCAGGATGCGGGTGAAGGACGGCGCGTGGGCGGCGAGACGGGCTGCGGTGTCAGTGTCGATCGGACCGTAGCCTTCCAGGACCGCGTACAGGCGCTGGTCAGCGGAGGCCGATTCGCCACCACTCCCAGTATGGTCAGCCCCGTAGGCGGTCTCGGAGCCGGGCCCTTCGCTACCGGCACCGGGTAATTGGTTCAGGACGGCCAGGGCCGGGACAGTGATGTGGACCGTGGCACCCACGCCACGGAAGCCCGCCCCGGTGCTGGGGTCGCTGGCGCAGGTATGCGTGAGCAGGTCGGTAAACACATCGGCACGTAGTTGTGTGAGGGTGCGGTCCTCGTCCGGGTCCTGGAGGAAGCGGGCTCCGGCGTCGATCCGGTTGTAGATCCCGCAGGCCTGCTCGGCGGGCAGGTAAGCGCTCAACCAGGCCATCCCATCAGCGGCAGGTTCCAGCACCACACGCCGCTCGGCTTCCGCACGTGATTTACGTTCCGGGGCCGCTTCCCGGTGCAAGATCTGCCGCAGTCCGCGCGCCTGCCGGGTCAGCTTCGCCACCGTGGAGTGCTCGGCCGTATCGATCAGCTCCTCCTCGAACCGGGCAACGGCATCGGACGGGACGCCGACGCATTCCTCCACGATCGTCGCGGCGTGGCGCCATGAGAGCTTCCCGGACTCCAACCCGATGAACGTGCGCTGATACGCGTGGACTAGACGCTCGCTGGACTCGACCAGGGCCCTCGCGGTTCGGGTGGGAAGGCGCAGCGCCGCACCCACCTCCTCAGCGGCGTGAAACGAAGCCTCTTCCTCGGCGGCACCACTCACCTCGTACTGCAGCAAGGCCTTCACCCGGTAATGCTCCCGGATCCGGTTCACCAGCTTCACCTTCTGCGCTTCAGCCCAGGACTGTAACTCATTGACCAGAACCAACGCATCCACCGCCCCCGACAGGTCGAAGGAATCCACCGGCGGGAGATGCACGTGTCCACGCGGACCGGCAGGAGCCGGCACCGAGGAACCCTCCCACACCGATGTCAGCCCAATCCGCGCACCATCAGCATCCGGAGGGAACTGCTCCTTCATAGTCATGAAACAAGTTGATCACCCACCACCGACATTTTCGCTCGAAGGTGTAAACGAGTGAAAAACCGGACATCACCAGCAACATGACCGGGCAGCGGCACCCCCGTGTCACCGCCCTGCCTGGCAGCAGAAACTGTTACCGCCGGGCCGACTCCGGTTCTGCCGTATGTCGACCGTGATGGCGGCCGAGCGGCAACATAAGTGGCGCGCCGGAGGTGGGATCAATGATCACCCGGCTGTCGAGCCCGAACACTGCACGGATGGTGTCCTCCGTCAGAGCAGTACGTCTGTCTGCTGTGCAAGAGCCATCGCAATCCACACGCGCTGCCGCTTGCCGTCAACAGACGCCCTAAACTGAAGGACCCGGCGTAGGCCGTTCCAAACTTCAGCCGAAAGCCCAGCGGAAAGCGATACCTTGACCCAGAACCTTCTTGAGCCCGTCCTGACTCCCGAGGGCTGGGAACTGCTCAACTCGCTTGGCCCCTACTCCGAAGCGGACAGTCTCCGCCTCAATGAGCAGCTCCGCGCGGCAGGTCATGCCCCTGATGTGGTCAATGCCGCCCTCACGCAGTCCCGCCTTCGTGCCAAGGCACAGAGCAAGTTCGGCCCGTTCGCGGCGCGGATGCTGTTCACGCCCGCTGGCCTTGAGCAGGCGACCCGACTCAACGTCGCTGCCCGGCACGCCCAGCGCTACGTGACCGCCGGGCTGCAGAAGGTTGCCGACCTGGGCTGCGGGATCGGTGCCGACTCGATGGCGCTCGCCACCCTTGAGCGGGACGTCACCGCCGTCGAGCTCGATGAAACCACCGCAGCTGCCGCCACGATGAACCTCCTGCCCTGGTCCAATGCGACGGTCCTGAATGCCGATGCGTCAGCTGTAGACCTCGCGGGGTACGACGGCGTCTGGCTGGATCCCGCCCGGCGGACCACTTCCAGCTCCGGCACCAGGCGCCTGTTCGATCCCGAAGCGTTCTCCCCGCCGCTGTCCTTCGTCGAAGCGCTCGCTGACACAGGTATGCCCGTCGGGGTGAAGCTCGGCCCGGGTATCCCCCACGAGGCAATTCCTGCCGGCTGCGAAGCGCAGTGGGTCTCGGTGGACGGCGATGTCGCGGAAGTGGTCCTGTGGTTCAACGCCCTCCGCCGCGACAACGTGCGCCGGAGCGCCCTGCTCATCCGTACCGACGGCGCGACTGAACTCACGAGTGAGAGTGACTTCGGAGCGGACGACGACGCCCCGATCGGCCCCGCTGAGGGGTACCTCTACGAGCCCGACGGCGCAATCATCCGCACCGGGCTGGTCGCCGACGTCGCCCGCCAGATCGGTGGACACCTTGTCGACCCCAACATCGCCTACATCTGCGCGCCCAACCTCGTGGAGACGCCGTTTGCCCGGCCCTATCGTGTCCTGGACGTCATGCCCTACAACGTGAAGGCCCTGAAAGCCTGGGTCAAGGCCAACGACATCGGCGTCCTGGACATCAAGAAGCGCGGCACTTCCGTCACCCCGGAGGAGCTGCGCAAACAGCTGCTCACCGGCTCCAGGAAGTCCGTGCGTAAGGCCACGCTGGTGCTGACGAGGATCGGCGAGGAGAGGGTCGCCGTCGTCGTCGAACCAGTTCTGGGCTGACTTCTAGGCGGGCTGGCGCGAGAACTCGCCCGCCAGGCGGATCTGCTCAGCCGTCGGCCGGACCCCGGTGTAGAGCACAAACTGCTCGGCTGCCTGCAGCGCAATGACCTCCGCACCGGTTATCACCGGCTTGTTTGCCCGGCGGGCTGCGCGGATGAGGGGTGTTTCGGACGGCAGCGCAACGACGTCGAACACCAGCGACGCCGCCGTCACCGCTTCATCGCTGAACGACTGGACGTCCTCGTCCTGACCGGTCATCCCGAGCGGCGTCACGTTGATGAGCAGGTCTGCCGTGGTATTGCCGGGCTCTGCCTGCCACTCGAAGCCGTACAGCTCCGCCAGTCTCCGCCCGGCGTCCTCGTTCCGCGCCACGACGGTGACCCTGGTGAAGCCGGCATCCCGCACGGCTGCCGCAACGGCCTTCGCCATGCCGCCGGATCCGCGCAACAAAACAGACGACGACGGCGTCACCTCCCGTCGCTGTCCGATCAGTTCCGCGACGGCCAGGTAGTCGGTGTTGTAGGCGGTGAGGACGCCGTCATCGTTCACGATGGTGTTCACAGAATCAATCGCGGTTGCTGAAGGGTCCATCCGGTCGACGAGCGGAATAACGTCCTCCTTGAACGGCATCGATACGGCGCAGCCGCGGATACCCAGCGAACGCACTCCGCCGATGGCTGCCGGCAGGTCAGTGGTGGTGAACGCTTTGTAGATGTAGTTCAGCCCCAGTTCGTCATACAGCCAGTTGTGGAACCGGGTTCCGATGTTGCTCGGCCTCGCTGCGAGGGAGATACACAGGACCATGTCTTTGTTCAGGATCGGCACCCGCTCAATTATGCTCCGGCCCCAGTACGTTCTCCAACGCGGAACCATCCCCATACTTCTGGGTGGAGATGATGCTGACTTTGCCGTTCGTCTCAAGCACGATTGCCGCTATCTGTGAGAGGTCACCGTTGCCCTGCATGCGCGCTGCCTGTAGCAGTTCCGACTTGGTCAGACGGTTCCTGCGCAGTTCTGCCTCGAGTATCTCGCCGTCTTTGAACAGGAGAGCCGGACGCGAAGTGATTGATTCCCTGAAGCCCGGGCGGCGGGACGAAGTGAAAGCCACCATGAACTGCAGCCCCGCCAGCAGGGCGAGTGCGAACGCACCCTCCGTCCACGAGACATCCGAATTGAGCAGGATGGTCGCCAGGGTCGACCCGAAGGCAACAGTGACGATGAAGTCGAAGATATTGAGCTGGCCGAGGGTTCTCTTGCCCGACACCCGAAGAACCACGACGAGAAGCGCGTAGGCAGCCGATCCTATAAGGAGTATCCGCCCGATATCAGCCCAGCTATCGAACCACATACCGATTCCTTCCCTGTTCCTGAACGCTCACGCGGCCGCCCTGTCCGTGGCGGTTTTCCCCACCAGCTCGCGAAGACATGTTCTTCACACTAGGTGGCGCGGAAGACTTCAGCGAGGGTTCGACAGGCCGCCTGCACTACTATTGGGCTCAGTTCTCACCCGCGATGGCGCGATACCGAGGCAGCAATCACCCACCGTCCGGTACCGGTCAGGAGCACAGCATTGAAGTTAGAGTTCGCGAAGTCCGAGCAGTCGACCCTCGGGGTTGAGTGGGAACTCGCACTCGTCGACCGGTACAACGGCGACCTCGTTTCAGTAGCGAAGGAAGTCCTCCGGGGCGTCAACGAGCGGCACCCTGAACTGCAGGCCGACGACGAACACCCGCACATCAAACAGGAGCTGCTCCTCAACACCGTTGAGATCGTGACCGGAATCTGCCATACCGTCGCGGAAGCGAAAGAAGACCTGAGCCGCTCGCTCGCCGCTGTCCGCGAAGTAACGGATCCGATGGGTGTCGAACTGTTCTCCGCCGGATCTCATCCCTTCAGTGCGCCCCGTTCCCAGCCGGTGACGGACAAGGAACGCTACGCCAAACTCATTGATCGTACCCAGTGGTGGGGTCAGCAGATGGTGATTTACGGCGTCCACGTCCATGTTGGCCTGGATCATCGCGACAAGGTCCTGCCGGTGCTCGATGGCCTGGTGAACTACTTCCCGCACTTTCAGGCCATTTCCGCTTCGTCCCCTTTCTGGGGCGGCGAGGACACCGGGTACGCCTCCCAGCGTGCCCTCATGTTCCAGCAGCTTCCCACCGCCGGGCTGCCGTTCCAGTTCCCCACCTGGAGCGAGTACGAGGCCTATGTGCAGGACATGTTCACCACGGGAGTGATCGACACGGTGAGCGAAATCCGGTGGGACATCCGCCCGGTCGGCAACCTGGGCACCATTGAGATGCGTGTGTGTGACGGACTGTCCACGCTCGAGGAGGTCGGCGCCGTCGCCGCTTTGACCCAGTGCCTCGTTGACGACTTCTCCACCACCCTCAACAACGGCGGATCCATCCCCACCATGCCTCCGTGGCATGTGCAGGAGAACAAGTGGCGCGCAGCGCGGTACGGACTAGAGGCCATCATCATCCTCGACGCTGCCGGCACTGAACTGCTGGTCACCGAACACCTGATGGACGAGCTCAACCGGCTCGAGCCCGTTGCGGCGAAGCTGGGCTGCTCGGAGGAGCTGGCCGACGTCGAGAAGATCCTGAAGCGCGGTGCCGGGTACCAGCGCCAGCGCCGCGTGGCCGCTGAGAACAACGGCGACCTGAGCGCCGTCGTACTGGATCTGGTGCGCCAGCTGCGCGAGGGACCGACCCCGTCATGAGTTGACAGGACATACCCCTGACGGATGCCTTTCAGGGGTGTGTCCTGCTCACTCAACGCAGCTGGTCAGGCGTTGACGGACGGTCGCCACTGCGCGTCGCGTCCCATCCTCGCGAGGAGTCGGGTCTCCCGGCTCGCGTCGGCGGGTGTAGGAAGCGCCGGCCGGCAGATGCCCTCCATATAGAGGTGCTCGCCGAAGCCCTCAAGGGACTGCTCGATGAGGTCGAGCTCCGAATCGGTGAACCTGCTGTCAACCCCCGCACCGCGTGCAATGTCCCAGCGGTGCACCACCAGGTCAAATCCGTAGAACCTCGCGAGTGTCGCTCCCACCGTTGTCGGGCCGAAGAAGCCGTCGAACCGGGTCTCAGCAAGTTCAGGAGTATCGAGGATTGCCTGGACGCGTGACGAGTGGGTCCGCCACCCGTCGGCAGGTTCCTGGGCGGTATCAGGCCGCGGGCCAGCGTCGAGCTCATGCTGTCCGAGGAAGTCGCGTTCCGTGTCGATCAGGTGGTCGAGGACGTCGCGGACCGTCCAGCCCGTGCACGGTGAAGATGCCGTCCAGTCCTCCACACCTTCGACTATCTCCGTCAATCGAGCGTTCGCTGTCCCAAACAGTTCCGAATTGGTAGTCATGGCCCAACCGTAAACCGTTCAGCGCAAGGACGTATTGATAAAATCCGACACGTGGCATCCTCGACCGACCCCATCAGCCGGGGGCAACTGCAGGATCCGGGCACGCCGGCACCGCAGCTTTTCCGGTATGCACCGACGACCGAATACCTGCACATCATCCGCCACTTCTGGATCCCCGTCTGGGACTTTCCTGAGGGTGTGGTCTCCCACCAGAAGGTCCTGCAGTATCCCAGCACCCTGCTCGTCATCGCCCCCGACTACGCCATCGCCAAAGGGCCTGAACCGGCACTCTCGCACAAGCATCTCAGCGGCACGTCATGGGCTTTCGGGGTCCTGTTCCAGGCCGCCGCCGGGTACCGGCTGCATGGCTCCGGTCTACCCGGGCTGGTCGGACGTGAACTGCCGCTTGCTGAGGTCTCGCCATCCTTCGCTGAGGTGATCGAGGCGGTACGGACGGAGATGTCCGTGGCGCCGTCGTCGTCGGCTGTCCATGCACGCTGCATCGACCTCGTGACCGCAGCACTGCGGCCCTGGTGCTCACCGCTCGACTCGGACGAACGGCTCATCAACTCCATCACCGACCAGGTAGAGACGACGCCGTCCCTGACACGTGTGGACAAGCTCGCCGCCCATACCGGACTTGACGAGAGGGCGCTGCAACGCTTCACGCGCAAACGCCTGGGCCTGAGTCCGAAGTGGCTGATTCAGCGCCGTCGGCTGCAGGAAGCCGGTGCACGGCTGGCCGCAGGAGACTGCACGGTCAGCGACCTGGCCGCCGAGCTGGGTTACGCAGACCAGGCCCACTTCATCCGGGACTTCTCGCGGGTGATCGGAATGACGCCGGGAGCGTACCTGAGGAAGAACAATCCCTAGCCGGTCGCTGAGAGGTGGACGGTACTGACCGGCATCGAGGAGTCGGTTCCGAAGCCGATCCCGCTGGGCTCGCCCCCGTCCATGATGATGCGCGCGGCGAGCGCCGCCACCATGGCTCCGTTGTCAGTACACAACGACGACGGCGGGATAGTCAGCGTGATTCCCGCCGCTTCACAGCGTTCCCGGGTGAGCTGGCGGAGCCGCGAGTTGGAAGCCACTCCCCCTCCCAGGAGCAGCGAGGCGATGCCGTTCTCGGTGCACGCCAGCACGGCTTTCGCGGTGATCACGTCGACCACCGCCTCCTGGAACGATGCCGCGACATCGGCAACCGGCACCTCCACGCCGCGCGCCTCGCAGTCCTCGACGTACCGGGCCACAGCGGTTTTCAAGCCGCTGAAGGACCAGTCGTATCGGTGCGGGCCGTGTAGCTCGGCCGTGCCCATGTACTTGGGCTGGCTCAGCCCGCGCGGGAACCTGATCGCCTGAGGATCACCCTGCGCCGCCATTCGATCGATTGCCGGGCCGCCGGGATAGCCGAGCCCGAGGATGCGCGCCACCTTGTCGTACGCTTCGCCGGCGGCGTCGTCGATAGTGGACCCGAGCAGCTCGACGTCGGAAGCAAGATTGCGCACCCGAAGGATCTCGGTGTGCCCACCGGATACCAGCAGCGCTCCGAGATTCTGGGGCAACGTACCGGCGTCGAGCAGGCCAACCCCGACGTGCGCGACCAGGTGGTTCACAGCGAACAGGGGCTTGCCCGTAGCCACCGCCAGTGCCTTCGCCGCTGCGACCCCGACCATGAGGGCGCCCGAGAGACCGGGCCCGGAGGTGACGGCGAGCGCGTCGACGTCGGGCAGGGAAACCCCTGCCTCGTCCAGCGCCTGCTGGAGCGTGGGCACCATGGCGTCAAGGTGCGCGCGCGACGCAATCTCCGGGATGACCCCTCCGAAGCGGACGTGCTCGTCCATCGAGGAGGACACCGCGTTGGTCAGCAGGGTAGTTCCCCTGACGATGCCGACGCCGGTCTCGTCGCAGGAGGATTCGATTCCCAGAACGAGGGGCTCAGACCGGTTCATGGTCACCTTTCGCTGTGTCAGCTGTGTTGAAGATGAGTCGCATGACGTGCGCGCTGACGCCATCTCGGTAGTACCCGCGCCGGGTGTGGATGTGTTCGAACCCGAACCGTTCATACAGCCGCCGCGCCCGGGGGTTGTCCTCGCGCACCTCAAGGAGGGTTTCGGCGGCGCCCCGGCGCCGGGCCTCATCGAGCATGCTGGTCAGCATTGCCGTTCCGATTCCCCGCCCCTCATACTGCGGCAGGACGCCGATGGTCTGGATATCAGCGGTGGATCCGACCACCATGACGCCGCAGTATCCGATCAGTTCTCCGTCCACCTCGGCCACGAGGTACTGCCGGGTCTCGGTCAGCGCGAACTCGTCGAAGAACAGCTCGAGCGGCCAGGCATCGACCGGAAAGAGCTGCTGCTCAAGGCTGCCGACCAACGGAATATCCTGCAGGCGCATCGGTCGAAGGGTGAAGGTCATAGCAGTGCCTTCTTCCGCGGACCGGGTACCTTGGCGTCGGACTCCCTCAGGTACAGCGGCGTGGTCGGGCGGAGGGTACCGCCGGCGGCCAGGGTACGGTCCGCCACCAGGGCAAGAGCGGCCGCGTCGGGGGTGAGCTCGGTAGCCGCCGCCCGCCCCGCCAACCGGTCGGCGTAGATACCCGCACCCCGACCATAAACGGTCAGCTCGGGAACGGTCTCCGCGGGACCGACATGCGGTCCGTCCAGAAGCTCCGGCAGCGGCGATGCCGCCCGATACCGCGCCCAGTACACTTCCTTGCGCCGTGCGTCGGTGGCAACGGCAAACTCACCCTCGGGGTGACCGGCGTCGAGCGCTACCGCATCAAGACTCATGACGCCGTGCAGCGGCACGTCCCACACAAAGGCAAGCATGCGGGCGGTCGCGATTCCCGCACGCAACCCCGTGAAGGGACCCGGCCCGACACCCACGACAATGGCACCCAACGCCGTCCCGGCCACGCCGGCGTCAGCGAGCAAACGCTCTACTGCGGGGGCCAACACTTCCGCATGCGAGCGCGTGTCGGTCGAAGCGAACCGCTGGAGTACGACGCCGTCACGCACCACCGCTGCGCTGGCCGCCGCTGAGGTATCAAGAGACAGAATCAGCATCTAGACCAGCGCTCCCAGCTGCAGTGCGGCCCAGCGTGGGCCGAAGGCGTCAATCCGCACGGAGCGCGGTTCGTCGTCGTCGGTTTCTGTTCCCGGCGTGGCCGGTAAGGCGACGACGGGGCGAACGAGGGTGACGTGGAGCCAGCTGTCGGCGAGGTGCTCCACCCGGTCGGCGCCCCATTCGACAACCGTGACCGATGTGTCCAGCGTCGATTCGAGGTCGAGGTCGTCAATCTCGGCGTCCGATTCCAGTCGGTAGGCGTCAACGTGGACGAGCGCCGGGCCGTCGGCAAGGGACGGATGATTCCGGACCAGCACAAACGTTGGTGAGATGATGCCCTCCCGCACGTTGAGTCCCCTGCCCAGCCCCTGCGTGAACGTGGTCTTGCCGGCTCCCAGCTCACCGGTCAGGATGAGCAAGTCACCGGCAGCGAGTTGGGCGCCGAGACCGGCTGCCGCGCGCTGCAGCTCGTCGACGGAGGCGACTGTGAACTCCTGTGACCAGACGGGAGCGGTCACTGGTCGGCGTCCGAATCGATATACCGGCGCGCCACGCGCCGGCTGATGCGGGTGACGATCTCGTAGTTGATCGAGCCGCTTGCGCGGGCCCAGTCATCTGCCGTGGGCGTCCCGTCCCCGGCGCCGAAGATGACTACTTCCTGACCAAGCGGGCTGTCCTCAGACTCGGCGATTCCCGTTTCCTCGAAGTCGATCACGAACTGGTCCATGGCGATGCGGCCGACCACCGGGTAGATCCGGCCACCGATCGAAACAGGTGCACCCGTGGCGACACGCGGGACGCCGTCGCCGTAGCCGACCGGGACAAGCCCGAGGGTGGTCCGCTTGTCCGTACGGTAGGACAGGCCATAGGACACTCCGTGACCAGCGGGTACTTCCTTGCAGTTCGCGATGGTGGTTCGGAAGCTCATTGCCGGACGCAGGCCGAGCTCGGCCGACGACTGTCCGTCGAAGGGAGAGAGCCCGTAGATACCGAGCCCTACCCGCACGAGGTCGAAGTGCGCATCCGGCCGGGAGAGGGTTCCGGGAGTATTGGCAAGATGACGGACCTCAAGGTCGACGCCGGCGTCCTCGGCCACGGCCACGGCCTCGCGGAAGCGTTCAATCTGCTCGTCGGTCTCTTCCCTGTCGGGCTCATCCGCCACGGCAAGATGGGAGAAGACGCCCACGACCCGCAGCAGCCCGTGTTCCTGATGTTCGAGCGCGCGGCCCAGCAGTGCCTCCCAGTGCTCCGGAGGGCACCCGTTGCGGCCGAGCCCGGTGTCAATCTTCAGGTGTACGCGGGCAGGGCGCTCCAGCCGCCTGGCCTCGGCTACCACGTGCGCCAGTTCCCAGCCGGAGATACCAAGGTCTACGTCCAGCTCGATGGCCGCGGCGAAGTCGCTCGTCTCGGTGTGCAGCCACGCGAGGATCGGTGCTTCGATACCGGCCCGGCGGAGTTCGACAGCTTCGGCGATATGCGCCACACCGAGCCAGGTCGCGCCCGCTTCCAGCGCCGCCTTCGCTATGGGGACAGCACCGTGCCCGTAAGCATCAGCCTTCACGACGGCCATGACCCGCGCCGGGCTGGCGATCTCGGCGATATGCCGAACGTTGTGCCGCACCGCGGCGAGGTCGATGTCCACTCGCCGTTCCGGCACGGGTCCCGCTGAAAAACTCACAGGCCCATTCTGTCAGCTATGAACGGTCGGTCAGGAATCGGGCCGCTCAGCAGTACTGGCCGCCCTTGCGCTCAGCTTCCCGACGACGACACGATGGAACATGACATTCTCACCGAAAACAGCAATAGTCACGGGCTCCGATTCGGGCATTGGACGCGCCACCGCGGTCGCGCTCGCAGAGGCAGGGTGCGACGTCGGCATCACTTGGCACTCGGATCAGGAAGGAGCCGAGGAAACCGCGCGACTGGTTCGGGAAGCTGGAACCAAAGCCGCCGTGGCGCAGCTCGACACCACCGACACACCCGCCTGCGGGGACGTCATCGACCGGCTGGCGGACGAGCTCGGCGGCGTGGACGTCTTCGTTAACAACGCGGGCACCGGCGACGGAACGCCCTTCCTCGACCTGGATTGGGACACCTGGCGCGGAACGGTTGCAGCTGACCTGGACGGCGCATTTGTCTGCATTCAGCGGGCCGCACAGCGCATGGCCAGCGCCGGGAACGGTGGACGCATCATTGCGGTGACGAGTGTCCACCAGGAGCAGCCCCGAGTAGGCGCTGCAGCCTATGACGCCTCCAAGCATGGACTGGGGGGCCTCATCCGGACCATTGCCCTGGAACTTGGAGACCGCGGCATCACTGCCAACGCCGTCCTGCCCGGGGAGATTGCAACCCCGATGACGGGTAACGAGGACGAGGATCCCCACCGGATCCGCCGACCTGGCGTATCGCTGGGACGGCCTGGCGATGCGCGTGAAGTCGCCGCCGTGATTGCGTTCCTCGCCTCCCCCGCGGCGAGTTACGTCACCGGAGCATCCTGGGTGGTCGACGGCGGCATGCTGCAGATGGGACCGCAGGCCGGTTCGCACATCACCAGTGATGATTGGCGGTCGGTCTGAGCGGGCCCTGCAGACGCACTCAGGCGTCCGACTGCGTGGCTATGGTGGCGGTCGCCCTCCGAACCGCTCCGGGCGGGACATTCGCCACAATGTCCTCGAGGAAAGCGTAGCGCCGGAGCCATTGCTTCCGGACGCCGTCGCGCTCTGCACTCATCCGCCGCCACCAGTCGGCGATGTCGCCCCAGCCGGGCGCGGCCAGGGATCCTCCCACCTCCTGAACCGAGAGTGAGGCGCAGAGGTTTGCGAACGCCAGCCGGTCCGCCAGCGGCCAGCCGGCAAGGTCGCCCGTGATGAAGGCAGCGCCGAAGCAATCTCCTGCGCCCGTGGGGTCATAGGCATTGACGGGCAGAGCCGGTACCCACTCTTCCTCCCCCGTCACGGAGTCGACGGCGATGGCACCGTGCTGACCGACAGTGACCACGGCGACCGGCACCCGGTCAGCGAGCGCGTACAGAGCAGCCCACGGGTCGCTGGTCTTGGTGTACGCCATGGCTTCTGCCTCGTTGGGCAGGAAGGCGTGGAAGTACTGCAGCGAGTCGAGGGCACTTGTGGACCAGGCGCCGCTCGGGTCCCAGCCCACATCGCCGAAGAGCCGCAAGCCCTTGGCATAGGCTGCGGGAACCCAGGGCTCCACCTCCACCCCTACCTCGGCCATGGCTGCCCGGCAGCGTGGGAGGTCGGCAATGAGCTCCGACGCTGACAATGGTGACGGGTGGCCGTGCGTCACCATCGACCGGTCGCGCTCGACGGACAGCGATACCGTGACCGGCGAATGCCACTGCTCGAAGGTCCGCGAACGGGACAGGTCAACGTATTCCTGCCCCTGCAGGATGCTCCGGTTGAAGGCGCCGTACCCGTCGTCGCCGAAGGCCGCCGCAAGGGTCGTGTGCAAGCCGAGCCTGCTGGCAGCGATCGCCTGGTTCGCCACTCCACCCGGACATGAGCCCATACCCTCGGCCCATACCTCGGTGCCGGGTGTGGGCAGCGTATCGAGCCCGGTGAAGATAATGTCGAAGAACACCGAGCCGGTCAGCAGCAGATCGAACTCAGGGTCGTCAGCGGTTCGCGCGGAGGCAAGCGGGTCGAATCGATGCGGCGTGGCCATGTACGGCACGATACCCCGGCAACCGGCAAGGCACAGCGCGCAGGGCAGGCTTACAGCGACCGAAGGAGCACATCATGAAGTTGGCTGTCATCGGCGGCGGCGGATTCCGGGTTCCGCTCATCTACCGTGCGCTCTGTTCGGGGGCGTTTGCGGGACTCGCCGATGAAGTGTGCCTGCACGACGCCGACCCCTCCCGCTCGGCAGCGATCGCACGCGTCGCGCTGGACATGCCGCTTCCCGACGGCGCTCAACCGCCCGTTCTCTCCGTCGAGGACCGGTTGGAAGATGCTCTGGCGGGAGCCGACGTCGTCTTCGTTGCCATCCGTCCCGGTGGCGCCGCAGGGAGGGTCCTGGACGAGCGAGTTGCCATCACCGAGGGCATGCTGGGACAGGAGACGGTAGGCGCCGGCGGCCTGTCCTATGCGCTGCGTTCCATCCCGGAGATGCTGAAACTGGCAGATGAGATCCTCCGCACGCGCCCGGACGCCTGGGTCATCAACTTCACCAATCCAGCGGGGATCATCACAGAGGCGTTGCAGCCCGTGCTTGGCCGCCGAGTCGTGGGCATTTGTGATTCGGCGTCGGGGCTGGTCCGCCGGGCGTCCGTCGCCGCCGGTGCGCCGCTCCCCTTGGGTGACCTCACCGGCGTCGACTACGTAGGACTCAACCACCTGGGCTGGCTGCGGAGCCTCAAGCACGACGGCGACGACCTCCTGCCCGCGCTGCTCGCCGATCCTGCCCTGCTGGGTTTGTTCGAGGAAGGGCGGGTTTTCGGTCCGCAGTTCCTGCACATGCTCGGCGCCCTGCCGAACGAGTACCTGTTCTACTACTACTTCCATGCAGAAGCCCGACGCTCCGTCTCCGCCGCTGCCGAAACCCGCGGAGAATCGCTGGTTCGCCAGCAGTCCGGTCTCTACCCCAGGCTCCTCTCCGCGCGCGATCCGTTCACCGAGTGGGAGGCGGCCCGCCGCTCCCGGGAAGAGGGCTATCTCGCCGAAGCCCGCACGGCCGAGGAGTCCCGCGATGAAGCCGATCTGGCCGGCGGCGGGTATGAACAGGTGGCCCTGACCGTCATGCGTTCGCTCACCCGGAACGAGCCGTCGGAACTGATCGTGAACGTCCGCAACGGTGACTCGATACCGCAGCTTCCGGCAGACGCCGTCGTCGAAATTCCTGCCCGCGTTACCCGTGCAGGGGTTGCGGCGCTGCCGGCGGGTGAGCCCACACCACACCAGCTCGGCCTGATGGCGCAGGTGAAGGCCTCCGAGCGGGACGTGATCGCCGCCGTCGTGCACGGAGACCGGACACTGGCAGTCCGGGCATTCGCCCTGCATCCGCTGATCGACTCCGGACACACCGCCCAGCGACTGCTGCGCGGGTATGAGAAGGCTTTCCCCCAACTGTCGAAACTCTGGCGCTAGGTTCCCGCTACCCCTGCCTGCTAACGAGGGGCAGCGGGAAGGAGCAGATCCCTAGGCCTCGAGCGCCCTTGCCCACAGGTTGATGTCGGACTCGACAGCAAACTCGTCGATCGCGTGCAGCTCCTCGCCGGTGAAATCGAGGTTGTTGATCGCACCCACGCTGTCCTCGAGCTGCTTCACGCTCGACGCGCCGATCAACGCCGACGTGATCGGGGTGCCTTTGCTCTGCGGACGGAGGATCCACGCGATCGCCATCTGCGCAAGAGTCTGCCCGCGTGATTCAGCGATGCTGTTCAGGCCGCGGACACGGCGCAGGTTGTCCTCGGACAGGTGGTCTTCGGACAACGACTTCTGCGCCGCCGCACGGGAATCCTCGGGCACGCCGTTCAGGTACTTGCTGGTCAACAGGCCCTGCGCCAGCGGCGAGAACGCAATGGACCCAGCACCGACCTGCTCCAGGACCTCCGGCAGGTTGGGTTCGCCGTTCTCCACCCAGCGGTTCAGCATGGAATAGGAGGGCTGGTGGATCAGCAGGGGCGTACCGAGGTCGCGCAGAATTGCCGCCGCCTCCGCCGTCCTCTCCGGAGAGTATGAGGAAATCCCGGCGTAAAGCGCCCGGCCGGAACGCACCGCAGTGTCCAGCGCACCCATGGTCTCCTCGAGCGGGGTCTCCGGGTCCGGGCGGTGGCTGTAGAAGATGTCGACGTAGTCCAGGCCCATGCGGTCCAGCGACTGGTCCAGGCTGGCCAGCAGGTACTTGCGCGATCCGAAATTGCCGTACGGGCCCGGCCACATGTCGTAGCCGGCCTTGCTGGAGATGATGAGCTCATCCCGGAAGGGCTTGAAATCGTCCTTGAGGTGTCTGCCGAAGTTGGTCTCGGCGCTTCCATAGGGAGGCCCGTAATTGTTGGCGAGGTCGAAGTGGGTGACGCCGAGATCGAACGCCCGACGCAGGATGGCACGCTGAACATCGAACGGCTTGTCATCACCGAAGTTGTGCCACAGTCCCAGGGAGACAGCCGGAAGGTGCAATCCGCTGCGTCCAACTCGTCGATAGGGCATGGTTTCATAGCGGTTTTCCGCCGGGTGATAGGTCATGCACTCATCCTAGGTTGAAGCTTGGTGTGACCCGAACCACCGATCCGGAAGCATCTCACGGAGTCGCGACACCGCCGTCCCCACCGGCGCGGCGCCCGCCGCAAACCCGTCCGGGCGCACCAGATAGCAGGTTCCCGCCTCGAGGCCCTTGTCCGCGGCGGCCGCGAAGCTGTGCACCGGCACCTGCAGCGCATGCCCGACGGCGGCGGCGACCTCACTGTCCATCTCACCGTAGGTGTGCACCTGCCACGTCGCGGAGCGGAGGGGCTCGAAGTTCGGTCCCGTCCACGGCAACCGCCGGCCGACCACCCGGCCCCGGCGCCTGCGCGCGCGGGTACTGCTCGCATCGGGCGAGGGGACGGCGTCGTTCATCCAGTAGTGAATACGGATCTGGGAGAGGTAGCCGAAGAGGCGCGGGGCGATAGGAAGCCTGGGCACCAGGCGAATCGCCACTGGGGCGAACAGCCGGGGAAGAACTCGCCGGACGGTACGGGCCAGCGGCCGGTCCGAGGTCACCAGGGCGAACACCCGATCTGTGCTGTTCACCAGTCGGAGCGCCACCGGGCGCCGCTCCGACTCGTAACGTTCAAGCAGGGACTCCGAGGCACGCCCCTGGATCACGTCCGCCAGTTTGAACGCCAGGTTGTGCGCGTCCTGGAGACCGGTATTCATCCCCTGCGCGCCGACGGGCGAATGGACATGCCCTGCGTCACCCGCAAGAAACACGGGGCCCTGCCGGAAGCGGGCGGCAACGCGGTGATGAATGCGGTAGGTCGAGAACCAGAGGCGCTCCCGGTAGGTCACCCCAAACACAGCATCGAGCCGCTGAAGCGCAACGGACTCCGACACGTCGGTACCGGGCGCTGTCCTCAGCACCCCGAGTAACCGGTGGTGGCCGTCCGCGCCCATTGGGAAGCCGAGCAGGAATTCCTCGGCGCCGAAACGCAGGTTCGCGCTGTCCTCGGCAATGCCCCTGACGCCCAGCACATCGGCCACGTAGAACGTGTGTTCGTTGGTCAGGCCCTCGAACGGAATGGCGGAAAGCTTCCGGACCGCCGACGACCCGCCGTCCGCCCCGACGCAGAACCGTGCCCGCACCCGCAGCGGGCCCGAGGGTCCGCTGCACTCGGCGGTTACACCGTCGTCGTCTGTCGCGAGACTGGTCAAGGGGTGGTCCCACTCAACGGACCCACCGAGTTCTTCGAGCCGCTCCAGCAGGATGCGCTCGTTCCTGCTCTGCTCGAGGACATGGAGGCCGGGGTACGGGGTCAGCCCCTCGCCGAACCGGCCGATCGGCACCGCACCGAAGGACCGGTTCTCATATCCGGGACGGATGGTGACAGCTGAGTACCCCTCAGCGAGAACCCGGTCGACGACCCCCAGCTGGTCGTAGATCTCCATGCTGCGCGAATGCACGCCGAGGGCACGCGACTCCCGGGTGGGACCGCCCTTCCCGTCCACGAGCACGGCACTCACACCGAGTTTGGCCAGCCATGCGGCGAGCATCAGTCCCGTGGGACCCGCTCCGATGACCAACACATCGGTTCTGAGCTCGCGCATGGCCGGCTCCTCCTCCTAGACCCCCAGAATCGCCGCCCCGTGCGCCGGCAGCAAGACCTTCCCGTCGCCGATGGACTCTCCCGGCTCTGTACTGAGCAGAACCTTTTTCGCGGCCACCGGCACCTCCCGCTCGCTGTCCGCGAAGTTCACGACGACGGCGGTGCCGCCCCGGTGAAGCACCAGCCACCGCTGGTCCTCGTCGAAGTCGACCTTCACTGACGTGAAGTCGGGATTGTGCAGGTCCTTGTTCGTCCGACGCAGCGCGATGAGCTCGCGGTAGATGTTCTGCAGCCGTGCCTGTTCGGGCCGTTCCTGTTCGGCCCAGTCGAGCTTTGCGGATGCGAAGGTCTCAGGATCCTGCGGATTGGGCACAGTGTCGGGGTCCCAGCCCATCTTCTCGAACTCGCGCAGGCGCCCCTCGGCGGTGGCCTTCCCCAACTCGGGTTCCGGGTGGGAGGTGAAGAAGGGCCACGGCGTCTTGGCCCCGTACTCCTCCCCCATGAACAGCATCGGCGAGAACGGGCCGGCGATGTTCAGGACTGCTGCCTGGGCCAGCTGGGCGGTATTCAGCGTGGCGCTGATACGGTCGCCGGCGGCACGGTTGCCGATCTGGTCGTGGTTCTGCGTGCAGACCACCAGCTGGTGCAGGGTGTGCTTCGCCGGATCGATCGGACGGCCATGCGAACGCTCCCGGAACGACGACCAGGTGCCGTTGTGGAAGAAGCCTTCCTTATACACCTTCGCCAGCGCCCCAATGGAGTCGAAGTCCTCGTAGTAACCGACCGTTTCTCCGGTGACGTTGACGTGTGCGGCGTGGTGGAAGTCGTCGCTCCACTGGCCTGCCAGGCCGAAGCCGCCGGCACTGCGCGGTGCAATGAGCCGGGGATTGTTCAGGTCCGACTCCGCAACAAGGAACAGCGGCTTACCCAGCTCCGCGGCGCACCGGTCGGTCTCGACCGCGAACTCTTCGAGGATGTGGATGGCGCGCTCGTCGTGAAGGGCATGCACGGCATCGAGCCGGAGCCCGTCCACGTGATAGTCCCGGAACCACATCAGCAGGTTGTCGATCACGTACTTGCGCACCTCATCGGACAACGGGCCGTCCAGGTTGAGCGAGTCACCCCAGGTGTTGGACTTGCCCTCGGTCAGATACGGAGCGAACTGCGTGATGTAGTTCCCGCTGGGACCGAGGTGGTTGTAAACCACGTCCTGAATAACGCCGAGTCCGCGCTGGTGTGCCGCGTCGACGAAGCGCTGGTATGCCTCGGGCCCTCCGTAGGTTTCCTGCACCGCATACCAGAGAACGCCGTCATAACCCCAGTTGTGGGTGCCGTTGAACGCATTGACCGGCAGCAGTTCGACGTACTGGACGCCGAGTCCCACAAGGTAGTCGAGCTTCCCGATTGCCGCGTCGAGCGTCCCCTCGGGCGTAAAGGTACCGATGTGCATCTCGTAAATGACGTTTCCATCAAGCCCGGGTGAGACCCAGCGACTGTCACCCCAGGAGTACGCCCCGGCGTCGAACGTGCGGGACAGCTTGTGCACGCCCTCCGGTTGCCGGCGTGACCGGGGGTCCGGAACCGGACTCTCGGCACCGTCCAGGAGGTAGCCGTAATCAACCTCGCCCTCCGCGGGAGCCCCGGGGGCCTCCCACCAGCTGCCCTCCCGGCACACCATGGGATACTGCTCCCCGTTGGCCACCAGAGTCAGGGACTGCGCCTTGGGCGCCCAGACGGCAAATCGCGAATGCTCCTCGAACTTCGGGCTCACTCAGCTTCCTCCTTCATGAGAAGTGCAACGGGATATGTTTCGAACAGCCTCTTGGCCGGAACCGGTCCGCCCTCGAAGCCGGTACCGGTGATCGCACAGCTGTAGGTGCCCTCCGGAAGTACGACGGCGGTGTCCCGCCACCCGCCGGCACGCTCCAGCCCCAGCGGCAGACGTGTCACCGCAGTGACGGCGCCGCCGCGGTCGAAGGCGAAGATGTGCTCCGCCGCCGCACCGGTGGAGATCACCGAGCGGTACCCGGAGAACAGCTCCGGGCGGTCCCGCCGCAATCGCAAGGCACGTGAGACGACCAGCAGCTTGGCGAGTCCGGCGTCGTCGACCTCCGGCAGCGCCCCGAAGGCGAGGTCAACCAGGCCCTGCTTCCGGGCGGCGAAGTCCACCGGCCGGCGATTGTCGGGGTCCACAAGGGAGGTTTCCCACAGCTCGGACCCCTGGTAGACATCCGGCACGCCGGGCATGGTGAGCTGTACCAGCTTGGCTCCGAGCGAGTTCGACCAGCCCGGCGCAGCCGTCTTCCCAACGAGGGTGGTGATAAGGCTGTTCACTTCGGGACGGTCAAAAGCTGCGTCGACGGCGTCGTGCATCTTCTCTTCGAAGGCTGCATTGGGCGCCGTCCAATGGGTGCTGGCATCTGCTTCACGGGAGGCTTTCTCCACGTACGCGTGCGCCCGTTCCCGGCTGAGCGGCCAGGCGCCCAGGAGGGCCTGCCACATCAGGGACGCGAACGCCGGGTCTCCGATGGGTGCGAGCCGGTTCAACTGCTCAAGGGTGTCGGTCCACTCCCCTGCCATCTCGGACAACACGGAGATGCGAGCCCGCGTGTCTTCGCCGCGCTTGGTGTCGTGCGTGCTGAGCGAGTTCATGGTCAGCGGCGCAGATTCCTGGCGCTCGAGCAGCGCGCGATGCACCTCGTAGGTGTCCAGGGCAAAGATCGAAGGGTCCGCTCCGACCTCGTTGAGCGAGGTCAGCCGGTTGAACCGGTAGAACGCGGTGTCCTCGACGCCCTTCGCCATCACCATTCCAGAGGTCTGCTGGAAGCGTACCGCCAACTCTGAGAGCTCAGGAGTGGCTGAATCACCCTCGGAGCCCGCGAGGAACGGATTCAGCAGCGGGTGCAGTGCGTCGATCACCGGTGTCAGGTCCGGGCGGCGCACCTTGGCGTTGAGCACAGCTTCGGCCAGGTGGCCGGCGCCGTCGGGCAGGTAGCTCCGGTACACCGGGAAGCACGTCAGCAGCTCAGCGATGGCATCGGCGCTCTGCTCCGGTTCGAGGTTCGCGGACGCCGGGACGAGGCGGGCCAGGCGCAGCACCTCCGAGCGGAGGATTCCGTCGGTGATGCCGCGCTTGGTGCCGTGGATCATGTGCACGAACCGCACGGTGGGAACTGCCGCGTCCAGCGCGGGCTCGCCGGCAGGATCCACGAAGAGTCGGTCCACCACGGCAAGACCGTCGTAGCCGGTCGTTCCCTCGCAGGCCCACTGCCCGGGAAGCGCCTCTCCGGGTTCGAGGATCTTCTCGACCAGCGTGTAGGCGCCGCCCGTCAGCTCCCGTAGCCTTTCGAGGTAACCCGCAGGGTCAGCAAGACCGTCCGGATGGTCGATCCGGACACCGTCCACAAGTGACTCTTCGAACCAGCGGCGTACCTCAGAGTGCGCCTCGTCGAAGACCCACGGCACCTCCACGCGCACACCGGCCAGCGTGTTGACGCCGAAGAAGCGCCGGTAGTTGAGCTCGCTGTCCGCACGCCGCCAGTTCACCAATTCATAGTTCTGCCGCGCATGGACCTGCGCTCCGGTGTCTCCGGGCTGAGCGGTGCCTTCGGCGATCGGGTACCGGTTCTCGTAGTAGTGCAGTTCCCCGTCAACTACCTTGAGCTGCTCTTCCTCATTCTCACCGTCGCCCAGTACGGGCACCCGGATGCGGCCGTTGCCGGCGTCCCAGTCCACGTCGAAGGCTTCGGCGTAACGGGACTCGCGGCCCTTGCTCAGCAGGTCCCACCACCAGGCGTTCTGTGCCGGGGTGGCGACGCCCACATGATTGGGGACGATGTCCACCAGAACACCGAGCCCAGCCTCATGGGCGGCCCGGCACAGGGTATCGAACGCGTCGGGACCGCCCCGTTCAGGGTCGATCGACGTTGGATCGGTCACGTCGTATCCGTGATCGGATCCCTGCTCCGCGGTGAGGACTGGCGAAAGATACACCCAGTCCACACCGAGGTCCACGAGGTACGGCACGGTCTCAGCCGCAGCGGTCAGGTCAAAGCTCGAGCGGATCTGCAACCGGTAGGTCGAGCGGGGGGTTTGCACGTTATTCCTCCTGTAGTGGGTGGTTCTGCCTGCCGGTGAACGGATCAGGCCGAACCCGCGCGCGATGTGTGCTCGTTGGCGAGGATGGCCAACGATGCTGCGACGGAGTGATCCGGTTCCTCGACCTCCTCGTGTGCACGCAGCACGACCATGGACTTTGCCTCGACGGTGACCTGGTTCCCGGCAGCAATGGGATCGGAGTCCGCGTACACACCGGCGGTGTCGATGACCTCGTCCCACATGGGCCCGTACTCTTCGGACGGGACGGTAAAGGTCACGGGCTCGTCATTGGCGTTGAAGTACAGCAGGAAGTTCAGGTCGGTGATGCGCTGGCCGCGCTGATCGCGGCCGCGGATGCCCTGCCCGTTCAGGAAGACACCGATGGACCGGCCGAATCCGGCGTTCCAGTCCTCGGGCGCCATGAGCTCCCCGGCAGTGTCCAGCCAGACGATGTCCGGCAGTGCCTCGCCCTCACCGCGGCGGACCGGCCGCCCGTCGAAGAAGCGACGACGGCGGAAGGTCGGGTGCTCGGAGCGCAGCCTGTTCACGGCGGCAGTAAATTCCAGCAGTGGCTGGTCCAGCTTGTCCCAGTGCACCCATGACAGCTCGGAGTCCTGGCAGTAGGTGTTGTTGTTGCCGTCCTGGGTACGGCCCAGCTCATCGCCATGGGCGAGCATCGGCACGCCCTGTGAGAGCAGGAGCGTGGCGATGAAGTTGCGCTGCTGGCGCGCCCTGAGGGACTGAACCTCGGGGTCGTCGGTAGGCCCCTCCACGCCGCAGTTCCAGGAGCGGTTGTGGGTTTCGCCGTCGTTGTTGTCTTCGCCGTTGGCCTCGTTGTGCTTCTCGTTGTAGGAGACGAGGTCCCGCAACGTGAAGCCGTCGTGTGCCGTGACAAAGTTGATGGAGGCCACCGGGCGGCGTGCCGAATGCTCGTAGAGGTCGGCGGAACCGGTCAGGCGTGCGGCGAACTCGCCGATGCTCGAGGGTTCTCCGCGCCAGAAGTCGCGGACAGTGTCGCGGTACTTGCCGTTCCACTCCGTCCACTGGGGAGGGAAATTGCCGACCTGGTAGCCGCCAGGGCCAACATCCCAGGGCTCGGCGATGAGCTTGACCTGCGAAACCACCGGATCCTGCTGGACCAGTTCGAAGAACGCCGAGAGGCGGTCCACTTCGTAGAACTCGCGGGCCAGCGCGGATGCAAGGTCGAAGCGGAAGCCGTCAACGTGCATCTCGGTCACCCAGTAGCGCAGGGAATCCATCAGCAACTGCAGGGCGTGCGGGTGGCCTACGTTCAGGGAGTTACCGGTGCCCGTGGTGTCCATGTAGTACTGCTTGTCGTCCTCCACGAGCCGGTAGTACGCGGCGTTGTCGATCCCACGCATGGAGAGGGTGGGCCCCATGTGGTTGCCCTCGGCCGTGTGGTTGTAGACGACGTCGAGGATTACCTCGATGCCCGCGAGGTGTAGTTCCCGCACCATCGCCTTGAACTCCTGGACCTGCTCCCCTGTGTCCCCGGTGGAGCCGTAGGCGTTATGCGGGGCGAAGAAGCCGATGGTGTTGTAGCCCCAGTAGTTGGACAGGCCTTTGTCCTGCAAGGTGCTGTCGTTGACGAACTGGTGCACCGGCATCAGTTCGATGGCGGTGACTCCGAGTTTCTGCAGGTGTGCGATGACCGAGGGGTGTGCAATGCCCGCGTAGGTGCCGCGCTGTTCCTCCGGCACGTCAGGGTGCAACTGCGTCAGACCCTTGACGTGGGCTTCATAGATGACCGACTGGTGGTAGGGGATCTTTGGCCGGCGGTCGCCGTCCCAGTCGAAGAACGGATTGATCACCACGCCGAGCATGGTGTGAGCGGCGGAATCGTCATTGTTGACGGAGTTCTCATCGCCGAAGTTGTAGCTGAACAGGGTTTGATCCCAGTCGTACTCGCCATGGATCGCCTTGGCGTACGGGTCGAGCAGCAGCTTGTTCGGGTTGCAGCGGTGGCCTTCGGCCGGGTTGTAGGGACCGTGCACGCGGTAGCCGTACTTCTGTCCCGGCACTACGTGCGGAAGGTAGCCGTGCCAGACGTAGCCGTCGACTTCCTTGAGTTCGATGCGGGTTTCGGTGCCGTCATCATCAATCAGGCACAGCTCCACTTTTTCTGCTACTTCACTGAAGAGGGCGAAGTTGGTGCCGGTGCCGTCATAGGTCGCCCCCAGCGGGTAGGCATCTCCTGGCCATAGCTCCATGTGTGCTCCTTGCTCGATGTGCGCTCCGACATCCTCGGGCGCTTGTCCTGCATCTTTTCATAGCGCAGGGATCTGACATTTTGGTGAACGTGCGTTACGGGCATGCCGAGGTTACGGCGGGTCGGGGTGCAGCAGGTCGCGGATCGTTCGGCCGATGTGGCGGGGCAGATCGCTCACCACAACGGGACCGCGTTTGGCTGCCCGCTGCCCTGCCAGCCCGTGCAGCATCGCTGCTGCCGCGGCCAACCCAGCCCAGCGTGCGTCCGGTGACAATCCCAGGGCGGCCCCGGCGTCGTCGTTTGAGGCGTTGGTGGCGACCAGTGCGCCCAGGATTCCGGCAAGGGTGTCGCCGGAACCGGCGGTGGCGAGCCAGGGGGTTGCGTTGGCCTGGCTGAAGACCTCGCCGGTCGGTGCGGCGACCACAGTGGTGTAGCCCTTGAGCAGCACGGTGGCGCCGGTGATTTCCGCCGCCCGGACGGCGAATCGGGCCGGTTCGGCTTCGATCGCGGTGCGCTCCACCGGCTCCCCGCGACGCTGGAACAGCGCCGCCAGTTCACCCGCATGGGGTGTAAGGATCACGTGGTTCCCGACCGTCTTCGGCAGCAGCGGAAGGGCACCGGCATCCACGACGGTGGGCAGTCCGAACGCGACGGCATCCCGGGCCCGCTGGCGTTGGCCGGGGTCTTCCGTGGCGCCCGGCCCGACGAGCCACGCCTGAACGTGGGATTCGGGGACTGCGCCCTGCGAGCACACCACTTCCGGGTGGACGGTGTTGATGAGCGTGGTCACCGGGGCGGGCCCGAGAAAACGAATCATTCCGACGCCGGTGGCCAGCGCAGCGCCCGTGGCCAGGACAGCGGCGCCCGGGTACATGGCGGACCCTGCGGCGATACCGAGGACGCCGCGGCTGTACTTGTGATCCGCCGGCTGCGGCTGGGAGTAGAAGTGGCTGAAGTCGTCCGGTTCCAGCGAATAGGTGCCGGGTGCAGGAAGAGTGCCGCTGAGTCCGATGTCGATGGTCGTGACCCGTCCGGCCAACCGTGCGCCGGCCCCGACGAGCAGGCCCGACTTCAGGCCCCCGAAGGTCACGGTGAGATCCGCAGCAAGTACCTCACCTGCGGCTTCACCGGTGTCGGCGTTGACGCCGCTTGGTACGTCGCAGGCGACTACCCGTCCAGTTGTTCCCTGCGAGTTCACCCTGGCGACCAACTGCGCCGCTGTGCCGCGGAGTCCGCCGACACCGCCGGTGCCGAGGATGCCGTCAAGAACGAGGTCCGCTCTGGTGGTGGGTCCGGCGATGCGGTCAATGGTGGTTTCGGTGAGCCGCTCAACCCGACCCCCGGCAGCGCGGAACGCAGCCAGCGCGTCAGTGTGCACCCGTTCGGAGGTGAGCACTGCCGTCGTGCCTGCTCCGCGGCGGTGAAGTCGGGCGCCGGCGTAGAGCGCGTCGCCACCGTTGTTGCCGCTGCCCACCAGTACGACGACGGAGCGTCCGTAGGTGCGGCCCGTCGCCTGGAGTTCCGCTGCACAGGCCTGTGCGAGGCCGTGCGCTGCACGCTGCATGAGCTCGTCGCCGAGGCCGGCCTCGAGCAGCGGGGATTCCGCTGCCCGGACCGAACTCCCGGCATAAGCACTAAGCATGCTTAGAATCCTAGCGGGTGGTGTCCGGATATTCCCCTTCGGCCACCACCATGGCGGTTGCGACACCGCCGTCGTGACTGAGCGACAGGTGCCAACGCTGCACGCCGCGCTTCTCAGCCACGGCCTGCACGGTGCCTGAAACCTGGACGGTGGGGCTGCCGTTGGCGTCAAGACCGATCCAGCAGTCCTGCCAGTTCATCCCGGCGGGAGCACCCAGCGCCTTGGCTACCGCTTCCTTGGCGGCGAAGCGCGCCGCGAGGGATCGGATGTTGAGCTCGCGTTCCGCGCCGACGAACAGGCGGTCACGCAGCCCGGGGGTCCGCTCAAGCTGGCGCTCGAACCGGGCTACGTCCACCACGTCGACGCCGATGCCGATGATCATCGGGCTGCCTACTCGACCGTGACGGACTTCGCGAGGTTGCGGGGCTGGTCCACGTCGTAGCCCTTGGCGGAAGCCAGCTCCAGCGCGAAGATCTGCAGCGGAACGGTGGTGAGCAGCGGCGCGAGCAGCGTCGAGGTCTGCGGGACGTGGATGACGTGCTCGGAGAACGCCTCCACCGAGTCGTCCCCCTCCTCCGCGATCACGATGGTGATGGCACCGCGGGCGCGGATCTCCTGAATGTTGGAGACCACCTTGGAGTGCAGGGAGTCGCGGCCACGTGGAGACGGCAGGACGACGACGACCGGCTGGCCCTCTTCGATCAGTGCGATGGGGCCGTGCTTGAGCTCACCCGCAGCGAACCCTTCAGCGTGGATGTAGGCGAGCTCCTTGAGCTTGAGCGCCCCTTCCATGGCCACGGGGAAGCCGACGTGGCGGCCGAGGAATAGCACCGACTTGGCATCGGACATCTCCCGGCCGAGCTTCTTGACGTCGTCCGCGTTGTCGAGAACCTGCTGAATCTTGGCGGGCATCTCACTGAGGTCACCCATGATGCGGTTGATCTCGTCGCGGAACTTGTTGCCGCGCAGCTGGGCCAGGTAGAGGCCCAGCAGGTAGGCAGCGGTGATCTGCGCGAGGAACGCCTTGGTCGATGCGACCGCGATCTCCGGACCGGCGTGCGTGTACAGGACGGCGTCGGATTCGCGCGGGATGGTGGAGCCGTTGGTGTTACAGATGGCGATCACCTTGGCGCCCTGTTCCCGGGCGTAGCGGACGGCCATCAGGGTGTCCATCGTTTCGCCGGACTGGGAGATGGCAACCACGAGCGTCTTCTCATTGACGATCGGGTCCCGGTAACGGAACTCGTGGGAGAGCTCGATCTCGGTGGGGATGCGGCACCAGTGCTCGATGGCGTACTTGGCGACCTGGCCGGCGTACGCGGAGGTACCGCAGGCGAGGACAACGATCTTGTCGACCGAGCGCAGGATCGACTCGTCGATGCGGAGCTCATCCAGCACCAGGTTGCCCTTGGCGTCGGTGCGGCCCAGCAGGGTCTGGCCAACGGCGTCGGGCTGGTCGTTGATTTCCTTCTCCATGAAGGAGTCGTAGCCGCCCTTTTCCGCTGCAGCGGCGTCCCAGTCGACGTGGAACTCCTTGCCTTCGGCGGGCGCACCGAAGAAATCGGTGATGGTGACGTCTTCGGGAGTGATGGTGACGACCTGGTCCTGGCCCAGCTCAACTGCACGGCGGGTGAAGTCAATGAACCCTGAGACGTCGGAGCCGAGGAAGTTCTCGCCGTCGCCGAGGCCCACAACGAGAGGTGAGTTGCGGCGGGCGGCAACGACGACGTCGGGCGCGTCCTGATGGATTGCCAGCAGGGTGAAGGCACCCTCGAGGCGCTGGCAGGCTTCCTGCATGGCTTTGGTCAGTGTGTCCTCGGTGCCGGCTTCGGCAAGGCGGCGGTAAATGCTGCCCAGCAGAACCGCTGCCACTTCGGTGTCGGTGTCGGAGATGAACGTTGCGCCGGCGTCGAGGAGTTCGACCTTCAGTTCGGCGAAGTTCTCGATGATGCCATTGTGGATGAGGGCGAGCTTGCCGTCGTCAGCGAGGTGGGGGTGGGCGTTCTGGTCCGTGGGCCCGCCGTGCGTGGCCCAGCGGGTGTGACCGATTCCGGTGAGTGAATCCGGAAGGGGTTCGGCCTCCAGCTCGGCGACCAGGTTGGTGAGCTTGCCCGACTTCTTGCGTGACTGGATGCCGTTCTCGGTCAGCACAGCCACACCCGCGGAGTCATAGCCGCGGTATTCGAGCCGGCGCAGGCCTTCCATGACAACGTCAAGGGCGCCGTGGCTGCCGTTTGAATCGACGTCGTCAATTACCGCGCTGTTCAGGGATGCGCCGCTGTTGCGGCCTACGTATCCTACGATTCCACACATGGGCTTAAGCCTACCTGCCGCGCGCCCTTTCCCCTGTCGCGGTCGCACGCGGTGAGGTGAGCCACACCGCGTGCGCCGTCCACCCGTTTGTTAATGTCCAGACCAGGGGGCAGAATTCCTAGGGTGAGTGAGCAATCGTCCGGAATCGGGCCCACGGCAACGGTGGACGCTGGTGTCACACCGTACGTCGAACTCGAACGGCAGACGTGGGCTCGCCTGTCCAATGAGATCGAGTCCCCACTGAACCTGGAGGACATCAGGCGGCTGCGCGGCCTCGGGGACGCACTCAACCTCGATGAGGTGCGCGAGGTCTACCTCCCCCTGTCCCGGTTGCTCTCCCTCTATGTTGCTGCTGCCGGTGAGCTGCATGCCGCGACCAACACGTTCCTTGGCGAGACCACCACCCGGACGCCGTTCGTGATCGGGGTGGCCGGCTCGGTGGCTGTCGGCAAATCCACGACAGCCCGTGTGCTCCGCGAGCTCCTGCGCCGGTGGCCGGGCACGCCGAATGTGGAACTGGTGACGACGGACGGATTCCTGTACCCGAACGAGGAACTGGAACGCCGCGGCCTGATGCAGCGGAAGGGCTTCCCGGAGTCCTACGACCGTCGTCGTCTGCTGCGCTTTGTCAGCGAGGTCAAAAGCGGGGCCGAAGAGGTCCGGGCTCCCTGGTACTCGCACCTGACGTACAACATCGTTCCGGGGCGGGAAGTGGTGGTCCGGCGGCCGGATGTGCTGATCGTCGAAGGACTGAACGTTCTCGCGCCCGCACGCACCCGCTCCGATGGACGCTCCGGCCTTGCGCTCAGCGATTTCTTCGACTTTTCCATCTATGTGGACGCCAAAACCTCCTATATTGAGGAGTGGTACGTCCAGCGTTTCCAGTCGCTGCGCAGCGGTGCCTTCGCGAACCCGGAGTCCTACTTCCACCGGTACGCCTCCCTCACGGATGAAGAGGCACGCGAAACCGCACTCGGCATCTGGCACCGCATCAACGAACCAAACCTTATGGCCAATGTCCTTCCCACCCGCGGCCGCGCCACCCTGGTCCTCACCAAGGAAGCCGACCACTCGATCCGAAGAATGCTGCTACGAAAAACCTGACGGCGCCCACGCGGCACCGCTCCTCCCCTGTGTGGGTGACGACGGCGGTGCTGCTCGTCGCGCTGTCAGGCTGCGGTACGCCTGCCCCTACCGTCGAGGCCACAACGACGGCGGCGCAAACGGCTCCAGCGACAACCGCACCTCCCAGCCCTGCCGCCACCCTCACTCCCGGGACCATTCCGGCTCCGGCCCAGCGCGCACCCGAGCCCGCTGACTCCCCTGCAGCCGCGCCTTCCACTGCCGCTCCGCAGGCCGTGCCGACTGCCTCGCCGACTGCCGTGCCGAGTGCAGCCCGGTCATCCGCTGCTGCGCCCCGTCCCGAGCCGGCCGAGTACAGCGACCCGTCGTCGCTGACCGTAGTGGTCAATAAGCGCCGGCCGTTGAACCCCGTTGATTACTTCCCGTCCGGGCTCGTGCTGCCGTCGGTGCCGCTCGCGGTGCAGGAACCGAATGCACTGCTGCGCGGCGAGACCGCAGCAGCAGTCGAGGACCTCTTCGAGGCTGCGGCGAACGACGGCGTCGGCCTCACCCTGGTCAGCGGGTACCGCTCCTATCAGGACCAGGTGTCCACCTACGCCCACTGGGTAGCCCAGAACGGCGGCAACACCGATGCCGCAGACCGTATCTCAGCGCGGGCCGGATTCTCCGAGCATCAGACGGGGCTCGCGTTCGACGTCGGGCAGTCCGACGGCGCGTGCACCCTGGCCCCGTGCTTCGCGGACACCGCGGCCGGGCAGTGGATGGCCGCCAATGCGCACCGGTTCGGCTTCATCCTGAGGTACCCGGCCGGGGCGGAAGCTGTCACCGGATTCTCCGGCGAGGCCTGGCATTACCGGCATGTGGGCGTGGACGTCGCCGAAGCGATGCGGAACGACGGCGCCGCCACCCTCGAAGAGTACTTCGGCCTCCCTGCCGCCCCCGGTTACTGATTCCGGTTACTGTTCCCCAGGAAGTCTTGTGTGGCCCTGGCGGCGTCGGGCCGCCTCACCGGATCCGGACAGAACATCCCGTAGCGTGAAACCCATGATCAACGGTTTCAAGGAATTCATCATGAAGGGCAACGTCATCGACCTGGCGGTTGCCGTGGTAATCGGTGCGGCTTTCAGCGCAGTGGTCAACGCCCTCGTGGAGAGCGTCCTCATGCCCCTGATCTCAGCGCTGGTGGGCTCACCGAACTTCGACGATTTCGCGAAGGTGACCATCAACGGCAACGAGATCCTGTTCGGGGTCTTCCTCACCGCCATCGTCAATTTCCTGCTCATTGCGGCCGCCGTCTACTTCCTGATCGTCCTGCCGATGAACAAGCTCTTCAGGCGGCGCGACCGCAAGCTGGAGCTCGAAGAGGACGTCAAGGCGGAGGTGGATCCCCAGGTTGCCCTCCTGACGGAGATCCGCGACAGCCTTCGCCAGCGCGCCTGACCCAGAGACACACCTGAGGACCGGAGTTCACCTCCGGTCCTCAGGTGATTAGCAGTGTCTAGGCAGGCTCGAGCGCGAGCTGGTTCTGCACGATTCCGGCCAGGGTTGCCGCAGTGCTTTCGGCGGTGGCCATGTCGGCCGCTTCTACCATCACCCGGACCACGGGTTCGGTACCGGAAGGACGGAGCAGGACGCGGCCCGTCTCGCCGAGTGATTCCTGAGCTTCGCGAACAGCGCGCTGGACCTCATCATTTCTGTTGACGCTCGACTTGTCGACGCCCTTGACGTTGATCAGCACCTGCGGCAGCTTGGTCATGATCGTGGCCAGTTCCTTCAGGCTCCGCCCGGTCTTCGCGACCTGAGCGGCGAGCTGAAGACCGGTAAGAACACCGTCTCCCGTGGTCGCGTAGTCGGCGAAGATCACGTGTCCGGACTGTTCACCGCCGAGGCTGTAGCCGCCGTCGCGCATCCCCTCGAGCACATAGCGGTCACCGACGGCGGTCTCCCGCATGCTGATGCCCGCATCGCGGAGGGCAAGCTTCAGTCCCAGGTTGCTCATCACCGTGGCAACGAGCGTGCTGTCCTTCAGCCGGCCCGCGGAGTTCAGGGCCACGGCCATGATGGCCATGATCTGGTCGCCGTCCACGACGGTGCCCTCGTGGTCCACCGCGAGGCAACGGTCAGCGTCACCGTCGTGGGCAATGCCCAGGTGCGCGCCGTGCTCCAGGACAGCTGCCTGGAGCTTCTCGAGGTGGGTGGAACCGCAGCCGTCGTTGATGTTGTTGCCGTCGGGATCAGCTCCAATGACGACGATTTCCGCTCCCGCGTCTGAGAACACCTGCGGGGAGCATCCGCTTGCGGCGCCGTTGGCGCAGTCGAGCACAACCTTGAGCCCGTCGAGGCGGTGCGGGAGGGACTGCAGGAGGTGAACCACGTAGCGGTCCTCAGCGTCGGCGAAGCGCTGGATACGGCCGACGTCGGGCCCCACCGGGCGGTGCGCGGGCGTGCTGAGTGCGGCTTCGATGGCGTCCTCAAGGGCGTCGTCGAGCTTCTTGCCTCCGCGTGCCAGGAACTTGATGCCGTTATCCGGCGCCGGATTGTGGGAGGCGGAAATCATGACGCCGAAGTCGGCCTTGAGGTCGGCAACGAGGAAGGCAGCAGCGGGCGTCGGGAGCACACCGGCGTCATACACGTCGACGCCGGCACTCGCCAGCCCGGCCTCGACCGCAGCCGCGATGAAGTCACCGCTGATGCGGGGATCGCGTGCGATGACGGCTGTGGGCCGCCTGCCGTCGGACTGTTCGTGCCCGAGGACTACTGCCGCCGCCTGGGCTAGCTGCAAAGCGAGTTCTGCGGTGAGGAGGCCGTTCGCTTGACCGCGGACGCCATCGGTCCCAAATAATCTACTCATCGTGGTCCATCCTAAGTCAGAGATGTTGCGGACCCGCGCTGGGGCAAAGAACGCGTTAAAGCGTTACGCCCGCCCGGCGATTGCCGAGCGGGCGTAACGGGTGGAGCAAGATTTAGCGCTTGGAATACTGAGGCGCCTTGCGTGCCTTCTTGAGACCAGCCTTCTTACGCTCGATGACGCGGGCGTCACGGGTCAGGAAGCCTGCCTTCTTGAGGGCGGGGCGGTTGTTTTCGCGGTCAATTTCGTTGAGCGCGCGGGCAACACCGAGGCGCAGCGCACCGGCCTGGCCGGAAGGGCCACCGCCGTGGATGCGTGCAATGACGTCGTACGCGCCGTCGAGCTCGAGGAGCTTGAACGGATCGTTGACTTCCTGCTGGTGCAGCTTGTTCGGGAAGTAGTCGGCCAGTTCGCGGCCGTTGACAATCCACTTGCCGCTGCCGGGCACAACGCGAACGCGTGCAACGGCTTCCTTGCGACGGCCTACAGCGGCGCCGCCGACGGTGAGCGCGGGGCGCTCCTTGGCCGGGGTGTCCGAAGCGGGTGCGGATTCCGAGGTGTAGCTGGTGAGCTCCTCGGTAGGTTCGTTCAGCTCTTCAGTGTTCTGAGCCACGGTTCTCCTTGAGTGATTCTTAGTCTGTGGTGGCCAGGACTACTGAGCGACCTGGGTGATTTCGAAAGTCTGGGGCTTCTGGGCCGCGTGCGGGTGCTCCGCACCGCGGTACACCTTCAGCTTGCCCATCTGCTGGGCAGCCAGGGAGGTCTTGGGGAGCATGCCCTTGATGGCCTTCTCCACAGCGCGAACCGGGTTCTTCTCCAGCAGCTCTGCGTAGGTGACGGACTTCAGACCACCCGGGAAACCGGAGTGGCGGTAGGCACGCTTCTGTTCGAGCTTGGCGCCGGTGAGGGCAACCTTCTCAGCGTTGATGATGATGACGAAGTCGCCCATATCCATATGGGGGGCAAAGGTCGGCTTGTGCTTTCCGCGCAGCAGTGTTGCGGTCTGGCTGGCAAGACGGCCTAGGACAACGTCGGTGGCGTCAATGACGTGCCACTGGCGGTTGATGTCGCCGGGCTTCGGGGTGTACGTACGCACGGTTTTTGCCTTCGTTTCTTGTTCTACGGTGACGCTGACTTACGGGAGCGTGAGCTCCAGATGCCAACGCAGCTGATGCATGCGTTACCGGAACTTCAGGTGAGGGCTGAATAAACACCGGTGATCCCTGGGTTCTCGGCCATTTCCGCGACCAGGTAGCTCTGCAACTGAGCCGTACGCGGACATGGACGTATCGAGATGGGACACGCACAACGACTTCCAAGGTTAGCGCGGACGTGACCCTCGGGTCAAAACAGGGTAGGCCCGACCAACACATAGGATGTTCTGAGGTCATCTAGGGGGAAGGGCGTGAGGTGAAGCTAGTCCATCGTGCTTCGCGTCGTGCCGGTTCCCGCCGGAGCCTCCTCGCCATTCTAGCGTTGACGCTCGCCCTCCTGACCGCCGTTCTGGCCGGCATCACCGGGTACGCGCAGCTTGCGGCAACCGAGGCTTTGCGGTCGCTCGCCACCGCGCCGGGCTCTCAGGGCTACTTCCGGGTCTCCACCACCGTGGCCGACGACGCCGGTGCGCAGCGCACGGGGGCAGATTCAGTTTTCGCGGAGCTTGGCCTTACCAATGGTCTGCAGATCTCGACCGCACCGTTCTCCGCACCGCTCCCCCTTGTTCCTTCCGGCGGCAGCGCCACCAATCTCCCCGCCGACCTCACTTTCCAGCCGGTCGGTTGGGCACCGACGACGACGCCGGTGGCCGGCTCCCTCGAAAACCTCACCCCGGACGGTGCACCTATAAGCAGGTCCGGTCCCGTTCCGGCGGCGATGGCGGCCTCAACCGCGGACTCCCTCGGCCTGGCTGCCGGTGACACCTTCGCTGTCGAAGGTGCCCAGGGAACCGTCCGGCTGGAACTGGTTGCAACCCTCAATCCCAACGGCCCGGATGCCGCATTCCTCGCCCCCGTGCCGGCGGAGGGAGTGGACTCGGCGCCGGTCGCCGTCGTCGTGCCTCCGGAAGTCATCCCGACGCTTACCGGCGAGCCGAAGCTGCAGTGGGTCTTCACGGTGGACTCGAATGCCGCTTCCGCCGCGGAGCTGTCCCGGCTTGCGGAGGGTTTGCGGAGCCTTCCAGAGCGTATGACCGACGACCCGGCCGTCAATAAGGGCGGGGCCGTTTCGTCCGGGGACCTGGCCGGCTTGCTCACTGACGCCGCCGACGCGACACAAGTCGTGCGGGCGGTACTTCCTGTTGCGCTCGTCCTGCTGAGTGCGGTGGGCGTGGTCACGGTGGTGCAGTTTGCGCGGCTGCTTTCCGAGGCCCGCTTGCGCAAAGGTCGGCCCTTGACGCAACGCGCCATGGAGGTTACGCCGCCTGTGCTGGTGGGGTGCCTGCTCGGGTGGGCCGCCGCCGTCGTTCTGGGTCCGTTGCTTTCAACGGGTAGCGAGACCTCTTATAGGGAGGGATTGACCGATTTCGCTTCGGCGAGCTGGGCTGTCCCGCTGCTGTGTGCAGGCTTTGCAGTGCCGTTGATCGTCGGAGTTGAGGTGTCCCGCGAGCGCAGATCCTCGATCAGCCCACGGACTGTGCGGATCCTGTTCCTCGGTGCGCTGGCCCTGTTGGTGGCCGTCACCGGGCTCTCGCTGTGGCAGTTGCTGGTGAACGGATCCCCAATGCTCGAGGCAGACGGCATCCTGGGCTTGAATCCGCTCGCTGTTCCGGCGCCTGCTCTGCTGCTGGTGTTCGGGGCGGCGGTGGCGATGGTGGTCGCGTGGGGGCTCGCCCGTGTGGTTGAGTCGAGGAGCGAATCCCGCGCGACGCTGGGGTTCACGCTGGCCGCGCGGCAGGTATCGCGTCGGTTCGGGTCCTCTGCCGTTCCGGTTGCGCTGGTCGCGGTCACGGTGGGCACTGCCGTGTTCACTGCCGCGTACGCGGAGACCACGAGCCGGTCCCAGCAGGCAGCTTCCCAGTTGAATAATGGGTCCGATGTGCGCGTCGCTCTTTCCGGGCCATCGGTGATCGGCTCAACGGAGGACGTTCCCGAGCTCGCGCCCTATGCCGGCGCGGAGTCGGTGACCGCGGCCTCTCTCGCTTACCGCGGTGAAGTTCAGCTGGCGTCAACCGCCGCTCCCCTGCTCGCGGTCGACACTGCCTCGTTGCCTGGGCTGCTGTCCGATGGGGCAAACCTTGTCGACATCGAGGAGCTCACCACCGCATTGGCGTTCGAGCCGCCTGTTCCCGAGCCTGCACTCGCACTGACTCCGTCGGCGACGACGGTCCGGATGCAGTTCACCTCCCGCGGCACTTCGGAGCAAACGGCAAACGACGACGGCGCAACCTCTCGCTCTGCCTCCGTCACTGTGTGGGTCCGCAGCGAGGCGGGGAACCTTGTGCCTGTCCCGGCGGGCACTCTTGTGCTGTCCGGTGCGGGCGATCAGGTGCACTCGCTCTCGTTTGGGCTCCCTGAGGGGTTGCGGCCTGCAGCAGTCATGGCGATTGATGTGGCGTTGGAGCCTTCCGAGGTCGCGCGCGGGTATGAGCTGGAGGTCACCAGCGTTTCGAGCGATGGTGGGATCGGGACCGGCCAGGGGCGCTTCACCGAGGACTCGACGTTGGGGCTGGCTCCCGACGCTTTCGGTGCTGCGCAAGCCGGCGTTGAGCCCGTCGAAGAGGGCATCGGCATTCGGTTCCCGGGGGAGGATGCTGATGCGGAGACCGCCAGGGCCCGCTTGATGGTGAGGGGTCAGGACGTCACGCCGCTGCCGGTAGCGGTCACGAGCGAGCTTGTCGCGGACCTTGGTCTTGCCGTGGGCGACTCGGTGACGCTCAGTATCAATGAGGTTCAAACAGAAGGCGTTGTAGCGGCTGTTTCGCCGATGCTTCCCGGGACTACCGAGAGCGCGGCCGTCCTCGCCGATCTTGAGGCCTACAGTTACGCATCGCTGGCGAGCTCGCCGGCACCACCGCGGCCCGGTGAGATCTGGCTCGCGTCGCAGGACTGGGACTCAACGGCCTCCGCTGTCGCTGAGCTCTCCGCCACAAGCGCCTCGGTGTCTACCGCCGATGACAGCCTCATCGGCCGGTTCCTCTCCCCCACCGGGACCGTCCTGTGGATTGGCGTGGTTGGTGCGCTACTCGTGGGTGGCGTTGCGATCGGGGCTGGCCTCGTGAACGTCTTGTGTTCACGCCGGCCCGAGGTGGCCATCCTGCGAGCGCTTGGGATGCACGCACGGGACCAGGTGCGCGGGCGCCGGTGGGAGGTGCTCAGCGTCGGCGGAGCCGCCATCGTGCTGGGGTTGCTGGCGGGGCTGGGAGTGGCAGCTCTGACGGTGCCCCTACTTGCGCGGGCGTCAGTGGTGGGTGCTTCGGCGGCGTTGCGGACGCCGATGTCCATCGACGTCGGGCCGCTGCTAGCTGTGCTGGTAGCCCAGGTCCTGATCCTAGTGCTGGCTGCGTGGATCTATGGTGACCGCGTGAAGGGGCAGTCGAGGACCGTCGAGGCGGATGATGTGCGGGCTGGACAGCAGCTTGAGGGGGCGGCGCGGTGAAAATACAGAAGACGACGCCGGCCGTCAAGGTCGTGAAGCTGAGCAAGACGGTCGGCTCTGACGAGGACGCCGTCGAGGCCCTCCGGGACGTTTCGTTCTCGGTCCAGCCGGGTGAGCTGCTGGTTGTCAAGGGGTCTCCAGGGCCGGGTGCGATGGCGCTGTTGAACTGCGTGGCTGGCCTCGAGGAGCCAGACAGCGGGAGTGTCTTCATCGGTGATCTTGAGCTGACGGCGATGCGTGAGTCAGACCGCGTGGCGCTGCGGCAGACACACATCGGGGTCTTGTTCCGGTCGGTTGGGTTGATTCCATTCCTCACCGTTGCGGAGAACGTCGAGGTGCCGATGCGGCTTGTGGGAATGCCGCCCACCGAACGCCGTGTACGCGTCGAGGAAGTGCTGGAACTCGTGGGGCTCGCGGAGCACCGACATGAACGTCCGGTGGCACTATCAGAGGACCAACAGCGGCGTGTGAGGTTAGCCCGCGCCCTGGCGAACCGGCCGAAGGCCCTGGTCGCTGACGAGCCAACGAGGCAGGTCGATAGCGCGGCCGCGTCGTCATTGATTGATTTCATGAGCGACCTCGTGCGAAATCATCAGATTCCTGCCATTGTGGCTACGGATAATTCGCTGCTCATGCAGCGTGCCGATCACGTTCTTGAATTGCATGACGGGTGTATAGTCGGTGCTTCCTCCAACGGTGATTCGATGATTCCCGAGCAGCTGGAAAAGGCGACGACAATGCTTGAGGTCCCGGCGGAAATGACCGCCCGACGACGCGGAATTACCGGGTCCTAGCGCAGGAAAAGCTCAAGGAAAAGCGCAGGAAAAGGGAACACGGATAGGGTTCGCGCAGGATTGGTTCAATCTTGGAGTTTTGGGGGATTCTCACTGTTACTTTTTTGGCAGAGCTGGTGAACGGCCAGCCACCCACTCGTACAGGAGAAATCAAATGCTGACTGCATTCCTGGCTGACGCCAAGTCCACCATCAAGGCCCGCACCAACAGCGACGAGACCGGCGCAACCGCCGTCGAGTACGGCATCATGGTCGCCCTCATCGCCATTGCGATCATCGTTGCGGTTACTTTGCTCGGCACTCAGCTCACCAACACCTTCAAGGGCGCCGCCTGCACCATGCAGGGCAAGACGTTCACCGCTGCCGCGCCTGCGTCGGGAACGACCGCCGCTGTAACCGAAAGCTGCGCCTAAAACTGCTTGACGGGTCTGGGCGAGAGCGATGTCTCCCCAGACCCGTCATTCTGCAATAGATGAAAAGGTGAACAGAATGGTGGAGCACAAGGATCGTGGCGCCGTCGCTGTGGAAATGGCGCTTCTCCTTCCCGTTCTGATCTTCCTGCTCCTCGGCATTATGGAATTCGGGCGTGCCTACAACGCTCAGGTCACGTTGACTAACGCGGCCCGCGAAGGTGTCCGAGTGATGGCGATTACCAACGATCCGGCGAAGGCTCGAGCGGCGGCAACTGCTGCAGCGTCTACGCTTCGTCCGGCATTGACGACCAGCAACTTCACTCCTGCTCCCACCCTGTGCAGCCCGACTGTCACCGGTGAGAGCACCACTTTCACCATCAGTTATTCACTCGGCACGTTGACTGGCATTGCCGGTCCTTTCACCATGACCGGCAGGAGCACGATGCTATGCGGCGGATAGCTCGCGATGATGAAGAACGGGGCGCCGTTGCCGTCATCGTCGCCATCCTCCTCGTCGTTCTGCTCGGTTCCGCCGCGATCGCCGTCGATGTCGGAATGCTCTACGCCGAGAAGGCTCAACTCCGAAACGGCGCCGATGCTGCGGCAATAGGCATAGCGCAGACCTGTGCTCTTAACGCCGCAGATCCCAAGTGCACGGCCGCGACCACCACGGGATCTCTCGCGAAGCAACTGGCAGACAGCAACGCGCTCGATGGCGCAAGCAATGCAAGCAGCGTCGCACTCGACAAGACCGCCGGCAAAGTATCGGTCACAACGGGCGCGCTTGAATCTGGCACGGCACCGAATAGGGTCTCGCTCTTTTTTGCACGTGCACTCGGATTCAACGATGCCGAAGTCACAGTTACCTCGTCCGCGGCGTGGGGTAGCCCGATCGCCGGAGAGACACCATTCCCTATCGCGTTTTCTATCTGCCAGGTTCAAGGTCACGTTGGAGGCGGCATACAGCTACTTCAAAGTCATGGCTCAGACGCCAACCCGGACTGCAACTACGGCCCCTCCGGACAGACTGTCCCGGGCGGATTCGGCTGGCTGGTGCAGGACGCCGGCAAATGCGGCGCCCAAATCGACATCTCGGTCGACGAGACGGACAGCACTCCCGGTAACAGCGGCCCTAACAACTGTGACGCAACCTTGAACGGCTGGGCAACTGCGATCAACGCTGGAAATCATCCCATCGTGATCCTGCCCGTTTTTTACAAGGTCACTGGAACGGGCAGCAGCGCTGTCTATGACCTTCAATCATTCGCCGCATACAAAGTTCATGGCTGGAAGTTCACCGGAAATGACATCCTCCCCATGACCTTCCGCAACACAGCCACCAATGTAGGTTCCGCCGCAGCCTGCACGGGAAATTGCCGTGGAATTATCGGCGAGTTCATCAAGTACGTCTCGCTTGTTGACGGTTACACCATGGGCACGCCTAACGTCAACGGCACCAATATCGTTCAATTGACCCTCGGAGCATCCTGATGAAGTCCCGCCTCATTGCCGGCGTCGCGGCAGTTATCCTTGCGCTTGTCGGAGCGCTCATGGTTTTCAGCTATGCCAACCGCGCGGAGGCGCGCGCCGTGCAGGATTTAGCACCGGTCGATGTCCTCGTCGTGCAGACTGCCGTGCCCGCCGGAACCCCCGTAGCGGACCTTGCAGCATCAGTCGCTACCACGCAACTTCCCGGCTCCTCTGTCGCCGATACGGCGCTCGCCAACCTGGACAGCTCGGCAGGAACGGTCACAGCTGTCGATCTTGTGCCCGGCGAACAGTTGCTGACGGAACGGCTCGTGAAACCGGAGGATCTCGTGACCCCTGGCTCAGTGGAAGTACCGGCGGGTCTGCACGAAGTCTCGATTCTCGTAGAACCTCAGCGCATCGCCGGCGGTCGAGTAACGGCCGGGGACTTTGTAGGCGTCTTCGTGTCCATGGCCGATAGCGGGCTCGAGGAAGCACCTGAGGAAGCATCAACCCAGCTCGTCTCGCCGCGCGTGCTCATCTCCGCTGTGCAGCGCGCCCCCGAACCGCCAGCTCCGGCCGCCGAGGACCCCGCGATGTCAGAAGAGGAGAAGGCGGAGGCAGAAGCTGAGGCGCTTCCCAGCGGCTCGCTGATGGTCACCCTGGCGCTCACCCCCGATCAAGCCACTCGTCTGGTCTACGCAAGCGAATACGAGTCCATTTGGCTCAGCAAGGCTACCGCTGCCGAGAACGACGCTCCGCCATTCATCGTCCAGGACAAGGAACTGTACCGATGAGCCGTTTCCTCCTCATCACCGCCGATACCGCCTTCGACCAGAAGGTACGTCTCGCCACCGCCGGGGGCCTTCCCGGAGAAGTGCTCTCGGTCAAACCCGAACTGCTGGCCCAGCCCGACGACTTGCTGGACCTGATCACAGTTCAGCAGCCCGAAGTTCTCGTGCTTGGTCCCGGCATGGCACTCGACGGCGCGTTTCGCCTGGCCACCATCGTCGACGTCCGATTCCCCAACCTCAGCATGGTGCTCGTCGCGCCGGAAGACTCAGGGATTGCACTAGCAGCGATGCGGGCCGGAATCCGCGACGTTGTTGATCCGACGGCAGACATCCCCACGGTCCGCCTTCTACTCGAGCGCGCCTGCCAAGCATTCGCCACACGGCACCGCACCGGACAGGTGCAGGCATCGGCGCCACAGCAGAAAGAGCATGGCCTGGTGGTTGGTGTGTTCTCTCCGAAGGGCGGAGTAGGCAAAACAACCATCGCCACCAACCTCGCCGTCGGACTCGGCAAGATTGCGCCGATGGGCGTCGTTCTGGTTGACCTCGACCTTCAGTTCGGTGACGTCGCCTCCAACCTGTATCTCGATCCCGAGTACTCGGTCCGTGACGCTGTCTCCGGTGCGGCGAGCACGGACACCATGGTCCTCAAAGCTTTCCTGACACCTCACCCGTCGGGCATCTACGCGCTCTGCGCCCCGAGCAATCCCGCTGACGCGGACACTATCTCCGCTGAGCAGCTCGGTACCCTCATCAAACAGCTCAGCGCAGAGTTCGCGTACGTGGTCCTCGACACCGGTCCGGGCCTCACCGAACATAGCCTTGCCGCCCTCGAGCAGTGCACCGACGCCGTCTGGGTGACCGGTATGGACGTTCCCAGCGTTCGCGGACTCCGGGCGGGTCTGGACATTCTCGGGAAACTCAATCTCTTCCCGGAAACCCGGCATGTGGTCCTCAATTTCGCCGACTCCAAAACAGGCCTCTCCGTCCAGGATGTCGAAGCGACGCTCGGTGCGCCGGTGGATGTCTTCGTTCCCCGGTCTCGTGCTCTGTCGCTGGCCACCAACCGCGGCATTCCCCTGCTTCAAGAGGAAGTGCGCGATCCTGCCACCAAGAACCTGAAAGGACTCGTTCAGCGGTTCAGCCCCGGGTGGCGCACCGGTAGCCAGCGCAAATCCCACCGCCGGGTGGTCATCCGATGAAGCTTTCCGAGCGCCTGAACCAGGCCAATCCGTCGGCCCCCACTTCCTCGCCGGTGCCGGTCCCAACGAAAACAGAAGAGCGCCCTCGAGCGGCACACTCCGCAACGCCGGCGGTCGACCCTGCATTCCATGGCGCCGTCGTCGTCGGCTCAGGCACGTCCATTGGTCCGGAATCTCCGGCAGCAGCCCACGTGGATGCCTTCGCCGGCCTGAAACAGCGCGCTGCCGAGGCGCTCTATGAGCGGATGGGTGCCCGCTTCAGCGACTCCACGCTGAAGGAAGAGGATCTGCGCGTCGCAGCACGTGAAGAGCTGAGCCAGGTCATCGACGCAGAGCAGGTTCCTCTGACACCCGACGAGCGTCGCCGACTCATTCAGGATGTCGCCGATGACGTGCTCGGTTACGGTCCGCTTCAGCGCCTGCTCGACGACGAGGACATCACCGAAATCATGGTGAACCGCGCCGACCAGATCTACATCGAGCGTCGCGGCCAACTGGTTCTCGCGGATACGAGCTTCAAGTCCGAGGAACACCTGCGCCGCGTCATCGAGCGCATTGTGTCCAAGGTGGGCCGACGTATTGACGAGTCCTCACCTTTCGTTGACGCGCGCCTTGAGGACGGTTCCCGCGTCAACGCCGTCATTCCGCCGCTGGCGGTCAACGGCTCGTCACTCACCATCCGAAAGTTCAGCAAGACGCCGCTGACGGTCGAGAAGCTCATCAGCTTCGGAACGCTCACGCCCGAGATGGCCGAGTTACTCGATGCGTGCGTGAAGGCGAAGCTGAACATCATCGTGTCCGGCGGCACCGGCACCGGTAAGACCACCCTGCTCAATGTGCTCTCCTCGTTTCTTCCCCACGGCGATCGCATCGTCACCATTGAAGACGCTGTCGAGCTTCAGATTCAGCAACAGCACGTAGTGCGCCTTGAGAGCCGTCCACCGAACACGGAGGGCAAGGGCGCAGTCACCATCCGCGATTTGGTCCGCAACTCCCTGCGTATGCGGCCGGACCGCATCGTCATCGGCGAGGTCCGTGGCGGTGAGTCGCTCGACATGCTTCAGGCGATGAACACCGGACACGACGGCTCACTCTCAACAGTGCACGCCAACTCGCCTCGCGACGCCGTAGCGCGCCTCGAGACCCTGGTGCTGATGGCTGGCATGGACCTGCCGCTGCGCGCTATCCGCGAACAGCTCGCCTCCGCCGTGAACCTCGTGATCCAGATTTCCCGTCTCCGCGACGGAACCCGCCGGATTACCCACGTAACCGAGGTGCAGGGCATGGAAGGCGACGTCGTGACCCTCCAAGATGCATTCGTTTTTGACTACTCGGCGGGTGTCGACGCCTCCGGTCGTTTCCTCGGCAAGCCCGTCCCCACCGGCATTCGGCCGCGCTTCATGGAGCGGTTCGAGGACATGGGCATCACCGTCTCCCCTGCGGTATTCGGCGCCGAGCTCAGCGGCAGGCGGTAGCACCATGACGCTGATGTTCTTGTACGGGACGGCGCTGTGCATTGCCGCGCTCGTGCTCCTCTTCTTTGCAACGCGCCCACAGCAGGCGGACATACCGTTGGACCGTCGACGGCCGCCGGCGGAAGCGTCAGACTCTCGCCTCAGCAAGTTCGCCGGCTCAGCCGTGCGGGCGGTGGAGCGGTACCTGAAGAAGCACCCTCAGCGCCTGTACCGCCCGGAGTTGCTTGAGACAGCTGGTGTGCGCCTGACACAAGCGGATATGTTCCTTCTCGTCTTCACCGGAGGTATTGCCGGCCTAGCGATCGGACAGCTGATCGGCGGGCCGCTGCTCGGTATTTTCTTTCTGGCCCTCTCGCCCGTCATCGGTCACCTGACACTGGTGTTTCGGATCAGCCGCCGGCGCTCGAAGTTCGAAGCCCAGCTCGGGGACACCCTGCAACTCCTCACCGGCGGCCTCCGCGCGGGCCACAGTATCCTTCGGGCCATCGACGCCGCCGCGCTGGAAGCAGATGCCCCCACCTCCGACGAGATGCGCCGTGTGATCACCGAGACCAGCCTGGGCAAGGACCTCCTAGTTTCCCTGCTGGACACGTCCAAGCGCATGGAAAGTGAAGACTTCGCCTGGATTGCCCAAGCGATTCAGATCAACCGGGAGGTCGGTGGAGACCTCGCCGAGGTACTCGACCAGGTCGGCGAAACCATCCGCGAGCGCAGCGAGATCAAGGGACAGATCCGCGCGCTGGCCGCCGAAGGAAAGTTCTCGGCCTACATCCTCGTGGCTCTTCCGTTCGCCATAGGCGGCATGCTTACCGTTGTCAGCCCCGGTTACGTGAACCCACTCTTTGAGGAACCCCTCGGCTGGGTCATGATCGGCGCCTCGGTGGTCATGATGGCCATCGGGTGCCTGTGGCTCCGCAAACTCATCGATCTGAAGTTTTAGGGGGCCGGCATGAACCCAATGCTTTTGACGTCGCTGCTTTTCGTTGCCGCTCCCCTGGGCTATCTGGGCTGGGCTTTGCTCAGCCCCGGTAACAAGTCGTATAAGACTATCCAGGCGAACCTTACCCGCGGCCTCCATGCGGCAGAGGAGGTACGCACCGACCGTTCCGGCGCGTTGGCGCGCCTCGGGTACAAGCTCACGCCGTCGTCGTACGTGGAGAAACTGGACAAGCTGCTCGCGCTGGCGGGTCGCCCTGCCTCCATGCCCCTCGGGAAGGTGCTCGGCGCCAAGCCCGCCCTTTGCATCGTGGCGGGTGCCCTCGGCTTCCTCATGGCGAACGCCGCCCAGAAGCCGACGATCACCATGCTCGCGATCTTCCTGACCCTGTTCGGCTACTTCATCCCGGATCTCCTGCTCTATAGCAAGGGACAGGAACGCCAGAAAGCGATGCAGCTGGAGCTCGCCAACACGCTGGACCAGATGCTGATCTCCGTCGAGGCCGGCCTGGGCTTCGAAAGCGCCATGCAGCGCGCGGGCGAAACCGGCAAGGGCCCCCTCTCAGAGGAACTGGTGCGAACGCTGCAGGACATGCAGGTGGGCCGCAGCCGGCGTGAGTCATACCTGGCCCTCGCTGACCGCACAAGCATTCCCGAGTTGCGCAGCTTCGTGAAGGCTGTTGTTCAGGCCGACGCTTACGGCATAGCGCTCAGCGGAGTGCTGCGCACCCAGGCGAAGGTGATGCGCGTAAAGCGGCGCCAACGTGCCGAGGAAAAAGCCATGAAGCTGCCGGTCACGGTGCTGTTCCCGCTCCTGTTCTTCATCTTTCCTGTGCTCTTCATCATCATCCTTGGTCCGGCGGTCATCAACGCGATCGCCACGTTCAGCGGACAATAAGTAGGCTCACAAAACGCTGCTAGAACACAATCCGAAGAATTCCGCAGTGTTTGCTCAGCATCCTTCCATTCACGCTTTTCTCACATCTTCAGAAAGTAGCGTTAGCTCATGGCTCTCTCCCGCCCCAGCGCAGACGACGACGCAGACTTCCTGCGCGGCGTCGGCGCTGAGCCACGGGAAGTGGTCGGCGGGCGCGGCGCAGACAGGACGCCACTCGTGGACGCGAATGTTCTTCATGATCTCGAGGATCAGCTCAACAGCGCCTCCGCAGCCCGCGCGTTCGTGCGCGACTACGTGGCTGTCTGGGATGAGAGAGACGCACGCATCTCCTCGGCAATCGCCCGGCGAAACCAGGCCGCGTCACTGGACGCAGTACTAAGCCTGAAGATTACGTCGACGATGGTGGGGGCGACCCAGCTCGTGTCCCTGGCCACCAACCTCGAGGCACTGCTTCGGGAGGGCAAGCTCGAGGAGGCAGCGGCTGCGCTGCCGCAGGTTCACCGGTGCGGCTTGCGCACCATGCGGCAGCTGACCGTCATGCACCTCGATCAAAAGTAAGCCCGAGATCAGTCAGCGCGACGCGGCACCAGCCGGTAACCAACGCCGCGGACGGTCATCAGCCAGCGCGGGCTTCGGGGGTCCTCCCCCAACTTCCGGCGCAGGTTCCCGATGTGGACCTCGATGGCTCGCTCATCGGCTTCGCTGATATAGGTCTCGGTCCGGTAGTACTGGCCCCGGACCACGCGAACCAGGTCGCCCTTCGTCCTTACAGCACCGGAACTGCGTAGCAGCTCGTGCAGCAGGTCGAACTCGCTGCGGGTGAGCACCAGTTCCTCGCCCCGCACCGTGACGGTCCGGGTGTCCTTATCAAGCTCAAGGCCGTTGTGCCGCAGCACGGAGTCCGGCCGCGCCGGTGGTGCCGGCTCCGGGGCGGGGGCGGCGGCCGTCGTCGTCGGTTGTTCACTGGTGAGGCCGCCGCGCGGGCGCCGCAGCATTGCGGCGATGCGGGCGCGGACCTCACGGGGCCGGAAGGGCTTGGTGACGAAGTCATCCGCCCCCGCCTGCAGCGCAGTGAGGGTATCGATTTCTTCATTGTGCGCGGTCAGCATGATCACGTAGCAATCGCTGAGTCCACGTATCCGGCGCAATACCTCGTACCCGTCGATATCGGGAAGACCGACGTCGAGAGTGACCAGCGTTGGGTTGTGCTCCTTGACCGCTTCCACCCCGGCGCGGCCGTCGCCCGCAGCATGGACAACAAAGCCCGATTGCGTGAGAACCGTGCTCACGAGGTTGCGAACGTCAAGATCATCCTCGACCACTACCGCCACACCTGGATCGCGCACTATTTCCTCCTGGTCCCCAACAGAACTGCAAGACCACAGTTCATCACAAAAGTACGGATCACCGCGATGACGGTGAACCGCCGAAACGTGCTTTCACAGTGTACGCGCGTACCGCTGTTCAGGGTCACAAATAGTGAACTTTGTGAACCGGTTCGGAATTATGGTGCTTCTGCTCTGTCCCGTCAGAGATAATGAACGTTATGTCGTGGTCTCAGAGGCATGTCCCTAGCGCTGTCTGCGCGCGCGCCGGGGTGGTGTCATGAGCGATCGCGTCATGTTTTTGGCGGCCAAGCGGGCCTACTCGAACCTAAGTTTCCGGGCCCGCGTGGGGCTTTGTGAACTGCCGCTGGCTCTGCTGGTTGCCGTTATCGCGATTATCGTTGTGGTCGTCTCCCCTGCCCTGCTGATGAACCCGCTTTTCCTTGGCGGCCTCGTCTTCCATGCAGTGCTGCTCGCGGCGGCGTTCCTCGCTCCCTGGGAGCGGCTGCGCGACGGCTCGTACGTGATCATCCCCCTGCTGGACTTCCTGGCCATCGCCCTCACCCGCAACGGTGCGGCAGACGTACTGCCAGGGCTGAGCCTGCTGGCCATTTTCCCGGTGATCTGGCTTTCCGCCTCGGAGATGAAACCGTGGCTCAGCCTGTTGTCATGTTTCGTCGGGCCGTTCCTCATCCTCGGCGTTTCCCCGCTGTTGGGCTCCGCCCCAAGGAGCCAGTTGGGAACCGCGCTCCTGCTGTGCCTGGCGATGGCCGTGGTGTCCATCTCGCTGCGCTTCGCCAGCCTCAACTCGGTGTACAGCCAGCGGAAGCTCGCGGCATCGAAGGCCGAGGTGGACCGGCTCCAGGGCGAAAACACCGAACGTGAACTGCTGCTCGAAGCCATCCTCGACACGATCGACGTCGGCCTCGTAGTCCTCGACGCCAATGGCAACCGCATGCTCACCAACCGTCAGCAGCGGTCCTATGACCTCCTTGTCCAGACGGGAGATTCCGACGGCGACGGCATCAGTCACCTCTACGCCGCGGACAAGACCACGCCCGTTGCAGTCAGCCGATATCCGGTGCAGCGTGCCGCTGCCGGAGAGACGTTCGCCAACTATCTGGTCTGGCTGGGCCCGGAGGACTCCCAACGGGCTGTCACCACGGCAGCCACTGCCATGTGGGACAGCGAGGACAAGTTCGCCGGCTCGGTGATCGTCTCGAACGACGTCACGGACATGGTTGAGGCGCTCACCGCCAAAGAGGATTTCGTGTCCAACGTGTCCCACGAGTTGTGGACCCCGCTCACCTCGATCATCGGGCACCTTGACCTCGTACTCGACGACGACCATCCCCTCCCCCACAACGTCACCCAGCAGCTCTCCGTGGCGCGGCGCAACGCCGAGCGCCTCTACGCGCTGGTCTCCAATCTTCTTGCGTCCGCGTCAGGCGCTGCCAGCGTCCACCTGCGTCCGACAGACCTGTCCGGGCTGGTGGAGCACAGCATCGAGTCCGCCTGGCCGCAGGCCGTCAACACCGGTGTGACCCTCGAAGCGGACGTGCCGGAGATCCTGTGGACCACCTCGGATCCGCTGCGGATCCGCCAAGTGCTGGACAACCTCATCTCGAACGCCATCAAGTACTCGCCCGACGGCGGAAAGGTCACCGTCCGCGCACGCAAGCAAAGCGACGCTGCACTGCTCGAGGTACAGGACACGGGCATCGGAATGTCGCCGAATGAGACCAAGCTGGTCTTCGGGAAGTTCTTCCGCACTGCTGCAGCGCGCGAATCGTCCATTCCTGGTGTAGGTCTTGGCCTTTCCATCACCAAAGCGATTGTCGACAGCCACGGCGGATCCATCCAATGCAGCAGCAAACCGGGTGCCGGTACCACTTTCACGGTGACGCTCCCCCTGCACCGCTCGGAACAGACCAGGACCGAACAGAACTAGCCGGGAAAGGGCTCGCCTTCGCCGCGGTGGTGTTAAGCGCCGTCCCGCTTCGCGCGGGTGAGTTCCGCCCGCAGAGCCAGCTCCGCGGCGTCGTCGGGGTAGCGCACTTCCTCCAGGACCAGCGGGTGCGCCGGTGCGAGGAAGGACCGTGAGTCCTTCCGCCGTGAGCGCAGGCGCTCCCCCAGCCACTGCGGCAGTTCCTCACCGCTTCCCACGCGAAGAGCCGACCCGATCAGGGCGCGCACCATATTGTGGCAGAACGCATCGGCCTGGATGGTCACCTTGAGGATGCCGTCCGGCTCGCGTTCAAACTCGAACCGCTGCAGCTGACGCACCGTCGTAGCGCCGACGCGTGGCTTGCAGAAGGCCAGGAAGTCCTGCAGGCCGAGCAGCGCACCGGCACCTTCGTTGAGGAGCCTCTCGTCCAGCTCCTCGGAGTGCCATAGCACTGTGGAGCGGTTCAGTGGATCCTGCAGCTCGGAACGGTCGGCAATGCGGTAGCTGTAGCGGCGCCACAGCGCAGAAAAGCGGGCGTCGAACCCCACCGGAGCAAGGCTGACGGCGCGCACGACGACGGGCGACGCCGGGTTCCCCGCGTATACCGTGCGCGCGGCGGCGCTCGGGGGAAGGAAGCGGTTGACGGTGGCCTGCAGACGCCGCTTCAGGGCAAGCGCGGGGTCGATGTCCTTGCCCCGGGTCAGGGCGAACCATTCCGCCGGCTCAAGATCTATGTGCGTGACCTGACCGCGGGCATGAACGCCGGCGTCGGTCCGTCCGGCAACGGTCAGCCTGACCGGGCGCCGGAACAGCAGCTCCAACCCCGACTCGACCGTGCCCTGGACTGTCGGCAGACCGGGCTGAACCGCCCACCCGGAGAAGGGGCCGCCGTCGTACGCAATATCTATACGGACACGCAAATGCCCGTCACCCACGGACGGGGTGACGGGCATTTGTTCGTTCATGTACTTCAGGAAGGGAGCAGAAGAATTACTTCTTCTCGTCTTCCTCCGGCACGGAGCCTTCTTCAACGACGACGGTCTCCTCGGCGTCGCCCTCAGAGGCGCTTACCGTGGTGTCCTCAGCAGCAACCTCGTCAGCCGAAGGAGCGGACTCTGCCGACTCAGGCGAATCTGCCGACTCAGGCGAATCTGCCGACTCAGGCGAATCTGCGGACTCAACCGGGGCAGCAGCTGCAGCATCGCGGGCAGCGGCGTTGCCGGCAGCCTTCGAAGCCTCAGCGACAACGGCCTGCTTGGGGGAAACAGCCTCAAGCACCAGCTCGATGACAGCCATGGGAGCGTTGTCGCCCTTACGGTTGCCGATCTTGGTGATGCGGGTGTAGCCACCCTCGCGGTTGGCTACAGCCGGAGCGATGTCGGTGAACAGCTCGTGGACGACGCCCTTGTTGCTGATGACAGCCAGGACACGACGACGCGAGGCCAGGTCGCCCTTCTTTGCGAAGGTGATCAGGCGCTCAGCGTAGGGGCGGAGCCGCTTTGCCTTGGTCACCGTGGTGGTGATGCGCTTGTGCTCGAACAGCGAGGCGGCCAGGTTGGCGAGCATCAGGCGCTCGTGCGCCGGACCGCCACCGAGGCGTGGGCCCTTTGTGGGTGTGGGCATGATGTGTTATCTCCTCATAAATGTGCCCGAGGCCGCATCCTTAGCGGCGCCAGGTTTCTAACGTTTCAGAGAGCGTCGTCGCCGTAGGCGTCGTCGTCCTCTTCAATCGCAGCTGCGCGGGCTGCAAGGTCGAATCCTGGAGGGGAATCCTTCAGGGACAGACCCAGCTCAACCAGCTTTGCCTTGACCTCATCGATGGACTTGGCACCGAAGTTACGGATGTCCATCAGGTCAGCCTCGGAGCGGGCAACGAGTTCACCCACGGTGTGGATGCCCTCACGCTTGAGGCAGTTGTAGGAACGAACGGTAAGTTCGAGATCCTCGATCGGGAGGGCCATGTCGGCGGCGAGGGCGGCGTCAGTTGGCGACGGGCCGATCTCGATGCCTTCAGCGGCGGTGTTCAGCTCGCGGGCAAGGCCGAACAGTTCAACCAGGGTGGTGCCGGCCGATGCAACGGCGTCGCGCGGTGCGATGGCGTCCTTGGTTTCGACGTCGACGATCAGGCGGTCGAAGTCGGTGCGCTGCTCGACACGGGTGGCTTCCACGCGGAAAGTCACCTTGAGAACCGGCGAGTAGATGGAGTCGACCGGGATGCGGCCGATCTCGGAATCGCCGGACTTGTTCTGCGAAGCGGACACGTAGCCACGGCCACGCTCGATGGTCAGTTCGAGCTCGAACTTGCCCTTCGAGTTCAGGGTAGCGATGTGCAGGTCCGGGTTGTGGAACTCCACACCTGCCGGAGGAGCAATGTCAGCCGCGGTCACGACGCCGGGTCCCTGCTTGCGCAGGTAGGCGACCACGGGCTCGTCGTGCTCGGAGGACACCGCGAGGTTCTTGATGTTCAGGATGATCTCGGTGACGTCTTCCTTCACACCGGGAACGGTCGTGAATTCGTGCAGGACGCCGTCAATCCGGATGCTGGTGACAGCCGCTCCGGGAATCGAGGACAGCAGCGTGCGACGCAGCGAGTTGCCGAGGGTGTAGCCGAAACCGGGCTCCAGCGGTTCGATGACGAACCGCGAGCGGTTGTCGGCGACTACTTCTTCAGTCAGGGTGGGGCGCTGTGCAATGAGCACTTACATTTCCTTTCAGGGAGCATCCGCTATATGACGCAACACAAATGGTGGAAAGGGAAAGCTAGAGAGCAGGACTCAGTAGCTAAACGACAGTCAGCCCCAGGTACGCCCGCACCCCGAATGGAGCACGGGCGAACCTGGAGCCAAGGAAGCTACTAGACGCGGCGGCGCTTCGGCGGGCGGCAGCCGTTGTGAGCGCTGGGGGTGACGTCCTGGATGGATCCGACCTCGAGGCCGGCAGCCTGCAGCGAACGGATCGCGGTCTCGCGTCCGGATCCCGGACCCTTCACGAAAACGTCGACCTTGCGCACGCCGTGCTCCTGGGCGCGCTTTGCAGCGGCCTCTGCAGCAGTCTGCGCAGCGTAAGGGGTGGACTTGCGTGAGCCCTTGAATCCGACCTCGCCAGCGGAAGCCCAGGAGATAACTGCTCCGCTGGGGTCCGTGATCGAGACGATGGTGTTGTTGAACGTGCTCTTGATATGCGCCTGGCCGAAGGCGATATTCTTCTTGTCCTTGCGACGCGGCTTGCGCACCGCTCCACGAGTCTTGGGGGGCATTACTTCTCCTACAAAGTTTTAGAAAAGAGGGAGTTGAGGGTGGAGCGCTGAATCAGCGTCCGGCCTTCTTCTTGCCTGCGACGGTGCGCTTCGGGCCCTTGCGGGTACGAGCGTTGGTCTTGGTGCGCTGTCCGCGCACAGGAAGGCCGCGGCGGTGCCGGAGACCCTCGTAGCTGCCGATCTCAACCTTGCGGCGGATGTCTGCAGCTACCTCACGGCGGAGGTCACCCTCGACCTTGTAGTTGCCTTCGATGTAATCGCGAAGCTGGACGAGCTCAGCGTCAGTCAGATCCTTCACGCGCGTGTTCGGGTCAATCCCGGTTTCGGCGAGCGTCTGGTCTGCACGGGTCTTGCCCACGCCGTAGATGTAGGTAAGCGCAATGACTACCCGCTTTTCGCGGGGGATGTCTACGCCAGCGAGACGTGCCATAGTGGCGGTTCTCCTTTTGATGACCGGAGGTCTGAAACAGCGCGACCCGGATTGCTCCGGTCCCCGGCCTCCGTACCGGGGGTGTGGACTCGCCTCATGCACGAACCCTGCACTGCTTTTTTATTGTGGTGTTACTACGCGTGGGTGACCCTCGAAAAGAGGATTCAGCCCTGGCGCTGCTTGTGGCGCGGGTTTTCGCAGATTACGAGTACGTTGCCCTTGCGGCGAACCACCTGGCACTTGTCGCAAATCCGCTTCACGCTCGGCTGTACCTTCATGGTTTTCCTTTGCGTTCTTGCAGTTGTTGCAGTGTTGCCTCCGCGTCCGGTGGGCCGGGAGGCTCGGAACTAAATACTCAGAACCGTCTACTTGTAGCGGTAGACAATACGACCACGTGTGAGGTCGTACGGGCTAAGCTCCACTACCACCCGGTCCTCGGGGAGGATTCGAATGTAGTGCTGACGCATCTTTCCCGAGATGTGGGCTAGAACAATGTGTCCGTTGGCCAACTCAACGCGGAACATCGCGTTGGGCAGAGCCTCGTTCACAGTGCCTTCAATCTCAATGACACCGTCTTTCTTGGCCATATCCTCCGCTAACTTCTGTGCCGCCACTTGCGGGGCGGACGGTCTTGGGGTTTTGATTGTCGGAACTGACCGCGTATCTGCGGCGCACACCGGGCGGGACAGCATTCCATATGAATTCCATACAGAATGACCGAACCGACGTTGGGCGCGAAAGGGCGCTGGAGTAGAGACAACCAGCAATCAACTTTACGCTACGGCGCCCGATAAGTTAAATCAGCCCGCCTCCTCTGCAGGAAGCGGGCTGACTTGATCATCCGATGAGCACCTGAGTGCGGCTACTTCAGTCGAGCGGAACGACGACGACGCCCAGCTCCGCGAGCTTCGCCGCACCGCCGTCGGCTGCACTGAGAACCCAGATGCCGGCGTCGTGCACTGCCACGGTGTGTTCCCACTGGCAGGCGCGCTTGCCGTCGACGGTGACTACAGTCCAGTCATCCTCCAGGACAGAAGTCTCCAGGCGGCCTTGAACCAGCATCGGTTCGATCGCCAGGCAGAGGCCCGGCTTGATCTTGGGACCGCGGTGGCTGCTGCGGTAGTTCAGCACGTCCGGGGACTGGTGCATCTGCGTACCAATGCCGTGGCCAACGTAGTCCTGCAGGATTCCAAGCTCCCGGCCCTCGACCGACGACACGTAGTCGTCGATGGCTGCCCCGATATCGCCCACGTACTTACCGTTGGCCAGAGCAGCGATCCCCCGCCACATGGCTTCCTCGGTAACCTTCGACAGACGAACGTCCTCCGGCCGGGGCGTACCCACAATGACCGTGCGCGCGGAGTCGGAGTGCCAGCCGCGAACCACAGCGCCGCCATCGATCGAGATGATGTCGCCGTCCTCCAGGACGTAGTCACCGGGGATGCCGTGGACCACCTCATGGTTCACGGAAGTGCAGATGCTGTTGGGAAAGCCGTGGTAGCCGAGGAAGTTCGACGTGGCGCCGGCCTCCTTGAGGACACCGGCGAACACAGCGTCGAGCTGGCGGGTGGTCACGCCCACGCGGGCAGCGGCTACCGTACGGTCCAGTGCCTCGGAAAGCACAAGGCCCGCTTCGCGCATGATCCGGATCTGGTCTGCCGACTTGTATTCGACCCGCTGCTGACGAAACATCACGACTACTGGCTGACCTTCAGGGCGGTCATGACGCGCTCGGTGACCTCATCGATCGCGCCGATGCCGTCTACGCGTGTGACGATGCCACGTGCCTCGTACTGGGAAACGACTGCCTCTGTCTGCTCGTGGTAGAGGTCAAGGCGGTGCCGGATGACAACTTCGTTGTCATCCGAACGGCCGTCGAGCCGTGCGCGGTTCAGGAGCCGGCGAACGAGTTCCTCGTCGTCGGCAGTGAGCTGGAGTACGACGTCGAGTGCGAGGTCGTTCGCCTGCAGGATGTCGTCAAGCTCGGTCACCTGTGCTGCCGTACGGGGATACCCGTCCAGCAGGAAACCGTCCAGGGTGTCGTCCTCATTGAGGCGCGCGCGCACCATGTTGTTGGTGACGCTGTCCGGGACGAAGTCACCGGCATCCATGTACTTCTTCGCCTCAATACCCAAAGGCGTCTCGTTCTTGACGTTCTCGCGGAAGATGTCGCCGGTGGAGATGGCCACAACGCCGAGCCGCTCGGAGATACGAGCTGCCTGGGTTCCCTTGCCTGATCCGGGGGGTCCAATGATGAGCATCCGTGTCATCGCAATAGTCCTTCGTAGTGGCGCTGCTGCAGCTGCGCGTCAATTTGCTTCACCGTCTCAAGACCCACGCCAACCATGATGAGGATGGAGGTTCCGCCGAACGGGAAGTTCTGGTTCGCGTTGATGGCTACGAGCGCGATCAACGGAATGAGCGCAACAATGCCGAGGTAGATCGCACCGGGCAAGGTGATGCGGGACAGGACGTACTGCAGGTACTCCGCCGTGGGCCGCCCAGCCCGGATCCCCGGGATGAAGCCGCCGTACTTCTTCATGTTCTCCGAGACTTCCTCCGGGTTGAAGGTGATAGCCACGTAGAAGTACGTGAAGAACACGATCATCGCGAAGTAGAGCGCCATGTAGAGGGGGTGGTCACCGGTGGTGAGGTAGGTGGTGATCCAGTTGACCCATTCCGGCGGCGGCGTCTGGCCGTCGGTGGGGGTGTTGAACTGCGCGATCAGCGACGGCAGGTACAGCATCGACGATGCGAAGATCACGGGGATAACGCCCGCCATGTTGACCTTGATCGGAATGTAGGTGCTGCTGCCGCCCAGGGTGCGCCTGCCGATCATGCGCTTTGCGTACTGCACCGGGATGCGGCGTTGGGACTGCTCGACGAAGATCACGAGCATCACCACGAACACGCCGATCACCAGGACTCCGATGAACACGTTCCAGCCCTGGGTGCGCAGGATCTCGCCCAGCGAGGTGGGGAATCCGGCCGCGATGGCGGTGAAGATGAGCAGCGACATACCGTTTCCGACGCCGCGCTCGGTGATCAGCTCGCCCAGCCACATGATCAGGCCGGTACCGGCCGTGAGGGTGATGATGAGGAGGATGATGGTGATGAGGCTGTCATCCGGGATGATCGGCACCGGACAATTGCCCAGCAAGGCACCCGACCGCGCCAGCGACACCAGCGTCGTGGCGTTGAGGAGCCCAAGGGCGATGGTCAGGTAGCGCGTGTACTGGGTCAGCTTGGCCTGGCCCTGCGCACCCTCCTGGTGAAGTTCCTGGAAGCGCGGGATAACTACTCGGAGCAGCTGGGTGATGATGCTGGCCGTGATGTAGGGCATGATTCCCAGCGCGAACACGGACACCTGTAGCAGGGCTCCGCCGCTGAAGAGGTTCACAAACTGGTAGAGGCCGCCCTCTGTGTTGCCGAGCTGCAAACACTGCTGCACGTTGCCGTAGTCAACACCGGGCGCCGGGATGAATGCACCCAAACGGAAGATGGTGATGATTCCCAGCGTGAACAACAGCTTGCGCCGCAAGTCTGGCGTCCGGAAAGCCCGGCCAATAGCGCTAAGCAAGCGTCCTCCTGATTAAGTCTTAGTGGCCCTACGCGGGCGATACACACCAACCGAGTCTAACGGCTGGAACCGGGCAGGCGAGAACCCGGGCATCAAACGAAGCCTGTTAAACGAAACAGACTCCCGGCGAGCCGGGGATCCCGGCCCACCAAGAGTCTAGTTGCTTCATGAGCTAGATCACAGTCGGCTCCCCCGCCGTCGTCGTCAGGCTGTCCAAAGGACGAACCGGCGGACGACGGCGGGAAAGCGACGCTGGGAACTAGAGGCCGGAGACCGAACCGCCTGCAGCGGTGATCTTCTCGGCAGCGCTGGCGGACACGGCGTGAACCTTGACGTCCACCTTGACCGCGATGTCGCCCGTTCCCAGCACCTTGACGAGCTGGTTCTTGCGCACTGCGCCCTTGGCGATCAGGCTGTCTACCGACACCTCGCCGCCTTCGGGGTACAGCTCGTTGAGCTTGTCCAGGTTGACTACCTGGTACTCAACGCGGAACGGGTTCTTGAAGCCGCGCAGCTTCGGCAGGCGCATGTGCAGCGGCAGCTGGCCGCCTGCGAAACCTGCCTTGACCGAGTAGCGTGCCTTGGTGCCCTTGGTACCACGGCCGGCGGTCTTACCCTTGGAACCTTCACCACGACCAACGCGGGTCTTGGCGGTCTTGGCTCCGGGGGCGGGACGAAGGTGGTGCACCTTCAGCGCGTGGACGCGAGGCGTGCTCTCAGTAGTTTCCTGAGCTGCAGCAGCCTTGGCAGCAGGCTTGCGGGCCGGCTTCGTCTCGGTGGATTCCTCCACCGTCTTCTTCTCTGCCATTACTTGGCCTCCTCAACCTTCACGAGGTGCGGAACCGTGTTGACCATGCCTACGGTCACCTCGTCAGCGTTGCGGACAACGGTGTGTCCGATCCGCTTCAGGCCGAGTGAACGAAGGGTGTCCCGCTGGTTCTGCTTACCGCCGATGGCGGACTTGATCTGTGTGATTTCCAGCTTTGCGGAGCTGGCAACCAGACGCTTCGGAGTTGCCATTACGCACCTGCCTTCTGATCCTGCATTGCGCGCAGCATCGATGTTGAGGCAACCTCGTCCAGCGGCAGGCCGCGGCGTGCAGCCACTGCCTGAGGCTCTTCGAGCCGCTTCAGCGCGTCAACGGTTGCGTGAACAATGTTGATGGCGTTGGAGGAACCCAGCGACTTGGAGAGAACGTCGTGGATACCGACGCATTCCAGTACGGCGCGCACAGGACCACCGGCGATTACACCGGTACCCGGCGATGCCGGACGCAGGAGCACGACGCCGGCCGCTGCCTCACCCTGAACCAGGTGGGGAACGGTGCCGCCGATGCGGGGAACCTTGAAGAAGGACTTCTTGGCTTCCTCGACTGCCTTGGAGATAGCCGAGGGAACTTCCTTGGCCTTGCCGTAACCCACGCCGACCATGCCGTTGCCGTCGCCGACAACAACGAGTGCGGTGAAGCTGAAGCGACGGCCGCCCTTGACGACCTTCGCGACGCGGTTGATCGACACGACGCGCTCTACGAACTTGTCCTTGTCGTCGCCGCGGCCGCCGTCACGTCCGCCACGGCCGCCATCGCGACCGCCACGGCCGCCATCGCGTCCGCCGCGCTCTCCACGACGTCCGCCGCGGCCGTCGGTTGCCGACGCCGTCTCGGTGGACTCAGCCGCGGGAGCGTCAGTTGCAGGCTGCTCAGCCTTTGCGGTGTTCAATGAGGCTTCCTTTGCGTTGTTCTGCTCGGTCACAGTGCCAGCCCACCTTCACGTGCGCCGTCTGCGATTGCGGCAACCCGGCCGTGGTACTTGTTACCACCACGGTCGAAGACGACTGCCTCAATGCCTGCAGCCTTTGCCCGCTCAGCGACGAGCTCGCCAACGCGCTTGGCCTTGGCAGTCTTGTCACCGTCGAACGAACGCAGGTCGGCCTCGAGGGTCGACGCCGATGCAACGGTGATGCCCTTGGTGTCGTCGACAACCTGCACGAATACGTGACGGGCTGAACGATTGACCACCAGGCGGGGGCGAACAGCGGTACCGGTGATGCGCTTGCGGACGCGAAGGTGACGGCGTCCGCGCTGGGCGGACTTGCTCTTCGACGTGCGCTTCTTGTTGATGCTCAGTGTCATGATTACTTACCAGCCTTTCCGACCTTGCGGCGAATAACTTCGCCCGCATAGCGGATGCCCTTGCCCTTATAGGGATCCGGACGGCGCAGCTTGCGGATGTTCGCAGCAACTTCGCCGACCTGCTGCTTGTTGATGCCGGAGACAGAAACCTTGGTGGGGCTGTCTACGGTCAGCGTGATGCCTTCCGGTGCCTTGACGGGTACAGGGTGGCTGTAGCCCAGCGCGAACTCCAGGTCGGAACCCTTGGCCTGCACACGGTAACCGGTGCCGACGATCTCGAGGTTCTTCTTGTAGCCCTCGGTGACTCCAACGATCATGTTGGAGATCAGGGTGCGGGTCAGGCCGTGCAGCGAACGCGCTTCGCGCTCGTCATTCGGGCGGGAGACGGTGATGGTGCTTTCCTCAAGCGAAACCTGGATCGGGCTGGCTACAGTGTGGCTCAGCTCGCCCTTGGAACCCTTGACGGATACAACATTGCCGTCGACCTTGACCTCTACGCCTGCAGGCACGGTGATGGGGAGACGTCCAATACGTGACATGTTTCTCTTTCCCTTTCCCGCTACCAGACGTAGGCGAGGACTTCCCCACCTACACCCTTCTTGGCTGCCTGGCGGTCTGTGAGCAGACCGGAGGACGTGGACAGGATGGCGATGCCCAGCCCACCCAGAACGTGCGGCAGGTTGGTGGACTTTGCGTACACGCGCAGACCGGGCTTGGAGATGCGCCGGATGCCCGCGATGGAGCGCTGACGGTCGGGACCGAACTTGAGGTCGATGGTGAGCTTCTTGCCTACCTCAGCCTCTTCTTCTTTCCAGCCGGCGATGTAGCCTTCGGCCTTCAGGATGTCGGCAACGCGTGCCTTCAGCTTGCTGTATGGCATGGACACGGTGTCGTGATATGCCGAGTTGGCGTTGCGGAGACGCGTAAGCATGTCTGCAACTGGATCTGTCATTGTCATTGGGCTCTAGCCCTTCCTCGTAACGGTTTCCGGTCTCCGGCGAAGTCCAGCATCAGCTGGCCGTCGCGGAACGGACCTGCAACGTAGTTGATTAGTCTTCGGATTTGAACGGGAAGCCGAGCGCCTTGAGCAGTGCGCGGCCTTCGTCATCGGTCTTGGCGGTGGTCACAACGGTGATGTCCATGCCGCGGACACGGTCAATCTTGTCCTGGTCGATCTCGTGGAACATGGACTGCTCCGTGAGGCCGAAGGTGTAGTTGCCGTTGCCGTCGAACTGGCGCCCGTTGAGGCCGCGGAAATCGCGGATACGGGGCAGTGCCAGCGTGACCAGGCGATCAACGAATTCCCACATGCGGTCTCCGCGCAGCGTGGCGTGCGCACCGATCGGCATGCCTTCGCGGAGCTTGAACTGCGCGATGGACTTGCGTGCCTTGGTGACCTGCGGCTTCTGGCCGGTGATCTGGGTGAGGTCACGGACCGCACCGTCGATGAGCTTGGAGTCCTTGGCGGCATCTCCGACACCCATGTTCACAACGACCTTGACGAGCCGGGGAACCTGGTTGACGTTGCTGTAGTTGAATTCCTCCAGCAGCGCCGACTTGATCTCGGATGCGTAGCGGGTCTTCAGGCGGGGGGTGATCTTTGTTTCTACGGCTTCAGCAGTCATTACAGATCCTTCCCTGATGCCTTGGCGACGCGGATGCGGACCGTGCGCTCACGGCCGTCCCGCTCCACGGTTTCGGTGCGGTAGCCGACACGGGTGGGCTTCTTGGTCTCCGGGTCTACCACTGCGACGTTACTGATGTGGATTGAGGCCTCAACGGTCTCGATGCCACCGGTCTTGGTGCCGCGCTGCGACTGTCCGACCTTGGTGTGCTTCGTGATGCGGTTGATGCCCTCGACCAGTACACGGTTGCTCTCAGGGAATACCTTGAGGACCTTGCCCTGCTTGCCGCGGTCTCCGCCGCGATCCTGCTTGGCGCCGGTGATGACCTGAACGAGGTCACCCTTCTTGATCTTCAGCTTCGAACGGGTCTGAGCCATGACTACAGCACCTCCGGAGCCAGTGAAATGATCTTCATGAAGCGCTTGTCGCGGAGTTCGCGACCGACCGGGCCGAAGATGCGGGTACCACGAGGATCGCCGTCGCCCTTGAGGATGACAGCTGCGTTCTCGTCGAACTTGATGTAGGAACCATCCGCACGGCGGCGTTCCTTCTTGGTGCGGACGATGACGGCCTTGACCACATCGCCCTTCTTGACGTTTCCACCTGGGATAGCGTCTTTGACGGTGGCGACAATGACGTCACCAATTCCTGCGTAACGACGTCCGGAACCGCCGAGAACACGAATGGTAAGGATTTCCTTAGCACCAGTGTTGTCGGCGACCTTGAGTCGTGACTCCTGCTGAATCACTATTTACTCCTTGCGTCGCGCTGGTTCTCAGACCGAAATACTGCATACGGAATGAGCCTTGCGGAACGGTTGATCGGGGTGTCTCTGGACCCACCTGGATTTTGCCAGTGGAGGGCCTAAACGCCCGTGCCCGAGGCATTTGCCTCCCAAGCGCGGGGCGCAGGGAAGTACTATGCCGGAGCACGATTGTTTACGAGGTTTCAGAATGGCGCACGGAAGGCACCACACAAACTCAATATCTTAGCACGGATTTAAAAGCAAGCAGTCCCCCGCTCCTGTCGGAACGAGGGACTGCTCGGTGTGAAACGACTCGTGTGAACGAGGGTTTACTTGGCCTTCTCGATGACCTCGACCAGACGCCACCGCTTGGTAGCGGACAGCGGGCGGGTCTCGCTGATCAGGACCATGTCGCCGACACCAGCGGTGTTCTGCTCGTCATGGGCCTTGACCTTCGAGGTGCGGCGGATGACCTTGCCGTAGAGGCCGTGCTTTACGCGGTCCTCAACCTCGACGACGATGGTCTTCTCCATTTTGTCGGAGACGACGTAGCCGCGGCGGGTCTTGCGGTAACCGCGCTTTGAGGACTCCAGTACTGCAGCCTCATTCTTCTCTTCACTCATTTGGCATCCTCCTCAGAAGCCTGTGTTTCCACGGACTTTTCGTCCTTCGTGGAGGCAGCCTTGGAACCCTTCGATTTCTTGCCGGCCTTTTCAGTCTTTGCTTCTTCTACCGGGGCAACGACGTCGGGCCGAATTCCCAGCTCGCGCTCACGCAGCACGGTGTAGATGCGGGCGATATCCCGCTTCACAGCGCGCAGGCGACCGTGGTTTTCAAGCTGACCGGTGGCTGACTGGAAGCGCAGGTTGAACAGCTCTTCCTTAGCCTTGGCGAGTTCCTCCACCAGACGGTCCTTATCGAACCCATCCAGCTGGTCGGTTGCCAGTTCCTTTGAACCGAGTGCCATGACTATTCACCACCCTCACGACGCACGATACGTGCCTTCAACGGCAGCTTGTGGATCGCCAGGCGCAGGGCCTCGCGAGCTACCTCTTCATTGACACCGGAGAGTTCAAAAAGAACACGGCCCGGCTTGACGTTGGCTACCCACCACTCAGGGGAACCCTTACCGGAACCCATACGGGTTTCAGCAGGCTTCTTGGTCAGCGGACGGTCCGGGTAGATGTTGATCCACACCTTTCCGCCACGCTTGATGTGACGGGTCATTGCAATACGCGCAGATTCGATCTGGCGGTTGGTGACGTATGCCGGGCTCAGAGCCTGGATACCCCACTCACCGAAGCTGACCTGCGTGCCGCCGGTAGCAGCGCCCGAACGACCGGGGTGGTGCTGCTTGCGGAACTTTACTCGACGTGGGATAAGCATTTAAGCCTGTCCTCCTTCCGCTGCAGCAGCGGACTCAGCCGGTGCGGACTCGGCGGGAGCGGCGGTAGCCTCACCCTGGCCGGGAGCGCGGTCGGCATTACGACGACGGCGGTCACCACGGTCGGCGCCGGCAGGGCCGCGACCGGGGCGATCCCCGCCACGTCCGCGCGACGGCGCAGCAGCTGCCTGGGCAGCCAGTTCCTTGGCGGTGACGTCGCCCTTGTAGATCCATACCTTCACGCCGATGCGGCCGAAGGTGGTCTTGGCCTCGAAGAAGCCGTAGTCGATGTTCGCACGGAGGGTGTGCAGGGGCACGCGGCCTTCGCGATAGAACTCCGAACGGCTCATCTCAGCGCCGCCGAGGCGGCCGGAGCACTGTACGCGGATACCCTTGGCACCGGCACGCTGTGCCGACTGCATGGCCTTCTTCATGGCGCGGCGGAAAGCCACACGCGAAGAGAGCTGCTCAGCGATGCCCTGGGCAACAAGCTGTGCTTCGATCTCGGGGTTCTTGACCTCGAGGATGTTCAGCTGAACCTGCTTGCCGGTGAGCTTCTCGAGCTCCCCGCGGATGCGGTCTGCCTCGGCGCCGCGGCGACCGATGACGATGCCCGGACGTGCCGTGTGGATGTCCACGCGGACACGGTCGCGGGTGCGCTCGATCTCTACCTTGGCGATGCCGGCGCGGTCCATGCCCGTGGACATGAGCTGGCGGATCTTGACGTCCTCGCGGACGAAGTCCTTGTAGCGCTGGCCGGGCTTGTTGCTGTCAGCAAACCAGTGTGACCTGTGGTCAGTGGTGATGCCGAGTCGGAACCCGTGCGGGTTTACTTTCTGTCCCACTTAGCGGTCCTCCACTTTCTCAGGGGTAGCGACAACAACAGTGACGTGGCTGGTCCGCTTGTTGATGCGGTAGGCGCGGCCCTGGGCACGCGGCTGGAACCGCTTCATCGTGGGACCTTCATCGACGTATGCTTCGCTGATGATGAGGTCGCCTTCGTCGAATGCAACGCCGTCGCGGTCCGCGAGGACACGGGCGTTTGCAACTGCCGACTGAACTACCTTGAATACCGGCTCCGAAGCTGCCTGGGGGGCAAACTTCAGGATTGCCAGAGCCTCATTCGCTTGCTTACCACGAACAAGGTTGACGACGCGCCGGGCCTTCATAGGCGTTACGCGCAGATGACGCGCAATAGCCTTGGCTTCCATTGCTTTCCTTCTCTCGTCTTAGCCGTAGAAACAGGCGCCTTAGCGGCGCTTGCCCTTGCGGTCGTCCTTAACATGGCCGCGGAATGTCCGCGTGGGAGCGAATTCGCCGAGCTTGTGCCCGACCATCGACTCGGTGACAAACACCGGAATGTGCTTGCGCCCATCGTGCACGGCAATCGTGTGGCCGAGCATGTCCGGGATGATCATGGAACGGCGGGACCACGTCTTGATGACGTTCTTGGTGCCCTTCTCGTTCTCGCGGTCCACCTTGACGAACAGGTGCTGATCGACGAAGGGGCCTTTCTTCAGGCTGCGTGGCATGTTTCCAGGCTCCTATCGCTTGTTCTTGCCGGAACGACGGCGACGCACAATGAGCGAGTCGCTTTCCTTGTTGGGACGGCGGGTACGGCCTTCGGCCTTACCGTTCGGGTTGACGGGGTGACGTCCACCGGAAGTCTTGCCTTCACCACCACCGTGCGGGTGGTCAACCGGGTTCATGGCGACACCGCGGACGGTCGGGCGAACGCCCTTCCAGCGCATGCGGCCTGCCTTGCCCCAGTTGATGTTCGACTGCTCGGCGTTGCCGACCTCGCCGATGGTTGCGCGGCAGCGCACGTCAACGTTGCGGATTTCACCGGACGGCAGGCGAAGCTGCGCGAAACGGCCTTCCTTGGCGACGAGCTGTACCGAAGCACCAGCGGAGCGGGCCATCTTGGCACCGCCACCGGGACGCAGCTCCACCGCGTGGATAACGGTACCCACGGGGATGTTGCGCATCGGCAGGTTGTTGCCGGGCTTGATGTCGGCACCGGGGCCGGCCTCAACGAAGTCGCCCTGCTTGAGCTTGTTCGGCGCGATGATGTAGCGCTTGGTTCCATCAACGTAGTGCAGGAGCGCGATGCGCGCGGTGCGGTTGGGATCGTATTCGATCTCAGCAACGCGGGCATTTACGCCGTCCTTGTCGTGGCGACGGAAGTCGATGAGACGGTACTGACGCTTGTGTCCACCACCCTTGTGTCGGGTGGTGATCTTACCGGTGTTGTTACGGCCGCCCTTTTTGGGGAGCGGACGCACCAGGGATTTCTCCGGCGTCGACCGTGTGATTTCTGCGAAGTCGGCAACGCTCGAGCCACGACGGCCCGGTGTTGTCGGCTTGTACTTAAGGATTGCCATTTTTCAGTTCCTCGTTAAAGTGGTCTCCGCTCTAGCTGAGCGGACCGCCGAAGATGTCGATCGTGCCTTCTTTGAGGGTGACGATTGCGCGCTTGGTGTCCTTGCGCTGTCCCCATCCGAATTTGGTGCGCTTGCGCTTACCGGCACGGTTGATGGTGTTGATCGAGTCGACCTTGACGGAGAAGATTTTCTCCACGGCGAGCTTGATCTCGGTCTTGTTGGAGCGCGGGTCGACCAGGAAGGTGTACTTGCCTTCGTCGATCAGGCCGTAGCTCTTCTCCGACACGACGGGCGCAATGACGACGTCGCGGGGATCCTTTGCGATGGAGCCACTCACTTGGCGTCCTCCTCAGTTGTAGTCGCGACGGAGTCAGCGGCAACATCCTCGCTCACAGCCGAACCGACGAATGCGTCGTAAGCGGCCTTCGTGAAGATCACGTCGTCGGATACGAGCACGTCGTAGGTGTTCAACTGGTCCACGTAGATCGTGTGGACCTCGACGAGGTTGCGCACGGAGAGTGCGGCCATGTCGTTTGAACGCTCGATGACGACGAGCAGGTTGGGACGCTCGGAGACGGAGCGCAGGGTAGCCATTGCAGCCTTGGTCGAAGGCTTCTCGCCACCAACCAGGGACTCGATGACATGGATGCGTCCGTTGCGTGCCCGGTCGGAGAGGGCACCGCGCAGGGCGGCTGCCTTCATCTTCTTGGGGGTGCGCTGGCTGTAGTCACGGGGGGTGGGTCCGTGAACGATGCCGCCACCGGTCATGTGAGGAGCGCGGATCGAGCCCTGACGAGCGCGGCCGGTGCCCTTCTGCTTGAACGGCTTGCGACCGGCTCCGCTGACCTCAGCGCGTGTCTTGGTCTTGTGCGTACCCTGGCGGGCAGCAGCAAGCTGAGCCACGACGACCTGGTGCAGCAGCGGAACGTTGGTCTGTACGTCGAAGATCTCGGCGGGGAGATCAACGCTCACAGTGTTGGCTTCAGTGTTCGTAGCCATGACTATGCTCCCTTCACGGCGGTGCGTACGAGTACGACCTGTCCGCGGGCACCGGGGACGGCACCCTTGATCAGCAGCAGCGACTTCTCGACGTCCACAGCGTGAACGGTGAGGTTCAGTGTGGTCTGGCGAACGGCGCCCATACGGCCTGCCATACGCATGCCCTTGAAGACGCGGCTGGGGGTGGATGCTCCACCGATCGAGCCGGGCTTGCGGTGGTTCTTGTGCGCACCGTGGGAAGCACCGACGCCGGAGAAGCCGTGACGCTTCATGACGCCTGCAAAGCCCTTACCCTTGGTCTTGCCGATGACGTCGACCTGCTGGCCGGCTTCGAACAGCTCAACGGAGAGTTCCTGGCCGAGCGAGTAGGAGTCGACGTCAGACGTGCGCAGCTCAACCACGTGGCGGCGCGGCGTGACGCCGGCCTTCTCGAAGTGACCGGCGAGCGGTTTGGTGACCTTGCGCGGATCGATCTGGCCGAAGCCGATCTGCACAGCGCTGTAGCCATCGGCATCAGCGGTGCGCAGCTGCGTGATGACGTTGGAGTCAGCCTGCAGGACGGTTACCGGAACCAGACGGTTGTTTTCATCCCAGACCTGGGTCATGCCGAGCTTGGTAGCAAGCAGTCCCTTGACCTGGCGCGTAAGCGAAGTAGACATAGTTATCTTCTCTCCCTTACAGCTTGATCTCGATGTTCACGTCCGCGGGAAGGTCGAGGCGCATGAGCGAGTCGACGGCCTTGGGCGTGGGGTCAATGATGTCGATCAGACGCTTGTGCGTGCGCATTTCGAAGTGCTCGCGGCTGTCCTTGTACTTGTGCGGCGACCGGATAACGCAGTAAACGTTCTTTTCCGTCGGCAGCGGCACAGGGCCAACTACCGTCGCGCCTGCGCGCGTCACCGTCTCAACGATCTTCCGAGCTGAAACGTCAATGACCTCGTGGTCATACGACTTCAGCCGGATGCGGATCTTTTGTCCCGCCATGGCGTCTCGACTCTCTCTCTGTCATGAAGAACGACACCGTGCGGTGACGCTCCTGGCTACTTGCATGCGCCCGTTGCTGTGGCGCTCCTCCAACAGACTGAATCCGGATAGTTCCGGGTTCCTCACCCTGCTGAGGCTCCGACCCCCGCGCTCGGGCGTGTCGCGTATCTTTCACATAAGAGTGCGAAGAATTCCGCAGTAATCCGAGCTATTGGATTGGGGTGGGTTATATTTGGGCCAGATTCCGCGGTGGATGCGACCCTGCGTCAGGCATTATCCTGACCGGGACTACAGCTCAAACCGCGCGCAAAGGCGCTTGAACAACTCAACTAGTCTGCCAGATTATGAAGCACAATGCGAATCCGGCCTCGTGTTAGCTTGCCGACACGCCGCGTTGATGCTATCTGGCCCGTACACCTTCGCGTCGCAGAGCAAGCTGCGCCAGACCGTCCAGGGCTGCCGGATCACCTTCGCGCCAGGCACGTACCGGGTCTTCGGAGACCTTCCGCAACTGGGCGGGTTTCGCCAGCACCAGCGCCCGCAACGCCAGGAGCTCCCTGCCGCCGTCTTCACCATGCAGCCGCCGCGCCCGAGTAGACCGGACAACGAACTGCACGCGGGGAACCAGCCACATCGGGATAAGAATGAGAACCGGAAGAAGGAAGATGGCCCATCCCACCACCGTTGCTGCCTGAGCCACCGAATTCTGCTGGTCCTGGCCGGCATCGATGAGGAACCCTCCGGCTTCCGCAGCATTCAGGAAGGGGGCACTTGCCTCGTCGCCGATCACGGGTACTCCCCCGATGCTTTCAGCAGCATCACTCATGGTGCTCCGGAATCCGCTGCCGGCATCCTCCATGCCCCGACCGAACACCGCGAGTCCGGTAATAGCTTCAAAGGTCGCACGCGAGAAAAGCCAGGCAACGACGACGGCGGCGACCGCAAGAAGGTCGGTCAGGATCTGCCAGCCGCGCTGGAGTGGAATGCTCGAGTAAATTTGCACCGCCTCACTCTACGTTAAAAGGCGAAAGCCCCGCTGCGCTGACGCAGCGGGGCTTTGCGAAGTAGTCAGGAACTACTTGATGATCTTGGTAACGCGACCTGATCCAACGGTGCGGCCGCCTTCGCGGATAGCGAAGCCGAGGCCCTCTTCCATAGCGATCGGCTGGATGAGCTCAACGGTCATCTCAGTGTTGTCGCCGGGCATGACCATTTCGGTGCCCTCGGGGAGGGTGATGACACCGGTCACGTCCGTGGTACGGAAGTAGAACTGCGGACGGTAGTTGGAGTAGAACGGGTTGTGACGACCGCCCTCGTCCTTGGCCAGGATGTAGACGTTGGCCTCGAAGTCGGTGTGCGGGGTGATCGAACCCGGCTTGACGATAACCTGGCCACGCTCTACGTCTTCGCGCTTGATACCGCGGAGCAGCAGACCACAGTTCTCGCCGGCCCAAGCCTCGTCGAGCTGCTTGTGGAACATCTCGATACCGGTAACCGTGGTCTTCTGGACCGGGCGGATGCCGACGATCTCGACCTCAGAGTTGATGGCGAGGGTTCCACGCTCGGCGCGGCCCGTAACAACGGTTCCACGGCCGGTGATGGTGAAGACGTCCTCAACAGGCATGAGGAACGGCTTGTCCTTGTCGCGAACCGGGTCAGGAACGTTGTTGTCAACGGCTTCCATCAGGTCCTCAACGGACTTGACCCACTCGGGGTCACCCTCGAGGGCCTTCAGGCCGGAGACGCGAACCACGGGAGCGTCGTCACCATCGAAGCCCTGCGAGCTCAGGAGCTCACGAACTTCCATTTCAACGAGGTCAAGCAGTTCCTCGTCGTCGACCATGTCGGACTTGTTCAGCGCGACCAGCAGGTAGGGAACACCAACCTGGCGGGCGAGCAGAACGTGCTCGCGGGTCTGGGCCATCGGACCATCGGTAGCGGCAACAACGAGGATGGCGCCATCCATCTGAGCCGCACCGGTGATCATGTTCTTGATGTAGTCAGCGTGACCGGGAGCGTCGACGTGTGCGTAGTGACGCTTCTCGGTCTGGTACTCAACGTGCGAGATGTTGATGGTGATGCCGCGCTGCTTCTCCTCGGGGGCCGAGTCGATCGACGCGAAGTCACGCTGCTCGTTGAGGGTGGGGTACTTGTCGTACAGCACCTTGGAAATGGCAGCCGTCAACGTGGTCTTTCCATGGTCAACGTGACCAATGGTGCCGATGTTAACGTGCGGCTTAGTCCGCTCGAACTTTGCCTTCGCCACGGGTTCCTCCTAGAACGTTTTTAGAAGACTTACTCCCCAGCCACGCTTTTCGCGGCTGAAACTCATGCAAGTCTACTGGGGGCTTTTATTTTGGTGAAATTACGGTCCGGACGAGCCGGGGTTACTCTCCGCGGGTCTTCTGGATGATCTCGTCGGCTACTGCCTTCGGGACCTCAGAGTAGCTGTCGAACTGCATTGAGTAGACGGCGCGGCCCTGAGTCTTCGAGCGAAGGTCACCGATGTATCCGAACATGCCGGACAGCGGCACGTGCGCACGGATAACCTTGACACCGCTCGCGTCCTCCATGGACTGCATCTGGCCGCGGCGGGAGTTGAGGTCGCCGATCACATCACCCATGTACTCCTCGGGCGTGCGGACTTCCACCTCCATCAGCGGTTCGAGCAGCACGGGCTTTGCCATGCGGGCCGCCTCCTTGAACGCCATGCGACCGGCGATCTTGAAGGCCATTTCGGAGGAGTCAACATCGTGGTAAGCGCCGTCGAGCAGCGTTGCCTTGATGCCGACCACCGGGTACCCAGCCAGAATGCCGTCGTTGAGGGCATCCTGGATGCCGGCGTCGACACTGGGGATGTACTCACGCGGAACACGGCCACCGGTGACCTTGTTCTCGAAGGCGTACAGCTCGCCTTCGGACGTGTCCATGGGCTCGATCATGATCTGGATCTTCGCGAACTGTCCGGATCCACCCGTCTGCTTCTTGTGGGTGTAATCGTGCTTCTGGACCGTACCGCGGATGGTCTCGCGGTAGGCAACCTGAGGCTTGCCGACGTTTGCCTCAACCTTGAACTCGCGGCGCATGCGGTCCACCAGGATGTCCAGGTGGAGCTCACCCATGCCGGCGATGATGGTCTGGCCGGTGTCCTCGTTGAGGGAAACCTGGAAGGTGGGATCCTCAGCCGAGAGCTTCTGGATAGCCGTGGACAGCTTCTCCTGGTCACCCTTGGTCTTGGGCTCGATCGCAACAGAGATGACGGGCTCCGGGAAGCTCATCGACTCGAGGACGATCTGGTCCGAAGCGTCGGACAGGGTGTCACCGGTGGTGGTGTCCTTCAGGCCGATCGCAGCGTAGATGTGTCCGGCGAAGGCTTCCTCAACAGGGATTTCCTTGTTGGCGTGCATCTGGAAGAGCTTTCCGATGCGCTCCTTCTTGCCCTTGGTGGAGTTCACAACCTGCGTGCCGGCAGTGACATGTCCGGAGTAGACCCGGATGAAGGTCAGCTGACCGAAGAACGGGTGGGTTGCGACCTTGAACGCCAGGGCCGAGAAAGGCTCCTCCGTGCTGGGCTTGCGGGTCAGCTCGGTTTCCTCGTTGCGGGGATCGTGACCAACCATGGCCGGAACGTCCAGCGGGGAGGGCAGGTAGTCGATGACAGCATCGAGCATCGGCTGCACGCCGCGGTTCTTGAACGCGGAACCACAGAGAACAGGGTAGATCTCCGAGTTGATCGTCATCTTGCGGATGCCGGCCTTGAGTTCCTCGATGGTGGGCTCTTCGCCCTCGAGGTACTTGTTCATCAGCTCGTCAGAGGACTCAGCAACCGCCTCAACCAGGGCTGCACGGTATTCCTCAGCCTTGGCCTGGAGGTCAGCGGGGATCTCCTGGACCTCGTACTTGGCGCCCATGGTCACGTCACCCTTGGAGTCACCGGGCCACACAAGTGCGCGCATGTAGAGCAGGTCGACGACGCCGACGAAGTCGTTCTCGGCACCGATCGGCAGCTGCATGACCAGCGGCTTTGCACCGAGGCGGCTGATGATCGTGTCTACGGTGAAGTAAAAGTCAGCGCCCAGCTTGTCCATCTTGTTGACGAAGCAGATGCGGGGAACTTCGTACTTGTCGGCCTGGCGCCAGACGGTCTCGGACTGGGGCTCAACGCCCTCCTTGCCGTCGAACACGGCAACTGCGCCGTCGAGGACGCGCAGTGAGCGCTCTACCTCAACGGTGAAGTCAACGTGACCGGGGGTGTCAATGATGTTGATCTGGTTCTGCTCCCAGAAGCAGGTCACCGCGGCGCTGGTGATGGTGATGCCGCGTTCCTTTTCCTGTTCCATCCAGTCAGTCGTCGAGGCGCCGTCGTGGGTCTCGCCGATCTTGTGGTTTACACCCGTGTAGAACAGGATGCGCTCGGTAGTAGTGGTCTTGCCGGCATCAATGTGGGCCATGATGCCGATATTGCGGACCTTGTTGAGGTCGGTAAGCACGTCCTGTGCCACGGTGTCTCCCTTTTCTAAGATGGAGTTCTACTGGACCGCCGGCCCCTCGCCCCGCATTACGGAGATCAGGACCGGCAGCGCGATTACCAGCGGTAGTGAGCGAAGGCCTTGTTGGACTCGGCCATCTTGTGCGTGTCTTCGCGACGCTTCACAGCGGCACCGAGACCGTTCGAAGCATCGAGGATCTCGTTCTGGAGGCGCTCGGTCATGGTCTTCTCGCGGCGAGCCTTCGAGTAACCGACCAGCCAGCGGAGGGCGAGGGCCGTGGAACGGCCCGGCTTGACCTCGACGGGCACCTGGTAGGTGGCGCCACCAACACGGCGGGAGCGAACCTCGAGGGTCGGCTTGACGTTGTCCATAGCCTTCTTGAGCGCTGCAACCGGATCTCCCCCGGTCTTGGCGCGGGCACCTTCGAGTGCACCATAGACGATGCGCTCAGCGGTGGACTTCTTGCCGTCGACGAGCACCTTGTTGATCAGCTGCGTGACCAGAGGGGAACCGTAAACGGGATCTACAACGAGCGGCCGCTTCGGGGCCGGGCCCTTACGAGGCATATTACTTCTTCTCCATCTTTGCGCCGTAGCGGCTGCGAGCCTGCTTGCGGTTCTTCACGCCCTGGGTATCCAGTGCGCCACGGACGATCTTGTAACGCACACCGGGGAGGTCCTTCACACGACCGCCGCGCACGAGCACGATGGAGTGCTCCTGGAGGTTGTGGCCGACGCCCGGGATGTAGGCAGTTACTTCGATGCCGCCGTTGAGGCGAACACGGGCAACCTTCCGCAGAGCCGAGTTCGGCTTCTTCGGGGTGGTGGTGTAAACACGGGTGCAGACACCGCGCTTCATGGGGCTGCCCTTCAGTGCGGGCGCCTTGGTCTTGGAGACCTTAGGTGACCGGCCCTTGCGGACCAGCTGGTTAATGGTAGGCACTTCTCAGTTCTCCGTATGTTGTCTTGAGATCAGATCTCTGCTGACTCCGCGCCGCACTCCCGGCACATGGCCGTGAACAACGGATCAGAGCTTGTCAGTCGCTTGGCGTGCCTACTGAGGACGTAAGCAAAACGACCGTAGGCGTGCAAAAATGTGGCATTCGTTGTACAAGTTCCCTACAACACGGAGATACGTCCGAAGAGACGCCAATCCACTGCCACACAAACAATTCCAGACAAGTCTACCAGATTGCGGCCTTCGGCTTTGCCGGCATGGTAGAGGGACGCCGGAGGGGCCCGGACTGCAGTTCGCAAACTGCGGTCCGGGCCCCTCCAAAGTCAACAGCGTGAACTGCCTATCGGGCTACTCAGCGGAAGTCGCCCGACCCCATGTCGTAGTCATCCAGCGGGATGGCGTGGAACTCGGGGCTGAGTCCGCCGTCGACACCTGCGTAGTCGAAGTCGCTGAACGCGCTCGGACCGGTGAACAGGTTGGCCTTGGCTTCCTCGGTGGGCTCGACCGTGATCTTCGTGTAGCGGTCCAGGCCGGTACCGGCCGGGATGAGCTTACCGATGATGACGTTCTCCTTGAGGCCGAGCAGCGGATCGCTCTTGCCTTCCATGGCGGCCTGCGTGAGGACACGCGTGGTCTCCTGGAAGGAAGCGGCCGACAGCCAGGACTCGGTGGCAAGCGATGCCTTGGTGATACCCATGAGCTCGGGACGGCCTGATGCCGGCTTCTTGCCCTCGGATACCACGCGGCGGTTCTCGTCCTCGAAGCGGCGACGCTCGGCCAGCTCACCCGGGAGCAGGTCGGAATCGCCGGACTCGATGACCGTGACGCGGCGCAGCATCTGGCGGACGATGACTTCCACGTGCTTGTCGTGGATGCCTACGCCCTGGCTGCGGTATACGCGCTGCACTTCGTCCACGAGGAACTCCTGGGCCTTACGCGGGCCGAGGATACGGAGGATCTGCTTGGGATCCACCGCACCGAAGACCAGCTGCTGGCCGACCTCGACGTGGTCGCCGTCGGCAACCAGCAGTCGTGCACGCCGCAGGACCGGGTACGCAATCTCCTCGGATCCGTCGTCCGGAGTAACCACGAGGCGCAGCTGCTTCTCTGCATCCTCGATGGTGACCCGTCCGGCAACCTCCGAGATCGGCGCGACACCCTTGGGCGTACGTGCTTCGAAGAGCTCCTGGATACGGGGCAGACCCTGGGTGATGTCTTCAGCAGAAGCAACACCACCGGTGTGGAACGTACGCATGGTCAGCTGGGTACCGGGCTCACCGATCGACTGGGCAGCGATGATGCCGACTGCCTCGCCGATGTCGACGGTCTTGCCTGTGGCCAGCGAGCGGCCGTAGCACAGTGCACAGGTACCGACGCTGGACTCACAGGTCAGGACCGAGCGGACCTTGATGTCCGTCACTCCCGCTGCGAACAGCTTGTTGATCAGCACGTCGCCGACGTCGGAACCTGCCGGAGCCAGCACCTCACCGTTGGAATCAACGACGTCGGTGGCCAGCGTGCGTGCGTAGGCCGAGTTCTCGACTTCCTCATGCAGGACGAGCTCGCCGTCGTGGTTCGGAACAGCGATGGTCACGTTCAGGCCGCGCTCGGTACCGCAGTCGTCCTCGCGGACGATGACGTCCTGCGACACGTCAACGAGACGACGGGTCAGGTAACCCGAGTTCGCGGTACGCAGAGCGGTATCGGCAAGACCCTTACGGGCACCGTGGGTCGCGATGAAGTACTCCAGAACCGACAGGCCCTCGCGGTACGAGGACTTGATCGGGCGGGGGATGATCTCGCCCTTCGGGTTGGCCACCAGACCACGGATACCCGCGATCTGACGAACCTGGAGCCAGTTACCACGGGCACCGGAGGACACCATGCGGTTGATGGTGTTGTCCTTCGGCATGGCGCCGCGCATGGACTCGGCGACCTCGTTGGTTGCCTTGTTCCAGATGTCGATCAGTTCCTGACGGCGCTCCTCATCAGCAATGAGGCCCTTGTCGAACTGAGCCTGTACCTTGGCAGCCTGGGTCTCGTAGCCCTCCATGATCCCGGCCTTGTTGATCGGCGCGGAGATGTCGGAGATGGCAACGGTGACGCCCGAGCGGGTTGCCCAGTAAAAGCCTGCGTCCTTCAGGTTGTCCAGCGTCGCCGCGGTGACAACCTTCGGGTAGCGCTCCGCGAGGTCATTGACGATCGTGGAGAGCTGGCCCTTGTCCGCAACCTGCTCTACCCAGGGGTAGTCCGCAGGCAGGGTGTCATTGAAGATGACCTGCCCGAGCGAGGTTTCGATCAGAGCCGGCGTGCCTTCTTCCCAGCCCTCAGGAGCCTTGGTGTCCGGACCCGGAACGAAGTTCGGAACGCGGATCTTCACAACTGAGTTCAGGTGCAGCTCACCGGCGTCGAACGCCATGATCGCTTCAGCCGGGCTCGAGAAGACGCGCCCCTCCCCTGCCGAACCCTCACGCTTGGTGGTGAGGTGGTGCAGACCGATGATCATGTCCTGTGAGGGCAGGGTCACCGGGCGGCCGTCCGACGGCTTCAGGATGTTGTTCGAGGACAGCATCAGGATGCGCGCCTCAGCCTGGGCTTCGGGGCTCAGCGGCAGGTGCACTGCCATCTGGTCGCCGTCGAAGTCAGCGTTGAACGCACCACAGACCAGCGGGTGGAGCTGAAGCGCCTTGCCTTCAACCAGCTGCGGCTCGAATGCCTGGATACCCAGGCGGTGCAGGGTTGGTGCACGGTTCAGCAGCACGGGGTGCTCGGTGATGATCTCTTCGAGAACGTCCCAGACCTGCGGGCGGTAGCGCTCGACCATACGCTTGGCGCTCTTGATGTTCTGTGCGTGGTTGAGGTCAACCAGGCGCTTCATCACGAACGGCTTGAAGAGCTCCAGGGCCATCTGCTTGGGCAGACCACACTGGTGCAGCTTCAGCTGCGGCCCGACGACGATGACCGAACGGCCCGAGTAGTCAACGCGCTTTCCGAGGAGGTTCTGGCGGAAACGACCCTGCTTGCCCTTGAGCATGTCAGAGAGCGACTTCAGCGGGCGGTTGCCCGGTCCGGTGACCGGACGGCCGCGGCGGCCGTTGTCGAACAGGGAGTCAACAGCTTCCTGGAGCATGCGCTTCTCGTTGTTCACGATGATCTCGGGAGCCCCGAGGTCGAGCAGGCGCTTCAGGCGGTTGTTGCGGTTGATCACGCGGCGGTACAGGTCGTTCAGGTCGGAGGTCGCGAAGCGGCCACCGTCCAGTTGCACCATCGGGCGCAGTTCCGGCGGGATCACCGGTACGGCGTCGAGCACCATGCCCAGCGGGCTGTTGGTGGTGGTGAGGAACGCGTTGACGACCTTGAGGCGCTTCAGGGCGCGGGTCTTGCGCTGGCCCTTGCCGTTCTGGATGATGTCGCGCAGCAGCTCTGCCTCAGCCTGCATGTCGAAGTTCTCAAGACGCTTCTTAATCGCCTCGGCACCCATTGAGCCTTCGAAGTACAGACCGTAGCGGTCGCGCAGTTCGCGGTACAGGCCCTCATCGCCTTCGAGGTCAGCGACCTTCAGGTTCTTGAAGCGGTCCCAAACCTGCTCGAGGCGCTCGATCTCGGCGTCGGCGCGCTTGCGCACGTTCGCCATCTGGCGGTCGGCGGAGTCGCGTGCCTTCTTCTTGTCTGCAGCCTTGGCGCCTTCGCCCTCGAGACGGGCAAGCTCGTTCTCAAGGTCGCGGGCAATCGCGGCGATGTCGGAGTCACGCTGGTCGACGAGCTGCTTCTTCTCGAGGTCGTGCTCGGCCTGGAGGTTCGGCAGTTCGGCGTGGCGGTTCTCCTCGTCAACCGAGGTGATCATGTAGGCGGCGAAGTAGATGACCTTCTCGAGGTCCTTCGGTGCCAGGTCAAGGAGGTAGCCGAGGCGTGACGGAACACCCTTGAAGTACCAGATGTGCGTTACGGGAGCGGCGAGCTCGATGTGGCCCATGCGCTCACGGCGTACCTTTGCGCGGGTGACCTCAACGCCACAACGCTCACAGATGATGCCCTTGAAGCGCACGCGCTTGTACTTGCCGCAGTAGCATTCCCAGTCGCGGGAAGGACCGAAGATCTTCTCGCAGAAGAGTCCGTCCTTCTCGGGCTTGAGCGTGCGGTAGTTGATGGTTTCCGGCTTCTTGACTTCGCCGTACGACCATCCGCGGATCTCTTCCGCGGTGGCCAGGCCGATTCGCATGAGGCCGAATGAGGATTCGCTGGACATATGGTCCCTGTCTCTCTTTATTCTCTAAATTCAAAAAGTCTTATGGGGTGCGGCGGGAGGCCGGCATGGGGCCCGCTGGGCGGTCCGGGGAAGGCGGCTTTAATACTCCGTAGCGAGCTCTGCGAGCGCAGGAGTTTCGTTGCCGCCGTCCGGATCGCCCATCGGGCGGACCAAACCTAGACCTCTTCGACAGAACTCGGCTCGGCCCGTGAGAGGTCGATGCCCAGCTCTTCCGCGGCCCGGAAGACTTCTTCATCCGAGTCACGCATCTCAATCGTGGTGCCGTCGGTGGATAGGACTTCCACGTTCAGGCACAGCGACTGCATTTCCTTGATCAGAACCTTGAAGGATTCCGGAACACCCGGTTCGGGGATGTTCTCGCCCTTGACGATGGCCTCGTACACCTTGACGCGTCCGTGGATGTCGTCCGACTTGATGGTCAGGAGTTCCTGCAGCGTGTAGGCCGCACCGTAGGCCTCGAGGGCCCACACTTCCATTTCACCGAAGCGCTGTCCGCCGAACTGTGCCTTACCGCCCAGCGGCTGCTGGGTGATCATGGAGTACGGGCCGGTGGAACGGGCGTGAATCTTGTCGTCCACCAGGTGGTGGAGCTTCAGGATGTACATGTAGCCGACGGAGATCGGATCCGGGAACGGCTCGCCGGAGCGGCCGTCGAACAGGCGGGCCTTGCCGGACTCGCCGATGAGGCGCTGTCCGTCGCGGGTCACGTTCGTGGAACCGAGCAGTCCGACGATCTCGTCCTCGGTGGCGCCGTCGAACACGGGGGTTGCGACGGTGGTCGAGGAAACCTCACGCGGAAGGTTCGGGAGGTTCTTCAGCCACTCAGGCTCGCCCTCAATCTTCCAGCCCTGCTTCGCAGCCCAGCCGAGGTGGATCTCCAGAACCTGTCCGACGTTCATACGGCCCGGAACACCCAGCGGGTTCAGGACGATATCGACGGGGGTGCCGTCCTCGAGGAACGGCATGTCCTCGATCGGGAGGATCTTGGAGATAACACCCTTGTTGCCGTGGCGGCCGGCAAGCTTGTCGCCGTCCGTGATCTTGCGCTTCTGGGCAACGTAGACGCGGACCAGCTGGTTGACGCCCGGGGGCAGCTCGTCGTCGTTGTCGCGGTCGAAGATGCGCACGCCGATGACGGTGCCCGACTCGCCGTGGGGAACCTTCAGGGACGTGTCGCGGACCTCGCGGCTCTTCTCACCGAAGATGGCGCGCAGCAGGCGCTCCTCCGGGGTGAGTTCCGTTTCACCCTTGGGGGTAACACGGCCAACGAGGATGTCGCCGGCCTCGACCTCGGCACCGATGTGGATGATGCCGCGCTCGTCCAGGGCACCAAGGACCTCTTCGGAGACGTTCGGGATGTCACGCGTGATTTCCTCGGCACCGAGCTTGGTGTCGCGGGCGTCAACTTCGTGCTCTTCGATGTGGATCGAGGTCAGCACATCGTCGGAAACGATGCGCTGCGACAGGATGATCGCGTCCTCGAAGTTGTGGCCTTCCCAGGACATGAACGCAACGAGCATGTTCTTGCCGAGCGCCAGTTCACCCTGATCGGTGGACGGGCCGTCAGCAATGATGCTGTTGTACTCAACACGGTCGCCCTCGGCAACCAGCACGCGCTGGTTGTAGGCGTTGCCCTGGTTGGAGCGTGCGAACTTCATGATCGGGTAGTTGGTCTCGGTGCCGTCGTCGTTCAGCACCGTTACCAGGTCAGCCGAAACCTCGGAGACTACACCTGCCTTGTTGGCGGTGACTGCGTCACCGGCATCAACGGCTGCGTTCCGCTCCATGCCGGTTCCGACGAGGGGACGCTCGGAACGGAGCAGGGGCACGGCCTGACGCTGCATGTTCGCACCCATCAGGGCGCGGTTGGCGTCGTCGTGCTCCAGGAACGGGATCATCGCGGTTGCGACGGACACCATCTGGCGCGGGGAGACGTCCATGTACTCAACGTCTGCAGCCTCGACCAGAACAGGCTCGCCAGAACCACCACGGGTACGCACGAGGACCATGTCCTCTTCGAACTTGTTGTTCGCATCGAGCGGCGCGTTTGCCTGGGCAATCAGTCGCTCAACCTCGTCGTCTGCCGTGAGGTAGTCGATCTGGTCGGTGACGATGCCGTTCTCGACCTTGCGGTACGGCGTCTCGATGAACCCGAAGGTGTTGATGCGGCCGTAGGACGCGAGCGAACCGATGAGGCCGATGTTCGGGCCTTCAGGGGTCTCGATCGGGCACATACGTCCGTAGTGCGACGGGTGGACGTCACGAACTTCCATGCCTGCACGGTCACGGGACAGACCACCCGGGCCCAGCGCGGACAGACGACGCTTGTGCGTCAGGCCGGCGAGCGGGTTGTTCTGGTCCATGAACTGCGAGAGCTGGGAGGTTCCGAAGAACTCCTTGATCGCAGCAACAACCGGACGGATATTGATCAGGGTCTGCGGTGTGATCGCTTCGACGTCCTGAGTGGTCATCCGTTCGCGGACAACACGCTCCATACGGGACAGGCCGGTGCGGACCTGGTTCTCGATGAGCTCGCCGACGGCGCGGATGCGGCGGTTGCCGAAGTGGTCGATGTCATCGACCTCGACGCGCAGCTCTACGTCTTCGCCGTCGCGCTTGCCGGTCAGTGTGGTCTCGCCGGCGTGCAGGGCAACCAGGAACTTGATCATCGCGACGATGTCGTCGATGTTCAGGACCGAGGCGTCAGAGTCACCGAGGTTCTTGTCGATGCCGAGCTTGCGGTTGATCTTGTACCGGCCAACCTTAGCCAGGTCATAGCGCTTCGGGTTGAAGTACAGGTTGTCCAGCAGCGTCTTGGCGGCTTCGACCGTGGGCGGCTCTCCCGGACGGAGCTTCCGGTAGATGTCCAGCAAGGCGTCTTCCTGGGTCTCCGTTGCATCCTTCTCGAGGGTTGCACGAATGGAGTCGTACTCGCCGAAGGTTTCGAGGATCTGGCCTTCGGTCCAGCCGAGGGCCTTCAGGAGCACAGTGACCGACTGCTTGCGCTTGCGGTCGAGGCGAACGCCGACCTGGTCGCGCTTGTCGATCTCGAGCTCGAACCAGGCACCACGCGACGGGATGATCTTCGCGCTGAAGATGTCCTTGTCGCTGGTCTTGTCGGCAGCGCGCTCGAAGTAGGCACCGGGCGAACGGACAAGCTGGGAGACAACGACACGCTCGGTGCCGTTGATGACGAACGTTCCCTTTTCGGTCATCAGCGGGAAGTCGCCCATAAACACGGTCTGCTGCTTGATCTCGCCCGTGTTGTTGTTCATGAACTCGGCCTTGACATACAGGGGCGCCGCGTAGGTTGCGTCGCGGTCCTTGCACTCGGCCATGGTGTACTTGGGGTCAGCGAATTCAGGCTCCGAGAAGCTCAGGGACATGGTTCCCTGGAAGTCCTCAATCGGAGAAATCTCTTCGAAGATGTCAGCCAGGCCGGAGGTGGTGGCCACGCCGGGAATGTTCTGCTCCAGCGCCTCTTCTACGCGCGCCTTCCAGCGCTCGTTGCCGACAAGCCAGTCAAAGCTGTCTGTCTGGAGGGCGAGAAGATTGGGAACATCCAGCGGTTCGTGAATCTTTGCGAATGAAAGCCGAGGTGCGGCGCCGTCGGCGTCGACCTGGCTGGTAGCGGTTGCATTAAGTGAGGTGCTCGGGGCGACCAAGAGGGATCCTTCCACAGACCAACAGGCGTGTTCTTACGATCACTCCCCGCACCGTGAAAGGTGCCAACCTGACGCCTGCATTCGCTCACTGAACAGCCCAACGGGGGAACCGACGGGACTATCCGTTAAATGACGAATGCGTGGCAAAGCCCACCGCTATATGAAGGCTGAGGTTATGAGGGAAGACGCAAATATCTACTGTACGCGAGGGTAGCGACAATGTCCAACCGGATGTGGTATATGGGTTCTGAAGCCGAGGCGTACATGGACAGCAGCTCAGTGAATGGCCATTAGCTGAAATTGCAGCCCACTCCGGTAAACTTGGGGACGAGACGCCGGGAGCAATCCTCCCCCTCACATTCAATGACGAAAGCGAGCACAACATCCCATGAACAGTCTTGAGCAAACCCCCCAGGACGTCGTCATCGTCGGGGGTGCGCGTACTCCCACTGGGCGGCTCAATGGCCAGTTGGCGGCTTTTACCGCGGTCGAGCTCGGAGCCTTCGCTGTGAGCGGGGCCCTGGAACGGTCCGGAGTTGCAGCCGGCGATGTGGACGCCGTCATCATGGGCCACGTAGTGCAGGCTGGGTGCGGCCAGAATCCAGCGCGCCAGACCTCCATCAAGGCAGGAATCGGTTGGGATGTTCCCACCGTCACCGTGAACAAGGTCTGCCTGTCAGGTCTCACCGCAGTGATCGACGCCGCCCGGCTGATCCGCGGCGGTGAGGCGGACGTCGTCGTCGCCGGCGGACAGGAATCGATGTCACGCGGACCCCATCTGCTGCCGGGTGTACGGCAGGGCTGGACTTATGGGACCATGCCGGCCGTTGACTCCGTTGCCCATGACGGGCTGACCGACGCCTTCGACGAGGAATCGATGGGCGCATCAACCGAACGGGGTAATGTCAGGCTGGGCATCGACCGTACGTCGCAGGATGAAGTCGCCGCGCATTCCCACCAGCGCGCAGCGGCCGCAATCGAATCCGGCGTGTTCAAGGATGAGATCGTCCCCGTGCACGTACCCCAGCGCAAGGGTGATCCCCTGGTGGTCTCCACCGATGAGGGGGTCCGGCCCAACACTACGGTGCAGACTCTTGCCAACCTGAAGCCCGCCTTTGCGAACGACGGCACGATCACCGCGGGAAACTCGTCTCCCCTATCCGACGGCGCGGCCGCCCTTGTGCTGACCAACAGGCAGAACGCAGAGGCCAAGGGTTGGGAGATCCTTGCGGTCGTGGGGCGCCCGGGGCAGGTGGCCGGCCCTGATAACTCACTGCACTCACAGCCATCGCGCGCGATCGAGCAGGCTTTGGAACGCGCGGGGTGGACTACCGCAGACCTCGATTTCATTGAGATCAACGAGGCTTTCGGTTCAGTCGCCTGTCAGTCACTGAAGGACCTGGACCTGCCGCTTGAGAAATGCAACCTCCATGGCGGCGCGATCGCGCTGGGTCACGCCATCGGGTCATCGGGCGCCCGGCTTGCCCTTCATGCAGCGATGGAACTGCAGCGCAGGGGCACCGGCAAAGCCGCCGTTTCCCTGTGCGGCGGCGGCGGCCAGGGCGAGGCCTTGCTCCTCTACCGCGACTGATTCCTTTGTACTGACAGCAAAACAGCCCCGGAACCAAACGGTTCCGGGGCTGTTTTGGAAGTTCGAGGAACTTACTTGAGGGTGACAGTGGCGCCAGCGGCCTCGAGGGCCTCCTTGGCCTTTTCTGCCGTCTCCTTGTTTGCACCTTCGAGGACAGCCTTGGGTGCGCTGTCAACCAGGTCCTTGGCTTCCTTGAGGCCGAGGGAGGTGAGTGCGCGAACTTCCTTGATGACTGCAATCTTCTTGTCACCGGCAGCTTCGAGGACGACGTCGAAGGAGTCCTTCTCTTCCTCGGCAGCTTCGCCAGCGCCGCCACCGGCGGGGCCTGCAACTGCAACAGCAGCAGCGGTAACGTCGAAGGTCTCCTCGAACAGCTTTACGAAGTCCGAGAGCTCGATGATGGACAGTTCCTTGAAAGCTTCAATGAGCTCTTCGTTGGTGAGCTTCGCCATGGCAAAAGCATCCTTCCTGATATGGTGCGCGCGGCACCGGGAGTTTGGTGGGTGAGAGAATTACTTCTCTTCGGGGGCAGCTGCTTCTTCTGCAGCCTCGGCAGGAGCGGCATCCGCTGCAGCGGGTGCTTCCTCTGCCGCGGGAGCTTCGGCGGCTGCCGCAGGTGCAGCGTCCCCGTTCTCCTCCAACTTGATGCGCAGGGCATCGACGGTGCGGGCCAGTGCGGACATGGGTGCCTTGAGGACACCTGCAACACGGGCCAGCTGGAACTCACGCGACTCAAGAGCAGCAAGCGCGGCTACCGCCGAAGCGTCGAGGGCCTTGCCCTCGAAGTAACCGGTCTTGATGACGAGCTGTGGGTTGGTCTTCGCGAAATCCGTCAGGCTCTTTGCCGCAGCAACGGCGTCACCCTTGATGAAGGCGATTGCAGTGGGGCCGGCAAGCTGGCCATCGAACGCATCGATGCCGGCTTCCTTGGCTGCAATGCCAGTCAGGGTGTTCTTGACGACAGCGTATTTGGTCTCTGCACCGAGCGAGCGGCGCAGTTCCTTGAGCTGTGCAACGGAGAGCCCACGGTATTCGGTTAGGACAGCAGCAGTGGATTCCTTGAAATCGGTGGTGATCTCATCCACGGCCGAAACCTTTGTTGGCGTTGCCATAACCCTCCTTCCGGGGAATTGGTGCCGGTGAGCGGTTCCAATAAAAAACGCCCCGCGCAGCTGCACGGGGCGAAACCTGGTCAGAACAGAATGCTCTGCGGAAGGAATTGCTTCGTTCACCTGCGCTGGCCGCCCTTACGGGAACTTTCAGATGCACACAGCACTTCCGAACGAATTCAGGGGGTGAGTGTTCATCGACCGACGGTCTTTGGTTCCTCAAGCTTACGGGACCCGGCCGAGGCAGCCAAATCGGCCGCCCCTGCCGGTCACCTCACACGGAGCCCAGCTTCTTCTGCCACGCTGCTGTGTAACCTTCCGGGGCGAACCCCAGCTCGATATTCACGGCAAGCATGTGGTGGTTCTCCTCCGCGTTCCAGGTGTAGATGCGCTTCGCCTCGGGCCAGATGCCGACGACGGCGAGGAGGTTGGCCGCCTTGAGCCACATCCCCAGACGGTGGCCCCGATACCGGGAGAGCACCAGCGTGTCCTCCTGATAGACGGTGTCGGGTTTTTCGGCACGTCGTTCGAGGATGGTGTGGCCCACCAACCGCCCGCTTGGCCTGTGCAGCACGGCGCGGACAAGACTGCTTCCGCCTTCCCGTGCCAACCGGTGCTCGCCTTCCCGGACACGCGCACCGTCCCAGCTCTCTTCTTCCCACTCGAGATCACCCATCGGCACATCGGTGCTCATGGTGCTGCGGAGCTGCGCATATTGCTCAAGCAGCTCCTCCGGGCAGCTATCCAGCCAGTCAACGAGTTCGTAGTCCGAGCCGGCGGTCGTCGCAGCGTCATGCGCCAACGCGTTGAGCCTTCCATTATCCGCCTCCACCGGCAGAACACTGCAGCGGTCCACCTGGGCAAGTGCGAACCCGTGGGCGGTTGCGAAACGGGCAGCGAGTGACGCCGCTGGAAAAGCACCTGCACCTGTTGCTGGAACGAGCACATCATGGGCAGCATCAAAACCGGCTCGATGGTCCGTCCAACCCATGACCGTGTTCCGCCCCCGACGCCGCGCATGCTCCTCGACCGCAGCATACAGAGCGGAACCGAGACCGGTGCGCCGGCGGTCAGGATGAACCAGCACCGACGCGTAAGTGGTCTGAAGGTTATCGGCGAGCGGTATATCGACCACGGCTTTGCCAACCACCCCCTCGCCCTCGAACGCGAGGAACGTCGTGCGTTCCTCGTAGTCGTTCGGCCGGGAACTCTCGAAGCGCGTCTGGGCCGAATGGCAATGGTCATCATTGCCCCACACCTCACGCTCAATGAGGTTGCTCAAATCAGAAGCGGCGATGAACGGGCGGGCTTCGGGGACGTCCAGCGACTCAGGAAGCGCATACTGCTGGATGCTCACGGTAGCGGTCATAGCAAGTATCATCCGCTAGCGATTGGGAACTGTCAATCACTGGCGCCCGGTCATCGCCCGACGCCGAGCATGCAAAAGGCGGGTGCAGCAATCGCTGCACCCGCCTTTTGATCAATGAGAACCTTACGCGTCGGCCAGAACCTTGGTAACGCTCGGGTCGACCGAGATGCTCGGTCCGAAGGTGGTGGTAACCGTTGCCTTCTGGATGTAGCGGCCCTTGGAGGCGGACGGCTTCAGACGAAGCACTTCCTCCAGAGCGATCGCGTAGTTCTCAGCGAGCTTGCGGGCGTCGAAGGACACCTTGCCGATGATGAAGTGAAGGTTGGAGTGCTTGTCGACACGGAAGTCGATCTTTCCACCCTTGATGTCATTGACAGCCTTGGTGACATCCGGAGTAACGGTGCCGGTCTTCGGGTTCGGCATCAGGTTACGGGGACCGAGAACCTTACCGAGGCGGCCAACCTTGCCCATCAGATCGGGCGTGGCAACTGCTGCGTCGAAATCGACCCAGCCGCCGGCAACCTTCTCAATCATGTCATCGGAACCAACGAAGTCAGCGCCGGCAGCGATTGCTGCTTCTGCCTTTTCGCCGGTTGCGAAGACCAGAACGCGCTTGGTCTTGCCGGTGCCGTGGGGCAGGTTGACGGTGCCGCGCACCATCTGGTCTGCCTTGCGGGGGTCGACGCCGAGGCGGAAAGCCACCTCAACCGTTGCGTCGAACGACGAGGGGTTGGTTTCCTTCGCCAGGGCTACTGCCTCTACCGGCGCGTACTGCTTGTTCGCGTCGATCTTGGCGGCAGCTGCCTCATATGCTTTGCTGCGCTTTGCCATCTGCTCTTTCTCCTTATGCAGTCGTGGTCTGCGGACCGCGCTGGGCCCTGCCACAGACATCCGATGCCGGTGAGGCTCGGTGTCGTAAATGATTTATTGAGTGCCGTCTTAGTCGACGGTGTTCGATTGTCGACTAGCTCGCGGGGCTTACTCCCGGCGGTTCCTCGTTCCTCGGCTCCACCGTACGTAAACTCCTCGTTAGTCGACCGTGATGCCCATCGACCGGGCAGTGCCGGCAATGATCTTGGCTGCTGCCTGGACATCATTTGCGTTGAGATCTTCCATCTTCATGGTGGCGATTTCCTCAACCTGTGCCTGGGTCAGCTTGGCAACCTTGACGGTGTGCGGCGTCGCCGAACCCTTCTGAACGCCTGCAGCCTTCTTGATCAGTTCGGCAGCCGGAGGGGTCTTGGTGACGAAGGTGAACGAGCGGTCCTCGTACACCGTGATTTCAACGGGGATAACGTTTCCGCGCTGGGATTCTGTTGCGGCGTTGTATGCCTTGCAGAACTCCATGATGTTGACACCGTGCTGACCAAGCGCGGGACCGATAGGAGGAGCCGGGTTGGCGGCGCCTGCCTGGATCTGCAGCTTGATGAGGCCGGTGACCTTCTTCTTGGGGGCCATGAAAGGGTCCTTTTCTTACATTTCGTTCCTCGGGACAGGAGCGTCCCGGGGATAGTGACCGCCATGGCGTGGCGGTCGGCCGTCCGTGCCGGCTCAAAGCAACCCGGCGAGGACGAAATCTACTGGATTTTGGTTACCTGGTTGAAGGAGAGGGTAACCGGTGTCTCGCGCTCGAAGATCGAAACGAGGACCACCAACTGCTGCGATTCCGGCTTGATCTCCGAAATGGTCGCCGGGAGGGTCTCGAACGGTCCCTCGTTGACCGTTACCGACTCGCCGACCTCGAAGTTCACCAGGGTTGGCGTGGTCTGGGTACGGGCCGGCTTTCCAGCCTCCGTGCCGGTCTTCACGATGGTGTGCTCCAGCATGGAGAACACCTCATTGAGGCTCAACGGCACCGGATCATGTGCGTTTCCGACGAAGCCGGTGACGCCAGGCGTGTGGCGAACGGCGCCCCAGGACTCATCAGTGAGGTCCATGCGCACCAGGACATAGCCGGGGATACGGACGCGGTTGACGATCTTCCGCGTCGTGTTTTTGATTTCCACAACTTCTTCCATGGGCACCTGGATCTCGAAGATGAAATCTTCCATGTCCAGAGTCTGGATGCGGGTCTCGAGGTTCGCCTTCACGCGGTTCTCGTAGCCGGCGTAGGAGTGGATGACGTACCAGTCGCCCTCCTGGCGACGCAGCTTGGCCTTGAACTCGGCCACCGGGTCAACCTCGGGCTCCTGGACCTCTTCGGTATCGCTGACAGATCCCTCTTCAGCGGAATCTTCAGCCGGCTCGTCAGCTGAAACCTCGTCGAAGGAGAAGTCCTCGCTGTCCGCGGGCACAGCGGCATCAGCAGAAGCGTCTTCCGCCTCTGCTGCAGTTACCTGATCCTCGGTACCCAGATCTTCCTCGTCGGGGGTGATCTGTCGTTCGAGTTCTTGCTCGGACACCTAGCTGCCTGCTTTCTGGATTGCTGTGCTTGCTCGATACTGCCGCTGTGGGGCAGAAACTAGCTGTTGCCGCCGAAGACCCACACCGCACCGGTGCCGAACAGGAAGTCCAACCCGGTCACAATGAGCATCATGATGACCACGAACACCAAGACGGTGATGGTGAATCGGATCAGTTCCTTGCGGGTGGGTACAACCACCTTGCGCAGTTCGGCGATGATCTGCCGTACAAAAAGGATGATCCGGCCGAAGAATCCTCGCTTCGGATCCTGCTTGCCGGCGGGGCTTCCCTTGGAGCTGCTCGCAGCCGTATCGGTCACCTTCAACCTCACCAATCTTGTAGGTACCTGAGCTGGCCGCACTGACCCATCACTCATAGAGCGTTCAACGCCGCACTGCCGCATGCTGTCCATGACGGTGATGCGCAGGGCAGACAGGACTCGAACCTGCAACCTGCGGTTTTGGAGACCGCTGCGCTACCAATTGCGCCACTACCCTTTGGAGTGAATTTTCGCCACGCTTCGATACCCTGCGGCTACCGCAGTGCAGGCACGAACCATCATGGCGACTTCAACACCGAGGAACTAGTCTACGCAATCAGAGACGCAACGTCGAACCGGGCCGTACGCACCCTTCGAGACACGGTCAGGGAACGCCATCCAGCGCGTCATGACCGTCTTGCCCGGGGCGATAAGCCCTAAGCTGGGATGAGGCCTGCGCCTGATGCTTTTTCACCCCAATCAACCACGACTGACGGGAAGACCATGACTGCCGCCGACGCCCTGTCCCAGCAATCGAACGGACGCGTGTCCCAGCGAATTGGCGCTATTGCGGAATCCGCGACGCTGGCCGTTGATGCGAAGGCCAAGGCACTCAAGGCTGCCGGGCGCCCCGTCATCGGTTTCGGTGCCGGCGAACCTGACTTCCCCACGCCCGAGTACATCGTTGAGGCAGCAATCAACGCCGCACGGCAGCCCCGCTTCCACCGCTACTCCCCCGCCGGAGGGTTGCCCGAGCTGAAGCAGGCCATCGCCGAGAAGACGCTGCGAGATTCCGGTTATCAGGTTGACCCCGCCCAGGTTCTGGTGACCAACGGCGGCAAGCAGGCGGTCTACCAATCCTTCGCCACGCTGCTTGATCCGGGCGACGAGGTCCTCGTTCCCACCCCGTACTGGACCACCTACCCGGAAGCTATCCGGTTGGCCGGGGGCGTGCCCGTCGAGGTCTTCGCAGGCCCGGAACAGTCCTACCTGGCAACCGTCGAGCAGCTCGAGGCGGCCCGCACGCCCCGGACCAAGATCCTGCTGTTCGTCTCCCCGTCCAACCCGACCGGCGCTGTGTACTCCCCCGAGCAGGTCCGGGAGATCGGCGAGTGGGCCGCCAGCAACAACCTGTGGGTGGTCACCGACGAGATCTACGAACACCTCACGTACGACGACGTCCCGTTCACCTCCATCGCGACAGCCGCCCCCTCGCTCGGTGACCGCGTGGTCATCCTCAACGGCGTCGCCAAGACCTACGCGATGACCGGCTGGCGCGTGGGCTGGATGATTGGCCCGAAGGACGTCGTCAAGGCGGCCACCAACCTTCAGTCGCATGCGACGTCGAATGTCGCGAATGTCTCCCAGATGGCGGCCCTTGCGGCTGTTTCCGGCCCGCTGACCGCGGTGGAGGAGATGAAGAAGTCCTTCGACCGCCGTCGTCGTGCGATGGTTTCCGGACTGAACGGGATTGACGGTGTCCAGTGCCCCACACCGCACGGTGCCTTTTATGCGTACGCGGATGTTCGCGAACTGCTCGGCCGTGAGCTTGCCGGCGCGCGTCCGCTCACGTCGGCGGAACTGGCTGCCCTGATCCTCGACAAGGTTGAGGTGGCCGTGGTGCCTGGTGAGGCCTTCGGTCCAAGCGGCTTCATTCGCCTCTCCTACGCGCTCGGCGACGAGGACCTGTCGGAGGGCGTCGGCCGGCTCCGGGAGTTCCTGGGCAAAGTCCGCTGACACGGCGACCACTGGACGCGCGTTACACGGCGGCCGCCGCGACGCCCCGGAGTGGTTGGGTATCGCGGAGCAGGCAGGGCCCGCGGCGGCCGTCGGGTAGCGCACCCACCGCAACCCGGTCAGAGCAGACGACGCTCGGCTGCCCAGCGCGTGAGCTCGTGCCGTGAGGAGAGCTGCAGCTTGCGCAGGACCGCCGAGACATGGGTTTCCACGGTCTTGATCGAGATGAACAGTTCCTTGGCCACCTCCTTGTAGCTGTAGCCCCGTGCGATCAGCCGCATGACCTCCAGCTCCCGCGCGGACAGCCGGTCGAGTTCGCTGTCCGCGGCCGCAACGGCTGCTGTGCCGAACGCGTCAAGAACGAACCCCGCAAGCCGCGGCGAGAACACCGCGTCCCCTGAAGCCACCCGCAGTACGGCGTCTGAGATATCTGCCCCCGAGATGGTCTTGGTGACGTAACCGCGGGCACCGGCACGGATGACCGTGACCACGTCTTCAGCCGAGTCCGAGACACTGAGTGCCAGGAACCGCGTGGACTGGCGCACATCGGCGCAGCCGGCGATCACCTCAGCACCGCCGCCGCCCCGTCCGCCGGGCAAGTGTACGTCGAGGAGGACGACCTGCGGCTGGTGCTTCCGGATGACCGCGATCGCTTCCTCCACGGTGGCTGCTTCGCCGACCACCTGCACGCGCCCGTCGAGGTCTGCCTTCACTCCGGACCGGAAAATGGCGTGGTCATCCACCACGACGACGGTGATCGGCTCAGTCATGGTTGGTTCCTGCTTCCTCTTCGGGCATGGTGAGGTGAACTTCCGTTCCGGAGTCCGAGCTGCGGATCCGGGCAGTGCCGCCATGGCGCTGCATCCGGTTGATCACCGATTCCCGAATTCCGAGCCGATCCTCCGGCACGGTGTCGAGATCGAAACCGGATCCGCGATCGCGTACGAACACCTGTGATACAGCGGTCCCCGCTTCAAGATAGACGGAGATCGCGCCGCCTGCGTGCTTGGCCGCGTTGACAACGGCCTCGCGCGTTGCCTGCACCAGTGCATCCTGCCGCGGGGTGATCGGCGTGTCCCCGACGGATACGACGTCGACCGGATGCCCATAGGCCTCTTCCACCTCCGCTGCGACCGCCTTGATCCGGTCGGCCAGGTTGCCGGTGCGCTCAGCGGCATCAACATAGAGCCATCGCCTCAGCTCCCGCTCCTGGGCGCGCGCAAGACGGATGACGTCCTGCTCAGAAGCTGCACGGTTCTGGATCAGCGCCAGCGTCTGCAACACGGAGTCGTGGAGATGAGCGGCAATCTCGGCGCGCTGGGTCTCACGGACACGCGCTGCCCGTTCGGCTTCGAGGTCCTTCCAGAACTTCAGTCCCCAGGGCGCCAGCACCAGGGCGACACCGCCAAGCACAGCCGCCGCTGCCAGCAGCGCCGGCCACGTGAATTCCCAGGACAGTGAGCCGGACACGAGGATGAGTACGCCGACCATCACCAGGACCAGACCGGCCGCGAGACGGGCAAGCCCTTCAGCCCGGGTAGCACCCGCGTGGTCCATGAGCCGCGCGCGTCGTGCCTCGTCGAGCTGGGACCACGCAAGGACCGCCCCGAGCGCCACCACCCCGACCGGAAGCAGCCATCCCCACTGGACGTTGACTCCCAGTTGCTGGGCGACCAGAGCGGCAGCAACGACCAGTAGCCCCACGCCGATCAGTACCTCGTGCCCGCCCGGAGTACGCAGTGACCGTGCCGGACGCGTCTCGGGTGCGGCAAGGGCAGGCGCACCCAGCCGCAGGCCGGCAGGTGTGGCAACACCCCGGCGTCGTTCCTCCGCGGTGGGCACCAACAGCCACAGCCAGCCGTACAGAACGACGCCGGCACCTCCCAACAGGGAGAGCACCACCATCCCGATTCGGGCGGCCCGCAGTGACATTCCGAGGTGTGCCGCCAGACCTGCGCAGACGCCGGCGATCAGGGCGTCGCTGGAGCGAAGCAGCGGGGGTCTCATGAATCAATCCAAGCACGCTCAGGGCCCGGTGCTACCCGTTCTCAGGGGAATCCCGGCGGGGGTCAGGGGAGGTTCAGGGTCAGCCCCGATGGTTGGGCGAACGGCCGAAGACAAAGATGAAGATATGAACTCGCAACAAGACCCTTCCTCACCCAGGGACGCGGACGACGTCCCACAATCCCCCGCCGAATCCGCAGCCGGCGGCGGCGCCCATGGCATTCCTCCCGGTGGCCCTGACGCCCAGGGCAATCCGGCCGGACCCGGCGTTCCTCCTCATGCCGGAGCCGGCAGCGGCTTCTTCGGCTGGGTGAGGAGCCTGAGGATCGTCCGCGGCCAGGATCGCTGGATCGGCGGCGTGGCAACAGGTATCGCCGCCCGGACCGGCCTGGACGTCATCCTCGTACGCGGCATCTTCGTGGTGCTTGCGGTCTTCGGCGGGATCGGCCTGCTGGCTTACGGCTTGGCTTGGGCGCTGCTGCCTGAACCGGACGGCCGTATCCATCTCGAGTCCGCCGGCCGCGGCAGCTGGACCTCCGGCATGACCGGTGCCCTGATCGTGTCGCTCCTCGGCCTTTGGCGTCCGGACGCACCGTTCTTCGGAAACTCCGGCGGGTTCGGGGGCTTCCTCTGGAGCCTGTTCTGGATCGGCGTGGCGGTCTTCATCGTCTACTGGATTTCCAACTCAAACAGGAACAAGAAAAACGGCGTCACCGGCACCAGCGCGCCGAACGCCTTCTCCACGAGCGCATCCGCATCGAGCACGTCACCCACCGACTTCTATCCGCAGGGTTCAGGTCCGGGGACCTTGTCAACTGACGAGTACCCGCCGGCTACCGCACCCACTGATACATATTCGTGGACCACTCCTCCCACCCAGCCCTTCACCACCCCGACAAGACCTGTAGCGCAGGTTCCCTCAAAGCCTGTCGCACCGCGCCCAACGGGCGCCGACGTCGCAATTTTCCTTGGCGGGGCGCTCCTCTTCGCAGCACTCGTCCTCGTCCTGGATTACGTGGGGGTCCTTGACCTTGGAGGCAGTGTCATCCCTGTCGCACTCGCGACCGCCGTCGTCGTGCTTGGTATCGGCATTGTCCTGCTGGGTATCCGCGGACGTACGTCCGGGGCGCTGGGATTCCTGGCCGCCGTGGGAATAGTGGCGACCATCATCTCGTCATCCGCCCCGGCGACGGGCAATTGGGTCCTCGCGGACCATGGCAGATGGTCCATGACCGCCGCGAGTCCGCAGTCTGAGGGATACACCGTCGTCGCCGGTCAGGGCAGGGTGGATCTCACCCAACTCGGGACCATCACCGAGGACGTCGTCATTCCCGTGAGCGCGGCGGCAGGAAACGTGGGAATCCTCGTTCCCGACAATGTCCCCGTGGAGGTTCGCTCACGCACCGCGCTGAGCTCAACCGAGGTCGTGTCCTCCGAGGAAACCACGAGCGTCGGCGGCATCTGGCAGCCGGGCACCCTCCGCCTGAACGATGACGCGGACGGCCCCCGCATCATCCTCGACGTTCGCGGCGTGGTCAGCCACGTCACCATAGCCACCACAGAAGACGCACTTGTCGACACCGAAAGCGGACAGGAACCATGAGCACCCTCTATTCACACCAGCACGACGACGACACACGGCCCCGCGCCGGCACCATCATCTGGGGAGCACTGGCCATCATCATCGGCACCCTCGTCCTCGCCGGTGAGCTCATCGGCCTGGTATTTGACCCCGTGCTCGTGGTGATGGTGCTCCTCGTCGGAACCGGCCTGGCGCTGATCATCGGCGGCGTCCTGTCAATGAACCGGCGCAACCGATGAGCGAGCCGGCCGGCCCCGCTTCCCGTGACATCGCCATCCCGATACGAAAGCATGGACACATGAACTCCTTCTTCAACGCCCTCCGCTCCTCGCCCATCAAGCGCGCTCCCGGTGGGTGGCTCGGAGGCATCGCTTCCGGCATTGCCCTGAAGTTCGGCTGGTCGGTAGGGCTGGTGAGGATCGGTATCCTGCTCAGCTTCCTGCTTCCCGTCATCGGTCCGCCGGTGTACGTGGCGCTCTGGCTGCTCCTTCCCAAGACGGACGGAACAATCGCCCTGGAGAGGCTCATCTCCAACCGTTGATCGCAGCATTCACGCACCGCCGCGGGAGGCTTCATAAACTCCCGCGGCGGTTAAGTGTGTCTAGAATCATATCTGGCTCAAGGAGGCGCCTCACCAAGTCACCCGTCCACGATTGATTGGAAAACGCCTTACATGAAGATCGGAATCCTCACCAGCGGTGGCGACTGCCCCGGGCTCAACGCAGTGATCCGCGGAGCTGTCCTCAAGGGGATCAAGACCGACCACCTCGAGTTCGTGGGATTCAGGGACGGCTGGCGCGGCGTGGTCGACGGGGACATCATCGATCTTCCCCGCCACGCGGTACGCGGCATCTCAAAGCAGGGCGGCACCATCCTCGGCACGTCCCGCACCAACCCGTTCGAGGGCAAGGGCGGTCCGGACGCCATCAAGGCCAACCTCGACCGTCTCGGCATCGACGCGATGATTGCCATCGGCGGTGAGGGCACACTTGCCGCCGCGAAGCGCCTGACCGACGCCGGACTGAAGATCGTGGGCGTCCCCAAGACCGTGGACAACGATCTTGATGCGACCGACTACACCTTCGGGTTCGACACGGCAGTACAGATCGCCACCGAAGCGATCGACCGCCTGCGCACCACCGGTGAATCGCACTCGCGCTGCATGATCGCTGAAGTGATGGGCCGTCACGTCGGATGGATCGCACTCCACGCGGGTATGGCATCCGGCGCCCACGCCATCCTCATCCCCGAACAGCAGACCTCCATGGACCAGATCTGCGAGTGGGTCACCGATGCCCGCGACCGTGGCCGCGCTCCTCTGGTAGTCGTTGCGGAAGGCTTTGTGCCCTCGCATCTGGAGCAGGCGCACTCGGAACGCGGCCTGGATACCTTCGGCCGGCCCCGGCTCGGGGGCATCGCCGACCAGCTGGCTCCTGAGATTGAAGCACGCACCGGCATCGAGACCCGCTCGACGATCCTCGGTCACATCCAGCGCGGAGGTGTCCCTTCCGCTTTCGACCGGGTGCTGGCTACCCGGCTCGGCATGGCTGCCGTGGACTCGGTCATCGACGGGCTCTGGGGCACGATGGTCTCCCTTCACGGCACGGAAATTGCGCACGTGGGATTCGAAGCCGCGCTGGGCAATCTGAAGCGCGTCCCGCAGCACCGCTACGACGAGGCGGCCGTGCTCTTCGGGTAAGCACGTCGTAACGTGGCTGTATGACTCTCGAGATGAATCTCGAACCCGGCACCATCGCCATCATCCAGCTTGCCTGGTCGAGGCGGCTCGGGCTCGATGATGAGGCCCTCGCCGGGAGCGGCGCGCGTATCTATCGCGAGGACAATGCTGCGCCCCTCCTGACCTTCGTTTCGCTCTTCGGGAGGGAAGCGCTGGTGGGACCCGCCTGGGCATTGGATGCGGCGAAGGATCTGTCCGGCGTCGAACTGGCCAGGCACTCGACGCTGCTGTCCATGAGCCGGACCCACGGCGGCCGGGGCCTGGGCGAAGCATCGCTGCTCTTTTGCGACACCCTGCCGTCGTTCCCGGACGAGGGGCCGCCGGTGAGCAGCGACCCCGACGATGCCCTCGCGCTTGAGCGCCTCTGCCCCCCGGACGACGTCGCCGAAGTGGGACTGAGCAGCATGGAACACAGCTGCGTGCTGGTGGACGAGTCCTCCGACCCGCCGCTGCCCCTCGCCGGCGCCGGTTACGACATCTGGGAGGGCATCCTCGCGCACGTCGGAGCTCTCACACCTCCTGACCAACGACGGCGGGGACGGGCCACCTACGCAGTGGCAGTCGCCGTCGAGGAAGCAATGGCGGCCGGCCTCATTCCACAGTGGCGGGCCAGAACGGACAACGTGGGGTCGCAGCGAACAGCGGTACGGTCTGGGTTTGTCCGTGCGGGGACCCAAACCTCCGTGGTGTTGGAGGGCGAGCCAGGGCGCAGGGCTAGTTGAAGAGCTCCAGCATGTCTGATCGGCCGAACATGCCGGCGGCAGCCCGCGCGGAGGGCGTCCCGGCATCGGGATCTGCACCTGCACGCAGCAGCGTGGCCACCACATCGGTGTAGCCCTTGAAGACCGCTCCGGCCAGCGGGGTCTGGCCGCGGTCATTGGCCGCGTTTGCGTCCGCGCCGCGGGCGAGAAGATCGCTCACCACCGCCGCGTGCCCGTTGTAGGCAGCAAGCATCAGGAGGCTGTCCCCGGCTGTGTTGGTCAGCGTGGCAGGGACACCTGCATCGAGGTAACGGCGGAGGGTAGCAACATCGCCTTCGCGTGCCGCGTCCATGAGCCGGTGGGCCAGCGCGATCGCCGCGTCGGCTGAGGGGTCCGGCGTGTCCTGTTCCGTCATGCTCTTCCACCCTTCAGCAGCCCGGTTGGCCGGCCAACGACCTGCCCGGCATCCGTCGCAACGATCAGTTCCTGAGCGGCCGCGTAGCGCTCTTCACCGTCCACTACCTCCAACGCTGCATCGGGATCGACGCTGCGCTTGATGACGGCCAGTCCCACCGCCCCCATCTCGTAGTGCTGGCCGACGGAGGTCAACGTGCCGACAGTCCGTCCACCGACGACGACGGCGCTCCCCCGCGCCGGCAGGGTGTGCTGGCTGCCGTCCAGCTGCAGGAAGACGAGGCGCCGCGGCGGGTGCCCGAGGTTATGCACCCGTGCGACGGTCTCTTGCCCCTTGTAGCAGCCCTTCGCCAAATGGACTGCAGTACGCAGGAGGTCAAGCTCATGCGGGATGGTGCGCTCGTCGGTCTCGATGCCGAGACGCGGCCGCCAGGCCGCGATGCGGAGGGCCTCGGCCGCCATCATTCCGGCCAGCCGAAGACCGTGCAGCGTGGCGGGGAGGTCTGCACGGGGAACAAGGTACTCGTACCAGGGCCGTTCAGCACCAGGGTGGGAACCTTCAGGCACAACGCTGTAGGAGTAGCCGCCCGTGCGGACGTGCGGCCAGGCATCGACCCAGGTGAGGTGACTGCCCAGGCTCTCAACGGGCTTCACGGAACCGATCGTGGCCCATTCGCCGGTGACGTCGGCAACCTCCACGCGAAGCATGAACTTCATGCGCTCGAGCCATTGCGCGAGCGGACCGGCTTCCCAGCTCTCCGTCAGCAGCCAGGTGGTGGCGCCGTCGTCGACCACCTTGGGGCTGTACTCAATACGCCCCTGAACTGTGAGGAGAAGCGTCTCGGTGGACTCACCGGGCGCAAGGTTCAGCAGAAGCTGGGAGGAAAGCGTGTTGAGCCAGCTCAGCCGGTCCGGGCCGGAGACGGTGACCACGCCGCGGTGGGACAGGTCGACGACGGCGTCTCCGCGTGCCAGGGAGCGCTGTTCGCGCAGCGGGTCACCGTAGTGTGCCGCCACTCCTGCGTCGGGCGCACCGGCAGCCACGGCGCCGGGCAGGGAAAGAAGCGGACTTGAGAAGGTCATACCGTGTGCAACGCCCCTGGTGGTGAAGGGTATTCCGCCCGACGCGGCATCAGCGGCGATGCCGGTACCGGCGGACTGGTTCAGGAAGTCTTCTTGAGAATGGCGGACGCGTGCGGTTCCAGCGAGTTGCCGTCCGCAGCAATGTCCCAGCGCCAGTACAGGTCCCCGTTGACCAACCCGAAGAGGCGCGTGGCGGCCGAGTAATCCTTCGAGTGCTGCCCGCGCATGACGAGGTCGGTGCTGAGCTGGATCTGCGGTCCCTTGATGTTGCCGTAGTACAGCTCCGCAATGCCGCCGGGATGAACGATGGTGGCAGTGATGTCGAACCCGCCCGCTTCGTTGCGGAACTGCTCAACATCGTCCGCGCTCTTCAGCGCGGGCACGATGTCCGCCGGTGATAGACCGGGGCCGACGTCGGCGTCGTTCAGTTTACGGTCAAGCGCCCAGAAGCCGGTTTCCACGGACAACGGGCGGAGGGTGTTCCCCTCCTCATCCGTCAGCCAGCTCTCAGCCGTGTACTGCACGAAAGGCAGCCCATGCTGTGTGAAGACGGCACGCTGGTAGAAATGCTCCGAGTCGGCGTTACCCTCACCCAGCCGGCCGGAGCCCTCCCAGGTGCCCAGCAGCCAGGACAGCGGAACGAGCTCGGGTGTCAGGTCTGTGGGGATCTCAAAGGACATGGATCAGCGGAGGTTACTTCTGGCCCTTGTACAGGCGTGCGATGACGAGTGCAGCGAAACCGGCCATACCCAGCCCAGCAATGACCAGCAGCGAGATGAAGAAGATTTCCAGCGCAAGAATTGACATGGCTCCATCCTAACGCCGGGCTTCCACCGCTTTCGCCACTATGAACAACCTTGGAAGGGCGAGTCTCAGCTCAGCAGGAGCCGCTGAAGGAAGTACGCAAGCGACCCGATGGCCAGGATCGGCGCAGTCCCCACGGAGAGGAGCGCGGCCGTATCAAGGGGCTCCTCCCGGCTCATGACCAGGCGGCGGCCTGCCATCACGACGGCTCCGCACACCGCACCGATGATCACGGCGGGGCCCGGCTCCACCTCGGGAAAAGCCAGTGCAACCAGCGGGCCGGCGAGCGCGGCCAGGAGTACGCCCAGTGGGCCGACCACCCGGTTCGGCCAGGGAAGAACCGCAGCAGCGACGGCCGCCAGCACGCTGGTCCCGGTGGCGAGAGTGACGGCGGAGGCCCCGGAGTTGATGCTGAGGTTTTCGGCTGCGATCCAGCCGGCACCGAGGGCGATGATGAGCACGCCGGAGCTGGCGCCGAGTGTTGATTCGAGCCGGAGACTCTGGCCGGTTCCGCGGACGAGCTGAATGAGGAAGACCGCTCCCACACCCAGCGCCACTGCGACCGGCAACCAGGTCAGCGCCGTCCCGGAGGGAGACAGGTAAGCGGCGGCACAGGCGGCGAGCGCGCTGATGGCTATGGCCGCGGACTGGCTCTTGCGCGCCGGCACTCCCAATACGGAGGGCCAACCGATCGCGGCCACAAGAATCAGGACGACGATGACGCCGGCGGTCACCGCCAGTGACGCATAAGACGCGCCGACCACAGCGATCAGAGCTACCGCCGCGACCAGTGCCGCCATCATGATTCTCACCCCTGCAATACTGCCCTACCGGTGCGGAAGGCGTCGAAAGCGGGCGGTGCGGCGCTCAGGAGCCCGGTTGTGGGAGAGTCCCTTATGAGGTGGCGCCCGCCGAATATTACGGGGTGCGGAGAGTCACACCGGTATACTGGTGCGAATCCGCTGCCGGCCTGCCGGAACGCTCCCGTTCGCGGCACGCCCGGTCACCGCTGCCCGCCCGATGATGCGCGTCCCTACCTTTGGAGGACACATGCCGCACATCCTGATGCTCACGAACAGTCAGGGCTCGTCCGTGGATGTCCTCCCTGCGCTTGAGCTCCTGAACCACAAGGTTCATATCCTTCCCGCAGAACCAACCGCCCTGCTCGAAACCGAACCCTGCGACGTCGTGATCATCGATGCGCGCAAGGACCTCGTCGGTGCCCGGTCCCTGACTCAACTGCTGAGGGCCACAGGGTTGAGCGCACCGCTGATGCTCGTGCTCACCGAAGGCGGGATGGCCGCTGTTGCGGCCAACTGGTTGGCGGACGACGTAGTCCTCGACTCTGCGGGACCCGCGGAAGTGGAAGCACGTCTGCGCCTCGTCATCGCCAGGGCCAACACCGCCGCCGAGGAAGTCACAAGCGAAATCCACGCATCCGGCGTCATCATCGATGAGGCCAGCTACACCGCACGGGTGGGAGGCGAACCCATGAACCTCACCTACAAGGAATTCGAGCTTCTGAAGTACCTCGCGCAGCATCCCGGACGGGTCTTCACACGTGACCAGCTGCTGCACGAGGTGTGGGGCTATGACTACTACGGGGGCACCCGCACCGTCGACGTCCACGTCCGCCGGCTCAGGGCCAAGCTCGGCGCCGACCACGAGCAGCTGATCGGCACGGTGCGGAACGTGGGCTACCGGTTCACGCTCTCCCGGCAGCCGGAAGATTCCACGGTCAACCAGAAGGCGTAAGAGCCAACCAGAAGACACAAGAGAAGGCTCCCCCGCCGCTGCTGCGGAGAGGGAGCCTTCCTTATTCGTGGAGGACATACGGGTCGAACGTATCGCGGGCGCCCCACTGGCGCATCCCCCCGGTTGCACTCTTTCGAGCGCTTGAAAAGCCTACAGCACGGCGACGATGCCACCAAAAAGCCTCCCGGAACCGCAGTCCTCACGGCTACGCTGATCAGATGACAGCAGCCCAGACACCCACCTGGCCCATCCTCACCATCGGCGGTGCGCCGCGCGGTGAGGTACTGGAAGACATCGTCGGCCTTGCACACGCTGCCGAGGACGCGGACGGCAACCCCCCACTGTCGGAACAGACGCTGGTGAACCTGCGCACTTCCCACACCCACCCGGAGTCCCTGCTGGTTTTCACCACGTATGCGAGCGACGGTGATGAGAACGATGAAGAACTTGCAGGCGTCGCCGTCGTGAGCCTTCCCCGTATTCCCGGACAAGTGGGGGTCCTTGAGCTCGTGGTGCGGCCCACCTACCGGAACCAGGGCGTCGGCACCAGCCTCGTGCGGGCGCTGCAGGACCACCAACTCCCCGAGCTGCGGGCCTGGTCACACGGCAACCACGCTGCCGCCGTCGAGCTCGCCGTCAAGGCCGGATTCACTCCCGTCCGCGAACTATGGCGCATGCGACAGACCCGTGCAGCGCTTGAGGCGACAGTTCCCCAGGCTGTCGTTCCCGAAGGCGTGACGTTGCGTACCTTCTCGCCGGGCCAGGACGAGCAGGCCTGGCTCGAGGCAAACGCTGCTGCGTTCGCTCACCATCCGGAGCAGGGTTCCCTGACCCTTGAGGACCTGCAGGCTCGCATGGCGGAGGACTGGTTCGACCCCAAGGGTTTGATATTGGCCGTTCGGGAGTCGGATGGGCAGCTCCTCGGCTTTCACTGGACAAAGGTCCACCCGCGAAGCGGCAAGCACCCGGCCATCGGCGAGGTGTATGTGGTGGGTGTGACCCCCGCTGCCCAGGGCATGGGACTCGGCAAGGCTCTGACGATCGCGGGGATTGAGCACCTGCATTCGCTGGGGCTTCAGGCGATCATGCTGTATGTCGACGCGGACAACACTCCCGCCGTGGCGCTCTATCGGTCACTCGGCTTTACCCGGTGGGACGTCGATGTGATGTACGCACCCGGGAACACCGCGGACAACTTGTAAGGTTGAGGAGGGCTCCAACGGCCCCTTTTAAGGCACGCTCTGTGCCTCGCCCGAACCACAAAGGAGACACTATGGAAGCCGAAACCGCCGCGCGCGTCCCGGCCCGGTATGGATCGTCGGAAGTGGCTCCCGCGCGGGCAACACAGGACCGCATCGACATCCCCGATTTCGCCCCAAGCCTGCTGCCCTCAGGCGAGATCTCGGCGGATCGTTTCCTCGACCGTGAACTGAGCTGGCTCCACTTCAATGCGCGGGTCCTGGACCTGGCGGAGGACCCGGACCTTCAGCTGCTTGAGCGCGTCAACTTCCTTTCAATCTTCGCGTCGAACCTGGACGAGTTCTTCATGGTGCGGGTGGCGGGACTGAAACGCCGCATCGCCACGGGACTGGCGGTACCCTCCGCAGCCGGGCTGAGCCCCATCGAGCAGCTCGAGACGATCATGTCCGAGGGGTTGGCGCTGCAGCGACGCCACGCCGCTGTCTTCTCGGAGCACATCCGGCCGGCGCTCGCGGCCGAGAACATTCATCTCACCACCTGGGACGAACTGGACGCTGCCGCGCAGGCCGACCTCAACAAACTCTTCGCGGAGAAGGTCTTCCCGATCCTGACGCCGCTGGCTGTAGATCCGGCCCACCCGTTCCCGTACATTTCCGGGCTCTCACTGAACCTCGCCGTCGTCGTGCGCAATCCGGTGAGCGACAAGGAACTGTTCGCCCGTGTGAAGGTGCCCGACCAGCTGCCCCGCCTCGTTTCCGTCGACGGGCCACGCGCCGGAAATGTCGCCCGCCGGACCGCGCGCTTCATCCCCCTGGAAGAAGTCATCGCCGTCCATCTGGACCAGCTGTTCCCCGGCATGGAGGTCCTCGAGCACCATACCTTCCGAGTCACCCGGAATGAGGACCTTGAGGTCGAGGAAGACGACGCCGAGAACCTGCTCCAGGCGCTTGAGAAGGAGCTCCTGCGGCGCCGCTTCGGACCGCCGGTCCGGCTTGAGGTCACCACCGACATCAACCCGAGCATCCGGGCGCTGCTCTCCCGCGAGCTCGGCGTGGAGGAAGCCGAGGTCTACGACCTGCCGGCACCGCTGGACCTGCGGGGGCTCTCGGTCATCGCCGGCATCGACCGCGGCGACCTGCATTACCCGAAGCACGTGGCGCACACCAGCCGTGACCTGAATGAGAGCGAAACGTCCAAAGCTGCGAACGTGTTCGCAGCGATGCGCCGGCGGGACATCCTGCTGCATCACCCGTATGACTCCTTCTCCACCTCGGTGCAGGCGTTCCTTGAGCAGGCGGCGGTGGACCCCAAGGTCCAGGCCATCAAGCAGACCCTGTACCGCACCTCGGGCGACTCCCCCATCGTCGACGCATTGATCGACGCCGCGGAGGCTGGCAAGCAGGTGCTGGCGCTGGTTGAGATCAAGGCCCGCTTCGATGAGCAGGCCAACATCTCCTGGGCCCGGAAGCTGGAACAGGCCGGCGTTCATGTGGTGTACGGCATCGTGGGCCTGAAGACCCACTGCAAGCTCTCCCTCGTGGTTCGCCAGGAGATCGACGGGCTGCGCCGCTACTGCCACATCGGCACCGGAAACTACCACCCGCGTACCGCACGCTATTACGAGGACCTCGGACTTCTCACCGCCAATCATCAGGTGGGCGAGGACCTTTCGCGGCTGTTCAACCAGCTTTCCGGCTACGCCCCGAAGTCGACGTTCAAGCGCCTCCTCGTCGCACCGCGCTCCGTCCGGTCCGGCCTGATCGAACGCATCGAACAGGAGATCACGAACGCCCAGGCCGGCCTCGAAGCGCGGGTCATCATCAAGGTGAACTCGATTGTTGACGAGGCCCTCATCGACTCCCTGTACCGGGCGTCGCAGGCCGGTGTCCAGGTCGACGTGATCGTTCGCGGCATCTGCTCGGTGCGCCCCGGTGTACCCGGCCTCAGCGAGAACATCACCGTTCGTTCCGTGCTTGGCCGGTTCCTGGAACACTCGCGTGTCTTTGCTTTCGCCAATGCGGGCGATCCCGCCGTCTTCATCGGCTCGGCGGACATGATGCACCGCAACCTCGACCGCCGGGTGGAGGCGTTGGTCCAGCTATCCGCGCCGGAGCACATCACTTACCTGATCTCGCTCATGGATCGCTACCTCGACAGCGGAACTGCCAGCTGGCATCTGGACAGCGACGGCGAGTGGATCCGCCATCACAAGGATGACGACGGCGAACCACTCGACGACGTCCAGTCGTGGCTGCTTGCCTCCCGTTCCCGCAGCCGGCTGCGGCCCGCTCGACGGTGATGACGCAGCCCGATACGGCGGTTGACAGCAAGCAGAGCAGGCGGGGAGCCGCCGTCGTCGCTGCCGGTGCCCTGTGCTGGCGCAAGCGGTCCGGCGCGCTGGAAGTCCTGCTGATCCACCGCCCCCGTTATGACGACTGGTCCTGGCCGAAAGGCAAGATCGATCCGGGCGAGACCACTCCAGAGTGCGCCGTCCGCGAGGTCTTCGAGGAAATCGGCCTGTCGGTCAAGCTCGGCATCCCGTTGCCGACCATTGAGTACCCGGTCACCTCCGGGCTCAAGGTGGTGCATTACTGGGCGGCCAAGGCGGAAGGCATGACGCCGAAGCCGGACGGCAAGGAGGTCGATGATTTCCTCTGGTGTTCCCCGGAGCGGGCGGCCGAATTGCTGAGCAAATCATCCGACCGGGAACCTCTGAATGCCCTTACCCAGGCGTTCGCAGAGGACAACCTGGCCACCTGGCCGCTCATTGTCGTCCGCCATGCGAAGGCCAAGCCGCGGTCTTCCTGGACGCGTGCCGAAGGGGAGCGCCCGCTCGCAGCCTCCGGACGGCGCCAGGCCCAGGCGGTCAGCCGCCTGCTGCTGGCCTGGTCGCCCGATCGCATCGTCAGCAGCCCCTGGGACCGCTGCGTCCAAACCGTCATGCCGTACATCAGGCGCTCCGACGCGAAACTGAAGCTCGTGGACGCCATCACTGAACGCGACGCCGCCCGTAAGCCCGGACGCGCCGCCGGCACTATCGAGAAGCTCTTCGACCGGCGGAGCCCGGTCGCCGTCTGCAGTCACCGGCCGGTGCTGCCGCTGATCCTTGATGTCCTCAGGGCACATATGCCCGCGCATCTCGGACGGCTGCTGCCGACGTCGGATCCATACCTCGCGCCCGGTGAGGCAATCATCTGCCAGGTGAGTTGCAAGAAGGCGGGACAAGTGGTCTCGGTCGAGCAGTTCCGTGCGTATGACGACTGAGTCTGTTCATGCTCCTGCCGGTGATACTCCTAGACTGGATCCCGTGACTACCCCGGTTCCGACACCCTACGAAGACCTGCTCCGAGACGTCCTGGCCAACGGCACACCCAAGTCGGACAGGACCGGTACGGGCACGCGCAGCGTCTTCGGACGGCAGCTGCGGTTCGACCTCTCCGAGTCCTTCCCGCTCATCACCACCAAGCGGGTCCACTTCAAGTCCGTCGCCCTGGAACTGCTCTGGTTCCTGCGCGGTGACTCAAACGTCCGCTGGCTGCAGGAGCGGGGCGTCCGGATCTGGAATGAGTGGGCGGACGACGACGGCGAATTGGGCCCGGTCTACGGCGTACAGTGGCGCTCCTGGCCGACGCCGGACGGCGGTCACATTGACCAGATTGAGCGTCTGATTGACGGGCTCAAGGCGAACCCGGACTCGCGTCGGCACATCGTCTCTGCCTGGAACGTGGCGGAAATCGAGAACATGGCTTTGCCCCCGTGCCATGCCCTCTTCCAGTTCTACGTGGCGGACGGAAAGCTTTCCTGCCAGCTGTACCAGCGCTCGGCGGACATGTTTCTGGGAGTACCGTTCAACATTGCGTCCTACGCGTTGCTCACGCTGATGGTGGCCCAGCAGGTGGGCCTTGAACCGGGCGAGTTCGTGTGGACCGGCGGTGACGTGCACATCTACGAAGACCACGTGGAGCAGGTCACGGAGCAGCTGTCGCGGGACCCCTACCCCTATCCGACCCTTCGCCTGATCCGCAAGCCGGAGACCATCTTCGACTACGAGCTCGAGGACTTCGCGGTCGAGAACTATCAGCACCACCCCACCATCAAGGCGCCGATCGCCGTATGAGTGGCGACTGGGATTTCGCGAGGACGGCCGGCACGCCCCTGGTCGGAATGATCTGGGCCCAGACCGTCGACGGTGTCATTGGCCGGAACGGCAGCATGCCCTGGCACCTGCCCGAGGACCTGGCCCACTTCAAGCGGACCACGCAGGGGCACCCGGTCATCATGGGACGGCGCACCTGGGAGTCCTTCCCGGAAAAGTACCGTCCGCTGCCGGGCCGCACCAACATCGTGGTGAGCCGGCAGGAGCTGGACCCGGCCCGCTATCCGGGCGCCGTCGTCGTACATTCACTTGAGGACGCCTTCCGCGAGGCGGGGATGAGTGACGGCAGTGACCAGATCTGGGTCATCGGCGGCGGCCAGATCTACGCGGAGGCGGCTCCGCATGCCCATGTGGCGCTGGTGACAGTGATCGATTCCGCTATGGAGGGCGACACTCACGCACCGGTCCTGGCGAATGCCTGGAACCTCACGGGCGTTGACCCCTCGGAGGGATGGAGCACCTCAGCCAACGGCACTCGCTTCAGGATCAGTTTGTGGACCCGGTCCGATTCGGGCGGCAGGGAACCGCTGAGGCATTAGGCGTCGTCGTACTCGCTCGTGGCCCGGCGTTGTTTTCGGGATGTTTCGGTGTTGGCGTAACCGACCGGGGCAGTTTGACCCGCTCCCCTAAACTTGATCCATGACTTCCGCAGCGAATCTGTCCTCGTCCGTGCCCTCCGTCGGTCTGGTCGGCTGGCGTGGAATGGTCGGCTCGGTCCTGATGCAGCGAATGCAGGACGAGGGCGACTTCCGACGCATCAACCCGGTCTTCTTCTCGACCTCCAACGCCGGTGGCGCTGCGCCGTCGTTCGCTGAGGGCGCCGGCGCTCTTGAGGATGCTTACGACGTCGAGACTCTCGCGAAGCTGCCGATCATCGTCACGGCCCAGGGCGGCGGGTACACCTCGGAGGTATACCCGAAGCTGCGCGACGCAGGATGGGACGGCCTGTGGATTGATGCTGCTTCCACGCTGCGTATGGAGGACAGCTCCATCATTGTGCTCGATCCGGTCAACCGCGACGTCATTGACGCCGGTCTTTCCCGCGGTGTGCGGGATTTCATCGGCGGCAACTGCACGGTCTCCTGCATGCTCATGGGCCTCGGCGGCCTGTTCAGGAACGGCCTGGTCGAGTGGGGCACCTCCATGACCTACCAGGCAGCATCCGGCGGCGGTGCACGGCACATGCGTGAGTTGCTGAATCAGTTCGGTTCAATCCACGGCACTGTGGCCGGGAACCTGGCAGACCCCGCGTCGGCAATCCTTGACATCGACCGCGCCGTTCTGGCGCAGCAGAAGAACCCTGACATGGACGCCTCCCAATTCGGTGTGCCGCTCGCGGGTTCCGTCATCCCGTGGATCGATGCCGATCTGGGCAACGGACAGTCGAAGGAAGAGTGGAAGGCCGGCCAGGAGACGAACAAGATCCTGGGAACCGACGTGGCCGACGGCTCCCGGATCCCGTTTGACGGCCTGTGCGTACGGATCGGCGCTATGCGCTCCCATTCCCAGGCCTTGACGCTGAAGCTCACCCAGGACCTCTCGGTCGGTGAGATCGAGAACCTCATTGATCAGGACAATGAGTGGGCAACCGTGGTGCCGAACACCAAGGAAGCAACACTCCAGGGGCTTACCCCGGTGGCGGCCAGCGGAACCCTGCAGATCCCGGTCGGGCGGATCCGCAAGCTCGAAATGGGCCCCGAGTACATCAGCGCATTCACGGTAGGAGACCAGCTTCTGTGGGGTGCAGCCGAGCCGCTGCGCCGCATGCTTCTCATCGCCACCGGCAACCTCTGACAGTTCGCGCGGCCGGGCCTCACCTGACGGACCGGGAGCGGAATCTTCTCGAGAAAGAACATGCGCTGCAGGCAACACACACGCGTTGCCTGCAGCGCATGTTCTTTATGTAGGTCGTGCCTGGCGGGCTTTCGAAGCTGTGTACTAGAAAAATGTCAGAGGCAGGGTGCAGACTGTCCTGCATGAATCAGATTCCAGTAGACATTCCAGTAGACAAGGTCCTGACGCGGTACTTCTCTGCGAGCGCTTCAGGCAGGCACCCAGCCACGGTTGAGCGCTACGGGCGCGTCCTGGCCCACTTGCGTCTCTTCCTCGAACAGGAGGGCGATTCCGTCGTCAGCGCCGAGACAGCCTCGCTGCTGGCCCTGGAGCGGCAGTTTGAGGCGGAGGGCGCCTTCGAGCGAATACTTGGCGCCGAGCAGCTGGTCTTCGCTCTCCCACGCTTCCTCAGCAGCACATGGCTCCTCGAGGACTTCCACGATCGCCTCGCGCAGATAAGCCTCGTGTCCCGTCTTGTGCAGTGGCTGTGCAGCCGGGAGCTGGTTGACAGCCGCTGGCACCGGCACGCAGTCATGCAGACGCGTGCAGCGGCGGAGAAAGCACGACGGCATGCAACCACCTGAGAGGTCCGGCGGGCCACACGCTCAGTTCAGCGCGCAGCCGATCAGCAGCGGTTCCGGGTGAAGGCGGATGCCGAAGCGCTGGTCCACACCATCGGCTACCAGTCGGGCGATGCTCAAGAGGTCCTCTGCGGAGGCATCGCCACGGTTTGTGACGGCGAGAGTGTGCTTGGTGGACAGCGCGGCCCTACCGCCTGCCGCCTGGTAGCCGGCGTCGTCGATGAGCCCGAAGCCCTTACCGAAACCGGCCTGCTCGATCAGCCAGGCCGCACTGAGCTTCACCGAGTCGTCCGGCATCGGGTATCTCGGGGCGCCGGCAGGCAGGGACTCAGCCACGGCGGCGTCAACGATGGGATTCGTGAAGAAGGATCCGGTGCTGTACGTATCGCGGTCGGCCGGGTCGAGCACCATGCCCTTCGCCGCCCTGAGTTTCAGCACGGCCCGCCGCACATCGTTGGCGTACGTCCGTTCGCCCACTTCGATGCCCAGTTCCCGGGCCAATTCCGCGTACCGCACCGGCGCGCTCATGCGGCCAAGGCCAAGCTGGAACTGGACCGTGAGCACCACGTAGCGGGGAGATCCGGAGTCGGTGGTGCGCTTCAGCAGCGAATCCCGGTACCCGAACTTGAGGTCGAAGTTGGCAAGCGACGTGATGGACCGAGTCTCGCGGTCGTACGTGCGCACCATGGCGATGGTCTGCGAAACCTCCGCACCGTACGCGCCGACGTTCTGCACCGGAACGGCACCGGTGGAGCCAGGGATGCCGGACAACGCTTCCAGCCCGGAGTACGCATGACGCACCGTGTACTCGACGAGCTCATCCCAGGGCTGGCCTGCCTGGGCGGTGACCATCACGCCTCCGCAGGTGGCGTCGTCGTCGTTCACGGTGAAGCCCGTTGAAGCGATCCTGACCACGGTGCCCGCGAAGCCGCTGTCAGCAACCAGCAGGTTGGAGCCACCGCCGATAAGCAGCAGGGGCTCCCCCGCCTCGTCGGCGGACCGAACCGCGTCGATGAGCTCGGCCTCCGTGCGCGCCTCAATCAGGGTGCGGGCCGGACCTCCGACCGCCGACGTCGTGAACTCCGCAAGCGATGTCACCAAATCCGCACCACTGCCTGGGCCTTGACCAGGACCTTTTGGCCGCCTGCCGAGACCGTGAGGTCGATGCGGGCGGTGGAGTTATCCGGATCAAGTGCACCCACAATTCCGACCACCTCGATGGCCGCACCTGCCACACCTGGCTGGTCAGTGGTGTCCTCGACGACCACCGGCCGTGTGAAGCGGGTCTGGTAGTCAATGACGGCGGCCGGATCGCCAACCCAGTCGGCCACCACCTGAACCGCTGAGCCCATGGTGAACATCCCGTGGGCGATGACGCTGGGCAGGTCCACGCTCCGGGCGAAGGATTCGTTCCAGTGGATTGGGTTGAAGTCACCGGACGCACCGGCGTACTTCACGAGGTCGAGTCGGGTGACCCCAAGGGAGGTCCGGCCGATCTCCTGGCCTACTTCGAGGTCTGTCAGCGTGATTGCCATGATTTACTGCTCCTCACCGCGCACCAGGATGGACGACGTGGTTGTTGCGGTCTTCTCGCCCTCCACCGTGGAGATCTCGGCGCGGGTGGTGATCATCGCGCCGCCGCCCATGGCACGGACCTGGTCAACATGGAGCTCGGCAACGAGCTCGTCACCGGCGACGATCGGCCGGTGGTGGGTGAACCGCTGGTCAGCATGGACGACCCGGGTGAAGTCGATGCCGGCCTCCGGGTCGTTGATCAGCTGCGCATCGGCGCGCTGGGCGACGATGATTGCGAAAGTGGGAGGGGCAACGACGTCCCGGTGGCCTAGTGCCCGTGCAGCTTCCGGGTCGAAGTGCGACGGATGCGTGGCTTTCACGGCCTCGGCGAATTCACGGATTTTCTCGCGTCCAACGGTGTAGACCTCGGCAGCCGGGTAGCTGCGCCCCTGAAGGTCGGGATTGATCGTCATGGAACTCCTTGTAATCGGGGCCTCTCAGGCGCTGACGCGCCTGTCCAGCGTAACTGTTCGTCCGGCTACCGGCCGGTCCGGGGGTTACCGTTCCCCGGTCGCGCACGACGACGGGCGTCCCGTCCGCGTACCACCAGGCCTGCGAGATGGGCCGCCATGCCCGCGACGATGATGGGCAGTGCGGCGAACACGAGCGGATCGGTCTGCAGCATCGCCCCGGCGACGGCCAGGAGAATACCGACGCCGGTAAGGATCAGCGCGCTGATGACCAGCTTCCGGTACAGCGGCGATCCGGTGTCCCAGGGTGTATTGAGCATGGTTCCATCCTAGAGTCCGGGACCCTGAGCCCGGGCATCACAGAATGTGGCACCACCGGATCAGACGGCCACTTCGTGCCGTCCACGCAGTCGGCTCGAAGACCACCGGACCCAACCCGGCACCCGCATCACCAACACCCAATAGAGCACCCCGGCAACGAGCGAGGCGGCCACGGCCACCGCAGGATGCATGGCTTCCAGATGCGGGAACACCAGCCAGTGGGTGAGGTAGATGTACAGAGACGCACTGGCCAGGACCACGGTGAAGCGCTGCAGACTCCGGGGAACCGGCAGGGTCCGCAACCAGACGAGCACCAGCAGGCCAACCAGCAGTGTCATCTCGCGGAGCTGGTCGTGGAAGAAGAAGCCCGGCACGCATGAAAGAACGACGGCGGTGATGAGGCACCGGTGCACGACCGTCCGTGACTGGGCGGCCGCCCACCCGAGAGCGAACAGCCACAGCGCGGGAGCGGTATTTGGCAGGTCCAGATCGACGATGTTGAACCGCGTCAGCAAGCCGATGGCCACCAGCCCGAGCGGGAAACCCAGGGGGAAGCGCCGCTCCAGGCGCGCGACCGGCGGAATAGCGAGCAGCACAACGGCGCAGACAAGGAGGTAGGTCAGAACCTCCACGAACCAGAAGTGCCACTCCGGGGTCACCTCCTGGGGACCCACCATCGCGTTCAGGAGGAAGATGTTCGCAACGCTGTAGTGATCCGTGATGACGTAGCCGACGGCGATGAGCGCCATGCTGGGTACCACAATGCGGGCGATGCTGACCAGCTGTCTGCGCAGCCGTTCACCGCGCTCGCCCTGCAGCTGGAACCGCGCGAAGTTATAGCCGGCGGCAGCCATCAGCACGTGGGCTGTGCCCTCCCAGTGGAACAGTCCGATGTGTGTGCTGATGATGAGGATGATGGCAACTGCGCGCAGAACGATGCTCGATTCGATGGCGGCGAAGAACCGGCGGCGCCGGCCCGGGGAGCCGCCTTGCTCGAGTTCAGCGGCAGTTCGCAGGTGCCAATCGGCAGGCAGGGTGCCAAGAGCATTCTCCAGCCGGACCGACGTCGCGACATATGACAGTGAGTCGCCTCCCAGCGACACAAAGGTGCTGTCGCCGCTGACGGCGGAAACCTCCAGCTGCTCCGCCAGAATGGTTCGTACGTCCTGCGGTCCTTCCTTCCGCCCCGGCTGTGCCCTGAGCGATGGCTCCCCAGGTTCTGCAAGGGCCAGCACAGCCTGATAATCCGCTTTCCCGCTGTTGAGCCGCGGAAGGCTCTCCACTGCGTACATCTTCAGGGCGCCGCGCGGGATGCCGAGCTCGCGGGCCAACACCTTCCGGAGCAGGTCGGGTTCGTGATCGCCCTGGACAGCGACGACCAGGAGTTCGTCCTTGCCAGCGCAGGTGGAGTCGACTCCGAACCCGGCGAGGATTTGCTCTACGCGTCCAAGGTCGACGCGCAGGCCGGCGATCTTGATGAACCGGCTGCGGCGCCCTACCACCTCGTACAGGCCGTCCGGGTGACGCCGGGCAAGGTCACCGGTCCGCAGCTCGTTCACGGTGCGCCCGTCGGCGAGGTCGGCAGGGTCCATCGCGTAGCCGAGCATGACGTTGGGACCGGTGTAGACGAGCTCTCCGTCCTCCAACCCCGGAACCGGGTCAATCCTGAAACTTCCTCCTGGCACCGGGACGCCGATCCTGGACGGATTCCGCGCTGCAAGGGCGGGCGGCAGGTAAGCCATCCGCGCGGTGGCTTCGGTCTGCCCGTACATGACGAACAGCTCCCAACCCCGTTCCTCGCCCAGCTGCGCGTACCGCTGCACCAGCTCGGGAGCGAGTCTGCCGCCGGCCTGCGTCACGTACCGCAGCGTCGGCAGGTCCATAGCGTCGAAGCCCACGCGTTCCAGCAACTCGAACGTGTACGGCACGGCTGCAAAAGCGGTTGCCTTGGTGCTGCGGAACAGCTCCCAGAAGCAGGGGTCCACCACGGAGAGGTCTGTGAGGACCACCGATGCACCGCTGAGGAGGTGGCTGTTGATGACCGAGAGGCCGTAGCAGTACGACATGGGCAGAGTGGTCACGGCGCGGTCTGCCTGTCCGATCCTGAGGTACTCCGCAATCGCCGCGGCGTTGGCCTCCAGGTTCCGGTGCGAGAGCCGGACCAGCTTGGGTGAGCCCGTCGAGCCGGACGTGCTCAGCAGGAGGGCGAGATCAGGATGGAGGTCATGTCCTGTCCCAACGCGAACTTCCTTCAGGCTCGGTCGCCCGTCCCCCTCCCCTGCTGCCATGACAACGTCGGGATCGAAGTTATCCCTGATCGAATCGGCGGCTGAGGGCTTGTCCCCGGGAACCAGGATGACAGGATGCCCGCCGGAGAGTGCAGCAAGGTACGCGACGAGAGAGTCGACGTCGTTGGTTGCGGCGAGCAGTACCAGGCGACGGACGGGACCGAGGCGGTCCGCGACCGCTTCCACCCGCTCCGCCAGCTGCCGGTAGGTGAGAGTCCCGGACTCAGTGACGACGGCGGGCCGGTCGGCGAAGCGGGCGAGTCCGGCTGCGAAAGCCACAGAACGGGTTGCAGCTTCCAGGGGCAGAGTCTGCGTTGTGATCGACACGGGTGCTACCTCGAGGTGGGGACGGGCGACGGCTCCGGCAGCTGCAGTGCGCGGCCGGCGGCGGCAATCGGGGGCTCGGTGACGGCTCGGTCATTGACCAGCAGGGTGGGGGATGTTCCGGGAGCGACAGTCACGCTGACCCGGGTCCCGGGTGCATAGCGGACGTGGTGCGGCTGCCAGGACCGCAAGGTCCTGCCGGATGCCAGACGGACGTGGTGCAGGACGAAGGCGCCCCGATACTCCTGGGACACGACTTGCGCAGACGCACTCGGATCGAGGGCGAGCGCTACTTCGTGAGGCCGGAGCACAACGTCGACATCGACGTCGCAGTTCGCCCAGCCCGGCACCGTCGAGACCACACCGATCTCGCAGGTCAGCAGCGCATTGTGAACATTCGCCGGGAGGAAGTCCGCGTCTCCCATGAAGGACGCCACGAATCGTGTGCTCGGTTGCTCGAAGACCCGTTCGGGCGTATCAGCCTGCTCAATCACGCCGTCACGCATCACCACCACGCGGTCCCCCACGGAAAGCGCTTCGGTCTGGTCATGGGTTACGAGCAGGCTGGTGGTGCCCGTTTCCTGTAACACCGCGACAATATCCGAGCGCACCCTGCCGCGCAGGGTCTCGTCCAGGCTGGAGAACGGCTCGTCCAGGAGGACGACGGCGGGGCGGGGCGCCAAGGCACGCGCAAGGGCGACGCGCTGCTGCTCTCCACCCGAGAGCTCGTGCGGATAACGGGCAGCAAGGTGGTTCAGGCGCACCAGTTCCAGGACCTCGGCAACGCGCTGCTCCCTTTCTCTGGCCGGCAGGCGATTGACCCCGAAGGCGACGTTCCGGGCGACGGTGAGATTGGGGAACAGTGCGTGGTCCTGGAAGACCAGTCCCACCCGGCGTCGTTCGGGTTCCTGGAACCGCCGCCGGTCGGCAACCACCTCCCCAGCGATCGAGATCGATCCGGAGTCCGGGCGCTCAAGGCCGGCAATCAGCCGAAGCATGGTCGACTTTCCACACCCTGACGGCCCGATCACGGTCACCAATTCACCGGCTGCCACCGTCAGATCCAGTGCTTTGGCTGCCGAGACTCCGCCGTACCGCCTGCTGATTCCCTCAAGCATCAGCGCCGGCGTCGTGACGTCGATCAGGTTACTGGCCATGCGCCACCGCTCCGTTCTTGAGGCCGGCCGTCCGGCGGAAAAGGAAGTACACGGGAATCACTGCCACCACGACGATCCCCAGGGCGGGCAGCGCTGCCTTCTCCCAGAAGTTTTCACGGGCGAGCTCGTAGACCCATACAGAGATGGTGGTGAAACCGAACGGCCGAAGCAGGAGCACGATCGGCAGTTCCTTCACGGCGTCGATCGCCACCAGAACCAGCGCTACGGCTGCACCGCGGCGGGCCAGCGGGAGGTGTACGCGGGTCAGGAGCCTGCGCGGCGTCGACCCGAGACTCAGCGCCGAGAAGGTGAGGGCGGGAGAGATTTTGGCGAAGCTGGCGTCCACAGCCTGGTAGGCAGGGGCAAGGAACCTCACGAGGTAGGCGAAAAGGATGCCGGCTACTGAGCCGGTCACGAGCAGTCCGGTCCCACCCGGGACTCCTGCAACCTCGAGCCACTCATCCAGCCGGGCGAAAGCAATGAGCACACCGATACCGATCACCGCGCCCGGCACGGCATAACCGAAGGTGGTGAGCTGCGCTGCCGCTGCCACAACCGGGCCGCCGCCCAGCCGCTGTGCGTGTCCGATCATCAGCGCGAGCGCTGCACACAACAGGGCAGCAATCGAGGCAACGGCAATGCTGTTCACGAGGTATTCGGCGAAGCGCGGATCCAGCAACGGCTCGGAACCGCCGACGGCCTCGCCGATCGCCCATCCGACCAGCTGGGCAACAGGAAGGGCGAAACCCGCGCCGAGCACGGCCAGGCCCACGAAAGCGGCTGCCCAGCCGGTCCAACCGGTGAGCCGCCGGGCACGCAGCCCTTCGCCGCGGCCATGCTTCTGGTGGAAGCGGGAGCGTCCGCGGAGGAGCCGTTCGCCGGCCAGGACCGCGACCGCGAACAGGAGCACAAGCATCGAGAGCTGCGTTGCTGCCTGGAACTCGAAGCTGCCCTTCCACACCAGGTAAACCCCGACGGCGACGGTCTGGACATTGAAGTACTGGACGGTTGCGAAGTCCGTCAGGGTTTCCATCATCACCAGCGCAAGGGCAGCTGCAAGCGAGGGCCTCGCCATGGGCACCACCACTCTCCACAGCGTCCGTGAGCGGCTGGCACCGAGGGTGCGTGCGGCGTCGTACGTTGTGGCGCTCTGCTCAACCAGCGCCGAACGGGCCAGGAGGTAGACATACGGATAGAGCGTCAGTGACATCACGACGACGGCGCCGAGCAGGGTTCGAACCTCCGGCAACCAGGCGCCGGGGCCAAGGACCGTGCGCAGGAATGACTGCACCGGTCCGCCCACGTCGAAGGTGGAGAGGAAGACAAAACCGAGGATGTAGGCCGGCATGGCCAGCGGCAGCACCAGCGCCCACGAGAGCAGGTTGCGGAGGGGAAAATCGTAGGCGGTGACCAGCCAGGCCAACCCGCCCCCGATCAGCAGCGTGCCGGTGCCCACCCCCGCCATCAGGAGAACCGTGGTGAGGATCATGGGACCGATGTCCTGCGGCAGGCTGCCGGAGTTCAGGCTTCCCAGCCCGTCGATCACCACCGCGACGACCGGAGTTGCCACCAGCAGGGCTGCCAGCAGGACTGCCGCCGACCACAGCGGACGGCCGTTCCCGGTCAGCAGGCGCCGGCGCCTGCCGGAAACGGCGGCGTCAACCAGGACAGCCGGGTCACTCACTTGTAGCCGGCCTCAGCCAGTACGTCGATCGCTTCGGCATTCAGGTCACCGTACGCTTCAGCGTTCAGCGGCATGCGGTTGAACTCACCGAATCCGGCGATGACCGGTTCGGGCTCGGCCTCCGGATTGACCGGAAACTCATGGTTGGCGTCGACGAAGGAATTCTGTCCCGTCGTGGCGAGCCACTCGATCAGTTGCTGCGCCTGCTCGGCGTTGTCGGAGTCGGCGACGATGCCCGCCCCGGAGATATTGACATGGGTACCGGCGCCCTCCTGGCTTGCCCAGTAGAGGTCCACGGCAAGGTCAGGGTTTTCTCCGAGGGTGCGGGCCAGGTAGTAGTGGTTGTTGATTCCCACGTCGCAGGCGCCGGCGTCGATCGCTTCGAGCAGCAGGACGTCATTGCTCATAATGTCCACCTCATTGGCGACCCACCCTTCGACGATTTCGAGGGCACGGTCGCGTCCGTGCAGGTCGATGAGGCTCGCAACGAGTGACTGGGTGTACGACGAGGTGGCGTCGCGCATGCAGAGCCGCCCCTTCCACTTCGGGTCGGCCAGTCCCGCGTAGCTGTCCGAGGCGTCGAATTCTGCCGGATCGACGTTGTCCGGGTTGTAGGTCAGGGTCCTCGCCCTCATGGCGAGTCCGAACCACTGCCCTTCGGGGTCGCGAAGATCCTCCGGCACGGCTTCGTCCAGCGTGGCCGACGACGTCGCGGCCAGCACATCCTGACGGGCAGCGTTCCAGAGGTTGCCGGCGTCCACGGTCATGAAAACGTCGGCAGGCGTGTCGCTTCCTTCCGCCTTGAGCCGCTCGAGCAACTCGGCATCATCACCGGTGATGAACTCAACGCTGATGCCGGTTTCATCGGTGAATTCGCCGAACGCACCCTCCAGGTCATAGTGCCGGGCCGTGTAGATCTGCAGGTCGGCAGGCGCACTGCCAATGCCAAGGACGCCGCAGCCCGACAGCGCCAGCATGGGGATGGTGAATGCAGCGCAGGCAGCAGCGAGCTTCGGTCGGTTCATGAGTTGGTACTCCTGGAGGTAGCGGCAGCGGCCGCAGGCAAACGAACAAAGGTAAGCCTAACCGAACCTGTGTTTGCCCAGCGAATAGTGTTTCCCCAGGTGCTTCACATCCGCCTTCCCCCTCGTGTGGGATTCCCGGGCGGAGTCCTCAGAACAACTCGTCCTGGACGGCAACCGGCGCGGACCGGAATTCGCCAAGCTCAATACGGCGTCCGCGCAACAATGTGAGGTTCAGCAGGAAGCGAGCTTCCGGAAGCTCGAACAGCGCGGTCTGCCCGAGGAGCGCCAGCACCCGTCCCCCGTGGTCCCCGGCGTCAAGGCTGAGAGGGTAGACCGGCGCCCGCGCCGTGAGCACCACGGGCCAACTTTCCGGTGCCTCCCACTGCTCCTCCACCGCCTCGAACCCGTCGATATCCATCCCCTGGGCAAGCAGGGCCTGGACGACGCCGGCGGCCTCCCGGTTCTCTTTGTCCACTTCCGGCGATGCCAGGGGGCGGAAGAGCGCGGCAGTCTTCGTTGCCGACCGCACAGCCTGCGGCAGGCCGGCATGCCGGGTGACTGCGTCTTCAAGGACCCGGACAACGCGGCCGTCCTCGGCGTGGGCAACGTAGCGGGCGACGACGGCTCCCTGTTCCGCGAGCCGGGTCCACTTGCTGCGGTCCGATGCCGTGCCCACCTTGGTGGAGCCGTCAGCGAATGTGGCGACATACAGCCAGTGGTCCTGCGCGAGGTAGGCGGTGAGGCCCTCGGGCGCCACACCCGAGCGGTGCACGTCGTGCATGAACCGGAAGTCGTCCCGGGCGAAGCAGGGTCCGCACTGGTAACCGCGGTCAGCCGTCCGTTGTTCGGGACAGGGAAAGGATCGGCGTCCGTTGGCGCCAAGCGCCTTGGAATAACCGAGGCAGAACCGCTCTCCGCTGCGGCTGAGGATCCGGAAGCCCAGGAAAGTCGGCAGACCGGTCAGAGGCATGGGCGTCACAGCGCCCTGCGGGCTGGCGAGCGTCAGTGATGGGCCGGACCTGCTCCAGGACACGCCGTGGCACAGGAAAGGTCCGGTAAGCATGTCGCCACGCTACCGGACCTGTGGTTGAAGCCGCCCGGCCGCCACGCAAACCGTCAGGGACGGGGCAGCCGGGCGAAACAAAGGAGGAGGGTCAGGCGGTCTGCCCCTCGTGCGGACCCTCGGCGATCTCCTCGAGCACCTTGTCGTTGAAGGCCGGGAGGTCATCGGGGTTACGGCTCGTCACGAAGCCCTGGTCCACCACAACCTCATCATCGGTCCACTGCGCGCCGGCATTTCTGAGGTCGGTCTCAAGCGTGTGGTAGGACGTCATGGAGCGTCCGCTCACCACACCGGCCTCAATGAGCAGCCACGCCGCGTGGCAGATCGCCGCGACGGGCTTGTGCTGCTCGAAGAAGCTGCGGGTGAAGGCCTGCGCGTCCTTGTCAACGCGCAGGTGATCGGCGTTGACGACTCCACCGGGCAGTACCAGCGCGTCGAAGTCCTCAGCCTTCGCCTGGCTCACCGTGAGGTCGACGGGGAACGTATCGCCCTTCTCGGTGCCGTTGAAGCCCTGCACTGAACCCTCGCTGGGGGCTACGAGCGTTGGCACTCCACCGGCGCCCTTGACGGCTTCCCAGGGGCTGGTCAGCTCGACCTGTTCGACGCCGTCCGTGAGCAGGAAGGCCACTTTCTTGCCCGAAATATCGTGCATAGTCATGCTTCCTCCATTCCGTTGGCTTGCATATCCAGCCTAGGAATGATCGGAATGATAAGCAAGCTGAGTATCAGAGCCCGTCGGCAACAGCGGCGGCGGCGGCGAGCCACGAGCTCTGGGTCGCCGGCTTGAGAGCCCCCCATCGGATGCGGCCCTTCAGCAAGGCCACGTCGTACGGGATGGTCACTGCCGCGCGGGCCAGCTGTCCGAATCCATCGGCGATGTGCTGCGCCTGCGCTGCGGTACCGTTCTTGTCCGACTGGCTGACTATGACGACGGCGTTCTGCGACAGTTGGGCGTACTTGCCGCCGCGGCCGCGCAGCGCCTCGAGCAAAAGGGCGCCGGCTTCCGCATGTTCCTCAAGCGTGGTGGTAGCGATCACCAGCTGGTCGGTGTGGTGAATCATGCGCAGCCAGCGCTCTGCCGTTTCATCGTTCCCGGAGTCGACGATGTTCAGGCGGAAATACTTGGACGCCACCTCGTGGAGAGCGTCGAAGTCGTCAGCGGTGATCTTCTGTTCGGAGGCGAGCACGTCCGGCTTGGACCGGAGGACGTCGTACTTGTCTTCCGTCTGGTGGTGGACATACCGGGCGAGCAGCGCGGACTGCGCCGAGGGTGCCAGCAGCTGGCTGGTCTCGGGCAGCAGATCCATGACCGAGGAGTTGTGCGGGCCCTGCTCGGTCCGCCAGCCGAGGGTGCCGCGGGTTTCGTTGTTGTCCCAGGCGAGCACCGGTCCCCCACCGTTCCGCGCGAAGACGGCGGCAAGCATCACGGTGGTCGGGGTCTTGTTGGCGCCGCCCTTGCCGTTCACCACGGAGATGGTGCGCGGGCCGGGCCAGTGCTGGCTCACGGCGCGGGTATGGGCACGTGCAGTGAGCTCCCGCTGTGACGGGGCCATACGGATGCCCAGGCGCGAGAGCAGCCCCCGCAGTCCCGTTTCTGCGGGGATAGTGCCGTTATCTGCGGCGAGGAAGGAACGACGTCGGCCCTCTTCCTGCCTCCGCGTCTGTCGGGGAGGATCGGCGGGAGCGCTCGGGACGGTGGGAACAACCGGCACCTCAGTGACCGGCGTCGTGGTTCGGGTACCCGTTTCCGACTGCATTGCGTCCTCGGATGCTGCGGAAGGGGCTGCCACCGGTGCCGGGGGCACCGTACTCACCGCGACCGGTGCCTGCTGGGGAAGAACAACGGGGACCGACATGGTCCGGACGCTGTGGGCTGACTCGTCGAAACGGATGTCGAGCACCGGGCGGCGGACTGTGTCCTCGACCGGCTCTGCCGCCGGAGACTGGGCTGGTGCCGGCTGGGCTGGCGCCGGGGACTGCGCTGGTACCGGCTGGGCAGCCTGCGGTGCGGGTGTCAGGCGGTCCGCGAACCGAGGGACTTCCGAGATGGGACCTGTGCCCGGTTCACGTCCGGAGCGGCGTCGGCTTGCGCGGGTCGGAAAATCTTCCGGGTTTTCGCCCGGCCCCCAGGCCGAATCGTTATCAGTCATGGTTCCTTGTCCTGTCGATGTGCCTCGGGCCCATACTATAAGGAGGCTGACCACAGCCCGCCCGCAGCGGGACCAGCCGAAAACACAGCAGGCCGACAGCTCTCTGAGCCGCCGGCCTGGTATCTGTAGCGGTGGCGGGACTCGATCCCGCGACCTCACGATTATGAGTCGTGCGCTCTAACCAGCTGAGCTACACCGCCACAAATGAGACTGCCCGCATTCAATCTTACGATCTTCAGCGGGCCTCCCATTTCGAGCCCCCCACCGGAATCGATCCGGTGACCTCGTTCTTACCAAGAACGCGCTCTACCACTGAGCTAGGGGGGCAACAGCAGAAAACTTTACCAGCTAAATCGCGTGCTGAAAAATCGAGCCCCAGGGGCCCGTTTGGGAGCTGAACCGACCCCAGAAACAACGACGCCGGTCTCCGCAATTGCGGAAGACCGGCGTCGTTCTAGTTCCCTACAGGGAGAGCAAAATCACCACTTGTCGCGACGGCCGGTGCCGGCGCCGGCACCCTTCTTGTGACGGGCCTTGCGGTCGTCGGAGCCAAAGCCGCGGTCATTGTGCGTTCCCTCGCTGCGGAAGTCACTGCCGTGGGAGCGCTCGGCGCGGAAGTCGCCGTCCCCCTTGCGGTGCGGCTTCTTGAAGTCGCCGGCGGGACGCTCGCGGTTGGGGCGGCGCCCCTTGTCCAGCTCGAGGTGGATCAGCTCGCCGCCGATGCGGGTCTTGGACAGCGCACGCCACTGGTCCTTGGAAAGCTCGGCTGGGAGCTCGACCAGGGTGTGGTCCGCACGGATGTCAATCCCGCCGATTTGCGACGACGATAGTCCACCTTCGTTGGCGATGGCGCCAACGATGGAGCCGGGCATGACGCGCTGGCGACGGCCGACTGCGATGCGGTAGGTCGCATTGCCCTCGGTGAGGGTGCGCGTGGGGCCGCGGGAGCCGAAGGCGTCCTTGCGTCCGCCTGCGCGTTCCTTCTGACCGACAGGTGCCTGCGGGATGTCCTTGACCAGGAGCGGGTTTCCGCCCTGAGCCATGACGGCCAGTGCAGCAGCAATCTCCGCCGCGGGCACATTGTGCTCATCCTCGTAGTTCGCGATCAGGTCACGGAAGATCGAGACGTCCTCGGTGGCGAGGGTCTCCGTGATGCGCTCCGCAAACTTGTTCAGGCGCAGCTCGTTGACGGCCTCCGTCGACGGCAGGTGCATCTGTTCCACCGGCTGGCGGGTTGCCTTCTCGATGGAGCGCAGCAGGTACTTCTCACGCGGCGTGATGAACAGGATGGCGTCACCGGAACGGCCTGCACGGCCGGTGCGGCCGATGCGGTGCACGTAGGACTCGGTGTCATGCGGGATGTCGTAGTTGACCACGAGCGAGATGCGCTCGACGTCGAGGCCTCGGGCTGCGACGTCCGTTGCAACGAGGATGTCGATCTTGCCGTCGCGCAATGCCTCGATGGTGCGCTCACGCTGCTGCTGCGGGATGTCACCGTTGATGGCAGCGGCCTGGAAGCCCCGGGAACGCAACTTGTCCGCCAGGTCTTCAGTGGCCATTTTGGTGCGCACAAAGGCGATGATTCCGTCGAAGTCCTCGACCTCAAGGATGCGGGTCATGGCGTCGAGCTTGTGCGGGCCCATGACCTGCAGGAACCGCTGGCGTGTGTTGGCGCCGGTAGTGGTCTTGGACTTGACCGTGATTTCCTGCGGGTTGTTCAGGTACTTCTGGGCGATGCGGCGGATAGCACTCGGCATGGTCGCCGAGAACAGCGCGACCTGCTTGTCCTCCGGGGTTCCGGCGAGGATCTGCTCCACGTCGTCAGCAAAGCCCATGCGCAGCATCTCGTCGGCTTCATCGAGCACGAGGTACTGCAGGTTGGACAGGTCCAGCGATCCCTTGGACAGGTGGTCGATGACACGTCCCGGGGTACCGACAACTACTTGGGCGCCGCGGCGCAGGCCTGCAAGCTGGGGGCCGTAGGCGGAACCGCCGTAGACGGGCAGCACGGTGAAGTTGTCGATGTGCTTGGCGTACGAGGTGAAGGCCTCGGCAACCTGGAGCGCGAGCTCGCGGGTCGGAGCCAGGACCAGGACCTGCGTGAACTTCGCGGGACCGTTGAGGTCTGCCAGCTCGGCCATCTTCGACAGTGCCGGGATGGCGAATGCTGCGGTCTTACCGGTTCCGGTCTGGGCCAGACCGACGACGTCGCGCCCTTCAAGCAGGGCCGGAATGGTGGCTGCCTGGATCGGCGAAGGCTTCTCGTAGCCGACGTCGGAGAGGGCAGCAAGGACGCGGCCATCCAGGTTGAAGTCGGTGAACTTCACGTCCGGAGTTTCGGTTTCGGGGGTGACGGAGGCGTCAGGGGACAGGTTTTCAGGCATGGGGAAGTTGACCTTCACTAGGAGCCGGGCGGCTGCGATGAGCCGTATGAACAGGAAATCCAGCGCTGTTTCAATCCCGCGGCAGGACCTTACATTCCAGCTTCGGCCGCTCTCACAGCGGTGAAGTGCAATGTTCTGATGACCGGCGCTCCCTGAATGAATCTGCCCGCTTTGCTTATCGCTGCGGGCCCCAACACAACCAATCCATGCCGCTTCAGGGCAGGAATAAAGGGAAAACCGGTGTGGGGGATGTTTCAAGTGTAGCGTACTCGCCTGATCCGGTTCCCCACTTCGGCGCCGTCCCGGGCGTGAGGATGCCCACAGGTTGCGATCGGGCGATCTACCGCTCGTTTGCAATGCCTATCCAAGCGCGAAAAACTGGTGATCCGAATTTGCTCACAGCTCGCAGCTTTGAAGGGTCGTCATGAAATCAGAACGGGAATCATCCGCGGAGGAAATGTCGTCCGGGAAGCAGCGAGGCGGCCGCAAGGGCGTGATTCTCGCTCCGAGGATCTTCTGGCCCGCTCTGGTCATCATCCTCGCTGCCGCACTGCTGGCAATTGTCTTTCCCGAGGGCACCGGGTCTGTCCTGTCAGCCGCACAGACCGGAGTGGTAGCGGTCTTCGGCCCCTACTACATTCTTGCCGTCGCAGGATTTGTTGTCTTCTCCGTGTGGATGGGGCTGAGCCGGTTCGGCGATATCAAGCTGGGCAAGGATGACGGCGAGCCGGAGTTCAAGCTGCTCTCCTGGTTTGCGATGCTTTTCGCTGCCGGGATGGGAATTGGTCTCGTCTTCTGGGGCGCAGCGGAGCCGTTGAACTTCTTCGTCAACCCCAAGCCCGGGGTCGAGGGGGATGCAAGGGATCTCGCGAACGCGGCCATGACGCAGACCTACCTGCACTGGGGTTTCCACGCGTGGGCCATCTACGCCGTCGTCGGCCTTTCGCTGGCTTACGCCATTCACCGCAAGGGCAGGCCGGTTTCCATCCGTTGGGCCCTTGAGCCGCTCCTAGGCAACCGGGTGCGCGGACGTGTCGGAGACGTCATCGACATCATCGCGATTGTTGGCACCGTCTTCGGTGTGGCAACCTCGCTCGGGCTCGGAGTGCAGCAGATCTCGGCAGGACTGGTTCAACTGGGAGCGTTCAGTGAGACCTCTGATGCGCTCCTGGTGGGGCTCATCATCGTCATCACCTTCATCGCCATCTTCTCCGTGGTCAGCGGGGTCGACAAGGGCATCAAGTGGCTCTCGAACATCAACCTCGGGATGGCCGGGGTCTTCCTGATCGCTGTCCTGCTCCTCGGCCCCACACTCTTCCTGTTCCGAGAGTTCGTCCAGGCGCTCGGAGGCTACCTGCAGTCCGTCGTGGGACTGACCTTCGATTCGAGCGCGTTCGCCGGACAGGAAGGCCGCGACTGGCAGGGCTCCTGGACCATCTTCTACTGGGGATGGTGGATGTCCTGGGCGCCGTTCGTTGGCCTCTTCATCGCCCGTATCTCCCGCGGGCGCACTGTTCGCGAGTTCGTACTAGGCGTGCTGCTCGTTCCCTCGATGGTCAGTTTCATCTGGTTCGCCGTCATGGGCGGAACCGCAATCGATCGCGCATTCGAGGACTTCAACGGCGGACTGTTCGATCCCGCGGAAGGCATCGTCTCGGAGAACGTTCTGTTCAATCTCCTCGAGGGCCTGCCCCTGGGCGGACTTCTGTCCGTCATTGCCATCGCGTTGGTGGCAATTTTCTTCATCACCTCTTCTGACTCCGGCTCCCTGGTGGTGGACATGCTCGCCTCCGGCGGCGAGACCAATCCACCGAAGTGGAGCCGGGTGCTATGGGCTTCCCTGGAAGGAGCCCTGGCGATCGCACTGTTGCTCGCCGGCGGTCTTGCTGCCCTTCAGACCGGATCGATCCTCACGGCGCTACCCATCAGCGTGGTGATTATCGGCATGTGCATCAGTCTCTACAAAGCCCTACATGCCGAGCACCAATTACTGGTGCGCGCGGAACGTCGTCAACGCCGGGAGGAGTTGCAGCGGGAGATCGGCGAAAGCGTCACCAGTGAATTGTCCGAGAACTTCAGCGAGCACTTCGGCGACCAGGTGGACGACCGCATCGAGACCGCGCTGCCCAGCGAGATCGACACTCGTCCCCGTCCCTGGCTCCCCCGCCGCAGGTCCCGGCCGGAATCACGCACCTAGGCACGCAGTCCGGCACCCAGCGGCTAGGCGGAAACCTGCTGTGCCGGCGCGCGCTGCGCCTGCACGCGGGCGAGCACCTTGGTGACGTCGGGGGTGAGCTTGGCCCCGGCGTCGTGCGCTGCCTGCAGCCTGTCCGCCTGCTCCGGCGAGAGACCGGCAAAAAGCTGGCCGACGGTCACACCGTGCGCCGGGCGGTGTTCGACGACGACGGGGTTCCCCGCCTCGATCTGGCCGCCCTTGACCACGCGGAGATACGTGCCGATCCGGCCCTCGCCCGCGAAGCGCTTCACCCAGTTCGGCTCACCAAGGTAGCGGGCGAAGTTGACGCACGGGGTCCGAGGCTCGGTCACTTCCAGCAGCACCTCCCCGATACGCCACCGTTCGCCGATGACCGCGTGCGACGCCTCAATTCCGGAGACGCGCAGATTCTCTCCGAACTTGCCGGGCTCCATTTCGCGTCCCAGTTCTGCTGACCAGAAGTCGGCGTCCTCCTGGGAGTAGGCATACACGGCCTTGGACGGACCGCCGTGGTGTTTGCGGCTGGCCTGGATGTCGCCGGTGATTCCGAGGGGGTGCACCTTCACAGGCCCTTCGGCCGCCCGTTTGTCGATAGCGGTGACGCCGGTGGAGTCCCTGGTAGGCAGCAGGGCGTGAACGCGGCACACGGCGAGAAGGAGACCAGCAGTCATGGAATGATCCTAACCGGCTGCTTCCGACGGGAACTTCAGGCGGAGAACCCGCCGTCAGCCTTGACGAGCTGACCGCTGATCCAGCGTCCCTGCTGTGAGAGGAGGAAGGCGACGACGCCGGCCACATCCGCCGGTGTGCCCAGCCTTCCGGTTGGCTGCTGCCGGGTAAGCGCTTCGCGCACGTCATCGGTCATCCACCCGGTATCCACCGGACCCGGATTGAGCACGTTGGAACTGATGTTCCGGCCGCCGAGTTCGCGGGCAGCGGCGATGACGATGCGGTCCAGCGCGCCCTTTGACGCACCATACGGGAGGTTATGCACGGTGTGGTCACTTGTCAGTGCGACAATGGCGCCGCCGTCGTCCGGGCACTGCAGTGCGAAGGCGCGGATGAGCTGCCAGGCCGCGCGGACGTTGACCGCGAAGTGACGGTCGAAGCTTTCCAGGGTCGTGTCGAGAATGGACGAGTCAACACTTTCTGTGTGCGAGAGCACCAACCCGGTCAGCGGCCCCAGCTCTGCTGCGTCCTGGATGAGGGCTTCGGCAGCGTCCGGCTGCTCAAGGTCCGCAGGCAGGAGCGTCACCCGCGATCCGATCGCTTCCAGTTCCGCCGCCAGGTCACGGAGCTCCCCGTACGGATCCTCGGCCTGGTTCACGCGCTGGTCGTAAGGGTGCCAGTAGGAGAGCACCAGGTCCCATCCGTCAGCAGCGAGTGCACGGGCTATTCCTGCACCCAGCCCCGCGGTTCGCCCTGCACCTGTCACCAGGGCTGATCGTCGCATCATCGCATCAGTGTAGGCAGACGGTAAGTTTGAGTGTGACCCCCATCATCGGCGAAAGGTCTCCACCCATGACTGTCACAGCATTCATCAACGCGCACGTCGTCCCGATCGAGGGTGAACCCTTCGATGGCACCGTCGTGATGGAAGACGGAAAGATCTCCGCGCTCGGCGCCGACGTCGCGGCACCGGAAGGGGCGGATGTTGTCGACGCCGCCGGCAAATGGCTTCTTCCCGGTTTCGTCGACGCCCATGTGCACCTGGGTACGCACGAAGAGGGCGAAGGCTGGGCGGGCGATGACACCAACGAGATGACCGACCCGGTCACCGCCGGTGTCCGCGCTCTGGATGCCGTGAACCCATTCGACCCCGGCTTCGACGACGCCCTTGCCGGTGGAGTGACAGCCGTAAACATCAATCCCGGGTCCGGCAACCCCATCGGAGGGTTGGCCGTCGCTATCCACACTCACGGCCGGTATATCGAGGAGATGGTGCTCCGCTCCCCCAGCGGGCTAAAGTCGGCTCTCGGCGAGAACCCCAAGCGTGTGTACGGGGAGAAAAAGCAGACGCCGTCCACCCGCCTCGGCACCGCGATGGTGATCCGCAAGGCCTTCATGGACGCCCAGAACTACATGGGCAAGGCGGACGAGAACGCCCGGGACCCCAAGCTGGAGGCACTGGCCATGGTGCTGCGACGCGAGATCCCCTGGCGCCAGCATGCGCACCGCGCGGACGACATCGCAACCGCGCTGCGCATCGCTGACGAGTTCGGCTATGACCTGGTCCTTGACCACGGCACCGAAGCGCATCTGCTCGCGGACGTGCTGGCCGAGCGCGGCGTACCGGTCCTGATCGGTCCGCTGTTCACCACGAAGTCGAAGGTGGAGCTGCGCGGGCGTTCCATTGCCAATCCGGGCAAGTTGGCGAAGGCCGGAGTCGAGATCTCAATCATCACCGACCATCCGGTCATCCCGATCAACTTCCTCGTGCACCAGGCGACGCTGTCCGTGAAGGAGGGCCTGGACCCCGTTACGGCGCTGCGCTCCATCACCATCAACCCCGCAAAGGTGCTCGGGCTGGCAGAGCGCATTGGTTCCCTGGAGCCGGGTAAGGACGCCGACATCGTGCTCTGGAGCGGTGACCCGCTGGACGTCATGCAGCGTGCCCTCACTGTCTGGATCGGCGGCAAAGAGGTCTACCGCTACGACGAAGACGCGCGCACCGGCGTCGTCGCCCCCCGCTGATCCATGGCACGCAAGCCCCGCCCGGACCTTCCCCCGCGGCCGCTTACCATCCGGGCTGCGATCGCCGTGGCGGCGCTGGTCGGCGTACTTTTCCTGATTGCCGCGGGCTCATTCCTGCTGTCGGCGGCTTCGCAGGAGATTGACCGGGCGGGGCTTATCGGCCTCGGCGCACTGCTGGGAAGCATCGCACTTGTTCAGTTGACCCTGGTACTGGGGTTGAGGCGGGGCAAGCGCGGCGCCCGGGAACTTCTGACAACCATCGCGATCATCGTCGGCGTTCCGATCCTCGTGCGCAGGACACCGGGGCTTTCCGTGGTCTCCGCCGTCATGCTCATCGGGGTGGTGCTGATGTGGTTGCCGACGTCGACCGCCTGGTTCCAGCGCATCAGCCCCAAGCCGCAGAACAAGTGGGTGCGGCTAGCCAGCCGGACGGTCAGTCCCTTCCGGAAGCGCTGACAGTGGTCAGCCGGCCGTCGTCCAGTGGGGGTCCCGGCCGCTGAGAGCGATGACGCGTTCGAGTTCGGAGGCGCCGCCTGGCACCGGAACCGCCGGGCCGAATAACCCGTCGCGGGATTCGCCGGGGGCGGACATCGCCTCCACGAACTGGGTTGCAAGGCCGAGCGCGCCGGGATCGCACTCAAAGGCTTGGCCGGTCGCCCGGGCGAGGTCCCAGCCGTGGATGACGAGTTCGTCGGCGGCGACCATCGCGGCTACCGGTCCCGGCAGGTCGACTCCCCCGGCCTGGGTCATGCCCTCCCAGGCGTCGGGGGCACGCCACGCCTCAGCCATCCCCTGCAGCTGAGCTTCGATACGACGGCGCCAGGCTTCACCCAGCGGCGGAGCTTCACCGGTTGGCGGCGCGGACGTCATCGGTCCGAGGTCCTTTGCCGCCGCGGCGGTGAAGGCAAGTGACAGCCCGTCGATGTGCTGCAACAGGACCTCAACGGGGTACTCCCGGCACGGAGTCGGCAGTGCGAGCTGCTCATCAGCGACGCCCTTCACCAGAGCAGCCAGATGCGCCGCTGCCGGACCAAGATCAACCTGTGTGTCCATGCGACCCAGTATGCCGACAACCGCAACTGTTGTTGAGAGGTTCGCTGCCGTAGGTTCCCGTTAGAGGTTCGTGAACGCTTTCTCGAGGTCCGCGATAAGGTCTTCGACGTCCTCGATACCCACGGAGAGGCGCACGAGGTTTTCCGGTACGGCGAGCTCCGTCCCCTTCACCGAGGCGTGAGTCATTTCCGACGGGTAGTTCATCAGGGACTCAATCCCGCCGAGGGACTCCGCAAGCGTGAACAGTTCGGTGGATTCCGCGACAGTGCGCGCAGCTTGTTCACCACCCTTGAACGACACCGAGATCATTCCGCCGAAGTTCCGCATCTGACGGGCAGCGAGGTCGTGCCCCGGGTGGTCCGGCAGACCCGGGTAGTAGACCCGCTCCACTTCCGCACGGCCGGAGAGCCACTCCGCGATCGCGAGGGCGTTGGAGCTGTGCCGGTCCATGCGGACCCCGAGGGTCTTCAGCCCGCGCGTGGTGAGCCACGCTTCCATGGGCGCGGAAACCGCGCCGACCGCAAACTGCACGAAACCCACCTTCTCGGCCAACTCCGCATCATTCAGTACGACGGCGCCGCCACTGGCATCGGAGTGGCCCCCAATGTATTTGGTGGTGGAGTGCACCACAACGTCAGCGCCGAAGGAGAGGGGCTGCTGCAGGTAGGGAGAGGCAAAGGTGTTGTCGACGACCAGCAGTGCTCCCGCGTTCTTCGCGACGGAGACGATAGCTGCGATGTCCGTGATTTTCATCATCGGGTTGGACGGCGTCTCAACCCAGACCATGCGGGTGTTTCCGGAAGCGACCGCCTGCTCAACGGCGTCGAGGTCCGACATGTCGACTGCCGAGTTGGTGATCCCCCACTCCGACAGGATTCGGTCGATGAGACGGTAGGTGCCGCCGTATGCATCATTGCCGAGCACGATGTGATCGCCGGGACGGAGCGCAGCGCGGATCAGGGCGTCTTCCGCCGCAAGCCCGGACGAGAAGCTGAACGCGTGCGCGGCTCCCTCCAGGGCGGCGAGCTGAGCCTGCAGCGAGTCGCGGGTCGGGTTGGTGCCGCGACCATACTCATACCCGTTGCGCAGCTTGCCGATGCCGTCCTGGGCGAAGGTGGTGGTCTGGTACAGCGGGGGAATGACCGCACCTGTGGTTGGATCCGGCGTCTGCCCGGCATGGACAGCGCGTGTGTTGAAGCCGTTTCCTGAAGTCACTGGATGCTCTCCAAACGTAAGGGGGTTTTAGCTGCTCAAGTACGTCAGCAGGTCGTGGCGCGTAAGTATTCCCACGGGCGCCCCGACGAACGTCACCATCAGCGTGTCGCTTTCCTGCAGTCGTTCACGCGCCGTGGTCACCGACTCCAGCGATCCGATGATCTGCATTCTCTCCCCCATGTGCTGGGAGATTTTGTCGGTGAGCTTGGCCGTGCCGTGGAAGATCTTCTCGGTCAGGAGCCGCTCGTCAACCGATCCGAGGACCTCACCCATGACCACGGGCGGCTCCTGGGACAGGACCGGGATGTTGGAGACTCCGTACTCGTTCATGATCTGGATGACGTCGCGAACGGTCTCGTTGGGGTGGGTGTGCACCAGGTCCGGGAGAGCGCCATTCTTCGAGCGGAGGACTTCGCCGACCGTTGCCTCGTCGCCGCTGTCCATGAAGCCGTAGGACTTCATCCAGTCGTCGTTGAAGATCTTGCCCAGATAACCGCGGCCGCTGTCGGGCAGGAGGACGACGACGACATCATCCGCTGTGAGGTCCTTGGCCGCCCGCAGCGCGGCCACGACCGCCATGCCCGACGAGCCGCCCACCAGGAGTCCCTCCTCACGGGCGAGCCTGCGCGTCATGGCGAAGCTTTCGGCGTCGTTCACTGGAATGATCTGGTCCGGAACCGAGGAGTCATAGGCATCCGGCCACATGTCTTCACCGACGCCCTCGACGAAGTAGGGACGCCCGGTGCCTCCGGAATAGACCGAGCCCTCCGGATCAGCACCGATGATGCGCACCGGTCCCGACTCCCGGTCCTTGGAGATGTCTTTGAGGTAGCGGCCGGTGCCGCTGATGGTGCCGCCGGTGCCGACGCCGGCCACGAAGTGGGTGAGCCGCCCGTCGGTGTCCCGCCAGATTTCCGGCCCGGTGCTCTCATAGTGGCTGAGTGGGCCGTTGGGGTTGGAGAACTGGTCAGGCTTGAACGCTCCCGGGATCTCGCGGGTGAGCCGGTCCGAGACGCCGTAGTACGACTGCGGACTGTCCGGCGCCACAGCCGTTGGAGTGACCACGACCTCGGCACCATAGGCGGCAAGGACATTCCGTTTGTCCACGCCCACCTTGTCGGGGACCACGAAAATGCACTTGTACCCGCGCTGCTGGGCAACCAGAGCAAGCCCGACGCCGGTGTTCCCGGACGTGGGCTCGATGATGGTGCCGCCGGGCTTGAGCTTGCCCTCCCGCTCTGCCGCGTCGATGATCTTCACCGCGATGCGGTCCTTCACCGAACCGCCGGGGTTGATGTACTCCACCTTCACCAGAACCGTTGCGGCTATCCCCTCGGTCACCTTGTTGAGCTTGATGAGTGGGGTGTTACCGATCAGATCCACGACGGAGTTGGCAAACTTCATGGTTAACAAGTTACCGCGCGAGTGTGACAGTCCCGGACGGGCGAACTGTCGGGGGTACGTGCGAGCATTAACGGCATGACCCTCACCGCTTCCGCTCCGGCCGCTCTGTCGGCAGTTCTGGAGCCGGAGGGCGCCTACTCATTGCTGGCCTCGGTGGGCCCGCTGCAGTGCGGCCCGGGCGATCCCACGCTCATCTTCCGGGATGGAGCGGTCTGGCTTGCTTTCCGGAACGACGACGGCGCTGCCACCCTCCGCCTCAGCCACCGAGGCGGGCTGCGCTCTGCTTCCATTCATGCGACCGCCTGGGGTCCCGGTGCTGTCCTTGCGCTTGATTCAGTCCCCCGGCTGATCGGACTCCACGATGATTGGAGCTTGTTCGATTCTCCCGGGTTTTCAGCCGGTTTGCCTGAGTTGGCGCGGAAGGGCCGCTATCTGCAGCCCGGTGTCCGGTTACCGGCAACCGGGAGGATGCTCGACGCCGTCGTGCGCGTGATTCTGGAGCAGAAGGTGACGGGGCTCGAGGCAAAGCGTGCGTGGCGGTACCTGGTGACCCGATTCGGCGATCCTGCACCGTCTGTTCCGGGTGCCCCCCGGGAACTGCGGCTGCCTCCGACGGCGGCGCAGTGGCGGCGGGTTCCGTCGTGGGAGTGGCATAAGGCCGGGGTCGATTCCAAACGGTCGGCTGCAGCTTTGCGGGCCGCCGGCGTTGCGTCCGGGCTGGAGCGGTTGGCGTCGCTGGATGCTGCCGGAGTATCCGCCGGCTTGTGCTCGATTCCGGGGATCGGGGTGTGGACGACGGCTGAAGTGTTGCAGCGGACGCACGGATGCCCCGACTCGATCTCGGTCGGGGACTTCCACCTCGCGGCCTTCGTGGGAGCGGCGCTCACCGGTGAGCGCACGGATGACGCCGGGATGATTGAACTGCTCAAACCCTGGGCAGGGCAGCGCCAACGGGTCGTCCGGATGCTCTACGCAAGCGGTTTCCGGAAGCAGGCCTACGGTCCGCGGCTCTCGCCGGAGGACCACCGGCGGCGGTAGGTTCTGTTCGGACGCGGACGCAATCCTGCACCTTCTGGCCGGCCGGGCCCTTCAGCTACCCCTGCTTCCGTGGTTCTGCTCCGCCGTCCACCCCTGACTGCACTGGAACCTGCACGATTGTGCTCGCGTCCGAAAGGCACAAAGGCTCCGGCTCCCGATGTCGATGAGAGCCGGAGCCTTTGTCGTGAAGCTTGTTATGCCTGCGGCTGCGTGCCCTGGGCCTGCTGCTCGGCGACCTGAGCGTGGACTTCCTTCATGTCCAGTGCCTTGACGGCGTCAACCAGTTCACTGAACTGGCTGTTGTTCAGTGCGCCCGGCTGGGAGAAGACGAGGACCTTCTCGCGAAATGCCATCAGCGTAGGGATAGAGGTGATGCCTGCTGCCGCGGCGAGCGACTGCTCGGCTTCTGTGTCCACCTTGGCGAACGTGACGTCGCTGTGCTGCTGGGAGACGGCGTCGTACACGGGAGCAAACTGCTTGCACGGGCCGCACCATTCAGCCCAGAAATCGACGAACACGATGTCGTTCGACTCGATAGTCTCGGGGAAGGTTGCCTCTGTGATGTCAATAGTTGCCATATCTTCACGCTAACGAGAATCGGCCTGGATGTCGCCTCCTGTTCGCTGAGCGCGAGGTTGCTTGGTACAACGAGACCGTCAGGAGGCGTTCGTGATGCGATCGATCGTCGGGCAATCACAGGGCGGAAATATGGAAAGCAAAAGGCCCGCACCCAGTTCCCTGGAGTGCGGGCCTTTCGTGGCGAGTGGCAGATGAGGGATTCGAACCCCCGTAGGCAGTGCCAGCTGATTTACAGTCAGCCCCCTTTGGCCGCTCGGGTAATCTGCCGAACGTCCCTCGAAGAATTCTCTTCAAGAAGACCACCTGCGGATCGCCGTCCGCAGGCAAAACAACTTTACAGAACATCCCGCCCAGAATCGAATCGGTGGTTTGGCGGGGCAAAGTCACAGGCCGGCAGCTATCCGACGCTCGATCTGTGCAAAGAAACTTCCTGCCTGGTCAGCAGTGACAAGCCCCAGCGCGACAGCGTTCTCGAGCTCAGTCCGGACACCCTCCAGCCGGTCCGTCACCGTGCGGTTCTCGGCATCCGGTTCCTGCGGTCTCGTCACTATGGGCGAGGAAGCAACCGACGGCGCCGCCCCGATCCCGGTCAGCGATGCGGCCATGATCAATGACCCAGCGACAGCATGACGAGCACGAACAAAATAGCGACGCGATTGCGCGGTCAAAAGTTCCTCCTGAGAACACCGTGATCTCCACGCTTTCACCCGGTAATGGGAGCCGCCTGTTGTGAAGCTGTGAATTAGGGTAGAAGCAGGAAAACACCAACCCAGAAGGAGGCAACGGTGGCCAGCGAATCCACATTCGACGTTGTGAGCAAGGTAGACAAGCAGGAAGTCGCCAACGCGCTGAACCAGGCGCAGAAGGAACTCGCCCAGCGCTACGACTTCAAGGGCGTCGGAGCCGAGGTCGATTTCAGCGGCGAGAAGATTCTCATGAAGGCAAACTCGGAAGAGCGCGTCCTCGCGGTGCTGGACGTCCTGCAGTCCAAGATGATCAAGCGCGGCATCTCCCTGAAGTCCCTCGATACCGGTGAGCCTTACCCTTCCGGCAAGGAGTTCCGCCTGGAAACCTCCATTAAGGAGGGCATCGCCCAGGACGTTGCCAAGAAGATCAACAAGCTCATCCGCGATGAAGCGCCCAAGGGTGTCAAGTCCCAGATTCAGGGCGACGAGCTGCGTGTCAGCTCCAAGTCCCGGGATGACCTTCAGGCCACGATGGCACTGCTCAAGAACTTTGACGAGGCTGACCTGCAGTTCGTCAACTTCCGCTAGGAAAACCAGCCACCCACGACGACGGCGACGCTCCCCTTCCTGGGTGCGTCGCCGTCGTCGTACGTGGTGGAGTATCCCGGCGAAGTGCCGGGATCAGCGGGATAGTCCGGATAGTCCCACCGAAGGTGTGAGTTCGATGGGATCTCCCACCGACCGGGGAAGCTCCAGGAACTACTGGATCGCCCGGCCCGCCATACCCTCCAGGCGGGCTATCCGCTGCGCCATGGGCGGGTGGGACGCGAAGAGCTTTTGGACGCCGCCGCCGCGGAACGGGTTCGCAATCATCAGGTGCGAGGTGTTCACCAACTGCTGGCTCTGGGGCAGCGGCGCCTGCTGGGTTCCGCGCTCGAGCTTGCGGAGCGCCGAAGCGAGGGCCAGCGGGTCACCGGTGAGGCGGGCGCCGTCCTCGTCTGCGTCGTATTCGCGCGTCCGGCCGATAGCCATCTGAATCAGTCCTGCGGCGAGCGGTGCGAGGAACGCGAGCAGGAGTGCGGCGATCGGATTACCGCCCGAATTGCGGTTGCCGCCCATCATGCCCGTGAAGGCGAACATCTGCGCCACTGACGTGATCACGCCGGCGACGGCGGCAGCAACGGACCCGGTCAGGATGTCGCGGTTGTAGACGTGCATCAGCTCGTGTCCAAGGACACCGCGCAATTCCCGTTCGTTCAGAATCTGCAGGATGCCCTGGGTGCAGCAGACCGCTGCGTTCTCCGGGTTACGGCCGGTGGCGAAGGCATTCGGAGCCATGGTCGGCGAAACGTACAGGCGAGGCATCGGCTTGCCCGCCTTGGTACTCAGCTCACGCACGATCCGGTACATCGCCGGTGCCTGCTGTTCGGTCACCGGAACGGCCTTCATGCTCCGGATAGCCAGCTTGTCGCTGTTCCAGTAGCTGTACGCGATCGAGCCCACGCCGATGAGCGCAAAAATCCAGAGGAATGCCGAGCTGCGCGTCGCCGATGCGACCACGGCCCCGAACAGCAGGAAGATGCCCATGAGGGAACCGAAAAGCAGGGCCGTCTTGGCTCCGTTGAAGTGGTTGTGCACCTGTTCTCCTTGTTGAACTTACCTACCGGTACAACGGCGATGCGGGTCGCGCTGTTCCACGACTGTTTCTGCAGCCCGTCAGCGCTCCAGCACGGTGCACACGCAGGCCCGGTTTCCTTCACCGTCGGCGAGCACCGTGAAGGACGGCGCGTGCGAATCATCGACAACGGTTCCACCAGCAGCAACAGCAGCTGCGATGCGGGCCTCCGCCATGTCGTGGGGAACCCATACGTCCAGATGGAACCGTTGGCGTGGAGTTTCGTGGGCATCGGTGCCCTGGAACCACAGCAGCGGCACACGGCCTGAGGGATCGACGACGTCGTCACCGGCCGTATTGCCGGCGTCACCTGTGAGCAGCGCCGCCCAGAACGGTCCAGCGGCGGCCAGCGCGGCGGTATCCAGCGCGAGTTCCACCTCGGCGAGCGTCTCGGGCTGCGGCGTCAGCCCTCGCTCCCGTGCGATGGAACTGATGGCCCGCGCGAGGTCGACGTCCCGCTGCGTCAGGGCACCGGCGTCGTGACTGATCAGTTTCAGGTCGACGTGAGGATAGGTGAGGGTGACATCCGGGTGGTGGTTGGCGGCTTCGGCGGCATCGCTGACGGCAGTCACGAACCGCAGGCCTGTGGTGAAGCTGCCGGTCCGGAAGCGGGCGTGAATGCCCTGCGCGAGTTGGCGCCAGTCGTCGAGCCCGGCATCGAGAATCTGCTTGCTGGTGAGCTTGTCCATGACCCCAGTATGTCGCGGTATGGAACCGGTGCAACGGCCCGGAGGAGGTCCTACTGTGCGAGCGTCATCGAGATCTGGTAGCGATCGGACCGGTAGGTGGAAATTGAGTATTCGATGGGCACTCCGGGTCCTTCCGGGCCCGTGAAGGATCGCCGGTGGAAAAGCAGGACGGGGGCACCCGGAGCGATATCCAGTAGCGGCGCTATCTCCTCGGAGGCGGCACTGGCCTGGACGGTCTGTTCCACCCGCCGTACCGGGTGGCCGGAGGTGGACAGCACCCGGTAGAGCGAGCCGGTGAGGTCCTCGGCGAGCAGGTCGGGAAGCAACGCGGGAGGGAGCCATGATTCGTCCACGCTCACCGGCGCATCATTGGCGAGCCTGAGTCGGCGCAGCCGGTACGCCGACTCGTCCGTCCGCAGTCGCAGATGTGCAACGGCACCTTCGGGCGGTTCATCGAGGTCGGCCGTGATCACCCGGGTGCTGGGCACGAAGCCGGCGGCGCGCATGTCCTCATTGAAGGAGGCGAGGTGCAGCACCGACCGCACCATGCCGTGGGAAACAAACGTTCCCTTGCCCTTCTCACGAACCAGTTCGCCGTCACGGACAAGGTCTGAGATGGCCCTGCGGACGGTAATCCGGGAGACCTCGAACATCTCCTCGAGCTGCCGTTCACCGGGCAGCGCTTCGCCGGGCTTCAGCGTTCGCGCCAGTTCCTGGAGTTCCCGGCGAAGACGAAGGTGCTTGAGCTCTCCCGATGCCGGGCCGCTTCCAGGCACCCTCACACCTGCGGAAGGCTGAACAGGGGCTGTCCGGCCAGGACGTAAGCTCCGGGGTTGCCCACCGCCACTGTCCCCTGCTTCGAATCGAGCACAACCACGGGGCAGCACGGGCTGAGCCCCCGGCCGCGCAGGAAAGTCACATCGACGTCCACCATGGGGTCCCCCGTCCGGACCTCGTCGCCCTTGGCAGCCCGGACTGTGAAGCCTTCTCCCTTCAGGTGCACGGTGTCGATTCCGACGTGCACCAGGACAGCCGGCCCGGATGCGTGCTGGACGATGTAGGCGTGAGGCATGACCTTGACCACGCGCCCGTCCACCGGGGCCACAGCGGTGAGCACACCGGCGTCGTCCTCCGGCATGACGGCAGCGCCGTCTCCCACCAGTGCCTGGGCGAACACAGGGTCAGGGACCTCGCTCAGCGCGAGCACGACGCCGGGAAGCGGCGAAGCGACCGTCAACGCTCCCTGTGCGCCCTCCTCTACTTCAGGACTCACATGAGGTCCTGAATGTCATCGGCGAGGCTGTCCGCTTCGGGGCCGACGACGACCTGAACCACGGTTCCGGCGACCACGACGCCGTGTGCGCCGGCTGCTTTCAACGCGGCCTCATTGACGCGCGAGGAGTCAATCACCTCAGTACGCAGCCGCGTGATGCAGCCCTCGATTTCCTCGACGTTATCTGCTCCGCCGAGTGCCGCCAGGATGTCTTCGGCCTTGGACATGTCTCCTCCTTCGTCGGTGATGCTGGACTGTGGACCGTATTTCCGCAGCGCGGGTTGACAATCGGACTCCAGCGCATCACAGTGATGGTTGTCACTGGTTATAACCAGTGAGGATGACTCTACTGACTTCGGCAAAGACACACAAGCGCCCTCCCTCCACGAATCGAGGATTCACATGTCCACCGCAAGCACCAACCCCGAGCCGGGCAAGGGCGCTGCTGAAGCGCCCACCGACCCAGGAACAAATACTCCGGAAAAGACCAAGGGCAGCGGTAAGGCCCTGCAGAACCTCCAGCGTTTCGGGCGAAGCCTGATGTTGCCGATCGCCGCCCTGCCGGCGGCGGCGCTCCTGCTTCGCCTGGGCCAGGACGACCTGCTGGGCAGCTTCGAATCGCTCTCCACCGCGGCGCACGTTATCGGCGCAGCTGGTGGCGCGCTGTTCGAGAATCTCCCGCTGCTGTTCGCAGTGGGCATCTCGTTCGGTTTCGCCAAGAAGGGCGACGGATCCACAGCCCTGGCCGCCGTCGTCGGCTACCTCGTGCTGACGAACGTCTTCGAGGTCATGGCACCGCTGGTTCTGGGTGAGGCTCCGGAGGGCGGCGAAGACCCGGTCATCAACTACGGGGTCCTTGCGGGCATCGTCATGGGCCTCACGACGGCGTGGCTCTGGCAGCGCTTCCACCGCACCAAGCTGCCCGACTGGCTGGGCTTCTTCGCCGGCCGCAGACTGGTGCCGATCCTCACCGCTTTCGCGGCCATCGCCATCGGCGTGGTCATGGCGCTCATCTACCCGCTCTTCGACCGCGGCCTCACCGCCGTCGGCAACACTGTTTCGGAAAACACGGTGGCCGGAAGCGGCATCTACGGGTTCCTGAACCGCATGCTCATCCCCCTGGGCCTGCACCACATCCTGAACTCGATCGTTTGGTTCATCATCGGGGACTACGAAGGTGCCCAGGGTGACCTCAACCGCTTCTTCGCCGGCGACCCGGAGGCCGGTGTCTTCATGACCGGCTTCTTCCCGATCATGATGTTCGCCCTCCCGGCGGCCGCTCTGGCGATCTGGCAGGAAGCACGTCCGTCCCAGCGCAAGCTCGTCGGCGGCATCATGCTCTCCACCGGCCTGACCGCCTTCCTGACCGGCATCACCGAGCCCCTCGAGTTCTCGTTCATGTTCGTCGCCTGGCCGCTGTACGTCATTCACGCGATCCTCACCGGCGTATCGATGATGGTGGTGAATGTCCTGGACATCCACCACGGGTTCGGGTTCTCGGCGGGTGCCATCGACTACGTGTTGAACTTCGGCATCGCGCAGAATCCGCTGCTCCTGATCCCGATCGGCCTGGCCTTCGCTGCGGTGTACTACGTGCTCTTCCGCTTCGTCATCCGCAAGTGGAACCTCCGCACCATGGGCCGCGAGGACGAGACGACTGACGCGCCGTCGATGGCTCGCCCGGATGCTAGCTGACGCCGGCCCCGGCGAGGACCGGGTTCTTCGCGGCCGGCTGGTCACCGGCCGGCTGGTCACCGGCCGGCCGGCCGAGGACGTGATCGACGACGGCGCCGTCTGGCTCGCCGGGGGCCGCATCGAATGGTGCGGCCCGGCATCGGCGCTGCCGTCCGGTGCTCCTGACCGGATCGAGCAGGTCCCGGTAATCCTGCCCGGACTGGTCGACCTCCACTGCCACGGCGGAGCGGGACACACCTTCTCCGCCGATCAGGACGGTGCGCGGGCGATTGCCGGCCACCACGCAGCCCATGGGACGACGTCGTTGCTTGCCTCGCTGGTCTCGGCGCCGGCGGATGAGTTGCTTGGCCAGATCGAGGTGCTCCGAGAGCTGGTGCACGACGGAACGCTGGCGGGCCTTCACCTGGAGGGGCCGTTCATCGCCGCCGACATGTGCGGAGCGCAGAACCCGGCGGCGATCATCGAGGGTAACCCAGCGCTGCTTCGTCAATGGCTGGAGGCCGGACGGGGAACCGTCCGGACCATCACGCTCGCTCCGGAAACCGCCCACTTCGACGAGCTCGTGGCACTTTGCCGGGAACACGCCGTCGTACCTTCGGTAGGGCACACCGCAGCGACAGCGGCCGAAATGCGGGGGGCCCTTGAGCGCAGCCCAGCGGGATCCTGGTCAGCGACCCATCTGTTCAACCGCATGCCGCCGCTCGATCATCGCCGCCCCGGCCCTATCGCCGTGCTGCTCGAAACCGCCCGGCGCGCACCGGAAACCGTGGTCCTTGAACTCATAGCCGACGGCGCGCACCTGGATTCGGAAACGGTCCGGATGGTCTTCGGCCTGGTCGGTCCGAGCGGCATCGCCCTCATCACGGACGCGATGGCCGCGGCCGGAATGTTGGATGGAGACTACACCCTGGGTGCGCTCGACGTTGAGGTGCGGAGCGGCACGGCGCGGCTTGCAGTCCCTGACGGCAGCCAGGGCGCCATCGCCGGCGGCACCAGCCGACTGCTGGAAAATGTCCGGCGCTGCCGTGAGTGGGGCATCCCTCTCGCGGATGCGGTTGCGGCCGCTTCCTCGACCCCGGCACGGCTGATCGGGAACGACGACGTCGGCACCCTCGCCGCAGGGCGCCGGGCAGACGTGGTGGTCGCCTCGGACGAACTCGAAGTTCTGCAGGTGTACCAAGCCGGTCACCTGCTTGAGCACGCAACAACAGAAAGGGCATAACCGTGCAGGTCATCATCTGCGACTCACCGGAACAGGTCGGTTCGCGCGCAGCGGACATCATCGAAGAGCATGTGCGGCGCGGGCCCGCGGTTCTGGGACTGGCTACCGGCAGTTCACCTGCGGGAACCTACCGCGAACTTATTCGGCGCCACCGCGAGGAGGATCTCAGCTTTAGAGATGCCACCGCCTTCACACTCGACGAGTACGCGGGACTGCCGCTGGATCACGAGCAGTCGTATCATTCAACGATCCGGCGGGAATTCCTGGACGACGTGGACCTCCCGCTGTCCCGTCTGTTTACCCCGCACGGGGATGCCGAAGATCTCCGTGCAGAGGCGGCCCGCTATGACACCGCTATCCGCGAGGCCGGCGGTATCCACGTCCAACTCCTCGGGATCGGCGCGAACGGGCACATCGGGTTCAACGAGCCGACGTCGTCCCTGACATCGCGGACCCGGGTCAAGACTCTTGCCCGCATCACGCGCTCCGACAACGCGCGGTTCTTTCCCGGCGGTGAGGTCCCACAGCTGTGCCTGACCCAGGGGCTCGGGACCATCAGCGAGGCACGGCAGGCCGTGCTGGTGGCTATCGGCTCCAACAAGGCCGCCGCCGTCCGCGCAATGGTCGAGGGTCCGGTCAGCGCCTTCTGCCCCGCCTCGGTCCTGCAACTGCACCCTCGCGCCGTCGTCGTCCTCGATCGTGAGGCAGCCTCGGAACTGCAGCTCACCGATTACTACCACAGGGCACAGGAGCTGAACGACCGGCTTCTCGCCCGGTAGCGCTCAGCGGGGGTCGCTTACGGTTCGGGGGTGCGGGAGTCGTACCGGCCGAAGCGCGGTTGAAGTCGGGCCAGCAGGACCACCAGGAGCATGCACACGATCCCGCCCCACAGCGCGGTCCAGCCCTCACCGATCCACTCGGCCGCCCCGCCCCCGGCCAGTTCGCCCAGCCGGGGGCCACCGGCGACGACGACAATGAACACTCCCTGAAGTCGTCCCCTCATGGCATCGGGAGTGGCCGACTGCAGGATGGTGCTCCGGAACACGCCGCTGACGGAATCGGAGACGCCGGCCAGCAGAAGGCAGAGGGCGGCGGGAATGATCCACGGGGTCATCCCGCCGTCGGGCGAACGTCCGGCAAGGATGACGACGAGTCCGAACGCGCTGATCGATGCTCCCCATGCGGCGACAGACCACTGGACAGCTCTGCCCTGACGGTGAACGTGTCCCAGCGGACCGGAGAACAAGCCGGAGAGCACGGCTCCGAAGGCACTCGCCGCGAGCAGGATTCCGACTGTCAGTTCGCCGCCCCCAATGAAAACGGCGCCTACTGCGGGCAGCAGCACGCGAGGCTGTGCCATCACCATGGCGGCGAGGTCGATGAGGAAGGTCATCCGGATGTTCGGCCTGGTGCCGAGGTAGCGGAACCCCTCGATGACTGTGCCGAGTCCTGCTCGCCGCACCGGCCCTTCAGGAGGCATGGCGGGGAGCCGGAAGAGTGCCCACAGCGCGGCGGTGAAGGTGACGACGTCGATGGTGTAGGTCCAGCCGTAACCCACCTGTGCGATGAGCAGCCCCGCAAGCATCGGTCCCACGGTGAACGCGAGCCCGAAGGTGATCATCGACAGGGCGTTGGCGGCAGGCAGCAACTCAGGCCGCACCAGCCGCGGAATGATGGCCGTCCGTGTCGGCTGGTTGATGCCGGCAAATCCGCTATGCACGGCGATCAGGACGTAAAGCAGCCAGACGTTGTCGGCTCCGGCCCAGGCCTGCAGCGCTATGCCGATCGTCGATGCCCACAGGCCGATTCCGGACAGGAGGGCGACCTTGCGCCGATCATGGGCGTCGGCAACCGCTCCCCCGTACAGTCCGGCGAAGATCAGCGGCACCAGGGCGAATAGACCGATCAAACCGACGTTGAGGCTTGAGCCGGTGATGTCATAGACCTGCAGGCTCACAGCCACCAACGTCAGATTGGTGCCGACTGCCGAGAGCGCCGTCCCAAAATACATCCTGCGGAAAGCCGGACTCTCCTTCAGCGGAGTGATGTCGGCGAGGAGTCTTGGCACCGGCCAAGTCTACCGGCGGAGCCGTTACCTCCGGCAATGACCCGTGCGTGTTCGCAATTCATCAGCCTGCTGACTTTACGGGTGCGGATGACTAGGGTTGCACTCACAGCGCCGCTCGCAACCGATCGTCAAGTGAAGGAACCGCCATGCTCACCAGCGAAGTCGCCGAGGGAATCCACTGGCTGGAACACGCCCACGTCAACGTCTACTTCGTCGAACAGGAAGGCCGTGTCATGATCATCGATGCGGGCCTCCCTGCAATTTGGCCCAGAGTCCGGGAAGCCCTGCGCGAACTCGGATTCGAGGACTCGGTAGTGGCGCTGGTCCTCACCCACGGTCACTTCGATCATGTGGGAGTAGCTGCGCGGATAAGGAGTCACTACCGGGTGCCGATACTCGTCCACCCGGATGACGCCTATATTGCCGCCCATCCTTACCGCTACAAGCACGAGCTGAACCGATTTGTGGTGCCCCTGCAGAACCCCGGCAGCCTGCCCATCCTCGGCCGGATGACGCTGGCGGGAGCCCTACGGGTGCGCGGGGTCACCGATACCCTGCCGCTTGCCCCCGGGCTGGCGGCCAACCTCCCCGGGATGCCGGAGGTCATCCATGTCCCGGGACATACCGCGGGCCACGTTGCTCTTCATTTCGCTGATCGCGGTGTGCTGATCATCGGCGACGCACTGGTCACCCTGAATCCCTACACCGGGGTAAAAGGACCACAGATCGTGTCCGGCGCCGCAACCGCCAATTCTCCGCAGGCCCTGGACTCCCTCGACCGCATCGCGGCGCTGCACGCCGACAAGGTGCTGACCGGCCACGGCGAGCCGTGGCTTTCAAGCCCGGCCGAGGCCGTCGCAATCGCCAAGAAAATTGGACCCTCCTGAAGGGTCTCCTATCCCGCGGGCTCCGGGGCGTGGGCTGCAATGGCTGTATCGACAGCGTCGAGTACGCGCTTATCTCCGAGGGGCCGAAAGTGGCCCATGATGTCGAGCCGCACGTTGGTTGCACCGACCAATTCGCTGCCGCCCGGGATATGCGGATCGAACGTTCCGTAGATGGAGGTAATGCGTGAGTTCACGGCAAGGTTGGCCCGCAGTGCGTTCAGCGTCCGGTTCCGTGGCGAGAATGCACGCAGGCTGGGAAGGAACGCGAACATCGCGTAGACGGAACCGGAAAAGGGCGAGTTCACGGCAACCAGCTGGTGTACGCGCGGCGCAGATTCCGGAAGGGTCATGACGTATTTTCCGATAAGCCCGCCCTTGCTGTGCGCTACAAGGATCACGTTGCGCAGGTCCCGCTCCCGCAGGTACTGGGCGACGAGTTCCGCCATCGCTGGAACCGTGCCCCGGTTGTAACCCAGCGCAGTGACCGCGTGCACTGGGTGCCCGTTTGCATGGAGATGGGAAGCGACCGGGTGCATGAACTGCCAGGGCTCGTAGATCCCCGGGAGCAGGACCACGGGCGCCTTGTCGCCGGACAGCTGGGAGCCGGCGTCGCCCCGGAAGATAAAGCCGCGCGCCTGCCAGAAACCGACGTAGGCGTAGTCGAGGCCCCAGGCCCACCCCCGCTTAAGCAGCCGCATGCGGGTCCCCGGTCAACAGTCCCCGGGCAGTTTCTGCGGGGCGACTGAACATCAGGATGTGTGGCACATCCGGCACCTCCACGATCACGGAGTTCGGATTGGCGGCGGCCAAGCGCTGGAGCCAATCCGTCGGCACGATCGGGTCGCGTTCCCCCCGCATGAGGACGACCGGGCAGGCTACCCGCGGTAGCGCATCTTCAAGCCTGTGGCTCACCATGGCCGGCAGCGTGCGGAGGTAGGGAACGATCGAACGAAGGTAGTCGGTGAAGACCATCCAGTTCACGGCCGGCGGCTCACGGAGCGTGTCCTGCGCCAGGCGCAGCGCCTGCTGACTGACCGAACGCTCCTGATCATTCACAGTGGGCCCGAGCAACACGAGCTTGTGCACCAGCTCCGGAGCAAGGGCCGCAGTCTCTGTGGCCACCTGGCACCCCATGGAGTGGCCGACCAGAACTACCCCGGTCAGGTCCAGCCTTCGCAGGACAGCCACAACGATTTCACCGAGCTCCGGCACCGACAACGCCCGCCGCGGCCAGGGCGAAGGACCGAAACCCGGAAGTTCGACCGCGTAGACAGCGCTGTTCTTAGCCAGTTCGGCGGCCAACCGCTCGAAATAGCGGGCGGAGACGCCGATGCCGTGGACAAGGACGATCGGTTGCCCCTGACCTGTCCTCCGAACGTTGACAACACAGTCTCCAACGCGCTCCTGGCGTCTTTCTTCCCAGGGCGTACGGCCCATTCTTCAACCCTTCATCGCCAATGTATCCCTACAGCCTAGCCCGTTAGGCGAGGCTTATTATGAGTCACTCAGAATAAGTGTTTTACTGGTCCCATGACCGAACAGAATGCGCCCGTGAGCCCCTGGGCTGCGCCGCTGCGCTCAGCGGGGCGAAGGGTGACCAGGCAGCGCCTGGCGGTGCTCGCCGCCGTCGAACGGTCACCGCATTCAACCGCCGACGACGTCGTGACCGCGGTTCGGAGTGAACTCGCCGATATCACCGTGCAGTCGGTGTATGTGGTCCTCTCCGATCTCACGGAGAGCGGGCTGCTGCGCAGGATCGAGCCGCCCCACTCCCCCGCTCGGTATGAAACCCGGGTCAATGACAACCATCACCACGCGGTCTGCACCGGGTGCGGCCGGATCGAAGACGTGGACTGCGCTGTCGGACACGCGCCCTGCCTCACTCCATCCTGGTCGCCCGGATCCAGCCGGATGACCATTCAGATTGCCGACGTGGTGTATCAGGGTCTCTGCACCGACTGCCGCGAGACCTCCCCAAATCTTCCCGAACTAACAGAAACACACTGAAAGAAGGAGAATCCATGACTGCCAACTTCAGCACCACCCAATCGGGTGCCCCCGTTGTCGACGACAGCAATTCCTCAGCCCTGGGCCGCGACGGCGCCATCCCGCTGACTGACCACTACCTGATCGAGAAGCTCGCGCAGTTCAACCGTGAGCGCGTTCCCGAGCGCGTTGTGCACGCCAAGGGCGGCGGTGCCTTCGGTATGTTCGAGACCACGGAGGATGTCAGTCGGTACACCAAGGCTGCGCTCTTCCAGCCCGGTGCCATGACCGAGACGCTGCTGCGCTTCTCCTCCGTTGCCGGCGAGCAGGGCTCCCCGGACACCTGGCGCGACCCCCGCGGCTTCGCACTGAAGTTCTACACCTCCGAGGGCAACTACGACCTTGTGGGCAACAACACCCCGGTGTTCTTCATCCGCGACGGCATCAAATTCCCCGACTTCATCCACTCGCAGAAGCGCCTTCCCGGTTCAAACCTGCGCGACGCCAACATGCAGTGGGACTTCTGGACCCTCTCCCCTGAGTCAGCGCACCAGGTGACCTGGCTGATGGGCGACCGCGGACTGCCCGCCTCATGGCGCACCATGAACGGCTACGGCTCCCACACCTACCAGTGGATCAATGAGGCCGGCGAAAAGTTCTGGGTCAAGTACCACTTCAAGTCCAACCAGGGCCACGAGACGCTGACCGGCGACGAGGCTGAGGCACTGGCGGGTTCGGACGCAGATCACCACATCCGCGACCTTTACGAGAACATCGAGCAGGGCAATTTCCCCAGCTGGGACCTCAAGGTCCAGGTCATGCCGTACGAAGAGGCAAAGAACTACCGGTTCAACCCCTTCGACCTGACCAAGGTCTGGCCGCACGCTGACTACCCGCTGATCCCGGTCGGACGCCTCACCCTGAACCGCAACCCGGAGAACTACTTCGCGCAGATCGAGCAGGCCACCTTCGCGCCGTCGAACTTCGTTCCGGGTATCGCGGCATCCCCCGACCGCATGCTGCAGGCCCGCATCTTCTCCTACGCCGATGCGCACCGCTACCGCGTGGGAACCAACCATGCGCAGCTGCCGGTCAACGCACCGAAGAACGAGGTGCGAAACTACTCGAAGGACGGTGCCGCCCGCTTCTTCTTCAATTCCCCGCAGACCCCGGTCTACGCTCCCAACTCGGTGGGCGGCCCCGCTGCAGATCCCGCGCAGTACGGTGAGCACGGCGGCTGGGAGAACGACGGCGACCTGGTGCGCGCCGCGCATAGCCTCCATGCAGAGGACGATGACTTCGGTCAGGCCGGCACGCTGTACCGGGAGGTCTACAACGACGCTGAGAAGGCGCGCTTCCTGGAGACCATCACGGGTGCGGTCAGCGGTGTGACCATCGAGGACATCCGTGAGCGCGCCATCCAGTACTGGACGAACGTTGACGCGGACCTTGGCGCGAAGCTTCGCGCCAACCTCGGCTGCGCTTCCGGTGCGGCCCAGAACTCGGAGGCCGAGGCCGCGAACAAGTTCTAGGGTGTAACCCGTGTAAGCAAGCGGAAAGGGAGGATGGGCTCAGGCCCGTCCTCCCTTTTCGCTGTTTCCGGCCTCCGAATGGACTGCAGCGAGCGCATGGTCCAGGCCACTGAAGAACCGCTCAACCAGCAGGTGCAGCGCCCGCTTCACGGACGCTCCGTCATTGTTCAGCACAAAGTCGTACTGCAGACCGTACAGGCTTGATACGAAGAGTCGCGCCGAACCCTCCGCCGCCTCGCGCGGCAGGCCCTGGTTCACCAGCCAATCGGCAGCAAGTTCGTGCCAGAACGAGAACTTCCTCAGGGCACTGCCGCGGGGGCTGGGACTCACGGAGTCCTGAACGGCGGCTTCGAACTCCAGTCGCTGCAGACTTCGGTTCCTGTCGACCAGCAGTTCATTCCAGGATTCCAGGAGCCATTCACGAAAGTCGTCCCGGGTGAAACTTTCGGGATTCGTCGGCTTGATGGAATCATGACGTGCCTCAATATGCGCGACGATCTCGTTGATGAGCTCCTCGCGGTTTCCGAAGTGGTAAACGAGCACATAGCTGCTGATGCCCAGCCCATCGGCAAGGGTGCGGAAGCTCAGGCTCGCGAACGTCTTGTCGAGCAGATACTCGACGATCTGGTCGAGAAGCTCGTTCTTGCGTTCCGGTTTCGGGGGGCGCGCCATGGCTGAATATTACAGTCCGCCCTGACGCGCCCCTCCCGCCGAAGGTCAACGTCCCGCGCGGGACTCTTCCAGCTCGGGTTCATCTGCGTTTCCTGATGCCAGCCGTGAGTGCCGCCGACCGTACGCGAAGTAGATCGCGAAACCCACGACGAGCCAGATGCCGAAGAACACCCAGGTCACGGTGGCCAGATTGAGCATGAGGTACAGGCAGAGGACCGCCGACAGAACCGGGATCACCTTGCCGAAAGGCACACGGAAGGACGGCTTCAGATCAGGGCGCTTCTTGCGGAGCACCAGGATGCCGAGGCTGACCGTGACGAACGCTGACAGCGTGCCGATGTTGATCATCTCGGCGAGCAGCTCTACCTCGGTGAAGCCGGCCAGCAGCGCAACGACGACGCCGCAGAGGATCTGTGTGCGGGCCGGAGTGCTGCGCTTCTCAGAGGTACGGCTCAGCCCTCGGGGCATCAGCCCGTCACGGCTCATCGCGAAGATGACCCGTGCCAGACCCATGAGCAGCACCATGATTACGGTGGTCAGGCCAATGAGGCTTCCCACCGAGATGATGCCGGCGGCCCAGTCTGCTCCCACCAGCTGGAATGCGGTGGCCAGCGACGGCGATTCCGCTGCGGCAAGTTCCTTGTACGACACCATCCCGGTCACGGCCAGGGTGACAAGGATGTAGAGCACGGTCACCAGCGCCAGGCCACCGAAGATTCCGCGCGGAAGGGTCTTCTGCGGGTCCTTGACCTCCTCGGCGGAGGTGGCAACGACGTCGAAGCCGATGAACGCGAAGAAGACCAACGCTGCACCGGAGATGATGCCGGTGAAACCGTAGACGGCCGGGTTGGCACCCGACAGGAAGGACAGGAAGGGCTGCGAGGTCCAGTCCGCATCCAGTGCCGCGGGCGGCTCGGAGGCCGGGACAAACGGCTGGTAGTTCTCGCCGTTGATGAAGAAGAATCCCGCAACAATCACGAACAGCACGATGGCGATCTTGATGATGGTGAAGATGTTGTTCACACGGGCTGACAGCTTGGTTCCGAGCACCAGAATGACGGTGAAGATCGCCACGATGATGAGCGGCCCCCAGTACATGGTGATACCAAAGACGTTGACCTGGGACGGAACGTCCAGGTTGAGCACCGCGAACAGGTCACTGAGATACACGCCCCAGAACTTCGCGATCACCGCTCCGGCCATCAGCAACTCAAGAATGAGGTTCCAGCCGATGATCCAGGCGAGAAGCTCACCCATGGTCGCGTAGGTGAAGACGTAGGCGCTGCCTGCAACAGGGATCGCTGTGGCGAACTCGGCGTAGCACATGATGGCCAGCGCGCAGGTGATTGCAGCCAGCACGAACGAGATGGTCACTGCCGGCCCGGCGTTGAAGGCCGCTGCCTGAGCGCCGACCGAAAAAATGCCGGCGCCGACAGCAACAGCCACGCCCATGATCATGAGGTCCCAGGTGGTGAGCGACCGCTTGAGTGTGCGGCCCTTCTCACCTGAGTCTGCGATCGACTGTTCGATCGACTTGGTACGGAAAAGATTCACGGCTATGTGTCCTTGATGGGGAAAACTGACCGCATAATCCTAGAGATTACGAAATACTTCTCCGCATTAGTCTCACCATGTGAGACAGTTTGATCCCCTTCAGCGGCCCGACGGTACCGGATCCGACGACGGCACGTCCCGGCCGGCGTCGTGGTCCGTCTTCTCCATCAACCGGGCGCCCTCAACGTCGACATCCGGGAGGATGCGGTCCAGCCACCTGGGCAGCCACCAGGCTGACCGGCCGAGGAGGTGCATCGCTGCGGGGATCAGGGTCATACGCACCACAAAGGCGTCCAGCAACACGCCGAAGGCCAGGCCGAATCCGATCGGTCGAACCATGGTGAGGTGGGAGAAGACGAAGCCCGCGAACACCGACACCATGATGATGGCCGCCGCCGTGACCACCCGTGCCCCGTGGCTGAAGCCGACGCGTACCGCTTCCTTCGCCGGCCGGCCGTGCACGAAGGACTCGCGCATTCCGGAGACAAGGAACATCTGGTAATCCATGGCAAGGCCGAACAGGACGCCGATCAGGATGATCGGCAGGAAGCTCAGGATCGGGCCGGGGTTGGTGACGCCAAAGAAATCACCGAGCCAGCCCCACTGGTAGATCGCCACGGTGGCCCCGAAGCTGGCCATCAGTGAGAGCAGGAACCCCGCTGTGGCGATGAGCGGCACGAGGATGGAGCGGAAGACCAGGAGCAGCAGGATCAATGAGAGCCCGACGACGATGCCCAGGTAGAGAGGCATGGCTTCCATGAGTTTGGCGGACACGTCGATGTTTGCGGCGGTCTGGCCTGTGACGGAAACTGTCACACCGGTGGCGTCCTCGATGTTCGCCGCCTCAGCGCGCAGGTCGCGGACAAGCTGTTCGGTGCTCTCGCTTGCCGGGCCTTCCTCGGGAATGACCTGGTAGATCGCGGTGCGGCCGTCGTCGCTGATGCCCGCAGGCACCGCCGCAGCAACGTCCTCGACCTGGGTGAGTTCGTCTGCGACGTCCAGCTGCAGTTCCGTGCGGTCAGCCTCGTCTTCGATGGGCGGCAGGTTGCCCACTACGAGCAGCGGACCGTTGGTGCCCTCACCGAACTTCTCACCGACAAGCGTGTACGCGCGGTAGGCAGTCGAATCAGCGGGTTCGGAACCGCCGTCGGGCAGTCCCACACGCAGTTCCAGGGCGGGGATGGCGAGCACCGCGAGCGCGGCGACGGCCGCAAGCACCGTCAGGATCGGCTTGCGGGTCACGGCACCGCCCCAGCCTCGACCCGCCGCATAGGAATCGTCCGCGGAGTGTTCTTCAGCGGCCTGCGCGTCAGCACCTGCGGACTCCGCCTTCGCCCAGCGGCGCTTCGAGATGACCCGACGACCCATGAAGCCGAGCAGCGCGGGCGTCAGGGTCAGCGCGACGATGACAGCTACGGCCACGGTTCCAGCCGCGGACATGCCAAGGATGGTGAGGAACGGAAGGCCTGGAACGGCGAGGGCGGCAAGCGCGATGACAACTGTGATACCCGCAAACAACACGGCGTTGCCTGCTGTACCGGTGGCACGCGCGATCGATTCCTGCACAGGCATGCCCCGCAGCAACTGCGTACGGTGGCGGTTCACGATGAACAGCGAATAATCGATCCCGACGGCGAGTCCAAGCATCAGCGCGAGTACCGGAGAAATAGAGCTCATCTGAATGACGCCGGTGAGCGCGAAGGTGATGCCAACGCCGACACCTACGCCGACGATCGCCATCAGCAGCGGAAGGCCAGCGGCGATGAGCGTTCCGAGCATCAGGATCAGGACGAGCGCGGCCACGGCGAGGCCGATGACTTCCGCTGGACCGAAAATCTCGGAGATGTCCTGAACGATCTCCTTGCTGTACTCCACCGAGAGACCGGCCTCGGTCGCCCGGTCCGCGGCCGCTTGGACAGCTTCTCGCGTCTCGACGCTGATTGCGTCCACCGACGACGTGAATTGGATGCTTGCGACGGCTGTGGTGTCATCCTCCGATACGAACTGCACTCCGGAAGAAGCCTCCAGTTGGCGTTCCCCCAGCTCCAGTTCGACGCGGGCGGCATCGAGTTCTGCCTGTCCTTCATCCAATTGCCCACGCTGCGCATCGATCTCGGTTTGGGCGGCGTCGAGTTGAGCCACAGTGGCATCGATCTGCTCGGCCGGAAGGAAGGACTTTCCGGCTTCGAACTGCGCGCGCTGCTCATCCAACTGTGCCTGTCCTGCGTCGAGCTGGGCGGCGCCGTCGCGGAGCTGCTGGGCGCCTGCTTCAAGCTCAGCACGCCCGTTCTCGAGCTCTTCCCGACTGTCGGCGATCTGTTGAGCGGTGACGAAGGGGTCGATCACCGCTTCCACGCCCTCGAGGTCAGCAACGTCACTCAGTACGCTGCTGACGTCTTCGCGCTGATTAGTGCTGAATTCACCGTCGGGGCTTTCGAAGACGATGGTCCCCATTCCGCCCACGGCGTCAGGCATCTCTTCCTTCAACTCGTCGAGGACGCGCTGGGATTCTGTGCCTGGAATCGTGAAGTTGTTGCTGAGGGTGCCGGAGAAGGCAACGGCTGACCCGCCGACCGCGACCATGATGGCCAGCCAGGCGGAGACCACCCACCAGCGGCGGCGGTAGGCGAACGAACCGAGTCGGTACAGGAGGAATGCCATGGTGATCTGCGTCCTGGGCTAGAGCGTCGGGTGAGAAAAGCCGTCACGCAGCATGGTGAGCGTTGTGACGATGTGGTTTTCGAGTGTCTGTGCCGCGTCGTGGTCAGGGTTCTCGCTGGAAGCCCATTCGCGCATGGCGGCTTTGGCGCAGGAAAGTAGCGAGCCGACGAGCGCATGAATGTACAGGCTCGATGCCTGTCCCTCCAGGCGCTCCTCGACCGCGCTGATGATGCGCGCTTCTGCGCGCTCCCAGGCCAGAAGCTGTGTGCCCAGGAGGTCCGGATTGCCCGCGGCCATGCGGAAGAGATCGCCGCAGTCCTGCAGGTTCTCGACCTTCGTGGTTGCTGCGAGCGCTTGAATCATCGCGTCAAGGATCGGCTCGTCGGCAGGACGTTTTGCCAGTTCAGCTTCAGCCTGGTCGAGGAATGCTTCGGTGGAGACGCTTAGCGCCTCTTCGGCACTGTGAAAGTAGTTGAAGAAGGTGCGACGGGAGATGTTTGCCCGCTCGGCGATGTGCTCTGCGGTGAACGCACCCAGACCTTCGGATCGGGCCAGGTCAAGAGCGGCCTGGGCTATTGCCCGCCGGGTGTCGAGCTTGTTCTGCTCGCGACGACTGGTTTGCTGCGGAGTCACATACTTACACTAGGTGCAAGTTTGCACATCGTGCAAGTTATTCAGGTCCTGATCGCTCGGGAACCAATTTAGGAGGCGCCGCCGTCGTCTGCTGGAGCTTTCATCTCGATCAGCTGAATGAGATTGCCACAGGTATCATCCAGCACAGCGACGAGGGCCGTGCCGATGTCAGTGGGCGGCTGAGTGAACTGAACCCCGAGGCCGGCAAGCCGAGCATGCTCCGCGGCAAGGTCATCGACGTTGAACTGAGCCAGCGGGATACCATCCTCCACCAGGGCATCCCGGTAGGGCTTGACGGCCGGGTGGCCCGCAGGCTCAAGGAGCAACTCCGGCCCGTCCGGCGCCTCCGGAGAAACGACGGTCAACCAGAAGTCCTCACCCAGCGGGATATCATGGCGGGTCCGGAACCCGAGGACATCCGTATAAAAGGCGTGAGCCGCCCGCTGGTCATCGACGAAAATGCTCGTCAGCGCGATTTTCATGCACTTGCCCTCTCACTGGCAGGCCACCGGTTCGCGATCTCGGCGAGTGGCCCTGGATTGAAGTAGTGGAACTTCGAACGCCCCCGGCGCTCGGTCGTGACCAGCCCGGCAGCTTCGAGGACCCCCAAATGCTGTGAAATAGCCTGCCGGGAGCTGGCCACTTCATGCCGCATGGTCAGAACCGAGCAAATTTCGAACAGCGTCTGGCCGTCCCGCGCGAACAATTCATCGAGGATCAGCCGCCTTGTCTCGTCGTCGAGAGCCCGGAAGATATCAGCCACAGGTCAATAATACGCAAGCGAACGCTTGCTCATCAAGGTTATGGAATCCGCACTGCCTTACCCGCCAGCGCATTCCCGATGGACCGGTTGACGAGCGGAAGGCGGGAGAGCCTGGTCATCACCCGCCGCACCATCAAATCCGCGTCTGACGACGGCAGGAACCACCGCCCTGCGCGCCGTCCCGCCTCCTGCTTCTCGCGCACGACGGGCATCCAATGATCCTGATAGGCAGCGAGACCGTCATTGATTGACGGAGCATGCACAAGGAGAGCGACCAGGACCCGGGCTCCCGCGATAGCCAATGAGGATCCCTGACCTGCGAGCAGGGAAACGGCTTGGCACGCGTCACCCACCAGGACTACGCGCCCCGTATGCCAACGATCCAGGTGGACCTGGGCAACGACGTCGTAGTAGAGGTTCGTAGGCGCCTGGTCGAGCGCGCGCGGGGCAAGCCAGCCAGCATCCGCAAATTCCCTGCGCAGGGTCTCCCTCCGGTTGGCCGGCAGGATTGGCGATCCATCGCGATGGATCAGGAAAGCCGCGACCCTGGTGCCCCGCAACCCGTATAGCCCTATCTGCTTGTCCTTGGTGTCACTGACCGCGAAGCGGCCTCTGACCTGACTATTGATCTCGGAATCGTCAAAGGTGAACGCTGCAGTATGGAATCCGAGGTACCTGATGAACTGCGCCTCCGGCCCGAAGAGGGCTTCCCGCACCGCCGAGTGGATACCGTCTGCGCCGACCAGAAGATCACCGTCAACGAATCGACCGTCACTTGTATGGACCCGGACTCCGTCGGCATCATTCTCGATCCGCGTAAATGTCGCACCGTAGCGAAGCGGAACCGACGCGGGAAGGCTCTCCCGCAGCGCTTCCTCGAGATCGGGCCGCATGATGCTCAGCAGCCGTCCATTGACGGCTTCAGCGAATCGCTTGAAGCTGAGCCGCCCGGTGGTGCGACCCGTCGAGTCGACGTAGGACACTTCATCAACGGAATAGGCACGTGCCTCGAGTGCAGGTAAAACACCCATCTTCTCCGCGGCGTCGTATCCGGCGCCGAAGAAGTCCATCATGTAACCGCTGGCCCTAGGGCCGCCTGACTTCTCGAGTATCTCCACTTGCCACCCCGCGTCAGCAAGGTTGACGGCGGTGGCGAGACCCGCGATTCCCGCGCCCACGACGATTGCTTTCACGGTCAGTCCTTCCCACAGCCCGGAGCAGCGCCGCATCCCGCCGACGGACCGGTACCAGTGCGGATTATTCTCTGGAGTACCTCACCTGACAAGGGCGAGTGCTTACTGCCTCGTCCTTCGGGCCGACTCAGGGTGCCGGAGCGCGGGGTGACTTCCATGCAGCAGCTTCGGCAGCAGGAGCGCTGCTAGCAGGGCAAGTGCGATGAGTGGCAGCCAGGGGGTTCCCGGCCACCAGTGATGCCGGTCGGTCAGGTCCAGCAGCCAGCCCAGCAGTGCGTTTCCAGCCAGCACTGCGACGCCGCCGCACGTTGCTGAGAGCCCGTAGTAGGCGCCACGGCCTGCTCCCGCTCCGGCGCTCTCCGGGATGAAGCTGGGTATGAGCGCGAGGACCGTGGGCCGAATCAGCATATGACCGAGCATGAGGACTCCGACGATGCAGACCATCAGTACCGCGGCGTGCGGTACTCCCGCGATGGCTGGTCCTGCTCCCTGTGCGTCCCAGCCTGATGCCTCGGAGCGCGTCCCTGCAGCTACCGCCGTCAGTGCGGTGATTCCCATCGCACTGGCCATCAGCAGGAACCCCACCGACACGGCCCGCCCCGGCCCGATCCGTTGGCCCATTGCAGCGACGGGCAACTGGAGCAGCAGGGTCATCACCGAAGCGGTCAGGAACAGCACGGCCAGCCACGAACTCTCCAGTCCCCGCCGGCCCAATTCGAGCGGAAACGCGAAATAGAGCTGGTTGTACGCCAGCATGCTGGTGCTTGCAAGAAGGCAAAAGGCGACGAACCGCCGGTTTCGCAGGCACGCCAGAGCGTCACCGGGGCGGCGCGCTTCGACTTCCGCTTCACCCTCCTGCGGTCGGCGTACCGGGACGTCGGCGGGCAGCCGGAACCACAGCAGTATGGTCACGGCGGCGAAGACAGCTATTCCTGCGGCCAATGCTGCATCGAACCCCCACCCCAGCAATGCCGCTCCAAGCAGGGGTCCGAGCAGCGCTCCTATTTCACCTGTGATGGCCAACCAGACGAACACCGACCGGCCGCCCTTCCGTCCGTCGGCGTTCGAGGGTGTACGGCTCGTGCGGGGAACCTGTCTCGAACGGTCCGCGTACGAGAGTTGGGATTCAAGGGCTGGCGAGAACAGCGCACCCCCTGCCCCGGTGAGCACGGCGCCCAGGAGAAAAAGGGTGAAGTCCGACGCCGCCGCCAGCGTCGCATAACCGGCGATGCGGACCAGACAGCCAGTGAGGATGGCACGGCGGGCACCCCACCGGTCGGCCAGCAGACCACCAAAGAGGAACATGCCCTGCTGACTGAACGTCCGGGCACCAAGGACAAGCCCGACGGCGGCCGCGTCCAGCCCGTAATCCCCGCCCATGGCTCCGGCCAGGAAGGGTATTACAGCATAGAAGCCCAGGTTGAAGACCAGCTGCGCACCGAGAAGTGTGCGCGTTTCAGAGGGGTATCGCGACACTGGTCGGTCTCTGTATCGTTTGCGCAGCAGCAACCAACTGCTTGCTGTGGCTGTGCTCCGGCTTCGCGAAGAAGTCGGTCGTGCGTGCCAGCTCAACGAGGGCGCCCTGATAGAGCACTGCCACCCGCCGGCTCATATACCGGATGACGTTCATGTCGTGGGAAATCATGATGAGGGCGAGCCGGCGGTCGTGGTGCAGGCGCAACAGCAGGTCCAGGACCTTGCGCTGGGTAACGGCGTCCAGGGCGGAGGTAGCCTCATCGCAGATCAGTACCGCCGGATCCAGGAGGAGCGCCCTCGCAATCGTAAGTCTCTGAAGTTGTCCGCCGGAACATTGGCTCGGGTAGCGTTCCAGCAGATCCGCCCCCAGTTCAACGTCTTGGACAGACTGCCTGATGAGCGCCTCACGCTCGTCCGCAGTGAGGGCACGACGGCGCAGCAATGCAGCTTCCAGGCTGGCGCGCAGTTTCATGCGTGGGTCAAATGCGTCGTGCGGCTCCTGGAAAACCAACTGCACTGCCGTTGGGTCCTTCACCTCCCCTGGCCGCGGCGATCGAATGATTCGGCCTCGATCTGGCGTCTCCACACCGACGAGCAGGCGGGCGAGTGTGCTTTTTCCGGAACCTGACTGCCCCAGCACACCAAGGATCTCCCCCTCCCGCACGCTGAGGGAGACTCCGTCGAGAGCCGGTCGGGCACCGCGCCCGTTCGAGGGGAACCGCTTGGTGACGTTCTCCAGTGCCAAGATGGTGCGTGGCGACCCGGCCTCGACCGAGGAGGCCCCGCCCCTGGCGACCGGCGTCGGGAGCGGAGTCCGGACCGCATGGCCACCTCCTTGCTTCTCCGCCGCAACGCGGACCGGGATGCGCGGAAGCGTCTCAGCCGCCCTTGCCTGAACCGTGCGGGCCCGGAGCAGGCTCTCCACCGGGATGCGCACAGGTTCCCGCGCGGGGTCGACCGTCGCCGTTGTGAGGGCTGACGCCGAGAGCAGTTCCCGCGTGAACGTGGTTTGCGGTGTATTCAATACAGTCCTGACCGGACCAGTCTCCTGGATGCGGCCGCCGTCCATCACCACCACCCGATCAGCGAATGCCGAGACGGTGGCCAGGTCATGGGTGATGTAGAGGACCCCGAGCCCGTGCACGTTTCTCTGCGTATCGATCAGCTCCAGGATCTGCCGCTCGAGCACTTTGTCCAGCGCCGACGTCGGCTCGTCGGCGAGCAGCATCTCCGGCTGACCGGCCATGGCAAGCGCGAGCATGGCCCGCTGTGCCATCCCGCCGGAGAGCTGATGCGGGTACGAGCGCGCACAACGGGTCGGATCCTCGAACCCGGCGTCGGAAAGCAGCCTCAGTGTCTGCGCTTTGGCAGCTCGTCCGCGCAGTCCGCGGTGCAGTTTCAGCGGCTCAGCGAGGTGGCGTCCGATCGTCATCCTCGGATTCAACATGCGCTTCGGCTGCTGATACAGCATGCCCAGCCGGCCGCCGCGAATACGGTTGAGCTCCTTGTCTTCACAGCTCAGGAGTTCTGTCCCGCCGAGCCGGATAGAGCCGGACGCAACACGGATCCCGGGCGGAAGCAATCCCAGCACCGACAGCGCAGTCATGGTTTTACCGCTTCCGGAGGCCCCCACCAAGGCCACCATCTCACCCGGCTCGACGGAGAGCCCGACGCCGGAAAGCAGCAGCGGAGGAACCCCGCCTTCTCCGGACGGCAGCCGAGCAGCCGGCCCGGTGCTGGACCCGGCGAGGCTGAGACCCTCGATGGACAGACCCTCACCCATGGCCGGCAGCCGCCGTCGGAACTGATGCGGCGAGCAGCAATGTGCTGCCCGACATACGTGCCAGATGCTGGCCGAGAAGCGTCACGCAGAGCGCGACGACGAAGATGACCAGGCCCGGGGCGAGCATGGTCATGGGCGACCTTACTGCGTAGGGTTGGGCGGCGGCGAGCATCGACCCCCAATCCGACTGCGGAGGTTGCACCCCCAGGCCCAGGTAGGAGAGGGCGCCGACACTGATCAGAAATTGGCCGAAGCGGAGGGTGGCCTGCCCGAGCAGAGGTCCAGCAAGATGGGGCAGGATATGCCGCAGCACTATGAACCAGGGCGGGCACCCCAGCACCCTGGCTGCGTCCATGAACCCGCGCGCCGAGACGTCGTAGGCCAGTGCCCTGGCCAGCCTGGCGAAGGGTGTCCAGCCGGTCACGGTCAGGGCAAGCAGCAGTGATGGGTACCCCGCGCCAAGCGCCGCAACCAGGAACAGTGCAATCACCATTTCCGGCATCGCCAGCAGAACGTCACTGGTACGGGTGAAAAACTCGTCGAGCCATCCGCGCCGGCGTGCACTAAGCACACCGATCGCTGTGCCGATTGCCGCGGTAAGTACGGTGGCAAGGGCTGCGATGGTCAGTGAGAAGCGGCCGCCGTCGAGCAGTCGGCTCAGGGTGTCACGGCCCAGGTGGTCCGTGCCCAGCCAGTGTGAAGCACCAGGCGGAGCAAGCCGGGATACGAGATCCTGCTCGGCCGGCGGATAGGGCGCAATCCAGGCGCCGAGGGCGACTGACAGTACGATGAGCGCGAGCACGGCGGTCGCGATGCGAAGGTGCACCGGCAGACGGCCCACTGCCCGGGTGAGCTTACGCATGGCGCATCCTGACCTGTGGGTTGAGGAGTCCGTGCACAAGGTCGGCCGCAGTGGTCAGCACCACCGCAAGCCCGACGACGAGGACGACCGCGCCCTGCGCCAGCGGAATGTCGCTGTTCAGCACGCCGTCAAAAAGCAGGCGCCCCATGCCCGGAATGGCGAAGATCACCTCAATGATGACCGATCCTCCCAGAAGACCTGCGAACCAGACGGCAACCAGCGTCGTCAGCGGGAGCAGTCCGTTGGGAATGACGTGCTTCCGCACGGTGTCGAAGCGGCTGAGCCCCCTGGCCCGTGCGGCCACCACGTGGTCTGCTGCCAGGGCCTCAAGCATCCCATCGCGTACCGCAGACGTGAAATGACTTGTGGGGCGCAAGGCGAGGACCGCGACCGGCAGCACAGCCGACGTCGGGCCCTCCCACCCTGCCGACGGCAGCACGGAGAGCTGGATCGCGAAGACCAGGACGAGCATCGGCGCCAGCCAGTATTCGGGCATGGCGATGAAGGCCTGGTTTAGCGCGGTGATGGCCTTGTCCGCCGCACGGCCCTCCGTGAGGGCCGCCGTAACGCCGAGGACCACGGACACCAGGGCGGCCGCGGCAAGAGTCATGACCACGAGGCTGAGAGTGATCCAGAGGGCGGGCAGTACCTGCTCCACCACGGGGGTGCGGCTCGTGTAGGACAAGCCCATATCTCCGCGGACCAGCTGACCCAGCCAGCGCAGATACTGGGTCCAGAGCGGGTCCTGAAGCCCCAGCTGAAGGGACAGGGATTCGACGGCGGATCCGTCCACCATGTCGCCGGACACCCTGGAGCGGATGATCTTCCGCACTGGATCGCCGGGCGTGACATAAGGGATTAGAAAGACCGCGAAAGACGCCAGGAGAACGGCCGCCACCAGGGCAGCCGTTCTCCTGGCGAGGAACAGCATCATGAGCGGCCCTGATCTTCGGGCCTACGCGGGAGGGCCATGGTCAGGACGCAGACTTGGCCGTCTCCGCACGGAGCACGTACCGGGACAGCGGATCCTGCACGTGGGCCTGCAGATCGGTGCGCACGGCGTCAATAGCCTGCTCATTGACGAGCCAGATGTTCACGGCCTCGTCCTGGAGGATCTGCCCGGCTTCGGCGTAGAGCGTGTAACGCTCGGCGGTGTCGGCCGTGGTGGCGGCTTGCGCCACCAACTTGTCGTACTCCGGGTTGCAGAAGTGGCTCAGGTTGTAGCTGCCTTCACACGTGTAGTCAGCGGTGAGGAACCCGATGGGATCGGCGATGTCGATCAGGCGGTTGCGCTGGCTCAGGACCATGTCATAGTTGCCGGACAGCAGGTCCGGTTCCACAGCGGCGTACTCCTTGGTCGTGATCTTCACGGGAACACCGACCGTCTTCAGGTTCTCCTGGATGACGGTGGCCACATCGGCGAACTCTGCTCGCTCCACGATGGCGACGATCTCGAGCGGACGGTCGGCGCTGTAGCCGGCGGAGGAGAGTAGCTCCTTGGCGGCATCAACGTCCTGCTGTGGCACCGCTGCGCCGTCGACAGCCCACGGCTCCGACGGAGCGAAGGGACCGGTTGCCGGGATTGCGGCGTCTTCATAAACGCTCGCGGCCAGTGCTTCCAGGTCCAGGGCTGAGCGGACGGCTTTACGGAAGTCGACGTCGTCGAACGGCGCCCTGCCGTTGTTCATGTACAGCGTGGCGGTTCTCGGCGAATCGGCCTTCAGGACACTCACGTTCGGGTCGGCTTCAAGGGCCGCCAGGCCGGAGACTGGGATGGAGAGGGAGACGTCCGCTTCACCGGTCTGAATCTGGGCGGTGCGTGTGGCGCCGTCGGTGATGAACCGGATCTCGCCGCCGGCGAGCTGCACCGCACCGCCCCAGTAGTCCTCGTTGCGGTCAACCGTCAACGACTGTTTGGGTTTTTCGGACACGGGCTCGAACGGCCCTGTGCAGTGGCCGAACGGGTCTACCGTTTCACCCTCGAAGGCCGCGGGCGACAGGATCCCGGTGTTGACGCTGGCCAGACGGTAAGGAACCAGCGGACTCTCGGTAGGGGTGGTGACACGAACCGTGGACTCGTCTACCGCAGTGACTTCGCTGACCACGGCGGTGCTGAAGGCGCGGGCTGGAACTTCGGCGTCGAGCACGTTCTGCAGTGAACCGACCACAGCGGCAGCATCGAGCACAGTGCCGTCCTGGAACGTGACGCCCTCGCGAATGGTGAAGTCCCACTCAAGCGGTGCAACCTGTGTCCATTCGGTTGCGAGGGACGGAACGATCTTCCCCTGCTCCTCGTCATATCGGGTCAGTGTCTCCAGACACCCGGACAGGGAGAGGATGTAGGCAGCGTCGCTCTCGAGCGCCCAGTCGGCGACGGGCGCGCGGAAGTTGTTGACCACGATCCGCTGGTCCGGGTCAGCAGCCTCGCCCGCGCTGCCCGACGTGCCGCTGAAGGTGCAGCCGGAGATGGACAGCAGGGCAACAAGCCCCAGGGAAACGGACGCGAGTGAAGTGCGCAACGGGAAACCACCTAGCTAAAGCGTCTGCTGATATCTCAGCTGCAGACACGGGAGAAACGGCCGGAGGGCCAAGGCAAGTGTAGGCAAACCTAACTTGCCGCCCAAAAAACACTTCATCAGGCCGTCATCAAACCGGCCTCGCAGCTTACTCCCCGCGGGAGATAGCGATCATGTCCTCGCGCGGAACAAGCTTCACTCGTTCGCGAACCAGCTCAGGGAGGCTGGCGTCGTCGTGCATATAGTTGGCACCCAACTTCATCTCGTGGGCATCCAACCGAAGCCAGCCTTCCCAGGTGGTGTACCGGACGCCGCGCTCCTCAAGGAGGTTGATGATGGCGTCCTCGGATGGGTGCTCGGCGGGCGGGAGGTTCAGGCGGTCCTCGAGGAGGAAGCCGATGGTTTCGAGCGCGTCGCCCTTGGTGTGGCCGATCAGCCCGACCGGTCCGCGTTTGATCCAGCCCGTGCAGTAGATCCCCGGAACCGGGTTGCCCGACTCGTCAATGACGCGGCCGCCCTCGTTGGGGATAACGCCGTTCTGCTCGTCGTAACCGACCTCCGGCAGCTCAGATCCGAAATAGCCGATCGCGCGATACACGGCCTGGACCGGGTAGTCGAGGTACTCCCCGGTCCCCTCGACTCCGCCGGTGCCGTTGAGGCGGGTGCGCTCGAAGCGGATGTTCGCCACCTTCCCCGGAGTTTCAGGGGAATCGGTGATTTCGACCGGGCTGTGCAGGAAGTGCAGGTGCAGGCGGCGCGAGGCTGTGAACTCGGAGGGGTCCTCCGGCTGTTCGACGAGCCAGTTGGTCAGCGTCTTGACCATGGTCTTGGTCTGGTTGTTGCTGGCGATCTGCTGCTCGGATGCTTCGTCAAAGTCGAAGTCCTCCGGGTAAAGCACGATGTCGACGTCACGGGAGTGCGAAAGCTCGCGCAGCTCGAGCGGCGTGAACTTCACCTGCGCCGGCCCGCGGCGGCCGAAGACGTGCACGTCCGTCACCGGAGACCGCCTCAGTGCGGCGTAGACGTTGGCCGGAATCTCGGTCACCAGGAGGTCGTCGGCGTGCTTGGACAGGACGCGGGCGATGTCCAGCGCCACGTTGCCGTTCCCGATGACGGCGATCTCCTTGGCGTCCAGCGGCCAGTCGCGGTCGACATCGGGGTGTCCGTCATACCAGGAGACGAAGTCCGCCCCGCCGAAGGATCCCTCGAGCTCCACGCCGGGGATGTTCAGATCGGCGTCCTTCACGGCACCCGTCGCGAAAATGACGGCGTCATAGAAGGTCCGGAAGTCTGACAAGGTGAGGTCGCGGCCGTAGTTCACGTTGCCAAGGAAGCGGATGTCGCCGCGGTCCAGCACCTTGTGCAGTGCAGTGACAATGCCCTTGATACGCGGATGATCCGGGGCCACGCCGTAGCGGATCAGGCCATACGGTGCCGGGTACTGGTCGAAGAGATCGATGGAGAGTTCGAAGTCTCCGCCCTTGACCTCCTGCGACTTGGTCAGGATGTCTGCGGCATAAACACCGGCCGGGCCTGCGCCGATGATGGCGACCCGAAGCGGACGGGCCGACGTCGTGCTGGACACTGATGCCTTCTTCCTGGTGGAGTACCTGGGAGCTTCCCCGGAGGGATGGGAACGCGCGCATTAGCGCACAGTTTCCTATTCTAAATCCCCGATTCGACCCGCGTCGAAACCAGTGGCGAGGCTCACCCGGAAGGCGGGTGGAATAGGAACAGCACGTCGACGGTTGGCACGCATGTGACCCGCACCCACAAGACACCGCGCCCCGCCCGCAGCGATAACGCCACGGGCATCCTGTTCGGCATCGGCGCCTACGGCTTGTGGGGCATGCTCCCCCTGTATTTCCTGATCCTGCTGCCGGCCACCGCCGTCGAGATCGTGGCGAACCGGGTGCTCTGGTCGCTGATCTTCTGTGCCCTGCTGCTCACAGTGCTGCGCTCCTGGAAGACGTTCCGCGTCGCCGTCTCCGACCGGCGGGTGCTCGGGACCCTGACGGTTGCCGCGCTGTTGATCGCCGTGAACTGGTTCGTCTACACCTACGGCGTCACCAACGGACATGCCATCGAAGCCTCGCTGGGCTACTTCATCAACCCCATCGTTTCGGTACTTCTCGGCGTCTTCGTGCTTCGCGAGAAGCTCCGCCCGCTCCAGTGGGCGGCCGTGGGGATGGGTGTTGTCGCCGTCGTCGTTCTGGCGGTTGGATACGGCAGCGTGCCGTTCATCGCCCTGACGCTTGCGTTCTCGTTCGGGCTCTACGGGTTCGTGAAGAAACGGGTCGGGCCGAGTGTCGACGCCGTTTCGAGCCTGAGCATCGAGACAGCGGTCCTAACGCCGATTGCTGCGGGGGTCATGATCTGGCTGACGGTTTCCGGCGGAGCGACGCTGACCACAGAGGGCCCGGGCCACTTCTGGATCATGGCCGCGTCCGGCATCATCACGGCCGTCCCGTTGATCTTCTTTGGCGCAGCAGCCCGGCGGCTGCCACTCACGACCATCGGAATGCTCCAGTACCTGGCACCGGTGTTGCAATTTATCCTCGCCCTCACCGTCTTCGGGGAGGAGATGCCGCTGGAGCGGTGGATCGGATTCGGCCTGGTATGGCTGGGCCTCGCGCTCCTTACCGTGGACATGGTTCGTACGGTCCGGAAGAACGCGAGGCCTCACCACCGCGAGCAGCTTGGGCAGCCCGCGGGCGTCTAGTTACTCGGCGACCTCCAGCGCGGGGGTGTCCTTGCGCAGCGTCTCGCCACGGAAAAACCCGGGGCGGGAGCGGCGGACGAACATCATGACGACCACGCCCAGTGCGATGATCCCGACGCCGATGACGAACACCAGGCCGACGCCGAAGATCTCCGAGCCGCTGCCGAATGCCGGATCCCAGCTGTCGACGGCGGTCTGCAGGAAGACAATCACCAGACCGATGCCGCCGAGCAGTGGGGCAAGGAAACGGAAGACGAAGTTACGTGCCGAGCTGAAGGCCGTCCGGCGGAAGTACCAGACGCAGGCGAGCGCGGTGAGTCCGTAGTAAAAGCAGATCATCAGGCCGAGCGCCATGATGGTGTCGTTCAGGACGTTGTCGCTGATGACGCGCATCAGGGAGTAGAAGCCCGCGGAGATGACGCCGGCAACCACAGTGGCGAAGACGGGCGAACGGAACTTCGGGTGAACCGTTGCGAACCTGTCGGGCAGTGCCTTGTAGTAGCCCATGGCGAGCAGGCTGCGTGCCGGTGACAGGAACGTCGACTGCAGGGACGCCGCGCAGCTGGACAGCACGGCAAGAGACAGCAGGATTGCGAACGGGCCCATGACCGGGGCTGCAAGCGCCGCGAAGACGTTCTCCGAGATGTCCGCATTGTTGAGGCCGAGGCCCTCCGTTCCGACTCCGGAGAACATCACCGTTGCAATTGCGCCGAGCAGGTAGATCCCCAGTACGACGACGGCGGTGCCCGCAGCTGCCAGGCCTGCGGTGCGCTTTCCGTCGCGGGATTCCTCGCTCACCGTGAGGCAGACGTCCCAGCCCCAGAAGGCGAAGATCGACAGTGAGAGGCCCAGCGCGAAGGCGGAGAAGCTCTCGATCGCGAAGGGGTTGAACCAATCCCAGCTGAATGAAATGGAGTCAGCTGCAGCACCCTGCTGAATGCGGCTGAAAGCGGCAACCACAAACCAGGCAAGAACAGCTACCTGGAGTCCGACGAGGGCGTACTGCACAGCCTTGGTGGTCTTCACGCCGCGGCAGGATACCCAGACCGCCGCACCCACGAAGACGAGGCAGGTCAGGATGTTCAGCCACCGAATGCTCGTCAGGTCCGCAATCGCATCCTGCCCGGTCAGCTGTGCAAGGAAGAGATAGAAGAAGTCGACGGCGACACCGGCCAGATTCGAGAGCACGATGATGTTCGCCGCGAGCAGCCCCCATCCGCCGATCCAGCCGATATACGGCCCGAAGGCCTTGGTCACCCAGGTGAAGGTGGTGCCGCTGTCCGGGGTGTCAGCGTTCAATTCCCGATACCCGAGAGCTACCAGGAACATCGGGATGAAGCCGACGATGAAGATTGCCGGCAGATGGACACCGATGCTCTGCACCGTGGGTCCAAGTGTGCTGGTCAAGACATAGGCCGGGGCAATAGTGGAAATACCGATGACGATGACGGCCAGAAGGCCGAGCTGCCCCGTCTTCAGTCCTTTGCCGGAGTAGGTGGGAGTGCTGTCTGGATCGCCGGTGCGCACTTGCATAGTGCTCATGGGTTCCTTACCTCTTTGTTAGGAAAATATTTTGAGGACCGCCGTGTGGGTAAGCGGGTTTGCCACTGTCACCGGGATCACAAAACGAATTGCGTTCGTTTAGTATGCCGGTTTGACCACTTGGACGCAATAGGACGTCCGGCGCCGACAACTCGACTCCGCTAGTCCTTATCGACTTTCGTTAACTTAACGACTACCGTTATTAGCGATAACCGTTAACAACCGGAGGTTTCATGAACGCCGCGATACTGTCCGCCACTCCGCCCCGCGGAGCTCTTCGAGCCATGGAGAAAGGCGGCCTCATCACCGTGATGGTGCTGCTGGGCCTGGGGGTGACACTCCTTGCCGTCGTCATGGTCGTCGCCGTAGTTCTGGCCGCGAATGGAATGACATTCCTGTCACTGCCCTCCAGCACGTCGCCGGAAGGGCCCAATCTGCTCGGCAGCAACGTCACCGATGCCACCTTTGATTCCTTCTCGATGACGGTGCACGGCGTGAGCATCTCCGCGATGACACCGTGGATCTTCACCCTCATTCTGGGTTGCCTCGTTCTCGCCGCCACACTGGTGTTCTTTCTGGTGCTCGCCCTGCGGCTCTACCGGGGGCGTCCGTTCGGCCGGCTCATTACAGCCGGTCTCGCAACCATCGCCGTCGTGAACATCGCAGGTGCCTTCGTTTTTCCCGCGCTCTTCTCCGTCGCCTCGAGGTCAATCCTCGTGGACCTCGGGATTCCGCTCGACGGTGCGCCCTTCAAGGTCGGTTACCTCTTTACCGAGGCGGATATGGCGTCGCTCGTGGTCGGAGTGATCTGCGCGCTCTTCGCCGGTGCTTTCCACATCGGGACCCGGTTGCAGCGGGAGACGGAAGGGCTGGTCTGATGGGAAACCTGCTTCAGCGTGCTGACCGGGGCGCTGCCCTGGGAGTCGCAGCGATTCTCGCGATCTCGGCAGTCACCCTTTCCGTCGCCGCAGCGCTCACCGTCGTAGCGCCCGGTCCCCTGACTCTCGATGTTCCGCTGGCGAACCTGCAGGCGCCGGCGCTAGGAGAAGGCGTTTCCGGCATCGACGGCGCTACTTACTCCGCAGCTGAGATCACGTTGAGTGACGTGACTGGCCAGGAGCGCTGGCTGCTCGGTTCGGCCTCGGCGCTGGGTTTTCTGGCGGCCATCATCGCAATCGGCACTGCCGCCTGGCTTGGTTGGCGGATCTTCCGGCGCACGCCGTTCACACGGCGCCTGCCCGGTCTAATCGCCGTGTCGGGAATCGCAATCATCGTGAGCGGCACACTGGGTTCGTTGCTGCAGGCCTTCGCAGTGCACGCGGTACTTGAGAGGATCGATGTACTCCCGCCGCGTCAGGACGGAAGCTTCTTCCTGATGGAGCTCGATCTCGCGCCGCTCGCCGTCGGACTTTGCGCGGCGCTGGTGGCCGGAGCATTCGAGGCCGGCTACCGCCTCAAACGCGACACCGACGGGCTGGTCTAGATGGGAATCAGGGAGTCGGAGGACACCGGAATTCATTGCCGCCTGGATGAATTGCTTGCCGCTCGTGGAATGACCCTGACCGAGCTCGGAAAACGGGTGGACATGAGCATTGTCAACCTGTCCATCCTCAAGAATGACCGGGCTCGGGCCATCCGCTTCTCGACCCTCCGAGCCATCTGCGAGGTTCTTGAGTGCGAGGTCGGTGACCTGCTCGAGATCGACCGCACAGGCGCCTGAGCGAACAGACGACAGCGGCCGGCCGGTACAGCCCGGATTGGGCTGCCCAACCGACCGCCGTCGTCGTGCAGGAGCTCTGGTGTTACTTGACCCCGCGGATCGCAGCTTCCAGGACGTCCAGGCCGTCGTTGAGGAGCTCCTCACCGATGACCAACGGAGGCAGCAGGCGAATGACGTTGCCGTACGTGCCGCAGGTGAGGATGATGACGCCTTCCTGCAGGCACGCCGCTGCAATGGCCTTCGTCGCTACGGCGTTCGGCTCCTTCGTGCCGGGCATCACGAACTCGACGGCGAGCATTGCACCGCGGCCGCGTACCTCACCGATGATCCCTGTCTCCTCCTGGAGTGCGCGCAGCCGGGGCACCACAATCTCCTCGATCCGCCGCGCACGCGCCGAAAGATCGAACTCGGTCATCGTGTCGATGGCGGCGAGCGCTGCAGCGCAAGCAACAGGGTTGCCGCCGTAGGTTCCGCCGAGACCGCCCGGGTGGACGGCGTCGAGCAGGTCGGCACGGCCGGTGACAGCCGAGAGCGGCATACCGCCGGCAATGCCCTTGGCCATGGTGATGAGGTCCGGGACCACACCGTCATGGTTCACCGCGAACCACTCGCCGGTGCGGCAGAAGCCCGACTGAACCTCGTCGGCGATGAAGACGACCCCCTTCTCCTTGGCCCACGCGGCAAGGGTGGGCAGGAAGCCTTCGGCGGGAACAATGAAGCCGCCCTCCCCCTGCACCGGCTCGATGATGATGGCGGCGAGCGACTCGGCGCCGATCTGCTTCTCCATCACGGAGATCGCCCGCTTGGCCGCTTCCTCGCCCGTGATCGACGGGTTCTCCTCGCGGAACGGGTAGCTCATCGGAAGCCGGTAAACCTCCGAGGCGAACGGACCGAAGTTGCCGTCGGGGCCGCCCTTGTACGGCAGGGACTTGGCGGTCAACGCCATGGTCAGGTTGGTGCGGCCGTGATAGGCGTGGTCGAAGGCGGCAACGGCCGGCCGACCGGTTGCCAGACGGGCGATCTTGATGGCGTTCTCGACCGCCTCCGCTCCGGAGTTGAACAGCACGGTGCGCTTTTCAAAGTCACCCGGCGTCAGCTCGGCGAGCTTCTCGGCGACGGCGATGTATCCCTCGTAGGGGGTCACCATGAAACAGGTGTGTGTGAAGTGCTCCACCTGCTCCTTCACGGCGCCGACGACGGCGGGATCGGACGCGCCGACGCTCGTCACCGCGATGCCGGATCCGAAGTCGATGAAGGAGTTGCCGTCGACGTCGTGCACAACGCCGCCGTCCGCGTCAGCTACGTAGACGGGAACGCCGGAGGAGACGCCCTTGGCGACGACGGCGGCGCGGCGCGCGTTCAGCGCGGTGGATTTGGGGCCGGGGAAGTCACCGATGATGCGGCGCTTCTGTTCGAGCCGGAATTCCTGGAGTGCCTGGGTGGTCATGGGTAGGTCCTTTCTGGGCGGGCGCTGTTACGCGTCCAGCGCGCTCATGACGTGCTTGATGCGGGTGTAGTCCTCGACGCCGTACATCGAGAGATCCTTGCCGTAACCGGAACTCTTGAAACCGCCGTGCGGCATCTCGGCGGTGAGGAGGATGTGGGTATTGATCCAGACCGCACCGAAGTCCAGATCACGGGAGACGCGCATGGCCGTACCGTGGTCGGTGGTCCAGACGCTGGAGGCGAGGGCGTAATCGACGTCGTTCGCCATGTCGACTGCCTCGTCCTCGGTGGTGAACTTCTGCACGGTGATGATCGGGCCGAAGGTTTCTTTCTGCACGATATCGTCAGTCTGCTGAGCGCCGGTGACGATGGTCGCTTCGAAGAAGTAACCCCTGTCGCCCGAACGCTTTCCGCCGGTGGCCACGGAGCAGTGCGAGGGCAGAGCGTCCATGACGGCACTGACGGCGTTGAAGTGGTTGATGTTGTTCAGCGGACCGAAGTAGTTCTTCGTGTCGTCCGCATCGCCTGTCGTGAGGGTTTTGGTGTGTTCCACCATGGCTGACACGAGGTCGTCGTGCACCGAGTCCTGCACCAGTACCCGGGTGATCGCGGTGCAGTCCTGGCCCGCGTTGAAGAAGGCGAACTCAGCGATGGCTGCGGCGGTCTTCTTCACCTCCGCGTCGGCGAAAACGATGGCGGGAGCCTTGCCTCCCAGTTCGAGGTGCGCCCGCTTCAGGTTCTTTGCTGCGCCGGTGGCGACAGCGATGCCCGCACGTACCGAGCCGGTGATCGACACCATGGCGGGGGTCTTGTGCTCAACCATGGCCGCTCCGGTCTCACCTGTGCCGAGCACAACGTTGAGGACGCCGTCGGGCAGGATTCCCTGGGTGAGCCGTGCGAGGACGAGTGTGGACTCCGGCGTGGTGTCACTCGGCTTCAGCACGATGGTGTTTCCCGCTGCGAGCGCCGGGCCGATCTTCCAGATAGCCATCAGGAATGGATAGTTCCAGGGTGCGACCTGTGCGACGACGCCCACGGGTTCGCGGCGTACGTACGATGTGTGGCCCTCGAAGTACTCGCCTGCGGACTTGCCCTCGAGCAGGCGTGCGGCGCCGGCGAAGAACCGCATCTGGTCGGCCCCGGCGGCGACCTCCTCGGAGGCGATCATTTCGCGCACCTGGCCGGTGTTGCGGTGCTGGGCTTCGACGAGCTCCTCGCTGTTGGCCTCGATGGCGTCTGCGAGCTTCAGCAGCATGAGTTGGCGCTGGCCGGGAGTCACCCGCTTCCAGGATGAGAAGGCCGTCTTGGCCGCGCTCATCGCGGCGTCGATGTCTGCCTGCACGGAGACCGGCGACTGTGCCACTACTTCCCCGTTGGTGGGGTTGACGATGTCGAGCATCTCGCTGCCGCTCGGCGTGACGAACTTCCCGTTGATGAAGTTCTGCAGTGTGGTGACCACGGCGTTTTTCCTTTCGCTTTGGGACATGCTTGCCCAAATTCATTGCCGACCCTACGTGGTGCACACCACGCAGCCTAGGTGTAGACGCACAGCGCAATCGGCGTATCGTCATGCATCCGCACAAGGCCGCGGGCCTATGATTGATGTCATGGCGATCACACTCCCGGCGCTCCTTGCCACGCCCGCGCTGAAGCTCCAGAGGGTGGGTACCAGTGAAGCCACAGATGTACCGGTGCAATGGGTTGCGGTCACGGAACTTGAAGATCCGAAGCCGTTCCTCAGCGGCGGCGAGGTGGTGCTCACCACCGGCCTGAGACAGAAGTCCGCTACCTCCCAGCGCAATTTCGTGCGGCATGTACACGCGTCCGGCGCACTCGCTATCGGCTTCGCCACCGGCCTCAGCCACGAAAGGGTCCCTGCCGCCTTCCTCGACCAGGCAGACGAACTGGGCCTGCCGGTATTCCGTGTCCCCTATGAAACCCCGTTCATCGCCATCGGCAAGATCGTCGCCGACTCCCTGTCTGCCGAGCATTACGCCCGTCTCGAAAACCTGCTGAAGGGCCATCAGACTCTGGCCAACGCGCTTCTGGGCGGCGGCGGACTGCCGCAACTTCTGCGTGAGTTGGCCGCCATGCTGGCCACCGACGTCGAGCTTTCCCAGTATGGGACTCAGTTGGCCGAGACCGGCAGCAGATTCTCCTCCTCCTCACCGGGGAATGAGGGCCGCGCCTGGCACCGCATTCCCGTGGCAACAGGGCTCAAGGACCGGTGCACCCTGGCCATCGCCGAGCCGTACCGGCGCGACGCGATTACGGATTACGCCCAGACCCTGATCAGCGTTGAGCTGAGCAACCAGGCGAGGCGCCGGGGCTCCGAGCGTGCCGTGGTCGGGCAGTTGCTGCAGGATGTGGTGCGCGGCACCCTCGCCGGGGGTGAGGCAGCGGCGCGCCTGGGAAGTGCCGGCATCGACATTGCGCGCAAGCAGTGTGTCGTGCTGGCGGACGTAGCCACCGGCCAGCGACGGGCCCTCCGGACGCTCCCCCTGCCGGGGAAGTACGACGACGTCGTCACCGCCGTCCTCGAAGACCGGCTGGTGATCGTGGTGCCGGCAAGCGACGGTGAGAGCCTGAGCCGTGCGTTGAGTACCTACCTGCACGGGGCGGGCTTCACCGCGCGGGTGGGTTTCGGCGGTGGCTATGCGCAGGCGAGCGGGCTGCGCTGGAGCTACTTCGAAGCGCGCGAGTCCCTCACCCGGGGCCAGCAGGTGAACCGGCCCGATCGGCTCAGCCTCACCTCACTCCTCATGGCCAGCGAGGACGTTCCGCTGGCGGACCTCGCAGCCGAGGCACTGGATCCCTTGGTGGCCTTCGACGAGCGGCACGGCGCCGAGCTGATGCTCACACTCGAGAAGTACCTCGCGCACAACGGGTCAGTGGCTGCAGTGGCGGACGTCCTGCAGCTGCACCGCAACACCGTGCGGTATCGGCTGCAGCAGATCGTGGACCTGACCGGCTACGACCCCGCCGTCACGGCCGACCGGGTGCACCTGTATCTCGCGATGAACGTTCGCGGACTTCGTTAGCGGTCAGCGTGAAGCGGCGTGGGTTATACAGAACCTCGTCCAGGGCCGAGCCTCCAGCCGGCCCTCGGCGATCTCTGCCCCGCACGCTTCGCACCTGCCGTAGCGTCCCTCGTCCAATCTTGTCAGGGCCGCTTCCAGTTCACTGATACGCGCGTCAGTGTCCCGCAGGAGCGTACCGGACTGCGACAGTTCAAACGCGATGGTGGGACCCTCCGGATCATGTTCATCATCCACGTTTGAGTCGCGGCGCAGGTCGCTGGTGGAATCGATGTCCGATGCCAGGGCGGCGCGCGACTTTCGGGAGTCAGCCAGTTCCTGCTGAAGCAAGGGGCGCATCCGCTCTTCCATGCTCATGTCCCCTCCGCCCATCAGTGATGCTCGGATCCTACTCCTGCAATATCCGGCCAAGGCTCTGGCGCGGCGGCCCCGCGGCTTCATAAGGTGAACGAATGGGAAATCAACTGCATACAAGTCTCCTGCACACCTGGCAGGGCATCGACGATCCTGGCCGCCTGGATTCCGCCACCATCAACCTCGAGCCCGGACGGTTAAGCGCACACGGCACATCCCGCACCGACTCGTATGCCCTCAGCTGGGCGTTGACCACAGTCGACGGCTGGGTAACCCGCCGCCTGACCGTCACGGCGCACGGTTATGGTTGGAGCCGCCACCTGGAGCTGGAACGCCACGACGATGGAGCATGGACCAGCACCAGCTCCAGTTCCGGTGAATGTGACCTCCCCGCACCCGGCATCGAAGACGCGGCGCTGCTGGCAGGCGCCCTCGACTGCGACCTCGGCCTCTGCCCGGTCACCAACACCATGCCCATCCTCCGGCTGAACCTCCACTCCGAGGAATTGGCTCCGGCGGACGAAACCTCAATGGTCATGGCGTGGGTGGAGGTCCCGAGTCTTCGGGTGATGCGCAGCGGCCAGATGTACAGCCAGTTGCGGGCCGCAACAGGAGAGCACAACGGCGTGGTGCTCTTCAGCTCCGACAATCACGGCTTCACTGCGGAACTGCAGGTCGACCAGGAGGGGATCGTGCTGGAATACCCGGGGTTGGCTACGCGTATCCGCTGAGATTCAGTAACTTTCCTCATCATGGTCGGTCCCTGCTTCTTCTGTGCCGGGGATCCTACTGACTGGCCTCGCTGACCGACCTGCTCATGCCGGGCTCCTGGCCGTGGGGATTGTCCGGCAGTTCGAAGGTGAACGTGGTGCCCCGGCCCAGTTCGCTGCGGCAGTGGATCTGGCCGCCGTGTTCCTCCACGATCGAGCGGACAATGGCCAGACCGAGCCCGACGCCGGGAATCGCCGCCTGCCGCACCGCTGAAGTGCGGAAAAACTTGGAGAAGACCTCCGCGCTGTCTTCCGGGCTCATCCCCATGCCCTGGTCCTCCACTTCACAGATCACCGAACCGGGCATCTTCTGTGCACGAACCGTCACGGTGCCGCCTGCCGGTGAATACTTCACGGCATTGGACAGCAGGTTATCCAGCACCTGGCCGATGCGGGCCGGGTCGCAGCGGGCGATGGTGCCCGCAGGAATCTCGTTCACTATGGTTACCCCTGCTTCCTTGCCGCGGGAGGCGATGGCCGCAACCGATTCCGCCGCGATACCGCCGAGATCGGAAAGGACGGGGGCGACTTCCGGAGGACCCGAAGCCGCGGTGAGCAGATCGTCGACGAGCCGGCGGAGGCGCGAGACATTCCGGGCGATGACGTTGAGGCTCGCCTCCGTCTCAGGCGGGAGGTCGTCGTCGTCGAGCAGGAGTTCCAGATAGCCCACAATCACGGTGAGCGGAGTGCGCAGCTCATGGGACACCATGGCGACGAACTCCTCCTTGGCGTTGAGCGCATTCACCAGCTCGGTCACGTCATTGAAGGCGACGACGGCGCCCTCTCGCTTGCCGCTTTCATCCAGCATCATGCGGGCAGAGGCCGAGAGCACGCGCTGGTCTTCGCCGGTGCCGACGCGGATGAGGTAGTCGGAGAAGGTTTGACCCGCAACAGCGCGGTACGCCGGGCGCAGCTCCGGGGGCATGGGGGTCACGCCGTCGGGACTGAACAGCAGGAGGTCCTTTTCCGGGGCGTCGTCCACGCCCTCCGGCAGCCCTGCCCGGTGGATCTCGTGCTGCCTGCGGTTGAAAAGAATGTCATGGCCGTCAGCGTCAATGGCGAGAAGTCCGACGTCGACCGTGTTCACCGTGGCGTTGAGCAGCCGCTCACGCTGGGCGCTTCGCTGGAGGAGCTGCTGCAGCGCGTGGTCCTTCTCCTCCATGGCGCGCTGCTGGTCCATCATGCTTGCCGTCATGACGCGTATCGTCACGGCGATTCCGAAAATGATGGTGGGCAACAGGGCGGACTGCGTGAGGTCGGACGGTCGGATATCGGTCCGGGTGATGAAAAGCGGCACCCAGATCATCGCGAAGGGACCGAGGAGACTTACGGCCAGCGCCAGTCGGGGGTGGAGGCCGGAGGCGGTCAGCCACAGCACCGGAAACACGGCCATCAAACCGACCCCAAGAATTTCGACGTCGGCACCGTACCGAAGCAGGCCGATGGGTATGAAATCCAAAACCGGGATGATGAGGAACAGTCCGTACGGCAGCTTGTCCCACGGCGTAAGTGCACAAGCCAACAGAAGGGCGACGCTGAGCGCTATCCCCCACTGGAATGCGGCAGTTTCCCAGACGACCGGGTGGAAGAACACACTCCCAACGGCCAGCAGCGCCGTCGTGATGGACAACGGCGCCTGGCTGAGGAGCACCCTCGAGCGCATCGACATCTCGTGGAACTGCCGTGTGTTGAACGTCAGATAGGACAGGACATTGTCCATGGTGACTGGTGCTCCTAACGTCCGGTGCAGTTCCGACACTGCCCACTCTATAGAGGGTGCGGTCGGTACGGGATGGGCCGGAACAACCCGCGCTGACGCGGAGGTGACAACGCGTTTCGCCACAAGACTCCCAGTTGTGGGTTAAATGGACCCATGACCGTCTCAGCTCCCGAACGCCGCGCCCTTGTGATCGAAGATGATGCGGACATTCGAATGCTTCTGGTGGGAGTCCTGAAACGCGAAGGTTTCCTGGTGGAAGAGGCCGCGACGGTTCGGGAAGGTGTGGAAGCCGCCCGCCGCGGTGTCGACATCATCACCCTGGACCTCAACCTGCCCGACGGCAACGGACTGGATGCCTGTGCACAAATCCGCCCGATCTCCGACGCCTACATCCTCATGATCACCGCGCGCGGCACCGAGATAGACCGGTTGGCGGGCCTGGATTCCGGTGCGGACGACTACATCACCAAGCCGTTCAGCCCGCGTGAACTCGTCGCGCGCATCAACTCACTCTTCCGGCGCCAGAACCGGCAGCTCGCCGCAACTGAGGCTGCCAGCGCGGCCGACGAGAATGAACGCCGCCGTGCTGCCCAGGTGCAGCAGAGCCTGCTGCCCCGGCAGGGCCTTCAGCTACAGGAGTACGACGTCGCCGGAAAGTTCCGGCCATCGCGTGCGGTCGGCGGGGACTTCTTCGACTGGTACCCCGCCGCGGACGGCATGCACTTCACCGTCGCGGACGCCATGGGCAAGGGTATGGGCGCAGCCCTCGTCGCGGCAACGGTCCGCGCCGTGCTTCGCTCAACGGCCGAGGAACCCGACCTCGCGCAGGCCTTCGCCTCCGCTGCAGCCTCCCTCGAAGGCGACCTCGAACGGGCGTCCTCCTTCGTTACCCTGCTGCACGGCCGTCTCTCGACGGCCGACGGCGGCGTGGACCTGATCGACGCCGGCCACGGGCTCGCTCTCCACATCAGCCCGGACGGGTCATGGCGTCGCCTGGCTTCCGGTGGTGTGCCCTTGGGCACGGTCCCCGGTTGGGAGTGGGAGGTGGTGCGGCTCACACTGGGTCCAGGTGACTCCCTCGCAATCATCAGCGACGGGCTGCTGGACATCTACAACACGCTTGAGGAGTTCGCGGTGGCCGCCGCCGGCACCGTTGCCGGCGCAGACTCGGCGCGCGATGCCTGCGAGAAGCTGCTGGTCCTGGGTGAAGACCCGCGGGTGGAGGATGACGTGACCGCGGTAGTCGTACGACGGAATGGCGGCGAAGCAGCATGAGTGTCTTCTGGGTGCGGCTACTGGTCGTTCTCACCGTCATCCTCGGCGTGAACTACATCGCCTGGCGGTGGCTCGAATCGCTCAATTGGGACGCCTGGTGGATCGCTGTTCCGCTGGTGGCGGCTGAAACCTACAGCCTGATCGATGTCGCGCTCTTCGGGCTGACGGTCTGGCGGCTGAAGCGACGCATCCCTCCTGAACCGCCGGTCGGCGCCACGGTTGACGTCTTCATCACCACCTACAACGAACCCATCGACATGGTGCTCAAGACAGCCGAGGCGGCGAAACGCATCACTTACCCTCACGAAACCTGGATTCTCGACGACGGATCCCGTCCGGAACTGCAGGAGGGAGCCGAGAAGCTTGGCGTCGGGTACATCACGCGTGGACCGGAGTGGGCGAACCGCCCGCGCCACGCCAAGGCGGGAAACCTCAATAACGCCCTGATGATGACCTCCGGCGAGTTCATGCTCATCCTCGATACCGACCAGGTGCCCGATCCCCGCATCCTCGACAGAACGCTCGGCTACTTCAACAACCGCCGGGTCAGCCTCGTCCAGACGCCCCAGTACTTCGTGAACGTTCCCGAAGACGATCCGCTCGGAAGTCAGGCGCCGCTCTTCTACGGTCCGATCCAGCAGGGCAAGGACGGCTGGAACGCCGCCTTCTTCTGCGGATCCAATGCCATCCTGCGTCGTGAAGCACTTATGCAACTCGGGCTCGCCGGGTATGTGGAGGAAGTTGAACGCGCCGTCACCGCAGCCCTCAAGTCCGCACGGGCCGCAGTGCGTCGGGCACGCAAATCCGCTGAAGCCGCCAATCCGCTGGTCACCCGCCTGCTGGACGATGTCGACAGGGCAGTTGACACAGCCCGCGCCGAGCAGGCGGCCGGGGCGCCGCTCGCAGAAGTCACCTATCGTGTTCGCCGGTCGGTGGACAACGCCGTGCAGCAGATGGTCGCTGCGGACATGTCAGCCATGGAGGCAGACCTGGCCGAAATTGCGGCAATGGACCTGGGCAGTGAGCCCGGCGTCGCGGTTCCTGACAATCTGGATATAGCCGTCCAGCAGCTCTCGGACCGCGCCTGGTCACCGCTCGGCGCATTGGAGTCGGTCCAGGCGGTGCTCGACGCGATCTCGGTGGACCGCGATGACGAGGCACAGCCCGTCATGCCGCTGGCGACCATCTCAGTCACCGAGGATATGGCCACGTCGATGCGCATGCACGCGATGGGCTGGCAGAGCGTCTACCACCACGAGATCCTCGCCTACGGCCTGGCGCCCGAAGACCTGAAGACCATGCTCACGCAGCGGCTGCGCTGGGCGCAGGGCACCATCCAGGTGCTCCTGCGCGAGAACCCGCTGGCCAAGAAGGGAATGAGCCTCGTCCAGCGGCTCATGTACTTCGCGACCATGTGGAGCTATCTCAGCGGGTTCGCGGCTGTCGTGTACTTCGCCGCACCGATCATCTACCTGACGCTCGGCATCCTTCCAGTGACCAGCATCAGCTTTGACTTCTTCATCCGCTTCCTACCGTTCATGATCGTCAATCAGCTGCTGTTCGCGGTGGTGGGCCGGGGCGTCAGCACGTGGCGCGGCCAGCAGTACAGCCTCGCGCTCTTCCCCACCTGGATCAAGGCCTGCACGACGGCGGCCCGTAACGTCTGGTTCGGCCGTCCGCTAGGCTTCGCTGTCACGCCGAAGGCACGTCAGGACGGCGGCCCCAGCTGGAGCCTGATCCGTCCGCAGCTGATTGTCATGGTTCTGCTCGCCGTGGCCGCGATAGTGGGCACCATCCGGCTGGCCACCGGCCTGAATGAACCGCTCGGTACGTTCGTGAACGTGGTCTGGGTTGTCTTCGACCTGATCGTGCTGAGCGTGCTGATCAAGGCTGTGAAATACGAGGGTTACGTTACCGAGGAAAGGAACGCCGATGCAGTTCGCGATTGAGGACCGGGGAACATACACCGAGGTGGTGGCCACGGGCCGGCTCAACATGGTCTCCGCGCCCACCCTGCGCGCAACCGTCGATGAGGCGGTAGGCGCCGGCAGCCGGCACATTGTGGTGAACCTTGCCGCAACCGAGTTCATGGATTCATCCGGCCTCGGCGCCCTGATTGGGTGTCTGAAGGTGGCCCGCCAGGCCGGAGGCGACTTGCGCATTGCGTGCGTGCAGAAGCAGGTGCAGATGGTCCTTGAGCTGACGAATATGAATCGCGTGCTCGCGCCTTACGGCACCGTAGAAGAGGCATTCGCGCGTGACTGACCGTGAGTTGCAGCGCCGGTTCGAGGCTGATGCAAAGCCCGAGTCGGTCAACGATCTGCATGACGAACTTGATCGTTTCTGGAGCGCCCTGGACGATGTGCCGTTCGAGGACCAGATGGCGTTCACCACCGCCGTCATCGAGGCCGCCTCAAATGTCGTGGAACATGGAGTTCCCCTGGACCGGGACGGAGTGCGCCTCGGCGTCGAACTGAACGCAACTTCCAGCCGGCTACAGGCACGGATCCTCGAGATCAATGCCGCAGCCCATCCGGATCCCCTGACACCGGCAACGGGAGACCCGGCGGACCTGGAATCAGGACGCGGACTGTTCCTCATCAACGCTCTGGTGACCACGGTGACCGTGGAACGGCAGGGGAACACGAACATCTGGGTACTCTCGAAAGAATCGGCGCCCCGGCAGTAGGCCGGAGCACCGATTCTTGCCGGCTGACTACGGCTGACGACTAGGCGTCGGCCGGCGTGTCGACCAGCACGGCTCGAGAGACGGAGACCATGTCCCCGCGCGGCACGACCTTGATGCGTTCGCGGACCACCCCGTCGATTTCCGTCGCGGCGTCGCCGAGCGCCCGCTCGTGGGCATCCAGCGCAAGCCAGCCTTCCCAGGTGGTGAACTGCACCCCGCGGGAGGCCAGAAGTTCGACGACGGCGGCGTCGTCGGGCGTTCCTGCCGCCGGGAGGTTCTCGAGGTCTTCGAGCAGGTACGTGATGGTTTCGAGGGCGTCGCCCTTGGTGTGGCCGATAAGTCCCACCGGTCCACGCTTGATCCAGCCCGTCGCGTACAGCCCCGACACATGGGCGCCGGAGGCATCCAGGATGCGCCCGCCGTCGTTCGGGATGACGCCGCGGCGGTGGTCGAACTCCACCTCCGGCAGGGCGGACCCGAAGTAGCCCACCGCGCGGTAGACGGCCTGTACCGGGTAGTCGATGTACTCCCCCGTGCCCACGGCGTTGCCCGTGCCGTCGAGTGCGGTGCGCTCGAACTTGATGCCGGCAACCTTGCCGTCCTCGCCGAGAACCTCCACGGGGTTGTGGAGGAAGTGCAGGTGGAGACGGCGGGAGGCAGTGAACTCGGAGGGGTCCTCCGGCTGCTCCGCGATCCAGTTGGTGAGTGTTCCGACCATGGTCTTGGTCTGGTTGTTGGTCTGGATTTGCCGGTCGGACTCTTCGTCGAATTCGAAGTCCTCGGGGTAGAGCACAATGTCGACGTCCCGGGAGTGTGAGAGCTCGCGCAATTCCAGCGGTGTGAACTTCACCTGTGCCGGGCCGCGGCGCCCGAACACGTGGACATCCGTCACCGGAGAATTCTTCAGTCCCTGATAGACGTTGTCCGGGATCTCGGTGACGAGGAGGTCCTCGGCGTGCTTGGAGAGGACGCGCGCCACGTCGAGCGCCACATTACCGTTCCCGATAACGGCGATCTCCTTGGCCTCGAGCGGCCATTCACGCGGTACGTCGGGGTGCCCGTCGTACCAGGAGACAAAGTCCGCCCCGCCGAAGGAGCCCTCAAGCTCGATGCCGGGGATGTTGAGGTCGGCGTCCTTGATCGCGCCGGTGGCGAAGATGACGGCGTCGTAATGGGTGCGGAGGTCCTCCATGGTGAGGTCCGTGCCGTACTCAACGTTGCCAAAGAAGCGAATGTCGCCGCGGTCCAGGACCTTGTGCAGCGCGTTGACGATGCCCTTGATGCGCGGGTGGTCGGGCGCAACACCGTAACGGATGAGGCCGTACGGCGCCGGGTAGCGGTCATAGAGGTCAATGCTGACGGTAAGTTCACCGGAAGCGACCGGTGCGGACTTGGTCAGGATGTCGGCAGCGTAGACTCCGGCCGGACCGGAGCCGACGACGGCGACGCGCAGCGGGCGCTGGGGGGCGCCGTGGGAAAAGAGTGGTGGTTGCGACACGGCTGTGTTCCTTTGCTGTGGTGGTGGTTCTAGCAGTTCGAAAGCGCTGAATCAGCGGGAGGGTGGGGCTTGCCAGTGAGGTGAGAGCGCGACGACGTCGCCCACCACGATCACGGCGGGAGACTTCACTCCGCGCTCCCCGGCGAGGTCGGCGATCGCTCCGAGGGTGCCGGTGGTGACGCGCTGGGTGTCCATCCAGCCGTCCTCGATGATGGCCACGGGTGTTGACGCCGCCCGCCCGCCGTCGATGAGCGAGGCTGCGGAGGACTGCAGGAGTGACACCCCCATCAGGAGGATCAGGGTGTGATCGCTGCCGGCCGGGATGAGGCCGGTCTGCTGGCGGATGTCCTCATGCCCGGTGATGACGCTGAATCCCTTCGCCACTCCCCTGTGTGTCACGGGGATGCCTGCGGCGGCGGGTACTGAGATAGCCGACGTAACCCCGGGAATTACCTCGACGGGCACCCCGTGGTCCCGGCAGTAGGCTTCCTCTTCGCCGCCGCGTCCGAGGACGTAGGGGTCTCCGCCCTTGAGCCGGACCACCCGGTTGCCGAGCAGCGCCTGCTCCACCAGGATCCGGTTGATCTCATCCTGCGGCACCGGGTGGTGTCCGGGAAGCTTACCCACCTCGATGACCTGCACCTCGGCGGCGAGGCCCGCCAGTAGGGAGCGCGGGCCGAGCCTGTCAGCCACGACGACGTCAGCCTGGGCCAGGAGGCGGCGACCGCGCGTGGTCATGAGTCCGGCGTCGGCCGGTCCGCCGCCAACCAGCGCAACCGAACCCATTCCGTCTTTGCGGCGGAACCGCCGCAGCGGCAGCTCGCCGGACTCGAGGGCGGCGGCGACGCCGTCACGCAGGGCTGCTGCACGCTTGGGATCACCGTGGGTGTTAACGGCCACGGTGACATCATCGATGCGTGCAACGGCGGGCACCCAGGCGCTGGATGCCCGGTGGTCACCGCCCTTGACGCACCAGACGCGAGCGGCGTCGGCTTCAGCAGCGATGCGGTCCTGCACCTCAGCGGATCCGGAGTGGGCAAGGACCAGCCACACGCCGTCGAGGTCAGCGGTGCGGTACTCGCGCTGCTGCCAGTCCACGCGGCCGTCTGCAGCGGCTTCAGCGATGTCCTCGCAGGCGAACGGCGCCACTACCGTGACCAAGGCGCCGTCGTCGAGCAGTCCCTGCACTCTGCGGGCGGCGACGGGGCCGCCACCGACAACGAGCACGCGGCGGCCGCGCAGTTGCAGTCCGAGGGGATACGTCACTGGGAGCCTCCGACGAGCAAGCCTCGGCGGCGCAGCAAGCGGCGCTCGAGGGGGCCGAAGATCAACAGTTCCACCACGATTCCAATGAATAGGATGAGCAGGATGGCAGCGATGACCGTTGCCATCGAGGAAAACTGTCGTCCCTGATCCAGGAGTGCTCCGAGACCGAATCCGAGGGTTCCGCCTGTCGCGATAATTTCCGCCGCCATCAGGGAGCGCCAGGAGAATGCCCAGCCCTGCTTCAGTCCGGCGACATAGCTTGGCAGCGCGGCTGGAAGGATTATTCGGGTAGCGAGTTGCCACCGGCTGGCACCCAGGACGTGGCCGACGCGGCGGTGCTGGTCCGGAACATGGTCGACACCGGCGATGAGTCCGTTGGTGATTGACGGGATGGCACCCATCAGCACCACGAAGTACACGGTGGCGTCGCTCAGGCCGAACCAGATGACGGCGGCTGGAACCCATGCCACGGAGGGCAGCACCTGCAGACCGGAGATCAGTGGCCCGAACGCTCCGCGCAGGATCCTGCTCTGAGCGAGGAGAAGGCCAAGCGGCGTGGCGATGACGACGGCGATGATGAACCCGACGACGCCGCGCTGGAGACTTGTCAGGACCGTCTCGACCGCATCGCCGTTCTGCCACAGGGTGCCGAGGGTTCCGAAGACATCAGCCGGACCCGGCAGCTGGTCGGGCCGCGGCCGGACAATCCACACGTACATCTGCCAGACATAGATCGCTACACCCAACGCAGCGACGGGCAGCAGCGCCTTGCTGATGCTGACCTTCCAGGACGATTGGGCGCTCACCTCCTGCTGGAGATTGTCGAGCCCCTTTTCGAGCGCACGGTCGTCCTCCGGCGAAAGCTGTGCCGGCGGTCCCGAAGCCGGTTCTGCCTTGGTGAGTGTTGATTCAGGCTGCATGACGCCGGATCTCCTTGCGCAACTCCGTGGTGATCTCCTCGGTCAGCACTGCGTGGTCCTGCCCTTCCACGGCCCACTCGGCAACGACCCGGCCGGGGCGGGATGACATCAGCAGCACGCGCTGGCCCAGCCGGACAGCCTCACGGACGTTGTGCGTGATGAACACGATGGTCCGGCCGGTCTCCCTCCAGACCCGCTGCAGCTCGTCGTGCAGCAGGTCGCGCGTGATCGCGTCGAGCGCCGCGAACGGCTCGTCCATGAGGAGAATGTCCCGGTTCTGCGCGAGGGACCGCGCCAGGGCAACCCGTTGGCGCATGCCCCCCGACAGCTCGTGCGGCCGCTTCGAGGCGGCGTCTGACAGATGGACGAGATCAAGCAGACGCAACGCTTCGGCTTTCCGCTCTGCCTTCGGTTCACCGCGCAGTTCAAGAGCAAGCTCCACATTGGCCAGGGCGGACAGCCACGGGAAGAGGGACGCGTCCTGGAACATGAACGCCGCCTTGGGCGACGCGATAGTGCCCGACGTCGGCTCTTCCAGTCCAGCGATCAGGTTCAGCAGGGTGGACTTGCCGCAGCCCGAAGCCCCGAGCAGGGCGACGAACTCACCCTTCCGGACCCGCAGGTTCACGTCGTCGAGCACCAGGGGCGCGTCTGCGGCGAACCGCTTGGATAGCCCGGTGATCTCTATCTGCGCCGCAGTCATGGCGAGGTAGTTCCGGAGCCCAGCCCAGCGTCGTCGTACGCTGGTTCGCCGGCTTCCTTCTGGAGCCCGTTGAGCAGGCTGAGGTCCAGAATGCCGGTGATGTCGGTGTCCTCGGTGGTTCCGGCGTGCACTCCGTCATCAAGCAACTGGGCAAGCGCGCCGGCGAGCGGCTCCTGGGAGAAAGTCACATTCTCCAGCGCGCGTTCCAGGACGGGCGCCGCGAGCGGCTTGGCATCGGCGGCCGCAAGACCGGCGTTGATGAGATCCGGCGTTTCCTCGGGATTCTCAGTGAGCCAGGTGATGGCGCGCTGCTCTGCCCTCAGCAGCGCCTTGACTTGCTCGGGGTGCTCCGCGAGGAACTGCTTGTTCACGGCCAGGACCGTCGTGGCGAACTTGCCGTCGGGCCAGAGTTCGGCCTCGTTGACGAGAACCTCGGCCCCTGCGTCGACCACGAGCCGCGAGGCCCAGGGCTCAGGCAGCCAGGCTCCGTCGATATCACCGTTCTGGAACAGCTGGAGGGTCGTGGCATTCTCGGTGGGGACGATGGCCACGTCGCCGCCGCCGTCGATCGTGGTCTCGTAGCCCTGTTCATCAAGCCAGACCCGCAGCGCAACATCCTGTGTGTTGCCCAGCTGCGGCGTCGCGAGCGACTTCCCCGCCAGATCCTCCGGGGACTTGATGTCCGGCGTCACGACAAGCTGAGCCCCACCTGATGTGGCGCCGGCAACGATGCTCAGCGACTGTCCCTTGCTCTGCACGAAGGAGTTGATCGCTGGATTGGGACCGATGAACGTTGCGTCGATCGCCCCGGCGTTCAGGGCTTCAATGGCTGATGGGCCGGCGTTGAACACCTGGGTGCTCAGGGCGGTATCGCCGAGCTCTTCTTCGAAGTAGCCGTTCTCCAGTCCCACCAGCGCGGGTGCGTGCGTGAGGTTGCCGAAGTACCCGAGGCGAAGTTCCGTGGCATCGGAGACAGGGGCAGCAGTCGTCGCTTGCTCCGGGGAGGACTGGGAGTTGGCGAACGCAGCGATTGCGGCGCCCGTGGCCACTCCGACGACTGCGACACCGGCAATCGCGACCTCTGCGACACGACTCTTGAGCAGGAAACCCCGCTTGGCTGGGCGGGCTGCGTTCTCGTTGACGGGAGTATTCGGGTTAGATGACATAGCGTTCGTCCTCGCGGGCGGACAGTTCAAGGTGGTCGGATTCCACCAGACCTGCGGCCAGGGTATTGCCGTCGGAGGGGTCGATGACCAGGAAAGCTCCGGTACGGCGGAAGTTCACGTAGTTGTCCACCGGCAACGCAGATGCGAGCCTGATGTGGACGGTCCCGATGTCGTTGAGCTCGAGGCCCGACGCCGGTTGATCGGCGAACGAGGACAGATCCAGCTTGTTGATGACCTGGCGAACCAAGCCCTGGACCGTCTTGCTGCCGTGCTTGATGAGGAGCCGCGAGCCCTCTTTGAGCGGCTTCGGTGAGAGCCAACAGAGTGCGGCGTACAAGTCCTGGGTGGGTTGCGGGAGTTGCGCGACCGAAGTGCCCGAGCCGGCCTCGGCAAGCAGGTCGCCACGGGCGATGTCGATGTCGTCGGCCAGGCGCAGCACCACGGACTGCGGTGCGAAGGCTTCCTCCAGTTCCTGCCCGGCGAAATCGATGCCTGTCACGGTGGTCTCGCGTCCGGACGGCTGCACAGTGACGGCGTCGCCCACGCGGATGGAGCCTGCCGCGACCTGGCCCGCGTACCCGCGGTAGTCGCGATACGTGTCGGCGTCCAGTCCCGGCGCCACGGCGCCCTGCGGGCGGATGACGGTCTGCACCGGGAAGCGGAAAGCTTCGATGTCAGTTTCAAGGTCAGCGAGCGCCGGCAACTGCTCGAGGGTCTCCAGCAACGAGGGCCCGCCGTACCACAGTGTCTTCCCGGACCGGTCCACCACGTTGTCGCCCTCGAGGGCGGATACAGGGATGATTGCGGGCTCGTCGACCTTCAGTTCACGTGCAGCCTGCTTCAGCTGCGCTTCGACGTCGCGGAACACGTCCTCGCTGTAGTCCACGAGGTCGATCTTGTTCACCGCAACGATGATGTGGGCCACGCGCAGCAGGCGCGCCACGGCCAGGTGCCGGCGGGTCTGCTCCAGCACACCCTTGCGGGCGTCAATGAGTACGACGACGGCGTCCGCCGTGGAGGCACCTGTCACCGTGTTCTTGGTGTACTGCACGTGCCCCGGGGTGTCCGCCAGGATGAAGGTGCGGTTGGCGGTGGCGAAATAGCGGTAGGCCACGTCGATGGTGATGCCCTGCTCGCGTTCGGCCCGCAGGCCGTCGGTGAGGAGTGCGAGATCAAGCCGCTGGACGCCGTCTCCGCGCTCGCCACCGAAACCGCGCTCCGCGGAGGTGCGGGCAACGGCGTCGAGCTGGTCTGCGAGGACCGACTTGCTGTCATGCAGGAGGCGGCCCACGAGGGTGGACTTGCCGTCATCCACTGATCCGGCCGTGCAGAATCGAAACAGTGAAGCGGAAGAGAGGTGGTCGATGTTTGCTGCTGTCTCAACAGCGGTGGGGGTAGACATCAGAAGTAGCCGTCCTTCTTGCGGTCTTCCATGGCGGCTTCCGAGATCCGGTCGTCCGCACGGGTGGCGCCGCGTTCGGTGAGTGTACTGAGGGCGACTTCCCGGACTACTGCCGCGACGGTCGCTGCGTCGGATTCCACTGCTCCTGTACAGGACATGTCACCGACCGTCCGGTAGCGGACCGTTCGCGTTTCGACAATTTCCTTCTCGGTGGGCTGTGAGACGTCACCGACCGCGCGCCACATGCCGTCGCGGCGGAAAACCTCGCGCTCGTGGGCGTAGTACAGGCCCGGTAGCTCGATATTCTCCCGCTCGATGTAGCGCCAGACGTCCAGCTCGGTCCAGTTGCTGATCGGGAAGGCACGCACGTGCTGACCGACGGTGTGGCGGCCGTTGTACAGGTTCCACAGCTCCGGCCGCTGGTTGCGCGGATCCCACTGGCCGAACTCATCACGCAGGCTGAGGATGCGCTCCTTGGCACGGGCCTTGTCCTCATCGCGCCGTCCGCCACCGAAGACGGCGTCGAACCGGTTGGCGTTGATGGTGTCCAGCAGCGGCACAGTCTGCAGCGGGTTACGCGTACCGTCGGCGCGCTCGCTCAGCTCGCCACGGTCGATGTACTCCTGGACCGACCCCACAACGAGCCTGACTCCCAGCCGCTCCACGGTGCGATCGCGGAACTCGAGAACCTCGGGGAAGTTGTGACCGGTGTCCACATGCAGCACCGGGAACGGAACCTTGCCGGGCCAGAACGCCTTGGTAGCAAGGTGCAGCATGACCACGGAGTCCTTGCCGCCGGAGAACAGCAGCGCGGGCCGCTCGAACTCGGCGACGACCTCACGAATGATGTGAATGGCTTCGGACTCGAGGGCGTCAAGGGAGGAGAGCCGCTTCGCTACGACTCCACGCGGCTTAGACACGTCGCCTCGTTCCTCGGCGCCGCGATGCGCCGCTTCCGGAGTCGCAGCTTCGCGGCTACCAGTCGTCACGCTCGTGTCCTCAATGGTTTGGGTGGGATGGCTCATTGGTGGATTCCGCACTCTGTCTTCGCTAGACCGGCCCAGCGGCCGGCTCTCGGGTCTTCTCCTGGGGCTACCGGACGCGTACAGGGCTTGCAGCCGATCGAGGGGTAGCCGTTGGACAGCAGCATGTTCACGGGGACCTGGTGCTCACCCGCGTAATCGAGGAGTTCATCGAAGCTCCACGCCGCCAGGGGGTTGATCTTGACGAGATTGTGGACACGGTCCCAGGTGACCAGGGGCGTGTTGGTCCGGGTAGGCGCTTCTTCGCGGCGTACTCCGGTGAACCAGACTTCGTAGCCCGCGAGCGCCTTCTTCAGAGGGTCCATTTTGCGGAGCGCACAGCACTGGGCGGGGTCCCGGCCAAACAGGTCCTTCCCGTAGGTGGCGTCCTGCTCGGCGACAGTGAGCTCGGGCATTACGTCCACGATCGTGACGTCCAACTGCCCCGCCACTTCGTCACGCGTGATGTGCGTTTCGGTGAAGTGGTAGCCGGTCTCGAGGAACAGCACGTCGATTCCCGGGAACTGCTGCGAGACCAGGTGAGGCAGGACGGCGTCGGCCATGGAGCACGCTACCGCAGCCTGCGACAGGTCGAAGTTGCGGGCGACCCAGGCGATGACCTGCTCGGCGGAGGAGTCCCAGCCGAGCTCTTCGGCGCCTTTGGCGGCAAGCGCCTTCAACTCCTCCTCGGAGCGGCGGGCAGGCTTTGCGACGTCGGTAAGGGGTGCGGTGTCAGCAGACGTGGGGACGCTGCCGGCGGCGTGTAAGGGTGACAGGCTCACTGCAGCACTCCTTCCTCGGCACGGTGTGCCCACTGGGCGAACGTTTCGTTTTCGTGGCGGTCTTCGGCGTAGCGGCGCACGACGCGCTCCACGTAGTCGGGCAGGTTCTCGACCGTGACCTTGAGGCCGCGGATGGTCCGGCCAAGGCCGGCTTCACCGCGATCGACGGCTGCCAGGCCGCCCCCAAGGTGAACCTGGAAGCCCGGCGTGGGGTCGCCGTCGGGCGTTGGAAGCATCATGCCCTTCAGCCCGATGTCCGCCGTCTGGATGCGGGCGCAGGAGTTGGGGCAGCCGTTGATGTGCAGGGCTATGGGCTGGGTCAGGATCCCGTTGTCGACGAGGTCGGCGAGCCGGCGCTCCAGTTCAGCGATAGCGGTGGCGGCGGTGACCTTGGTTTCGACGATCGCGAGCTTGCAGAACTCGATGCCCGTGCAGGCGATGGTCGAGCGGCGAAACAGTGACGGACGTGCCGAAAGACCCAGCGCATCCAGTTCAGCGATGAGCGGTTCAACACGGTCCTTCTCGACATCGAGGACCACGAGCTTCTGGTGCGGTGTGGTACGTAGGCGGGTGGAGCCGTGTGCTTCCAGAGTGTTCGCGAGCGAGGTAAGGATGGTCCCGGAAACCCGGCCTACAGTGGGCGAAACACCGATGAAGAACTTGCCGTCCTTCTGCTCATGGACACCCACGTGGTCGCCCGGGGTTTCGGGCTTCGGTGCAGCCGGACCGTCAGGAAGCTCGAAGCCAAGGTACTCATCCTGAAGGACCTGGCGGAACTTCTCGGTTCCCCAGTCATTCAGGAGGAACTTCAGGCGGGCCTTGGTGCGCATGCGGCGGTAACCGTAGTCACGGAAGATGCTGGTCACGCCGAGCCAGACTTCAGCGGCAACGTCAGGAGTGACGAACACGCCGAGACGCTCGGCCAGGCGTGCGTTGGTGGAGAGGCCGCCACCCACCCAAAGGTCGTACCCGGCGCCAAGCTCGGGGTGAACCACGCCGACCAAAGCGAAATCGTTGATTTCATGCACCACATCCTGGCTCGGGTGGCCGGTGATCGCGGTCTTGTACTTGCGCGGAAGGTTCGCCAGTTCCGGATCTCCGATGAACCGTTCGCTCAGCTCGTGAATCAGCGGTGTCGGGTCGAGGATCTCGTCCTTCGCGATGCCGGCCACGGGGGAACCGAGGATGACGCGGGGAACATCACCGCAGGCCTCGGTGGTGGACAAACCGACGGACTCGAGCCGGTTCCAGATCTCCGGGACATCCTCGACCCGAACCCAGTGCAACTGAATGTTCTGCCGGTCCGTGATGTCCGCGGAATCCCGAGCGAACTCCGTGGAGATGCCGCCGATAACGCGCAGCTGTTCGGTGGTGAGAGCACCGCCGTCGATACGCACACGGAGCATGAAGTACTTGTCCTCGAGCTCGTGGGGTTCAAGCGTGGCGGTCTTGCCGCCGTCGATACCCTGCCGACGCTGGGTGTACAGGCCCCACCAGCGGAAACGCCCGTGAAGGTCGGTGCTGTCGATCGAGTCGAAGCCGTTCTTCGCGTAGATGTTCTCGATCCGCTCCCGAACGTTAAGCCCGTTGTCCTCCTGCTTCCAGGTTTCGTTGGCATTGAGGGGCGTGGTGCCGTCGACTTTCCACTGGCCGTGCGGCTTGGCTGCGGGCCTTGTTGCACGGGGCTTACGTGCGCCTGCCGGGCTTGCTTCGGTCGCGACTGAACTCGTCATGTAACGACAGTAGGACCCGCTTCAGACGCCCTTCAAAGGTTCGGCAACACCCGTTCACGTGGCGACACGGCACGTCACAATCGCGTCAAAGTATTGACAGTGCCCGCACCCGAAGGTGACCGGCTCTATGGACGGGCGCACGCCGACACATGCGCCCTGCAGGGACGGCCACAGTCACGGGTGGGGTCCGGCGTCTCAAGGCGACTGACGGCGTCGTCGTATCGAGCAAGCGCAATTTCGGCCACCGCCGTGGACGGGAGCAGGGGTGCACTCACCACTGTCCCACCTGCCATGGCGAGCTGGTCGTGGAAGTAGCCGGGCGCCAGCAGGTAGGACGCGATGGCCGGACTTCGGGCGCCGTCCTGCGCCTCGGCTACCGCTTCGGGAACCGACGGGCGCGCACTGGCGCCGTATCCGACGACGATGCGCCCGGGGCGCAGCTCCTTGAGCTGCTCCGCGAGCTCCCCCACGTCGACGGCAGCACACGCGTCCGATGACCCTGCAGCTGCAAGTACGACGGCATCTGCCGACCCCACTCCTGATTCCTCCAGCCGCTGCTGCAGCAGCTGCGCCAGCTTCGGGTCAGGTCCGAGCGGCGCGGCGGCGAAGGTGTCCGGCCGACTCTGCACTGCCTCAGCGATGTCGACCTTGACGTGATAACCCACCGAGAGGAGCAAGGGCACTATGACAGCAGGCCCGTCCGGGAGTGCGGCGACGACCTCCGGGAGGTCAGGCTCCTGAACGTCAACGTACGCTTCGCGGATGTCCAGCTCGGGCCGCAACGCACGCATCTCATCACGCAACCGGTTCACAGCGGCCTGCCCCTCAGCGCTGTTGGTGCCGTGTGAACATGCGATCAGGACGGGTCGGTTAGACGTCTGCATGTTGGCCATTGAAGCACCCGCCTGCGACTATTGACAGTTGTGTCCCGTAACGCAAAGACCTCATGAACGCGCCGCTGATCCTTGACCTTGTCGGCGTTTTCTTCTTTGCTGTCTCTGGATCTTTGCTGGCAGCTCGCAAGGGCTTCGATCTCATCGGGTCGCTCCTGCTGGCTTGCCTTGCCTCGCTGGGCGGCGGCGTGGCGCGCGACCTGATCATCGACGTCGAGCCTGTGGCGTTCTACAACCCGCTGTATCTCGTGCCGCCGCTTCTGGCGGCCGTGCTGGTTTTCTTCCTTTTCTCCCACCTCGAGAAGGTGAGCACGCTTCTGGTGCTGTTCGACGCCGGCGGTTTGGCGCTGTTCTGCATCGTCGGGGCCCTCAAGGCAATCGACCAAGGATTGAATCCCGTGGCGGCAGTGCTGCTTGGGGTGACAACCGCCGTCGGCGGCGGACTGCTTCGCGACGTCGTCGCGAACGAGGTGCCGCAGCTTTTCTCCGGTGACCTGTACGCGCTCCCCGCGTTCCTCGGGGCCACCCTGGCAGTGTCACTGGAGATGCTCGGACTGTTCAACGTCGTGACCGGAATAGCGGTCGCCGTCCTGGTATTTACCCTCCGGTTGCTCGCCTGGCGGTCGGGCTGGAAGGTACCGCTAGCGGCTCAATCACGTCATTTCGAACCCCCGCACGCGGGATAGGATGAATTATCCCCCCGACACCACCTGGAGCCACTGTGACCGAGCTGTTCCTGGATAAATTCCGCGCCCTTGTACCCGCCTACTTCGAGGAAGCGTGGGTGCCGGAAGACGGCCTGTCCGAGGACGAACTGGCCGAACTGCGCGAGGGCCAGGACTTCCCCCTGCCGCTGGCACTGCGCGAGTTCTACCTCGCGGTCGGCGCCTCCGAGGACCTCATGGAAGCGTTCCACTACGTGTGGGATCCGGACGAGCTGGAAATCGAGGACGGGTTCCTGCTGTTCATGGAAGACGTCGACGAGAAATTCGTCTGGGGAGTCAAGGCGGATCAGCTGAACGTCCCGGATCCGATCGTATGGCGGCGCAACAACGCCCGCGGCTCGTGGAAGAACGAGGAAGGAACGTTCAGCGAGTTCATGCTCGACATGTTCGACTGGGTGTTCGACGAAGAGGCCGAATGACCTGGAATACCCACGCGCCGGAGGGCTACGAGTGCCCGTTCTGCGACCTGGCATCGGGCGAGTTCAGGTTCGCGACCAACCTCTGCGAGCCGGGCGACCTGATCTACTCGGATGAACTGGTCCTGGCGTTCATCGCCTCCCACGGCTTCGATCCGAACCCTGGGCATGTGCTGGTGACACCGCGCGCCCATTATGAGCTGCTGTATGAACTGCCCGACGACGTCGCCGGCCGCATCATGACGGTCACCCGCGACATGGCCATCGCCATCAAGCGTGCATGGAATCCCGACGGCGTCTCCACCCGCCAGCACAACGAGCCGGCCGGCAGCCAGCACGTCTGGCACTACCACCAGCATGTGCTCCCCCGCTGGCACGACGACGGCTTCTACTTCACGCCGAAGCGCCCGATCGTGGCCCCGGCCATCCGCGCACGCAAGGCCGCCGAGCTCCGGGCAGCGCTCGGCCTCTAGTCCTCCGTCCTCGTGTGCCCGTGGCCGCGTGCCGCGCACAATCCTGCACTTTCTGGCTGGATATGTGGCTCTGTGTTGGAGGATTCGGCTGGAACACGCGGGTCAGGGTTCGCCGCCGGTCAAGAAGATGCAGGATTTTGCCCGACCGGATTCCAGAACACTGCCGCTCCACACGATTCCCCCGCAGCCGACTTTACCCACATAGCCACCTCAAGCCGCTGGAGGCTCCGCCAGCCGTTTGAGACTTGCAGCATGGATCCCTCTCAAGCGTTGCATCGTGTGGGCGGCGCAGCGCCGGTGCGAACGCTCCGACAGCGGGGCATCAGCCGCCGTGCAATCGATGCCGCTGTCAGCTCGGGCTCAGTCATCAAAGTGCGACGAGGAATACTCGCCGTCCCAGGAGCCGCTGCTGACTTCGTCTCGGCAGTAACCCACAACGGTCGCCTAACCTGCGTTTCTGCCGCGAGCCACTTCGGTTTGTGGTGTTTGAATTCATCTAGTCCCCTCCACATGTGCTGCCCTGACGGGGCCAGCGGCGTCCACGTGAATCACCGATCTCTCACTGTGCCCGCTCACCCTTACCTACCGCTGGTGGGGTTGGGTGACGTGCTCCTGCACGCCCTCAGGTGCCGTCCCCTGCCTGAAGCAGTGGTCATAGTCGAAAGTGCCGTGAGACGTGGCGGTATCGCGCTTTCCTTTCTATTCGAGCACCTCGAGGGAGATCGAAATGGCAAGGCCCGCACCGCGCTGCAACAGGTGACCGGGTGCGCTGAATCGCCCATCGAGGTCGTCGCGAGGCTACTATTTGTCGCCGCTGGGTTCCACGTGGAGACGCAGGTGCGCATCGAGGGCGTAGGACGAGTCGACTTCCTCCTCAACGATTCTCTCGTCGTCGAGATCGACGGTGCAGCCTTCCACTCCGATCGCAAGGCGCTCCGCCGGGACCACCGCCGAAACAACTCGACGCTTCTGAACGGGTTCCTCATTCTCCGCTACGGCTATGAGGACGTCATGTTCGAGCAGGAAGCCATGTTGGACGAGATCCGTTTGGCGTTACGACGAGGGCGCCGCCGCAACGGCTAACACACGCGCATAATCCTGCACTTCCTCGTCGACCTCTCCACCGTCACCCCAGCAGTGACGCGGGCGGGCACGCCGGCACTCCTTTGGGCAGCCCAGAATGTGCAGGATTGTGCACACAGGCAAACCTCCCAGCACAGCTAGACGTCCCGGCTGACAACCGCCTGCGCGAAGCTCGCCAGCGCCGTCTTCACGGTGCTCTCGGGCAGCGGGTCGAGGGCAGTTACGGCGTCTTCCGCCCACTGCTGCGCTACAGCCCAGGCCTGCTGCGTCGCGGAATGCTCCCGGAGGGCGGACACAGCTTCGGCCAGAGCCTCGTCCGAGGTCAGGTCGCCGTCCACCAATTCGAGTACACGCTGCGCTGACTCATCGCCGGCAGCAGCAGCCTGGCGCAGCAGGAGTACCGGCAGCGTGGGTACGCCCTCGCGCAGGTCGGTGCCCGGGGATTTTCCGGACTTCGCCTTCAGCCCAGTGACATCGATGACGTCGTCAGCAAGCTGGAAGGCCACGCCGACCTTCTCGCCGTAAGAAATCATGACGTCAACGGCCGACGCCGGCGCATCCGCAAAAATTGCACCCAGTTGGCCTGACGCTGCAACCAGGGAGCCGGTCTTGTCGGCGATGACCGAGAGGTAATGCTCCACGGGGTCCTCGCCGTCCTGCGGGCCGACGGTCTCGTGCAGCTGGCCGAGGCAGAGCCGCTCGAAGGTTCGCGCCTGGATCCCGAGCGCACGCGAGCCCAGCTCAGAGACGAGGATGGACGCCCGCGCGAAGATCAGGTCGCCGGTCAGGATGGCTACCGAGTTGCCCCATACCTCATGCGCGGTCGGGGCTCCACGGCGAAATGGCGCGGAGTCCATGACGTCGTCGTGGTACAGGGTTGCAAGATGCGTCAGTTCGACGACGACGGCGGCAACCACCACTTCTGCCTTGGTTGCATCCCCGAGGTGGGAAGCGAGGATTGTCAGCAGCGGACGGATTCGCTTGCCGCCAGCTTCAACGAGATGCCGGGAGGTGGCGTCGGCCAGGGGGTCGGAGCTGGAGATGGCTTCCCGCAGCTGTTTCTCGACCTTCGCAAGGCAGGTCGATACTGCCGGGCCGAGCTCCGGATCCTCAGCAATCAGGGCGAAACCTGCGGGCAGGCGCAGCCCAGTGGCGATCACGCCGGTACTCGGCTCCAGCTCGTCGATGAGCGGGCGCGGATGGCCAGCGCTGGTCCAGCTGGTTTGGGGGGAGTCCGTCATGCGTCTAAGCCTATCGGGCGAGGGGCCCGCTGCGAGCGCAGCGAGTAGTGGGAGCCCGATAGGCGCTATCGGGCGAGGGGCCCGCTGCGAGCGCAGCGAGCGAGGGGGCCAGCTCGGGACGGAATTACTGGTTGCTTGTGGCGGGCACGAGGCGTTCGAGGACATGAATGAGCCGATCCTCAAATCCCCTGCCCTTTGAATCGGTCAGGTTGGCCAGCATCCGCACCACGAACCGCATCAATACCGGGATGGGCATGCCTGTGCGCAAGGCGAGGCGGAGGATGGCGGGCTTGCCGATGAGCTGAGCGAAGATTCGTCCCAGCGTGAAGTGGCTCCCCCACTGGTCCCGGATATACGGCGCGTAACCGGACAGCACAGTGTCCCGCGCAGTTCCGGGTTCCACGGCGAGCGACCTTTCGATGAACTCTGCCGCATACCGGGCGGACTCCATGGCATAGGAAATTCCCTCACCGTTGAACGGCGACACCATCCCGCCGGCGTCACCGAGCAACAACATGCCCGGCGAGTAGTGCGGAGTGCGGTTGAACCCCATCGGCAGGGCGGCGCCGCGGATCTCACCGACCTGGTTGTCCTCGCCGAACCCCCACTCGGCAGGCATCCCGGCAGTCCAGTCGCGCAGTACCTGCTTGTAATCGAGCTTCCCGAACGAAGCTGAGGAGTTGAGGATTCCCAACCCCACGTTCGATGTCCCATCACCCACACCGAACACCCAGCCGTAGCCGGGCAGCGGCTTCCCGGAGGCATCCGGCAGTTCCAGCCAGCCCTCCATCCAGGGGTCGTCATGCCGGGGACTGGTGAAGTAGGTCCGCACCGCAACCCCGAGTGGGCGGTCGTCCCGCTTGGCCATGCCAAGGCTCACCGCCGTGCGGGTCGAATTGCCGTCGGCGGCCAGCACGACGTCGGCGCTCAGCGTCTTCTGCTCGCCCGTCCGCCGGCCGTCAAGACCGAGAACGTTCACGACGACGCCGGTCACCCGCCCGCTGGCGTCCCGTACAGCTTCGGTCACGGAGTGGCCCTCGAGAATCTGCGCACCTGCGGACCGGGCATGCGACGCGAGCTGCTCATCGAAGCCGAGGCGGGTGCGGATCAAACCGTAGGACGGGAAGTCTGACAGCTCCGGCCAGGGAAGCTCAACGGTTCTCCCGCCGGCCAGCAACCGGAGGCCGACGTTCCGCCGCCATCCGAGTTCCTCGCCGTGCGGGAGTCCCAGGAGCTGGATTTCCCGTACCGCACGGGGCGTGAAGCCGTCCCCGCACACTTTCTCCCGGGGGAAGAAGGTCTTCTCGACAACCGTCGTTTCGATGCCCGCGGAAGCGAGGTAGTAGGCAGCGGTCGATCCGGCCGGCCCCGCCCCGATGATGAGAACTGACACTTAGTTCGCGGCCCTGCTGCTGCGGCGGCGCTGGCGCGTTTGGGAGGCTGCCGCAGTCGTCGTGATGCTGGCTTCCGGCTTGGTGGCACGGTGCACCGCGACGATTCCACCGTTGAGGTTGCGGTAGGCCACCGAGTCCCAGCCGCTGCCGGTGATCCAGGCGGCAAGCTCGTCCTGGTTGGGCCAGGCGCGGATGGACTCGGCCAGGTAGACGTACGCTGCCGGGTTGGAGCTGACTTTGGTGGCGATTGCCGGGAGGGCCCGCATCAGGTACTCGGTGTACATGGTGCGCCAGAGCGGGATGGTGGGTTGGGAGAACTCGGCAATCACCAGGCGGCCGCCGGGCTTGGTGACGCGAAGCATTTCCTCCAGCGCCCTGGCGGGACGGTCCACGTTGCGCAGCCCGAAGGAGATGGTGCAGGCGTCGAAGGAGTTGTCGGCGAACGGCAGGTTCGTGGCGTCACCGGCGATGAAGTCGATGTCCGGGCGCCGGCGCTTGCCTACCCGCAGCATGCCGAGTGAGAAATCACACGCAACCACGTGGACACCGGCGTCGGCGAACGGCTCGCTCGAGGTTCCGGTGCCGGCCGCCAGATCAAGCACCCGGTCACCCGGCTTGGCGTCCACCGCATCGACGACCACCCGCCGCCAGCGGTGGGTTTGGCCCAGCGACAGCACGTCATTGACGACGTCGTACTTGGGCGCCACGTCGTCAAACATGGCAGCAACTTCGTCGGGACGCTTATCCAGCGATGCTCGATTCACCCCGTCATTGTCTCAAACATTGAACAGCTCCCCCAATCACGAGGGATCGGGGGTACTGCGGCGCGGGAGTAGGCTAGGGCATCATGAACAATCCGTCCCCTGTTGCAGTGGCGACACCGCTGAACCAGGTGCCGGCCCTTCGCAGCATCACTTTTGAGCGGGGCGACCTCCAGCTCGACACCGGCCTGCTGGACTACGTGGTGCGCAATGACGTGCACACCTGGATTCGTCGCGGCGGCGGCATCGTGGGCTTCGGTGAGGTCGCGCGCTTTACTACGCATGGACCCGGCCGTTTCGCCGAGGGGCAGGCGTGGTGGCGTGAGGTTGTTGCGGCGGCCGACGTCGTCGACCCTCTCGCTCAGCCCGGCTCCGGGTTGATGGCGTTCGGCTCATTCGCCTTCTCGAAGACCTCCCGCCATCTGTCCCGGCTGATCGTGCCGCGGATTATCGTCGGCAGCCGCGAAGGTAAAGGCTGGCTGACCTACATCACGGACGACGACGGAGCCGAGTTGAGTGCCTCCGCCGCAGAAGCACTGCTGGCTGACTATCTCGATGAAGTCGAACCAGAACGCAAACCCTGCCCGGAGGACCGGCTCGCTCCGGGAATCCTGACGGAACAGCAGTGGATGAACGCCGTCAGTCGGGGCGTTGCGCACATCCGCGAGGGTGAGTTGAACAAGCTTGTCCTGGCCCGCGACGTTGTCGCGGAACTCGGATCACCGGTCTCCACGGCGCAGGTCCTCCGTGAACTCGCTGTCCGGTACTCCGACTGCTGGACGTACTCGGTGGACGGGCTCATCGGCTCGACGCCGGAGATGCTCATCAAGGTTGAAGAACGGACAGCGCGCGCCCGCGTCCTGGCGGGCACTCTTGACCGGTCGACGGAGCCCGCAGGTGAGACCGGCTACGCGGAACGGGTACTGGCCGGCTCTGAGAAGCAGCAGCACGAGCATGAAATCGCCATCGACTCCCTGACCCGGCAGCTGGAGCCGTTCACCCGGACCATGACCTCACACAGTGAACCCTTTGTCCTCGAACTCCCGAACGTGTGGCACCTCGCCTCCGATGTGAGCGCGGAACTCGCTGTTGACAGCGAGGGCAATGTGCCGTCGTCGTTGGCGCTGGTTGAAGCGCTGCACCCAACCGCCGCCGTCTGCGGGACGCCCACCACGGTGGCGGGTGAGCTGATCCGCGAGTTGGAACACCTTGAGCGCGGCCCCTACGCCGGGCCGGTGGGCTGGATGGATTCGGAGGGCAACGGCGAATGGGGTATAGCCCTGCGCGGCGCTGTCATTGAGACACCCACGCGTATCCGGATGTACGCCGGGTGCGGCATCGTCGAAGGCTCGCAACCGGTGGCGGAATTGGCTGAGACGTGGAGTAAATTCCGCCCCATGATCGAGGCCTTGGGCCTCCGGACTCCTGCCCGTTCCTAATCCGATTAGGCCTCAACTGTTGGTTACTAATAGGCAATACCTGTAGCCTGTGATGCACATCTCGATAAAGGCTAGAATCGTCGATGACGTTTCTTTACTTACTCCGTCCCCTGAGCTGAGGTACTGCATGTTTTCGAAGATTTACAGGTCGCTTGCCGTTGTGGCAGTCGGCACCCTTGCACTGACCGCCTGCGGCGGCGGATCCGAATCCGAGGAGGGCGGCGAAGCAGCAGGTGGCTCCGAGCTGAACCTCGTGTCCCCCGGCACGCTCACGGTGTGCTCCGACATCCCCTACGAGCCGTTCGAGTACGAGGAAAACGGTGAGTATGTCGGGTTCGATATGGACCTGATGCGCGAGATCGCCACCGGCCTCGACCTCGAACTGTCCGTTCAGGACGTCGGGTTCGACGGTCTGCAGTCCGGTGCAGTGCTCGCTGCCGGTCAGTGCGACGTCGGCGCCAGCGCCATGACGATCACCCCGGAGCGCGAAGCGAACCTGACCTTCGCCGATCCGTACTACGACTCACTGCAGTCGCTGCTGGTACCGGCCGACTCGGACATCGCTACGCTTGAGGACCTCGCGGGCGAATCCGTGGGCGTCCAGCAGGGAACCACCGGCGAAGCTTACGCCCGCGACAACGTTCCCGGAGATACCGAAGTGGTTGCTTTCCCGAGCGACGCTGAACTGTATGCAGCACTTCAGGCCGGCAACGTGGCAGCGATCCTCCAGGATCTTCCCGTCAACCTGAACCACACGCAGGATGGGGAGTACACCATCGCCGCGGAGTTCGAGACCGATGAACAGTACGGTTTCGCGTTCCCCAAGGAGGGCAGCGAAGCTCTCGTCGAGGCTGTGAACGCCCAGCTTGCTGAGCTGCGGGACAGCGGCAAGTACGACGAAATCTACAACACCTACTTCGAGGAGCAGTAAGCTTCCACGGACTTGCGGCAGTTCCAGGTTCTGGGACTGCCGCAGCCGTGTCCACCTCCTGAAAGATAGGTAAAACACGTGAGACCAACTACCCGCAAGCGCCTGTTCCGCGGTGTCCTCTACGCCATCTTCATCGTCGCCGTTGTCGTCGTCGTTGTGCTGGCGGATTGGGAAGCGATCCGCACCAACTTCTTCAACCTAGATGTGGCGGCTGAGGCTTTTCCCACGATCGTTACCGAGGCGGCCAAGAATACTGTCATCTACACGGTGATAGCGTTCATCGGCGGTATGATCGGCGGCCTGATCCTGGCGCTGATGAAGCTCTCTCCCGTAGGTCCCTACCGCTGGGTGGCCACCGCCTACATCGAGCTTTTTCGAGGCCTCCCCGCGCTGCTCGTGATTTTCGGCTTTGCCTTCGCAGTTCCGATCGCCTTTTCATGGCGTCCGCCGGGGGGCTCGACCGGAGCCGGCCTGATCGCGTTGATCGTGGTTTCGTCGGCCTACATCGCTGAAACTATCCGGGCAGGCATCGAGGCCGTACCGAAGGGGCAGGTTGAAGCCGCGCGCTCGCTCGGCATGCGTCCGTCCTGGACGCTGGTGTCCGTTGTGCTGCCACAGGCGTTCCGGATCATCACTCCCCCGCTGACCAATGAGCTGGTCATCCTGATCAAGGACACCTCGCTCCTCTTCATTGCCGGTATGGCGCTCGGCGACAGGGAACTGACAACGTTCGCACGTGACACAGTCTCTTCGCAGGCGAACTCGACGCCGCTGGTGCTTGCCGCACTGTTGTACCTGGTCATCACCCTTCCGCTCACACAGCTTGTCGCCAAGCTCGAACGCCACAACAAGAGAGGCCGGTAGGTCATGACCGAACGGATCAGGACCGACGTACCCGCCATCGAGGTACGCCAGCTGCACAAGTCCTTCGGGGACAACGAGGTGCTCAAGGGCATCGACTTCCACGTTGACCAGGGTGAGGTGGTGTGCGTCATCGGCCCGTCAGGGTCGGGGAAGTCCACGCTGCTGCGCTGCGTGAACCGGCTGGAGGAGCCTACGTCGGGAACCATCATGGTTGAGGGCATGGACATCACCGACGAAGACACCGATCTGGACAAGGTGCGCACGCGCATCGGCATGGTCTTCCAGCAGTTCAACCTCTTCCCGCACCTGAACGTGCTCCGCAACCTCACTCTTGCGCAGATCCGCGCGAAGAAGCGAGGCAGGGCGGAAGCGGAGGAGATCGCGCGCCGGAACCTCGCCAAGGTCGGGCTCGCCGAAAAGGCGGACGCCTTCCCGTCGCAGCTTTCGGGCGGCCAGCAGCAGCGTGTGGCCATTGCACGTGCCCTGTCGATGGACCCGGACATGATGCTTTTCGACGAGCCCACCAGCGCGCTTGACCCGGAACTGGTAGGCGACGTCCTGGACGTCATGAAGCAGCTCGCCCGCGACGGCATGACCATGATGGTGGTCACCCACGAGATGGGCTTCGCGCGGGAAGTCGGCGACCGTGTGGTCTTCATGGACGGCGGAGTGGTCGTTGAGCAGGGCAAGCCCGAGGACGTCCTCGGCAACCCCCAGCACGAGCGCACCCAGGGCTTCCTCTCGAAGGTTCTCTAACCGTGATTTAAGGGCCATTCCGAAATGGGTTGGTGCGTGGGAAGATGAAACGCACCAACCCGCTTTGGTCTCCCCTATCTCAGGAAACTCATGTCCGAGCTCGCTACCGCCGGACGTCCGCGCCTGAGGGCGCGGTTCGCCGCCGTCGTCGTTGTTTGTCTCACCCTGCTCCTGGGGCTGCTGACCGCACCGCCTGCAACAGCCGCCCTCCCGGTCAACGATCCCAACAATGTCCAGGTGCTGGTGACCAAGTCCCGGCCCCTGAATCCGCTCAGGTACGTCCCGCCGGACCTCGTGACCTATCCCGGAACGGGCTACGTGCTCCGGCGCGAGGTGTCCGCGAACCTGCAGAATCTTTTCGCCGGTGCCCGCAGCGCCGGGGTTCCGCTTGCCGTCGTCAGCGCCTACCGTTCCTACGACCAGCAGGCCGCCCTGTACAACTCGTACGTGGCCCAGTACGGCCAGGCGGTTGCCGACACCATCTCCGCACGTCCCGGCCACAGTGAACACCAGACCGGGCTCGCCGTCGACGTCGGCAATGCCAGTGGCTCCTGCGGTCTCAACGCCTGCTTCGCCACGACGGCCGGCGGCCGCTGGGTCGCAGCGAACGCTCACCGTTACGGGTTCATCATCCGCTACCCCGACGGGTACCAGCCCACCACGGGCTACACCTTCGAGCCGTGGCATCTGCGGTATGTCGGTCGGTCCGTGGCAACCGAGATGAGGACCCGCGGCATCCCCACCATGGAGCACTACTACAACGGCTCCAACCCATCGATCAAGTATTCCGCCGACCTTGTCGCCGCAGATTCCACGGGCACGCTGTGGAACTACCCGGCCAGCTACCTGAACGGGTTCCGTCCGCGGGGTCGGCTCGGAGCAGGCTGGGCAGGACTGAAGGCGGGTTTCAACACCGATTGGAACGCCGACGGCTACCAGGACATCCTCGCCCAGTGGACCGACGGCAGGCTCACGCTCTACCGCGGACTGCGCGGCGGAGGCTTCCAGGCGCCGGTCCAGATCGGCAACGGCTGGGGCTCGTACGACGTCGTTGTGGGCACCTGGATCCGCGGCAGCCGGTATCCGTCGGTTGTAGCGAAGGACCCCGCGGGAGCCGTGTGGCACTATCCCAATGCGTCCGGGGGCGGCTTCTCCACGTCCGCCATCACGCGGATCGGGCAGGGCTGGGGCGACATGCGCTTGGCCATGGCTGACTGGGACCGCGACGGAAACCAGGACATTCTGGCGACGAGGAGCAGCGGTCAGCTGATGCTTTACCGTTCCAACGGAGTAGGCCGCTTCATGAACGAACCAGCGAGGGCAATCGGCCAGGGCTGGCAGAACATGGACAGTCTCACGGCCGTCTCAGGCTTCCAGGGCCCGGGAACCTACGGACTGCGGGCACGCACGGGAACCGGTGGCCTCATCTACTACCCGATGCCGGGCAACCGGTGGGGAACTGCCTCCGGCATCGGCCAGGGCTGGCAGAGTTACCGGATCTTCCGCTGACGCGGAGCGCAACGAGCGCCAATCAGCGCCCGACGGCGGCAGCCACCGCCTGCTTCACCCGAGCGTGAAAGGAACGCAGCCCGGTACGGTCGGTCCTGACTTCCAGGACCGACCGCCCCCGGATTGGCACCTCCAGTGCGGCGTCCAGTTCGTCGACGGTGCCGATCAAGCGGTGACTGACCCCGTACCCTGCGGCGAGTGCCGCCAGGTCTGCAGTGTGAGGGGTACCGAACAGGCGCTCGACGGCGGAGCCGTAGCGTTCCAGCGTGGCCGGCTCCCCGTGCTCGAGGAGCCCGAAAATACCTCCGCCGAAATCATTCAGCACAACCACCTGCAGGTCAGGCTCTTCTTCTCCCGTGCCGAGCAGGAGGCCGCCGGCGTCGTGCAGGAAGGTAAGATCGCCGACCAGCAGGCGCGTCGGGATTCCGGCCGCCAGCGCAATGCCGGTAGCGGTGGAGACCGTCCCGTCGATCCCTGCCAGCCCGCGATTGGCGTACACCTCAAGGGGATGCCAGTCACCCGTTGCCGCCAGATCGACGTCGCGGATGGGGTTGGACGACCCGATCACCAGGTTCCCCGTGGTGTTTTCCCATACGGCGTCGGCCACATGCAGGCCCGTGAGCGCCGGTTCCCCATCGAGGCGCAGCTGGAGTGCCGCCTCGGCGCGGGCACCGGCTTCCCGCCACTGCTCAAGCCAACCCTCGCTGCCTTTCCCCGCGAAGGCGAGCAACCCCTCGAGGGAGTCGATCAGCCGTTCGCTGCGCCGCCCCTCTTCAAACCACGCCTGCGGTTCGGGAACGTACAGCGCACGTTCGATGTCGGTGCGGGCCATCAGCGCGGCAACCGGCCGGGACAGGGTCGGCCGGCCGAAAACCACCACCCTCTCGATGCGGTCGGCGAAGTGCTCGATCACAAGCCGGTAGGCTCCGATCGCTGACGATCCGAAGCGGGCATTCGACGACGGCTCGGCGAGGAGCGGCAAGCGAAGGTGCTGTGCAAAGACCGCCGCGAGTTCACCCGCTCCGTGCCCCGCAAGCACTATGGTCCGTGTACCGTCGGACGCAGCGGTGGGCGGCGTCGTCGTCGTGGGTTCACTCGGGTCTCGGAGGCTGCTCGCCTTAAGGACCGGAACGGTCGTGGGCCGCTCCGATGAGTCCGCAGTACCCGGCACAAGCGGATCCCGGAACGCTAGGTTCACTTGAACGGGGCCGGCCGGTCCTTTGGCGCCTTGAGCGTCGGCGAGCGCCTGTGCCACAAAGGATGTCGGGTCCGTTCCGGCGGGCACGTCGACGGCGGAGCGGACATGGTGGCCGAAGAGGCCTGCCTGGCGGGTGGTCTGGTTCGCGCCGGTTCCGCGCAGTTCGTCCGGACGGTCGGCGGAGAGGATCACGAGGGGCACTGCCGCGTGGTTGGCTTCCATGACGGCGGGAAGCAGCTCTCCGACGGCGGTCCCGGAGGTGGTGACGATTGCCGCTGGGCGCTGGGAGCCGAGCGCCAGACCAAGGGCGGTGAACCCGCCCACGCGCTCGTCCACCCGAACATGGATGCGGAGCTCACCGCGATCGTTGGCCTCTGCCAGCGCGTAGGCAAGCGGAGCGCTGCGCGAGCCCGGAGCAAGAACGACGTCGGTGATTGAGTGAGCGCGAAGCGCGTGGACAACTGCGCGCGCGGATTCGATCGAGTTCACCATCCCATCCTTGCACTGATGCACCGACGCTTGGCCGCGCACAACAGTTAACTCGCGGTTCACCTGTTGGTCCTTGGACCGACAGGTGGGGCTGGCACCCTCGGACTCGACCGTACTCCTTTGGAAGGCTTGACTCCCCCATGACAATCGAACCCCGGCGCCGTTTCCTCCCCATGCTCGACCATGTGAAGGGCAAGCGCAGTGCCGTCACCTGCGCGCTCAAGTGCGACAATGCCTGCGCTAAAGCTGTCTGCAACACGTCGAACAACAGCTACATGCGGGATATCGTTTCCGCCGAATATTCACGCCGAAATGTTCTCGGTGTGGGTGCTGTCGGCGCGCTGACCCTGCTCCTTGGTGCCAACGCCGTCAATCAGGCACCGTCCGCGGCAGCTCAGGGACTCTCCCCCGCCGCGAAGGCAGGCGGGCGCCTCAGCTTCTCCGCTATTGCCCCAGTGCCAGCATCCGTTGACGAGTTCACTGTCCCGAAGACCTACTCGTGGGAGCCCATCATCCGCTGGGGCGACCCCATCCTTCCGGGTGCCCCGGAGTTCGACCCCAACAGCCAGACCCCGGAGTCACAGGCCGGCCAGTTCGGGTACAACAACGACTACCTGGACATCCTGCCGCTGGACAAGAAGAAGACCCGCGCTGTCCTCGTTGCCAATCATGAGTACACCAACGAGAACATCATGTTTGCTCCCGGCACCGATGCCGCCACCATCCGGGCGATCGCCAAGAATGCCCACGGCATGGCGGTCGTGGAACTCGAGCGCAAGAACGAGGGCTTCCCCTGGAAGTACGTGCGCGGCGCCAGGCTCAACCGCCGCATCACCATGTCGACTCCGTTCACGCTCTCCGGCCCGGTCGCCGGATCGGACCTTGTCAAGACAGCAGCGGATCCCGATGGACGGACTGTTCTTGGAACCCTGAACAACTGCGCCGGCGGAACCACTCCGTGGGGCACCATCCTCTCCGGCGAAGAGAACTTCCAGGGCTACTTCAAGGTCACCGCTCCCACTGCTGAACAGCGCCGTTACGGGATGACCAACGCCAACCCCGGACGCGGCTGGCACCTCGACGAGCCACGCTTCGATGCTTCGACCGAGGAGTACAAGAACGAGCCGAACCGCTTCGGCTACATCGTTGAGCTGGACCCGATGGACCCCAACTCCACTCCGGTCAAGCACACCGCCATGGGCCGCTTCAAGCATGAGGGCGCCAATGTCCGGGTCAACGATGATGGCCATGTAGTCGCCTATATGGGCGACGACGAGCAGTTCGATTACCTCTACAAGTTCGTATCCCGCGACAAGTACATCGAGGGCAACCGCGAGCACAACAAGACCCTGATGGCCAACGGTGACCTCTTTGTTGCACGCTTCCGCGGCAACTCCGAGGCCGAGATCGACGGCTCGGGCGCAGTGCCCTCGGACGGCGCATTCGACGGCACCGGCGAGTGGATCCCGCTGACCCGCGGCGGACGCAGCGCTGTCCCGGGTATGAGCACGGAAGAAGTACTTGTCTACACGCGGCTTGCGGCTGACAAGGTCGGCCCTACCAAGATGGACCGCCCGGAGGACGTCGAGCCCAACCCCGTCACCGGCAAGGTGTACGTCGCCTGCACCAACAACTCCAACCGCGGTGTCGGTACACGCGCGAAGGCTGACGAAGCCAACCCGCGCACCCAGAACCGTGACGGCCACATCGTTGAGATCACCGAGACGAACAACGACGCCACGGCTTCCACGTTCAACTGGAACCTGCTGATGGTGTGTGGCGATCCTGCGCAGGGTGACGTGACGTACTTCAGCGGATACCCCGTTGACCAGGTGTCTCCGATCTCCTGCCCGGACAACGTCGCGTTCGACTCCGTGGGCAACCTCTGGATCTCGACCGACGGTGCGCCGTCCGGCATCGGATACAACGATGGCCTGTTCAAGGTCACCCTCGAGGGCCCCAACCGCGGCAAGGTTGAGCAGTTCCTCTCCGTGCCGCGCGACGCTGAGACCTGCGGACCCGTCATTCATGACCAGGAAGGCATGGTCTTCGTCGCGGTGCAGCACCCGGGTGAAGACGGCTCGTGGGGTAACAACACCTCGCTGTTCCCCTACGACGGAACCGGCCTCCCCCGCCCGTCAGTGGCTCAGGTCTTCCGCGGAAAGAACGGCAAGGGTCTGCGCAAGTAGCCTCTGCGCGGACGCGGCCGGGGTATGCGGACATCGCATACCCCGGCCTTCGCCGTTAAGCCCCGGACGGAAGGATGGCGTGGACGCGCCGCAGCCGGTTTCGCCACCACTCGACGCGGTCGGCCGGCGCAGCGTGGCGTTCGAGGAGTTCCTCTGACACCGATACCGGACGCACTGGCAACCAGCCACCGCTGGGCAGCAGCGGCTCATCCGACACGTCCCCGTCCATCAGCGAGAGCGTGGCCAGTCCGTTGGCGTACGGCAGGTTCGGCAGGGCGGCAGCCAACGCCACACCGGCTTGAATACCCACGGAGGTGTCCAGGGCAGAACTTACGACGGCGGGAAGACCCGCCTGAGCCACAATGTCCAGTGCGCGACCAACTCCGCCGAGCGGCGCAACCTTCACGACGATCACATCCGCTGCATCCTCCCGCACCACGCGCAGCGGGTCCTCGGCCTTGCGGATGCTTTCATCGGCCGCGATGAGCACCGGAATCCCGCGCCGTCGCACTTCCAGCCTGACCGCCCGCAAGCCGTCCGTGTCCATGACTGGCTGCTCAGCGTATTCAAGGGAATACGAAGCTAGAGCCGCGAGAGCCGAGAGTGCCTCGGCGTGATTCCACCCCCCGTTGGCGTCGATCCGCAGCTTCGCCTCAGGCAGGAGCCTTCGGACCTCCGCCACCCGCGCGACGTCGTCGGCAAGGGACTGGCCACGCTCCGCCACCTTGATCTTGACGGCGCTCACCGCACCGAACCGCTTCAGAACGGGCTCGACGTCGGCCACCCCCACTGCGGGCATGGTTGCGTTCACGGGGACCTGGGAGCGCACCGGTGCCGGGAATCCCTCCCACGCCGCTTCTATCGCGGCGCGGAGCCAGGATGCCGCCTCACCGTCGAGGTACTCCGGAAAGGGAGCGAATTCGCCCCAGCCCGCCGGTCCACGGAGGATCAGGGCCTCGCGGTGTGTGATTCCCCGGAAGCGGATCCGCATCGGAAGTGAGACTACGTGTGCGGAAGCCAGCAGCTCGTCCGCAGTGGTTTGCTCCATCCGATAAGCGTAGTCATGACGACCAGTCAAGGATTTCCCAAGATCCAGGGATGATCCTTACGGAGCAGGCGTCCGTCCTGCAGCAAACGATTTCGGGGCCTGCGAGCTCCGTTAGGAAAGGAACCGTGATGAAGCTTCACAATCACGTTTCTCCCGGTGCTACAGGTACGACGTCCTCCCGGAGACGCGTTACCGGACTGCTTGCGGGAAGCACTACCCTCATGCTCATTGCCGGCGGCGCAACCGCGGTGATCGCAGCGAACCCCCCTGTTGGACCAGGTAATGTGGAAATCTTCACCAAACGCGACATGGTCGCCATTGAGGGCTACACCGCCCAGGCCGGCCAGGACGTCACCATCAAGGTCACCCGCGGCGGAAACCTCATCGGTATCTCACACGGAGTAGTAGGCCCGGATGGCTTCTTCGAAGTGAACCACCCCGGCGGGTCATGCTGGGACGTGGTTACCCCCAACATCGCCGGCCTCGACGTCGTCACGGCGGAATTCGAAGACGGCAGCAGCGATGGTGCGGTCGCAGGAACAGCAATGATCACTTCCGTCGAGTCGGTCGACGGCACAGTGACGCCTGACATTGCCGGTGACGTTGAGGGCACCGTCGTGGTTAAGGGCACTTATGGTTCCGATGTGGACACCAACCGCATGGGAGTGGAAATTGTCAACCCAGACATGCGGGACATGGGCATCGGCGAGCGCGCTATCGGTTGGCCTGATGACGAAACACCCGCCGGTTACACAGTTGACGGCACAGCGGCGAACGGCGAGTTCACCGTTACCTACGGATTCTTCTCCAAGGCTGAGCAGGACACAGCGTTTGCTGGAGATCCGTCGGTTGCCAGTTGGCAGGCCGAACCTGCGACAGGCGAGGAAGCCCAACTTGGCCTGACCATCTCCGAATTCAAGGAGACCGACGGCCCAGGGTTCGGTGGCTGCCCTGCAGGGCCAGCCGGGCAGGCACCCAATGCTCCGACCGAGGCTTTTGCCAGCGCGGCCGGCCAGAACGGCATCAATGTCACCTGGAAGCCTGCGACCGTTCCAGCTGACGCCCCCGCCATCACCGGATACGAGGTGATTGCGGTGGACACCGTCCTCGGCCAGGAAGTGAGCGTCAAGGTGGGAGCGGAAGCCACCAGCGCCACCGTGCGCGGACTGGTTAACGCCCAGGCATACCCGGTCCAGGTGGTTGCCCTCAACGGACAAGCGAGCACGGCCGCGGGGGCCGGCACCGTGACGGTCACATCCTCCGATGCGCCGCCTACTGCCTCAGCACCGTCGGCGCCGGGTGAGGTAGCGGTGAAGGACGGCTCCCTGCTTGGTTCAGCCGAGGTCTCCTGGGCGGCAGCGGCTGCGAACGGTTCCGCCGTGACCGGCTACACGGTGACGGCGACGTCTGGAACCGCTGAGCCTGTCACCACCACGGCCGGAAGCGGCGCAACATCGGCCACGCTTGACGGCCTCACGCCCGGAACCGAATACAGCTTCGTGGTGACCGCAAACAGCGCCGCGGGCAGTACGGCAGCCGAATCAGTTCTCTTCACTCCGAAAGCAGGAGACCTGACGGCACCATCCGCTCCGAACGTGGTGCGGGTGACTCCGGGAAATCAGAGCGCGACCGTCGAATGGCAGCCAGCCACTGCCGGAAACACGCCGATCACAGGCTATGTCCTGACAGCTACGCCCCCTTCAGGCTCAGCGGTTGAGGTCAGGACGGACGCCGCCGGACGAAGCGCGGTCCTCACTGGGTTGACGAACAACGTCTCCTACGCGTTGAGGCTGGTTGCGACGAGCGCAGCGGGTGACAGTGCTCCCGCAAGCTTCGGCAGCGGTGCATCGCCCACCGTGACTCCAGCGGACCAGCTCACGGCTACTGCCGAGTACCGCGCGGATAAGCGGGAATGGCGGATCGGTGGCAGCGCCAGTATCACTACGGCGAATACCATCACCGCCACCAACGCCAACGGTGTTCGGATTGGAACCGCAACCGTCGCCGCAGACGGCAGCTGGACTATCCGCACTCGTAACTCCAACGTTGCCGTGACGCCGACGATCAAGATCTCGTCTTCGGCAGGCGGATCCACCACCGTATCCGTCAGTACCCGGTAACGGCAGAACACTGAAGCAGGAACCCGTCCGCACGCCACTCCAGCGTGCGGACGGGTTCTGTGCGCCGCAGCATTCCCGATTCAGGAACCATCCCGTCGTTGTGTCAGTGTTAATCAGGTGAGCACCCAGCAATCCACCACGTCTCGCCGTACCTCAACGGCCGCTCGGCACCCCGTGCTGTTTGTTCTCGGCGCACTCGGATGTTTCGTAGCCCTGGGGTGGACCTATTGGGCGTTCGTGCGCACGACCACCGGCCAGTTCGCGGACGAGTCCGCGTGGGCTGAAGCGGGCATCGCAGCTCCGGACACTCAGGCTCCTTTCCTGCGGTTCCTGGACAGCTTGCCCCTGATTTCAGTCTTCATCGCCGCAGCGGTGATCCTCTTCGTCACGCTGGGACGGCGGCGGTGGGGGGCAGCCGGTGCTGCGCTCGCCACGATTGTCGGCGCAAACCTCACAACCCAGCTGTTGAAAAACCTCCTGTTCGACCGCCCTGACCGGGGCGTCCCGACGCTTGACTTCAATTCCCTGCCGTCCGGGCACACCACGCTCGCGGCGTCGGCCGCAGCGGCCGTCTTCCTCGTTGTCTCGCCCCGATGGCGACCGCTCGTCGCGGCGGCCGGCGGCACGTACTCGGTCCTGGCCGGGGCGGCGACCTTCATCAACCTCTGGCATCGCCCCGCGGACGTTGTGGCTGCCTACCTGGTGGTTGGCGCGTGGACACTGATCGGCGGTCTTGTCATCATGCGTACCGGTAACCAATGGAACGTGTGGGGCGGTTTTGGGGAGTCCTGGTCTGCCTCCCGGGTGTGGCTCATGCTTTGCTGGGTTCCCGGTCTCATCGGGCTCGCCCTGTCCTCCGGACTGTACCTGTACGTGCAGGCAATTGGTCCTGCTCCTGTCCCCGGCACTGCCGGCACTCCCCTCTTCTTCTGGTCGGGTCTTTCGCTCATTGTCGGCGTCGGCTTTACGCTGAGCGCGACGGCGTGCTGGCTGTTCGCCTCGCAGGCGCGGCTGCGAGGAACCGAGCTTCAGGACTGACGCACTCGCTGTGGCTTCGGCGGCACCCACCGCCACAGAATGACTGCCCCCACCAGCCCCAGACCACCGGTGGTCCAGATTCCTCCCGCCAGTGAGGCCGCGGCCGTCACCGCGGACACAATCCCCGGGCCGGCCATGGTGCCGATGTCCGTCAGAAGCCGCCAGATTCCCAGGAACTGGGGGCGGCCGGGCGACGGCGAGAAGTCTGCACCCAGAGTCATGACAATGCCCGAGCCGATGCCATTTCCAAAGCCGATGAGCAGGGCAACGGCGAGGAGGCTGAAAGCATCACGGGTCAAGGGCAGCAGGAGTAGCGCTGTGCCCATGATCAGCATGCAGGGTACCGCTACCCAACGCCTGCCGTACACATCCATCACCTTCCCCGCGGGATAGAAGATGAGCATGTCGATGGCGCCGGAGACACCGTAGATGAGCGCCGTCGTCGTCGGATCCAGTCCGATTTCCTGCGCCCAGAGCGGCAGGACCGCTTGCCTAGTGGCGCGGACCGCTGCAATCAGCAGCACTCCTGCGCCCACAGTGGCGAAGATCCGCGCGTGAGCGCGCAGGATCGCTCGCAGAGTCGGCGGAGCTGCGGGTTGACCGCCGGTGCCGCCGGGCGCGGATCTGGCATGTGAACTGCCCAGTTCCGGCACACGGAAGCTCAGTACGGCAGCGATCAAAGTGGTTACGGCGCCAACCCAATACGCGCCGTCGAGCCCGAGAAAGCTCATCGCGAGGGCGCCCGCGAAGGGCCCGAGGAAGACGCCGATTCTGGTGACTCCGCCGAGCGTGGACAGCGCCCGGGCACGGAAGTGGATGGGCACAGCCTCAGTGAGGTAACTCTGGCGGGCAAGACCGAAAACGGCCCCCGCCATGCCGATCATGAAGATCGCGGCAGCGAACATGGCCAGATTGGTTGAGGCCAGCGCGAGGATCATCGCTGCCGAGCACCAGAGGGACGCAGCGACGAGGGACCACCGCTCCCCGAAACGGGAGGTGATCAAGGTGGCGGGAACGTTCGTGACCAGCGACCCGATGCCGGTCAGGGTGAGGATCAGCGCCGCCGTCGCAATGTCCGCCCCAAGTTCGGTGGCCGAAAGCACGATGACCGGCACGATCGATCCGGTTGCGGCGCCATAGAGAAGCGACGGACCGTAGGCGCCAACGGCGATCCTGCGAAGATTGAACGGTTCCTGGCGCACCGTTCAACGCTAGCGCAGTGCGGCATCCTTCCGTGGCGCCAGGAAGAATCCGACGACGGCAAGTACCCCGGCGACGCCCTCAGCTACGGCGCTCGCGGTCTTCTCGAAGAACCAGAGCGGCTCATACATCGCCGGAATCGGTCCGACCTGCGGCAGTTGGATGTAGGCCGACAATACGACGGCGGCGAACGCCGAGAGCGCTACCAGTGCTGCGACGGCGTAGGACAGACGGCTCCCGCGAATCAGGACATAGAGCGCAGCCAGGATGGCTACAACGGCCTGAATCCGGAAGAGGTTGCCTCCACCGATGCCGTCCGGGTAGGCGAACTGGTAGTTCGGAGCGAGGACAAAGTGCACGTACGCGTCGATGGCCAGTCCTACCGCAATGAGGACACGAAGCACCATCATCAGCGGTGCCGACCGTGGACGGGCAACAGACCCGTGGGTGGCTGCGTTAGCCATCGCTGCTCACCACGAGAGTGCCCGTCATGTTGGGGTGGTAAGTGCAGAAGAACGGATACTCGCCCGCTTCCGACGGGGCCGTGAACGTGGTGGTCTCACCACCCTGCACTATGGCGTCGAAGTCCTCGGTCTCGGTGGTTGTTACGGTATGCGGGGCGGTGTCCTCGTTGACTACCGTGATCTCGGCTCCGGCCGGAACGGTCTCCGGCATCTCATACTCGAAGTTACGGATCGTAATGACGATCTCCTCAGCCGGTGCTTCTTCACTGGGTGCCTCCGAGGCTGATTCACTGGGTGCCTCCGAGGCGGGTTCACTGGACTCCTCGGCGGATCCCGTCTCCTCGGGCGTGGACTCTGCTGTGGTCTCTGCCGCGGCGCTGGTCTCTGCAGGGGGCGCTTCGCTCGTGGGTTCACCGCCGGACGCGCAACCGGCGACGCCGACCAGCACCGTCGCAAGAACCAGGCCTAGTGCACTACGTGGGATATTCATGGTGCTCCCCTCATTGCGGACCACCAGTCTTCACCCAGTCGCCCTTGCGATGATTGTTTCCAGAGAGTACACCCGCGAAAGGCCAAAATGACCCAGTTCCCAAGGAATCCACAGGTTCTGCGTGTGGTCCTGCTCGGAATCGACGGGGCGGGCAAAACCACTGTTGCGCGAGCGGTTATTCAAACGCTTCACGAGCGGGGCATCGACGCCCAGTTGTTCCGAAATCCCGGCGGACGGCGCACCCTTGACCGCTGGGCGTCGTGCTGGTCAAAAACCGCCGAGTCGATGCTCGGCGCGCGCATGCTGGACAGGATCGAGACGGTCCTCCGCGTCCTGGCGGTGCTTCACTCAACCCTTCAATCACGACGACGCCGGGGCGTCATCATCTTCGACCGCCACCTTCAATGCCAGCTCGCTCTTCGGCAGGTGCGTGGCCTGCCCTGCGGCGTCGTGTTGCCCTGGCTATTGAGCATGCTCCCGAAACCGGACCTCGTCGTTTACCTCAGTGTTGACCCGCGCACGGCAAAAGCCCGCATCACTTCGCGTAACACCGACCGGGAAACGCTGGAGTTCCTGAGCGTTCTCGACGCCTCCTACAGGTGCCTTCCTGACTTTGGCAGCTATGAAGTGATCGAGGCGAATGGCTCTGCCGCCGAGACGGCGGCTGCGTTCCTGGCGAAGGTCGAGCCCATGCTACAACTCCTCGCTCCAAAGGGCTCAACCTCTGCCGGTCTGCCGCTCCAGCCACTTCCAGTGCGCGAGGGTACGGAGGCGGGTCAGTAGGGCCCGGGACTGCTCCGGTCCATACGGCAGGATCGGGATGGCCTTGGTCATGTCCACCGAAGCCTCATCCATCGCCACTTTCGTGACCCGGACTGCGCTGCGCATCTTGTTCAGCTGGGTCACCACAAACTCCGCGTTCACGGGGGCCCCGTGCCCGGGCACGAAGACGTCGTACAAATCATCGAGCGCCGCGATCTTGCCCAGCGTGCGGATCCACTCCGTCGGGAAGGAGTCCTCGAAGGCCGGATCGGCACCTTCCTCCACCAGGTCCCCGGTGAAGAGGACATTGCCTGCGCCTACCAGAAGGTCGTTGTCCGTGTGCCCTGTTCCCAGGTGGAACAAGGTCACCGATATGCCGCCGAGGTCCAGGTCGACCGGCGATCCGGACACAACCCTGTTCGCCGGATGGACTGCGGTGTGCTCGCCCTCGCCGGCAGCCATGGCCGGCTCCGCTTCGGTGACCTCCACCCGCTGTTCCTCGCCACTTTCACGTATGACGGCGGCGCACCGCTCGGTCGCCCAGAAATCCGCCACGCCCTGCGCCGCAAAGTACGCGTTCCCGAAGACATGGTCGAAGTGGGAGTGCGTGTTCACAACGCAGAGCGGCAGCTCTGTGATCTGCCGCACCGCCTCGAAGATCTCGGCAGCCTGCTGCGGCCCGGCCCCCGTGTCGATCACGAGCGCGCGTTCTGTCCCAAGCACCAGCCCTGTGTTCAGAGCGTAGGGATTTGTCTGCAGCATCCACGCCCGGTCCCCCAGTTGTTTCCATGGGTGGGACTGTTCAACGAGCGGCTCGGACATAGGTTCCTCTCGGGTCGCGGCTGGAACCCTAAGCCTATCGGCAGGGTCCCGGTGCGAGCGCGTGGATGACCGGGGGGCCGATGGGCGCTATCGGCAGGGTCCAGGTGCGAGCGCGTGGATGACCGGGCGTCCGCCGTTCTGGAGGTGACGTCCCGTTCTGAACGTCACCGTCCCCCATGAGGCCCCCCGGCGGACTGCCCCGGCCACATGTCCTAGTAAATGCCACGAAAGAATAAATGTGGTACCTCCACCGGAAATTATCTGTTATTGAGTTCAAAACGTTGCAGAACTCGTTGCTCCGATGTATCAGACCGGTCAGGAATCACCGCTAGCCGCGGAAAGCCGGCATCCGCTTCTCCTGGAAAGCCCTGAAACCCTCCGCATAGTCGGCGCTGCTGCACAGCTGGCCCTGTGCCGCGTTTTCGTCCCCCACTGATTCCCAGAGGCCTAGCCTTCGATCCCGGATGGAAGCGACGAGCTCCTTCGACGCCCGGAACGCACCAGTGGCGCCTTGTGCGACGCGTTCAACGGTGGCGCGGGTGGCTGGAAGCAACTCCTCGGCAGGGAATGCCCTACTGAACAGACCGCTGGCGACGGCGTCCGCTCCGCTCATGAGGTCGGCGGTGTAGATGAGGTCGAGCGTTCGATGTGCTCCAAGCCGCTCCGTGAAAAGCCAATGGCCGCCGGAATCGAGCGTTGCACCAAGCTTGGCGAACGGCGAACCGATCTTCGCGGAGTCAGCGACATAAACAACGTCCGTGGCAATAAGCAGACCCAGTCCCACGCCAAGGCATGCACCGTGAGCCGCAGCGAACGTAGGTGCCGGAAAAGCGGACATCTTCTTCAACAGCGGGGTGACCAGTCCGTCGAGGTAAGCGACTGCGTCATCCGTTTCCGGCTCGACGCCGGAGATGTCACGACCGGCGCAGAATGCCCGGCCTTCGCCTCGCAGCAACAGGGCACGCACGCGGCCGTCTGCTGCAGCGGAGGCGGCGTCGTCGTACGCATCCGACAGCTCGGCAAGAGCGTCCTCGTCGAGCGAATTGAGCTTCTCCGGCGCGTTGAGCACAATCTCGGCGACACCGTTCTCGATTATCAACTCGATCAACGATCGCTCCTCTTCTATGAATATCCGGTAGGTATCAGGCGTCGTAGTCGACGGTGACTTCGGAGCTGGTGGGTCGGGACTGACACGTCAACACGTAACCCTTCGCGAGCTCATCCGGCTCAAGAGCGTAGTTCTCGTCCATGTCAACGGTTCCGCTGACCAATTTGGCACGGCACGTCCCGCAGACACCTCCGGCACATGCGAAGGGAACGTCGGGGCGCACGCGCAGCGCCGCGTTCAGGATGGATTCCCGGGCGTGGGTGGGGCTCGACACGGTGCCCTTCAATCCGTCGAGGTTGAAGTTGATGGCGTAGCTGTCTTCGCTGCCGTCAGTGCTGACCGGACGGCCGATCTGGCCCTCCGGCTTTGTGGGCTCACCGGTAGTGAACAACTCGAAACGGATCTTCTCAGCCGGCACGCCCCGCTCGGCAAGGGTGTCACGGCACAGTTGAACCAGTTCGAAGGGCCCGCAGAGGAACCACTCATCGACTTCTTCGGTCCGGATGACGCTGGTCAGCATGGTGCGTAGTTTCCCCGCATCGATACGTCCGCTCAGCAACGGCGAGATGCGCTGCTCGCGCGAGAGCACGTGGTGCAGAGCGAACCGGGCGGGATAACGGTCCTTCAGGTCGGCGAGCTCCTCAAGGAACATGACGTCCATGGCCGCCTTGTTGGCGTAAATGAGATCCAGACGCACCGCCGGGTTCGCTGCAAGCACCGATCGCGCGATGGCAATGACCGGAGTGATGCCCGAACCCGCAGCGACGGCCACGAAGGAATGCTCCGTGGTCGTGTCGATGCTCTCGGGGTTGTTGATTTCGGTCATCGGGTGCTTCGAGATGAACTGGCCCATCGGGCTCATCACGTCGAGCTTGTCGCCTGCCCTCAGGAACTCGTTGGCCCAGGTGGAGAACGTGCCCCCGAGGTCCTTTTTGATGGCGACGCGGATCTCACTGCTGCCGTCTTCGAAAGTACGCGGTTCCGCACAGATGGAATAGCTGCGGCGGACTTCCTTCGGCTCGCCATCGACGTCGAGCATCGTCCGGAGCGCGACGTACTGCCCCGGTACATAATCGAACCGCCCGGCCAGTTCCTCGGGAACAGCGAAGGTCACCTCGATGGCGTCCTCGGTGAGCCGTCGAACCTCAGCGACCGTCAGTTCGTGGAAGGCCGTCCGACGCTTGGTCGACGGTGCGAGTTTCACTGCCATTAGTGGACCTTGAAGTAGTCGAAGGGTTCCCTGCAGTCCTGGCAGACATAGAGCGCCTTGCAGGATGTGGAACCGAAGCGGGTAAGTTCTCGGGTGTTCAGCGAGGAGCACTGCGGGCACTTGACGCTCAGCCCCACGCTCACCTTGCCGGCGTCGGCCTTACCGGTGGGCGGGGCGATTCCGTACTCTTCCAGCTTGGCCTTGCCCGACGGACTCATCCAGTCTGTGGTCCACGCCGGTGACAGCACGAGCTTCACGCTCACATCCGTATGACCCTTGGAGACAAGGGCCGTGATGATGTCGTCGCGGATCGCGTCCATCGCCGGGCACCCCGAATAGGTGGGCGTGATCGTGACGGTGGCGGCGCCGTCGTCGTCAATGGAGACCGCACGGAGGACGCCGAGATCCTCAATGGTGAGCACTGGAATTTCGGGATCCGCCACAGTGGCGGCGATCTCCCAGAGAGTCGCCTCGCGAGCGGTTCGCGGCGACTGCAGGGTGGCTACCATGTTGCTCCCGGGTGCTCGCGGGCCAGAACCTGCATCTCGGCCAGGATGTAGCCCAGGTGTTCACTGTGGCGGCCCTGCCGTCCGCCGCCAACGGAAGCGGGAACGTCCGGAACCTCGAGTACGGCTTCAGAGAACAGCGCCTCGATCTCCGCATCGAACGAGGCGCGGAGCGAGGACGGCTTGACCGCGACGCCGTCGAGTGAGGTCACGAGCTCATCGTCCTCAAATAGCTCCCCGACGTACGGCCAGGTCAGGAGGATCCCTTCGATCATGCGGCGGCGTGACTCGTCGGTTCCGAGCGCCAGGCGCAGGACCCACTGGCGGGCGTGATCGCGGTGGTAGTCGACTTCCTTCACGGCCTTCGCCGCGATCGCTGCGAGCGTGGCGTCGGCGGAATTCACCAGACGGGAGTAGAGGTCGTACTGGTATTGGGAGATAACCAGCTGCCGTGCGATGGTCCGGGCGAAGTCCCCGTTGGGCTGCTCCACAAGATGCGCGGAGCGGAATTCGTCCTCTCCCCGGAAGTACGCCAGGTCGTCCTCGGTCTTGTCCCAGGCATGGCCCGCATAGGTCAGGAAAGAACGCGCGTGGCCGATCTGGTCGAGGGCGATGTTGCCGAGGGCCACGTCCTCCTCGAGCTCCGGAGCGCGGGAAATCCACCAGCCCAGACGCTGGGCGAGGATAAGCGCGTCGTCGCCAAGTCTCAGCGCATACTCCCCGACAGCCCCGGTCGGCTTGACCCCGGAGGCGGCGATGTCTTCGGGCCGCAGCGCGTTTCCCGGAGTGATGCGGGTGGCGCTCGCGTTGGATTCGCTCACAGGTGCTTCACTCCTTCGCTCTTCGTGTAGTACGTGGCGTGCCGGTAATCCTTGCCCTGCGGCGATTCGAAAAACTGGCCCTTGGCGTCCGGATCGCTGGCGATGATGGCGGATGCGGGGACGACCCAGAGGCTCACGCCCTCGTTACGCCGGGTGTACAGGTCCCGAGCATTGCGGACAGCCATCTCGGCGTCGGGCGCGTGCAGCGACCCGGCGTGCACATGACTGAGGCCGCGTGAGGAGCGGACGAACACTTCCCAGAGCGGCCAGGGCTCTGCTGTGGGGTGGTCGGGTTGCTCCGCGCTGGGAGCCTTGGAGCCGTCGTCGCCCGTCTGTGATCCGCTGACCATCTACGCCGCCTTTACTGTCATATCGCGCTGGTCAGCGCGCTTCGCTGCCTGCTTCGCCGCGTAAGCGGCGGCGGCCTCACGAACCCAGGCGCCGCCGTCGTGCGCTTCCCTGCGCCGCTCCATGCGCTGGGCGTTGCACGGTCCACGGCCGGCGAGGACTTCCTTGAACTCGTTCCAGTCGAGCGGGCCGTGTTCCCACCTGCCTGTGGCGTCGTTGTAGCGGATCTGGTCATCCGGAAGGGTGAGTCCGAGGGTCTTGACCTGTTCGACGATCATGCCCACGAACCGCGAGCGCAGCTCATCGTTCGAGAACCGCTTGATGTTCCAGGCCATCGACTGCTGGGAATTGGGCGAGTCCTCATCCGGCGGACCGAACATCATGAGGCTCGGTGCGTACCAGCGGTTGACGGCGTCCTGCGCCATCTGTTTCTGGGCCGGCGTTCCGTTGGACAGCTCAAGCAGAATCTCGAAGCCCTGGCGCTGGTGGAAGGACTCTTCCTTGCAGATGCGTACCATCGCACGCCCGTACGGCCCGTAGGAGGCGCGGCAGAGCGGCACCTGGTTGGCGATCGCAGCGCCGTCGACGAGCCAACCGATCGCACCCATGTCGGCCCAGGTGCGTGCCGGGTAGTTGAAGATGCTCGAGTAGCGCGCCTTGCCGGCAATGAGGTCCGCCATCATGGAGTCCCTCGTGGTCCCGAGGGTTTCGGCCGCTGAGTACAGGTACAGCCCGTGCCCAGCTTCGTCCTGGACCTTGGCCATCAGGATGGCCTTGCGCTTCAGGCTGGGGGCTCGGGTGATCCAGTTCGCCTCGGGCTGCATGCCGATGATTTCGGAGTGTGCGTGCTGCGAGATCTGGCGGGTGAGGGTCTTGCGGTATGCCTCAGGCATCCAGTCGCGGGGTTCGATCCGGGAGTCCTCGGCGATCAGCCTGTCGAACTGTTCCTGCTCCGCGGTCAGGTCCTGCGGAGTGTCAGTCGCGGTTGTCATGATGGTCACCTCACTGTGCGAGGCCGGCGATATGCCGGCCCGAAATAATTACCGACCGTTCGTTCAGGATATCGGCGACGCGACTTCAGAGTCAACACTGGCAGGAGTCTGACACACGTGAAGGCCGGAACAGCTGGTCAAGCTGTCCGGCCTTCACGAGTTGCTGAGGTTTACTTCGCCTCGAAGACAGCGACGGTCAGCGGCGGGACCGTAAAGCTGCCCGTCGACGAATCGAAGGCCGCACCCTTCACCACCTCGTCCGGGCCGCCCTGCTGGACCCGGTGCAGAGCGAAGGCCTGCCCCGCGGCGGCAGGCACCGTTTGCGTGGTCGTCGTGTCGGATGCGTTGAAAACGACGACGACGCCGGTCCGCTCGCTGTCGACATCCGATCCGGTGGTGTCATCGATGTGCATGACGATTACGCCCGGTGTCTGCTCCGGTCCACCGGAGGGGAACGACAGCTTCTGCTGAACCAGATCGGCAGAGCCGAGATGGAACAGGGGCGAACTCTTGCGGATCTCAAGGAGCGATTTCGCTTGTTCCCGGGCCGTGGCGATGTCCGCCGGTGCGGGCTTGAGTGCCGGATCCGCGAGCAATGGCTTCATGAACTCATATTTGTCGGCGTTGTCGGCGCGCGGCGGCAATCCACGGGCAAATCCGTTTTCCGTCCCGGTGTGGTCCAGAAGGTTGAACCAGTCACCCGAGTCATAGCTGTTACGGTCCAGGGACTTGCTGCGCAGGGCTTCTCCCCCGGCGTGCCAGAAGGACACGCCCTGTCCGAGCGCGGTGGTACTGAGCGAGAGCGTCTGGAACCGGATGCGGTCCGCCATCGACGTCTCCGGGGCCAGCTTGAAGGCGAGGCTGTCGAACAGAGTCTCGTTGTCGTGGGCCTCGACGTAGGTGATGGCTTCCTGCGGATCCGCGGTGTAGCCGGCGGGGCTGCCGTTGTAGTCGATGTCGGCTCCACTCACTTCGGCGCCCGTGCGGTCAACGAATCTGTAGTCCCGGAGGTTGCCCGTCAGACCCACCTTGATCTGGTCCTGGTTCAAGAGCAGCCTGGCCCGCTGGTCCGCGGGGCTACCGTTCACCTCGGCACCGTTGGGTTGCGTCAGGAGGCCCGAGCCGAAGCCCTGTACACGCGGATCCTCATCGAAGGGTCCGCCACCGCGCACTGCGTCACGGAGTCGGTCATTGAAGGTCCCGATTCCCGTGCCCGCCATGTTTGCCTGGGTTGCCTGCTCGAAGCGTGCATTGTCTGCGACCTCGCCGAAGTTCCACCCTTCCCCGTAGACGTAGACGCTCTTGCCGTCCACGCCGTCCCGCTCAAGAGTCAGTTCATCGAGGGCTGCTCGCACGTCGAGCATGTTTTGCTTGCTGTGGTGGCCCATCAGGTCGAACCGGAATCCATCAAGCTTGTAGGTGCGGGCGAGCGTCACGATCGAATCAACCATGAGCTTGCCCATCATCGCGTTCTCGGTTGCCGTATTGGGGCAGCAGGTCGAGGTTTCGACAGCTCCGCTGGTGGCGTTCAGCCGGTGATAGTAGCCCGGAACGATGCGGTCGAGGTTGTTGTCTGACGCCTGCCCGGCGCCTGCGGTGTGGTTGTAAACCACGTCCTGGACCACCCTCAGGCCGGCAGTGTTGAGGCCTGCGACCATCTCCCGGAATTCGCGGATGCGGGTGCCGTCGCTTGGATCTGTCGAGTACGAGCCCTCAGGCGTCGTGTAGTGCAGCGGGTCATAGCCCCAGTTGAAGCCGTCCTTGCCCGCAACAGCGGCCACGCAGGCCTGCTGTTCTTCGCTGTCCGGGGCGAACCTCGCAAGCTCGCACTGCGGCTGGGCCTGTACGTCGCGGCGCTCCTCGATTGTTCCGATGTCGTTGACCGGCAGCAGGTGTACAGCATTCAAACCGGAGTCCGCGAGGTCCGCAAGGCGCTTCATGCCGTCGCTGTCCCTCTCGGCGAAGGCGGCGTAGGTTCCACGACGCTCCTCCGGAACCGTAGCGTCATTGATCGAGAAATCGCGCACGTGCAGCTCGTAGAGTGAGAGGTCTTCGGGCTGGGCGAGGGCCGGTTTCTTGAGCGACTTCCAGCCGGAAGGCGCCAATTGCGGATCCGTCAGGTTCACGATCAGGCTGCGCTCGGAGTTGGTGGACAGGCCGACGCTGTAGGGGTCCGTCACGAGGTTTCGCTCAACCTGTCCGGTCTCAGGTACGTAGACCTCCACCTCATAGAGGTAATACGCATCCTTCCAATTCTTTTCCCCCAAAACTGACCAGACGCCGTCGTGCCCTTCCTTCAAGGGAACGCTGGCCAGGACTTCCCCGCCGGAACCCTCCCGGTAGACGTGGAGGCTGACTTCGCGGGCAGTTGGTGCCCAGAGGTCGAAGCGCGGGCGCGGTCCCTTCCAGCTCAGTCCGAGTGACCGCTTCACAGCGTTTGGGTACAGCGCGTCGATGACGCCCGGCACCTGGACGCGCGTGGCCTGCAGCACCGACCCATCAGCGCCAACCTGGACGGCAAGCAACTCTCCCTTGAGCAGCTTCCTTGCCTGGACGGCCGCTTTGCTGGGCAGCGTCAGGAGATCGAAAGACTTCAGGTGTGGCTGGGCCGCAGCGAACTCGGGATCGAGTGCATCGCCCCTGCGTTCCAGATTGAGGTAGTCACCACCGGTTATCGCCCCGTCCACTACCTCCAGGCCGCCGTTTGTCGAGGAGTAAAGACGGTAGGAGGCTCCCTCGGGCGCTTCATCCAGGTCCCAGGCGAAGGTTCCCGGCGCCAGCCAATGCGCCGCAGCCCCGGCAATCGCGGACTGCTGAACGTCACTGGTGATGACGTGGGTGCTGTGGTTATAGGTGAAGGTGATCGGCCCTCCCTGCGAGGTCAGGGCGATGTCGGCTCCTCCTGCTGCGCCGCCGTCGCCGTAGTTTTCGGTCCAGTTCCCGTTGAGCGCTGCTTTGTAGGCGTAGTCACCCGCTGGAACCTCAAACGTACCGCTATAGATTCCCGGCGACCCAGCGACTTCACTCAAGGCCGTCGCGGCGCATTCGGGCTGCCAGTCGCCGGCACACCCAAGCTCTGACTGGAGCGAGCCCACGAGGGTCACGGATTGCGGGGATGGGCTGTGGTCAGCAAGCGCCGGCAAAGGCATCAGGCTGACCAGTAGCGGTCCGGTCACGACACCGGCAGCGAGCCCGGCGAAGCGCCGTCGCCTGCGGTGAATGGATGAGGTGGTGTGCATGAATCCTCCTTGACGCGCTTCACTGCACGTCCGGTTCGGTAGTAGGCCACTTCACCCTAGGAAGCGGCCGAATGACCGTCAAGGGTTTACTGAAATTTTCATGAAAGTTTCACACGTCGATCGCGCGGAAGATAGGATGGATCCGTGACGCTCCCACCGTTGACCGACAAACCCCGGCTGGAGGATGTTGCGCGCCGCGCAGGAGTCAGCGTCCCCACCGTCTCGCGGGTGATGAACGGTCGCAGCGGCGCTTCACGAGAGACCCGGCAGGCCGTCCTCACCGCAATGGACGATCTGGGTTACGAGCGTCCGGACCGTCTCTCCGGCCGGGCGAACGGGCAGATCGGCATTGTGGTGCCCGATCTGGTGAACCCGATCTTTCCCGCTTTCGCCGGAGCCATCAGTGCGCTGGTTGCCCCCCATGACTTCATCCCGGCCCTGTGCACCCTCCCCGGCGGCGGCGTCACTGAGGATGAATATGTTTCCCTGCTGCTGGATCAAGGCGTCCGCGGATTGATTTTCGTGTGCGCCGCACACGCGGATGGCCGTGCAAGCGTCGAGAGATATCACCGGCTGCGAGCCCGCGGCATCCCGTTTGTGCTGACCAACGGCACCCGGCCGGAGGTCGATGCACCCTCCATCGCGAATGACGACTCCATGGCCATCCAGACCGCCGTTCGCCACCTCGCATCGCTTGGGCATCGGAAGGTCGGATTTGCCACCGGGCCTGAACACTTCATTCCAAGTCGCCGGAAGCTCGAAGGTTTTCGGGTAGGGCTTGAGCAACATCTCGGCCAGACGGATCCGTCAGAGCACACGGCCGTCACCATGTTCAGCATCGAGGGCGGGCACAGCGCCGCCGTCGAGCTTCTGGAGACTGGCCACACGGGCATCGTGTGCGCGTCCGACGTCATGGCTCTCGGCGCCATCCGCGCCGCACGCTCACGGGGCCTGCGGGTGCCCGACGACGTATCCGTGGTGGGCTTCGATGACTCCCCCTTGATGGCGTTCACTGATCCCCCGCTGACGACGCTCCGCCAACCCGTCGCCGGCATGGCAGAGGCGGCCGTCCAGGCGCTGCTCACGGAATTGTCGGGCGGACGCAGCAGCCGCACGGAGTCGTTGTTCGAGTCGGACCTGATCGTCCGGGGATCCACCGCGGCCGCGCCCAGCTGACCTGCGCCGCCCTCTGGCAGGATAGTTTCATGACTCTCACTCCTCCCGTTGCCAAGAAGGTCCTGACCGAGCGCACGCACCACGGCGACACCTTCATCGACCCTTACGAGTGGTTACGCGCCAAGGATGATGCAGAGGTCGTGGAGCACCTCCGGGCTGAGAACGCCTACACCGAAGCGGTTACCGCCGGTCAGGAGGAACTGCGCCACGAGATCTTCAACGAGATCAAGAACCGCACCCAGGAAACCGACCTCTCCGTCCCGGCCCGGAAGAAGGAGTGGTGGTACTACTCCCGCACGGAAGAGGGAAAGCAGTACAGCATCCATTGCCGGGTCCGGGCTACGGACACAGGCGACCTCGCGCGCGACTGGACTCCGCCGGAAGTAGTGCCGGGTCAGCCGGTCGACGGCGAGCAGGTACTGCTCGACGGCAACGCCGAAGCGGAAGGCAAGCCCTTCTTTTCGCTCGGCGGACTCACCGTCAGCGAAGACGGTGCCCTGCTGGCATTCTGCGTGGACAACGCTGGGGATGAGCGCTTCACCCTGCGGATCAAGGATCTGCGCACCGGTGAGCTACTTCCCGATGAGATCCCGAACGTCTTCTACGGCCTGGCGTTCTCGCCGGACGGATCCCAGGTCTTCTACACCGTCGTCGATGACAGCTGGCGTCCCTATCAGGTGAAATCACACCGGCTGGGCACCGCCGTCGAACAGGACGAGCTGGTGTACCAGGAGGATGACGTCGCAATGTGGACCGGGTTCGACCTGTCCGCTGACCGCACGCAACTGCTGATCGGCATCGGCTGCTCGGAGTACAGCGAATACCGCGTGCTGGACCTTGAGAACCAGGACGCCGGCCTCGTCACACTGATCCCGCGATCCGAGCGGGTCCTGTATGAAGCTGAGCCGCTGCGCGTCGAGGGCCGGCTCCACTACCTGCTGACCCACGACCGCGGTGCGAAGAACTCGATGGTGAGCCTTGCTGCCGCCGAGCAGTTCAGCCGCCCGCTGGCCGAGCAGGAGTGGCTGACCGTTGTGGAGCACGACGACGCCGTCCGCGTCCACGGCGCCACCGTCACCGCCACGCACGTGCTTGTGTCGGTGCGCAAGGACACCACCATGCGCGTGCAGATCATGCCCCGGGAGGGCCTTGGAACGCCGGCGCAGCAGCCGGCCATCGAGCCCGCCTTTGATGAGGCGCTCTACACCTGCAACCTCGCCGGTGCCGAGTTCGAGTCGCCCATGATCCGGCTCTCCTATGCTTCCTACTTCACCCCGCCCCGGGTCTATGACTACCTGCTCGACGGCGGTGTCCTGACCCTGCGCAAGGAGACCGAAGTGCGCGGCGGCTACCGCTCCGAGGAGTACGTTGCGGAGCGCCAGTGGGCGCCAGCCACCGACGGGACGCTCATCCCGTTGTCCGTCCTGCGGCGGCGTGACCTTGAGCAGAACGGGATGAACCCCGCAGTCATCTACGCCTATGGCAGCTACGAGATCAGCATGGATCCCGGATTCTCCATCTCGCGACTGTCGTTGCTGGACCGAGGCGTGATTTTCGTCGTCGCGCATATCCGCGGCGGAGGTGAGATGGGACGAACCTGGTACGAGAGCGGGAAGAAGCTCGCGAAGAAGAACACTTTCACGGACTTCGTGGACGCGACCACCCATGTGGCCGAATCCGGCTGGGTCGACCCGGAGCGCATTGCTGCGATCGGCGGATCAGCCGGCGGGTTGCTGATGGGCGCGGTTGCCAACCTTGCCCCCGAGAAGTACCGGGCGATCGTCGCGCAGGTTCCCTTTGTGGATGCTCTGACAACGATTCTGGACCCGGAACTCCCGCTCTCCGCGCTGGAGTGGGAAGAGTGGGGCAATCCCATCACCGACCCGGACGTCTACCGGTACATGAAGGAATACACCCCGTACGAGAACATCCGCCCGACGGCGTATCCCCGCATCGCTGCGGTAACCAGCTTCAATGACACCCGGGTGCTCTACGTTGAACCTGCGAAGTGGGTAGCCCGGCTGCGGGAAGTGACGACGGGCAGTGAGCCGATAGTTCTCAAGACCGAGATGGACGGCGGCCACGGCGGCGCCAGCGGACGCTACGAGCAGTGGAAGGACGTGGCCTGGGACTACGCCTTCGTGGCCGATGCGCTGGGTGCGACCCGCGTTCTTTCGGGGACAGCCAGCGTGATGGGGTAACGCCGTCAGGGCACTCCGACGCCGCTTGCCGTCTGGTTCCGCGGCTCGGCTCCGATCTGCGCTACGGTGCCGTCCTCGCTGAGTTCGATCATGTTGGCTGTGCCGAAGATGCCGACTCCTACCGCGATGTTGTGCCCTCGTGCGCGCAGGTCCGCGATGCCTGCAGGTGGGAAGCTGGTTTCCACATGGAGAATGTTGTCGGCCGGGTGCGGGAAGATTGAGGCCGGGAACGCTGTGCTCACGAAACGCGGCTGAGCGACCGCTTCCTGGGGTTCAAGCCCGAAGGCGACCACGCTCATGAATTGCTGGAGCTGTGCCTGCGGCTGCGTGTCGACGCCGGTATTCCCTCCGAGAAGATACGGCCGACCGTTCCGTAGCACCATGTATGGGTTCGATGTGTGCCGTACTGTGGCACCGGGCGCGACGACATTCACGTTGCCGGGATCCACTGACATGAACTTCATGCGTTCGTTGATGTGGATGCCGGTATCTCCCACCACCAGGAACTGGCCTCCGAGGCTGGTCGTCACCGCCGCCGCGTTTCCCTCGCTGTCGGTCACGTGAAAGGTGGTGGTATCGCTCGACTGCCGGTCCAGTCCGGCCTCGATCGGCCACTCGGCGGCGCTACCCATGTCGATGCGGCCGCGCAGCTGATCTGCGTAATCATCCGACAACAGCTCCTCGACGGGCACCGGCGTTCGATCAGGATCGCCGACGTACGCGAACCGGTCAGCGAAGGCGAGCTTCACGGCTTCAATCTGGCGATGGATCACGTCCGGTTCAGCTGGCGATCTGCCGGACCAGTCCTCCGCTTTGAGGATGTTCAACGCCTGAAGCATCGCGATGCCCTGGCTGTTCGGCGGATTCTGCAGAACCCGGATACCGTCGGCCCAGTCGATCGAGATGGGCGCCACCAGCTCGGCCTCGTACCGGGCAAAGTCCTCCAGTGTGAGGTAGCCGCCGAACTGGTCGGAATACTGCACGATCGCCTCTGCGAGCGGACCGCGGTAGAAGTAGTCACGCGCCGCCTGGATGCCCGCCGCATGACGGGCGGTTGTCTCGCCGGCGGCGGCAGCGCCGTCGTCGTACGCGGTTGCCAGTGCTTCCAGCGTGGCCGCGAGGTCCGGTTGGGTAACTGCCTGCCCGGTAGCGACGAGAGCTCCGTTGCGCAGGTAGAGCTCGCTGAGTTGGGGGCTGTTGCGGATGTCCTGTTCCTGCTGTGTCAGCCAGAAGGTCATCTCCGAGCTGACCGGGTAGCCCGCCCTCGCTATGTCGATTGCGGGCGCCAGAACCTGGCGCAGCGGCAGTTCTCCGTGATCCCGCAGCCAGAGCATCCACCCGTCCCAGGCGCCCGGCAGGATTGCCTGATGCATCCCATACTCGCCAGCCCGGGGCGTGTAGTCCTCGAGCGTCGCCTTGCCCCCCACCGGCCCCACAGCGTTGAGGCTGGTGACGTCCCGGGTGCCGCCGTCGTGGTAGAGCGCCCAGGTGTCGCCGCCGAGCACGCTCGAGTAGTAGGGCTCCACGACGGTGAGGACGGACGCGACAGCGACAGCGGCATCGGCTGCTGATCCCCCAGCCGTGAGGATCGCGGCGCCTGCATCCGTCGCCCGGAAATTCGAGGAGACCACGGCCTGAACCTGGGGTTGCAGTTCGGGCCCAGCGCTCGTCGGGGAGGGCTGTGGGGCGGCGGATGTGGATGCCGGCGGTCCCGGTGGTTCTGACTCCGTGGCCGCGGTTACCGGTGAGGGAGTGCGATCCGGTCCGGAATCCTGGGCTGTGCACGCGGTGACGGTATACCCGGCGCAGAGAACGATGGCCAGGAACCGGACAATCGGGTGCCGCATGTGCGTACCCCTTTCGCGGAGCGACGCTGTGCGGAAAGAATAACAGCGGACACCGCCGACGGGCAGCCCCTTCAATCGCTCGTTGTGTGCTTCATATTCCCCGGAAGAATCCACATCTTCTTGACAGTCAGGGGCGTTCCGGTATTACCTAATGAACGATCGGTAAATAATTCTGAGAGGCCTCCATGAGGGACACTGACGTCCGCCCTGTTCATCCCATGCTGGAGAAGGACTATGCCTCCCAGTGGCTCGGCGTCGAGGTGCTGCACTTAGGCGACGGGCATGCCACGGCCACCATGCGGGTACGCGAGGAAATGCTCAACGGCTTCGGCATTGCCCACGGCGGAATGATCTTCGCCTTCGCCGACACAGTGTTCGCACTGGCCTGCAACCCTGTCAGCGAAACGGAAACCATAACGGTTGCATCCGGCGTCGACATCAATTTCCTGTCCTCAGCGCTGCCCGGCGAGATGCTGACCGCCGTCGCCACTCGAACCAGCGCAACCGGGCGCAGCGGCATCTACGACATCACGATCACCGCGGGCCAGGACGGCGGCGCGCCCGATGCGGAGCGCACTGTCGCCCTCTTCCGTGGACGCTCGCGAACCGTCCCGAACCGCCGGAACCGAAACCTGACACCAACGGGAAGCCTGCCCGACTCTTCCGAATCGAGGAACGCATGACCACCACCGCCATCAAGGCGACCGCTGCCGACCCCGCCACCCTCGATCCTGAGGAGAGCTACGACCGGGGCAGGATCGAGGAACTGCAGCTTGAACGCCTGCAGTGGACGGTGAAGTATGCCTACGAGAACGTGGACCTGTACCGCCGCAAGTTCGACGACGCCGGCGTCCACCCCGGTGACCTTCGGGAACTTTCGGACCTGGCGAAGTTTCCCTACACCACCAAGGAAGACCTGCGCCTGACCTACCCCTTCGGAATGTTCGCCGTCCCGCAGGAGCGCGTTGCGCGAATTCACGCCTCATCCGGCACCACCGGACGTCCCACCGTCGTCGGCTACACCTCCGGCGACCTCGACCGTTGGGCGACGCTTGTTGCGCGCTGCCTCCGTGCGAGCGGGGTCAAGAAGGGCGACAAGGTCCATAACGCGTACGGATACGGGCTCTTCACGGGCGGACTCGGTGCACACTTCGGAGCCGAGAAGCTCGGCTGCACGGTGATCCCCATCTCCGGCGGCCAGACCGAACGCCAGGTGCAGCTCATTCAGGATTTCCAGCCTGACGCAATCCTCAGCACCCCGACGTACCTTCTCACCATCCTCGACGCGATGGTGGGGGCCGGAATCGATCCGCAGAGCACGTCGCTCAGGACGGCGGTTCTGGGCGCTGAGCCCTGGACGAACCAGATGCGCCAGGAGCTTGAGCATCGCATGGGCTTTGATGCCTGCGACATCTACGGACTATCCGAGGTGATGGGCCCTGGTGTGGCAGGTGAGTGCGTTGAGACCAAAGACGGTTCGCACATCTGGGAGGACCATTTCCGTCCAGAGATCATCGACCCCTTCACCGATGCAGTACTGGACGACGGCCAGCCTGGGGAGCTTGTCTTTACTTCCCTCACCAAGGAAGCGCTCCCGATCATCCGTTACCGTACGCACGATCTGACCCGATTGCTCCCCGGCACCGCCCGACCGGGTATGCGCCGCATGGACCGCATCACGGGACGGAGCGACGACATGATCATCCTGCGCGGCGTCAACCTCTTCCCGACCCAGATCGAGGAGATCGCGCTACGTATCCCTGCGCTCAGCCCGCACTTCCAGTTGGAGCTCACACGCCCTGAAGGTCAGCGCATGGACCAGCTGACCGTCAGGATCGAACCGCGGGAAGGCGTCAGCGCCGATGAAGCAGCCGCGGCGGCGTCGGAACTGAGCCAGCAGATCAAGATCCACATCGGGTCCAGTTGCGCGGTGTCCGTCGTCGAAAGCGGGTCGCTGGCGCGCTCGAGCGGGAAGCTGCGGCGCATCTACGACCTGCGCCCGAAAGCCTGACCCCCAGTGTTCACGGTGGCGCTGTCTGACCGAACGTTCGTGCGAAAATAGCCGGTATGCCCAGTTCACAGGCCGCTACCCGACGCGGACGACCCGGATACGACCAGCAGACCGTGCTCAACATCGCCGTTGATGTCTTCAACCGGCACGGTTATGAGGCGACCTCAATGGGAGTCCTCGCCGACAACCTGGGCATCAGCAAGTCAGCGATCTACCACCACGTGCCATCGAAGGGTGACCTGCTGCGGCTTGCCCTCGACCACGCCCTCGGCGGGCTCGAGGACGTACTGACTCATGCGGAGGCGACGTCCGGCAAAGCGGACCAACGGCTCGAGTACGTCTTGCGCGGTACGATCAACGTCCTGGCCGAGCGGCTTCCCTTCGTGACTCTCCTGCTGCGGTTGCGCGGCAATACGGAGGTTGAGCGCGAAGCCCTTGAGCGCCGTCGTGCGTTTGACCACCAGGTTGCAGCGCTGGTTGAGGCTGCCCGGTCCGAGGGGTCCATCCGCAAGGACATAGACCCACGGACCACGACGAGGCTACTGTTCGGCACGATCAACTCCGTTGTCGAATGGTACAAGCCAGGGGGTCCGCTGACCCCGGAGAAACTCGCAGACGACGTCATCGCGATGGCGTTTGAGGGTTTACACCACGTCTGACTATCCCCGGGGAAGCGGCGCGCTTGACTGATGCGCATCCTGAGCGGACGCTGATGCTATGTCCGTCAAGCTCTCCGACACCATGCTGGGTATGCTCTCCGATCTTCGGTATGAGCCCACGTCGAAACGGGTTCGGGGTGACCTCGGTGAGACCACGGTCATCGATACCCGACGGGCTTTGCTTGTCTGGGAGCCGAAACGGGTGACGCCGATCTTCGCGGTGCCGGAGGAGGATCTCCGGGCGGAGCTGTCTGCCGCCATGTCAGGGCACGAGGCGGGCGAAGAATATCCGGTAGCGATCATGCTCGAGGGTCCGCCGGTCCTCGACCCGCGGACGCCCTTCAGCCGGCACACCACCACGGGGACTCCCCTCACCATCACCGCAGCCGGCGCCGTCCTGCCGGGCGCGGCATTCCGCCCGGATGACCCTGCGCTGGCTGGATATGTGCTGCTCGACTTCGATTCCCTGAGCTGGCGCGAGGACGACGAATCGATCATCGGGCATCCGCGTGACCCGTTCCACCGCATCGATATCCGCGACTCCGCTGACCGCATCACCGTACAGATGGACGGCATCACACTCGCGGATACGTCCCGCGCCGCCGTACTGTATGAAACGCTCCTTCCCCCGCGGCTCTACATCCCGCCCGAGGACGTGAGGTTTGATGCGCTGGAGCCAAGTGCAACCACGACTGTCTGCCCTTATAAGGGCCAGGCAAACTACTTCTCCTACCCAGGCTCGCCGAAGGGGAAGGACGTCGCATGGCAGTATGATTCCCGCTTCCCCGACGCAACGCAGATCCATGGCCTGGTGTGTTTCTTCAACGAGCGCGTCGATGTTCTTGTCAACGGCGAGCCCCAGCCGAAGCCCGTCACCCCCTGGTCCTGACCTCCCCGGTCCCGTCAAAGGCGCCTCGTCAGCGGGATTGTTCGGACTATCCCGCTCAACATCTTCCGTGGACGGGATCTCCCGTTGAGACAGATGTCCACATAGGGCCATCTCCCCCACCACGGTTGGGCACTCGCACCGAGCATGGATGGCATGGACATCGTGCGTGAGGTTGCAGGAAAAGGTGGCGTGGCCCGTCGACGAGAACTCGAGAAAGCGGGATTCAGCGGTCACGAGATCCTCAAAGCCGTCCAGGATGGACGGCTGAGCCGTCCGATTCGCGGAGTGTACGTGACGCCCGATGCAGACCCTGCACTCTTGGCCGCTGCGTGCGTCAAAGCCGAACTTGCATGTGTGAATGCCGCTGAGAGACTGGGCCTCTGGATCCTCACAAAGCCTCGCTTTATCCACGTCTGCGTTGATCATGGACGTCCCCTCGAGGGAAACTTCCGGGTACACCGCTCGGCGAAGCAGCTGACGCCGCTGGACATTTGCCTGCAATGCATGCGATGTCTTCCGGAGCTTGAGGCATTGTGCATGGTGGAGTCTGCCGTAGTGAAGCGGCTTGTCACGCTCCAACAGTTGCGCAGCCGTACGGGTGGCGCACGGGATCGTAAACTTCGACGCATCGTGGGGATGATCGACCCGCACTCGCAATCGATCCTGGAGACAGCTGCGCGATACCGCCTGAAGGCCGGTGGGTTTTCGGTACAGACGCAGGTCTACGTGAAAGGCGTTGGGCGTCTCGACTTATTCGTGGAGGGCATCCTAGGCAGTGAAGCCGACGGCAGAGAACACCACACCAATGCGAAGGAGTTCGAGGAGGACAGGCGTCGCGGGAACGTTCTAATGCTCAATGGGACGCCCATGCTGCGGGCGACCTACGAATTGATCGTCAACCGACCGGAGGAGTTCATTGAACTGGTTCGACGAGGGATTGCGAAGTACCGTCCCACCAAAGTTGCAGGTTGACTGGGATTGTCCGGACTATCCCACCGAACGCTCATGTTCGATGGGACTGTCCGGACAGGAACGCCGGCCTACTTCTCGACGAGGGTCAGGACGTCGTACGTCGCGACAATCTCGTCGTTCTGGTTCGTCAGCACCGCGTCCCAGGCCACCTCGCCGTACTCCTCGTCCTCGCGCGGCGTGATGCGCTTCGCCGTCAGGGTCACGCGGATCGAGTCACCGGCGGCGACGGGCGTGATGAACCGCAGATTCTCCAGCCCGTAGTTGGCGAGGACCGGTCCCGGCGCAGGTTCCACAAACAGGCCTGCACCCCACGAAAGCAACAGGTACCCGTGCGCCACAATCCCCGGGAAGAACGGGTTCGCTGCAGCGGCTTCTTCGTTGGTGTGGGCGTAGAACTTGTCCCCGGTCGTGTTCGCGAACGCGGTGATGTCCTCCAGGGTTACCTGGCGGAGATCGGAGCGCACTGCGTCGCCGATGCGTAACGTTCCCAGGTTCTTCCGGAACGGATGCTCCTCGTCGAAGTTCCGGTCAGCTCCGGTGTGCCAGACACCGGTGATGGCGGTCAGCATGTTCGGTGAACCCTGCAGGGCTGTGCGCTGCATATGGTGCAGCACGGACCGGATGCCTCCGAGCTCCTCACCGCCGCCGGCGCGTCCCGGCCCGCCATGGACGAGATGAGGCACGGGCGACCCATGCCCTGTCGAGGACCGTGCATCCTCGCGATTGAGCAGCAGCACCCGGCCATGGTGGGCAGCAATGCCCGTCACCAGCTCGCGGGCAATATCCGGGTCGTTGGTGCACACGGTCGCCACCAGCGAGCCCTCGCCCATGGCCGCCAGACGGACCGCGTGCGCGACGTCGTCGTACCCGACGACCGAGGCTACAGGGCCGAAAGCCTCCACCGTATGGAGCTCGACGGCGTCAGCATTCTGCCAGGTGAGGAGCACTGGAGCCATGAACGCGCCGTCCTCAGCGACATCCACGGTGCCGTCGGCGTGGGTTACGCGGGGGGAGTCGAGGGTGCCATACGCAAGCTCTCCGCCCGCAGCAAGCATGGATTCGACAGCGGCCCGTACGCTGCGCAGCTGCTCCACAGAGGCGAGCGCCCCCATGGTCACACCTTCGGCGCGCGGGTCACCGAGCGTGACGCGCTGTTCGATGCGTTCGCGGGCGGCAGCAACGACGTCGTTCACCAGCGCCTTCGGAACGAGCGTCCGGCGGATACTGGTGCACTTCTGGCCGGCCTTGACGGTCATTTCCGTGACAAGGGACTTGATGAAGGCGTCGAATTCGGGGGTGCCCGGTACGGCATCCTCGCCAAGGATTGCCGCGTTGAGGGAGTCCGTCTCGGAGGAGAAGCGCACACCGCCGGTGGTGACGTTCTCATGTGACTTCAGCCGGTTCGCCGTCGACGCTGAGCCCGTGAACAACACGAGATCCCGGTAGTCGAGGTGGTCCAGGATGTCGCGGGCAGGACCGGAAATGAGCTGCAGCGATCCCAGCGGAAGGAGGTTCGACTCAATGATGAGCTTGACGACGGCGGCCGTCAGATACCCCGTCGGAGTTGCAGGCTTCACGATCGTGGGCACGCCGGCCAGGAAGGCGGGCGCGAGCTTCTCCAGCATCCCCCAGACCGGGAAGTTGAAGGCGTTGATCTGGACGGCGGCTCCGGGAATACGTGTGTAGATGTGCTCTCCGATGAAGGACCCGTCCTTCGACAGCACCTCCACCGGCCCGTCGATGACCACCTGCGCGTTGGGCAGTTCCCGCCGCCCCTTCGATCCAAAGGTGAAGAGCACGCCAATGCCGCCGTCGATATCCACCATGGAGTCGATCTTGGTGGCACCGGTGCGCGCGGACAGCTCATACAGGTGCTCCCGCTGCCCGTTCAGGAACTGCGCGAGGGCCTTGAGCTTGAGGGCGCGCTGGTGGAACGTGAGCTTCCCGAGCTCCTCCTGGCCCGTTGTGCGCGCATAGTCGACGACGTCGGCCGTGTTGAGCCCACTGGTGCTGACCAGGGCGAGCATCTCGCCGGTACTGGCGTCACGCACCTCGCTGGCGTTGTCCTCGGAGAGGGTGTGCTGGTCGGGGGTCCACCAGGCGTCGCGGATGAAGCTGGGGACGATGTCCACGCTGAGGGCGGTCGAAGTCATCGTTGACCTTTCGCGTTCGGGAGCTCAAGAAACATTACTGAACGGACGTTCGGTAATATGTCCAGAGTACATGAATGCCCGATCCCGCCACACCCCACAAGGAGCCCAAAGTGACCGTCGAACCCTGGCAGATTACCCTCGGCGAACTCGACGAGAAGATGGGCGTGAAGATCCTCGAGCAGTCGGTCGAGCGGGTCGTCGCGACCATGCCGGTGGAGGGCAACCGCCAGTCCTTCGGCCTGCTGCACGGCGGCGCGTCACTGGCTGTCGGAGAGGCCGTCGGCTCCTGGGCGGCCGTCATCCACGCGAGCACCCTCGGCAAGACTGCCGTGGGCGTCGACGTCTCCGCCACGCACCACAAGTCCGCCCGCAACGGCACCATCACCATCACCGCCACGCCGATTCACCTGGGGCGCACCCTCACCACCCATGAGGTGCTGATCACCAACGACGACGGCGGCCGCCTCTGCACCCTGCGCATCACCAACCTGCTGCTGGAGAAAAAGCCGGAGAACTAGGTCCTATGAGGCCAGCCGCGCCCGGACGGCCTCTATGTCCTCCGCCGAAAGCCCCGCGCTCCGGAGATACGACTCCGCGTCAAACCCCTCAAGCAGATCGAGCAGGTGGGCTCGGGCGCGTGAAATCCACTCCTGCAACTGCTCGGGTGACTTCGGCTGCTCTCGCGGCCGCTTCTGGGAACGGTGGTGTTCATTGATGCCCTGCACGGCGAGCGCATAGTCATCCGCTATGTCCTCCGGTGGTACGCCCATGAGTGCAAGCAGCACCGCGGTCACCATGCCGGTGCGGTCGCGCCCCGCCGCACAGTGCACGACGACGGCGCCCTCCGCTTCCGCAATTGCCCGCACCACCGCAGCAATCTTCCCGGGCCAGCGGTGCAGGTTCTCCCGGTAGTACTCCGGCGAGTTGAGGTAGGGACCGACCAGTTGCATGAAGTCCTCATCCGACTGGTCCTCCGTCGGGCAGTTGAGCACCCGGAAGCGGTCCAGGACGGAGGTGTTCAGCACGGGGTCGGTATCGCGCCGTCCCCGCTCCCCGGGGTTCCGGAGGTCGATCACGGTGCGGACGCCGTCGTCGTAAGCCTGTTGCCAGCCTGCATCGGTGAGCCACTCGTGCCTGCCCATCCGGTACAGCCGTCCACGCCGGATTTGTGGAGTGACCCCGCCGAGATCCCGGGCGTTGACTGCACCCTCCCAGGCGACGTTCCGCGAGGAACCGATACGCCCGACGTCGTCCAATTCGTCCCATTCGTCCAAGGTCATGGTTCAGGTTAGCGAGGAAGGACGCTTACGGCACCAGTTCGTAGAAGCGAAAGAAGCCGAAGCCCTCGATCGGCAGGATCCGGACGTCCGAGAACCCGGCATCGGCAGCGTACCGGCGCAGCGTGGCCGGCCGCATGACTGTCCCGGTACCGGCGCTGTCGGGGTGGGCCATTCCGTCGGGCAAGCAGATCAGCAGGCTGAACCCGTACATCAGGCGCTCCACCTCATCGCCCGGCGGAGCGAAGGCTTCGGCCACCGCTTCATCCATGACGACGACGGTGCCGCCGCTGTGAAGGGACCGCCGGGCCGCCGCGAGCACGTCCACCGGGTAGGGCAGATCGTGGATGCATTCGAAGGCGAAGACCACGTCGAACTGCTGCTCGGGCATTCCGGCGGCGTCGACCACTGGAACCGGGCGGTGCTATCGACACGTGAGGCGTTGCTGCGGGCGAGCTCGATTGATGCCTGGTCGATGTCGAACCCAGTGATCTGGGCCGCAGGGAACGTTCGGGCGAGTGCGATGGTGGACCAACCGGCCCCGCAGCCGATGTCGGCGACGGACGCTCCCTCCCTCTGCAAGCGGGTCACCAGGTCCGGCGCCTGCCGCAGCGCGCCGGCGAGTTCGTGCTCGAACCAGGGCCGGTTCATGTCCGCCTGGGATTCCCTCGCGTCCGGGCCGAACTCGGACCAGCCGACACCCGTACCCTCGCGGTACGCAACCTGAAGAGCCGGAAGCTGCACGGCCGCACCCGCAATCATCCGGGCCAGCGGGGCAAGGTAGTTGAGGCTGGTGGAATCGGTCAGTACCTCCGCCGCCCCGGCAGGCAGCGTGAAGCGGCGGGCGTCGCCGTCGCCGTTTGCGGTCAGCAGGCCTGTGGTGGCCTGCTGCTCGAGCCATTCGCGTGCATACCGCTCGGAGGTACCGGTGCGCTCCGCGAGTTCGGTGGACGAAGCAGGACCGTCTGATGCGAGGGCGTTGTACCAGCCGAGCCGATCGCCGAGGTGGATGGCAAGCACGTCCATGGTGCCGAGGGCCGCGTTGAACACGCGCTCGGCAACGGCCTCTGCGTCAGGTTCGGAAGCCACGTTTCCTCCGTGATTGAGGTTCGTTTGAACCTAGGATGGACCCGCGGGAACGGGGTGACAAGGAGGAGTTGCAGCCCTATGTTCGGGGCGGACGATAAGGAGTATCTTGAGCCAATGAAACACTTACGAATTGCGGCCAGCGCACTCCTGGCGTCGGGTCTCGTTGCGGGTTCGTCCATTCTGCCAGCGTCGGCAGGCGACCGCGGATCTCTCGACTATGTCGCCCTTGGCGACTCGTACGCGGCCGGTGTCGGGGCCGGCTCCTTCGGAGTCTGCGGCCAGTCGCCGCTCGGATATCCCGGCTTACTGGATGAGCGGAAGCAGATTGAGCTGACGGTCAATGCGACCTGCGGCGGCGACACCGTGGCGGCGGTCTTTGGCGAACTCGGCGCCCTCGATGCCGGTACTGAGTTGGTGACGCTGACGGTCGGCGGCAACGATGTCCAATACCTCAACATCATTTCTCTCTGCGTTCAGAGCCCTAACACCTGCGAGCAGACCGTGAACGGGGCGCTATTCCTTGCACAGCGTGATCTCGCCCCCGCGTTGGCGGCGCTGTACCGCAACATTGCGACTGCGGCTCCGAACGCCGAGGTAGTGGTGACGGGCTACCCGCATCTGTTCTCACCGGAATTCGGTAACGCGATCACACTTCCCATCATCAATCCGGCTACCGGCCAGCCGTTTACCCTCAGTACCGCCGAGCAACAAACACTCAACGACGGCACGGACGTGCTCAACGAGATCATCCGGACTCAGGCGACACTTGCCGGCTTCACCTACGTCGACGTCGTCAAGCGGTTCGACAAGCACGGTCTCGGTTCACCGCAGCCCTGGATCCAGCCCTTCACGGACCCGAGCGCCCTCCACCCCAACGCTAAGGGCTACAAGAACGGGTACCTTCACGAGATCCGGAACGCCCTCAACTAGGAACTATTTCACCGTAATGATCGCCTGCACCGGCGTGTGGTCCGAGGGCCACGCGCCGTTGTAGCGCGTGGTGTTGATGCCCATCTCGCACACGGTGACTTCCGCGTTCACCATCAGCCAGTCAATCCGCTTGCGCCCCTGCTTCGGGGCGCGGTAGTGCGGAAAAGTTCCCCACAGCTCAGTCAGCCTCTCCTGCGCTGCGTCCCAGGCATCAGCGAGCACTTCGCCGCTGGTCAACACTTCGTAGGGCTGCGACGCCGCGCCGGTATTAAAGTCACCCATGACGACGACGGCGCCCTCCGTCCGCGCTACAAGAGACCGGATTGCCTCCGCCGACCGCTGGCGGGACTTTCGTGACATGTGGTCCAGGTGGGTATTGACGGCGGTCAGTTCTTTACCCGTGGCGCGATCCCGGAAGCGACCGGTCACGACAATGCGGGGGATGAGATTTCCCCAGTCGTTGGAGCCGGGCCTGTCCGGGGTGTTAGAGAGGGCGTCCTGGTCCCAGTCAAGGAGCTCGAGGCGGTCGGCGTCGTAGACAATCGGGCATTGCTCACCGTCGCCGTCGGCGTTGCGGCCTCGGCCGATACTGCTGTAATGCTCACCGAGGCCTTCAAGGATTGCGGGCAACTGGTCAGGAAGGGCTTCCTGAACGCCAAGGATGGTGGGTTGCTCGGCCGAAAGCAGGCGGCGGACCAGTGGTTCCCGGCGTCCCCAGAAATCATGACTCCATGGGTTCACGTGAGCCACTCGGCGCCGGATGTTGTAGGTCATGATGTGCAGCTGGGGCGCCTCAACAGGTCCGATCAGTGGCTTGTCTGCTAGGGCGGTCCGCTCACTCATGAAAAAACCATAATCCTTTTGGCCCTCGCGCGGGCCGGCTATTTCAGTCGTCCCAGGTGAAGAAGCCCTGACCGGCCTTTCGTCCCAGTTCCCCGCGTTCCACTTTCTCCCGCAGGATCTGCGGCGGTTCGAACCGCTCCCCCAGCGTTGACGCAAGGTACTCGGCGATCCCGAGCCTGACGTCCAGCCCGACGATGTCGGTGGTCCTCAACGGGCCGACCGGATGTTTGTAGCCAAGCACCATCGCCGTATCGATGTCCTCGGCAGAAGCAACGCCCTCCTCGACCATGCGCATCGCTTCCAGCGCGATCGCTACGCCAAGGCGCGAGCTGGCAAAACCCGGCGCGTCCCTGACCACAACCGGCGTTTTTCCCAGCGCTTCGGTCCACCCGCGCGCCAGTTCCGCGAGTTCCGCAGAGGTTTTGGGCGCCAGCACCACCTCAATGAGCGTCGAGGCGGGCACCGGATTGAAAAAGTGCAAACCGCAGAACCGCTCCGGCCGCTGCAGGACGCCGGCCAGATCACCGACCGACAGGGACGACGTGTTCGTCGCGAGCCAGGCATTGGCGTCGAGCTGTTCCTCTACGCTGCGCAGCGCAGCGGACTTCAGCGCGAAGTCCTCCGGCACCGCTTCGATAACCAGGCCGCAGGATGCGAAGGCGGTGTAGTCGGTAGCCACCTGCAGGCGGGTGGAGAGCGCGTCAAGACTCTCCGTCGTGGTCCCCCTGGCGATGCTTCGATCGAGCGCGGCGGTGATGCGTCCATGGGCGGCTTCCGCCGCGTCGTCGTTCTGTTCAACGACGACGACGGCGGCACCCGCCACACAGAACGCATGTGCAATACCCGCACCCATGCGTCCTCCGCCGAGGACGCCGACCCTGTCCGGGATTGCCTGAGTGATCACTTGTTCTTCTTCCTGTCTGCGTCTTTCCTTGTCAGGAATGCCTGCATGCGCTCAAACTTGGCATCTGACTCAAACAGGATGCCCTGGGCAAGCTGGTCGATGACTGGATGCGCCTCCGGCGGTGCGTGGAAAACGCTCTTGGTGATGCGGGTGGCCAGCGGGTCCTGGCGGGCGATCCGGTCGGCGAGGCGATGGGCGGCCGCAAGCAGTTCCTCGGGTGAGTGGATCTCCGTGATGAGCCGGGCGGCGAGCGCCTCATCAGCACTCAGTACCCGGCCTGCCAGGAGGATTTCCTTCGCGAGCGGCTCTCCCACCAGTTCGCGGAGCCGCCAGGTGGCGCCCGCCGCGGGCAGTATCCCCAGCCCGGTCTCGGGGTTGCCGATCTTGAGTCCGGGCGTGCCGATCCGGAAGTCGGCAGCGAAGGCGAGTTCGGCGCCTCCGCCGAGTGCATAGCCGTCCAAAGCGGCGATCACCGGCATCGGAAGCCGCGCAATGCGTGAGAACAGTGTCGAATTGATTCCGGCGAGAGCGTCGTCGCGCCGTCGTTCTTTCAGCTGCGCGATGTCGGCCCCGGAGGCGAAGACGCCGCCGGACCCGGAGAGCAGAAGAATCCGCGGATTCCGCTCAAGGTCGGTGCACACCTCATGTAGCTCGTCGACCATCTGCTGGTCGATCGCGTTGCGCACCTCGGGCCGGTTGAGCTGGACACTGAGGCGGTCACCGCCGTCGTCGATTTTCAGGGTCTCCACTACACGCGCTCCAGAAGCAGCGCGGTGCCCTGACCGACCCCGACGCACATGGTGGCAAGGCCCAAACTTCCACCTTCCCGCTCCATGCGCCCCATCAGAGTGATGGCGATGCGGGATCCTGAGGATCCGAGCGGGTGACCCAACGCGATTGCCCCGCCGTCGCGGTTGACGATCTCCTCCTCCAGACCGAGCCTGCGGATGCACGCCAGGGATTGGGTGGCGAAGGCTTCGTTGAGTTCGACGGCGTCGAGGTCGCCGACGGAGCGGCCCGCCAGTTCCAGCACCTTCTGCGTTGCCGGGACGGGGCCGACCCCCATGATCTCCGGCGGCACCCCGGCGGAAGCGCCCGTGATGATGCGGGCGCGCGGCGTCAGACCAAGCCGGCTGAGGGCTGCCTCCGAGGCGACGATCACCGCGGACGCACCGTCGTTGAGCGAGCTGGAGTTGCCGGCAGTGACAACGCCGTCCTTGGCGACCACCGGCTTCAGCCCTCCAAGTACCTCAAGGGTGGTGTCCGGACGCGGGCCCTCATCGGCGTCCACCGTGACGTTCTTCTTGCGGTGCGTGGTGTTGACCGGGACGATCTCGTCCGCGAACCGTCCCGCCTCGGTCGCGGCGACAGCCCGTTGGTGCGAGCGGAGCGCGAAGGCGTCGGCGTCGTCACGGGTGATGCCGTCCACGCGGGCCACTTCTTCGGCTGTTTCCGGCATCGAGAACGTCGTTTTCTCCTGCGCGGCGAAGGTGGGGTTCGTGAAGCGCCAACCGATCGAGGTATCGAAGGCAGCGCCCGGCTTGGCGAATGCCGTCGTCGGCTTTTCCATCACCCAGGGCGCGCGGCTCATGGACTCGACACCACCGGCGATCACGACGTCGGCGGCCCCCGCCTTGATCATGTGCGAGGCCATGATAATCGCCGAGAGTCCCGAGGCGCAGAGCCGGTTCACTGTGATTCCCGGGATGGTGTTGGGAAGGCCGGCGAGCAGGGTGGCCATGCGCGCGACGTTGCGGTTTTCCTCACCCGCTCCGTTGGCGTTACCCAGGATGACTTCGTCGACGGTCTCGGGATCAAGGCCGGTGCGGTGGACCAGTTCGCGGAGCGTGAGGGCTGCCAGATCGTCCGGCCGCACGGACGAAAGGGCTCCGCCGTACCGTCCCACCGGGGTGCGAACCCCGCCCACCAGAAAAGCCTCGGCCATGCCAGCCTCCGTCATCATCGTCGTCGTAGTCAGCGAGTTGCTCGAGGGCGGCTTATTTACCGACCGTTCGTTCTATAAAGAATCGCACGGGGCGCGGAGACGGTCAACCGGCGTGTCGACCACGGTCCGTTCCCTGCAGGTTCGAGGAGCCCGCCTCGAGGCGTAGCTCTGAACCGCCGAGTTCCGAGAACCAGCGGCGCAGCACCCTGTCATGATTGGCGAGCACCGTGGGACTTGCCGGAGCCGTTCTCTCCGGCGAGCGCCGCACGTTCACCCACTGAAAGGGTGAGGTTCACGTGCATCGGGGCTAGGCTCAACGCCGGCGAGAAGACTGATGCGGGTTAGGACCACGTGGGGAACAGCCGGGCTTACTCCTCCAGCCGGAATCCGAGCTTGACGGTCACCTGCCAGTCCGCGACGGCGCCATCCACCAGGTGCCCGCGGATCTCCTTGACCTCGAACCAGTCAAGGTTGCGGAGGGTCTTGGCGGCTTGCGTCACCGCATTGGTCACCGCAGCGTCCACGCCTTCCGGTGATGTTCCGACAACCTCAGAGATGCTGTACGTGTGGTTCGCCATGCTTCCTCCTTCGATGGACGCCGGCGTCTCCGGCGGGTGGGTGTCACGCTAGTCCTCCCCGCAGTTCCGGTCCAGACCCCTCGGGCACGGCTGCGTCCGGCAATAGCGGACCCGGGATGTCCGGAATGGTCTGGCAGGCTGACGGACGCGTGCTTACGCTCGAAGCCATGACCTACAACATTCAGGTAGTAGTGGACAGCTCTGATCCCCATACACAGGCCGACTGGTGGGCTGAAACCCTGGGATGGGTGGTTGAACCGACGGACCAGGCATTCATCGACAAGATGCTTGCCGAAGGCTACGCGACCGAGGGCGATGTCATCGAGCACAACGGCATCCGGGTCTGGAAAACCGGTGAGGCGGTGTGCCGCCCGGAAGAGCAGGGCCAAAAGAACCGCCAGCGGATTCTCTTCATGAAAGTGCCGGAACCGAAGACAGTAAAGGACCGTATTCACCTCGACATTCACCTGGATGGCGATGACAGGGACGCAGTCCGCGCGGCACTCGAGAACCGTGGCGCGCGCTTCCTCCACCAGGGCAACGAGGGGCCGCATGTCTGGTACACCATGGCCGACCCTGAGGGCAACGAGTTCTGCATCAGCTAGGCCAGAGCCGCTTTGATGTCCCCCCGGTCTCCGAAGCTAGACTCGATTGGTGACCACAGACCTTCCAGCCCAGGTATCTGACATCTTCGACCCTGCCCGGTGGCGGCTCGTGGAGGGGTTTGAGGACTTTCAGGACATCACGTACCACCGCCAGGTAGAACGCAGCCAGGTAGAACGCAGCCAGGACGACGGCGGCGACACCACGCGCGACCTTCCCACCGTGCGTATCGCTTTCAACCGGCCTGAGGTACGCAACGCCTTCCGGCCCGGCACGGTGGACGAGTTGTATCGGGCGATGGACCACGCCCGGATGACTCCGGACGTCGCGACCGTCCTCCTGACAGGTAACGGCCCCTCCCCCAAGGACGGAGGTCACTCGTTCTGTTCCGGCGGGGACCAGCGGATCCGCGGCAGGGACGGCTACCGGTACGTAGTACAAAACACAGAGGGCGAGACCAAGGAGACCATCGATCCGGCGCGCGCCGGGCGACTCCATATCCTCGAAGTCCAACGATTGATGCGCACCATGCCGAAGGTAGTCATCGCCGTCGTGAATGGGTGGGCAGCAGGAGGCGGCCACAGCCTGCATGTCGTCGCGGACCTGACCATCGCCTCGCGGGAGCACGGCAGGTTCAAGCAGACCGACGCGACCGTGGGCAGCTTCGACGCCGGATACGGGTCGGCCCTCCTCGCCCGCCAAATCGGCCAGAAGCGGGCACGGGAAATCTTCTTCCTCGCCCGGGAATACTCGGCCGAAGACATGGTAGCCATGGGGGCTGTGAATGAAGCCGTCGACCACGCGCGACTGGAGGACGTTGCCCTCGAGTACGCCGCAGATATCGCGAAGCAAAGCCCGCAGGCCATCCGTATGCTCAAGTTCGCCTTCAATCTCGCTGACGACGGCCTGGCCGGCCAGCAGGTCTTCGCCGGGGAGGCAACCCGGATGGCGTACATGACCGACGAAGCAGTGGAGGGCAAGGAAGCGTTCCTCGAGAAGCGCAGCCCTGACTGGTCCAACTTCCCCTACTACTTCTAGGCGCCCATGGAACTCTTTCCCGTTCACACTCCCCAGGGCTTCGATCCGCACACCCTGTTGGCCCCACTCGCTGCCGCCCTGGCAGGCGAGGGTCCCGCTGTGGCGCCGCACGCCGAAGAACACCAGAGCTTCAACGGCGAACTCCCGAACGACGAGATCGCCGCCGTACTCAGCACATCGGGCTCAACCGGTGCACCCAAGCAGACCATGCTCAGCGTCGACGCACTCGCCGCGTCCGCCATGGGCACCGCCTTCGCGCTGAACGCAGAGGGGCAGTGGCTGCTGACCCTGCCCGTGCACTACGTTGCAGGATTTCAGGTCCTGGTGCGTTCGCTGTACGCCGGGACAAGGCCGTGGGCGATGGATCTCACGGGGAGCTTCAGCCCCCAGCGCTTCACGGAGGCGGCAGGTGAACTGACCGACAAGGTCCGCTTCACCTCCCTGGTTCCTACCCAATTACACCGACTGCTCGAGGACCCGGCGCCGGAAACCATCAAGGTGCTGCAGCGGTTCAACGCGATCCTGCTCGGCGGAGCCGCTGTGACTGAAGGCCTGCGGAACCGGGCCCGGGCGCACGGACTGAAAATAGTGCGCACCTACGGCATGAGCGAAACCTGCGGCGGCTGCGTCTACGACGGCGTCCCTCTCGACGGAGTGGAGGTCACCAACGACGACGGACGGCTCTGGATCGGCGGGCCGGTCCTCGCCGACGGTTACCTCGGCCAGCCCGAACTGACGCGGGAGAAGTTCCCCTTCAACTCCGGCCGCCGCTGGTTTCGCACCGACGACGACGGCACCATTGACGACGGCGTCGTCACCGTCCACGGGCGGGTGGACGACGTCATCATCACCGGCGGGCTTAAAGTCTCTGCTGTCGCAGTGTCCAGCGTCATCGAGGGAATGGCAGGGGTCAGCGAAGCGCTGGTGCTCGGGATTCCGCACCAGGAGTGGGGAGCTCAGGTGGCGGCCGCCGTCGTCGGCTCCGTCAATCCGGAGGCGGTACGGCGGCATGCCCAGGAGCATCTGGGCTCGCATGCTGCGCCGAAGATCGTGCTGACGCTCGACAAGCTGCCCATGCTGCCGAACGGCAAACCGGACCGGCTGGCCGTGCGTGCCCTCTTCGAGCAGTCAGCGTTGTAACGCGCTCCGGCGCTGCGAGCCTTCAGACAAGCAACAACAACCGTAGACAACCGGAGGAACACCTTGGCAACAGCTGCGCAATGGGTGGAGGGAGCGCGTCCGCGCACCCTCCCGATGGCGGTGGCGCCCGTGATCATCGGGTGCGCTGCAGCCTTCGACCTCGGGGCGTTCAAACCGGTGAACGCACTTTTGGCCGCGATCGTAGCGGTTCTGCTGCAGGTTGGGGTCAACTACGCGAACGACTACTCCGACGGCATCCGCGGCACGGATGCTGAGCGCGTCGGACCGCTGCGGCTTACGGGCTCAGGGGCAGCCAAACCGCAGCAGGTCAAATGGGCAGCGTTCGGATGCTTCGCGCTGGCCATGGTTGCCGGCGTCGCACTGATTGTGCTTTCCCAGGCCTGGTTCCTGCTGCTCGTGGGGCTGGGCTGTGTCGCCGCCGCCTGGGGTTACACGGGCGGCCGTAACCCCTACGGGTACATGGGCCTCGGCGACCTGTTCGTCTTCGTCTTCTTCGGCCTGGTGGCAACCTTGGGCACCACGTATACGCAGGCGGGACAGCTCAGTGCCGCTGCCTGGGTGGGCGCCGTCAGCACCGGAATCATCGCCATGGCCCTGTTGATGGCCAACAATGTGCGGGATATTCCGACCGACAGGGAAGCCGGCAAGCTTACTCTCGCGGTCCGTCTGGGCGACTCAGCCGCCCGGGTCAGCTACGTGATGATGCTCGCCGTGGCGCTGCTGCTGCCGCTGCTGCTCGTGTATGACTACCCCTGGGTGCTGCTCGTCCTGCTGCTGATCCCGCTGTGCCTGATGCCGAGCTGGCTGATGCTCAAGGGCAAGAAACGCCGGAGCCTCATCCCGGTGCTGAAGCAGACGAGCATCATCAACCTTGGCTTCAGCGTGCTCTTCGGCGCCGGCGTAGTGATCTCCAGCGTACTGTCGTAGCCTCCGGCTGGTCGGTTGCTGCTGAACGGCCCTTCACGGCTTGCGTGTCAGCCGCCCGGGCTGGCGTGTCAGGCGCCCGGGCTTTAGGGCCGGCGGCGGTCCGAGTTGACCGGAGTATTCGGGTCGAGGCTGTCCTCGGCGTCCGCGTCGCGCAGCTCGCTGGCCGTGCGTACCGGCGGAGCACCGTCACGGAACCTGCGCTGCAGGGTCGAGGCTGCCTCGTTCCGCAGCGAGCGGAAGAACAGGTAGGTGACGCACCACGCCATGATGGCCGCGGCGATCACGGAGAAGATCGCGCCCAGCCCGAGGGAATAGCAGATCACAAAGAACACCGCGACGAAGCCGAGGCGTAGAGCGGTGAATTTGAGGAAAGGCACGTCCTAAGTTTACTCGCCTACAATTGATGCATGCCGCGCCTGTTGCTGTTCCTCGTGATCCTGGGGATCGCCGTCATTATTTATGCGCTGTTCGACTGCATCATGAGCCGGGCGGAATCAGTGCGCAGCATCTCGAAACCTGCGTGGTTCTTCACGATCCTCCTTGTTCCCCTGCTGGGTGCCGGACTATGGTTTCTGTTCGGGCGCCCCCGCGGGGAGGAACGCCCCAGCCAGCGCCAGACCCGGCGCCCCACCGCACCCGACGATGATCCCCAGTTCCTGCGGAACCTTGAGGTCCGTCGGCGCCAGCAGGCCCGTGAAGCCGAGCAGCGCAAACGCGAGGCGGAGCGTCGCGCGCGGGAAGCGGACAAGAAGAAGAAGAATGACGAGGGCACAGCCAGCGACGGCAAAACAGCCTAGTCCACCCCACATACACCAAGGACCCCCGTACTGCTTGCGCGGTACGGGGGTCCTTTGTGTTTCAGGGAGGCGGAGTATCAGACTCCGGCGTAGCTGTGCAGGCCGGAGAAGTAGATGTTCACGATCGTGAAGTTGAAGACGATGCACAGGTAGCCGACGATCGAGAGCCAGGCGGCACGCGTGCCCGTCCAGCCGCGGGTGGCACGGGCGTGCAGGTAACCCGCGTAGACCACCCAGATCACGAACGTCCAGACTTCCTTGGTGTCCCAGCCCCAGTAGCGGCCCCAGGCCTTCTCCGCCCAGATGGCTCCGGCCATGAGGGTGAACGTCCACAGCACAAAGGCGATCGCGTTGATGCGGTAGGAGAGATTCTCAAGGCTGAGCGCCGAGGGGACGAGGCGCATGAACGGCATCCGGTCCCCGCCGCCGGCGGCGAGGCGTGCCACGCGGCTGGCCTGCAGGAGTTGCAGTACCGACATCGCGAAGGTGAGGGTGAATAGTGCTGATGCCGCAACGGCCACGGACACGTGGATGATGAGCCAGTAACTCTGCAGTGCGGGCACCAGGTTGGCCACCGGCGTCGGGAAGCCGATGGTGGCTGCGCAGAGCATGACCACCACCAGGCCGATCACAAAAGTGCCGAGGAACCGGAGGTCCTTGCGGGTGAGGACCAGCAGGAAGACGACCGCGACCACCAGCCCGCCGGTGGTGCAGAACTCGTACATGTTGCCCCAGGGCACGCGGCCGGCGGCTACGCCCCGGCTGACCACGGCAACAGCATGGACAGCAGCAGCAAGAACGGTGAGTGCGACGGCGATGCGCGCGGCCGAGCGCTTTTCGCCCTGGTAGTCCATGGCATCATCTGCCGTGGACCCCTGCAGCGCGCCCGCTGACTTGCCGCGCTTACCACCGGCAACCGCGCCGGCGAGCACGAGCTGACGCTCCTCGGCGGTCTCTGCCAGCCCGGCTTCCATCTCGCGGATACGCCGGCTGCTCTTGACGAGGTCCCAGGTGAAGGCCAGGAACGCCGCCGTGTAGGCAAGGGCTGCGAGCAGCATGAACAGCTCGCTGTACTGCCCCAGAGTCTGGTTTATGTTCTGCATCAGTTGTCCTTACCGCTTCCGGGCGCCGACGCCCCCACGTGCGCTGTCTCATTCTCGTCGTGTTCGATGGTGTCCGCCAGCCAGCGTTCCCGCAGCAGCTTCTCGATCGCTGCCCCTTCTCCGGCGAGCCTGTGGTCCTCCCCGCGGGCCAGCAGCCCGTACTCGACCGTGACGCGGCCGTCCGGACCACTGGCCGCCCTTATCCACACGCGCCGGCGGCCGATGAACAGCGACGCGCTGAGCCCCGCCAACGCCAGCGATGAGAACACCAGGGCGCCGAGCTCTGCGGGGTCATGGGTGATGTCCAGAGCGGCGTATCGGCGTAGCCCGTCGAAGGTGATCGAGCCTTTGCCTTCGGGGAGTTCGAAGGTTTCCCCGGCGTCGAGGACAATGCCGCCTGCTTCGCTGTTCCGGCTGTTCAGCTCGGTCAGTGTGTCGGTGTCCAGGACGTACACGTTCTGGGGCTCGCCGTCGTCCAGGCCGAGATCGCCGTAGTAGGAATTCAGGTTCAGCTGCGGCAGGAACGGATCAGGGTCACGCGAGAAGGAAACTCCGTTCTCATCGATGGCCGCTGTGGGCAGGAAGAAGCCGACAAACCCGAGCTGCTCCGGACGAGCGTCCGGTACCTTCAGCACCATCAAGGAGGTGAACAGTCCGTCCTGCGGAATGGACACCACCGGCCCCTGATGGGCGATGTTTCCGTCGCCGTCCCGCACGGTGACCACGGGTGCATAACCATTCCCGACGAGGTAGACGCTGGTGCCTCCGATTGTCAGCGGCTCGTTGACCTTGAGGATCCGTTGTTCCGGCTCGGCGCCGGGAGCAGTTTTTGTGCTCATGGTTGCCGTGAAGTCGATGGGCTGCCCGTAGTGGGTCAGCTGCCGGTCAAACGTCACGTCGAACTTCTCGAGCGTGATCGAGTAGGGGTCGAGGTTGTCCTCGGAGAAGTTGGTGCCCGGGGTGAATGAGTCATAACCCACAAGCGTATTCACGAAGGTCTCGCCTTCAACCACGATCTTCTGACCGCGGTAGCCGAACAGTCCCCCGACCGCCACGGAAACCAGCACGCCGATCAGCGACAGGTGGAAGACAAGGTTTCCCAGTTCCTTCAGGAAGCCGCGCTCGGCACCGACGGAGGGCTGCGAGCCCTGCTCACCGCGCACGTCGACACGGTAGCCACGCTTCTTCAGCAGGGCAGCGGCGTCGACGACGGCGGCATGCGGCGACGTCGGCCGCCCGCCTGCCTGTCCGCCGGACTGGAGATCCGACCCGGACGGCAGGGCGAACGATCCGTGCACCGGCATCCGCGACAGCCTGCTGGGTGTCCGGGGCGGCTTGGACCGCCAGGCACGGCCATGGGCGATGGCCCGCGGGATGACGCAGCCAATCAGGGAGATGAACAGCAACAGGTAGATCGCGGAAAACCAGACGGATGAGTACACGTCGAACAGCTGGAACCAGTCCAGGATGGGTCCGGTCTCCGGATTGTCCCGGATGTACTGGGTGACAACGGCCGGGTTCGCGGGCCGCTGCGGAAAGAGCGATCCGGGTACGGCAGCCACGGCGAGCAGCAGGAGCAGGAAGAGGGCGGTGCGCATGCTGGTCAGCTGCGTCCACATCCAGCGCAGGGTGCCAAGGAACCCAAGAGCGGGGAGCGCGACGTTGTCTCCGCGGTCTTTCGCTGCCATTGAACTGTCCTTAGCTTCTGTCTTCAATTCGGGCTTGGGTTCAGCCATTTTTTACTCAGATCGGTAGCGTGACGCTGCCCAGCCACTGCTGGAGCTCGTTGATCCACAGGTTCCAGACGCCGGACGCCATCAGCACACCAACCAGGATCAGCATGCCGCCGCCCGAGCGCTGCAGGAGCAACCGGTGGCGCCGGAAGAACGCCATGGCGCCCATTCCCCGACGTAGTCCCAGAGCGATCAGCACGAACGGCAGCCCGAGACCCAGGCAGTACACAAAGGTGAGCAGAGCTCCCTTGGCGGCACTGGCGCCGTCGTTCGAGAAAGCGAGCAGCTGTACCGCCGAAAGCGTCGGCCCGATGCACGGCGCCCAGCCGAGTCCGAAGGTGAGGCCGAGAAGCGGCGCTCCCCAGAGCCCGCTCGGGACGCGTGCGTGAAGCTTCTTGTCCTGCTGGAACCATGAGAGTCCGCCCATGAAGACGATACCCAGCAGGATGACGACGACACCGAAAACCCGGATGAGCCACTCCTGGGAGCCTGCCATCCATGCTCCGAGCTGTCCGAACAGCGCGCCGTACGCCATGAACACCAGCGAAAAGCCGACGACGAACAGACCGATACCCGCCACCATCCGCCCGCGCTTCTGATCCTGGAGATCAACGCCCGTGAGTCCGCTGACGTAGCCGAGGTACCCGGGAACCAACGGCAATACGCACGGCGAGACGAAGGAGACCAGGCCGGCCAGCAGCGCTACGGGCAAGGCGAGGAGCATTGAGCCGTTCAGCACCGTGTCGGCGAATGCGTTCCCTGCGGGAGCGAGCGCCAGGAAGCCGCCGGATGAAAGGGCCGAGGTCACAGCCACTACTCGGCCAGCGCGGAATCGATGAGCGCGCTGAGGGTTCCCTTGTCGGCCAGGCCCAGGATGCGCGCGGAAACGCGTCCTTCCTTGTCGAGCACAATCGTTGTCGGCACTGCCTGCGGCGGAACGTAGCTGGTCATGGAGAGCAGGACGCCGCCGTCGGAGTCGTTGAAGCTTGGGTACGGAATGCCGAAATTGCGCTCGAACGCTTCGGCGTTCTTTTGGCCGTCCCGGATGTTCACGCCGTAAAACTGCACGCCCTGGGCCTCATGCTCCTCGTGGAGGGCCACGAGATCAGGAGCCTCCTCACGGCAGGGGGCACAGGCGGCATACCAGAAGTTCAGGACGGTCACAGTGCCGGGCCACTCGGACGACGAGACGGCATCCCCGTTGTACAAGGCACCCTCGATCTGGACTGGCTCGCCCCGGTCAGCCGCTGCGTACTCAGTGACTGAGCCGTCACCGGCGATGTAGTTCTTGTTACTGCCTTCCGCCGCCTGCTGGGCCAGCGGGTCCTGAGCGGCACAGCCGGAGAGGACAACGACGGCAGCAAGCACCGACGCGGCAAGGCGCATCAGCTTGCCGCTCGGCGGGCGGGGGGCAGCTTCAGTTCGAGTCACAACATCTTCCACGAGTTCTACAACGTGTAGTAATTGTATTACGCTCCCGGGATGTTCTTCGCGCGGGGAAGCAGGTCCGCGCATGGTTCCGCGTACCTCACGCCGGTGAGGTGGTCGCCGTCGAAATAAAGGGAGGTCACGGAGCTCAGCGTGCACTTCCGCTGGCGCGGATCGTGCCACAGGCGCCGGTTCTCCGCAGCAAGGCGGGCAACCCAAATGGGCAGCTGGTGACTGACCATGATGGCCTCAGCGTGCTTGCCGTCCGTCGCCTCAAGCGCGGCACGACGTGCGTCATGGACTGCCGACATAACGCGCTCAACCTGAGCACTGTACGGCTCACCCCACGACGGCGTGAAGGGGTTCCGCAAGGACTTCCAGTGACGCGGGTGCCTGATCTGATGCGCAACCTGCGCCATACCCTCGAACCTGTTTTCCGCCTCGATGATGCGTTCGTCAGTCACGATAGTGAGGCCGAGCTCCCTGGCTGTGGGCTCTGCTGTTTCCTGCGCGCGCGTGAGGGGTGAGGCCACGAGATGCACGATGTCGGCGCCGTCGTTCCTGCGCTCTGCGAAGAACCCGGCCACCCGCTCCGCCATCTCGCGGCCGAGCTCAGACAGGTGGAACTCGGGCAGGCGACCGTAGAGGATCCCGTCCGGGTTGTGGACTTCGCCGTGGCGCACGAGGTGGACGATGGCTGTGGGCATGATCTAAGTTTCTCATCCCCTGCCGCAGAGGGCTAAATCGCCCGACGTTGCCCGGCATGACGCGACGGAGGAAAAATATTTGAACATTGAAGCAATCTCTGGAATAAAAGATGCAAATGCATGTTTATTAGAGGTACAGCCCGTACGGCCGACCCGGTCGCACACCATCGAATGCATCACAGATCAGGAGAATCATCATGGCTATCCCCACCGGACTCACCCAGGGCACCTGGAACTTCGACGGCGCGCACAGCGAGGTCGGCTTCACCGTCCGCCACGAAGGCATCAGCAAGGTGCGCGGAAACTTCGACGACGTCGACGCCAGCCTGCAGGTCGGATCCTCGCTCGAGGATTCAAAGATCACTGCGACCATCAAGACCGAGTCCTTCAACTCGAACGACGAGAACCGCGACGCCCACGTGCGCGGCGGTGACTTCTTCGATGTCGAGCAGTTCCCCGAGATGACCTTCGAGTCCAAGCGCGTGGAAGGTGCAGGCGAGACCTACAAGCTCATCGGAGACCTCACCATCCGCGGCATCACCAAGGAGGTTGTCATCGACACCGAGTTCAACGGCGTTGCTGTTGACCCCTTCGGTGCCACCCGCGCCGGGTTCTCCGGCCAGACCGTGATCTCCCGCAAAGAGTTCGGCCTGACCTGGAACGCAGCCCTCGAAGCCGGCGGCGTCCTGGTGGGCGACAAGGTGACCATCAACCTCGATGCCGCCTTCGTAGCGCCTTCAGCCAACTAGACATCTGAGACGTTTCTGGGGCGTGCCGGACCATCCGGTACGCCCCAGCGGTGTTTCTGCCCGAAAACACCTGCCACCGGTGCTTACCGGCGGTACGCTGGGCGCATGAGTACGCCAACAAACGATCCGGACCCTTCAGAACGCGATCCCCGCCGACTTTCGGGCACCGAACCACTGAACCCCGCACAGCCGGGGCCCACCCAAAACTCGGCAGCAGGGCTCTCTCCCGAGCCGCAGAAGCCGTCATCTCCGTACTCCTACCAGGCAGCCCAGCCGGCAGGGTACGCCTATCCCGGCGCGGCCCGTATGCCGGAGGCCGTGCGGCCACCGCTGCCGAAGGAAGTCAACCTCGCTTTCTGGCTGATCATCGCCGCCGGTGTACTGAACTTCGTCAGCACGCTCGTCGGCTCTGGAACCACCGGCGGACCCGCCGCAGCGGCATCCATCGGCATTGGTATTGCGGTGGCGGTGGGCGTGGTGACCACAGGCATTTATGTCCTCCTCGCCATCTTCATCCGTAAGGGTCAGAACTGGGCGCGGATCACCGCGACAGTCCTTGCCGCCATCTCGCTGCTGCTGCTCGTGATGAGCTCGCTGACGCTTGCCGCTCTCCAGGGCAATGCGGAGGTACAGGCGCAACTCGGCGGACAGGACCTGCAGCCGAGCGGATTCGCAATCACGCTGAATATCCTGGTGGTCCTCTTGGGAGTAGCGGGCGTCGTCCTGTGCTGGCTCAAGCCCTCGAACCGCTACTTCAAGCCGCAGCAGATCACGTACTAGAACGCCGGCTACTGCGCGGCGCGGGCGCTGGGTCCCGTCTCGATATCCGGCTCCTGCGCCCGCTGGGCGTGATAGGCGAGGATCTGAAGTTCCGTGGCCATGTCGACCTTCCGCAGCTGCACGTGATCGGGTACCTGCAGCACAACCGGCGCAAAACTCAGGATGCTGGTGATGCCGGCTTTGACCAGCTCGTCACACAGCTTCTGGGCAACACCGGCCGGCACAGCCAGCACAGCCATATTGGCCCGGGTCCGGTGCAGCACCGTAGCAAGTTCCTGGACCGGGCTCACCCGCAGCCACCCGACTTCGGTGCCCACGATCATCTGGTCAGCGTCAATCAGGGCAACAACCTCGAAACCCCGTGACTGGAACCCCGAGTAGCCGGCCAGAGCCCGGCCAAGGTTACCGGCACCGATGATTGCCACCCTCCAGTCCTGGGTGAGACCCAGCGCAGTAGAGATCTGGCTGTTGAGGTACTGCACGTCATACCCCACGCCGCGGGTGCCGTAGGAGCCGAGGTAGGAGAGGTCCTTGCGAAGCATCGGAGAATTCACGCCCGCAGCGTCAGCAAGCTCTTCCGAGGACACACGCTCGATACCCTCGGCAAGCAAGGAATTGAGAGCGCGCAGATAAATCGTGAGCCGGGCCAGCGATGCAGGAGGTATGTGCCTGCCCTGCTGGTCGCCCGCCTGGCCACTCGTCGCCCCCCGGAGCCCGGGGATCTCCGACATGGTCACTGGTTCATCGCTCCATCACTGTTCGCCGGTGGTTCCGCGGTCCGCCTGCCCGCCGGAGGATGACGGCGGGATACTTCAACTTTAGGTCCCGCTTCGGCCCACTCAAAGTTCCGGCGGCTGTGCCCTGCAACGCCCGGCACTAGGCGAGCAACTTTCGCAGGCGAGCCTCGTCTATAGTCCAGAAGTCACGCTGAACGCCGTCGAGCAGAAGGACCGGCACTTCTTCGGAGAACCGCTCCAGCAACTCCGCATGGTCAGCAATCGATTCTTCCCGCCAGCCCACGCCGAAGTCAGCGGCGACGCGCGCCACTGTGTTCCGGGCCTCCTCGCACAGATGGCACTCAGGCCTAGTCACCAGCACAAGGCCGGAGGTCCAGGCCTCATCCGACGGCTGGCTCTGCTCGTTCAGCATCCCCTAAGCGTACTGGCCCCGGGCAAGGCATCCGTTGGAGCGAGGATCAGGTCTTCGTTCCGGAGGTCACAGGTGCAGCACGGTGGGCGTGCGCAGACGCAACCAGCGTCCAGCAGTGATTAGACTCGTGCTATGTCCGCTGCCAGCCTCCGACCCGCCGTAGAGCCGGGGTCATCCTCGGAGGCCGTGCCCGCAGAAGCGGCACCGCTGGGCGGACCGGCTGGAGAAGCAGCCTTCTTCGACGTCGACAACACCATGATGCGTGGGGCAAGCCTCTTTCATGTGGCCCGCAAGATGTACCAGCGGAAGGCTTTCACTCTCCGTTTCGCCGCCGGTCTGGCATGGAAGCAGCTGCGTTTCGTCATGCGGGGCGAAAACATGACTGACATCCACGCAGTGCGGGACGCGGCTCTGGCCTTCGCCATCGGCATCGCCCATGAGGACATCCTGGCCCTCGGCGAAGAGGTCTATGACGAGATGATCGCCTCGAAGATCTGGCCGGGCGCCCGCGCTCTCGCCGAGCAGCACCTCCGGAACGGGCGCCGCGTCTGGCTGGTCAGCGGCACGCCGGTCGAAGTGGCGAGCGTCATCGCGAACCGCCTGGGGCTGACGGGAGCACTCGGCACCGTCGGTGAAGTGTCGGAGGGCCTGTACACGGGCAAACTGGTGGGCGAGTTCCTTCACGGCCCCGCGAAAGCCATAGCCGTCCGTGAGCTTGCCGGTAATGAGGGACTGGACCTCGCGCGCTGCTGGGCGTACAGCGATTCCTATAACGACATCCCGCTACTCAGCATGGTGGGCCATCCGGTTGCCATCAATCCGGATCGCCGGCTCCGTAAACATGCCCGGGACTCGAATTGGCCCATCTACGACTTCAGGAGCGGGCGCCGGGCAGCCACGCTTGGACTCAAAGCAGCAACAGGAGCGGGCGCCGTCTATGGCCTCTGGCGCGGCTTCACCCGGATGAGGGGCTAGCCCTTAAGCGCAAAACCGGCCCGCCTGGAGAGGCGGACCGGCTGCGATGCTGCTTCTTGCTGCTACTTCTTGTTGCGGCGCTGGTGGCGGGTCTTGCGAAGCAGTTTGCGGTGCTTCTTCTTCGCCATCCGCTTGCGGCGCTTCTTGATTACTGAACCCATAGAGTCCTCACAAACTATTCATTCCGGTTCCGGACAACCTCTACCGCATCAACTGCGGCAGGGACGCTCGAATCTGACAAAACGCACATCACGACGACGTACGTCGAGCGGCCGAACAAACGGCCGCCTACGCAAAACGCTTCTTAACAGAGTACCCGCTTCAACCGGCCTTCCTGACCGGCCGGTACCGATGGCCTAGCCAGTACCCGACTCCCCCTCTACCGAAGCGGAACGCAGGTACTGCTGCACGGCCGATTCCGGCACCCGGTATGAGCGCCCGAACTGAACCGCCGGCATCTCACCCGAGTGCACCAGCCGATATACGGTCATTTTCGACACCCGCATCAGCGCGGCGACCTCCGCAACGGTCAGGAAGCGCACGTCGGAGAAGTTGCTTCCGCTCGTCATCTCACCACTGTCCTTTTCTCTGGAGCCAACCCTGAGATTGGCGCCCCCGCATTGGGAGTATCGCCGGACGGCGTGTCGCCTTGAGACCTGAGGATTATCCGTCTAGGGAGATACTCTAGTGGTTCATGTGACCAAAGTGAAAGCGCGTGACGGTCACGATCAGCTCTCTGCGCGACGGCGGCGAACGCCCCGAGCGAGATCCCCCAGGACGGATGCGGTGGTGCCCCATCCCATGCACGCGTCCGTGACGCTTTGGCCGTACACAAGGTCGCCTCTATTCGTCACGTCCAGCTTCTGCGCTCCCTCAACGAGGAAACTTTCGAGCATCACTCCGGCAATCCGGTCCGATACCGCTACCGCATCCGCCAGTTCGCGCGCCACCTCCGCCTGCCGTCGGTGATCCTTTCCACTGTTGGCGTGGCTGGCATCGACGATCAGCCGTTCGTTCAACCCGGCAGCCGCCAATCGGCTCGAGGCGCTTGCCACGCTGTCGGAACCGTAATTGGGGCCATCCGATCCCCCGCGCAGAATCAGGTGGGTGTCAGGATTTCCGGTGGTGGAGACAAGGGCGGCCCGCCCGTCGTCGTCCACGCCCAGGAAGGCCTGCGGTACGCCGGCTGCGGCGCAGGCATCGAGGGCGACGCTGATGCCGCCGTCAGTCCCGTTCTTGAATCCCACAGGCATGGACAACCCTGAAGAGAGCTGGCGGTGAATCTGACTCTCCGTGGTGCGTGCCCCGATCGCTCCCCAGCTGACCAGGTCCGCAATGTACTGCGGGCTGATCGGCTCAAGGAACTCCGTGCCGACCGGGAGCCCTAGTTGGGCGACGTCGCCCAGGAACTGTCGCGCGGTGCGCAGACCGGCCGCGATGTCGTGACTGCCGTCCAGATGCGGATCATTGATGAGCCCCTTCCAGCCCACTGTGGTGCGCGGCTTCTCGAAGTAGGCCCTCATGACGACCAGCAGGTTCTGCCGGTGCAGCTGCGCGGCGTCAGCAAGCAGTCGCGCGTACTCAAGGCCGGCGGCGGGGTCGTGGATGGAGCACGGGCCAACGATGACGAGGAGGCGGTCATCTACTCCGTTGAGGACGGCCCTGATTTCTTCCCGGGACCGGCGCACATTTTCGATGACTGCATCAGTGCCCGGCAGGTCCGCGATCAGCGAAGCGGGCGTGGGCAGCGCTTCAATCCCGCGGACGTTCAGGTTGGAGGATGGTGTGGCGAGGGTTTTCATGGGTCCCGGCTTTCGAAGATGGTCTTCGGCGGGACTGTCCTGCAGAACCCGCCGTAGAAACGACGAAGGGCAGGAACGGATCCTGCCCTGTTGGCTCTGAAGGTGTTGGTCAGCGTATTAGGCCGCGGGCTCCTCCAGAGCCAACGCAAAATACGCATACCAACGGGTTGTCATGGGAATGAGACTAGCGGTCTGCGCACGAATTGCAAACACGGGGCAGAATTGTGACCGTGCGCGACTACTGACTACTCCTTGCGGCGCCGGAGTTTCGGGAACTGGGAGAGCAGATCGGCTGCGCGTTCGGCCGCCCTACCCACTGTTCGCCCGAACGGCTGCGCCCCGTCGGAGGCGAGCCCGGACGCCACGGGAAGGAGTTCCCCGATGTCGGGCTCCACGACGGCTGGAGCAAGCGCGGGGCTTACCTGGGGCGCCTGCAACTGAAACTCGGAGAGCCAGGAGACGACAGCCTGGAGCGGTTCCGGGTCAAGCGAGTAGAAGCGCTTTTGCCCCTGGGCCCGCATGGTTACAAGGCCCGCTTCCCGCAGAACTTTAAGGTGTTTCGAAACAGTGGGCTGGCTGACCTCGAGCTCCAGCACCAACTCGCCCACCGCTTTGTCCCCATTCCGCAGCGATGTAAGAATCTGGCGGCGGGTGGCTTCGGCGATGACGGCGAACACATCATCCATGACCATCCCATTACCATAACCGCATATATCGGTTGGGGCATCACTTGCACAAGCGCGCACTCAGTCGAACCAGGGATCCAGCCCGTGAAGAGGGAAGACAGCCTTGCGGGTGGCCATGATTGAACGGTCCAGGCTCTCGTTGGGGTCGAATCCGGCTTCCCACGACTGCCACCAGGTGTCGGATCCATCGCCCATCACTTCCGGCGTGCTTCGACCGAACCGTTCGGCGACGTAGGAGCGCCACGGTACGGGGACCGGCGTCGTCAGGCTTATGTCAGCGCCCGCGGCTATGGCTGTGAGAAGAGTCCACGATCGAGGCACCACAGACGTGATGTTGTAGCCGCCGCCGCCGGTGGCAATCCAGCGTCCACCGCAGTGCTCGGAAGCAAGATCACGAACCGCGAGTGCAGCAGCATGCTGGGCGTCCACGGAAAGGCGCAGGTTCGTGAGCGGATCTTCCACGTGACTGTCACAACCGTGCTGGCTGACGATGACGTCCGGCTTGAAAGCGGCGGTCAGCTGCGGCACCACCGCATGGAAGGCACGCAGGAATCCGGAATCCCCCGTGGTGGTGGGCAGCGCGACATTCACGGCGAATCCGGCGGCGGCCGGACCACCGATCTCATTGGAGAAACCAGTGCCTGGGAACAGGCTCATTCCCGTTTCATGAAGGGAGATGGTCATGACGCGATTGTCGTCCCAGAAGATCTGCTCCGTGCCGTCTCCGTGGTGGGCGTCGACATCGAGGTATAGGACGCGCTCGACGCCGCGGTCCAGCAACCGCTGAACGGCGGCTGCAGCGTCGTTATAGATGCAGAATCCGCTGGCGCGTGCTCTTCCCGCGTGGTGCATACCGCCGCCGAAGTTCACAGCGTGCTGGGCTGTCCCGGTGAGCAGCGCTTCCGCGGCGGCGAGAGAGCCCCCGACCAGGCGGGCGCTTGCGTCATGCATGCCTACGAAGGCCGGTGTGTCCTCGGACCCGAATCCTGCCGATTCATCGGCGTCTTCCGGATTCTCACCGGCCTCCTTGACCGCCCGGACGTAGGCGGCGTCGTGCACCGTCAACAGGCTGGCGTCGTCCGCTACCTCCGGAATCTCAACCGTGACCTGCGGAAGATCGAACAGTCCCAGGGCACTGACAAGGCGTGCAGTCAGGTCGAGCCGCTGCGGATTCATTGGGTGATGGGCGCCGAAGTTGTACGCAAGCATGGATTCGTCCCACACAATGCGGGTTGCAAAGGCGGCATCGGAGGTACTGGCCACTCAAGCAGGCTACGCGATCATCGCCGGTCCTGCCCACGGCCGATGAGCGGAAGTGGTTTACTACTCGAAGGACGCAGCAGGACGAATGGAGCGGATCAGCGAGCATGGCACGAACACACCCCTCCTGGTTGGGAGGGGAAGACCAGGTTCACCTGCAGCTGCTTGGCAGGGCGCGCGACTTCATCGACAGCGTAGTCAATAGCTCACCTGCACGCGTAGCACTGCTGGTCTTTGCCCTGGTTGTCCTCATCTTCACCGGGCTACTCAGCCTGCCGTTCGCGAGCGCAACGGGCCAGGTCACTCCCCTGCACGACGCCATGTTCACGGCGGTTTCCGCAGTCTGCGTCGTAGGGCTCACGGTTGTGTCCACGGCAGCGCACTGGTCATTCTTCGGTCAACTGGTAATCCTTATCGGCATCTTCGTCGGAGGCCTGGGAACCCTGACCCTCGCCTCCCTGCTGGCGCTGGTCGTCAGCAAGAAGCTCGGCGTGCGCGGGAAGCTGCTCGCTCAATCAGCCCTGAACAACGCGAGCCGCCTCGGTGAGGTCGGCACCCTGCTGCGCATCGTCATCACGACGTCGGTAGTTGTGGAAGTGCTTCTGGCCCTCGCCCTGATCCCGCGGTTCATCGTGCTCGGTGAACCATTCTGGCTGGCTGTCTGGCACGGGATCTTCTATTCCATCTCTGCCTTCAACAACGCCGGATTCACACCCCACTCAGACGGGCTTGTGCCTTACGAGACAGACCTGTGGATCCTGGTTCCGCTGATGATCGGCGTGTTTGTCGGCAGCCTCGGTTTTCCGGTCATTCTGATTCTTATTCAGTTCCGACACCATGTGCGGAAGTGGAGCCTGCACGCCAAACTGACCGTCAACGTGTCCGTCATTCTGCTCGTCATCGGTATGGTGCTGTGGGGCTTCATGGAGTGGTCGAATGACCGGACAATCGGCGGGCTGAGTGCAGGCGATAAAATCATCCACTCGCTCTTCGCATCGGTGATGACCCGCTCGGGAGGCTTCAACCTGGTTGACCAGAGCCAAATGGAGCCGACCACTATGCTCCTGACCGACGCACTTATGTTCGCCGGCGGTGGTTCCGCCTCCACGGCGGGCGGCATCAAGGTCACCACGATTGCGCTCATGTTCCTGGCCATCCTCGCCGAATCCCGCGGCGACTCGGACGTCAGCGTCTACGGGAGAAAAATCCCCCAGGGTGCGATGCGGGTTGCTATCTCGGTGTTGTTTATGGGTGCGACGATCGTTCTGGTCGGAACCGGTCTTATCCTGTGGATTTCGGGCGTTGAGCTGAATCGCGTGCTCTTCGAGGTGATCTCCGCATTCGCAACCTGCGGCCTGAGCACCAATCTCAGCGCAGAACTACCGCCCGAGGGCAAGTATGTCCTTTCCGCACTGATGTTTGCCGGACGCCTCGGGACAATTACGCTGGCATCGGCGTTGGCCCTGCGTCAGCGCAGCACCCTCTACCACTACCCCGAAGAAAGGCCCATCATTGGCTGAGAGACCTGCACACAACGCACCGGTGCTTGTCATCGGACTGGGACGGTTCGGGTCGGCGACCGCCGAACAGCTCGTGAAGCAGGGACGGGAGGTCCTTGCAATCGAGCGTGATCCGCAGCTGGTTCAGAAGTGGGCCGGAACGCTCACCCACGTCGTGGAGGCGGATGCCACCAACATCGACGCGCTCCGCCAACTCGGTGCGCAGGAGTTTACCGCCGCCGTCGTCGGTGTAGGAACCTCGATCGAATCGAGCGTGCTGATCACTGCCAACCTGGTGGATCTGAATATTGACAACCTGTGGGTTAAGGCGATCACGCCGTCACACGGGAAAATCCTCAAGCGCATCGGCGCCAATCACGTGATCTACCCCGAGGCCGACGCGGGCCAGCGGGCCGCCCACCTGGTGGGCGGCCGGATGCTGGACTTCATCGAGTTCGACGACGGTTTCGCCATTGTGAAGATGTATCCGCCGAAGGAGACCCAAGGCTTCACCCTGGGCGAGTCCGCAGTTCGCTCGAAGTACGGCGTCACCGTGGTCGGTGTGAAGTCTCCCGGCGAAGACTTCACTTACGCGCGGCCGGACACCAAGGTCACGAGCCGGGACATGCTGATCGTGTCGGGGCACGTAGACCTGCTCGAGCGGTTCGCTGCGCGTCCCTGAGGCTACCCGCCCAGTTCGCGCGTGATGGCGGCAGCCCGCTCTGCAGCCGCCTTCGCCCCTGCAGCCACGATGTCGCGCAGGCCCCGATCGTCGAAGGTCGCAATGGCACTCTCGGTGGTTCCATTGGGACTCGTGACGGCCTTGCGCAGGGCAGTTGCGTCGGCACCCTCTTCCGCCAGCATGAACCCCGCGCCGGCTACGGTCTGCGTCGCCAGCAGTTTCGCCAGCTCCTCGTCGAGGCCGAGCTTCACTCCAGCGGCGGCCATTGCCTCGGCGAGGTAGAACGCGTAGGCGGGGCCGGACCCGCTCACCGCTGACAGCGCGTCGACCTGTTCTTCCGGAATTTCGACGACGGTACCCGCTGCACTCAGGATGCTGCGGGCCTGGTCCATCAGTTCGGCGGTGGCGCTGGTTCCCGCGGAGATGGACAGCACCCCGCGTCCCAGGCTCGACGGTGTGTTGGGCATACTGCGGATCACCGGCTGGCCGGCCGGCAGGGCTGCCTCGAGCATGTCAATCGAGATGGCTGCGGCGACGCTGATCACTACTGTTCCCGGCTTGAGGGCCGGTGAGATCTCGCGGGCCAGGTCAAGGATTCCCACTGGCTTCACCCCCAGCAGCACGACGTCGGCCTTGGCCGCTGCCGTGGGGTTCGCCTCAGGGTCCTCCGTCGAGGAAAGCACCGCGACGCCGTGCCGTTGGGAAAGGCTGGCCGCCTTCTCGGGGTTGCGGACCGTGGCCGTGACCTGCGCTGCCGGTAGTCCCGCCGCCAGCAGGCCGGTCAGGATTGCCCCGTTCATGGAGCCGCAGCCAAGGAAGGAAATGTGCTGTTGGATGTTCGTAGCCATCGGTCCATCGTGTCAGACCGAACGATTCCCAGCATCCTCACAGGTGGCGCTGGGGGCGCTTCCCAGAAATAGCAGTACAGTCGTTATTACCTCATAAAGGTGCGAGTGATGAGGCCGAGCTCTCCCTGGCTCGGTCGGTGCCGGTGAGTCGAAGCGACGATTTCCCCCAATCCCGCTGGCGGCTCACCGGCACTCTTTGTTGAACCCGACGGCGTGGTGCTCAGCCCGGCTCAGCGACTGCCCAGATGCACGTGGCCAACACCTACCGAAGGCATCGGTTCCTCTGCTTCGAACATCAGGGTGTCGAACCGGCGAAGGATCAGCCCTTCCCGTAACGCCCACGGGCAGATGTCCATTTCAGTGACGTTGAAGACCTCGAACGCAGCCTCGGCAACCAGCGCTCCGGCCAGCACCTGACGCGCACGCAGCTCGGAAACGCCGTCGAGGTTTGTCCGGTCTGCGACCGACATTGCCTCCAGCCGCTTCGCCCACAGCGCGAGGTCCTGTAGACGCAGAGTCCGGCGGACGAACGGGCCGGCGGCGGATGGCGCAGCACCGGCTATACGCGCCAGGGAGCGGAAAGTCTTGGAGGTGCCGGCTACGAGGTGCGGTTCACCGAGCGGCGCGAAACTGACCGCTGATTCCTTGAGCGTCTGCCGAATGTAGCGCCTCAGTTTCTTGACGTCGCGAGGAGCAGGAGGATCGCCGGGCAACCACTCCCGCGTCAGCCGGCCTGCCCCGAGGGGCACCGACCGGGCGACTTCCGGGAGCTCGTCGTGACCCATCGCCATTTCGAACGAGCCACCGCCGATATCCAGGTTGAGGATCGACCCGGTGCCCCAGCCATACCAGCGGCGCACGGCCTGAAAGGTCATGGCGGCTTCCTCGTCGCCGGAGAGCTCCTGCAGGACCACCGACGTTTCCGCTTCCACGCGATTCAGGACGTCGGCGCCGTTGCCCGCTTCCCGGATTGCAGACGTACAGAACGCCAGGAAGTCCTCGGCACGATGGTCGCTCGCGAACGCGCGTGCCTGGCGTATGAAGCCAACAAGTTCCTGCTGCCCCTCGTCACTGATGCGCCCCTCCGAATCGAGGTAGCTGACCAGCTGAAGCGGCCGCTTGTGCGAGGCGTAAGGTACTGGCCGAGCACCCGGGTGCGCATCCACAAGGAGCAGATGTACGGTGTTGGACCCGATATCGAGGACGCCTAGTCGCATGCCCCCATTATGTCGCGCACCGGTTCCCCGGCTTCAATTCACCGTCACGGCGTTACTTCCGGGCTGTCGCCTTGCGCTTCGCCGGGGCACGCCCACCGGACTTTCGCGGAGCAGGACCCTTGGCTCGTTTCTCAGCGAGGAGCGCCACGGCTGTCTCCCGTGTCAATTCCTCGATTGCCGTGGATCTCGGCACGGTGATGTTGGTGACGCCGTCGGTAATGTACGGACCGAACCTGCCCTCCTTGACCACGATGGGCTTCTCAGACACCGGGTCGTCGCCGAACTCTGCCAGTGGTGGGGTGGCGGTCCGGCCACCGCGCTGCTTGGGCTGGGAATAGATCTCCAACGCCTGCTCCAGCGTGATGGTGAAGATCTCCTCTTCCGATCCGATCGAGCGCGAGTCGGAGCCCTTCTTCAGATAGGGGCCGAACCGCCCGTTCTGCACGGTGATCTCGTTGCCTTCGGCGTCCTTGCCCAGCACCCGAGGCAGGTTCATCAGCTTCAGCGCATCTTCAAGGGTGACGGTATCAACCGACATCGACTTGAACAGCGACCCGGTGCGCGGCTTGACCTTCGCCGGCTTCTTGGGCGGCTTGGGCTTGCCGTTCTTGTAGTACTCCACGGGCTGGTTCGCCAGTTCCTCGGCCGTGGGCTCCGGGATGAGCTCTATCACATAGGGCCCGTAGCGCCCGTCACGGGCAACAATGGTGCGTCCGGTCTCAGGGTCGGTCCCGAGCACGCGCTCCTCGGAGGCCGGGGTGTTCATCAGCTCCACAGCTTTTTCGGCGGTGAGCTCATCGGGTGCGAGGTCCTCTGGCACGTTTGCGCGCTGTGGCTCAGTACCCTCGGGTGCATCCTCCGGCAGCGGCTTCTCCAGGTACGGCCCGAACTTGCCCACCCGCAGGACAATGCCGTCAGCAATCTCGACGGAATTGATGCGGCGCGCGTCGATCTCCCCAAGATCATTCACGATGGTGTTCAGGCCGGTTTCCTTGCGGTCACCGTAGTAGAAGTGGTTCAACCACTGGACGCGGCTCTCCTCGCCGCGTGCGATGCGGTCGAGATCTTCTTCGAGCTCAGCGGTGAAATCATAGTCCACGTAGTCGTGGAAATGCTCCTCGAGCAGACGAACAACAGAGAAGGCGATCCAGCTTGGGACAAGGGCCTGGCCGCGGGTGCGGACATACCCGCGGTCCATGATCGTCGAGATGGTAGCCGCGTAGGTGGAAGGACGCCCGATACCGCGCTCTTCGAGCACCTTGACCAGGGAAGCTTCGGTATAGCGCGGGGGTGGCGAGGTCTCATGCCCGATTGGCTGGATTTCCTCGGCACCCAAGGCGTCACCGGTGGCGAGGTTCGGCAACCGGCCGCCCTGCCCCGGCGCATCCGCTCCGCCCGCAGCGTCATCCTCATCACGGGAGGCGTCGCGGCCCTCCTCGTAGGCGGCCATAAAGCCACGGAAGGTGATGACCGTACCGGACGCGGAAAACTCAGCGTCCTTGCCGTCGGGTGTCTGGGCGCCAAGCCGTACCGACGCCGTCGAACCCTTTGCATCTGCCATCTGGGAGGCGACCGTGCGCTTCCAAATCAGCTCGTAGAGCCGGAACTCATCTCCATGCAGCTCCCTGGCAACCTGCGCCGGAGTCCGGAAGGAGTCACCCGCGGGCCGGATGGCCTCGTGGGCCTCCTGCGCATTTTTCGACTTTCCCTTGTAGACGCGGCGGCCGTCGGGGACGTACTCGGGCCCGTAGAGTTCGGAGGCCTGCCGGCGGGCAGCGTTGATCGCCTGGTCGCTCAGCGCCGGCGAGTCCGTACGCATATACGTGATGTAGCCGTTCTCATACAGGCGCTGCGCAACCTGCATGGTGACCCGGGAGGAGAACCGCAACTTGCGGGCAGCTTCCTGCTGCAGCGTTGAGGTGGTGAACGGTGCTGCAGGACGGCGCGTGTACGGCTTCGTGTCGACCGAACGGACTTCGAAAGCTGCCTGCTGGAGGCCCTCGGCAAGAGCGGTGGCCGCTGCTTCATCGAGCAGGGCAACACTTTGCGTCTTCAGCCTGCCCAGGTCGCTGAAGTCCTTTCCTGTTGCCACGCGCGTGCCGTCAACCGACACAAGCTTCGCGGTGAAGGACTCCCCCTTGGAGGCGTCCTTCGGCGAGAAGGTCCCGGTGAGGTCCCAATACGACGCCGCACGGAAGGCCATGCGTTCACGCTCGCGTTCAACGACAAGCCGCGTGGCGACCGACTGCACGCGCCCGGCCGACAGTCCTCGCGCGACCTTGCGCCAGAGGACGGGGGAAATCTCGTAGCCGTAGAGACGGTCGAGGATGCGGCGGGTTTCCTGCGCGTCGACCATGGGGATGTCGAGGTCGCGTAATTCTTCCATGGCGCGCTGGATGGCCTCGCGGGTGATCTCAGGGAAGGTCAAGCGGAAGACGGGAACCTTGGGCTTGAGTACCTCAAGCAGGTGCCAGGCGATCGCTTCGCCCTCCCTGTCACCGTCGGTCGCGAGGTAGAGCTCAGTGGCGTCCTTGAGCGCAGCCTTGAGCTCCGCGACACGCTTCTTCTTGTCCGCGGAGACGACGTAGTAGGGCTCGAAGTCGTTCTCCAGGTCCACCGCGAACTTGCCAAGCGAACTCTTCTTCAACTCGGCAGGCAGGTCGGAAGGCTGCGGAAGGTCACGGATGTGACCCATTGATGCGGTGACTTCAAAGCCCTCACCGAGGTAGCCCGCAATCGTCTTGCTCTTGGCGGGAGACTCGACAATGACGAGCTTCTTGCCGGGCTTCTTGTCCGTTGCCTTAGCTGGCACTTCACTCCTCGATACAGATGCTTCTTAAACAGCAGAACAACCGCTCATTCTGAGCTCAATATGTGAGTTGGCGGGCGTCCTGCCCTTCACAGTATGCGGCATGCCTACCTGCACAAGGGTAACGGCTTGCCTAGGAGCATCCTGCTGCGAGCCCCGCGGCTGTGCACAACGGGTGCGGCACGAGCGGCGGCCGAGCGGTTGGATCAGCGGGCGGGGGAAGCTGTAGCGGGAATCAGGAAACCATCCTCAACGAGGTTGCGCACCTCCGCCACAAGCCCGCTTGAGAACGCTTCGTCGTCGCGTGCCAGGAGAGCTGCGAGCGCACCGATGATCTGCCCGGCGGTGAGGTCGCCGTCGCACGCGGACACGAACCCGGCAAGCTCCGTGCTGAGCAGGGTGGTACGCCGGAAGCCGGCGCCCTGACGCAGCAGGATGACGCCGGGGTGCTCGGCTCCTGGGCGTTGATGCCGCTCCTCGGTCACGTCATCGGCGACGAGTAAGTATGTAGCGGAAAGATCGGGGCACCGGCTCAGCCAGTCCGAACGCTCCACCGCCGCACTCACATGCGGGCCGATTGGCTGTTCGAGGTCGTAGGTGATCTCCTCGAAGCGGCGAAGACCCACCGGACCCTGTGATTTCCTCAGCCACACCATCCCGAATCCGATGTGCTCGACGGAGCGCGAGGCAAAGTCGACCAGATAACCGCTGAAGCGCTCCGCAAAACGGGCGGGGTCGCGGTTCTCGGCGGCATCGCGCAGCCACGTCTCGGCGTAGTGGGTGGGGGTGAGCTGTTCACGCTGCACCACCCAGGCATCAACGGCGTCCGGGAGCCAACCGGTGATCCTGTCCTCCCAGCTCTGCCCCTCGGTGATTTCCCAGTTCCCGAGGAGCTGAGCTGTGCCACCCGGTGCCAGGACGGACGGAATCGCGCGGATCAGGGACGAGACGACGTCATCACCCGCCAGCCCACCGTCCCGATACGTGAACTGGTCCTCCGCCGCTTCTCCTGAAAGCCTCGGCGTGATCACGAACGGCGGGTTGGACACGACCTGGTCGAAGGTCTCCCCCAGCACCGGTTCCAGCAGACTTCCCAGACGGAGCGAGACGCGCGCTTCGAGATTCGCCGGGTCGATTCCGAGCACCCGGGCATTCAGCAGGAGGTTGAAGCGGGTCACTGCGAGCGCGCGCTCAGAGATATCGGTGGCCGTGACGTGCTGTGCGTGTGCCAGGAGATGGAAGGTCTGGATTCCGCACCCGGTCCCGAGGTCGAGTGCCCGCTTCACCTCGGCGCGCGCCGCGAACTGTGCGAGGGTCAGCGACGCCCTGCCGATGCCAAGCACATAGTCGGTTCGCAGCACGCCCGGCCGGATATGCGACCCGAGGTCCGATGCCACCCACACATCACCGCCGGTGTCCGAGGAGTAGGGGCGCAGGTCCACGGAGGCGCGAAGGCCGCCGTCGTACTCTTCCGCAAGGCCCAGCGCAAGCGCTCCTGCAGCACCGGCCGAGGGAAGGGCTTCGTCGAGCACCGGTGGAGGCACCGTCTCCCCAAGCAGGAAAACAAGCACGACGGCGGCCAGCCGGCTTCCTGCCTGCGAAACCTGTGCGGCGCGCGCGGCGAGAAGCGCGGGGACAGGCTGGTCCCGTTCCAGCGCTGCATACGCGTCGGCGCCCACGAGCTCCGCCACGCCGTCGACGGTGTAGTTCGCCGATGCGAGGTCCGAGGCAAGTTGTTCCAGAAGGTTCTGATCGTCACTTCGAGGGGCTTGCGGCACGGCGGCGAAATCTGTCACGGGGCAAGTCTAGGCGCCGTCTGCGCTTTACTAGGGGGATGGGGAGAGTCAGTCTGCGAATGCACACCACACCAATGGCGCTCGGCTGGGCAGCACTCGTCCTTGTCCTCAGCGCCTGCACTTCCGGCGAGAGTCAACCGGAGTCTGTCGATCCTGGGTCCGCGAATGTCGGGGAGTGGTCCAGGTCCGTGCTGGGAGACCGTGACGGCATGTCGCTGGCCGGCGACCACGAAGGCGGAAATGACAGCCGCGGCGCCTTCCAGAACGTGAAGGCCGGCTGGTACCGGCTCACCATGGCCTGTGCCGGCGGCGGGAACATGGCGCTGAGCATCACCGCCGATGACGAGCCTGTCGGTGACGGAACCACCGGCTGCGACACCCCGGCTGTGATCGCGCACATCCAGGTGATGGCCGATGCCGGTGAGCTGGAGTTCGTCGTCTCGAATTCAGGCGAGCACATCCTGTGGACTGTCGGTCTCGAGGAGGCATCCGAGCCTTCCCCAGTCCCAACCGGCTGAGTCGGGTCGCGTCAGGCGGTTCCGACTGCGGCCGTTGCTTCGGCTTCGTCGGTTTCGCAGCCCTGCGGGCAACGCAGGGTTGCAGGATCGGCGGCGCATTCCGCGCAGTACAGGGTCAGATTCCGGCAGCTGAGGTTCGAGCAATTTTCAAACTTGTTGGTGGGCGCAGAGCATCGGACGCACTTGCCGATCGTCTTCGCATCCTTCGTGAATTCGACGTGCATCCGCTTGTCGAAGACATAGAGCGAGCCTTCCCAGAGGCCTGAGTCCCCGTACGTTTCCCCATAGCGCACGATGCCGCCTTGCAACTGGTAGACCTCGTTGAATCCCCGGTTGACCATCAGGCTGGAGAGTACCTCGCACCGGATGCCGCCCGTGCAGTAGGTGACAACGGGCTTGTTCTTCAGATGATCGTACTTTCCGGAGTCCAGCTCGGTCACGAAGTCATGGGTGGTGCTCACGTCCGGGACAACTGCGTTCCGAAACTTGCCGATCTGGGCTTCGAGCGCGTTACGACCATCGAAGAAGACGACGTCGTCGCCGCGCTCTTCCACCAGCTGATGCACCTGCTCGGGCTTCAGGTGGGTGCCTCCGCCGACGACACCGTTCTCATCAACCTTGAGCTCGCCGGGCGCGCCGAATGAGACGATCTCCTCGCGGACCTTGATGCTGAGCCTCGGGAAATCGTCGGCGCCGCCCTCTGACCACTTGATATCCATCTTCTTGAATGCGGGGTACTCCCGCGTTGTCTTCACGTACTGTTTGACGGCATTCAGTTCGCCGCCGACAGTGCCGTTGATACCGTCCTTCGAGATGAGAATCCTGCCACGCAACCCCAGCTTCTCGCAGAGGGAACGCTGCCACAGCCGGATCGCTTCAGGATCGGACAGCGGGGTGAACGCGTAGTAGAGGACGATTCGGTTCATTGACACCCATCAATGGTACCGGCGCCCGGAGGGGAGGTCTCAAATCGGCAACCTCTGCCCGGGCCTATGTTCTTACGGACCGGGCACCACTATGGTTCAGGCATGGGAGCCGCTCTATCTGAACAACTGGTCCGCACCTGGGTTGCCGGCTGGGCTCAATGCCGCGGTTACACACCCCAGGACAACGGCCGGAGCATGTCGGTGGTGCTCACAGACCAGCAGAACCATCTCGAGACCATCGTTTATGAGCCCACTATCGGGGAGTTCCTCGAACTCGCCGGCGAGACCCGCGAGAGCTCCTATCGCGTGCTCACGGTGATTACCAACCGCATGCACGACCTCATCAACGCCTCCGCCCCGCTTCACATGCGAATCACAGACTATGAGCAGGCGCTGATGTGCGCCGATATGGACGAACAGGATGTCGAAGATCCGCGGCCACCGGACGATGAGTTCAAGCTTGCGCACATCCGCGAGGAACACTGCAGGCGCGTTTCGGTCACCGTGGACGGCCAGGAAGTGGCCAGCGGTTCGGTTGCCAGGCAGGACGGTCACGCAGTGTATGACCGCATTATCACGGACCCGGGGTATCGCCGGCGTGGTTTGGGGAGCTTTGTGATGCGTGCGCTCACCGCCGACATCCTCGAGGACGATGTCGAGACTGGACTGCTGATGGCCTCCGAGTCGGGCCGGCACCTGTACCAGTACCTGGGGTGGACCCACCTCGCGGACACATTCGTCATCCGGCGCTGACCGCCGTCGGCTTTGCCCTGCCCGCCTGATTTGTGACGGGGTGACAAAATGGGCAGGTGCCTGCCCACGATTCCCTGATTCCGATTCTCGGCGGGGTGGATCCTGAGCAGCTGGTTCACGTTCGCCAGCTTCCCGCCCGCGACGCGGTGTACAGCGACTGGCCTGCCTGGGCGCATCCTGACGTGGTTGAGGCGTACCAGGCTCAGGGAATCGACCGGCCCTGGGAACACCAGGCTGCGGCCGCGGATGCGGCCCACGCTGGTTCACACGTGGTTATCGCAACGGGCACGGCGTCCGGCAAGTCCCTCAGCTACCAGCTTCCTGTCCTCGACGCCATTCACCGGTCGGCGCTGGCGGAACGGGTTTCCCTTGAGCCGACGGGCGCAGTCGCGCTGTATCTTTCGCCAACGAAGGCACTGGCGGCAGACCAGCTTTCAGCCATCTCCTCCCTGGGGCTGGCGACGGTTCGCGCTGACACGTACGACGGCGACACGGACTCGGGCGCGCGTCGCTGGATTCGTGATCACGCCAACCTCGTGCTGGCGAACCCGGACATGCTGCATTACGGGATCCTGCCGAACCACGCCTGGTGGGCGCGTTTCTTCCGCCGTCTGAGCTACGTGATCGTGGATGAGGCCCACAGCTACCGGGGGGTCTTCGGCTCACACGTGGCCAATCTGCTCCGGAGACTCCGCCGGGTGTGCGCGTACTATGGCGCGAACCCTGTTTTCATCGGGGCGTCGGCAACCTCGGCGGCCCCTGCGGAGTCCTTCGGGAAGCTCATCGGAGCCCCCGTCAGCGCCTTCACCGAGGACAAGTCGCCACACGGTTCGACGACGATCGCTTTCTGGGAGCCGCAACTGACGGACCTGCGGGGCGAGAACGGTGCCCGGCAACGCCGGACCGTGATAGCGGAAACTTCCGACCTGCTGACAAATCTGGTGTCAGCCCAGGTGCGCACGATCGCGTTCATCAAGTCCCGTCGGGGAGCGGAAAGCATCGCCGCCAACACCAAGCGGCTGCTCAGTGAGGTGAACCCGAAGCTGCCGGCCCGCGTGGCCGCGTACCGGTCCGGCTACCTGCCTGAAGAACGCCGTCAGCTGGAAGCCGCTCTGCGCTCCGGCCGGCTTCTCGGCGTCGCGAGTACGTCTGCCCTGGAGCTCGGGATCGACATCTCCGGTCTGGACGCCGTCCTGGTGGCGGGCTGGCCCGGCACCCGGGCGTCGCTGTTGCAGCAGATCGGGCGAGCGGGACGATCCGGTCAGGATGCCCTCGCCGCATTCGTTGCGAGCGACGATCCCCTGGACACCTACCTGGTTCACCATCCCGAGGCGGTTTTCGATGTCGGTGTGGAGGCAACGGTATTCGACCCTGCCAACCCGTATGTTCTTGGACCGCATCTGTGCGCTGCAGCCGCGGAGCTGCCGCTTACGGTCGACGATCTGCCGCTGTTCGGGGAAACAGCTCAGGGCTTGCTCGGTCAGCTGGTGGATCAGGGGCTGCTGCGCAATCGCCCTGCAGGATGGTTCTGGACGCACCCCCAGAGCGCGGCGGGGATGGTCAACCTGCGCGCGGACGGAGGCGGACCCATCAACATCATCGAGAGTGAAACCGGGACCGTACTCGGAACCATGGACTCACCGCAGAGTCACTATCAAGCGCACACAGGTGCGGTGTACGTGCACCAGGGCCAGAGTTACGTTGTCGAAGAACTGAACGAGCAAGACCACTGCGCCGTCGTCACGCGCTCCAATCCCGACTACTACACCCAGGCACGGGACGTCACCCAGATCGAGGTCCTCTCAGAGCGACGCAGCGTCTCGTGGGGTCCCATCCGGGTGTGTTTCGGGGAAGTGAAGGTCACCACGCAGGTGATCTCTTTCCAGCGGAAGGCGTTCGTCTCGAACGAGATTCTTGGTGAAGAGCCTCTGGAACTTGGCGCGAGAGACCTCTTCACAAAAAGCGTGTGGTTTGAGTGCGACAACCGTCTCCTCGAGACCAGCGGTGTCACCGCTGTGGATCTGCCCGGTGCACTTCACGCCGCCGAACATGCGGCGATCGGACTGTTGCCTCTGGTCGCCTCAAGCGATCGTTGGGACATCGGTGGAGTATCGACGGCCCTGCACGCCGACACCGGACTGCCGACCATTTTTGTCTACGACGGCCATCCCGGTGGAGCCGGGTTCGCGGAGCGCGGTTTCGAGGCGGCGAAGACCTGGCTCGGTGCTACTGCGGAGGCAATCCGGTCCTGTGAGTGTGACGCTGGGTGCCCATCGTGTGTCCAGTCCCCCAAGTGCGGCAACCGCAACAATCCCCTGAGCAAGGACGGGGCACTGACTCTGCTCGACATGCTGCTGGCGCAGGCCCCGGACGGGGAGCCTGCGCCAGGCAAGGGCATGTCGGACGATTAGTCCTCCTTCCTGTCAGGATCTGATGGTGGCGGGCCTGCCCGTGCCTGACCTGTTGCCGGGGGCAGCACGGGGCTGACGTCTAGCTCGGTCTGCACACGGACAATTTGGCCCGATGGCCCCTCGATCGAGCACCCGGTCAACCGGATTCCATGGTGCGAGGCCACAGTTGCGGCCACCATGCAGGGGCTGCCGTCACGAAGGCCCCGGGCGGCGTCCGCCCCGGCGAGCGCAGATAGATCTGCTGCGGTAGCTGCCCTCGATGCTGCTACCGACCCTTGGACGAACAGGACGATCCCGGCAAGCAGCAGCAGGGCTGCGAGTGCAACTCCGGCCATGAGCGTGGTGCCTGCTCCGCTTTCGCGGGCCGGCCGCCCACAGGTCACTTCTGCTCCGGCACAGCAAACGCTTGAGCCGAAAGGTTGAGATTGAAGAGGTCCAACACCGGGACATCGACCGTTGTGGTCACTGTTACCGTGTCGTAGCCGCCGCCGGAGTGAAGAGCGATAGACGCATGTTCTCCGGCGATACGGCGAACGGTTGATCCCACACTGGCTTCTGACTCGCCTCGCATCACCTCGCGCGCTCCCGCCCGTGCAGCCTCCTCTATCCGTAGTTGGGACAGTCCAAGCGAAGCGGCGGCAAGAACCACTGCCAGCAAAGCAACCACGGCCGGGAAGGCAACTGCCACCTCGGCTGTCACGGCGCCTTCTTGGGATGCTCTCTTCACCTGGAAGCCCGTCGAATCACCGAACTCAGCCGAAGCTGAGGGCATTTGTGATCAGAGACATGAGCATGCCGCGGATCTCCCCACTGGAAAGAACTGCAACCAGGAGCGCGGCAAAGCCAACGGCAGCCAGGGTAGCGATCGCATATTCAGCGGTAGCCAATCCTGCCTCCGACCGCATCAGAGCCCCTCTGGATCGGTCTCGGGTCCCAACGGCGTTCGCTCGGAGCGGCACCACGTCCGCGAGGGGCCTCTCCTCCACGGGGGCTTCCCGCGGGCGTGCGGACTGGGCTGTTGCTGCTGTGGTGGAACGTGTCATGACAACTCCTCGATCGATGATTTTCCTGATGATGAACCCGGCCGGCGAATGCCGGCCCGTCCGTAGCTGCTTGAGCGGCTGATTCGAGTGTTTCGCGACTGTCCCGGTCCCGATTCGGGAAGTTCCCCTAAGTGGAAAAGTGCAGGCGTTCCGCCGGGTTGTGGAGTTGCGGACATCGTCAACGCCCAGAGCGGAGGCGGAAAGCTTGGTCCCACGGAGGGATCACGATCCTCAGGAGAATGCGGGAAATAGTCCGACCAGAATCGGGATGACACCGAGGCAGACAAACGCAGGCAACGAGCAGAGGCCAAGGGGAACGACCAACCGCACGCCGAGCGCTGCGGCCCGCTGCTCCGCCTCACGGTTCCTCCTGCGCCGAAACTGGGCAGCGTGCGCGGTAACGACGGCTGCGGAGGGCGCACCGGTCGTTCCTGCGAAGCGGAGGGCACGGCCAAGCTCTACCGCGGGTTGGGCATCGGCGGCCGCGGAAACAGTGTCCCAGGCTGTCTCCCAGGACGCGCCGAGATCCAACGCGATCTTGACTGCCGTCAGAGCGGAGCTGACCGGCGGCGATGTTGATCGTGCAAGGACCTCGATGCAACGGTCGAGGGACAGACCGGCAGCAAGCATGGACGCTGTGAGATCCATCATGAGTGCCGGGTCGTCCAGGCCGACCTTGCCGGCTCCGGAAAATTCTCCCTGTGCGGCTGTCGAGAGCCGCTGCTCATGCAGGGCTGACCGGTGCAGAAGCCAGCACCCGGTACAGAGGAGAATCGCCACGACGGCGCCGGTCATGGGGTTTCGCCTGCCGCTGCCCGCACGAGCCTGCTCGACCAGATTCTGCCGGCAATCATCAGCAAGGCTCCTGCGCAAAGAGCGGCGACGCCCGGGACGGAACCAAGGAGGACCGCGATCGGGTCAACCCCGATCAGGTAACCTACGGCCATCCCAAACAGCGGCAGCCAGGACAGGAGGCGGACGGTAGCGCGCGGACCGGCGAGCGCGGTGTCCCTGGCAGCATCAGAGTCCAGTTGGGATTCGCGCTGCACCGCATAACGGGCAAGGACTGCGGCAAGCGGGGCTCCGCTTCGCTCTGCAACCTCAACGCACGCTGCAAGATCCAGCCAGAGACCCCTCAGCCCACTGTCCCTGCAGCGTGAGGCGGCCACCCGCAGCACATCAGGGACGGCAAGCCCGAGTAGGGCAGCCTGATGGGCAGACTGGAGGACCTGCCTGGCCGTTTGAGAGAAGCCGGTGGCAGTGCTCCCGTGGACCCTGAGCGCATCACCCCACAGTTGGGAAGGCGTACGTCCAGCCTGAAGCAGGCCTGTCAACTGGTGGACGAACAGCGGAATCTCATGGGGATCTATCGCCGGCACCCTCCTCAGACCGAAGCGCGGAGTGGCAGCATCGGAGCTGGTCTTCCGTGATGCCGGGGCGGGCAGGGAGCTACGAGGCAGGGCGAAGACCCACCATGCCCCGAACAGGAGTCCTGCAACCAGTGCTCCGATCATGTCACCGGCCCCGTTGAAGCTTCACCGCGAGGGCTTCCCATGACGGCCCCGATTCGGATGACGCGCCGTTCCGCCGAAGTGCAGTGCCCACAACCAGCTGACCCTCTGCACTCATTTCGACAACGCCGATCTCCGATACGGTGCGTCCGGTCCCGGCGCGGACTACATGGATGACGACGTCGAGTGCGTTCGCTGCCTGCAGGGCGAGCGGTCCCGCCTCCATTCCCGCAAGGGCTGCGAGCGCCGACAGCCGCGCAGGGACGCTCGCAGCCGAGTTGGCGTGGATGGTTCCGCCTGCGCCGTCATGCCCGGTGTTCATCGCAGCCAGCAATTCGCGAACCTCTGCTCCGCGGCATTCGCCGACGACGAGCCTGTCGGGACGCATCCTCAGGGCCTGCCGGACCAGTTCGGCGAGGTCCACGGAGCCGCTGCCCTCCACGTTTCCGTGCTTGCTCTGAAGTCCCACGACATGCGGATGAGCTGGGCTGAGCTCGGCTGAGTCCTCAACCGTCACCAACCGCTCATGGTGTCCGCTCAGTGACAGCATCGCCGCGAGCAAGGTTGTCTTTCCGGTGCCCGTTGCGCCGCTGATGAGGAAATTGAGCCGCTGGCTTATGATTCCCCGCATCACGGTGGACATCCGGGTGTCCAGCGCGCCCGAAGCCACCAGCTCGTCGAAGGAGAAGGAACGCTGCCTCTGGATACGGATGGACAGCAGCGTCCCGCCCGTGGAGAGAGGGGGCAGCACGGCGTGGACCCGGAAGCGGTCCAACCGCACGTCCACGCAGGGGTTGCCGTCATCGAGTCGGCGCCCACCTGCGGCGATCAGCCTTGTGGCGAGGGCACGCACCTCGGCGTCGCTGGACAAGGTGAGGTCGGTGCGCTGCAGTCCGCTGCCGTCATCGACCCACACCGCGCCGGGGCCGTTGACCAGAATGTCGGTGACCGCAGGGTCTTCCGCGAAACGCTGCAATGGGCCGAGCCCCTGCAGCTCTGCGCGAACGCGGTCCAGGGTGCGGAAGGCTCCCTCTGCCCCGAGCAGCCGCCCGGTGGACTGCACCGCAGCGGCCAGCCGGGCACCGGTGACCGGCTCGGCATCACTGAGCACAGCATCACGGACCTGCGCCACCATTGCCTGGTCAGTCGTAAGGACGGTTCGGCGCGTCCTGCGGGCTCGGATGTGGGAGTTCATGCGGCCGCCTTCACCAGCCCAGGAAAAACAGCGTCGAACACAGTACGCGAGAAGGAGCGCACGGCCCGGCAGCGCGCCAGTTCCAGCACCCGACCCTGGTTTTCGCCACCGGCAGCAGTGCGCAAATGCGGCAGGTAACCGGCCCCCGGCACACCGATGGCGTCTGCGACCCTCCCCGGGTCCAGGTTCGGCCCAAGAGGGCCGCGGACAACCGCCCAGACCGGGAGCGGCTGCAGCTGCGCAACGAGCGCACGGGCGGCCGAGATGGCCCGCACCCGGCCGGGAACAACAAGAAGTACGCTGTCGCAGTACGGGAGCAGCGAGCCGTCGGCGGACCAGCCGCGCGCAACGTCAACCACCGAGAAATCGAACGCTGAGCGAGCCGCTTCCATGATGGAGGGCACAGCCGCAGATGCCAGTACTCCCGGCGCCGGGGCTTCCGTTCCCATGGAAAGCACCGAGAAGCCGGCCAGCGACGGGAGCGCATGCACCAGCTGGTCGGGGTTCAGGGTGCCTCGAACTTCACCCAGATCCGGCCATCGGACGCCAGGCATCTCTTCAGTACCGAGCGCAAGCTCGAGCCCTCCTCCGAAGGGATCACCGTCAACCAGCAGCGTACGAAAGTCCCGCACGCCCGCAGAGGCGGCCAGCCATCCACTAATGGTGCTGGCACCTACTCCTCCGACCGCACCCAGCACCCCGACGACGGTTCCCTCCTCCCGAGCCCGCTGCAGTTGGCCTAGGTGCTCGGCGAGCCAGCCGGCAGCCTGAGGAAGAATGGCAACGCGATCGGCACCGCACTGCGCTGCCGCTGCCCAGGCGCCCGTTTCCTCTCCGTCCAGGCCGACCACAATGACAGGGCAGCCGGAGACAGCATGCCTCGCACTATCGCTGTGCAGCAGCAGGACGGCGGGGCGTAGCGCCAGTGCCTCGCCCACCGACGCAGCAAGGGTCAGGCCCAGTCCCGCGGCAACCGCAACCCTTGCCGCCTCATCACGGAGACGTTGTGACGGACTGACCAGCACGACGGCCGGCGACTCAGCGGTCGGAACCCAGGAAGACATACACCCAGCCTGCGGTCGCGGCCGGCCGGACAAGGGGCGGATCCCCCCTTATGTGGATACCTTCAGCGAAAGTGCAGGAGAAGTTCCTGCTGCGCGGTAGGCGACAATAGGAGGCGTGTACATCGTCCTCGCGCCGCCGTCGAGCGGGCAGCGCCTCAGCGACGTTAACGATGCACAAGTGGCCTTCCAGCCGGTCGATGCCGCCGGCTCCCCCACCACTGACCCCGTCGTCGTTCCGGCAGGTCAGCAGGCAGAGACGGTGCGAAGGCTGGAACGGCCCGGCACCCGTTGGGTCTGGGACAGCACACGCAGGTGGTACCCCGGGCTGCTCGCTCAGGGCATCACCGTCGAGCGTTGCCACGACATCGCGCTCAGCCGGGAGATCATGCGCCACTCACCCTACTGCGCGTCGACGGACTACGGGAGCCGACTGCAACCCCGTTCGGACGAAACCGAGGACGCGAACCCGTCCCGGATGTTGCCGCCTACGGCGCCCTCACCCGATCAGGGAAGCCTGTTCGAGGCGGTCCTGCCCCAGAGCGGTCCGGACCTATCCGACGTCGTGCAGGAGTTCGCAGCCCAGCAGCGAGCGGTCAGGGCCAGCGACCGTCCGGCGCAGCTCGCCTTGCTGCTCGCAGCCGAATCCGCGGGGGCCCTCCTCGCCGCGGAAATGGAGTTCCATGGCATCCCGTGGAGGGCGGATCTGCACGATGACCTGCTCACCTCCCAGCTCGGTCCGCGCCCAAGAGAGGGGCATCTCCCAGCCGGATTGGAGCAACTGGTAGGGGAACTCCGCACTGCCCTGGGCAATCCGCGCTTCAATCCCGATTCACCCCAGGAGCTGCTCAGAGCCCTGCACCGGGCGGGTATCGAGGTGTCGTCCACGCGTTCGTGGGAGCTTCAGCGGCACAACCATCCCGCGATCGCGCCGTTGTTGAGGTACAAGAAACTCTCCCGGTTGATGGCAGCGAACGGCTGGACCTGGCTGGACACCTGGGTTCGCGACGGCAGGTTCCGACCGGAGTACGTTGTGGGCGGCAGCATGTCCGGACGGTGGGCTTCCCGCGGCGGCGGTGCGCTGCAGATCCCCCACCAGGTACGCGATGCCGTCCGCGCGGACCCCGGCCATGTGCTCATCGTCGCGGATGCAGCCCAACTCGAACCGCGCGTACTCGCCGTGCTCGGCAAGGATTCCGCCCTGGCGACAGCGGGACGCGGCCTGGATCTGTACCAGGGCATCGCCGATCAGGGATTCGGTGGGGACCGGGCCAAGGCGAAGGTGGCCATGCTCGGAGCCATGTACGGCGCAACCACCGGCGAATCCGGCCGCCTCATGCCACAGCTCACCCGCACTTATCCGCAGGCGATCTCTGTGGTGGAGGCCGCTGCGCGCACGGGCGAGGGAGGCGGCGTCGTCGCGAGTTTCCTCGGCCGCGGCTGCCCTCCGCCGTCGGAACGCTGGCTCGCCGCCCAGCGCACCAGCAGCGCCGCCGAGCAGCAGCGCGCGGATGCGCTTGCCCGGTCGCGGGGCCGTTTCACACGCAATTTCGTGGTTCAGGCGACGGCCGCGGAATGGGCTCTGTGCTGGCTGGCTGAATTACGACGGCGGTTGCGTGCCGCCCCGCCCGGCTTTGCTCAAGCGCACATTGTGTTCTTCCTGCATGACGAGGTCATGCTGCATGTACCCCGTGAGCTTGCGGGCGAGGTTTCCACCATGGTGAACGAGTCGGCGCGCGCCGCTACCCACCTGATGTTCGGTCGGATTCCGGTCGAGTTCCCCGTGAACGTCGTGATGGCGGACTCATACGCCGACGCAAAATAGCTGATTCACAAGGACAGATTCACAACAAGCAGGGCGCGCGAACCTGCGAATCGTCAGGGGCGGTGGCTAGGCTCGACGCATGGATCACAGCACCAGCCTCACCCAGCACATCAACGCTTCCCCCGAAACGGTCTGGTCCGTCATCTCGGACATCCCAGGCTCGGCAGCAACCCTGTCCGGGGTCCAGTCGGTGCAGATGCTCAGTGACGGACCGTACGGGAAGGGCAACCGGTGGAAGGAAACCCGCACCATGATGGGCCGCTCGGAAACCGTCGAGATGTGGGTGGAGCAGGCGGACCCGCCGCGCAGCACAACGGTCAAGGCCCTTCAGAACGGCGCGGACTACACCACGCACTTCACGCTCGCGGAACGCAATGGCGGAACTGATCTGACCCTGACTTTCGGTGCCCAGGTCGTCGAGCCCACCATGGCCGGCCGAATCATGCTCGCCCTGTTCGGCAAGATCGGGATGAAGATGACGCGCAAGGCACTGGCCAAGGACCTGGCCGAGATCGCGGCGAAAGCCGAATCGCTCTAGAGCGGCGCGTCGCGCTCGCGGGACTCATCCCAGGGCTGCGTCCAGCCCAACCCATCGAACAAGCGTGACAGTAACAGTCCGGTGAACCCCCAGATCGTGATGTCATCGACCATGAATGCCGGTGTGCTGTGCCTACGCCCGTTGCGCCGCACAACTGCGGTGAACCGTGCCTCGGGCGAGAGAAGCTCCGCCACCGGCGCACGGAAAACGTGTGATGATTCAGCGTGGTCCACTACCCGCACGGGCGTCGGCGAGGCCCACCAGCCGAGCACGGGCGTCACGAGGTAATTGCTGAGCGGGAGCCCCACTTCCGGCAGCTCCCCCAGGACTTCGACGCCCGCAGGATCGAGGCCCGTCTCCTCCTCAGCTTCCCGCAGGGCTGCAGCGGCGGGATCGGCGTCGTCGTCGTCGATTCGTCCGCCCGGGAACGCCACCTGGCCGGGATGGCTGCGCAACGTGCCGGCGCGGGTCACAAACAGGACGTCCAGGTCATCCGGCACAGTTGCCGAGTGGATACGTGCAGGACGGTCATCAAGGTGTCCGAAGAGAATGAGGACAGCGGCCGGCCTGGCGGTTGCAATATCTATCCCGACTACCTGCCATGACTCTGTCTTGTCCCTGCCCGGGCCGATGGGCGCCGCGCTCTCGGCGAAGGCCTTGAGTTGGGAGTACGCGCTCATGCGCTCAGGGTATGGCCGGCAGCCAGCAACTCGGCGCGCGAAGCGCCCTCCACCATACGGCGGTGGAGCTCCTCGCGACCCGGGGCGAGCTCGTACTTCAGGAGCTTCCGTGCCTTGTCCGGGTCAACCTCTCCTTCGCCGTAGGACGGGCACAGCGAGGCCACCGGGCACACACCGCACGCGGGCTTCTTGGCATGGCAGATACGGCGGCCGTGGAAGATTACCCGGTGCGAGAGCATAGTCCAGTCCCTGCGCTCGAAGAGAGCGGCGACGTCGAACTCCACCTTCACGGGGTCCTCCTCCGTGGTCCAGCCGAAGCGGCGGGAGAGGCGGCCGAAGTGCGTGTCCACCGAAATGCCCGGTACGCCGAACGCGTTGGCCAGCACCACGTTCGCCGTTTTACGGCCTACTCCGGGAAGGGTCACCAGATCCTCCAGGCGACCGGGCACCTCACCGTCGAAATCGTCGACGATGCGGGTGGCCAACGCGAGCAGGCTGCGGGACTTCGCCCGGAAAAAGCCGGTGGGGCGAATCATCTCCTGCAACTCATCTTCCGCAGCTTCAGCGAGGCTCCGGGCGTCCGGGTATCGCGCAAACAGGGCCGGGGTGGTCAGATTCACCCGCACGTCGGTGGTCTGGGCTGAGAGGACCGTAGCCACCAGCAGCTCGAAGGGGTTCCGGAAATCCAGTTCCGCTACAGCGTATGGGTACGTCTCTGCGAGCACGCGATGGATCCTACGCGCCCGGCGCTTCAGCGCGATCGGCGATACATCCACGATGACCCGGTTTCCCTTTCCGTTGCCGCCCGCCCGTGCCGCCTGCTATCCCTCGCGGGGTGCGCGTTCGATGTTGCGCAGGTCCCGCATAACACCAATGCGGCCGGTGCGCTTGTCCTGAACGAGGAACTCATGCCCGCGGTCCTCGATGCCAACTTCCCAGTCACCGGGCTGGAGCACGAACAAGGGTGCCCCGGTCTGCTCGTCCACTACCGAGCGGGGAGTTCCGACGGCGAACCAGAATGCCTCGAGCACCGGCTCATCATCCTCGGCATCCCGGGTAGCGGAAATGGACTCGGTCCGCGGGTGCGCGGCTTCCTCGGTGCTGCTGTCCGTCTGCCGCACAGTCTGCTGCGCCATGGTCCGCTCCGCGGCCTTCTCAACTGCTGGCTGCGCAACAGTGGCAGCGGGAGCAGCGGCTTCTGCGGCTGCTCCCGAGCTGGACACCGCGTGTGAGCCGGAGCCGCGCTGCGCTTCCGGCTGCGCTGCACCTGCACTGGGAGCTGCAGGCTCCGCCTCCCTTGTCTCGGTGGGGCGGGCGGTGCTCTCAGTGTGCGGAGCGGAGTCCTGCTTGGCTGCGGGAACCTGCGCGTGCTCTGTTGCAGGAGTTTGCGCCTGCCCTGCCGCGGAGCCGTGCGAGGCACCGGCGCCCTGGCCTGCAGCGTAATCAACGACGGCATACCCGGCGCTGTAGCCGGCGCTGCTCGGCCCGCCAGTGACGGACTCGCCTGCCGAAGAATCATTCCATCCCGTCACGGTCTCTGCAGGAACCGGCTTCGGCGGACGCGGCTTGGCGGGCAACGCCTCCCGGGCGATCCGATGGGCGGACGACGACGGACGACCCGCGAAATCCGGCTTGAAGACGCCGAGGTGGGGACCGCCGACCGTTGCGACGAAGAACCCGACCGATCCGAGCAACGCGATGAACGCACCGACCTCGAAAGTGGTAACGGTCTGCAGGAAGAAGAATGCGGCGGCGAACGCTGCGGTCACCGAGGCGAACTGGTCGACAGAGAGCGATCCGACGCGCAGGCTCTTGGCTCCCAGCCGGCGGCCCACGATCAGCGACAGCGCCGCAACCGGAAGCAGGATCCCGATGCCCAGGAAGAAGAGGGAGAACGTGCGCCACAGATTGACGCCGTCCACAAAGGGCAGGATTGTGCCGACGAACATCACCAGCACCGAGACACCGATGACCGTTTCACGCAGGGTGAAGGGCCCTGCTACAGCCTCGGGCCCGCTGTGCCCGGCGGTAGCGGAGGCATCTGCAGGTGTTTCGGACCGGCCTGATTGCTGCACCGGCGAGCTGTGCGCGGTGTCTGCGCCGCCGTCGTACTGGCGCTGTTCGGTCATGTCTGGATTCTCCGTTTCATAACGGCGGCTTCTGCCGCAGTCAGGTGCCGAAGGCGTTGAGCCGGATTCGGATTTCTTTGATAACCCTAGTCAACGCCTACTTCCTTTCCTACCAATGATGGGACATGTCGGCGTCCCGCGCTCACCGCTCATCGCAGAATCAGTGCCTTTCGCATCTACTGTGTGACCACCAGCACACCGATCGGGTGGCGCCCCCACTAATGTGGAACACAGCACATCAGCGGCTTGAATTGTCTGTTCGGGTCCGCCTCCGCACTGAATGGCCGAAGGGGTTCACAATGTCTGAAGACACCCAGGTTTCCACGGGTGACGCATTCGAAAATCTGCTGCATGAGGAGCGACGCTTCCCGCCGAGCGAGGACTTCGCGGCCAGCGCCATCGCGACGGCCGAGCTGTATGAGCAGGGGAAACAGGGCCCCGAGTTCTGGGCGAGCCAGGCCCGGGAGTTGCTGACCTGGCACCAGGATTTCTCACAGGCCCTGGACTGGTCTGAGGCGCCGTTCGCCAAGTGGTTCGTCGGCGGAAAGGTCAATGCCGCGTACAACGCCCTGGACCGCCATGTGGAGCAGGGCCGCGGCGACCGTGTGGCGATCCATTTCGAGGGCGAACCCGGTGACACGCTTACCTACACCTACGCAGAGCTGACAACGGCGGTGAAGAAGGCCGCCAACGCCTTCGAGTCCCTGGGCGTGACCAAGGGCGACCGCGTTGCCGTCTACCTGCCCATGATCCCTGAGGCCGTTATCACCATGCTGGCCTGCGCCCGCATCGGCGCGGTCCACTCCGTGGTCTTCGGAGGATTCTCAGCCGATGCCCTGCGCAGCCGGATCGACGACGCCGAAGCGAAGCTGGTGGTCACCTCCGACGGCACCTACCGCAGGGGTAAGCCGAGCTCCCTCAAACCCGCCGTGGACAGCGCACTGGAGCGCCCCGGCCATACCGTCGAGAACGTCGTCGTGGTCAAGCGCAACGGGGAACCGGTGGAGTGGGTGGAAGGCCGCGACCGCTGGTGGCACGACGTCGTCGGTGAGGCCTCCGATGAGCACACCGCCGAGGGCCACGATTCCGAGCACCCACTCTTCATCCTCTACACCTCGGGCACCACCGGTAAGCCCAAGGGCATCCTGCACACCACCGGCGGGTTCCTGACCCAGACCGCATTCACCCAGAAGTACGCCTTCGACCTGCACCCTGAGACCGATGTCTTCTGGTGCACGGCCGACATCGGCTGGGTGACAGGGCACAGCTACGTCGCGTACTCACCGCTGGTCAACGGCGCCACCCAGCTCATCTATGAGGGCACGCCGGACACCCCCCACCAGGGCCGCTGGTGGGAGCTCGTGGAGAAGTACAAGGTATCGATCCTTTACACCGCGCCCACCGCCATCCGCACGTTCATGAAGTGGGGGCGCGACATTCCCGCGAAGTTCGACCTCTCCTCCATCCGCGTCCTCGGTTCGGTGGGTGAGCCCATCAACCCCGAGGCGTGGATGTGGTACCGGGAAATCATCGGCGGCAACGGCGGGCGATCAGAAACCCGCGCACCGATCGTCGACACGTGGTGGCAGACCGAAACCGGCGCGCACATGATCTCCCCGCTCCCCGGCGTGACTGCCTGCAAGCCGGGATCGGCGCAGGTGGCCATGCCCGGCATCGCGGTGGATGTGGTGGACGAGATGGGTCAGTCCGTACCCAACGGCTCCGGCGGCTACCTCGTGATCCGTGAGCCCTGGCCGTCCATGCTCCGCGGGATCTGGGGTGACCCGCAGCGGTTCAAGGACACCTACTGGTCCCGGTTCGACAACATGTATTTCGCGGGAGACGGCGCAAAGCGCGACGAGGACGGCGACATCTGGCTGCTCGGCCGGGTGGACGACGTCATGAATGTCTCGGGCCACCGCCTGTCGACGACGGAAATCGAGTCCGCGCTTGTGAGCCATCCGTCGGTGGCGGAGGCCGCCGTCGTCGGCGCTTCCGACGAAACCACCGGCGAGGCTGTGGTCGCCTTCGTGATCCTGCGCGGTTCTGCTGCCCAGGACGACGACGTCGTCACCACCCTTCGCAACCACGTCGCCAAGGAGATCGGACCGATCGCGAAGCCACGCAACATCCTGGTGGTGCCGGAGCTGCCCAAGACACGCTCGGGCAAGATCATGCGGCGCCTGCTCAAGGACGTGGCGGAGGGCCGGGAGGTCGGCGACGCCACCACCCTGTCCGACCCGACGATCATGCAGCAGATCGCGGCATCGCTGAGAAAGTAGTCTCTTTCGCTCCCTGCTGTCCGGCTGCCGCTTCTCAAGCGGCAGTCGGACAGGAACTGTGATGCAGGTCTACCGACACTGTGATGTTGACCGGAATTGCTGGCCGCTCGGGTCCGGCTGCGAGGACAATTCTGAACCGTGTCCACCTCTACCGCACCCCGCCCGACGCCGGCCACCCGCCCCGGAATGGCCCGAAAGACAGCCGCTGCGTCCTTCGTCGGAACCGCCCTTGAATCCTACGACTTCTATGTTTTCGGCACCGCTGCCGCACTCGTCTTCAATGAGGTCTTCTTCGCGGAGCAGGATCCGCTCGCCGGAACCCTGTCCGCATTCCTGATCTTCGCGATGGGCTTCGTCGCCCGCCCTCTGGGTGCCATCCTCTTCGGTCATCTCGGGGACCGGATCGGCCGGAAAAAGACGCTCATCTGGACCATCCTGCTGATGGGCCTGGCCACCGGCGCCGTCGGGCTTCTTCCCGATCACAGTGTGATCGGTGTCTGGGCACCCATCATTCTGACAATCCTGCGCCTGCTGCAGGGCCTGTCGCTGGGCGGCGAGTGGGGCGGCTCCATCCTGATTGCCACTGAACACGCTAGCGGACGCAAGCGCGCGCTCTACGCCGCAATCCCCCAGCTGGGCTCCCCCGTCGGCACCATGCTGATCTCACTGATCTTCCTCATCCTCACGGTGATGGTTCCGGACGTCATGACGACCTGGGGCTGGCGCATCCCGTTCCTGCTCGCCTTCCCGTTCCTCGCCGTCGCCCTCTACCTGCGGCTCGCGATTGACGAGACACCGGTTTTCCAGAAGACCAGGAAGGTACGCGTTCCGCTGCTGAGCGTCCTGCGCTCCCAGCCCGTCGCCGTCGTTGTTGCTGTTGCGTCAGCGGTGCTGGGTATCGGCTCCTACTTCCTCATGGTGTCCTACACCCAGGCGTACGGGACCGAGCGGTTGGGTCTGTCGGAAGCCACCGTCCTCAACGCCGCGCTGATCGGTTCGCTGCTGCAGCTCGCCACCATTCCCGCGTTCGGCTGGCTGGCCACGCGGATCGGCTCGGCGAAAGTAGTCGCGGGCGGCGCTCTCGGAACGGCACTGATCAGTTTCCCGCTCTACTGGGTCATCAGCATCGCGGATGCGCCCCTGTACGTAGCGGCGATCCTGCTCGGCGGCATCCTGCCGACCGCAAGCTGGGCGGCGCTCGGAGGGCTCATGGCGGATCTGTTCGATCCGAGCACAAGCTTCACCGCCCTGTCGTTCTCGTACAGCATCGCCGCTATTGTGGCCGGCTTTGCTCCGTCCATCACCCAGGTGTTCGGAGAGGCCACTGACGGCGCCTGGTGGCATCCCGGTGTCGTGTTGGCCCTCATGAGCCTCGTGACTCTCGCGGGTGCGACGGCGGCAGTGCGCCTCCGCCGGCCGGCGCCCGCGCTGGGCTGACATCCCGGGCAACGCCGCGGGCTGAGCCTGGGCGATCAGGCATAGTTAAGCCATGGCGACCACTACCCTGCTGATCCTCAACGGCCCCAACCTGAACCTGCTTGGTACCCGCGAGCCCGGGGTCTACGGACCACACAGCCTGGACGACGTCGAGAAGCTGTGTGAGTCGGCCGCGGGTGCCCACGGTTGGGCGGTCACGTGCACCCAGTCCAACCACGAGGGTGAGCTTGTCGACGCCATCCACGCCGCTGCGGGAACTGCCGATGGGATCGTCATCAACGCCGCCGCGTACACCCACACCTCAGTCGCCCTCCGGGATGCAATCAGTGCAGTCGGCCTGCCCACGGTTGAAGTGCACATCAGTAACGTGCACAAGCGTGAGGAGTTTCGGCACCACTCCTACCTGTCTGCGGTGGTTGACACCGTCATCGTGGGAGCCGGCGTAGACGGTTATCGGTTGGCCATCGATCATCTTGTGCGGAAACTGACGCGGCATGACCTGATGCAGGGCGGTTATGAGGGACGATAGTCCCATGACGCACATCACACCCATGGATGCCTCAAGCAGTGCCGCCGAGAATGCCCCCATGCTCCAGGTGAAGAACCTGGCGGTCAGCTTTCGAACCACCTACGGCGAAGTGCATGCCGTAGAGGACGCCAGCTTCACCCTCCATCGGGGGAAGACTCTGGCGATCGTGGGTGAGTCCGGTTCCGGCAAGTCGACGACGGCGATGGCCTGTATCGGGCTGCTCCCCGGCAACGGGCGGGTCACCGGGGGAAGCATCCTGTTCGAAGGCCGTGATCTGGTGCCGCTCCCCGAGTCGGCCATGCGCACAATCCGGGGACGCTCAATCGGACTGGTGCCGCAGGACCCGATGTCCAACCTCAACCCGGTGGCGAAAATCGGGACCCAGGTAGCTGAGACCCTGCTGGTGCACGGGCTCGCGGACAAGAAGAACGTCAAGGATCGCGTGGTCGAGGTGCTCTCAGCTGCAGGCCTCCCGGACGCACGTGAACGAGCCAAGCAGTACCCCCACGAGTTCTCCGGCGGCATGCGCCAACGCGCCCTGATCGCCATCGGCATGGCCTGCCGCCCGCGGCTCCTGATCGCCGACGAGCCCACCAGCGCTCTGGACGTCACGGTGCAGCGCACCATCCTCGACCAGATCGACACCATGACGGAGCAGCTCGGCACGTCGGTCCTCCTGATCACCCATGACCTGGGGCTCGCGGCGGAGCGCGCATCGGAACTGGTGGTAATGCACCGCGGCCGCGTCGTGGAAACAGGTCCGGCGGCACAGCTCCTCAACGACCCCAGGCACCCCTACACGCAGTCGCTGGTTCGTGCCGCGCCGAGCGTGGCGGCGATCAGGCTGCGTCCCGGCGCCTATGCAGACGACGCCGGGAAGCGCGTCGCCGTGGCGCAGGCCGCCTTCGAAGAACACCAGGCTGAAGCCGACGCTGCAGTAGACGCCGCTCCGACCAACAACATCGTCGAGATCCGGGACCTGACGAAGATCTACAAGCGACGCGGCAGTTCCGAGGACTTTTACGCCGCGAAGAACGTCACTCTGGACATCCCGCGCGGGCAGACCGTTGCCATCGTCGGCGAGTCCGGCTCCGGCAAGACCACGACGGCGCGCATGCTCCTCAAACTCATCGAGCCAACCTCCGGCACCATGACCTTCGACGGGATGGACGTGGCGACGCTCGACAAGAAGCAGCTCGACGACTTCCGGCAGCGCGTCCAACCGGTATTCCAGGACCCGTACTCGTCACTGAACCCGATGTTCACGATTGAGCGGATTGTCGAGGAACCCCTGAACGCCTACAAGCGGGGCTCCCGGACAGAGCGCGCTGCCCGCGTGCGCGAGCTCATGGACCAGGTATCCCTGCCGCACAACGCGCTGCGGCGCTACCCCTCTGAGCTCTCCGGCGGGCAACGCCAGCGTGTCGCGATCGCCCGGGCCCTGGCGCTCAAGCCCGAGCTGATCATCTGCGATGAGCCGGTCTCCGCGCTCGACGTGCTGGTTCAGGCCCAGATCCTGAAGCTTCTGGGAGACCTGCAATCGGAGCTCGGATTGAGCTACCTGTTCATCTCCCACGACCTCGCGGTGGTCCGGCTCATCTCCGACTACGTGTGCGTCATGAAGGACGGTGAGCTGGTCGAAGCGGCCAGCTCCGAGGAGGTCTTCCAGAACCCACGCCACCCGTACACGCGAAAGCTCCTCGCCTCGATCCCCGGCAACGAGCTCAACATCGCCTGACCCTCACGGAAGCAAAGTACGACGGCGGCCGGTCACCTTCGGAGCGAAGGTAACCGGCCGCCGTCGTATTTGAGGGGTTACTTCTGGCGGGTCTTCGGGTCCAGCGCCTCGCGCAGTGACTCCCCCAGCAGCGTGAAGCCGAGTGCCGTGATGGCAATGCACGCGCCGGGCAGGAAGGCCAGGTACGGCGATGAGGCCAGTTCAGCCTGGGCGTAGGTGAGCATGCGACCCCATTCGGCTGTCTGCGGAAGTCCGCCGCCGAGCCCCAGGAAGGACAGGGCGGCCGCGTCGATCACCGCCGTTGCGAGAGACAGCGTAGCCTGCACGATCACCGGGCCCACGCTGTTGGGCAGCAGGTGGCTCATGGTGATGGTGCGCTTGCTCAGGCCGAGGGTCTGCGCCGCGAGGATGTAGTCTGATCCGCGCTGCGAGAGCATGGACGAACGGAGCAGACGGGCGAAGATCGGTAGTTGGGAGACACCGATGGCGATCATGATCGCGTACGGCCCCTGACCAAGGATCGCCGCGATGCTCACCGCGAGCAGCAGGTTGGGAACGGACAGCAGGATGTCCACGAAGCGCATGATGACGCTGTCCACCCAACCGCCCAGACCGCCGGCCAGCAGGCCGAGCAGCATACCGCCGGCAAGGCCGATCGCCGTCGAGATCACACCGATCAGCAGGGACGCCTGGGCACCCCAGATGAGCTTGGAGAGCACGTCACCGCCGAACCGGTCCAGGCCGAGCGGATACTCCGGGAGCTCCCCCGGCCCCGGAATATTGGTGGGCCTGATCTCGGTACGGCCAGGCAGTTCTTCGCCGCCGAAGGGAGCGAGGATCGGTGCAAGCGCCGCCACGAGCAGGAACAAGCCGATGATCACCGCTCCGGCGATGGCCTGGGGATTACGGCGCAGTCTGCGGAATGCATCCTTCCAAAGGCCGGTACCCCCGCCTTCGGCGAGTGCCGGGTCTGCTGTGGCCGGGGAGACCTCCCCGCCGGCCGCGGGAGGCAGGGTATTGCTCATTGCACACGCACCCTTGGATCGATGATGGTGTAGGAGATGTCAACGATGAGGTTGATCAGGGCGTACAGGACAGCGATGAAGATGATGAACCCCTGCAGTACCGGGTAGTCGAGTTCGAAGATGGCATCTCGAAGGAATCTACCGATGCCATTGAAGGCGAACACCGTTTCGGTGAGGACCGCACCCGAAATAAGGAGGCCGGTCTGCAGCCCGATGGTGGTGACAACCGGCAGCATCGCGTTGCGAAGGATGAACCTGCCCCGGATGGTCTTCTCCATCAGACCCTTCGCGCGTGCGGTCCGCACGTAATCGGCGTTCTGCACCTCCAGCACCGAAGCGCGCGTGATGCGGACGATGATGGCCAGGGGAATGGTTCCAAGGGCAAGACCCGGGAGGATGAGGTGCAGGAAGGCGTCCCAGGCGGCGTCGAACTCGCCCGTCAGCAGTCCGTCCAGGACATAGAAGTCCGTGACATGCGTGGCATTGATCCTGGGGTTCTGCCGGCCGTCCGGCGGCAGAATGGGCCACTGGATAGCAAACAGGTATTTCAGGATGAAGGCCAGGAAGAACACCGGAATGGTGATTCCGATCAGGCTGAGGACCACCGAGCCGTGGTCGGCGAGCTTCCCGTAGTGCCGTGCAGCGAGGTAGCCCAAGGGGATACCGATGCCGATCGCGAAAATCAGGGCCACCACGCTGAGTTCGATGGTGGCCGGGAAACGGGTGGCGAACTCCTCCAGGACGGGACGGCCCGTGATGATCGATGTACCGAAATCACCCTGGAGCAGTTTGCCCATATAGGTGAAGTACTGCGTCAGCAGCGGCTGGTCGAAGCCGTAGAGTTCGTTGACCCTGGCGACCGCCTCCGGGGTCGCCCGCTCACCCAGCAGGGCCGTAGCAGGCCCACCCGGCAGGCTGCGCACCCAAAGGAAGAGCAGGACTGACAGACCGAAGAGGGTGGGAACCAGCAGGGCGAGACGTTTACCTATGACGCGAAGCACGATGTCCTTTCAACAGTGCGGCACCGAGTGAACGAGAGCAAACAAAAGCGGAGGGACCCGCTTGGGGCCGGTCCCTCCGCCAGAGCTGTTACTCGTTCAGTTCGATCATGTTGAAGACTTCATCGTTGACCGGGCTCGCAGGGTAGGAATCCACCCGGGGAGCGAAGGCCAGCGACGGCGCGGGGTGCGCCAGCGGGATCGCCGGGTTGAACTGGGCGATCTGCTCGTTGATCTCCTTGTACAACTCCGTCTGCTCCTCACGGTCAGTCATGCCGCGGGCCTCGCTGAGAGCCCCGAACAGTTCCGGATTGTCGAAGCCGAACTCCGGCTTCTCCTGACCGAAGAACACGCCGATGAAGTTGTCGGTGTCGTTGTAGTCGCCGGTCCAGCCGAGGAGGTGGATACCGTGGTTTTCGGTGCCCTGAATGCGGTCAAGGTAGTCCGGGGTCCAGACGTCAGGCGCCGGCGTCACGGTGATGCCGACTTCACCCAGCTGTGCGCTGAGGTTGGTGAATGCCTGCTCCGGGGTGGGCATGTACGGTCGCGATACATCTGTCGGGTAGTTGAACTGAACCTCGAAGCCGTCCGGGTACCCAGCTTCGGCCAGAAGTTCCTTGGCCCGCTCCGGGTCGTACTCGTAGGTGGTGACGTCCTCGTTGTAGCCGTCAACTACATCGGGAATGAACTGGGTTGCCACCTTGGTTCCCTCGGGAAGGGTCTGATCGATCAGGGCCTGCTTGTCGATTGCGTGGTGGATTGCCTGGCGCACCAGCGGATCGCTCAGCTCCTCGACCGTGTGGTTGAGACCGAGGTAGAGGATCGTGAACGGATCACGCGCGATGATCTTGTAGCCCTCTTCCTCCAGTACCGGAATGTCGGCCGGCGACACGAGGTCGAAACCGTCGATGGTTCCCGCCTGGAGAGCCTGGGTGCGTGCCTGTGGATCGTCGATGATTCGGAAGATTACCGTCTGCACCTGGCCCTGCTCACCCCAGTACTCTTCATTGGCCGAGACGGTGAGGTCCTCGCCGACGTTCCAGGAATCGAACTTGAACGGCCCGGTGCCGACGGGGTGGCCCTGTGCGTACTCACTCAACTGGGGAGCCTCGGCAGAACCACCGATGTCGTCAGCGCCGAACTCCTCCAGCGCCGTTGGGCTCTGCATGGCGAACGCGGGAAGGGACAGTGCCGGGATGAACCCTGCGAACGGCTTGGCCAGGGTAACGGTGGCCTCGAGGTCACCGTTCACCTCACAGGATTCGTAGACTGCGGCATCCGGCGAATCAGCGAACCCGCGGAAGAGGTTGTTGTAGTAGTAGGACACCGACGGGGCCTGCGCCAGACCGGTGAAGTTGTACCACCGATCGAAGTTGAAGCAGACAGCCTCTGCGTTGAATTCGCTGCCGTCGTGGAACGTCACGCCTTCCTTCAACTGGAAGGTGTAGGAAAGGCCGTCTTCAGACGTTTCCCAGGATTCGGCCAACAACGGCGCAGGGTCGGCGGTGCCGGGTTCCACGCCGACAAGACCCTCGAAGATCTGGCGGCTGACGCGGAAGGACTCGCCATCACTCGCGAACGCAGGATCAAGCGAGGCGGGGTCTGACGATGCCGCGAAGACGAAGGTCGAGTCGACCTCGCCCTCCGCACCCGCACCGCCGTCTTCCTCACGCTGGCTTTGGACGCAACCGCTGAGCAGCAATGCACTGATGGCTGCTCCTGCGGTGAAGGCGGCAGCGCGCTTCCTTGTGGGAAACACCCCCCGCGCCGAATTGCTTGTGAACATTGAGCGCTCCTGATGATCTGTGATCTGGCGGGCACGTCAATGTGCCCGAGCGGCGCACGGGTGTGCCGTGTTGCCTAATGTGACGAGCCTAACTCTCAGCTGCGAGCTACGCAGTATTTCCCGCCAGCAAGCCATCACGATTTGGTTAAGCGAGTTCACCTGGTTGAGCGGATTCCCGCTAGCGCTCCGTGCACTGTCCGGCGGACACAGGCTCGTTGAGACCTGATGCCTGCTCGACGACGGGGCGGAGCTCGTCGAGCGTGAGGGCATATCCGACGGGGACATCCGACGTCGACTTCGCGAAGATGACCCCCGCGACGCGCCCCTGCAGGTCCAAGAGCGGTCCTCCCGAGTTCCCTTGCTGGACGTTGGCGGCAAGGGTGTAGACGTCAACTGCTGTGGGGTCGGCGCCGTAGATGTTCTCGACGAGCACATCCGACCGGTTCTGCACGCTTGCCGGCTGAATTTGGAACGGACCGCCTGCGGGATACCCGGCGAATGCAGCAGTATCCCCGGTGTCCAGCGCTTCGCCGAGGGCGAGGGGTGCACGGTCCAGTCCATCCACGGCGATCACGGCAATATCCCGGACGGGATCGAAATACACCACGCTTCCGGGCACTGCTCCGCCGCCGGGAGCCTCTACGACCGGCTGATTCACTCCTGCTACCACGTGGGCGTTGGTAACCACCCGGCCGGGCGCCACAATGAACCCGGACCCTGTCTGATTCTGTCCACACTGAAATGCCGTTCCGGCGATGCGCAGTACGGACTGAGAAGCAGCCGCAAGCTCGGGAGTGTCGACCGACGCGTCAGGCACCGGAGCAGGAGTGGCGGGCGCTACCCCCTCCAGCAGCGTGGGTATGCCGTCAGCGACGGCGATTGAGCGCACCTCTGCCATCCAGGCACGAACGGGCGAGGGTGTTACGGTGTCGATGGTGGTGATCACCTTCGATGAGGCGATCGACTGGGACAGTAACGGCACACCCATGGTGCTGATGCTGAACGCAAGCATGGCAAGCACCAACGCAGCCACGACGACGTTGGTTACGCCTCCCAGCAACCGGTCGATGACGCGGATAGGCACGGAACCTGCCCTGCTGCTCAGCGCGCGGCCCAACCCTGCACCGAGTGCCTGGCCGATGATGACGAGAATCAGCGCTGTAGCGATGACTGCTGCCAGCCGCCAGGCGTCATCCGTCACCCAGGCGCTCACCAGTGGGATGGCGAAGAAGGCCGCCACGGCACCAGCAGCGAACCCGATGATGCCGCCGAGCGTGACCAGGAAACCGTTCTTGAGCCCGGTGATCAGGTACCCGATCAGCACCAGGATCAGAATGATGTCCAGGAGCGTAAAGCCGAACACGCCACTCCCCTTCCAGGAAGCGCCGTACTTCCCCTGCTGACCTTCGATTCTACGGTCCGGGCCTGACAATCAGCCGGGAACGTGTCCCGGGAAACGTGTTGGAGTGATTTCCCCTACCCCAGCGGCGAACACGCGTGTAGCAGGTGTCACAACGTCTCTGCGTACGGCAAGATGGAAAAAACGGAAACTTGCTGGTTCTGCACCATACATAGGAGATTTCATGGATATCGAGGTTCTGCGCAGGGCGCCCCTTTTCGCTTCGCTCGGCGACGAGGTCTTTGCGGCACTCACCGACGAACTGACAGAGGTGGATCTGTCCCGCGGCGCATCGGTCTTCCGGGAGGGCGACCAGGGCGACCAGCTCTACTTCATAGTCTCCGGCAAGATCAAGCTCGGCCGCACCGCTCAGGACGGTCGCGAGAACCTGCTGGCAATCCTCGGCCCCGGCGAACTCTTCGGCGAAATGGCACTCTTCGACCCAAGTCCCCGAACCGCCACGGCCACCGCTGTCTCCGAAACGCGCCTCGCGGGCCTGAAGAACGAGAACCTGCGCGCACTGCTGGAAACCCGCCCCGAGGTATCCGCCCAGCTGCTGCAGGCGTTGGCCCGCCGGTTGCGCCGTACGAACGAGTCACTGGCAGACCTGGTCTTCTCCGACGTTCCCGGGCGCGTGGCCAAAGCCCTGCTGGATCTCGCGGACCGCTTCGGCCGTCCGGCAACAGACGGCATCCTTGTCGCCCACGAACTCACGCAGGAAGAGCTTGCCCAGTTGGTGGGCGCCTCCCGCGAGACCGTGAACAAGGCCCTGGCCGAGTTCGTTCAGCGCGGCTGGCTGCGCCTGGAGGCCCGCGCCGTCGTCATTCTCGACATCCAGCGCCTGCGCCAGCGGAGCCGCTAAGCCTCGTCCCTCCCCGACTTACGACGGCGGGTGGTCGCCCATGGTAGTCAGCTGCAGCTGCGCCGGTGACCGCCCGCCGTCGGCGTCTTTGCAAGGGAAACGGGGCTAGCGGCCGCGCTGTTCGGAACCTTCAGTGGCGGTTGAACACTCGACTTCTACCTTGGGTTCGCCGTCCGTTTCGATCAGGCGGGGCGAGAACACCTTCATGGGCCTCTTGTGGGACAGGTAGGCAATACACCCCCGCGAAGAGCCGATCTTCTCGAGGATGAGTTCGACGGCGGGCACAGTCAGTTCGCTCAGCGTCTTGCCGACAGTGTTTGGCTGACCAACGTCATCACCGAGCGTAGTGGTGTTGCGCTGCCTGATTTCGTCCGCCGACCACCGCCACTGCCCCCACACGCCCTTGCTGGCAAGCAGGGTGGGTTCCTGATTCACAGGCTGCGCGGCCGCAAAGTAGCGGGTGTCGAAACGCCGGTGCGCAAAGTCAGGGCTGAGCCAGGCGGACAGGGGTTTGATGAGATCTGTCCGCAGACCCAAACCCCGTTTGCCGAGAATTTCGGCGAAAGTCTTCTCCCCGGCAGCCATCGCCTCACGCGCCTCCATCCACTGAGGATGTCGGGTTCCCTCCACGAGGCTCGAGGGGTCCGGGCCTGCGAGCAGTACACCGGTCTCTTCGAACAGCTCCCGAATCGCGGCAACCACGAAGCGGCGGGCCACGTGATGATCCGGTGTGGCCAAAGCAGCCGCCCATTGCGCGGGCGAGGGACCGAACCAGGCTACCGGATCGTCGTCGTGCTCTTCCACGCTGCCTCCCGGGAAGGCGACTACGCCGAGCGGAGACTCCCCCCGCCGATAGGAGAGGTAGACCTCCGTGCCCACCGGAGCGTCGCGGATCAGCACGACCGACGATGCTGGCCGTGGCTTCATGGGGGTGCGTTCGCCGTGGTCGATCCAACTACGGGCGGCGCCCTGCTGCTCATCCGGGACTGGAAAGAGCCTGGTGCTTGAACGGTTCACGAAACTAGACGAACTCCGCGATGATTTCGACTTCTACGGGCGCATCCAATGGTAGTACCGCAACGCCGACGGCGGAACGCGCGTGGGCGCCGGCCTCGCCGAACACGCTTCCAAGCAGCTCGGAAGCTCCGTTGATCACTCCAGGCTGACCGGTGAAGCTCGGCTCCGATGCAACGAAACCGACGACCTTGACGATCCGGGTTACCCGGTCGAGGTCCCCGATCTGCGACTTCACGGCAGCGAGGGCGTTGACTGCACAGGTGGCCGCGAATTCCTTGGCCTGGTCCGCATCTATCGCCGCTCCGACTTTTCCTGTTGCTGGGAGTTTGCCGTTAATAAAGGGCAGCTGCCCGGAGGTGTAGACATAGTTGCCGGAGACCACCGCGGGGATGTACGCGGCAACCGGGGCTGCCACCTCCGGAAGCGTGATCCCGAGCTCCTGGAGCCTGCTTTCGACGGCGGAGACTGCCCCGTTAGCGCTGGTCATCACGCGTTCTTCTGCCGCTTGAGGTACGCGACCAGGCCCTTGCCGTCAGGCCCCGGAACAACCTGCACAAGCTCCCAGCCGTCCTCGCCCCACTGGTCGAGGATCTGCTTTGTTGCGTGGATGATGAGCGGAATTGTGGCGTACTCCCATTTGGTCATGACTCACAGGGTAGCGTGTGCTAGTAAACTGGAGTACATGGCTGCTCGTAAATCCCCTTTCTTTGACACGGCAACCACCCTGGGGAAAATCATTGCATTCCTAGGAATCAGTGGATTGAGTGGGGTGCTTGCTGCAGGTCTTCTTGTCCCCGTAGCTGCGGCCGCCGGTACCGGCGCGTCCGCATCCATCCAGTTCTTCGAGAATCTTCCGGCTGAGCTCGAGCGTGGCGCGCTCGCCCAGCCCTCCAAGATCGTGGCTTCTGACGGATCCCTGATCGCGACCCTGTATGAGGAGAACCGCCAGCCTGTAACGCTGGAGCAGGTGTCCGAAAACATGACGGACGCGCTGATCGCCATCGAGGATGACCAGTTCTACAACCACGGCGGTGTGGACCTGCAGGGCATCATCAGTGCGGCCATCAGCAACATCAGCAGCGACACCACACGCGGTGCATCCACCATCACGCAGCAGTACGTCAACAACGTACTGATCGACGCGAGCATGCAGAGCGGCGGCGACATCACGTTCAGCGGCCAGAAGACGCTGGGCGACAAACTTCGTGAAGCCAAGCTCGCCATCGCGGTGGAGAAGGAACTGAGCAAGGACGAGATCCTCGCGGGCTACCTGAACATTGTGCCGTTCACCGGCAACACCTACGGGGTCCAGGCTGCGTCGAAGTACTTCTTCAACGTCGAAGCCAAAGACCTGAACGTTCAGCAGGCGGCACTGCTTGCCGGCGTGGTCAACGGTCCCACCTTCTACAGCCCCGAGCTTTACCCCGAGCGCGCACTGGAGCGGCGCAACCTGGTAATCGGCCGCATGCTGGAGACCGGCAAGATCACGCAGGAAGAGTACGACGCCGCGGTGGCCTCCGACCTTGGTCTGGCAATCACGCCGGTTCTGAACGGCTGTGTCGGGGCCGAACAGGCACCGTACTTCTGCGACTATGTCACCCACCTGATCCTCAACGATGCGGCCTACGGTGAGACCCGCGAGGACCGCGAGAACCTGCTGTACCGCGGCGGCCTGACGATCAAGACAACCCTGGACCCGCGCGCACAGGCTGCGGCCCAGACCGCAATCAACGAGACCGCGAACCGCGAGACCACCGACGCCGCCGTGGGCCACTCCATGGTGAGCCTGAAGCCGGGCACCGGAGACATCCTGGTGATGGCACAGAACACCCGGTTCATGCCCGGTGAAACTCCAGGCGACTCAGTGCTCAACTTCAATGTGGACCAGTACGCCGGCGGCGACCCGAACCGGCCCTTGGGCGGCCTGGGCGGATTCCAGCCCGGATCGACGTTCAAGCCCTTCGTTGTTGCCGCCTGGCTCGAGGACGGCCGGTCGCTGAACACCGTCGTCGACGGAAGCAAGAAGAAGTACGAGCAGGGTGAGACGTGGGAAGCCAGTTGCCTGCCCGGCGGTGAGTACGTCCTGCCCGACGCTGAGGGTTACGAGCCGCAGAACTACGGCGACATCAACTACGGCAACTACACCGTTCTCGAAGGCCTGGCGCAGTCCTACAACACCGTGACCATGTACACGGCTAAGGAAGTCGACCTGTGCAAGCCGTTTGAAATTGCCACCAAGCTCGGCGTCCACGACGGTAAGAGCGCCAGCGGCGAATACACACCGCTCCAGGTGCAGCCTTCCGCACTCATCGGTGGCGGCAGCGAGGTTTCCCCGATGTCGATGGCTACCGCCTTCGCCGGTCTGGCGGCCGAGGGCCTCACCTGCCAGCCGCGGGCACTGACCGAAGTAACGGCCGTTGACGGCAGCACTTTCCCGGTTCCGCAGCCTTCCTGCGAGCAGGTCATACCCAAGGAACTGGCCCGCGGCGTCAACTACGCCACCCAGGAAGTGATCGAGCGGGGCTCCGGCCAGTTGCTCGAATTCGGCGATATCCCTATGGCGGGCAAGACCGGAACCAACGACGCCCGCTCGCAGACCTGGTTCATGGGTTACAACTCCGCGATGGCCACCGCCAGCTGGGTAGGTAACTGGAAAGCCAACAGCGGCACGTTGTCCGAGCTGCAGATCGGTGGACGGATCTACGAGGAGATCGACGGCGCGTTCGTGGCGGCCCCTTCGTGGGCGCGCTACATGCAGCAGATCCGGGGTTCGTACCAGCCGAAGCCATTCGCTGATCCGCCGTCCAACATGCTGAACAGCGGCCGTTCCATTGAGCCGTCGCAGCCCTCGAACAACAATGGCAATAACGCCAACAACGCGGGCAACTTCCAGCCCATCGTTCCCCCGGCCCCCGAAGGAAGCACTCAACCTGTGACGCCGCCGGACAATTCAGGCAACAATGGGAACGGTAACGGCAATGGGAACGGGAACGGCAATGGCGGAGGCAACGGCTGATCGTGGTGACATCTAAAGGGGGCTTGCGCAACGGCGCTGCCGTTGCGCTTGGTTTGACCACGGCGGCCGGGGTTGCCACTGCCGGATATGCGGCCTTTGTTGAACGAAACCTGTTCGGGCTCCGCGAGGAAGTTCTTCCGATACTGCCCGCCGGCAGCCGGCCTTTGAGGGTCCTGCACCTTTCGGACATCCATATGGTCCCCCGGCAAGCCGCGAAGGCGAAGTGGTTGAAGGGGCTGGCTGAACTCCAGCCTGATCTGGTGGTCAACACCGGTGACAATCTCAGTCATCCCAAGGCTCTCGCTCCACTGTTGGATGCCCTTGAGCCTCTCCTGGACTTCCCCGGCGTTTTCGTTCCGGGCTCCAACGACTACTACGCTCCGCGCCTACAAAATCCGTTCAGATACCTGGGCGGCCCGTCCTCGACTGCGGGCCAGCAGCTCAAGGAACTGCCGTGGCAGCAGATGTTCGCCCGGTTCGGGTCCGCCGGCTGGGTCGACCTCACCAACCGGTCGCAGTCCATTGGCCTGAAGGGTACCCGCCTGGACTTCAGCGGCGTCGACGATCCCCACCTCAACCGGGACCGGTTCGTCGGTTTCCCGAACGGAAGCAGCACAGCGCACGAGGCGCCGTACCTGCGGGTCGGCGTCGCGCATGCTCCCTACCAGCGTGTTTTGGACACTTTCACCGACGGTGGGGCCCAGCTCATCCTTGCCGGCCACACGCACGGCGGGCAGGTCTGCATTCCCGGGTACGGCGCGTTGGTCAGCAACTGTGACCTGCCCACCTGGCGCGCCCGCGGCCTCACGCAGTGGGAGAACAACGGCAGGACCGTACCGCTTAATGTCTCTGCCGGCATTGGAACGTCCCGCTTTGCTCCAGTCCGTTTCGCCTGTCGCCCCGAAGCAGTATTGCTGACGCTTACGCCTCGCTGACAGCGGACTTCCCACCCGCCACCGGATGCGGCGTGCGGCACAGCTGACATAGGATTGGTTGCTGGGGGACACAAATTCTTCGCTCCCTCCTATCTTCAACCTGTCGAGAGAAGAGCATGCCGAAGCAAACTACGCTGTGGGAGTCTCTCAGCCGTCTTTACCCGCACCTGAAGCCGATCATGCCGCGGCTGATGCTCGGGCTTTTCGCCGCGCTCGGTGCAAGCATCATGGTCCTCGCCATTCCCCAGGTCTTTCGGGTACTCGTCAATGACGCGCTCGCTGAAGGGCAGGCCACTTCCACGGTCTGGATAGCTTCCGGGATTGTGCTCGTCCTCGGCGTGCTTGAGGCTGCCTTTGTGGCCATGCGACGATTCTTCGTCATCAACCCCGCCACCACCGTCGAAACCAACCTGCGCACATCCTTCTACCGGCACCTGCAGAACCTGGCCGTGGCATTTCATGACCGCTGGGGAAGCGGTCAGTTGTTGTCCCGGGCGATGTCAGACCTCAACCTCATGCGACGCTGGATGGCTTTCGGCGCCATCATGCTCGTAGTCGACGCGCTCACCGTGACCGCCGGCGTCGCAATCATGTTCTTCATGAGTTGGCCGCTTGCTCTCATCTTCCTCGCTGCCGCTGTCCCCGTGATGGTCTACGGGTTCCGGTTTCGTACCTCCTACAGCAGGGTGTCCCGCAAGAGCCAGGACCAGGCCGGCGACCTTGCAACCTCGGTTGAGGAATCCGTTCACGGCATCCGCGTTTTGAAGGCCTTCGGTCGCAGCCGGGAAGCTCTGGACGCGTTCAGTGACCAGGCGGAGGAGCTCCGAGAGACCGAGATTCATAAGGCGAAGAGCCTTGCCTGGTTCTCTTTCATCGTCACGCTGCTCCCCGAACTCGCACTTGGGGCCTCCCTGGTGACCGGGATCCTCCTGGCGGTGAACGGCGAGGTGTCCATCGGCGGCCTGGTTGCCTTCTTCGCCACGGCCGGCGTGGTGATCGGCCGGGTCGAGTTCATTGGCCCGTTGCTCGCCATGACTTTCACGGCCAAGACAGCCATCGACCGCCATTACGAGGTCATGGAATCAGAGAACACCATTACTGACCCGCAGAACGCTCGCACGCTGACGAACCCGCGGGGCGAGGTGACCTTCGACGACGTTCACTTCCGTTACCCGGATGCCGAGGACGCGTCAGTGTCCGTCATCGACGGGGTCGACCTCACCCTTCGGGCCGGGGAAACTATGGCGCTTGTGGGCGTTACCGGCTGCGGCAAGAGCACCCTCCTCCAACTGGTGCCCCGGCTTTACGATGTCACCGGCGGTTCCCTCCGAATCGACGGCGTCGATGTGCGCGAGCTGTCCCTTGAGGAACTGCGCCGCCACGTGGCCGTAGCCTTCGAGGACACCACGCTGTTCTCTAATTCCGTCCGTGAGAACGTGTTGATGGGTGCGGACGCCCACAATGACGACGAGGCAGAGACCATCCTCGCTGAGGCCCTTGATGTCGCGCAGGCGCACTTCGTTTACTCCCTGCCCGACGGCGTCGACACGCTGATCGGTGAAGAAGGCCTCAGCCTTTCAGGTGGCCAGCGGCAGCGCCTGGCGCTCGCTCGGGCAATCGCTGCGAAGCCGCGGGTCCTCGTCCTGGACGATCCGCTGTCGGCTCTCGATGTGCGGACCGAGGAACTGGTGGAGGAGCGGCTCCGGGAGGTGCTCTCTGAGACCACTACGCTGATCGTCGCGCACAGGCCGTCGACAGTGGCGCTTGCGGACCGGGTGGCCCTCATGGAGAACGGACGCATTGCCGACGTCGGCAGCCATACCGAACTGCTGGAGCGCAGCGACCACTACCGCTACGTCATCGCGAGTCTCAACGAGGAGCCAGTGGATCTGGACAGCGAGCTCGAAGAGCTGGGGCACAACGACCAGGGGGCTCACGCATGAGCAGCTCAGCCAGGGAGAACAAGCAGAACAAGCGCAGCCAGGGAGGCGAGCCGCCGTCGTCGGGCATTTCCTCCGGTGTCTCCAACGAGGACGACGTCATCCTTGACCGGGCACAGAACAAGTCGGTGCGGTCTCGGTCTTTCAAGCTTCTCGGCTCGCTGATTCGCCCGAACCGCAGGCAGTTCATCTGGACGGCGTTCCTGGTGATTTTCTCGCAAATCGCGCGGGTCTCCGGGCCGGCTATCATCGCCTTCGGCATCGATCACGCGCTGCCCTCGCTGATGCAGGGAGACTCCGCTCTGCTCTGGGCCACGGGAATCACTTACCTGCTGGCGGCCGTGCTCGCTGCCGTGCTCACCGCCGGCTATGTCCTCGCGGCGGCAAGGTTGAGCCAGGAGATGCTGCTGGACCTGCGGCTGCGCGTCTTCCGGCACACCCAGCGGTTGAGCCTTGAGTTCCACGAGAAGTACACTTCCGGCCGCATCATCTCCCGCCAGACGTCGGACCTCGAGGCTTTGCGCGAACTGCTCGATTCCGGTGTGAGTTCCCTTGCGTCCGGCCTGATGTACATGATCTTCACCGCCGTCACCATCTTCGTTCTCGACTGGCCCACCGGGCTGCTGATCCTCGTGGCAGCGGTCCCGATGACATTCCTCGCGCGCTGGTATCAGAAGCACTCGCAGATCGCCTACCGTTCTTCCCGGGTGGTGTCCGCACGGCTGATCGTGCACTTCATCGAGACGATGACCGGTATCAGGGCTGTCAAGGCGTTCCGGCGCGAGAAGGTCAACGCAGACCGCTATGACGAGCTGGCCGAAGACTACCGCCGCGTGACCGTGCGCTCGATCAACCTCAACGGGGTCTTCCAGCCGGGTCTTGTGTTGATCGGCAACGTGACAGTGGCCGCGGTGCTGCTGTTCGGTGGCTTCCGGGTACTTGGTGGGTCCCTGGAGGTGGGTGCACTCCTCGCACTGCTCCTCTACAGCAAGCGGTTCTTCCAGCCTGTGGACCAGATGGCGATGTTCTACAACTCGTTCCAGTCGGCGGCGGCGGCGCTGGAGAAGGTGTCCGGGCTCCTGGAGGAAGTGCCCACCGTGCGCCCGCCGAAAAACCCTGTGCCGTTGAAAAATGCCCAGGGCAGAATCGAGTTCGACGGCGTCGAGTTCCGTTACGGCGATGGTCCGGTGATTCTTCCGCGCATGGACCTCACCATTCCTGCCGGGCAGACGGTGGCCCTTGTGGGCCAGACCGGTGCCGGCAAGTCGACCCTAGCGAAAGTCATCGCCCGGTTCTACGACGTCTCCGAGGGCCGCGTACTGCTTGACGGTATCGACCTTCGCCAGTTGTCCCCACGTGACCTTCGCAGCGCCGTCGTCATGGTCACCCAGGAGGCTTTCCTCTTCAGCGGCAGCGTGGCGGACAATATTGCGCTCGGCAAACCGCAGGCGAGCCGGGAAGAGATCGAGCGGGCTGCACAGGCGGTGGGAGCGCACGAGTTCATCACCTCGCTTCCCGAGGGTTACGACACCGACGTGAACAAGCGCGGCGGCCGGGTCTCCTCGGGTCAACGTCAGCTGATCAGTTTTGCCCGGGCATTCCTGGCTGATCCCGCCGTGCTGATCCTGGATGAAGCGACGTCGTCGCTGGACATTCCCAGCGAACGCCTTGTACAGCAGGGCCTGCAGAAACTGTTGGGTAACCGGACCGCGCTAATCATCGCCCACCGCCTCTCGACGGTGGAGATCGCCGACCGCGTCCTGGTGGTGCACGACGGCGCGGTGGTCGAAGACGGAACACCTGCCGACCTCATCAGCGGCAACGGCCGGTTCGCGACCCTGCATGCCGCGTGGCGGGACTCGCTGGTCTAACCGGTTAGTCTGAAGCAGGATTCTCCGTTATCCTTGAGAGGTTGCTTTCACGGATACGTAGAACTTTCACCGATGAGTTAGTACGGATACGTTGAACAGCAGAATCGGGGTGTGGCGCAGCTTGGTAGCGCGCGTCGTTCGGGACGACGAGGCCGCAGGTTCAAATCCTGTCACCCCGACCATCTGGTCACGGCTCGGCAAAGCCGGGCCGGCCGATCCCCGCCGGTACGAGAAGCATCTTCCGCCTCTACCCGCTTCCTCGATCCAACGATCAGCCTCGGTGCTGCAGTGGCGAAACTCCGCCGTTCGCGTTGAGCATATTGGGCAGCCCGACGCTCCCGTGCGGATGATGCTGGTCCACGGAGCCGGCGGCAACAGCGCGGCTATGTGGCCCTACGCCGCCCACCTTGCCCACGTGGGCGCCTACGTCACCGTCCCCAACATGCCGGGCTACGGCGAGACAACCACCGAACGCCCCGGACACATTCGGTACGACGACTGGCGGCAGCTGATCATAGACCTCGTTCGCGCCGAGCACGATGAGCGACCGCTGGTCCTGATGGGTGCCAGCATGGGCGGAATGCTTGCCTACGACGCCGCCGCCGCTACCGGACTAGCCTCGCAGCTGGTCGTCACCTGCCTTCTCGATCCACGGGTCCCCGAGGTACGCCGGCGCCTCACCTGGCATCCCGCACTGGCTCGCCTGGCCGGGCCGGCGATGCGGGTACTCGCGGGGCCGCTCGCGAAGGTGCGCGTGCCCATCCGGTGGATCGCCGACATGCGTCACATCTCCAACGATGCGAGCCTCGTGGAAGAGGTAGTCGCGGATCGGAGTGGTGGCGGCGGGACGGTGCCTCTCGGCTGGATGCGAAGCTTCCTCGAGAGCGGGCCGCTCGTGGAACCTGAGCAGTTCACGGACACTCCCGTTTACCTGGTCCACCCCGGAGACGACCGCTGGACTCCCCTCGAGGTCAGCCTGCCGTTCTTTGATCGGATCGGCGCCGAGAAGTCACTGGTGGTGCTGGAGGCTTGCGGCCACTTCCCCATCGAAGAGCCAGGCTTCACTCAGCTGCTGCGTACCGTTCGGGATGTCCTCAGGGAAGCTCAGGACGAGAGCCGGCCCGCCTAGACGAAAGTCCGCCCGGTCAGCCGCTCGAATGCCTCGATGTACCGTGCACGGGTCTTCTCGATCACCTCGGCTGGCAGCGCCGGAGGTTCCGAGACCCGGTCCCAGCCGGCCGCATCAGACGTGAGCCAGTCCCGGACGAACTGCTTGTCGAAGGAGGGCTGCGCCTTCCCCGGAGAGTACAGCGCGGCATCCCAGAACCGGGAAGAGTCGGGCGTCAGGACCTCGTCACCGAGCGTGACCTCTCCCGAACTCGACATCCCGAACTCCACCTTGGTGTCGGCCACGATGATGCCGCGGTCACGCGCAATGGACTCCGCCCGCGAGTAGATGTCGAGCGTCAGGGAACGCAGCTTCGCGGCGAGGTCATCTCCCACCATCATGACGACGGCGTCGTAGGTGATGTTTTCGTCATGCTCCCCCACTTCGGCCTTCGCCGACGGGGTGAACAGCGGCGTCTCGAGCCGCGACCCGTCCACCAGGCCCTCGGGCAACGGCAACTCGCATACGGTGCGCGAAGCGTTGTACTCCTGCAGGCCCGAGCCGGTGAGGTAACCGCGCGCGATGCACTCCACCGGGTACATCTCGAGCCGCTGGCAGATCATGGCCCGCCCTGCGACTTCTGCGGGAACGTCGGTGGACAGGACGTGGTTGGGGATGCCGGAGAGCTGCTCGAACCACCACAGGCTCAGCTGGGTGAGGACACGCCCCTTGTCGGGGATCTCCGAGGACAGCACGAAGTCATAGGCGCTGATCCGGTCGCTGGCGACCACCAGCACGCGGTCGTCCTCGCCCGTCTCGGGCTCGTACAGGTCGCGGACCTTCCCGGAGTAGATGTGCCGCCAACCGGCCAGTTCCTGCACCATGGCTACGCCCCGCCCGTCGTTGTGCTCGCCTGTGAAACGACGACGTCGCCGCTGGCCGCCTTCGCCGCGATATCCGTACGGTACTGGCCGCCTTCGAGCTCAAGGCGCCCTACGCCGTCGTACGCTTTGCCCCTCGCCTCAGCGAGATCCTTCCCCAGCCCGACAACGGCGAGTACGCGCCCGCCCGCGGACACCACCGAGCCGTCCCCGGCCAGTGCGGTACCGGCGTGCAGCACGTGCACGCCCTCCAGCGCGGACGCATCCTCCAGCCCGCGGATCGGATCCCCGGTGCGCGGGGTGTCCGGGTAATCGGCCGAGGCCAGTACGACGGCGACAGCTGATTCAGGGGACCAGTGCAGGTTATCCACGTTCCCAAGTTCACCCTTCGCAGCCGCGAGGAGGACGCCTCCCAGCGGGGTCTTCAGCCGGGCGAGTACGGCCTGGGTCTCGGGGTCCCCGAACCGCGCGTTGAACTCGATGACGCGCAGCCCGCGGGAGGTCAGCGCAAGACCGCAGTAGAGAACACCGGTGAACGGGATGCCGCGGCGGGCCATTTCGTCGATAGTGGGTTGCGCAACGCGCTCGATGACCTCGTCGACGAGGCCGGCGGGGACCCACTCCAGCGGAGAGTACGCCCCCATGCCGCCGGTATTCGGGCCCTCGTCGTTGTCGAAGATGCGCTTGAAGTCCTGCGCCGGTGCAAGCGGGACCACGGTGGAACCGTCCGAGAGCACAAAGAGGGACACCTCGGGTCCGTCGAGGTACTCCTCGATGACCACGGAACCGCCGGCGTCGAAGCATGCCTGCGCATGCTCAAGGGCGATGGTGCGGTCAGAGGTAACAACCACTCCCTTGCCCGCGGCCAGGCCATCGTCCTTGACAACGTAGGGGGCGCCGAAGGCATCCAGTGCTTCTTCAGCCTCAGCGGCGGTCGAAGCGACCTTCGCCATCGCCGTTGGAACCGAGGCTGCGGCCATGACCTGCTTCGCGAACGCCTTCGACGCCTCGAGCTGCGCGGCGGCCTTCGTCGGTCCGAAAACGGAGATACCAGCTTCGATCAGCGCATCCGCCACGCCGGCAGCCAGAGGCGCTTCCGGTCCGATGACCACGAGATCCGAACCCAGGCGATTGGCGAGCTCCGTGACCGCGACGGGATCGTTCGCGTTGATGGCGCAAACCGGCACGTCCTGGGCGATTCCGGCGTTCCCGGGAGCAGCGTGCACCTCGCTCACGAAAGGATCGGCCAGGAGCGCTCGGACAATGGCGTGTTCGCGGCCTCCGGGGCCAATCACAAGAACCTTCACAGTAGTTCAGGGTACTGGGTTCCTCCTATGCCCAACTACCGCGCGGGGCTACTGTGAATGCAGTGTGAAGCTGCACGCACCGCCCGCTGGCTTCACCCGACCAATACAGCGGGCCCGTCTCTCCGAACCCTCAGTATGAAAGCCGTTCGCACGTCCAGTCGTAGCGCCCCGTCGCTCAAAGCCCTCCCGATGCTTGCCGGAATCCTCGCGGCGGGGTTGGTGCTGGGCGTCGCCGAACTGGTCGGGGCGTTCTTCTCTTCCAGATCAGCGCCGCTGATCGCGCTGGGGTCCACCTTCATCGACTTCACGCCGTCCTGGCTGAAGGACTTCGCGATCGACACCTTCGGCACCAATGACAAGGCAGCACTGTTCGTCGGCATGGCGGTCACCATCGTCGTCCTCGCTGCGATCCTCGGCTACCTCGCCTGGCGACGCTGGATCCTGGGTGTCGCCGGTGTCCTGGTCATGGGCGCGGTGATGGTTTCCGCCGTGATCTCCCGTGCCGGCGCTGCATCGCAGGATGCCGTGCCGTCCATCATCGGTACGCTGGCAGGGCTGGCCGCGCTCCGGTGGATGATTCGGATGCTGCACCGCACCTCCCCCATCGTCGACACCAACGATGACGGCGCCTTCAGTACCGGCGGATCCCACTCTGTTGGGGGCAAGGCCGGCGTCAGCAGGCGCGGGTTCTTCGCAGCGGCGGGGGTCACCGCCGTGGTCGCTGCCGCTGCGGCAGTTGGCGGCGCCGTCGTCAGCGGAGTGCGCAACACCGTGAATGTGGCCCGGGAGCGCCTGAGCTTCCCGCCGCCGGCCAGTCCCGCGCTGCCGGTGCCGGCAGGGGTAGACGTTGACCTGGATGGAGTTGACCGTTGGCTCACTCCAAATTCCGAGTTCTACCGCATCGACACGGCCCTGCAGGTGCCCACCATCGACGTCGACACCTGGGAACTACGCATTCACGGCATGGTCGAGGAGGAAGTCCGGGTGACGTTCCAGGACCTGCTCGACTCAGAGCTGATCGAACGGCACATCACGCTCACCTGCGTCTCCAACCCGGTGGGTGGGGAATTGGCGGGCAATGCCAAATGGCTCGGCTATCCCATCCGCAAACTTCTCGAGCGCGCCCGTCCCACCGACGGCGCGGACATGGTCCTCTCCACGAGCACGGACGGCTTCAGTGCCTCAACTCCCCTGCCGATCCTGCAGGATGACCGTGATGCCATCCTTGCTGTTGCCATGAATGACGAGCCGCTCCCCCTCGAACACGGCTACCCCGTGCGCATGGTTGTTCCGGGACTCTACGGATACGTATCCGCGACCAAGTGGGTCGTGGACCTCGAAGTGACCCGATTCTCGGACGCCACGGCCTACTGGACCGATCGCGGCTGGTCCGAGCGCGGTCCCATCAAGACGCAGTCCCGCGTCGAGGTTCCGCGGGCTTTCGCGAAGGTCCCCGCAGGAACTGCCCGGGTGGGCGGCACTGCCTGGGCGCAGCACCGCGGCATCGAAAGGGTGGAGGTGCAGATTGACGACGGCCCGTGGGAAGAGGCCACCCTCGCCGCCGAGTACACCGTGGACACCTGGCGCCAGTGGTCGCATGAAGTCCAGCTTGAACCGGGCTCGCACCAGATCCGCTGCCGTGCCTATGACGTCGAGGGCGTGCAGACGGAGGAGCGCGCAGACACTGTTCCGGACGGCGCCTCGGGCTGGCACACTGTCCAGTTCACCGCGGAGTAGCGTTCCTTACAACAACACCAGGCTTGTGCCCACCGGATGACCGTTCTCTCCGGTGGGCATGAGGTACATATGCGCAATACTGGAACCATGCCCTCCACCTTCACCTCCTCCAGCGCGGTTGACCTCGCGGTCCTGGAGCGTAACGGCTTCATCGAATCCCGCCACATCGGCTCTGCCGTAGTACTAGCGGCGGACGGCTCAATCGTCACTGAGCTCGGAGATGTGGATGCGCCGATCTTTCCCCGATCCACCCTGAAGCCCTTCCAAGCGCTTGCGGCAATGCAGGCGGGTGTACCGTTGCGGGGTGCGCAGGTGGCCCTGGCTGCCGCCAGCCATGTGGGCAGTCACGAACATATGGACGTGGTGCGGTCCATGTTGAGCGCAGCAGGAGTCACCGAGGACGACCTCCAGTGCCCGCCGGACTGGCCGCAGGACGAGGAAGCCCGCAACTGGTTCATCCGCGCCGACAAGGGCCGGCAGCGCGTGGCCTTCAACTGCTCCGGCAAGCACGCCGCGTTCCTCTGGGCCTGCACCGAGAACTCGTGGGACCACAAGACCTACCTTGACCGTGAACATCCCCTGCAGCGGCGCATCGCCGAGGTCATCGAGGAGTACACCGAGGAAACCGTAGAGCACTGGGCCGTAGACGGCTGCGGTGCCCCGCTCGGTGCGGTGTCCCTGAAGGGCCTCGCCCGCGGCATCGGCAAGATCGCGAAGGCTCCAGGGGACAAGAACGCCGATGCGCGCGCAGCCACCATCGCGACGGCCATGCTTGATTACCCCTGGGCGGTCCACGGTCACGGCCGGGAGAACTCGATCGTCATGGAGGACCTCGGCATTCTTGCCAAAAACGGCGCCGAGGGTGTGCTTGTCATGGCTGCTCCGACCGGCGTCTCCATGGCCCTGAAAATCCTGGACGGAAACATCCGCGCGACCACCCTTGTTGGCCTAACCCTCCTCGCCGCGTCAGGTGCGCTAGAGGCCGAAGCGGTGGCGCCCGTGCTGGAGAAGGTTGTGCAGCCTGTGCTCGGCGGCGGCGTTCCCGTGGGCAAGCTTCGCCTGGCCGCTCCCGTCATGGCGCTGCTGGACTGACCATGGCACGACGGCGTATCCCTGCCGCAGCCGGAGACGCTGCGGTCCGCGCGGTAGCCGCCGGCAGTGCCGAGCGGACCGAACGAACGACGGCGGTGCGTTACTCCCTCGAAGAGCTCTCCGCCCGCGCACCAGGCAACAGCGTCGAGGTGCGGGTGCCGCCCCTCGGCGTGACGCAGTGCGTCGAGGGGCCCCGCCATACCCGGGGAACGCCGCCGAACGTCATCGAAACCGACGCGGAGACCTGGCTCGCCCTGATCACCGGGACGCTGGACTGGGCCGAGGCAGTCTCATCCGGGGCGGTACTGGCCTCCGGGCAGAGGGCCGACCTCTCAGCGCTCCTGCCGCTCTTCCCGCAGATTCCGGCGCCGGGCCCGTCATGATTCTGGAGCGTCCGCGGCCTTCCCTCCCCAACTTCCTGGTCCGGGGGGCACGGGGTGCGGTCTCCGCCGTCAGGCGCCAACCGGTCGAGGCCTGGGCTGTCGCCGGGATCATCACTGCCCTGTACACGGTTTTCTCCATTGCGCAATGGAACAGGTTCGACACGCCCTCCTGGGACCTCGGCATTTTCACCCAGCTCGCCAAGGCCTATGCCAGCCTGGATGCGCCCATCGTGCCGATCAAGGGCCACGGGTTCAACCTGCTCGGCGACCACTTCCATCCGCTGCTGATCATTCTGGGCCCGGTCTACGCGCTCTTTCCCTCCGGCCTGACCCTGCTCATCCTGCAGAACGTGCTCGTGGGCTGGTCGGTGCTTGTCATCACGCGCCTGGCCGTTCGGCACATCGGCCGACTGCCCGGACTGTTCCTCGGGGCGGCTTACGGTCTGTCCTGGGGCGTCCAGTCCGCCGTCGCTGTTCAGTTCCACGAAGTGGCGCTGGCTCTGCCGTTGCTGGCCCTGGCGTTGGAGGCCTACATCGAGGGACGGCTGCGCACCGCCGTCGTCGCGTGCGGCCTGCTGGTGTTCGTCAAGGAGGACATGGGACTGACCGTGTTCGCGTTCGGGCTGGTTCTCGCCTGGCGTTTCCGGGACCGCTACCGGGCCGGCCTGGCGCTGGCGCTCTGGGGCCTGGGCTGGCTGGTCCTGTCGGTGGGGCTCATCCTTCCGGCGCTGAACACGGGTGGCACGTACGACTACTCCGACCGCATCGACGTGGCCGCACTCCTGGCGAACCCGGTGGACACGCTCTTCATCATGCTGACCGCCGTGGAGAAGTACGAGACGCTGTGGCTCCTCCTGCTTGCCGGCGGCTTCCTGTTCCTCCGCTCCCCGCTCACGCTGGTGATGCTGCCCACCCTGATGTGGCGTTTCGCTGCGGAAAACCCGTCCTATTGGGGCCCGGACTGGCACTACAACGCGGTGCTGATGCCGGTCCTTTTCGGCGCGCTCGTGCATGCGATCCTCATTGCCCGCCGGAGCAGGCGAGGCTGGCTGCGTTCCTATAGTGCCGCCGTCGTACCTGTTGTGACGGTGGTGGCGTTCATGCTGCTTCCCGGCCAGCCGCTGGGAGCGCTGGCGAAACCCGAGACCTACCAGCAGTCACCACGCTGGGATGCTGCCCACCGGATGATGGACCGGATCCCTGCGGGCTCAACCGTGGAGTCCGGCGTGGTGCTCATGCCGTACCTGGTGCCGGAGACCGAGGTGTACTGGATCGGAAACGAGAATCCCCCGCCGGACTACCTTATCGTCGACGACCAGGACTGGAGCTGGGGCCCCACCCGCCCCACAAGCGCCGAGCAGCACGCGGAGGAGACCTATGCCGGTGTGAACTACACCCTGATTGTGAATGAGGCCGGATACCAGTTGGTCAAGCGCGAGACCTGATCCCGGTAGCCTTGAACCATGAGTTCGCAGCAGCATCCAGAGCGCCGTCAGGTCACCATCCGACGGGCCCCGAAGTTCGCCCCGTTCATGGGATTGGGAGCGCTGATCGGGTTCATCGCCGCGCTGGTCGTGGCATACACCGGGCCGGCTGATCCGACCCTCACCCGCGAATCGGTCCTCGGGTTCTTCACCGTGGTCTTCGCCATCCCGGGCCTGCTGATCGGTGGCCTCATCGCGCTGCTGCTCGACCGGATCAGTGTGCGGCGCATGAAACAGGCGACGGCGGAGCGCACCGACGACGACGAGTGACATTATGTGCGGCGGGAAAACGGGCACTATCACGCCGTGAGAGAATGGAGCAATGGTGCGCGGTGACGGAAAGCTTTCCCACGATCTTCTCCCCGGCGAAAAAGGACCCCAGGATGCCTGTGGCGTCTTCGGCGTGTGGGCCCCCGGCGAGGAAGTCGCCAAACTGACGTATTACGGGCTGTACGCCCTGCAGCACCGCGGCCAGGAGTCCGCGGGCATCGCCACGAGCGACGGCACCCGCATCAACGTCTACAAGGACATGGGGCTGGTCTCGCAGGTCTTCGACGAGGCCACCCTGAACACCCTCACCGGTCACATCTCGGTCGGTCATTGCCGCTACTCCACCACCGGCTCCTCCAATTGGGCGAACGCACAGCCCACGCTGGGCGCCACCGCCGTCGGCACCGTAGCCCTTGCCCACAACGGAAACCTCACCAACTCCGCCGACCTCTACCAGATGATCCTCGACCGCCAGGGCAAGCCTCGCAGCGGCGAGATGGCACAGGGCAATACTTCGGACACCGCCCTGGTCACCACCCTGCTGGCCGGCGATGACGGCCGGTCACTGGAAGACACCGCCATGGACCTGCTGCCTACCATCGAGGGCGCGTTCTGCTTCGTGTTCATGGATGAGGGCACGCTCTACGCCGCACGCGATGCCTACGGAGTTCGCCCGCTGGTGCTCGGCCGCCTGGAGCGCGGCTGGGTTGTTGCCTCCGAGCAGGCGGCACTCGCCACGGTAGGCGCCAGCTTCATCCGTGAGATCGAGCCCGGCGAGTTCATCGCCATCGATGAAAGCGGCGTACGCTCCCGCCGTTTCGCCCAGACAAAATCGGCCGGCTGCGTTTTCGAGTACGTCTACCTCGCCCGCCCCGACGCCGCGATCGCGGGCCGCTCGGTGTATGACTCCCGCGTGGAGATGGGCCGCCAGCTCGCCCGGGAGAACCAGGCAGAGGCCGACGTCGTCATCCCCGTCCCTGAATCCGGTACCCCGGCCGCCGTCGGTTTCGCGGAAGAGTCCGGCATCCCGTTCGCGCACGGTTTCGTGAAGAACGCCTACGTGGGGCGCACCTTCATCCAGCCAAGCCAGACGCTGCGCCAGTTGGGCATCCGGTTGAAGCTCAATGCGCTGGAATCAGTGATCCGCGGCAAGCGGATTGTCGTGGTCGACGATTCCATTGTTCGCGGCAATACCCAGCGCGCCGTGGTCCGTATGCTGCGTGAGGCCGGTGCGGCCGAGGTACACGTCAAGATTTCTTCGCCGCCGGTACGCTGGCCCTGCTTCTACGGCATCGACTTCGCGTCCCGCGCGGAGCTGATCGCCAACGGCGCTGCCGTCGACGAGATCAGCAAGTCCATCGGCGCTGACAGCCTCGCCTACATCTCCGAAGACGGCATGATCGAAGCCACCAGACAGCCTCGGGAGCGGCTCTGCACCGCGTGCTTCACGGGCAACTACCCGATCGAACTGCCCGAGGAAGACCGACGCGGCAAGAACCTTCTCGAGAGGGTCGATCCCGCAGAGAAGCCCGGAGCGACCGGGTGCGATCCCGGTCCCGGCAGTGAACTCGAAACCCTTCTGACCGAAGCTGACAAGAAAGAGCGGGTATGACCTCTTCTGACCCCATCACCTATGCAAGCGCCGGAGTAGACGTCGAAGCCGGCGACCGGGCGGTGGAGCTCATGAAGGACGCCATCAAGGCGACCCATTCCGCCAATGTGGTGGGCGGCGTCGGAGGTTTCGCAGGGCTCTATGACGTCTCCAAGCTGCTGACCTACCGCAAGCCACTGCTTGCCACCTCCACGGACGGTGTGGGAACCAAGGTTGCCATCGCGCAGGCCATGGACATCCACGACACCATCGGCTTCGACCTCGTGGGCATGGTGGTGGACGACATCGTGGTGGTCGGTGCAGAGCCCCTCTACATGACCGACTACATCGCCTGCGGCAAGGTCGTTCCCGAACGCATCGCGGCGATTGTGCGCGGTATCGCTTCGGCCTGTTCGGTCGCCGGCACGGCCCTGGTCGGTGGGGAGACCGCAGAGCATCCGGGCCTCCTGGGCGAACACGAGTACGACGTCGCCGGTGCCGCCACGGGCGTGGTGGAAGCGGACGCCCTGCTCGGCCCGGACCGCGTCCGGGAGGGGGACGTCATCATCGGCATGGCTTCCTCCGGCCTGCACTCAAACGGCTACTCACTGGTCCGACGCGTCATCAACCAGGCCGGCTGGGCGCTTGACAGGCAGGTGTCCGAGCTCGGCCGCACGCTCGGCGAGGAACTCCTTGAGCCGACGCGCGTGTATGCCTCCGACTGCCTGGATTTGGCCCGTGCCTTCCCCCTCGATTCCGACGGCGCCGTGCACGGTTTCAGCCACGTCACCGGCGGTGGTCTCGCTGCTAACCTCGCCCGGGTGCTTCCCCGGGGGCTTGAGGCGACCGTGGATCGCTCCACCTGGTCCCTCCCGCCCGTCTTCAGTCTGGTCTCCGAACTCGGCAGCGTTCCGCTGCCGGACCTGGAGCGGACGCTGAACCTCGGCGTCGGGATGGTTGCGGTGGTCTCCGCTGCCGGCGCTGACGACGCCGTGGCACGGCTCAATGAGCGTGGCGTCCCGTCCTGGGTCATGGGCCAGGTTGGAAGCGCGTCCGGCGAGAGCACCGATGGCCCGGACTACGTGCAGGGCGCCAAGGGCGTTGACGGCGGCGCGGTACGGCTGGTCGGCGCGTACGCCTCCTAGCCCCCAAGCGCAAAGCGCCGGAAAGGTGCAGAGAACGGGGAGAATACCCTCGATCCTGCACCCTTCCGGCACTTTTGGCTCAACGGTTCGCTGTCAGGTGTGCTGACCGCGGGCACAACAAGAACCAGCGGCCTGACAAAGTATGTCCTGGCCGCTGGTTCTCAACGTATTAAGCGAGCGCTCAGCTCTGCGAGAAGGGGAATTAACCGATACGGCGAGTGCCGCCGTCGTCCTCTTCATCATCAAACTGGTCTGCATATTTATCCTCGTACGCCGAATAATCCGGCTCAACCGGATCGTCATGGCGTGAGGCGCGACTACCGGGGCCTGTGAGCTCACGCTGCAGCGCCGAGTAGTCTGTGGCCGGGCTGAAGTACTTCATGTCCCGTGCCTGCTTGGTGGCTTTCGCCTTCTGACGGCCGCGCCCCATGGCGTGACCCCCTTTTGTGCGTCGATCCGGAGGTGGTCGCTTTGGCCTTGGAAATAAAGGTGGAGCGAGGCCCCGGAGTATCCGGTCAATGTGTCGTACGTATAGATTACATGGTTTCTCAGGCACCAACGCCCCGACCGCCCGCGCGGTTCCCGCAACGTGTCACAGGATCGGCGCACGCTATGCGGGAAAGTACCATTGTTGGCTAGAGTCGTGGGGTGATTCGGACCAGATGTCAGCCCACCGCAGTGGTGGGCACGCGAGGGGGCAGTTCTCTATGAGCGATCAGCCGGACAAGCCGGAGGACGGCGATTCCGCACCGGGTGAGCCGCCGGTACCGGAGCCGGAACTGCTCAAGGCCGAGGAGGTCCGCCTCTCCGACCCCGATGTGTCCGACGACGCCGTCGAGCCGACCCTCAGCACCTCTGCCAATGAGGTCCGCCTGACCGAACCTTCCCTTGGGGCGGCCGAAATCAGCGACGACGCCGCCGAAGCCGCCTCCCTGGACGAAGCCGCAGCTGAGGCCGAGTCTGTTGCCAGGGAAGCCGAAAACGTCGGCACCCTGCTCAGCGGCCCTCGACCCGCCAATGACCCGGCTGAAGCTGCGGCACCAGCGGGCACTGCACCCGCCGGCGGCGCTGCGGGCGATGCTGCCGGGGATGCGGCGCGCGAGCCGCAGGAGTCGGCCGAGCCGACACCCCTCGTCGCACCAAACGTTTCCCTGCCGCACGATTCCGCACCAGAGGCAGCCACAGACGGGGAGGGCTCAGACGTGGCACACGGTTCGAGCGACGCTTCCGACGCCGCCGAGACCCCCGCCGATGACACCGCCGGCCAGGGGCTAACGAGCTATGCCGCCGCGGGCGACGCACCCACCTGGATCGGGCAGAACGCCGATCAGTCCCGCTGGGATGAGCTGTTCGAGGTCGGTCAGTCCCCAGCCGCGGGAGAACCGGCCCACCCGGATGCCCCCTCGGATTCCGACGATACGTCCGAACCGGAGACGCCCCCCGAAGCCGAGAAGCTTGAGCCGGAGGGGCCCCCATCGGCCGCTGCTCCCGACGCACCCTGGACGTCAGCCGCTCCGGACGCACCCTGGGCAGCTCCTACCCCGCCTCCCTCCGAGCACGCCCCGGGAATGGCGGCATCGCCGGTTGGCGGACCCTACGGTCTTCCGCCCGCCGGCCCGGACGAGGCCGCGCCTACCCGCATCCGTGCGCGATCCGCGAGAAGCGCTCCCCGCCGATCCAACCGGAAGTTGTTGATTACTCTCGGTGTGGTCGGCCTTGCGGTGTTAGCCCTGCTGATCTTCGCCATCATGAACATCGTCAATGCGCTGCGGTCCGATGACCCGGGCGCCGAGGCATCCTCCAGCACCACCCCGGGCGCTGACGGAATCATTGCGGAAAACATCTCACCGCTTGACCTTGAGTCGGGCGCCTGCGTTCTGGGTTTCGACGCGGCAGATGTCAGTGCGGACGTCACGACCGTCACCTGCACCACACCCCACAACGCCCAGCTGCTCGCGACCACCAGCCTGCCTGATGATGCGGATTTCCCCGGGGAAGCCGCACTGAATGCGAGCGGCGATGAACTGTGCAACTCGGTGCCGATCGACCAGAACGCGGCGGCAGATTTCCCGAACCTCACGCTCACCCAGGTCACTCCCACCACGGGCACCTGGGCGGACGGTGACCGGCGTATCGACTGCTTCGTGGTTTCTGACGAGGGGAACGTCATCACGGACAGCCTCCTCGCGGAGTAGCCCGTTGCGGGCCGCTTCGCGAGGAGTGCCCGCGGCTACGCGGTGACGCTTGCGACAGCGAGGCCCTCGGTGCTGTCAGCGGCCCGATCAACGCGCACCTTGTCGCCGTCGTTGATTGCGCCGGACAGCAAACCTCGGGCAAGGCGGTCTCCGATCTCACGCTGGACCAGTCGGCGAAGCGGCCGGGCGCCGTACGCCGGATCGAAACCGGTGAGCGCAAGCCACTCCCGCGCGGCGTCTGTGACGTCGAGCGTGAGCCGGCGCTCCTGGAGTCGGGCGGCAAGGGACTGTACCTGCAGGTCCACGATCCGTGAGAGCTCCTCAATGCTCAGTGCATCGAACATGATGACGTCGTCGAGCCGGTTGAGGAACTCGGGCTTGAAGCTGACGTTCACCACCGACATGACCGCATCCCTGCGGGCAGACTCGTCCAGCGTCGGGTCGACCAGGAACTGGGATCCGAGGTTGGACGTCATCACGAGGATGACGTTGCGGAAGTCCACGGTCCGGCCCTGGCCATCGGTGAGCCGACCGTCGTCGAGCACCTGCAGGAGGATGTCAAAAGCCTCCGGATGCGCCTTCTCGACCTCATCAAGCAGCACCACGCTGTACGGACGGCGCCTCACCGCCTCTGTGAGCTGACCGCCTTCCTCGTACCCGACGTAGCCGGGAGGTGCACCCACCAGCCGCGCCACTGCATGCTTCTCCGAGTACTCCGACATATCGATGCGGATCATGGCGCGCTCATCATCGAACAGGAAGTCCGCGAGCGCCTTGGCAAGCTCGGTCTTGCCGACGCCGGTGGGGCCAAGGAACAGGAAGGAACCGGTGGGTCGGTCCGGATCCGAGATACCTGCGCGGGCACGCCGGACGGCGTCGGAGACGGACGCTACTGCCTTCTTCTGGCCGATCAGGCGGTTTCCGAGGTTCTCCTCCATGTGCAGCAGCTTCTGGCTCTCGCCCTGCAGCATCCGGCCGGCAGGAATGCCCGTCCACGCCGAGATGACCTCCGCGATGTCCGACGCGGTGACCTCTTCCGCGACCATCAGCTCGGGTGAATCAGCAGATCCTTGCTCCTCAGCCTGGGCGGCCTCGAGCTCGCGCTGCACGTGCGGGATCTCGCCGTAGAGAATGCGGGAAGCTGTCTCCAGGTCACCATCACGCTGTGCCCGGTCAGCCTGCGAGCGCAGCTCATCCAGCGACGCCTTCAGGTCGCCCACCCGGTTCAGACCAGCCTTCTCCGCCTCCCAGCGCGCGTTCAGCGCGGCAAGCTGTTCCTTGCGGTCAGCCATGTCGGCGCGCAGCGCCTCAAGGCGCTCCACGGACGCTTCATCGGTTTCCCCTTCGAGGGCCAACTCTTCCATGGTCAACCGGTCGACGGCGCGGCGTAGCTGGTCGATCTCCTCCGGCGCGGAGTCAATCTCCATCCGCAGCCGGGACGCGGCCTCGTCCACCAGGTCGATTGCCTTGTCCGGGAGCTGCCGCCCGGTGATGTAGCGGTTGGACAGCGTGGCTGCGGCCACGAGTGCCGAGTCGGCGATGGATACCTTGTGGTGGGCCTCGTAGCGCTCCTTGAGCCCACGGAGAATGCCAATGGTGTCCTGAACGCTGGGCTCCCCGACATAAACCTGCTGGAACCGGCGTTCCAGCGCCGCGTCCTTTTCGATGTTCTCGCGGTACTCGTCCAGGGTCGTAGCGCCGATCAGGCGCAGCTCACCGCGGGCGAGCATGGGCTTGAGCATGTTACCGGCGTCCATGGAGCCCTCCGAGGCGCCGGCACCGACGACGGTGTGCAGCTCATCGATGAAGGTGACGATCTGACCGTTGGACGCCTTGATCTCCTCAAGCACTGCCTTGAGCCGCTCCTCGAATTCGCCGCGGTACTTGGCTCCCGCAATCATCGAGCCGAGATCCAGGCTGATGAGGGTCTTCCCGCGCAGGGACTCCGGCACATCCCCGGCGACCATGCGCTGGGCGAGGCCCTCCACGACGGCGGTCTTACCGACACCGGGTTCACCGATCAGCACAGGGTTGTTCTTGGTACGGCGCGAGAGCACCTGCACCACGCGCCGGATTTCCGTGTCGCGGCCGATCACCGGATCCAGCTTGCCGGAGCGGGCGATCTCGGTCAGGTCCACGCCAAACTTCTCCAAAGCCTGGAAGGTGTTCTCCGGATCGGGGCTGGTGACCCGCCGGTCCCCCCGCACTCCGGGAAGCGCGGCGAGGAGCGCCTCGCGGGAGGCACCTTCCTCACGCAGGATCCTGCCTGCGGCACCTGAATCAGCGGCGATGCCGAGCAGGAGGTGTTCGGTGGAGACGTAGGAATCGCCCAGCGACTCGGCCTCTTGCTGCGCGGCGGTAATCACCTGCAGCATAGGCCGCGAGAACTGGGCCTGCGCCACGGAAGAACCCGACGACGACGGAAGCGCCTTGATCGCCGCGCTTGCCTTGACGCTCACGCTGTCCGCGCTGACACCTGATGCTGACAGCAGAGCCACGGCAACGCCGTCACGCTGGTCCATCAGCGCTTTCAGCGTATGGGCCGGCTCCACCTGCGGGTTGCCCGCGGTGGAGGCATTCATGGCGGAAGCGGACAGGGCTTCCTGGCTTCTGGTGGTGAATTTGGTGTCCATGCTGGCCTCCCTGCAGTGGAATGACGACTAACAGCAGAATTAATGACTAAGTTGAGTGTACTACGCTCAACTTTAGTCCTGTAGGCAATTTGGCTGTTTTTCACTTCAGGCGAACCTGATCATGCCGCGGTCGGGATCAGACTTCCCTGCCTTTCGACACCCAGTTCGGATCAGCGCTTCGCTCCCCCACCACGAGCTCGGCGGCCGCGTCCAGCACGTCACAGTCAGATTCAGAAAGCGTGATCGAGGCGGCGCCTACGTTTTCGTCGATGCGCTCCGGCCTGCGGGTGCCGGGAATCGGCACCACGGGCAAACCGAACTTCGAGCCCTGCACTGCCAGCCAGGCGAGCGCCACCTGGGCGGCGGTGGCACCCGCTGCGGCGGCCACCGACTGCACAGCTTCCACCACCCCAGCATTGGCCTGCAAGGCGTCTGCGCTGAACCTGGGCACCCGATGGCGGAAGTCACCCTCGGACAACGACTGCGCCTGCACGGTCCCGGTCAGGAAACCCCGGCCAAGCGGCGAGTAGGGCACGAATCCGACACCTAGTTCGGCGGCTGCTGGCACCACGCGTCCTTCAACATCCCGGCTCCAGATCGACCACTCGCTCTGCACGGCGGCAATGGGATGGACAGCATGGGCAGCGGCAAGTTCGTCCGCGGTGACCTCGGACAGGCCGAGGAAACGCACCTTGCCGGCGGCCACGAGCTCTGCCATGGCGCCGACCGTTTCCTCTATGGGCACCGAGGTGTCCCGCCGGTGCATGTAGTAGAGATCGATGACGTCCGTTCCCAGGCGCCGCAGGCTCGCCTCCGCCGCACTTCGTACGTACCCGGCATCACCGCGAACCCCGGAATAACCGGCCGCGGGGCTCCCTTGGATACCGAACTTGGTAGCTAGCTCGACCTCCTCCCGCCGGGTCGACAACAATTCACCCACCAGTTCCTCGTTGCTGCCTCCGCCGTAGATATCCGCCGTATCAATGAAGGTCACCCCCGCATCCACGGCGTGGTGGAGGGTTTCCAGGGCAGCTTTGCGGTCCAGGCCGCCATACACCTCGGTCAGCGCCATTCCGCCGAAGCCCTGGGCACTCACGGTAAAGCCATTGGCCAGTTCGATTCGGTTGAGGGTCATGGTCTTGATGGTATTCCTGCGGGCTCTCGCCGGACGAGTACCTGATTCAAGTGGTGAAAAGCGGGCAACGCAGGGGGGACGCCATGGGCGATAATGGAGCCCATGGGGAGAACCGACATCACCGCTGTCCTGACAATCGCCGGCCTGGCGCTGACGCTTACGGCCTGCACTTCAGACGGGCCTACTGCCGAAGACGCGGCCGCCAGCCTTGCTGAGGGACTCACCAGCGGCAACCTGAGCGGCGTTGCTTTCACGTCCGTGTCCCCGGAGGAAGCCACTGCACAGCTCGAGGAGCTCGCTGCTCCCCTTGACCCGGTTTCACCCACCGTCACGGTTGCCTCAGTGGAATCCACAGGTGAGGACACAGCGACGGCACAGCTCAACCACGCGTGGGACGTCGATGCCAGCGACACCGACTGGACATACACCACCACAGCGGAGCTGACCAAGGTCGACGATGCATGGCAGGTTGGCTGGACGCCCGGTGTGGCGGTCAACGGGCTGACCGAGGATGCCACGCTCGCCGTATCCCGCACTGCCTCCGAGCGGGCAGAAATCCTGGGGGCAGGCGGGGAAGTGCTGGTGACGGAGCGTCCCGTCATCCGCGTGGGCATCGACAAGACCCGCGTTGAAGCGGCGGAGCTCGAGGCTTCTGCCACAGCCCTGGCGGACCTTGTGGGCATCGATCCCGCAGCTTATGCCGAGCAGGTGGCAGGCGCCGGCGGGGAGGCGTTTGTCGAGGCGATCGTCCTTCGGGACAACGAGGACCGCCCTGTTTCCGACGACCAGATCAATGCCATTCCTGGGGCAGCCGGAATCCCGGACACCATGTCCCTGGCTCCCACACGCACCTTCGCGCGCGAGCTGCTGGGCTCGGTGGGCCAGGTGACCGCGGAGCTGGTGGAGCAGTCGGACGGACGGTTGGAGGCTGGTGACACAGCCGGGCTGTCCGGAATACAACTGCAGTATGACGAGCAATTGGCAGGAACACCCGGAATGGTCATCGAGGCCGTAACGGGAGAGGGCGAAACACGCACGCGCGAGGTTCTCTTCGAGAAAGATCCTGTTCCCGGAGAACCTCTGGAACTCACTCTCGATCCGGCATTGCAGACCCTTGCGGAAGAGGTTCTGGCGGAAGAAGAATCCGCTTCCTCCATCGTTGCCATCCGGCCTTCAAGCGGCGCAATCCTGGCGGCCGCAAACGGCCCGGGAAGTGAGGGCCTGCAGACGGCGCTGCTCGGGCAGTATCCGCCCGGATCGACCTTCAAGGTAGCGACCTCCCTCGCCCTGCTCAAGAACGGCTTCACCCCCGATTCGACCACGAGCTGTCCCGAAGAGCTGGTAGTGGACGGCCGCGCATTCAACAACGTCCCCGGATACCCGGTGCAGTTCACCGGCGAAATTCCGCTCCTGCAGGCGCTGGCTCAATCCTGTAATACCGGCTTCATCTCGCAGCGCGACGTCGTTTCGCAGGAGGCGCTCGCATCGGCTGCGGCGGATCTCGGTATTGGGGTCGACGTCCCCATCGGCACGCCGGCGTTCTTCGGGTCGGTCCCTGCAGAAGCCGACGGAACTACTCACGCAGCGTCGATGATCGGGCAGGGTGAGGTCCTGGTGTCCCCCTTGTCGCTGGCCATCATGGCTGCATCCGTGGGAGCCGGGGAACGGGTTGCTCCTACGCTCCTGGGCGGCGGTGGAGAGAATGCGGCGCCGTCGTCGTCGGCTTCTGCCGAGCCCACCGCGGAAGGAACCGAAGATGCGGAAGGAACTGAAGGTGCAGGGAACGAAACCCAGGAAGCGCCGGCGCCGAGCAACCTGACCGCGGAGGAGGCGGCCGCGCTGCGGGAGATGATGGCCGCCGTCGTCACCGTAGGAGGCGCGCAGCTGCTCGCCGACATCCCCGGGGAGCCGGTCCTCGCTAAGACCGGCACGGCGGAGTTCGGGACGGAAGACCCGCCGCGGACCCATGCCTGGGTGGTGGCTCTTCAGGGTGACCTGGCTGTTGCCGTGTTCGTCGAGGAAGGCGAGCGCGGATCCATTTCCGGCGGGCCGCTCATGGAGGAGTTCCTGCGCGGGGCAGCCGGTGAATAACCGGCCGGGAACCGGTCAGTAGCGCAACTGCTGCGGGTACCGGGAGCCCGACGTCGGAACGATCTCCTTGCCCAGCGGCATCAGGGAAACCGGGATGAGCTTGATGTTCGCAATTCCCAGCGGTATGCCGATGATGCTGAGGAACATCGGGATGGACGTGAGCACATGGCCGATTGCGATCCAGATTCCAGCGACCACCAGCCAGATGACGTTGCCTACCGTGGAGAAGAAGTAGGTGCGTCCTCCCCGGTCAACCACTGACCGGCCGAAGGGCCAGAGCGCGTAGGCACCGATGCGGAACGACGCTATCCCAAAGGGGATCGTCACAATCAGCAGGCAGCACACTATGCCGGCGAGGAAATACCCGATCGCCAGCCACACCCCGCCGAATATAAGCCAAATGATGTTCAAGAGTGCAGTCATGGGTCTATTCTTCCCAACATCGGCGTCGATCGGCATGAGGGATTACCCTGACTGCATCCCGTACCGGCGCGAAGACCGGCAGGAAAGGGGACGCCATGGCCCCGCAGAACGAACACTCGATCATGCGACGCAAGTCCATCGCCCAGATGGACGACGAGGCCGAGAAGAGCGGACTGTTCAAGAGCCTCGGGCTGTGGCAGCTGACGGCCATCGGTGTCGGTGGCATCATCGGCATCGGCATCTTCACGCTTGCGGGCCTGGTTGCCAGCGGGCAGGAGGGTGGTGAGGGTGCCGGTCCCGCCGTCCTGATCTCCTTCCTCGTGGCAGGTCTTGCCAGTGCCGCAGCTGCCCTGTCCTACGCCGAATTCGCGGGGATGATTCCACGGGCGGGCTCGGCGTATACCTACGGGTACGTTGCGCTCGGTGAGATCATCGGATGGTTCATCGGGTGGGATCTGCTCCTCGAGTACATTGCGATCGTCGCGGTGGTAGCCATCGGCATCTCCGGTTACTTCACCGAATTCATGGCCGGCATTGGAATCGAAATTCCGGTGGCTATCCAGGGGACGGCAGACGTCGTCGAGGGCGGCCTGGTGAACCTGCCGGCCATCATCGTCTGCCTGTTCATCACCTTCATCCTGAGCCGTGGAACGAAGACCTTCGGCAGATTCGAGCTTGTCGCGGTGGCGATCAAGATCCTGCTGATCCTGTTCATCATCGGCCTCGGGTTCTTCTACGTCAGCGCTGACAACTACTCGCCGTTCATGCCCAACGGGTTCGGTGCGGTGTTCACCGGCGCGGCAGTAGTTTTCTTCGCGGTGTTCGGGTACGACGCCATGAGTACCGCCGCTGAGGAAGCCGAGGACGGCAAGAAACACATGCCGAAAGCGATCCTGTTGTCCCTGGCCATCGCCATGACCCTGTACGTCCTGGCTACGCTCGTGCTGACCGGGATGCAGAACTGGGAAGAGCTGGACACCAACGCGGCGTTCGCGGTCGCCTTCCAGTCGGTGGGCCTGCCGGTCATCGCCACCATCATCTCAGCCTTCGCGGTTCTCTCGATCCTGACAGTGATGCTCACCTTCCTGCTCGGCGTCACCCGTGTCTGGTTCTCCATGAGCCGGGACGGACTCCTCCCCCGCTGGTTCTCAGGCACCGACCGCCATGGCACACCGCAGCGGGTGACCTGGATCGCCGGTATTGCCTCGGCCTTCCTTGCCGGCGTCTTTCCCATCCGCCTCATCGCGGATCTGACGAACATTGGGATCCTCGCCGCGTTCGTGGTGGTGTGCGTCGCGGTGATCATCCTGCGCTACAAGCGGCCGGAACAGCCCCGGACCTTCCGACTGCCGCTGATGCCGTGGATCCCGGCCTTCGGAGTGCTCTCCTCGCTGTTCCTGATCCTCCAGCTGGAGCCGGAGACCTGGATGCGGTTCGGCGTCTGGCTCCTGATAGGCCTCGTAATCTACTTCGCCTACAGCAGGAAGAACTCGGTGATGGATCCTCGCAGCCCCCGCTACCAGGAAGTGATCCATACCGAGGAGGGCTAGACGAAGCTCCAGAAACAGCACTGCCCACCGACCGTATTCGGTCGGTGGGCAGTGCTGAGTCTGGCTTCAGTTAGCGGCCGCGCCGTTCGTTCGACGCCGGGGCGCTGGCCCTGCGGGAACCCGCTCCGCGGTTGCCGGAGGGGCGGCCCGAGGACGACGGCGCCGATGCCCGCTGGCCGGAGCTGCGCTGCCCGGAACCGGCCGGAGCCTTGCCCTGGGAGCCGCGGGTGCCGGCGGCGCTGTGCGCGGCGACGTCCCCGGAGCGTGCCCTGCGAGGGCGGCTGGTGGCTGCTGCTGCACCTTCACCGGAACGACGACGGTCGCTGTCACCACCGAAGCGAGGTGCCTGCGGCTGGTCCTTGCGGCGCTCTGCCCGGTTGCCCTGAGGCTCCGCGGCAACACGCCCGCGACCGCCACGGCCACCGCGGCCTCCGGCAGCGGGGGCAGCGCGACGGGCGCGCTTGCGCTCGGCGTTCGCTCCGGTGGAGGTGCCGCCCCCGGCGTTCTCGCGCTGTGCGAGGAGAGCCGCCCGGGTGCGGGGATCAACCTTCTCCGCTACGTCACCGATGAGCTTGCCGATCAACGGGGACGTCGCGGTGACGTTCTCGAACCCGACGTTCACGCCGGCGGCCTTCATGAGCTTCTGAACTTCGCTCTTCTGCTCGGGCAACGTGATGGTCACGACGGTGCCGTCGGAACCCGCGCGGGCCGTACGGCCGGAGCGGTGCAAATAGGCCTTGTGCTCCGTGGGAGGGTCCACGTGAACCACGAGCTCGACGTCGTCGACGTGGACACCGCGCGCGGCGACGTCGGTGGCGACGAGGACGCGCACGTCACCGGTCGAGAACTCCGCCAGGTTGCGGTCGCGGGCGTTCTGCGAGAGGTTGCCGTGAAGGTCGACGGCGGGAATTCCGGCGTCGGTCAGGGTCTTCGCGAGCTTGCGGGCATGGTGCTTGGTGCGCATGAAGAGGACGCGCTTGCCCTTGCCGGAGGCGAGCTGGACGATGAGCTGCTTCTTCTGGGTCTGATCGCCGATGAGCAGCACGTGGTGCTCCATCGTGGTGACCGATGCCTGAGGGGTGTCCACGGAGTGGGTCAGCGGATTGGACAGGTACCGCTGCACGATCTTGTCCACGCCGTTGTCCAGGGTGGCGGAGAACAGCATGCGCTGCCCCTCGGTGGGTGTGGTGTCGAGAATGCGCTTCACCACGGGCAGGAAGCCGAGATCCGCCATGTGGTCGGCCTCGTCGAGCACAGTGATCTCGACCGATTCGAGGGTCACCAGCTTCTGGCGCATCAGGTCTTCAAGACGGCCCGGGCAGGCGATGACAATATCGACGCCGGCGCGCAGCGCCTTCTCCTGGCGTGCCTGGGATACACCGCCGTAGATGACGGTGGTGTTGAGGCCGAGTTCAGCGGCCAGCGGCTCTACGGTGGCATTGATCTGCGTTGCGAGTTCACGCGTCGGAGCAAGGACGAGAGCCAGCGGGCGGCCGGGCTTGCGGCGGTAGGCGGCTTCACGCTCGGCGAGGCGGGCCACCATCGGCAGGGTGAACGCAAGCGTCTTGCCGGAGCCGGTACGGCCGCGGCCAAGCACGTCCCGACCCGCGAGGGTGTCAGGAAGGGTCTTGACCTGGATGGGGAACGGTTCGGTGATTCCCTGGTTGGTGAGGGAACGGACCAACGCTGTGGGCACGCCAAGCGCAGCAAAGGTAGTCATGTAAAGTACACGAACTTTCTTCTCATCTTCCCTGCGCATCGGTTGATGCCCAGAGTCCGCCGAAGGAAAGTCAGACAGTGTCAACCGCTCTCACGATCATGGGAGATAGCGCGGGACAAAAGAATGCGTTCATCGACGCAGGCTGCGGCGGAAGCCTTCCGGAGGAAGAGGCACCATGTGCCGCAAGCAAGTGCCTCAAGTCTAGCAGTGGTCCGGTTGCGCTCCTGACGCCCGTTCGTGAGGATGGGGTGAGTGTGAGCAAGCCCACCATGCGAGCTGCACCAAAACCCCGCACCCCAGGAGAAGCCATGTCCACCGCCGCCGCCATCCGCTCGCACGCCGCAGACATTTCCGAGGAGGTCACGGAGTTACGCCACAAGCTCCACCAGGAGCCGGAGATCGGCCTGCACCTCCCCCGTACCCAGGAAAAGGTGCTGGAGGCCCTCGACGGGCTTCCCTACGAAGTGAGCGTCGGCAAGGACACGACGTCGGTGACCGCAGTACTGCGCGGAACGGCGCCGTCCTCCGCAGCCCGCAAGCCCGTAGTTCTCCTGCGCGGCGACATGGACGCGCTGCCGGTTCAGGAGCAGACCGGCGTCGACTACTCGTCTCGAATTGACGGTGCCATGCATGCCTGCGGCCATGACCTGCACACGGCGATGCTCGCCGGGGCCGCCCGGCTCCTGGCTAACCGGCGGGACCAGCTGGCAGGCGACGTCGTACTGATGTTCCAGCCCGGCGAGGAAGGGTTTGACGGTGCGGGGGTGATGATCCGTGAAGGTGTCCTGGAGGCCGCCGGGCGGCGGCCGGATGCGGCATACGGAATCCACGTTGTGTCCTCGATGCTGCCGAACGGGCTTTTCGCCAGCCGGCCGGGCACACTGATGTCCGCCTCCGACGCCCTGTACATCACAGTTCACGGCGCGGGCGGCCACGGTTCCGCTCCCCACCGCGCGAAGGACCCCGTGACCGTGGCCGCGGAGATCGTGACGAGCCTGCAGACGATGATCACGCGGCAGTTCGATATGTTCGACCCTGTGGTGCTGACAGTAGGGCTCCTGCAGGCGGGCACCAAGCGCAACATCATTCCCGAATCGGCGCGCATCGAAGCTACGATCCGCACATTCTCGGAACAGAACCGGGACCTCATGCGCACAGCGATTCCCCGCCTGGTCAATGGCATCGCGGAAGCGCACGGCCTGTACGCGACGGTCGACTATGAGACGGAGTATCCGCTGACCGTCACCGACGAGGGTGAAACGTCCAACCTTGAGAAGAACGTGCATGAGCTGTTCGGCGATGAGCGGTACACCCGGATGGTGAACCCGCTCAGCGGCTCAGAAGACTTCTCGAGGGTCCTGGCGGCCGTGCCCGGAAGCTTCGTGTTCCTCTCGGCGGTGAAACCCGGTGTTGATCCGGCGGGGACGGCGTTCAACCACTCCCCCTATGCCGCCTTCGACGACAGCATCCTCGCTGACGGCACGGCCCTCTACACGCAGCTGGCGGTTGCCCGGATCGCGGAGCTGGCCGCCGCCTCAGCCTGACCGGTCAGGAACCGGCTTGGCGGGCCTCGCTACGCTTGTAGAGATGAGTACGCAGCCTGAATCCCAGCCCTTCCCTGCCCAGCCCGTATCGTTCGTTCGCCGCGGCTCACGCCTGCAGGGCCGCCGTCGTGATGCGTGGGCGGAATTGTCCGAGGGCCTGGTGGTGGAGGTCCCGCGCAACTCCGCGGCCGACACGTCAGTGGACCCAACCTGGGAATACGACGCCGCCGCCTCCTTTGGGCGGGATGCGCCGCTTGTCGTCGAGGTGGGCTCTGGCCTGGGTGAGGCCGTGGCGCATGCCGCCGCCGAGCGGCCGGAACACAACTTCCTTGCCCTCGAGGTCTACAAGCCGGGGCTGGCTCAGACCCTGCTCCGCATCGATCAGCGCGGGCTCACGAACGTCCGGGTTGCGCAGGTGAACGCCGCAGAAGCACTGGCCACGATGATCCGCTCCGCCTCGGTCGCTGAGCTGTGGGTCTTCTTCCCTGACCCGTGGCACAAGACGCGTCACCACAAACGGCGCCTGGTGAAGGATTCCTTCATTGAGCTCGCCGGCCGGGTCCTGGTGCCCGGCGGCCTCCTGCGCCTCGCTACGGACTGGTCGGACTACGCGGCGCAGATGCGTGAAGCGGCTAATGCCTCGCCGTTCTTTGAGAACCTGCACGACGGCGAGCGCGCCGGTGCCGACAGTCCGCTCACCCAGGTCTGGGCCAGCGGGGTTGAGCACGAGGTCGGCGGGACCCCTCGGCGGGAGGGCCGCGAGCGGGCCGGCACCGCTTCCGTGAACGACGGCGAGGACGCACTCGGAGGCTGGGCGCCGCGCTTCGAGGGTCGCGTTCTCACGAGCTTCGAAAACAAGGCGCACGATGCCGGGCGCATGATTTTCGACCTGACCTACCGGCGCGTTTCCTAGGTCCCGCCCTCAGCCGCGGACGTCGTGCAGGTGATGGACGACGTCGTGCAGTCCATATTGTGCGAGGGTGCCGATGGTGAAGCGCGAGCCGTTGCTTCGCCGCCCCTGCCGGTTCCAGTCGGACACTGAATCGAGCAGCACGGCGTAGTCCTCGCCCGCTGCTACGAGGTCGCGTGACACTCCGGCAGGATCCTCTCCGGGGTAGTTCTTCTCGTCGGCGGTTCGGTCCTGATCCCAGTCCGCGAAGACCGGATCCTCCTGGGTCAGCATCAGTCGCGTCCTCTCAGTGAAGAGCACGTACACGTCGCGAACATGCGCGGCATATTCAAGCGCTGACCAGGTGCTCTCATCCGGACGTTCGCGGACGTCGGCCCGGTTGAGCACACTCCGCCAGCGTGGAAAGTCCTCCCGGTGCTGTTGCGCGATACTCTCCGGCGGGTGTACAGCGGGGTCGAAGCCGCATTCGTCGCAAGCCCGCTCGAGGACCCACGTCCAGTCTTTGGTGTCAGGTTGAATCGCCATGGGTGGAAGCGTATCCGTGCAGGTGCAGGTTTGACACCCGATGACCTACGAGCCCACTGACTATTGCCACAAAGCAGTTTGTGGTGCAAAGTGGTTTGCATGAACTCCTCCGAGAAAGAGACCGTGGAAAGCCCCGAGCCCTTCGACGGCGACCGGCCACTGGACCTGAATGCCGCCCTGAGTGTTGTTGCTGCCGCAGAGAAGCGCGCACGCCGCGAGCTGCGTGCCGATGGAACGTGGCTGTACCTTTTATGGGCCCTCGCCTGGCTCCTGGGTTATGGCTTACTTCACGGTTCCCAGAAGGGCTGGCTTCCTCTGCAACCCGAGACCGCGCTCCTGGTTTTCGGTGTGCTGATCGCCCTCGGCGTTATATCCACCGTGGTGGTCTTCGCCCGACAGAGCCGCGGCATCCGCGGGCACTCAACCTTCACAGGCGGGTTCTACGCGGTGTCCTGGGCACTCGGGTTCACTGTCCTGAGCGCGCTGGGCGGTGCGATCGCTGCCGCAGTGGATGACTTCTGGCTCCGCGGCATGCTCATCAACGGCATCGCAATCCTGATCGTCGGCCTGCTGTACATCACCGGCGGAACCACCTTCAACGACGTCGTCCAGGTTGTGATGGGGATCTGGTTCCTCGTGGTGGATCTCGCCGCCATCTTCGCAGGCCCGGACCACTTCCTCACCGTGTTCTTCATCCTTGGTTCCGGCGGCTTCTTTGTCGGCGCGGCCTTCGAGGCACTCCGGCAACGGCGGAGGTTCTCCCATGCCTGAGCTTGACCCCGTGATCCATGCCGAATCGAGGCTGCGCGCCATCGCCACTCTGAATGAAGTCGGCGAGCGCGACCGGATCGCCTTCACCAAACTGCAGAAGATACTCGAGATGACCGCAGGCAACCTCTCGACGCACCTGCGCAAGCTTGAAGACGCCGGTTACGTCACCGTCTCGAAGACCATCGAGGGGCGGACGCCCGCCACCTACGTCGCCATCACACCGGAAGGGAAGGCTGCTTACGCCGCCTACCGGAAAGCCTTACACGAGATGCTTACCATCGAGCTGACGGAGAAACCATGACTTCCCCTGCCATCACTGTGTCCCCACGGGGCACGACGACGGCGCTCGCCTCCGCTGATGCTGTCACGAAGACCTTCGGAACGACCCCCGCCCTCACGGGCGTCTCACTGCAGATCAACGCCGGAGAATCAGTCGGCCTGCTTGGTCCGAACGGTGCCGGCAAATCCACACTGATCGGTCTGCTCTCGGGCCTTCGGCGACCGGATTCGGGATCGGTCCGTCTGTTCGGCGGGGACCCTGCCCACCCGCGCACCAGACTGCGACTCGGGATGACGCCCCAGGCGACGGCAGTTCCCCAGAACCTGACCGTCGGCGAAGCCGTACGGTTCGTCGCCGCACACTATCCCGATGCGGTCTCCAGCAACGAACTCCTGGCCGACTTCGGACTCGCGTCCATAGAACGCAAGCAGTGCGGCGGCCTTTCGGGCGGGCAGCAGCGGCGCCTGCTGGTGGCCCTCGCCCTGGTGGGCCGACCGGAACTGGTGATCCTGGATGAGCCCACCACCGGGCTCGACGTGGACGCCCGCGAAACCCTGTGGGCGCAGTTGCGTCAGTACCGTCGCTCCGGCGGTACCCTGCTCATCACGAGCCACTATCTGGAGGAGATCCAGGCGCTCGCCAACCGCGTGGTGGTCATCGACCGCGGCACGATCATCGCCGACGGGACCGTGGACGAAATCCGAGGCACAGTCTCCGTGAGCAAGGTTTCCTTCCGGACGAAACTGCCGCCGTCGTCGTTCAGCTCTATTGCCCACACCGTGGAGGTGACAACAGCGGACAACGGGCGCATCACTCTCGTCACCCACAATGCGGACGCCACCGTGCGCGAACTCGTGCTGCGGGACCTGCCGTTCGAACAGCTCGAAGTCCACGCAGCCACCCTCGAGGAAGCCTTCCGCGCCATCACCGCCAAGGAGCAGCCATGAGCACCACCGCCGCCAACCCGCCCTCGCAATTCTCGCTGATCCGCACCCATACCAAGGCGCAATTCCTGGAACAGTTCCGCATCCCGGTGGCCGTGATCGCCGCGGTGGTCTTCCCGGCGTTGGTCCTGGTGTTCTTCGTGGTGCCGCAATCGTCAGTGACGGAGAATCCCGGCGCTTCGCTGTCCGCCATCGCGCAGCTGTCGGTTTTCGGCGTCATGAGCGCCTACCTGTTCAACTACGGGGTGGGCGTGGCTGAGGACCGCGCCAACCCATGGAGCACCTACGTCCGATCCCTGCCTGCCGGACCGCTGCCCGGAATACTGGCGAGGGCAGCCGGTGCAATGCTGTTCGGCGTCATGTCCCTGATTCCGGTCCTGGTCATCGGAGCCACCCTGACCAGCGCCCTCGAGTCGTTCACCGGTGGGGACCTTGCCTGGTGGCGCATCCCGTTCGCTGTCGCCGTCTGGCTGTTGTCCGGACTGCCCTTCCTGGCCCTTGGGCTTCTGATCGGGTACCTGTGCACTTCCAAGGTGGCCGTGGCTGTGACCCAGGTTGTCTTCTTCCCCCTGGCTTTCGCCGGCGGAATGATGCTTCCGCCGGCGGCGTTCCCTGAGTGGCTGGACACCTTCTCGCTGTTCCTGCCTTCGCGGGCGGCGCGTGACCTGGCCGTCTTTGCCCTCACGGGCGAGGGACTGGAGGCGACGACGCTCGTATGCCTGCTGACGTGGACCTTCACCCTTGGCGCCGCTGCCCTGTGGGCAGCCCGGCGGGATCAGGGCCGTCGGTTCCGCTGAGCAGCGGCAGGAGGATGCCCGCTGCCAGGCACGTGGAGCGGGGCACCGTTCTCACACGAACGACGATGCCGGCAGGTCCTGTTCCCCGGCGGTGATTGCGTCGACGATGCGGCAGGCGACCGCGTCCGGATCCTTACCCTGGGGCAAACGCGGAGCCTGGCGTAACCCACGAAGTTGGTCAGGAGCAGTTCGTCCAGGGTGTCATCGTCGAGCTCTGAAGCGGGGCCGAACGCCACCACATCCGCCGAGCAGACGAGCCCATCCAGCATGCTGTCGCCCAGCGCGTCGATGATGCTGCCCGGCCCTGCCGGCGCGGTGAGGTCCGCTGGAAATGCACCTGCTTCCAACTCGGCTGCCAACGAATCGAGCTTGCCTCGGTCGCGTCCGCTGAGCGTCAGACGCGCACCCCGCGAGCTCAGCTCGCGGGCTATGCGCGAACCGAGCTGGCCGGTGGCACCGACCACCAGGAAGTGTTTGCCGACAAGAACGCTACCGCTGCTCTGTTCCATGCCCAGAGCCTAACAACCGGCTCCGACAAGTCCCGCGGAGGGCGCCGGCAGTACGCCCTTCAGGGCCTACCGCGGTCGGTCCGGCCCTTCAGCTGCCGGAGTTGCTGCTCGGTAGCGTCGCGTGCCTCGAGTTCTTCGAATGCCCGCTCGAGGTTCGGTGACGAGGGATCCGACCACGCAAGCTCTTCCTGTGCTGCCTGAAGATGCCGCAGACGCCGGGCTTCCTGTTCCGCTTCGCGGGCGGCGCGAGCAGTTTCTGCACTGCTGCCCGCAGAGGCTGAAACTGCACCCTGGACTTCCAGGGCTGCCTGGGTAGCCCCTTGCTGCGCCCTCAGTGATTCGAATCGGACCGCATTCTCGTGCAGCGAGGTTTCCAGACGGTACAGATCGGCCTCGAGCGAGCGGAACTGGCGGTCGACGTCGTCTCGCTGTTGGGTCAGCGTATCGAGCCTCTTCTGCACCTCCAGCGCCCGGCGCAGGGCTGCACGCGCAGCGTCGTCGTTCGAGTTCGCAACCGCGCGCTCTGCCTCACGGTTGCAGGCGTCGAGGTCTGCGGCCGCCTGCCGGGTCAGGGTCTCCACCCGGTGCCGGACGGCGGCGAGGTCCGCTACGCTGCGACGTGCCCGGTCGAGGTTTTCCTCCTGCTGCCGCTGCGACTGCCCGAGCGTGGCGATTGGGTCGACGGGTTCCTGCGCATTACGGCGTGAGGAAATGATGCGTGAGATGCGGCGTCGGACGGACACGTCGGCTATGCCCGCCGGGTGCCGGTGCCGTACGCGGCGTTCCAGGTTTTCAGCGCGCCGATCTCCATGGTGAGCCGCGACGTGGCGCGGTCAAGCTGCCTGCTGCCCGAGACCTGGTGAACCTCCAGGAGCGTGCGGCGCAGCTGTGCTGACAAATCGCAGAGGGAATCCACCTCGGATCCGATGCTGCGGGCGAGTTCCTCCCGCAGGACCCTGTTGGGTTCGCGCTCGGCAAGGGCGATCCGTTCACCGAGTACCGCCTCAGCGCGCGTGAGGTCTTCGGCGGTTGCGGCGAGGGCACCGGCGGGGGACCCCTGGGCGATAGCGGCTGAGAGGGACCGGCGGGTGGCGTCGGTTGAGCGCTCAAGCTGAAGGCGGTACCTCGCGAGTTCCCGGGAAGACGCGTCCGTGGAGAAGGACCGAATGCGGCTGCTCCCCCTCTGGATCCGGCGGCGGAGGATTCCTGAGCGTCGGATGCGGCGAACAATCAACCAGGTACCGGTTGCCGCGCCGATCGCCAGTACGCCCAGGACTGCTCCGCCGAACAGGAGGAGCTGGAGTACACCCTCCAGCAGGACTTCCGCGGCGTCAGCGAACTCTGATTCAGGCATGTATACAAGTGTGCCGTGGATTTGGACGTTGCGCCATGTGAGGAGCCCTCAGCGGGAGGGGTCTCCGCGCCAGATCATCAGCGCCTGGCTGCGCGGGCGGGGGCGCTGCCCCCGGGCGAGGGTGACGACGTCGCCCGCCAGCCCTGCAGCGAAGACGCGGCTGGTTTCCGCTTTACGGCGCTGTGACAGCTCCTCAGTGAGTTCACTGACCCGGTGTTGTAGGGCCATCACCTGATTCTCGAGTTCGAGGATGCGCCGGATTCCTTCCAGGGAGACACCCTCCTGGGAAAGACGCTGGACCTCGCGCAGGACGTTGACGTCACGCTGGGAGTACCGGCGGGCCCGTCCCGGTGCCCTGCTGGGAGTGACGAGGCCCAGCCGGTCGTACTGACGCAGAGTTTGGGGATGCATGTCTGCCAACTCTGCGGCAACAGAGATGACGTAGATCGGCATATTCATATCAACAGACATTGGTGTCGCTCCCCTCTGCTGCCTAGATTTCCCACACCCTAAAGCCGTGCCTTCTCGGCAAGGTTGTTCCGCGGATCGGCGTCCTTCGTGGCGTTCGCGAAGGCTTCCACAGCGGCCTCTGCCTCCTTGTTCAGGTTCTGGGGAACGACGACGTCGATGGTCACCAGCAGGTCACCGGTTGCCTTGGACGTCTTCACCCCTCTGCCCTTAACGCGCAGGGTCCGACCGGAAGGTGTGCCCGCGGGTATTTTGACCTTCACCGTTTCCCCGTCGAGCGTGGGCACCTCCACCTGCGCTCCGAGGGTTGCCTCGGGGAAGGTGACCGGCACGTGCACCCGGATGTTGTCGCCGTCGCGCTGGAAGAACGGGTGCGGCTTCACGTTCACCGTGACCATCAGGTCGCCGTTGCCCGCCGGCCCGGTCTGTCCCTTCCCGCGGACCCGGACCTTCTGGCCGTCCCGAATGCCGGCAGGCACGCGAACATCGATCACCTCGCCGGACGGTTCCCGCAGGCCGATGGTGGTCCCCCGGATGGATCCCGCGAAGGAGATGGTGGTGCTGGCGGTACGGTCCGCGCCCTTGCGGGGCGGTGCCTGGTACCCGGGGAACCCGCCGCCCGACGAATAGCCGCCGCCGAACAGATCGGCGAATTCCGGAGGCAGGTTGCTGCCGCCGCCGAAACCGCCGCGTTGACGGCCGGCTGTTTGCCCGAAGAGGTTGCCGAACATGTCGTCGAACCCGGCGCCGCCGCCCGGTCCGCCCGGTCCACCCGCAGTGAAGCGGGCTCCACTGCCCATCGCCCGGATGGCGTCGTACTGCTGACGTTCCTCCGGGTCGGACAGCACCGAATAGGCCTCCGAGATGTCCTTGAACATCTTGTCCGAGCCGCCCGTGCTCTGGTTCTGATCGGGGTGGTGCTTTCGCGCGAGCTTCCGGTAGGCCTTCTTGATGTCGGCGTCGGAGGCGTCCTTGGGCACACCAAGGATCTTGTAGAAGTCCTTGTCGACCCAATCCTGACTAGCCATCTGACCCCTCCTCTCTATAACTCTTCGTGTTGTCGGGTGGGGACGAAGGGAGCCCCCGAACGGCGGCAACGAAATTCCGAGACTCGCAGAGCTCGCTTCGGAATATTAAAGCCGCCTTCCTCGGGGACTCCCTCCGTCCGGTCTGACTACTCCGGTACCGCGACGATCACCTGGGCGGCCCGCAGGACTCGCTCGTCCTTCTTGTAGCCTGCGCGCAGGATCTGGCTGACGCTGTCGAACTGCACGTCCGCGCTCGGCTGCTGAATGAGTGCCTCATGGATGTTCGGGTCGAACTCCACTCCGGTCTCATCGATGCGGGACAGGCCGTAGGTCTTCAGGGCGTTCTCCAGTTTGGTGGAGATCGCGGCGAAGGGCCCGTCTGCGAGGTCACCGTGCTGGCGCGCGGCGTCGATGTCGTCCAGAACCGGCATGAGCGAGTTCAGTACCCCGATCACTGCCATATCCCGGGCGACGTCGCGATCCCGCTCCACGCGCTTGCGGTAGTTGACGTACTCGGCCTGAAGGCGGAGGAGGTCGTTCCGAAGCTCTGCCTCGACGTCGGTGGAAGGCGTGGAGATCTCTTCCCCGCCGCCGGCCTCGTTGAGGATCGCCTCTGCCTGGGCCAGTGCATCAGCACCGGCGTCGGGACCATCCGCAGCCATCCCAGGGGCGCCTGCATCAGCGCTTCCTGAGCCGGGCTCCTGCCCGGCACCCGCAGAGGGTGCCTGGTCAGGAGAGCCCGAACCGGAATTGTCCTGCTGCCCACGGACCTTCCCAGTTTCCGGGTCGATCTTCCGGTTATCGCGGAAGCTGACTGGTTCTGAGTGCTCTTCTTCGTTTCCGTGGTGCGGCATGGCTACTTCTTCTCGTCTTCGTCGACAACCTCGGCGTCGACGATGTCGTCGTCGTCCGCCTTGGTCCCGTTCTCGCTGGGCTCACCGGCACCGGCAGCACCGGGACCGGAGGCGCCCTCCTGCTGGGCCTGGGCGTAGATGGCTTCACCGAGCTTGGTCTGCGAGGTCTGCAGCTTCTCGAAGGCGGCCTTCACCTCATCATCGTTGTCCTGGGACTCGAGGGCCTTCTTCAGGGCGTCGACGTCGGCCTGAACCTCGGTCTTGACTTCCTCCGGCAGCTTGTCCGAGTTGTCGTCGATGAGCTTGCCTACCGAGTAGGCCAGCTGCTCGGCAGAGTTGCGGACATCGGCTGCCTCGCGGCGCTTCTTGTCCTCGGCTGCGTGCTCCTCGGCTTCGCGGACCATGCGGTCGATGTCTTCCTTCGACAGCGCGGTTCCGCCCGTGATGGTCATGGACTGTTCGGTTCCGGTGCCCTTGTCCTTGGCGGACACGTGCACGATGCCGTTGGCGTCGATGTCGAAGGTGACCTCGACCTGAGGAACGCCGCGGGGTGCCGGTGCAATACCGGTGAGCTCGAACGTGCCCAGCGGCTTGTTGTCACGGGTGAACTCACGCTCGCCCTGGAACACCTGGATGGCAACCGAGGGCTGGTTGTCATCGGCGGTGGTGAAGGTTTCACTGCGCTTGGTGGGGATGGCCGTGTTGCGCTCGATGAGCTTGGTCATCACGCCGCCCTTGGTCTCGATGCCCAGCGACAGCGGGGTCACGTCGATCAGGAGGACGTCCTTGCGCTCACCCTTCAACACACCGGCCTGCAGCGCAGCACCAACGGCTACGACCTCATCCGGGTTCACGCCCTTATTGGGCTCCTTGCCGCCGGCCAGTTCCTTCACCAGGTCCGAGACAGCCGGCATACGGGTGGATCCACCGACGAGCACGATGTGATCGATGTCCGAGACCTTGATGCCGGCTTCCGCGATGACGTCGTGGAACGGCTTCTTGGTGCGGTCCAGCAGGTCCTTGGTGAGGTCCTGGAACTTGGCGCGGCTCAGGTGCTCGTCCAGGTGCACAGGGCCGTCCGGGGTGACCGAAAGGTACTGCAGGGAGATGTTGGTGGACGAGGCGGAGGACAGTTCCTTCTTGGCCTGCTCGGCAGCTTCCTTCAGTCGCTGCAGTGCAATCTTGTCCTTGGAGAGGTCTGCGCCCTTGGCCTTTGCCTGCGCGAGCAGGAAATCCACAACGCGCTGATCCCAGTCGTCGCCGCCGAGGCGGTTGTCACCGGAGGTTGCACGGACCTGGATGGTCGAGAAGTCGTCCTCATCCTTGCCGACCTCGAGGAGCGAGACGTCGAAGGTTCCGCCACCGAGGTCGAACACGAGGATGAGCTCGTCTTCCTTGCCCTTGTCCAGGCCGTAGGCGAGAGCTGCAGCCGTGGGCTCGTTGACGATGCGCAGCACGTTGAGGCCGGCGATCTCACCGGCTTCCTTGGTTGCCTGGCGCTCGGCGTCGTTGAAGTAGGCCGGCACGGTGACGACGGCGTCGGTCACCTTTTCGCCAAGGTAGCTCTCGGCGTCGGTCTTCAGCTTCTGCAGGATACGGGCAGAGATTTCCTGCGCCGTGTAGGTCTTGTCATCCACCTGCTTCTTCCAGTCGGTGCCCATGTGGCGCTTGACGGAAGCGATGGTGCGGTCGATGTTGTTGACGGCCTGGCGCTTTGCGATCTCGCCGACCAGGACTTCGCCGCCCTTGGAGAAAGCGACGATGGAGGGAGTGGTGCGTGCACCCTCAGCGTTCGCGATGACGGTGGGTTCGCCACCCTCAAGCACAGAAACGACTGAGTTGGTTGTTCCGAGGTCGATACCTACTGCACGTGACATGCGTGTTCCTTTCGACGAGCCGCTGGCTTTGGTTTCCACCGGCCGGGATTGTCGGTTCCGCTCAGATTGAGCGTTCTGCACTCAACCTTACTACGACCTGATGGAGTGTCAAGCTGAAGTTGAGTCTACTTCGCTCAACTCGCGATCCGCACGGTGCTTTGGGTCGGACGAAGAGGAGGCCGCGCCGTCGTGCTTTGCCAGCTTCGAGGGCCACCAGATCTTCGGGCCGAGGTCATATGCGAGCGCCGGAACCAGCAGCGACCGGACGATCACCGTATCCAGCAGCACACCGAACGCCACGATGAACGCGATCTGCGCCAGGAACAGGATGGGGATGATCCCGAGCGCGGCGAACGTCGCGGCAAGGACGATTCCCGCCGAGGTGATCACCCCACCGGTCACGCCGAGGCCGCGGAGGACGCCCGGCCGGGTTCCGATGCGCAGCGACTCCTCCCGCACGCGTGTCATCAGGAAGATGTTGTAGTCCACCCCCAGCGCGACGAGGAAGACGAAACCGAAGAGCGGCACCGAGGCATCCGCGCCATCGAACCCGAGGATGTTGTTGAACACCAGCGCCGACACCCCGAGCGCGGTCGCATAGGACAGCACCACCGAGCCGATCAGCAGCAGCGGCGCCACCACCGAGCGCAGCAGGAGCATGAGGATGACCAGAATGACGACGAGGACTATCGGGATGATCTTCGTCAGGTCAGCCTGCGCTGTGACGTTAGTATCCAGCGCGACGGCGGTTACCCCGCCGACCAGCGCATCCGGGCTCACGGCATCCAGGTCAGTGCGCAGCTGCCTGACGAGTTCCTCCGCTTCGGCGGAGTCCGCCTGGTAATCGAGGGTCGCCCGCATCAGGACGTTGCCATCGCGTACGACGACGGCGCCCGCCTGGTCGGCGACAAGCGTCGCCTCCGCTACACCCTCGGAGCTTTCAAGGACCTCGAGGACTCCATCTTCCCGCCCGGCAGGCGCAATCACGATGACCGGGCTGCCTGCGCCGGCGTCGAAATGGCGCGCCAGCGCATCCTGCCCGTCGACCGCGTTTGACGGCGAAAGGATCACTGAAGACTGCGGCACACCGGATGCCTGCAGCTGAAGCAGTCCCAGCGAGCCGGCGGCGAGCACCAGCAGGGACACAACCCAGACCGGGCGCGAGAACCTCGACACCAGGTGGCCGATGCGCTTCCAGGTGCCGCGCAGACCTTCGAGTCCCGTGACGTTGCTGCCGTGGACTCCGGCAGGATGGGTACCGGCTTTGGGCCGCAGCGGCCAGAATGCGCTACGGCCGAAGATCAGGAGGAGCGCAGGAAGCAGGCTCAGCGCGGCAAGCAGCGAAAAGACAATACCGATCGCGGCGATCGGACCGAGGCTGCGGTTCGAATTGAGATCCGAGAAGAGCAGGCACAGCAGCGCGAGAATGACGGTGGCACCCGATGCGACGATCGGCTCCACCGACGCACGGTAGGCGACCCTCATCGCGTCCCCCTTCGAGCTGAATTCCGTCAGGGCTTCCCGGTATCGGGCCACGAGCAGCAGCGCATAGTCCGTCGCGGCACCGATCACGAGGATCGACAGGATGCCCTGGCTCTGGCCGCTCAGTTCAATCCACCCCCAGAGCGCAAAGGCATAGACGAGCAGGATGGAGGTGGCCAGCGCGAAGACGGACGTGAACAGGACCAGGAACGGCAGGATGAGTGCACGGTAGACGGCCAGCAGGATGACGAACACGGCGGCAAGCGCCACGGCAAGGAGGATTCCATCGATACCCCCGAAGGCACTGACCAGGTCCGCTGTGAAGCCGGCGGGGCCGGTGACATACCCTTCGGCATCTGCCGGCAGCTCGGCCTCCAGCACCTCGCGGAGTTCGATGATCACCTCGCCCAGTTCGGCGTCGTCGGCCACCGAAGCGATGTATTGGATGGCAAAACCGTCCTCTGAGGGGATCGGGCCAACGACGGCGGGCTGGCCCTCCGCAGCCGGCTCAAGCCCGGGCACATCCGCGAGCCGGGTAGCCAGCTCCTGGTACTGCGCCAGCTCCGGCGGCGGAATCTCCGATTCCGACTCGACGACGATGACGGCGGGTATGGCAGTGGAGTCGGTGAATGCTTCCTGCAACTCGCCGGCCTCCGTCGATTCCGCGTTCGCGGGCAGGAAGGACGCCTGGTCGTTGCTGGAAACCTCCTCCAGCTTCCCGAAGGTGGGTCCGCCGAACCCGGCACCGATGAACCACAGCACCACGATGAATGCCGGAAAGAACACCCGGACCCACTTCTTCTTGAACATGCCAATCCCTTCTAAGTATCTCTTTTACCTACTATATCCATGATGGAGATAAATAGCAGTATCCTAATCTGTAGGTAGAGGAGGAACATGGCCGACGCCGCACCACGTGAACTGATGGCCCTGCTGCAACAGTTCACTGTCGAGACCGATCGATATGTCGACACCATCAGCGTTCGGGATGCACTGCACCGGACTGACCTGAACGCGCTCGGCATCATGATGGGCGCCGCTCGTGCCGGTGCCACCGTGACCCCGGGCATGCTCCGCCAGGCTCTCAATTTGAGTTCACCGGCAACCACCGCCCTGATCGACCGGCTGGACGAAGCGGGTCATGTCCGCCGTTCACGCAGTTCCGTGGACCGGCGGCAGGTACATCTGGAGATGACGGAGAAGGCCCTCGCCACCGGCACCAGGCTGTTCACTCCGCTGGCCAGGGAAGTGGAGCAGTCGCTCGCCGAATTCACGCCTGAGGAGCTCGCACTCCTCAGCAGGATGATGCGGAAAGTCACCGACGCCACGGTGCACGCACGCGAACACGCGATGGACGAAGCACCGGGGTAATCTGTCGATCATGAGCGACGAGGTCTACTCCCACGGCCACCATTCGAGCGTCACCAGCGCCCATGCAACGCGCCGGGCAACAGATTCCGCCGGGTACCTGCTGGAGCACCTTTCGTCCGGAATGAACATGCTGGACGTCGGCTGCGGTCCCGGGAGCATTACCGCCGACTTCGCCGCACTGCTCGATCCCGGACAGGTCATCGGCATGGACCGCTCAGAGGACGTTGTGGCATTGGCCGAGCGGACGTACGCAGGGGTGGAGAACCTCTCCTTCCGCACCGGCAACGTGTACGACCTTGACCTCGAGGACGAGTCCGTCGATGTTGTCCACGCGCATCAGGTGCTGCAGCACCTCACCGACCCGGTCGCCGCGCTGCGTGAGATGCACCGGGTTGCGCGGCCGGGAGGGATCATCGCGGTCCGCGACGCAGACTTCCACGCGATGGCGTGGTACCCACCTACGCCGGAACTCGACGAGTGGATGGACACCTACCAGCAGCTGGCCCGCAGCAACCAGGCCGAGCCCGACGCCGGACGCCACCTCCTGGCGTGGGCACACGAAGCGGGACTCACGGACGTGGAAGCTTCGTCGTCGAACTGGTTGTACGCCACCGAGGAACGCCGGCGCTGGCACGCCGAGACCTGGGCGGAGCGGGTCCTGAGTTCCGGCTTCGCGGAGCAGACCCTCGAGCGGGGTCTGGCAGACCAGGCCACGCTGGAGCGGCTGGCTTCGGGATGGCGCCGCTGGGGCGAGTCACCGGATGGCTGGTTCCTCATCCCCTGCGGTGAACTGATCATCCGGGTATAGCGCTGTCGGCACGCCCGATGCGCCCCTCCTGCCTTCATACCTAGGATTGACCCATGTACAGGATCGTCACTGTCTGCACCGGTAACATCTGCCGCTCTCCCATGGCCGAGATCATGTTGAACCGTGCCTTCGAGGAAGCGGGACTGGACGACGACGTCATGGTTGACTCCGCAGGCACCACCGGCTGGGAGGCGGGTAACCCGATCGACGAGCGCGCAGCCGCAAAGCTGACCGAGCTCGGCCTCACAAGCGAAACCCACCGCGCACGGAAGTTCGATCCCATCTGGTACGCAGAGCGGGATCTCATCCTTGCCCTCGATGTGGACCACTACGAGGATCTGAAGCTTGAGGCTCCCGATGCGGAGAGCCGAGGCAGGGTGCGGATGCTGCGCGAATTCGACCCGTCGACGGCCGGCACGCCGATCTCCGAGCTTGGCATCTACGACCCCTGGTATGGGGACAGCGCCGATTTCGAGGCCACGTGGCAGATGATTCACGACGCCGTTCCCGGGATCGTGCAGTTCGTGCTGGAAGAGCTCGCCCGCGGCCACGCTGCCCGGTGATCCTCTGTCATCAGAGGCCGACAACTGTGATGGGAGACCGATAACCGTAGTTAAAGACCTACGACGCTCCTCAGCACCGCAAGGTGCTGCTCGAAGAGTTGTTCCGGGTCCGAGAAGGTGCCCTCGCCATACTGGCCGAAGACCTCGAAGCTGACGATGCCGAAGAGCGAGGCCCACACGAGGGTTCCCCGCACGATGAGGTCGTCATCCGCTGCCAGGCCCATCTCCTCGCGGATGCGTGCCAGATCCGCCGGCAGCATGCCTTCGGCGGGGACACCCGGCATGATGCCGGGGAGCGTCCCACCCCTGCTGTTAGCCCGGTAGGCGTCGTCGTAAATGCGGACCAGTGCCCGAATGACCCGCGTACCCGGGCCGGTGGTCTGCTCTGCCGGAGCGTGATAACCGGGCACAGGACTGCCGAACAGCAGGGCATAGCGGGCCGGCTCCCGCACAGCCCAGCGGCGAACCGCGCGCGCGAGCACCAGGAACTTCCCGGCATGATCCGATGGCGCCACCTCCGCCACTGCTGCGTCCACCTCATCGCCGAGCTCGGTGTAGGCATCGACCACCAGGAGAGTGAGGAGCTCGTCCCGGCTCTTCACGTAGCGGTACACCGCGGAAGACACCAGTCCCAGATCCCGCGCGATGGCACGCAACGACAATGCCGCAGCCCCGTGCACGACAAGATGCTCCCGACCAATGCGCGTGATGTCCTCCATCGTCTGAGCGCGCGCACGTTCCCTCGGAGTTGGAGTCATACGCCCATGCTTTCCGACCGCGAGAGCGGTGTCAACAAGAGAGAGCACCGCTCTTGACAGTAGCCCTCCAGGCGCTCAAACTGTTTGCGAGAGCACTGCTCTCTTTTCCTCAACAACCACCAGGAGCAACCAATGACACAGCTATTCGCCGTCACCGGTGCGGGACCGGTCGGCTGGACCATCGCCGAACACCTGGCAAGCCGAGGCGACACCGTGCGCGTCCTCACCAGATCCGGAAGCGGTCCTGACCTGCCAGGCATTGAACGCGTCCGCGCTGACGCGTCGGACTACCGGCAGATGCAGCAGGCGTTCGACGGCGCGTCGGCCATCTTCCACTGCATTCATGGTTCCGCCTACACCGCCGCTACCTGGGAGTCGGAGCTCCCCCGGGCCGAGCAGGTGGTTTTGGAGGCGGCCGGGCGAGCAGGCGCCGTCGTCGTCTTTCCAGAGAGTTTGTATTCCTATGACCGGCCCGATGAAGTCATGACCGAAACGTCTTCCCGCGGCGCCGCCGGCGGCAAGCGAGGCGTGCGGACCACGCTGTTGCAGCAGCGCGAGGCATCATCCACGGCGACGGTCAGCGTGGTGGCGTCGGATTTCTATGGACCACGCGTCCGCACCGCCCATGCCGGCGAGCGCATTGTCCCCCGTGTGCTCGCCGGAAAGACCATCCGGCCGCTGGGGAACCCGGACCTTCCGCACTCCTTCACGTACGTTCCGGACCTTGCAGCGGCGATGATCGCCGCGGCCGCGCGGGACGAGCTCTGGAACTCACTCCTGCACGCGCCGACGGCCGCTGCTCCCACCCTGCGTGAGATGGTCCGCGGATTTGCCCGAGCCGCGGGGGTGGCTGAGCCTCGGACGAAGCCCATTTCGGGCCGGATGGTCCGTGCGCTGGGAGTGGTGTCGGGCGACCTGCAGGAACTCAAGGAGCTGCTCTATCAGTTCGAGAACCCGTTCGTCATGGACTCCTCACGGAGCGAGGCGCTCCTGGACCTCAAACCCACGCCCCTTCAGCAGGGCGCAGCAGCGACGGTGAGCTGGTGGCAGGGGAAGGAGGCCGCGGTGGACAGCCCTAAGATTATTCAGTGACTCTTTCGCTGTGGCTGGCACTCGTTGGTGCCCAGGCGCTCATCAGCTTTACGCCGGGTGCCGGCGCCGTGAACACCATGAGCAATTCGCTCACGGTGGGATTCCGGCGCTCCATGTGGGGCATCCTCGGCCAGCAGCTTGCTCTCCTTGTTCACATCGCCGTCGTTGCGGCCGGAGTCGGTTTGCTGGTGGCCGGGTCGCCGCTGGCTTTCAACGTCATCCGTTACACGGGAGCCGCCTATCTGGCGTATCTCGGGATCCGGAAGTTCCTTGAGCGTCCCGTCCCGGCCGAGCAGGCGGCAATGCTCCATGCCGAAGGCGCGGGTTCAATGTTCCGGCGCGGCCTCTGGGTGAACCTCCTCAATCCGAAGGCCATCGTGTTCTTCCTTGCCTTCGTTCCACAGTTCATCCGGCCTGACCAGGAGCTGCTCGGCCAGTACGGGGTGCTGGCGGGCACCGTCGTCGTTATCGATGTCCTGGTGATGTGGCTCTTCTTCGCGGCAGCTGCCCGCTCCTTCAGCCGGTTCACCAGCGGTCCGAGCGGCCAGCGCCTGCTCAACCGCATCTTCGGGAGCCTGTTCATCGCCGTCGGTGCACTGTTGGCGTTCGCCTGACGTATGGCACATAAGTCCGCGAACGCCGTCGTTCCGCTCATTATCGCCGTGGACGGCCGGTCCGGCGCGGGCAAAACCACCCTCGCGGTAGAGCTCACCGCCCTGCTGCGGGAACATCACACCGTCAGCCTCTTCCACCTCGAGGACATCTACCCCGGCTGGGACGGCCTCGCGGACGGCATGGACCGTTACGTTCGCACAGTGCTTTCACCCCTGGCGGCAGGGCGCCCCGCCCAGTGGACGGCGTGGGACTGGACCGCAGACGACGACGGCGACGCCCGCAGCACGCAGCCCGCGGACATTGTGCTGGTCGAGGGTGTCGGGGCGGCGTGCGCAGCTGCCCGGGAACACCTCGATGTGGTGATCTGGATCGACGCCGACGACGACCTCCGCCGAACCAGCGCCCTGAACCGCGACGGCGACACCTATGCCCCGTTCTGGAAGCGGTGGTCAGAGCAGGAAGAGCAGTGGCTCGCAGCTGATCACCCGGCGCCGCATGCGGACCTTTTGGTGCAGGGACACCGGGGCAACTCGGTTCCCGACCAGTTGCGCCGCGCGCTCACCGGGCTGCCGCAATGCGAGTCCCTGATGTCAATGGAACGGGCTGCCCGCCGGGGCCTGACCCTGCAAGTGGAAACCCTTGACCTGCTGCCCGATGCTGCCCGCGTCTTCCGCGAGCTATACGCCGGGTCCACCTCCGCCGCATGGCTTGACAGTTCCGCCACGGAGGACCCGCACGGCCGGAACCGCTTCTCGATCCTGGCTGACGACGGCGGGTGCTTCGGCCAGACTGCGCAACACACCGGCGGGACCACCCTGGTCACGAGCGGCCCGGTCACAGCCCGGATCGTCGGTCCCTTCTTCCGCTGGCTGGACGGCGTGTGGGGTCGCCGAGCGGTTCGACTGCCCGCGGAGTACCCGGGCCCGTTCGCTCTCGGCTGGCTGGGCTACCTCGGATATGAGCTGAAGCGCGAAACCGGCGGCCGCACGCCGGAGGCAAGTCCGGTTCCGGATGCATCCCTGCTTTTCGCCGGCCGGGCCGTGGTCCTGGACCATCAGGAAAAGCGCACCCACCTGCTCACCCTGCATGACGATTCCCGAGACGCAGACGCGGAAGCGTGGCTGAAACGGGCGCGCGCCGTCGTGCTCTCCGAACGGGAATCCACCACACCGAACTCCGCTGTGCCGAACTCCACTGTGTCGAACTCCAGCGCGCACCGCTTCACCCTGCGCGATACGCGGGAGGAGTACCTGGACAAGATCCGCGCGGCGAAGGCCGAGATTGCCGACGGCAACTCCTATGAGGTGTGCCTGACCACCGCCCTGAACGGGCACGACGATGCACCGGTCGATGCGTTGGAGGTGTACCTTGCTCTGCGCCGGGCCAACCCGGCACCGTTCGCGCATTACCTGGTCTTCCCCGGGATGGCCGTCGCAAGCACGTCGCCCGAGCGGTTCCTTCGGCTGGACGCGTCGGGCGGCATGCGCGCCGAACCGATCAAGGGCACGCGGCGCCGCTCCCCCGACCCCGAGGAAGACGCTGCCCTGCAGACGGACCTGCGCACCAGCGCCAAGGACCGGGCCGAGAACATCATGATCGTTGACCTGCTGCGCAACGATCTGTCCCACCTCGCGACCCCCGGAACCGTCACAGTGAGCCGCCTTTGCGACATCGAGACGTACGCAACCGTCCACCAGATGGTCAGCACCATCGACGCGAGGCTGAGGCCCGGTTCGTCCCGCGCTGAAGCTGTCGCTGCTGCCTTTCCTCCCGGCTCCATGACCGGCGCCCCGAAGATCAGCACCATGGCCATCCTTGACCGGCTTGAAGGTGCTCCCCGCGGCGTCTATTCCGGTGTCGCCGGGTACTTCTCGCTCGATGGCGCGGCGGACCTCGCCGTCGTCATCCGTACCCTTGTCGTGCAGGACGACGACGCCGGCACCAGCCTCACGCTCGGCGTGGGCGGCGCGATCACAGCCGATTCCGACCCCGCGGACGAGTGGGAAGAAGTACGGACCAAGGCGTTCGGGGTGCTCTCCGCGCTCGGCTCGGTTTTTCCCGAGTGACCGCCCGCCGCCATTGGTTGCTGTACGGGCCCTTCCGTCCCCCTACCCGGTGTGGAACCATATAACGGATCACGGAAGAAGCGACGAAGGAGAACGGTCATGACTAGCTCCAACGATGAGAACACCCCGAACCTGGATGACGTTCAGGAACCGGACAACGAGTTCCTTCCCAACCGCATCTACCAGGGCCATGCCGGAGAACCTGAACGCCTTGACGATGATGCCCTGGCGGCAGCCACCGAGCAGGAGCGGGTCGACGCGGGCCTCATCGACTACGCCCCCGACCAGGTACCGGATGCCACCGATCCACTCCCGGAGGAAGCCTCCGACGAGGCAGATTGGGCCCAGCGCGGATTGAACGAGGGAAGCGGCTCGGACTCCTGAGTGACTAGGCTTGGGCGCATGACTGTTCTGGTGTTCCTCGACTCCGCCTATCCCGACGGCCGCATCGCCGACGCAGGGCAACCGCAGCTCAAGGTCACCGACACGGGCATCACCCGCGGGGACGGCATCTTCGAGACCATGCTGGCGGTGCAGGGCGCCCCCCGGAAGCTGCAGGCGCATCTGGCGCGCCTCGCCACGTCCGCCGAAGCGCTGGAACTCGACGTCCCGGCGTCGAGCGTTTGGGAACGAGCCATCACCACTGCACTTGCGGAAGCCGACGACGACGGCGAACTGGTCGTCAAGCTCGTTGCCACCCGCGGCGAGGAAGGAGCGGGAGCCACCGCCTGGGTGCAGGTTTCTCCGCTGCCGAAGGAACTGCGCGGACAGCGCCTGAAGGTGCTGTTGCTCGACCGCGGCTATGACAGCACGGTGGCCCAACGCGCGCCCTGGCTGCTGATGGGAGCGAAAACGCTCTCCTACGCCGTGAACATGGCTGCCCTGCGATACGCGCGGGCGCACGGCGCCGATGATGTCATCTTCACCTCTTCCGACGGCAAGGTCCTCGAGGGACCCACATCGACGGTCCTCATTGCCCGGGTTGCTGACGGCGTCAAGCGACTCATTACGCCGCAACTGGAAAGCGGGATCCTCCCCGGCACCTCGCAGGGGGCGCTGTTCGCCACCGCCCGCGAGGCCGGCTGGGAACTGGGTTACGGTCCTCTCGTTCCTGAAGACCTGTTCACCGCGGACGGGGTCTGGCTGATTTCCAGCGTCCGGCTGCTCGCCGAGGTCGAGAGCATCGACGGAAAACCGGTCGCCACATCGCCGGAACTGACGAAGGAGCTGGGCGCGCTGGTGGACGCTGTCTCCTGACCGGGCTGGATCAGGAGGGCATGGCGTTACCGCACGTTACGGCCGCGCATGGCAGGTTTGCCGCCGCCGATGCTACGTTCAAACCGGAGTAACGAGCGCCAGCGCAAAGCCCTGACTTGCTGGCCGGCAACCCTCTTTCACGGCGGGGTGCCTCAGGTGACTACTCGGCACACCGATCAGGATCCACGATCACCAACGTGCACAGCGTGAGGAGACACAGTGTCACAGCATCCAACCCCCCAGGTCCGCTCCGGCAACGGTTACGCCGGCGACATCACCCCCCGGGAAGCGGTGGAACGCGTCAGCAAGGGCGCCGTCCTTGTGGACGTCCGCACGGTCGAGGAGTGGCAGAGCGTCGGGGTCCCGGACCTCACCGACGCCGGAACCGTGCCGCTGTTCCTGGAATGGAACCGGTCCGACGGCAGCCGCAACGTCTCGTTCCTCAACCAGCTCAACGGCCTGAAGGGGCGGGAACTGCTCTTCCTGTGCCGCTCCGGCGTCCGCTCGGTTGCGGCTGCGCAGAGCGCCGCCGCCGCGGGCCACACCGCGTACAACGTGATCCACGGGTTCGAAGCCGACGGCGGCTGGCAGGCATGCGGCCTGGCGACCACTGCCCACTCCGGTTCCGATGCTGCCGTCCCGGCAGCTGGGCAGGGCAACCCCGGTGAGTGAGCCCACGCCGTCGTCGTTCTCTCCGGCGGTCAACCGCGAGCCGGTCGCCGGAAACGGCGGCTATCCCCGCATTCAACAGACAGACGACGACGTCGCTGCCTGGTCGCCGGATACTCTCGCCGTTCGCGGCGGGCTGGCCCGGTCCAACTTCGAGGAAACGTCCGAGGCGCTCTTTCTCAACTCGGGGTTCGTCTACTCATCCGCTGCGGCGGCCGAAGCTGCGTTCACCGGTGACGTGGACCGCTTCGTCTACTCGCGGTACGGCAACCCGACGGTCGCCATGTTCCAGGAACGCCTGCGCCTGCTCGAGGGAGCGGAAGCGTGCTTCGCCACGGCCAGCGGCATGTCCGCTGTCTTCACTGCACTCGGGGCGCTTTTGGCTGCCGGGGACCGGGTGGTCGCATCCCGCAGCCTGTTCGGGTCCTGCTTCGTCATCCTGAATGAGATCCTTCCGCGGTGGGGCGTGGAGACCGTCTTCGTCGACGGGTGGGATCTCAACCAGTGGGCGGACGCGCTGAGCGTTCCAACCACTGCGGTCTTCTTCGAGTCACCGTCCAATCCGATGCAGGAGATCGTCGACATCCGGTCGGTGGTGAAACTGGCGCATGCCGCGGGCGCGCAGGTCGTTGTCGACAATGTCTTCGCCACCCCGCTGCTCCAGCGCTGCACGGAGCTGGGCGCCGACGTCGTCGTCTACTCCGGAACCAAGCACATGGACGGCCAGGGCAGGGTGCTCGGCGGTGCCATCCTGGGGCGGAAGGAGTTCATCGAGGGGCCGGTGAAAACACTCATGCGGCACACCGGGCCGGCGCTGTCCTCCTTCAACGCCTGGACTCTCCTGAAGGGTCTGGAAACACTGTCGCTCCGGGTCAACCACGCATCATCCTCGGCGCTTACCCTCGCCCGCTGGCTGGAAGCCCAGCCGGCAGTCAACTGGGTTCGGTACCCGCTGCTCGAATCGCACCCGCAGTTCGACCTGGCGGCAGGGCAGATGACTGCGGGCGGCACCGTCGTGACCTTCGAACTCGACGCGCCCGAGGGTAGGGCGAAGGAGCGGGCGTTCGCGCTGCTCGATGCGTTGAACATCATCGATATCTCGAACAATCTCGGCGATTCGAAGACCCTGATCACCCACCCTGCCACCACCACTCACCGGGCAATGGGGCCGGAGGGCCGCGCCGCCATCGGCCTGTCCGACGGCGTCATCCGGCTCTCGGTGGGCCTCGAGGATGTCAGCGACCTGCAGACGGATCTGGGTAAGGCGCTCGCCTCCTGACCTGCCCGTAATCGCCCGAAGCTGGGATTCACCTGTGAGTTCTCCTCCGCGTTGAACCTCGGGGGTGCTTCCTGCGTCTTCCCAGCAGAGGGGTCAAGTGGCCACTCCCATCCCCCGGGTGTCCAGGGGGTGATCACGGGAGGAATCAACATGAGTAAAGCATTACGCGTCCTTTTCGCCGTCATCGCGGTTTGCCTGTTGGCGCTGACCGGTTGTGGCGGCTCCGACACGCAGACCGAGGACATCCCCGCAGGTGAAGAGACTGCTGCAGAAGCACCACCCACTGAGGAACCCACGGAGACCGAGACCACAGAGGCGGAGACCACGGAGGAAGCTACAGAGGAGGCATCCGAGGAACCGTCCGGTGAGGCAGCCGGTGGCGGAACCGTCGGAACTCCCCTCGGCGTCGCCGAGACGGACCTCGGTGAAGTTGTGGTCGACGCCGAAGGCATGGTGGTCTACTACTTCACCAATGACGAGCCGGACTCCGGCGTCAGCGCCTGCGAAGGTGGCTGCCTTGAAGCCTGGCCGCCGGTGCTCAGCGACAGCGAGACTCCGGAGGTCGAAGGCGTCACGGGCGAAGTCGGCACCATTGAAACGCCCGACGGCGAGCTGCAGGTGACCATTAACGGAATGCCGATCTACTACTTCGCCGAAGATGAAGCACCGGGCGACACCAACGGTCAGGGCGTGAACGAGGTGTGGTACGTCGTCGCACCTGACGGCACCATGATTCAGTGACCTACCCGCCAGGGACTACATCGCGGGCAAGGAGCGCACTCTTCAGGGAGCGCAAGGCATAGTGCAGCCGGGATTTCACGGTCCCCTCCGGTATGGAGAGGGACCGTGAAATCTCGGCCACGGTCTCACCGCGGAAGTAGAAGTGCAGCACCACATCCCGGTGTTCCGGGGAGAGCTCGTTGAGCGCGTCCGTCAGCAGCCAGGAGGTCAGGAGCTGTTCGACCTCGTCGCGGGAAGGAGTATCCGGGACCTCGTCCACGTCAAGTTCGTGGCGGCTGAACCCGCTGCGGAATGAGTCAACGAGAATGTTGCGGGCCACCACGAAAAGCCACGCGCGGATCTCCAGTTCAGTGTGCCCCCGCATCACCGGATGCTCCCAGGCACGCAACAGAGTCAACTGGACGACTTCATCGGCCAGGAAGGCGTCCGGTGTAAGACGGTGAACGAACCGCCGGAGAGGGCGCAGATGGTTGTCCCTGATGACGCTGAGCCAGTCCGGCTGCCCTTCGGCCATGTTCGTTCCCCACACTCGACATCCCAAGCCATTCCACCGCAGTTCTTACCCATTCATGCGGTGCAAGGTTGGGAAAAACCTGCGGCCTCCTTCATCATGCCCCTCGATGGCCTATTCCGACAGGGTGCTGGACCGCAGTCCGTCAGCCCAGTATGAAGTTCCAGGTCCCCGCCAGCACGGACGCGCTGGCAGCCAGCCCGGCGATCGCCACACCAACCAGGACCACCACGATGTCGACGCGGCTGAAGGTGCTCTCCCTGGCCCAGGTGCGTGGTCCCGCACCGAAACCACGTGCCTCCATGGCCACGGCGAGCCGGGTTGCCCGTCGGATCGCCTGCACCATGAGCCCGAAGGCCTGACCGAGAAAGTTTCCGAGGCGTGCCGCCGGATTGCCCTCGTGGCCCACTCCCCGGGCGTGCCGGGCCAGCCCGAGGGTCCGCCATTCGTCGAAGAGCAGCCCAACGAGCCGCATCCCCGCCAGCGCTCCCAGCACGAACCGGTGCGGAGCCCTCAGTCGTTGCGCGAGCGCATCGGCGAGGTCGGTCGGGTCGGTACTGGCCAGCAGGAACAGGCCCGGAAGCGCGATTGCGAGCCCGCGCAGCCCGATGGCTAAACCAGCGTTGACCGAGTCCTCAGTGAACAGCACGGGCCCCAGCTCGAACAGGACACGCCCGGTCTTCTCCGCGAGAAGCGCGGTCCCGTAGGCACCGACGACGGCCGCGAGGACGAACGGCCAGGTCCGCAGCAGCAGCCGCCGGATGCTGATGCCAAGCAGCGGCAGAAGGAGCAGTTCAGAAGCGAGAACCACGCCGGCGCTGACCCAGTCCACGCTGAGCATGACGACGACGGTGATCACCACGGCGGCGAACAGCTTCGAGAGCGGATTGGCCCGAGGAAGGAACCGGCCAGTGATCTCCGGAGTCAGGATGTCCACACTCACGCCGCTACCTCCAGCGTTGCGGAATGTCCGTCGACGCTCACGATGCGGCTCCCGAGCGCCGTGGTGTACTCGCGGTCATGGGTCACCGATACCACGCAGGTACCCGCATGGATAAGCTCGGCGAGGAGGCCGATCAGCTCAGCCCAGGTGTTCGCGTCCTGACCGAAGGTGGGCTCATCCAGAATCAGGATGTCCGGGTCTGTGGCGAGCATGGTCGCCACCGACAGCCGCCGCTTCTCACCTCCGGACAGCGTGAAGGGATTGGCCTTCAGCAGTCCCGTGAGCCTGAGCCGTTCCGCGATGGGGTCGATCCGGCGTCGTATGTCCGCTTCGCTCTGCCGGGCAACCCGGCGGGGTCCGAACTCGAGTTCCTCAAGCACAGTGTTGGTCAGGAACTGGTGCTCGGGCTCCTGGAACACCGTGCCGATCCGGCTGACCAATTCCGCGGACTTCCAGTTCTGCGGCGTGGACCCGACTCCGCGGGCGAGCGGGTCCAGTGCTGTCAGCTTGCCGGCGCGCGGCTTCAGCAGCCCTGCGAGCGTGAGGGCGAGCGTGGACTTGCCGCCTCCGTTGGGTCCGAGCACGCTGACCGCCTCGCCCTGACCAAGGATGAGGTCAACACCGCTGAGCACCGCAGGTCCCCGTTTGGTGCGTGTGACAGATAACCCGGCAGCCTGCAGGAGGTCCTCGCCGGCACCCTGCCGAACGGCGGGAGTAGCGGGCCGGTGACCGGGTACCCATACCCCGGCTTCTATGAGCCGGGTGCGCACGGCGTTTCGCTGAAGCACGGCGTCCGGTTCGCCGTCCGCGAGAATACCGCCGTCGGAATCCAGTACGATCACGCGGTCCACCACATCGGCCCATACCTCGACCCGGTGCTCCACCACGACGAGCGTGGCAGCGGTCCGGTCCAGCACCCGTACGACGGCGTCCCTCACCTCGATCACCCCTGCGGGGTCAAGATTGGCGGTTGGCTCGTCAAGAAGCAGCAATCCGGGCTGCATGGCGAGGACGGCAGCCAGAGCAAGTCGTTGCTTCTGACCCCCGGAGAGTGCAGTGGTGGGGTGGTTGAGCGGGACATCAAGACCGACGTCGTCAAGCGCCCGCCTCACGCGCGGCCAGATCTCGGCACGCGGCACGGCCAGGTTCTCGGCGCCGAACGCTACCTCGTCACCGACGCGCGCAAGGACCAGTTGGGTATCCGGGTCCTGCAGGACCAGTCCGGAACGTCCGCGAGCAGCGGCGGGGCTGACGCCGTCGACCGCGAGCGAGCCGGTCTGCTCTCCCTCGTCATGCTCGCCGAGCACTCCGGCGAGTCCGTGGAGCAGAGTCGATTTTCCTGCACCGGAGGCGCCGAGGAGCAATACGCGCTGCCCGGCGTCGATGGTCAGGTCGATGTCGCGCACCGCCCACCGCGCCCGGCCAGGGTGACGCCATCCCCAGCCCTGGGCGGTGATTGCAGCCGGGCCGGCCGTCGTCGGGCTCACCCTAAACGTCAGCCGTGCGGCCCGAAGCAAAGGAAGACAGAGCGCCGGTCCTCGCCAGGCCGCGAGTGGCAAGCCAGGACAGCAACCCTGCGAGCACTACACCGGAGACGGCCGCAAAAACGCCGTACATCAGCTTATGATCCATGGTCCATGCTGCGTTGTACATGATGTTCTCGCTGACGGCGAGGGCAAGTCCGGCGCCCAGCCCGGCAAGAAGCGCGACCCCAAGGTTCCAGCGGCGGTAAAGGAACAGGGCGAAGATCAGCTCGGCCCCGATGCCCTGGATCAGGCCGGACAAGAGCACGGCAACTCCAAATTGGGTGCCGATGAGCGCCGAAACGGCAGCCGCGACGACCTCGCAGTAGATGGCAGCGCCCGGCTTGCGGATGATGAATCCGCCCAGCACACCGGCGATGAGCCAGCCACCCGAATACAGGCCGGCCAACGGCGGGTACGCCGCAGTCACGGCTGCCACGCCGCTGTAGCCGGCGGACCAGGCGAAGAAGATGACGCCTACGGCCACCGCGATGACCGAGGCGACCACGATATCCACGACGCGCCATTCGAAGCGGCGGCGGGATGTTGACGGTGTAGGACTGTGTGTAGCAGTCATGAGTGAAATCCTCCTGGGTACAGGAGGGGAAGGCCTTCCGGCAGGACGCCGGTCGCCCTGAGAACTCGACTCCCTTCGCCGGTACTAGCCGGATCAGGTTCGAGGGTCTGCGGTGGTCCGCACTCTCAGCGCCCACCACGTACGTGGCTGCGCTCCCCTGTCGTTGTTTTGAGCGAGATTAACTCTACACCCGGGAACGGAGGCACCGTCGTCGTCGTGATCTTCGGTGCCCTCCCACCGGAGGGTCCCGATAACGCTAGGCTGGGAGCAAAACTAAGCCGACTGAAGGAGGCACCATGAACGCGATCTTCAAACTGATGGGTGTTGGACTGGGCATCGGGGCGGGCCTCGTGGGAACGCAGCTTGTCGACTTCATCTGGAAGCGGGTCACCGGAAACGAGCCCCCGAAGGACAAGGAAGGCCTGGAGAACAGCCTGCGTTCGGCGCTGGCCTTCGCGATCATTTCCGGTTCCGTCAGCACCACCATCCGCGTGCTCACCAACCGCACCACCCAGCAGGCAATCCGCCGCTACGAGAACACCCGCGACCTCACCTGACAATCACCGGGTGACAGTCATTCCGGTCAGTCCCTGGACGCGCGGTCGCCCGCCTCACGGCGCTTGGTGGCCGCGTGTTCCACGACGTCGTCCAACTCGTCCATGCTCAGCAGGTCCTTACGGAGGTGCTTGGTGCGGTAGCCCGCCCTGCCCACCATATGGGCTGAGACAGGAGCGGTGAGGAGCTGGAAAATCCAGCACACGATCAGTACGGGCACAACCGCCCACGAACGTTGCTGAACGGCGATCGCCAACAGGAACAGCAGCAGCCCGAGAACCTGCGGCTTGGTTGCCGCGTGCATGCGGCTCAGCAGGTCCGGGAACCGCAGAAGCCCGACGGCGGCAGCCAGCGACATAAGCGCCCCTCCGAGGAGCAGGACGGCGGTCAGGGTATCCAGGGCAGCATCCATCAGCGGCTCACTTCTTCTCGGTGACGAATCGGGCGACGGTCACCGACGCGATGAAACCGATCAAGGATGTCGCCACGAGGATCACCAGCGTGTTCGTGTGCCCATTGACGACCATGTCTACGGCCAGTGCTCCTCCCACGATCGCCAGGAGTACGTCCACGGCAAGCACGCGGTCAAGAATCGACGGGCCGCGAGCCACCCGGTAGATCGCGAAGAGCGCAGACACTCCCAGAATGACGGCGATGATGCCAAGAACGATGCTCACTGGTGCGCCCTTCCGTCGAGGTGATGCGGCGCTTCCGAGCGCAGCAGGGCAAGATCCTCACGGGACCCCATAACCCTGATCAACCATTCTTCGGTGCGCCGGGCATTCTCCCTAACCTTCTCGGCGTCATCATCCGTCGCGACGTTGAGGCAATGCAGGTAGAGGGTGGACGTCGAGCGATCCACCTCCACCACCAGAGAACCGGGGATCAGCGACAAAGCATGTCCGGTCGCCGTCACCAGAAGGTCGGAGGGGCTGCGCAGTCGCACCCGCACCACGGCGTTCTTCAGCTTCGGTCCACGGACGAGCGCCAACCAGAAGACCTGCACGCTGGCCTGCAGCAGCTGGTAGAGGAACCTGCCGGCGAACCCAACGGCGTAGAAGAGATTGAACCGCCCGCTGAGCTCCACCGGCGGGAGATAAAGGAAGTTCGCGACCGCGAACGCAATGATGGCGCCGAACGCCAGGTTACCCAGGCTGAAGTCCTGCCAGAGCGCTCCCCACACGATCACCAGCCAGATCAGGAGCGGCAATTCAACCCGCAACGGGATACGTTGCCTTGTCATCATGGTGAGACTCCTGCCGCTTCGGTTGCGCCTTCCCCGAGGACTGCGTCGATATACGGGGAACGGTCCAACATCTGCTGCGCTGCCTGGTCGCTCAGCTCGAAGAGGGGGCCGCCCAGTACCGTGAGGCTGACGCCCAGCAGTACGAGCCCCGTGGTGGCGCCGACCATGGTCTTGGGCAGCAAACTGACGGCACTCCTGCCCGCGAACTTACCGGTGCTGTGCCCAGCGACCCTGCGGGAAGTCGTCACCGCCGAGCCGTCTGTCGAGGTTGCCATCAGGATCGGATCCGGGTGTGTTGCGTCCTCCGGCCGGCGCCAGAAGGCGCGGTTCCAGACGCGCGCGATCGCAAGCAGCGTTATGAGGCTCGTCAGTACACCGGCTCCGACCAGCACATAGGCAAGCGGTGTCCCGAGTTCGACGCCCGCCTGCAGCAGTCCCAGCTTCCCGAGGAAGCCCGAGAACGGCGGGATACCTGCAAGATTCATGCCCGGAATGAAAAACAGCAACGCCAGGAAGGGCGAGATTTTCGCAAGTCCGCCGAGTCGATCCATATTGGCCGTTCCGCCCCGGCGCTCGATGAGACCCGTGACAAGGAAAAGGCTGGTCTGCACGATGATGTGGTGGGCAACGTAGTAGACGGCGGCGCCCAGGCCGATCACAGTGGAGATTGCGAGCCCGAACACCATGTACCCGATATGGCTGACGAGCGTGAAGGAGAGCATACGTTTGATGTCCGACTGCGCGAGCGCGCCGAGTATGCCCACGATCATGGTGAGCATGGCGACGATCATCAGCAGCGTGTTGATGCGGTCGCCGGGGAACAGCAAAGTCTCAGTCCGCACCATTGCATAAACGCCGACCTTGGTCAGCAGGCCGGCGAACACGGCGGTCACCGGAGCAGGGGCGGTCGGGTAGGAGTCGGGCAGCCAGAAGGACAGCGGGAAAACCGCGGCCTTGATGCCGAATGCCACCAGCAGCATCAGGTGAAGGATCATCTGCGTCGCGGGGTCGAGATCCGCGAGTTTGAGGGCCAGGTCCGCCATGTTGATGGTGCCGGTTGCGGCATAGATCATACCGATGCTGATGAGGAACAGAACCGAGGAAACCACACTGACGACGACGTAGGTCACCCCTGCACGGATGCGCGGTGTGGTGCCGCCCAGTGTCATGAGCACATAACTTGCGGTGAGGAGAATCTCGAACCCCACGTACAGGTTGAAGAGGTCTCCGGCAAGGAATGCGTTGGACACTCCGGCGACCAGAATCAGGTACGTCGGGTGGAAGATCGAGATGGGCCCGTCCTCGTCACCGTCGGTCATCCCCTGTCCTGTGGCGTAGATCAGGACCGCGAGGCTTACGGCCGAGGAGACCACCAGCATCAGCGCGGAGAACTGGTCCACCACCATCGTGATGCCGAAGGGAGCCGCCCAGTTGCCGATGAAGACGGCCGTTGTGCCCTTTCCGCTGGCATCCAGCAGGAGGAAGATCTCGATCATCAGGGTTACGCAGAGCGTCGTAATGCTCACGGCACGCTGGGACCTGGAATGCCGGATCAAAAGGAAGGCAAGAGCTGCGCCCAGGAACGGCAGCACGACTGCCAGAGGCGCGAGGTTCGCTATGTTCATCGCTCCTCCGTTCGTGGGTTGCTCGCTCTGCTGCCGATTCCCGCCCGCTGGTTGCCCGGCGCTTCTTCGGCCTCTTCGATGGGGGTGAATTCTGTGGTCTCGATGGGAATTTCGGCGTCGTCCTCGGCATCGAAGCTGCTCTGAGACGCCACCCGCCGGTCTTCGATGTCATCCTGGACCTCGTCCTGGCGGCCGAGGATCCACGAACGGTAGATAATTCCCAGCATGAAGGCCGTCACGGCGAACGAGATGACAATCGAGGTGAGAATCAACGCCTGTGGGAGCGGGTCGCTGTAGTCCTCCGGGGCGATTCCGGACGAGTACAAGGGGGCCCGGCCCGCGGCGCCGCCCCCCGCAAGCAGCAGCATGTTGGCGCCATTGGCGAGCATGATCAGACCGAGCAGGACCCTTGTCAGGCTACGCTCCAGGAGCAGGTAGATCCCCGCAGCGAAGAGGGCGCCCATGATGACGAGCAATGTGACGTTGACGCTCACTGGGCCACCTTCTCTTCCGGCTCCGGGGCTTCTTCCGGTTTTGGAGAACGGGCGTCCATGGTGGCGGTTGCGCCTTCACTGCGCTCGTCAATCTCGGAGCCGAGGCTGCGGAGCACGTCGAGCACCAGCCCCACCACCACCATGTACACGCCGATGTCGAAGATCGTGGACGTGACGAACTTGATGTGGCCGAAGACCGGCCAGGTTGTTTCGATGATTGCGCTTTGGAACACCTCGCCCCCGAGGAACACGGGAACTATGGCGGTGAGCGCGGCAGTGGCAAGACCGCCGCCAAGGAGCAATCCCGCGCTGACGGGGGTAGCTTCGGCGAGTTCGAACCGGCCGCCCGCGAGATATCGAATGGTCAGCGCAAGCCCTGCCATCAGACCGCCGGCAAATCCGCCGCCCGGCAGGTTGTGCCCGGCCAGCAGGAGGTAGATGGAGAACACGATGATCGAGTGGAACAGCAGTCTGGTGATGACCTCGAAGATGATGGAGCGCCGTTCCGGTGCAAGGGTCCGCCCTGCCACGAGCCACGCATCGTTGACTGAGCTCGCGAATTTCTTGGCCAGCTCCAGGGCCGCAGCTTCGCGACCGTAGGCGTCGATCGGTTCCTGGTTCCGGCCGACCGTCCCGCTCTTGACCCCATCCGCGCGTACCCTGCCGTCGCCCCGACCGCGGATGAAGATGAGGCTTGCGACGCCGGTCGCCGCGATAGCGAGCACGCTGATCTCACCGAAAGTGTCCCAGGCCCGGATGTCCACGAGGGTGACGTTCACGATGTTGGCGCCGCCGCCGTCGTCGTACGCCAGCGAGGGAAAGCTCAGCGAAATAGGGTCTGCCACGCGGGAAGCCATTGCGGACATTGCGATCGCCATCATGACTCCGCCGAAGGAGAGCCCGAGAACCGCGCGGAGTACCCGGTACTTGCGTCCGGGCGCACGCTGCCAGAGACGCGCCGGGAGCGACCGCAGCGCGAGGACGAACGCGACAAGCACAATCGTTTCCACCAGAAGCTGTGTCATTGCAAGATCCGGGGCACCCTGTAGGGCGAAGATCAACGCAATGCCGTAACCGGTTACTCCGACCATGATGACGGCCATGAAACGCTTTGCCGCCCGCAGAGCCGCAATGGCACTGAGAATGATGACGACGCCGGCCATCAGCTGTGCGGGCGAGTCCGCCAGATACCAGCTCTCGGGAGTCGGCGCGTCGAAGATGATCAAGGCGGTGAGGGGCGTGATGATCGCCATCGACAGGATGACGAACAGATAGAACGCCAGCGAACCACGCTGCGTGCGGCCGGTCAGCCAGACCGCTACGTCGTCGAGGACGCCGATGGCAGCCTTGTAGTTTCGCTCGGCATCAACGTCCGGTGCGATGCGCATCTGCAGTTGCTCGAAGCGTTCACGCAGCAGGAACAGCGCAACACCACCGGCGATGGAAAGCAGGGACAGGAACAGCGCCGGGGTGATCCCGTGCCACAGCAACAGGTGCGGTGTCTCCCCTTCTTCCGGGAAGGTGCCCACATAGGGCTGGATTGCCGCATCGAGCGGCGCCGGAATGAAGCCGAAAACAACAGTCGCAACCGCAAGCAGTGCCGGCGCCAGCAGGAAGGACGGCTCCACCGGTTTGAACGCGGTGGGCGCGGACGACTTCCGGGCGAAGCCTCCCCAGATGAAGCGGGCGCTGTACGCGAAGGTCAGCATTGACCCGAGCACGATTCCAACCAGGACGACCACGCCGAACGGTCCTTCTTCCGCGTGGTGGACAAACGCCTCGAGGACGGATTCCTTTGCCACAAAGCCGAGGAGGGGCGGCACGCCGGCCATCGAGGCGGCGGCGATAACAGCGACGGCAGCAAGCACCGGCGCGGAGCGCCCTACCCCGCACAACTTGCGGATGTCGCGGGTGCCCGACTGGTGATCAATGATACCAACCACCAGGAAGAGGGTGGCTTTGAAGAACCCGTGTGCGAGCAGGAGCCCAAGCCCGGCCAGCGCCGCGTCCTGTCCGCCCAGTCCCACCACAATGGTCAGGAACCCGAGCTGGCTGACGGTGCCGTAGGCCAGGAGCAGCTTGAGGTCATGCTGCCGCAGTGCCCGCCAGCCGCCGAACAGCATTGTTGCGAGTCCGAGGCTGAGCACGATCGGCGGCCACATCAGGCTGTCGGAGAAGCCGGGCGCGAAGCGCGCGATCAGGTAGATGCCGGCCTTCACCATGGCCGCCGCATGCAGGTAGGCGCTCACCGGAGTGGGAGCAGCCATGGCGCTTGGCAGCCAGAAGTGGAAAGGCACCAGCGCAGACTTTGAGAGGGCGCCGACAAGGATCAGGACAATCGCCGCTTCGATGGCTGGGCCGGTCAGTGAGTCCGTGCTCGCAAGAATGTCCGACAGGCGATACGTCCCGGCACGCTGTCCCAGAATGATGAGGCCGACCAGCATTGCCAGACCACCGAGCGTGGTCACTACCAGTGCCTGCAGCGCCGCACGCCTGGCGGACAACCGGTGCCGGGAGTAGCCGATGAGCAGATAGGACAGGACTGTGGTCAGTTCCCAGAAGATGAACAGCAGGATAAGGTCATCGGCGATCACCAGACCGAACATCGCGCCTGCGAATGCAAGCAACTGGGCGCCGAAGGGCCCGATGTTCGCGTCATCCTGCTTGAAGTAGCGGGCGCAGTAAAACAGCACCAGGGAACCGACGCCGAGCACCAGGATACTGAGCACGGCTGACAGCGCGTCCATGCGGAAAGCGAGTTCGAGCTGCAGTTGCGGGATCCATGGAAGCACGACGGACGGCGGCGCGTTGGGCTGCCCGTTGGCAGCGACCTGCGCAGAGTCGGTGTAATTTGAGAACGTTGCCAGTAGCCAGAGGAAGCCGGCCGCCGGAACCGCGGCGAGAACGTAGAAGGCCGAACGGCCCATCATACGGAAGATCAGGGGCGCCACTGTGGCCACCGCAAAGAGGGCGATGAGCACGAGTAGCACGATGATCTCCTGATCTCTCGAGTTGAGACGGTCAGCTGACGGTCAAGGGCCTAGGAACATTCTACCGGTGGCATACACCGCGCCATCCCGGTTCTGCCCTCCGCGCAAGAAAAGGGCGCGCGGAATAATAAGAGGGGTCAACCAGTTGTTATTCGGCACCAGATAGCATGCAGCCATGAGCACGGACTCCCCACAGGCCCCTGGACGCATCCTTTCGAAACCCGTGCTCGCATGGGCGTCCTGGGATTGGGGATCCGCGGCATTCAACGCCGTGATGACCACCTTTGTGTTCACTGTCTACCTCACCTCCGATGCCTTCGGCGGCGAAACCTACGCATCCGAGGTGCTCGGCTGGGGACTCGCGGTTGCCGGTCTCCTTATTGCGCTCCTTGCTCCGGTGACCGGTCAGCGGTCCGACGTCGGCGGCCGCCGGAAACTGTGGCTCGGTGTGAACAGCCTGCTTGTGGCTGTGCTGACCGCACTGTGCTTCTTTGTCTTCCCCCGCCCGGAGCTGCTGATTCTCGGAGTCGCGCTGATCGCGGCCGCGAACATCTTCTTTGAGTTTGCCGGGGTCAACTACAACGCCATGCTGGCCCAGATTTCCACTCCTTCAAGCGTTGGCCGGGTGAGCGGGTTCGGCTGGGCCATGGGTTACGTGGGCGGGATCGTTGCCCTGGTAATCGTGCTGGTGGCATTCGTCCAACCCGTCGTCGACTGGTTCGGGTCAAGCACGGAGGACTCTCTCAACATCCGGCTCGTCGCGGTCTTCTCGGCGCTGTGGTTCCTTGCCTTCGCCCTGCCGGTGATGTTCGCGGTACCGGAAATCCCCCGGCAGCGGAACGTCAACCGGCTGGGATTCCTGGCGTCCTACGGTCTGCTCTTCCGGCGTATCAAGGCGATCTACCGCACCAGCCCGCACACCATCTTCTTCCTCCTCGCGAGTGCAATCTTTCGGGACGGACTCGCGGCTGTGTTTACCTTCGGGGGCATCATCGCGGCCGGGACATTCGGCTTCGAACTGAGCGAAGTCATCCTGTTCGCCATCGTGGGTAACGTCATTGCCGCAATCGGCGCCGTGATTGGCGGCTTCTTCGATGACCGGGTGGGTCCCAAACTGGTGATCATCGTCGCCCTGATAGGGCTGCTGGTCTCGGGAACGGCGGTGATGGTGCTCGGTGCGGCGGATCATTCGATGCTGGGCCTGCAATGGAGCGGCGATACAACGTTCTGGATCTTCGGGCTCCTGCTCACGCTGTTCGTCGGGCCGGCCCAGGCTTCATCGCGCGCCTATCTGGCGCGCCTCTCCCCGCAGGGCGACGAGGGAGAGATGTTCGGACTGTACGCCACCACGGGCCGTGCCGTGAGCTTCCTCGCCCCGGCGCTGTTCTCCCTCTTCATCGGATTGTTCGGGGAACAGCGGTTCGGGATCCTCGGCATCCTGGTGGTGCTGCTGGCAGGCTTGCTGGTATTGCTTCCGGTCAAGCCGCCGGCGAAGGTGACGCCCGCCGTCGTACCGGCTGCCTAGACCTGCTCTGCGGCGGGGACTGAACCCTCGGTGATTTCGGTGCGGTGGAAGTTGAGGTGGCTTCGCGACGCCGTCGGCCCGCGCTGCCCCTGGTACCGGTTGCCATACTGGCCGGAACCGTAGGAGTGCTCCGCGGGCGAGGTGAGCTTGAAAAAGCAGAGCTGGCCGATCTTGGAGCCGGGCCACAGCTTAATCGGCAGGGTCGCCATGTTGGAGAGCTCGAGCGTGACGTGGCCGGAGAAGCCCGGATCGATGAAGCCGGCCGTGGAATGTGTCAGGAGTCCGAGCCGACCCAGCGATGACTTTCCCTCCAGCCGGGCGGCGACGTCGTCGGGAAGGGTCACCATTTCATAGGTCGATCCGAGGACGAACTCCCCGGGGTGCAGGATGAAAGGCTCATCGGGAGCCACCTCCACCAGACGGGTCAGGTCCGGCTGGTTCTCGGCCGGATCGATGTGCGCGTACTTGTGGTTATCGAAGAGCCTGAAGAACCGGTCAATGCGGACGTCGACGCTCGACGGCTGAACCATTGCGGGGTCATAGGGATCGAGCACAATACGCTCGGCAGCAATTTCGGTTCGGATGTCGCGGTCTGAGATCAGCACCGTTCAAAAATACCGTACACAGTTCCCGCTGCTCCCATTGGAGACATCAGCGTCCGATCTCCGTTCTGACCGCGAACAGCTCCGGGAAGAAGGTCAGTTCGAGCGCTTTCTGGAGGAAGCCCACGCCGCTCGACCCCCCGGTTCCCGTCTTGTGGCCGATGGTGCGCTCCACCGTCTTCAGGTGCCTGAATCGCCACAACTGGAAATTGTCCTCAAGGTCCACGAGTTCCTCGCAGGCCTCGTAGACGTCCCAGTGCGTAGCGGAGTCCTCGTAGACGGTTTTGTACACCTGGACTAGCCCGGGGTTGAACTCGTGAGCGCGCGTGACGTCCCGTTCGAGCAGCTCCTCGGGAATGTTGTAGCCGCGCCGGGAAAGATAGTGGATGAACTCGTCATAGATACTCGACTCCTGCAGCAGGGCGGACAGAAGCTCCAAAGCCTGCGCGTCGCTCTCAAACACCTGCAGCATGGCGGCGTTCTTGTTGCCGAGGAGGAACTCCACCGCACGGTACTGGTACGACTGGAAGCCGCTGGCCGCCTTGAGTGAACCGCGGAACTCGGCATACTCCGACGGTGTGAGGGTCGCCAACACCGACCACTGCTCGGTGAGCGACCGCTGGATGTGCTTGATCCGCGCGATGCCCTTCATCGCCGCACGCAGGTCGTCCGCACGCAGATGGGTCCTCACCGCGCCCAGCTCATGCAGCACGAGCTTCAGCCATAACTCCGAGGTCTGATGCTGGATGATGAACAGCATTTCGTCATGATGCTCCGGCCGGCTGACCGGATGCTGGGCGGACAAGAGGGCATCGAGAGCGAGGTAGGAGCCGTAGGTCATCTTCCCGGAGAAGTCCTTCTCGATGCCCTCTTCAAGGTTGCGGGTGTTCCGCTCCACGCTCATGCACTCAGCGTAGTTCGTTGAGCGCGCGATGCAGCCGTCCCGGGTCCAGCCATTGATGACTGTCAGAGGCGGGCACTACGTTTGGACCAACCAAGGAGGCAGCATGAACACACGCGCAGATGCCCACTCACACTGCAGCATCGTCCCGCCCTACCTGCTCGCACGGCTGGCCAGCCTGCAGGCGCCTGAGCACCACGAGGCAGCTGCTGCCGCCCGGCGGGCGCTCGTGCAGTTGGACCCGATCCATAGCGCCCGTGCCGCTGCTCCGAGGGATCCCTCGCGCGGAGCGGGCACCGCCGTCGTGCTGGCTCTCCGCCGAACCATCTCGGATGCTCGCGGATCCGAGTCGCTGCCCGGCGAGCCGGCCCGCCGGGAGGGTGATCCGGCCACGGGTGACCCGGCGGTCGATGAGGCGTATGCGGGCCTCGGCGCAACGCATGAACTCTTCAGTGAGGTGTACGGCCGAGCCTCGATCGACGACGCCGGCCTGCCGCTGAACGCCACCGTCCATTACGGGCGTCAGTATGACAACGCGTTCTGGGACGGTTCCCGCATGGTTTTCGGTGACGGGGATGGCGAGATCTTCGGGCGGTTCACCGCGTCGCTGACGGTGATCGGTCACGAGCTGGCCCATGGGTTCACCCAGTACACCTCGAACCTGAGGTACCAGGGCCAGTCGGGTGCGCTCAACGAGTCCATCTCCGACGTTTTCGGAGTCCTGGTCGAACAGCGCGAGCGTGGCCAGTCCGCAGATGCCGCGAGCTGGCTGGTCGGCGAGGGTCTGTTCACCGACCAGGTGGAGGGCAATGCGCTGCGGTCACTGAAGGCTCCGGGCACTGCCTATAACGACGACATCCTCGGCAAGGATCCGCAGCCCGCCACCATGGCGGACTTCGTGGACACCACGTCCGACAACGGCGGAGTCCACATCAACTCGGGCATTCCCAATCAAGCGTTCTACATTGCCGCAACGCGAATCGGCGGTTATGCCTGGGAACATGCGGGGCAGGTCTGGTATGACGCCGCCGCGGGCGGCAATGTTCCCGCCGATTGTGACTTTGCCCAGTTCGCGGACATCACGGTCAATGCTGCGAACGCGCGTTACGGGGAAGGCTCCCCCGTCCCGCAGGCAGTGGAGTACGGGTGGCGGGAGGTGGGTGTGCTGTGACCCGCATCGAGGTCTCACGGTCCGGAGGCTTCGCCGGGATGACCCGGACCTGGAGTGTGGAGGTGAGCCCAACCGAAGCGGAAGAGCACTGGCTTCCACTCCTCGAGCAGGCTGATCCCGGCGAGTCGGAGGACGCGCAACGCGACCGCTTCGTCTATCACATCGTGGTGGTCGGCTACCGCGAGGTAACGGTCGGCGAAAGTGCGGTGCAAGGTCCTTGGAAGGAACTGGTGGAGTGGGTGAAAAATTCCAGCCAGCACGGGAACCAGGCGGGTGAAGGGCCCCGCTGACATGTTGTAGTGTTTATGGAGCGGTTCAGGCCGCATGCGGGCGTAGCTCAATGGTAGAGCGCTAGCTTCCCAAGCTCGATACGCGGGTTCGATTCCCGTCGCCCGCTCCACGATGTGTAGCTCTAGCTCGGTGAGCGGGGTCCGAACATGATCACCGCAACTCCGGTCAGGCAGACTGCGCTTCCGATGACGTCCCAGCGGTCAGGGCGGAAGCCGTCGAGGACCATCCCCCACACAAGTGATCCCACCACGAAGACACCGCCGTAAGCGGCAAGGATCCGGCCGAAATGAGCGTCGGGCTGCAGCGTTGCCACGAACCCGTACGTGCCGAGGGCCATCACGCCCAGCCCCGCCCACCACCATGGCCGGCCCTCGCGCACGCTCTGCCAGACAAGCCAGGCTCCGCCGATCTCGGCGAGCGCGGCAAGGGCGAAGAGGACTGCAACAAGGAGTAGGTTCATGGCCCCATTATTTCCCTGCAGCAGGGAACCGTCGGGTGCGCAAGTTGGTGCGCAAGGCCACATGGCAGGCGAAGTTGGGCGAGCGTAGACTTGACGCGATGAATCGCACAATGTTCAAGTCCAAGATCCACCGGGCCACAGTCACCCACGCAGACCTGCACTACGTCGGTTCGGTGACCGTTGACCTGGACCTGCTCGAAGCCGCAGACATCCTGCCGGGTGAGATGGTTTCGATTGTGGATGTCACCAACGGCGCCCGGCTCGAAACCTATACCATCGCCGGTGAGCGCGGCTCAGGTGTCCTCGGGATCAACGGTCCGGCAGCGCATCTGGTGCATGAGGGCGACACTGTCATACTCATCACGTACGCCGCGATGACCACGGAAGAGGCGCACTCCTATGTGCCCACCATCGTGCACGTCAATGCTGACAACAGAATCATCGAACTCGGCAACGATCCGGCCGAGGGCCTGACGGAAGGGCTGCAGCGGCCACCGTTCGCGCTCAATAATGCGGCGCTTCTCTAGTTTGCGCCAAAGACACTATCCAGATGGCTCCGCAAATTCTGCGGAGCCATTTCTGTATTGCGTGTTGTCTTTAGGGACACGCGGAGACTAGCGACAATCCGCCTAGCGGAAATTAGTCAGAAGGCTTAGGGTCGAGAAGACAAAACGTTGCTCCGGCCCTTTTCACCGCAGTGTCTGATTGATTGCAGTGTCTGGGCCAGGGCTGCTCATGCTCGATGTGGAGGCGAGGTACGTATGCCGGGAAATCGCAGGATCGATCAGCAACAAAAGCGGCTCCGGCAGAGGGCCGGCGCCAAGGTAGTCACTACGCTCGGGTTGGGTTCGCTCCTCCTCACCGGCTGTGGGCCGGCGGATTCCGGAGCGCCGACTCTGACCTGGTACATCAACCCCGATGCCGGCGGACAGGCCGCAATCGCGGAACGGTGCACCGAGGAAGCCGGGGGTGAATACCGAATCGAAACCTCGCTTCTCCCCAATGATGCGGCAGCCCAGCGAGAGCAACTGGCACGGCGGCTTGCAGCGGGCGACGATTCCCTCGACATCATGAGCATCGACCCTCCGTTCGTTCCGGAACTGGCCACATTCCTTGCTCCCGTACCGGAAGACATCGCGGAGAGCACAACCGAGAACACCCTTGAGGGCGCTCTGCAGGGTGCGACATACGAGGACGAGCTAGTCACCGTGCCTTTCTGGGCCAACACCCAAATCCTTTGGTACCGCGAGTCGGTGGCTGAGGAAGCGGGGCTCGACATGTCGCAGCCCGTCACCTGGGACCAGCTCATGGAGGTAGCAGCATCCCAGGACGTGGAGCTCGGAGTTCAGGGTTCCCAGGCTGAATCGATGACGGTCTGGATCAATTCCCTGGTCGAGTCAGCCGGCGGGACCATCCTCGAGAATCCGGAGGCTCCCGCTGACGAGATAGAACTGGGCATCGCGAGCGACGCCGGTCAGGAAGCCGCGCGAATCATCGGTACGATCGGCGAGGAGGGCCTGGGCGGCCCAGGTATCGCAACGTCGACCGAGAACACTTCGCTGATTCTCTTCCAGGGCGATACCGGTTCCTTCATGGTCAATTACCCCTTCGTCTGGCCGGCCACCCAGGGTGCTGTCGAGGAAGGATCCCTTGACCAGTCAGTGCTCGATGACATCGGGTGGGCACTCTATCCGCGGGTCACCGAAGACCAGGAAGCCGCTCCACCGCTCGGAGGCATCAACCTCGGCGTGGGCGCCGGCAGCGACGCTCCCGATCTGGCCTACCAGGCGATCGAGTGCATCGTGAAGCCGGAGAACCAGACCGAGTACTTCCTGACAAACGGTAACCCTCCCTCAAACTCGGAGGCCTACGAGGACCCCCAGATCGAGGAGCTGTTCCCGATGGCGGAGACCATCCGCGAATCACTGGAGCTTGCGGCCCCTCGCCCGCAGACACCGTTCTACAACGAGATTTCCAGCGGCCTGCAGCAGACCTGGACGCCACCGGAACAGGTTGATCCGGAAACAACGCCAGAGCAATCGGCAGACTTCATCACCTCCGTCCTGAAAGGGGAGAGGCTGTTGTGACCAGCGCGATCACCAAGAACCCCGAGGCCATGAAAACAAATGGCCGCAACCGCAACAACGATTACAGCGACAGGGCCAAGGCTGAGCGGCGCCTCGGCTGGATCCTTGCAGGCCCGGCATTCATCATCATGCTCGCGGTCACGCTGTATCCGATTCTTCAGGCGTTCTTCGACTCCCTCTACGCGTTCCGCCTGACCGCCCCCGATGAGCGCGAGTTCATCTTCTTCCAGAATTACGTGACCATCCTGAGCGATCCGGTCTGGTGGCGGGACCTCGTCGTGACGCTTCTGATCACTGTGGTGACTGTCGCCGTTGAACTCGTCCTCGGTTTCGCCCTGGCCCTGGTGATGCACCGGGCGCTGAAGGCAGTACGGGGCTGGCTCCGCACGGCCATCCTGGTTCCCTACGGCATCATCACTGTTGTCTCCGCGTATGCCTGGTTCTACGCGTTCGACATCAGCTCGGGCTACGTCAACGCCTGGTTCGACTGGGTGCCGGGCATCGATGCGGACCTGAACTGGTTCGCACAGGCGAGCACCGCCCTTCCGGTCATCATGGCCTCGGAAATCTGGAAGACGACCCCGTTCATCTCGCTCCTCCTCCTGGCCGGCCTCGCGCAGGTTCCGGATGAGCTGACCGAGGCCGCGAAGGTCGACGGCGCCACCTGGTGGGAGCAGATGCGCAAGGTCATCATCCCGAACATGAAGGCAGCGATCATGGTCGCGGTCCTCTTCCGGGCCCTCGATGCCTTCCGAATATTCGACAACGTGTTCATCATGACCAACGGCCAATACGGCACTGAGGTGCTCTCGCTCCTTGCCTATCGAACGTCCATCAGCCGGCTGGAGATCGGGCTGGGCTCGGCAGTGTCCGTCCTTCTCTTCGCCTGCGTTCTCTTGATCAGCTTCATTGCCATCAAGGTCTTCAAGGTGGACCTCGCCGGATCAACAGGAGGAAAGCGATGAAGTCGACCGGCCGTCAAAAGCTTGTATGGACCATCATCTCGATCGCGGTTCTGGTTTACGCGCTGTTCCCTGTGGCATCGATTCTGGCCACCTCGTTCAAGTCTCCGGGAGATCTGACCAACGGGCGCTTCCTTCCCACCCCGGGGCTGGCAACGCTGGCCAACTACGAGCAGATCCTGGTGGGCGATGCGCAGGGCCTCTTCCTCACCGCGCTGTGGAACTCGATCGGGATCTCGCTGATCGCAACTTTCATCGCCGTCGTGCTGGCGACGCTGTGTGCCTACGCGATTGCCCGTCTTGATTTCCCCGGGAAGAAACTGATTCTTACGACGGCGCTGGCCGTTTCGATTTTCCCGGTTATCTCCATCGTGACACCGCTGTTCAACCTGTGGCGCAATATCGGCCTGTACGACACCTGGCTCGGCCTGATCATTCCGTACCTGTCACTCACCCTCCCAATTTCCATCTGGACCCTCGCTGCGTTCTTCCGGCAGATTCCGTGGGAGCTGGAGCAGGCTGCCCAGGTGGACGGGGCAACGACGTGGCAGGCGTTCCGCAAGGCGATCGTTCCGCTCGCTGCACCGGGTGTGTTCACGACGGCGATCATCGCCTTCTTCATCGCCTGGAACGACTTTGTCTACGGCATCTCGCTGACGTCAACGGAAGCGGCGCGGCCCGTGCCTGCGGCGCTGGCGTTCTTCACAGGGGCTTCGCAGTTCGAGTCCCCCACCGGCGCAATTTCAGCGGCGGCAATCATCGTCACCATTCCGGTTGTACTGCTGGTACTCCTGTTCCAGCGGCAGATCGTTTCAGGCCTGACCCAGGGCGCAGTCAAGGGTTGAGAACCGAAGGAAGAGGATCCAGAACATGGCTTCTATAACGCTCAAGAACCTCGTCAAGCAGTACGGGGACGGGTTCCCCGCTGTCAACGACATCAGCATCGATATCGAGGACGGCGAGTTCATCATCCTGGTGGGCCCGTCGGGCTGCGGCAAGTCCACCCTCCTGCGCATGATCGTGGGGCTCGAGGACATCACCTCGGGTGACCTCTACATCAATGGCGAACGGGTCAATTCGAAGGCGCCGCGTGATCGGAACCTCGCGATGGTGTTCCAGAACTATGCGCTCTACCCGCACCTGACGGTCTTTGAGAACATTGCGTTCCCCCTCCGTCTGGCCAAGGGCCGGCACAGTGAGGAGGAAGTGCAGCGGCTCGTCACGGAAGCCGCGGCAACGCTTGAACTGACCGACCACCTGCAGCGCAAGCCGGCGAACCTCTCCGGCGGCCAGCGGCAGCGTGTTGCCATGGGCCGGGCAATCGTGCGGCAGGCAGACGCGTTCCTCTTCGACGAGCCGCTATCGAACCTCGACGCGAAGCTGCGCGGACAGATGCGGTCAGAAATTTCACAGATGCAGCGTCGGCTCGGCACAACGTCCGTGTACGTCACCCACGACCAGACCGAGGCGATGACCCTCGGCGACCGCGTTGCGGTGCTGAAGAAGGGCGAGCTGCAGCAGATTGCATCGCCTCGTGAGCTGTATGAACAGCCGGTCAACCTCTTCGTGGCCGGCTTCATCGGTTCCCCGTCGATGAACTTCCTTCCCGCGACCATAGAGAACGGCAAGCTCCAGACATCGCTGGGTGCACTGGACATCCCTGCCGACCGTGCAGCCAAGGCAGCCGGCCGCAAGGTCGTGCTGGTTGGGGTCCGTCCGGAGTTCTTCGAGGACGCCAAACTCGTCGACGAGGCGAAGAAGCCGCACGGCTCGACGTTCAAAGCCACGCTCACTCACACTGAGTGGCTCGGCAACGAGCAGTACGGCTACATCAACTTCGACCCCTCCCCCGAGGTCCGTGAACTGCTGAACAACCTTGCCCGGGACATGGACGCCGACGAACTGCGGCCACAGGTCGTGGTTACGCTGGACGCGGCGAGCCGGATCCGAGGCGGCCGTGAGTCAGAGATCTGGCTTGATACCCGCAAGCTGCACCTGTTCGATCCCGAGACAGGCGAGAACCTCACCCGCGATGCAGAGGCGGGTGCGGCACTGACTGCAGAGGCCAATGAGGAACGCGCCGAGGAGATCGCCAGCGCCCGCGATGCGGACCACGAACACAGCACTACGAGTACAGGCAACGGTGGCGGAGGCGGAAGCCACCGGGCGGTGAGCTGACGCACGCCATATTCACCGCCTGACTGACGACGCCGGCACTCACCAGGGTGCCGGCGTCGCTTCGTGTCGCGGAGATTCCTGCCTGTGCCGGCGCCGGTGCCTGAGAGTGGTTGTAGCCTGAGGCTATGGCGAGCAAAGAGGCAGCAAACACGCAGGCATCGACCGCGGAGCACGCAGAGAAGATCGCGGCCGGCTATACCTTCGAGGGCCCGGCAGTGCAGCTCGGCGCGGCCATCGTCGACGGTACTGTCCACCCGGGGACGGCGGTGCGTCTGCCGCTGGCCATGATGAACCGTCACGGGCTCGTCTCCGGTGCCACAGGGACCGGAAAAACGATCACTCTCCAGGTCCTTGCTGAACAGCTCAGCACCAACGGAGTGCCCGTCTTCCTTGCCGACATCAAGGGGGATCTCACCGGGTTGTCGACGCCGGGCACGGGGAGCGACAAGCTCCTTCGGCGGACCCAGTCGGTCGGCCAAAGGTGGACTCCCGGAAATTTCCCGGTGGAATACTTCTCCCTTGGTGGTGACGGCACCGGCGTTCCTATCCGGGCAACCATCTCCGACTTCGGTCCCCTGCTGCTTGCGCGCGTCCTCGACCTGAATGAAACGCAGGAGTCCAGCCTGCAACTGGTGTTCCATTACGCCGACAAGGCCGGCCTTGAGCTTCTCAACCTCGCGGACCTTCGCGCCGTCATCGCATTCCTTGTATCCGATGAGGGTGAGAGCGCTCTGGACCAGCTTGGGGGGCTCTCGAAGGCAACTGCGGGCGTTATCCTCCGCGGGCTTGTCACTCTGGAGGCGCAGGGCATGGACCGCTTCTTCGGTGAACCGGAATTCGACACTGCTGATCTCCTGCGCACGGACGCGGAAGGTCGCGGCATCATCAGTTGCCTGGAACTGCCCACGCTCCAGCAGAAGCCGCAACTCTTCTCCACGTTCCTGATGTGGCTTGTCGCAGACCTCTTCGCCGATCTTCCGGAGGTCGGGGACGTCGAGAAGCCCAAATTGGTGTTCTTCCTCGATGAAGCTCACCTGCTGTTCAACGGTGCCTCGAAAGCGTTCCTGCAGTCCATCCACACCACCGTGCGCCTCATTCGCTCCAAGGGCGTCGGGATCTTCTTCGTCACCCAAACCCCACGGGACGTGCCCGCGGAGGTATTGGGCCAGCTCGCAAACCGGGTTCAGCATGCCCTGCGGGCGTTCACACCGGATGACGCGAAAGCCCTCAAGTCCACCGTCTCCACCTTCCCGATGAGCCCCTACGATCTCGAAGAGGTACTGACAACCGCCGGCATCGGGGAGGCCGTGGTCACCGTCATGAACGAATCGGGCGCGCCCACCCCGGTGGCCTGGACGCGGATATTCACTCCACAGTCCGTCATGGGGCCCTCGCCCGCAGGCGTCGTGGAGGACATCGTGAAGAACTCGCCACTCCTCGGCGATTACGGCACACCTATCGACAGCCATTCCGCGTTCGAGAAGCTCTCCGCTCCACAAGACAGTCCGGAAGCGCGACCCACGACGACGACGCCGACGCCGTCATCACCCGCGGGCGGGCGCATGCCCAGTCAGGCGGAGATCGACGCCGAGGCGCGCCGTATTGAGGAGGAGATCCTGGGCCGGCCCAGCAGCCGGCCGCCAACTGCCCGTGCTGAACGCCCGGCGCCGCGTGCCGGGCAGCAGGCTCCCGACGGCGGTTGGCATGCCCCGCCTGCAGGCAGAAAACAGCATGAGACGAACGAGGTAATGGACTTCGCCCTCAAGGCCGCCGGCACCATCGGCGTAGAGCTGGTCCGTGGGCTTTTCGGGACGCAGCGGAAGCGCCGACGTCGTCGTTGGTAGGTCTGGCACTGCCATTGGGTAACGTAAGAGGGTGCATTCGTCCCGCCTGATCCGAGTCCTGGCCGCCTGGCTGCTTGGGCTCATGCTGGCAATCGTGGCGGCAATTGCAACCGTGATGCTCGTCAATACGCGGGTATACGGTCCTCACCAGCAGGTCGAAAGCTATTTGGAGGCGCTGCGTCAGGGCGAGGGAGAGCGGGCGCTGGGACTGCTCAACGCCTCCGTTCCGGACTCAACGAATGCAGCGCTTCTGGACGGTCCGGCCCTGCAACGGGCAGCGCAGGGCGTCGAAAATGTGCAGGTCGGCGAGCCACAGGCGGCGGGAGAGAATCGCGTGGAGGTGGACGTCAACTACACGATTGATGACGCCGCACACGCCACCGCTTTCCAGCTGGAGAAGACCGGCACGGAGTGGCTTTTCTTCGATCGCTGGGAGTTTGTGCCCTCGACGCTACCCATGCTCGAGGTGTCGGTGATCAACCAGAACGATGCCACGCTCAACGGCACCCGCGTGCTGATGCCTGAGGGCCGCAACCGGTTTGCTGCCTTCTATCCGGCCGAGGTGGAGGCCCACTACACGAGCGAGTATTTTGCCGCGCCCGCCCAGACCGTCGCCGTCACCGACCGCCAGCAAGCACCGGCCGGTCTCAACCTCGCAACGGCGGCAACCCCGGCGCTGACCGATGCCGTCACGGCGCAATTGAAGACGTTCCTCGACGACTGTGCCAAGCAGACCGTGTTCCAGCCGGCCAACTGCCCCTTCGGTTTCGAGACCGAACGCCGGGTGGCCGGGCCCATCAAGTGGTCCATCACCGAGTACCCGGAAGTCCGCATCGAACCGTTCAACGGCGACTGGGTTATCGCCCCGCTCACAGGAACCGTTCAGCTCGAGACCAGCCTGCAGGACCTGTTCACCGGGGTCATCGAACCGGTCACCGTCCCCCAGGAATACGGGTTCACCGCGCGCCTCGCCGTCACCGACGAGGGCATCACGGTAACCCCGGTCGTAGAGTACTAGCGCCGTCTAGTCGAGGCCGCGCAGGTCCAGCGTCAGTTCCTTTTCACCGCCGGCGCCGAGAGTGACCGGAATGCCCCAATCCTGCTGGTACAGGTGGCAAGCTGCGTGGTCCGGTATTTCGCCGCCGGGCTCACCGTCACAGGCCGCTGCCCGCGCGGTGATGTGCAGAACGCCCTCGGATACCTCGTCTGAGAGGACGAGCTGCCGCTGCAGCCCGACGCCGGTTCCACCACCCGAGACCAGAAGTGATTCCGGCGACGATGAGATCTTGAGCTGCGTCGGGTCACCCCAGCGGTCATCCAGCTTCTGGCCCTTCGGCGCGCTGAACCGCACGGTCACGCCGAACTCTCCCGTGGCCACCGCTGTCTTGGGCCGCTGCGTCTGCGAGGCACCCTCATCCACTGCGAGAGCTTCCTTGGGGATCGGCGCCCGGACCAGCTGATGCTTGTTCGCCTCGACGACGATGAGCAACGGCTCGCCGCCCGACTCCACCGGTGCCTGGTCCACCAGCACATCGGAGGGCTCCGCCAGTCCCCGCAGGAGGGTCGAGACCTGCCTCGTTGAGGGGTCATACCGACGGATTGCGCCGTTGTAGGTGTCGGCGATGGCAATGGATCCGTCCGGCAACGCGGTCACACCCAGCGGATGCTGAAGACGCGCCTGTTCGGCCTCACCGTCCCGGAACCCGAAGTCGAAAAGCCCCGTACCGATCGCCGACTGCACCTGCGTGCGGCTCCTGCCGTTGACAGTGAGGAAGCTCAGCACGCGCAAGGCCGACGTTTCGGAATCGGCAACCCAGATATTCCCGTGTGCGTCCTCGGCCAGGCCGGAGGACTGCGCGAACCAGGCAGCGGTGGAATCGCCGTCGAGCAGGCCCTCCAGGCCGGTGCCGGCGAGGATGTCCACGGCGCCGGTCAGCGGGTCGAAGGTGAAGATCTGGTGCGTCCCGGCCATGGCTACGACAATCCGCTCCAGGGCGGTCGACCAGATGACGTCCCACGGTGAGGAGAGGGAGATGTTGAGGGCGTCCGTACCGAGGAACGTGTCCTCCAGCCGCGGCGCTGCATCCTCGGGGATGTCCTCTGCGTCTCCGCCCAGGTCATGGGAGACCTCCTGCAACTCCACCGGCCGCGCTTTGACCTGGTTACCGGCATCGAGCAGCCGCTGGACGCCGTTGCCCGCGACAGTGCGCACCGCACCGGTTTCCAGTGCCACCCCCCGCAAGCGGTGGTTCACAGTGTCAGCGATGACGACGTCGTACCCTACCCGGCGCGCTATCGGCGCCGGGAGGAGGGCCAGACCCTGCGGTTCATTGAACTGCGCCTCGTCCGGGCCGCCGTCGGCGAAGCCCCTCGTGCCCGAGCCGATGGTGCGCCGCACGGTCTCAAGGTCAGCCTCAAGCTCGACGAGACGGTGGTGGCCGCTGTCCCCCACGAGGAACGTATTGGTTGTAGGCAGCGCAAGCACCTTGCCCGGGAAACGCAGGTTGCCGGCGGTGGGCTCGGCGGGCACGTAAGGGCCGTCACCGCGGTGCAGCGTGCCCTTCGCCTCATGCTCGGCGACCAGTTCCTCGACGAGTGATTCGAGGCCGGCCGCGTGGCCCTCACCGGAGAGATGCGCCACGATGTAACCCTCGGGGTCGATGACAACCAGGGTCGGCCAGGCCCGCGCCGTGTAGGCCTGCCAGGTATCGAGCTCGGGGTCGTCAAGGACCGGGTGGTGAATCTCATACCGCTCCACCGCTGCGGCGAGGGCAACCGGATCAGCCTCATGCTCGAACTTGGGCGAGTGTACGCCCACCGTGACGAAGACGTCGGAGTACTTCGCTTCGAGCGGTCGCAGCTCGTCGAGGACGTGCAGGCAATTAATGCAGCAGAACGTCCAGAAGTCGAGGAGGACGATCTTCCCCCGCAGGTCCTCAAGCGTCAGCTGCCTGCCCCCGGTGTTGAGCCAGTTCCGCCCGACGAGTTCTGACGCGCGGACGCGGTAGCCGACGCGGAGCGAGGTTTCGGTCATTCAGGATCTCCTGGTGGGGTTGAGCGCTGTCCTGCGGGAGTTTCGGATGAAGGGCGACGCGTCGCAGGCCGGGTCCCCTCCCGTTCGGCCAGCGAGGCGAACATGTTGTTATAAGCAGAGAGCTCGGCGTCGTTATTCCGGTCCGCGGCACGGTCCTTGCGCCGCGACTCCCGCGCATCGCTGCGGGACCACATCACCGCGACGCCGATGGCGAGCAGGAGCGTTGGAACCTCTCCGATGCCCCAGGTCACTGCACCACCGATCTGCTGGTCCTCAAGGGCTGACGGCCCCCACTCCCGGCCCATGTTGCCGAAGTAGGAGGCCTGCAGCAGGGAGGTGCTGCCGGTCAGGGCCACGCCGAAGAACGCGTGGAAGGCCATGGTGGCGAAGAGCAGCAGCAGCCGCAACGGGAAAGGCGCACGCCGCGGCACGGGGTCGGTGCCGATCATCGTCAGTACGAAGATGTACCCGGTGAGGAGGAAGTGGAGGATCATCAGCTCGTGCCCCACGTGCTCACGCAGCGCGAAGCCGAACAGCGGCGAGTAGTAGAAGATCACGATCGACCCGGCGAAGTTGGCAGCGGCGAACAGCGGGTGCGTCACCAGCGCCGAGAACTTCGAGTGGACGATCACGAGTATCCACTCGCGGATGCCCCGGCTGCCGTCCCTGCGGGGCGTCAATGCCTTCAGGGCCAGGGTGACCGGTGCGCCGATCACCAGGAACAGCGGCACAACCATGGTCAGCGCCATGTGGTCGATCATGTGCGCGCTGAACAACACCATGCCGTAGATCGCCGGAGCCCCGGAGGTGAAGTAGGTGAGTGCGATCAGTCCGATGAACCAGGAGATGAGCCTGAGTACCGGCCAGGAGTCACCCCGGCGGCGCAGCTTCACAACGCCCAGGATGTACGCTGCCGCGACCGTGAGGGTGAAGGCGATCCAGAGCCAGTCGGGGCGCCATTCGGTGAGCCAGCGCATCGCCGTCGGCTCCGGAGGCAACTCATAGCCGGTGAGGATGCGCGCCGGCGTGGCATCGGGCTGCAGATCCTCGGAACGCGGAGGCGCGGTCCGCGCCAGCGCAACGGCGACTCCCGATACAGCGCCCATGATGGCCAGTTCGACGGCGATGAGCTGCCAGAGAACCCGGCGCGCGGACATGTTGGTATCGAGCTGCGGAATGATCCACTGCCGGTGCATCAGGCCGATACCACCGAGGAGGATGGTTGCGATGGCCTTGAAGGTCACCAGCAGGCCCCACTCGGAACCCAGTTGTGAAAGGCTTCCGATCCGGAGGCTTGCGTTGATGATGCCCGAGAGGAAGACCAGCGCGAATGCGAACCCGGCGAGCGCAGAGAATCGCTTCAGCACGGCCGTCGTCTGGGTTCCCAGCTTTCCGCCGATGATGGCGAGGACCACGATGCCGCCCACCCAGAGGCAGACCCCGACCAGGTGAAGCAGGATGGAGTTCACGGCGGCGTTGTGGTCGTCCCCGCTGGCAGAGTGGCCGATCAGTGCCATCGGGAGCAGCCCACCGAGCGACAGGACGAGCGTGAGGGCAAGCCACAGGCTGGAACGGGCGCCGAACGTCATGGTGGCAACGACGGCGGCAATCATCGTGGTGGAAAGCCAGGCACGACCGGTGTCGAAGTCTGTGAGGTAGGACGCGAGCCCCTGGGTGTAGGCCGGTTCGCCGCTCAGGGGAAGGCCGGATGCGTCGGAGTACGTCAGCACCAGCACGGCAAGGGCTGAAAGGGTCCAGGCAACCGCGGCCCACGACGCAAGCGACATGACCCTGGAGAAGGCCGGAGACTCGTCTGGTACCGAGGTGGATTCGGAGGAACCGGCGCCGCTGGATCCTCCGCGCGAGCGCACCTGCCTCGGCAGGATCACCACCGCGAAGGCAAGGGATCCGATGACGGCGGCCACCGAGATATTGTGCACGGCTTTCGACAGGGGTAGCCCCCACCGCGTGAGTGATCCCGGGTCGCTCAGCTGCCGGGGTGCTGCGGCGCCGGAGAAGGCGAGTGCCAGCACCACCGCGGTCAAGAGGGCGATGCCGGCAGCGATCAGCCAGCCCGGCTGGACCCCGGACTGCCCGGTGGCGCCGGTGTTGCCGGGTTTCGACTGGTTGGTTGTTGTGGCCACGCTTTCCATTGTCTACCCGCAGTAGAACAACGACCAACTAACGTGCTCCGCCGCACGAAGCCTGCTCACAGGCTCGGTTTCGCAGAACAGTTAAACGAAACAGGGACTGCCACCGCGTGGTGGCAGTCCCTGAATTCTGCTGGGCTACTTGACGGCAGCCTTGAGCTTGGAGCCTGCGGTCAGCTTGACGCTGCTGCCTGCTGCGATCTCGATGGTCTCGCCCGTCTGGGGGTTGCGACCGGTGCGAGCTGCACGCTCGGTGCGCTCGACTGCCAGCCAGCCCGGGATGGTGACCTTGACGTCGTTCTTGGCAGAGGAAGCGAGAACGTCGAACAGGGCGTCGAGCACGCTGTTCACGGCAGTCTGGCTGGTGTCAGCCTTTGCTGCTACCTCGGCCACCAGTTCGCTGCGGTTCTTGGTCTCTTTCTTAGCCAATGTATGTCCTCCTGGACTTGTGCGGATTATTCAGAACCTCACCGTCTGGCGAAGCTTCTGGAGGAAAACCTATCAGCTTCAACCGCGATCTCCCGCAGAAATGGGGGTTTTTGCCCGTGATGTGGCGGAATATGGGCCTGTTGGAGAGGATATGGCGTCCGAAGACCGACCACGCCGTCTCCACCGCTTAAGATAAATCAGGACGGCGACCATGTGGTCGCCGTCCTGATTTTCACTGCGTCAAGCCGGAATATTTACCAGCTGGACTTGGTCACGCCGGGCAGCTCGCCGCGGTGTGCCATCTCGCGGAAACGAACGCGCGAGATACCGAACTTCTGGAGGGTGCCGCGGGGGCGCCCGTCGATCTGGTCGCGGTTGCGCAGGCGCACCGGTGAAGCGTTGCGGGGCAGCTTCTGCAGGCCGAGGCGTGCAGCCTCACGAGCCTCGTCGGTTGCGTTTTCGTCAACAAGCGTCTTCTTGAGCTCGAGGCGCTTGGCCGCGTAGCGCTCAACAATGACCTTGCGCTGCTCGTTGCGAGCAATCTTTGACTTCTTAGCCATGTGTTTAGCGCTCCTCTCGGAATTCGACGTGCTTGCGAATCTTGGGGTCGTACTTCATCAGAACCATGCGGTCCGGGTCATTACGGCGGTTCTTGCGGGTTACGTAGGTGTAACCGGTGCCGGCCGTGGACTTCAGCTTGATGATCGGACGTACGTCTTTGTCCTTTGCCATTAGAGCTTCACTCCCCGAGCCTGGATCTCAGCGACGACGGCGTCGATACCGCGGACGTCGATGGTCTTGATGCCGCGGGCGGAAACCTGCAGCGTTACATTACGGCGCAGGGATGGAACCCAGTAGCGCTTCTTCTGAATGTTCGGGTCGAACCTGCGCTTGGTGCGCCGGTGCGAGTGCGAGATGCTGTGCCCGAAGCCCGGCTCGGCCCCAGTCACTTGGCAGTGAGCTGCCATGATGATCCTCCAAAGATTGAATAAAGCAAGTAGCAGAGTGTTCTACCTGCCATGAGGTGCATGCAGAGGCGTCACCTTCAACGCGGTCCGAACGACCGTGAGATGTTCGCGATTTCGCGCAACCTGAGCCCCTAACTACCGGCCCTCGAACGGAAAAACCCACGAGAACCGAAGCAATTGCGCACGCTCCGCCACCTGATGCCTTTCTATTCTAGGAGGCAGGCGGCTTTAAGACCAATCGCGGTGCGCTCAGCTGCCGTTCGACTCGTCCGGCCTGAATGCCTCCCCATCGGCCCCGATCACGGTGATCGCGCCCGACTCCCCCACTTCCGTGCCGGGACGAACCTGGGCATCGGCATCGACAATAACGGAGCGCAGCACCGCGCCGGCGGGAATGTGCGCACGGTTCAACACCACTGAATGTTCGACGACGGCGCCCTCCTCGACCACCGCGTCCGTCCCGATCACGCTGTTCGTCACCGAGCCGGCGATGCGGGCTCCCGGGGAGATGAGGCTGGATCCGATGTGCGCCGAGTCAGCAATGAACGCGGGCAGACGGCGCGGACTCGCACTGAGGATGGGCCAGGCAGGATCGTCGAAGTCAAGGCCGTTCCCGGCCAGCAGGTCCATATGTGCGCGGTGGTAATTCTTTGGTGTGCCCAGGTCCAGCCAGTAGGACTCGAGCCGGTGCTCGGCGACCGTGCCGGTCTCGACGAGGTGCGGGATGAGCTGGTCCCCATAGTCCTCCAGTTCCCCCTCCCGCTCATACAGTTCCGCCAGCGTGTCCAGCAAGACATCCGCGGAGTACAGGAAGACTTCCGCAGCGACCAGGTCCGAGCGCGGGCTCTCCGGCTTGTACTCGAATCCCGTCACCAGGCCCTCCTCCACCTCCACCACGCCGTGTTGGGAAGCATCGCCGTCGAACCTGGTTGTCACCATGGTGAGGACAGCGCCGGTGTCCTGGTGGGTCTTCACCACATCGCGGTAATCGAGCTGGTACAGGTGGTCGGCACTGAGCACCAGCACCAGATTGGGATTGAACTCACGAATGTACTCCGACTGCCGGTACAGGCCGTCCGCGTTTCCAGCCGCGAAGCCCTCTCCGTGCTCTCCCTCGAAGGGAGGCAGTACCCTCAGGCCGCCGTTGGTGCGGTCGAGGTCCCAGGGGCGGCCGTTCGCCAGATGGTCATTGATGGACTTGGGCTGGTACTGCTCCACCACCCACACGTCGGAAATGTGACTGTGGTGCAGGTTGGACAGCGGGATGTCGATCAGCCGATAGGTTCCGCCCACCGGCACCACCGGCTTTGCCTTGTGGTCCGTCAGCGGACCGAGCCGCCCGCCCGTGCCGCCGGCCAGGATGACCGCCAGGATGGACGGCTCGCTCATGCCGATCCCACCGGCTGGGACTGCCTGAGAATCCAATGCGCCGAATCGAGCCGGGCGAGGATCTTCTTGCCCACCCGCTCCAGGTCCGCAACATCCTGCTCGTCAAGCCCGTCGAATACCAGGTGGCGTACGTACTCAACATGTTCGAGCGCCAGCTCCTGCAGGTTCTCAAGACCGTCGGAGGTAAGGGTGGCGGTGGTAACCCGGAGATCCCGGGTGCTCTGGCTCCGCTGCACCCAGCCGCGGGCTTCGAGCTTGGTGACCACGTGGCTCAGCCGGGACAGCGAGGCATTCGAGCGGCCCGCGAGGTCGCTCATGGGGAGGGTGCGGTCCTCCGCCTCGGACAGCATCGCCAGGACGTGATAGTCAAAAAGCGTAATCTTGGCGCGGCGGTTCAGGTCCGCGTCCAGCGTGCCGGGCAGCATGGTCGCCACCGCATAGAGGGCCAGCCACGCTTGTCTTTCCGCAGGATTCAACCACCGCGCGCCAGTCATAGGACTCATTCTTGCAGAAGCGCCGCCCCTACGGTGATGCTCCTACGGTGACGCCCCCACGGTGACGCTTCTACGGTGACGTGGTCTGCCGAGTCCACACCGGGTGCGTCAGGTTCGGGTACTTCAGGGGAAGGGCATCCCCGGAGGACTGACCGCGTAACCGTCTGCCGACCCAGGGCCCGAGGTAGTCCCGTGCCCACACCGCGTCCTTGCGGAGCTGCACGAGCCGCGATGCTGCCGGACGCGCCTCCAGTTCCGGCACTTGAATGCTGTGCGCTGACTTCAGCACCTGCAACACCCGGACCGCCATCAAAGTGTGTCCGGCAGCGGCCATGTGCATCCGGTCGACGTCCCAGTAGCCCCAATTCTGGAACTCCCGCATCCGCCAGTAATCGACCAATTCGGCATCATGCCGGTCCGCAATCTCCCGGACGAGTTCGTTATAGATGGCAGTACGCCCGCGCGTCTTCGCGAAAACCGCCGACTTCGACGAGTCGAAGCCCGTGAAGAGCACGACGGCGGCTCCGCTGCTGCGCAGGCGGGCGATCCCGGCGTCGTACTCGGCAAGCAGAGCGTCCAGGTCGATGGAAGGGCGCAGGATGTCATTGGCGCCGGCGTAGACGGTGACGAGCGTCGGCTTGAGTGCCAGGGCGGCGTCGACCTGCTCGGCGAGGATCTGCCGCATCTTTTTGCCACGGATCGCCAGGTTCGCGTAACCCCAGGAGGGATCGGCGAGGATCAGTTGCTCGGCAACGCGGTCAGCCCAGCCACGCACACCGTTGGGACTCTGCGGGTCCCAGTCCCCGACCCCTTCGGTGAAGGAATCTCCCAGGGCCACATAGCGGTGTGCGAAGGTCTCCCCCGGGAATTTAGTGGTCAAGAGCGGTGGTCTTCCTGATCGGATCCTTCGGCGGCGTCGCCGTCGGACGGGTTCTGCTGGTGCTCGGCGTCGTACTCGTGCTGGGTGTGGTGCTCGGTTTCGGTGTACGAACCGTTGAAGCCAGTGGTGTCGCCGGTGGGGCGAGCGGTTGACGGGTTGGGGAACGTGGGCGACCCGCCGGAGGGGTTGCCTTCGGGAGCGCCCTCCTCCTGTGCGCTGCCCTCGCCTGCATGGGACGTGCCTGCATTGGACTGGTCCTGTGTCATTGCTCCTCCTTCTCGGTTTTGCCCACCCAGCATAATCCGCCGAAACCACCCGCACACCGGGCAAGGGGCAGACGCTAAGCTCGATTCAGAACCACCGCCGTCAGGAGAACACGCATGGCTTCTTTACCGGACACAGAGTCTGAGCCGCAGGTTGATACCCAATCCGAGTCGCGCACAAAGCGCGCTGCCCTGATCCTCAACCCGGTCAAGCCGACGACTGAGGACATTCGCGCCATTGTCACGGAGTTGAGCCTCGAGAAGGGCTGGCAGGAGCCGCTCTTCCTCGAGACCACCGCGGATGATCCGGGCCACGGCCAGGCGCGGGAGGCGCTCAAGGCAGATGTCGACGTCGTTATCGCTGCAGGCGGAGACGGCACCGTTCGGTGCGTGGCTGAGGAGCTTGCGGGCACCGAGACGGCCCTTGGACTCCTTCCGCTGGGCACCGGCAACCTGCTCGCCCGGAACCTCGATATCGACGTCGATGATCCTAAAGGGGCGGTGGAGGCAGCACTGGGCGGAACCGAGCGTCTCATCGACGTCGTCTACGTGAATGTGGACCGCGCACAGGATGCTCACGTCTTCCTTGTCATGGCGGGGCTCGGTTTCGACGCCGCGATCATGGCTGACACCCGCGACGACCTGAAGGACAAGGTCGGTTGGCTGGCCTATGTCGACGCTGGTATCAGGAACCTGCCCGGGAAGCCGTCCCGGGTTCGCATCACACTCGACGGACGCAGGCGCATCAACGGTCGGCTGCGGAGCGTCATGGGCGGCAACTGCGGGAAGATTATGGGCGGTCTGGAGATTTTCCCCGGCGCCAAGCTCGACGACGGCCTCCTGGACGTCATGACCATCGCGCCGAGCGGTGCATTCGGCTGGTTCGCCGTACTCGGCAAGCTGCTTGCGCGCGGCAAGGGCAAGGACCCGTCGCTGGAGTACTACCAGTGCAAGACCGCCGAGATCGAGGTGGACTCTCCGCTGGAGATCGAACTCGACGGCGACCACCTCGGCAAGGGCCGGCACATGGCCCTGCGAGTGGAGCCAAGCTCGCTGAAGCTGCGCATGCCGTACGGCAAGAAGGATCCGGCAATCCTTACCGACCCGACCCCATAGGGGCCGGGCCGCTTACCCCTCTGCCTTACCCCGGCGCCAGTAGCCCATGAACGCTACCTGCTTGCGGTCGATGCCGACATCGCGCACCAGGTATCGGCGCAGCTCCCGCACTACTGCAGCTTCACCTGCGATCCAGGCGTAGAAGGGCAGCGCGCCGGCGGGTTTGTCCGGGTTCAGGGAACCGTCGAGCGCCGCGGCATCCAGCAGTTGAGGCGTCTCCCAGAGGATGGTCCTGTCGACGTCGATATCCTCCGGCTCAGGACCGGCTGCCCGCTCGGGCCCGCCGACGCGGCCCGCGGCCGCAGCGAGTGCCTGCCCGGAGGGAGTGTCCGAACCGAGGCTGACCCGGAACGGCGCAGCCAGGGAGACCCAGCCGGGGACCTTGACCGCCTGGCGAACGGCGGCATCCAGCAGTTCACCGTGCGGACGCCCGCCGCGGACGAGCCAGCTGATACCGACGCCCGACCGCGTCTGAATCTCCTGGCAGTCCGAACCGGCAGGCACCTCGAGGAAAGCGTGTCCGCTGATGTCCTCGGGCAGCGATTCAAGGATCGCGCTGATTGCCGGAACCGCTGTCTCATCACCGGCGAGCAGGACATTCTGGGCCAGGCCGGGACGCCATTCGATGCCGCCGTACGCGCCGGCCGTGGAGCAGGTCGCGGCATGAAGATTCGGCCCGATGATCCAGACCCGGTCGCCGGGCTCAGCTGCCGCCGCCCACTGCGAGGCAGGCCCGCCCCTGCCGTCGTCGTCGAGGTGCATCACGAAGTCGACGTCCAGTTCCGGGATCGCCTGGTGGCAGCGGGAGGCGCGCACCGTGTAGGTTCGCATGTCACCGCGCTCGGCCTGGTCGAGCGAGAGCCACTGCTGGTACCAGCCGCTGCCGGAATCCTCCATCAGTGCTCCGAGGTCGGCGGACCCGCCGCCGACCGGCGGGATCATCACCTTGATGCGGAGGTCGAGCGTGTGCCCCTGGACTCCGAAGTCGGACAGGCAGGCGCCACCGAAGGTGATGCGCCGGAAATTGGCGCTGAGGTGCTCCACGCGGCTGACTACGACGTCGAAGGCACGGATGGCGGGCACCGCGGACTGGCCGGCGTCGGCCGCAGCCCGTGCGCTCCTCCGGGCGGGGCGGGTGGTGCTGACTTCTGTCACGATGCTGCCTCCATTGTCAGTGCGGGTAGCCCGTCCTGCGGGTTCGCTAAAAAACCCTGCTCACGTTCCACGCTGGCTCGTGCGGGGGTGGTTCTGTGGGTTGCATGGTGGCGTCCAACGGGTACCACCATGGGCGTACCCGAGATCGGATCCGGCATGACGCGGCTCTCAAGGCCGAAGACCTCCGCGACCGTCTCCTCCGTGACCACGGCCGAGGGCGCTCCCTCAGCGACGATCCGGCCGCCCTTCAGGGCGATGAGGTGGTCCGCGTAGCGCGCCGCCAGGTTGAGGTCGTGCAGGACGATCGCAACCGTGGTGCCCGCGCTGCGGTTCAAGTCGGTGATGAGGTCCAGGACCTCCACCTGGTGTGCCAGATCAAGGAAAGTCGTCGGCTCGTCCAGAAGGAGGATGTCCGTCTGCTGGGCCAGCGCCATGGCAATCCAGACGCGCTGCCGTTGCCCGCCGGAGAGCTCGTCGACGTTGCGGTCCGCCAGCTCCAGAGTATCGGTGACGCGGAGTGCGGAGGCGACTGCGGCGTCGTCGTCGGCGTTCCACTGGCGGAACCATCCCTGGTGTGGGTAACGGCCGCGGCCGACGAGGTCCACCACGGCGATGCCGTCCGGTGCCACCGGTGTCTGCGGGAGCAGGCCGAGGGTCTTCGCGACCGATCGGGTGGACAACGAGTGGATGTCCTTGCCGTCGAGCAGCACCGTTCCGCCCGCCGGCTTCAGGAGCCTGGCGAGGCCCCGGAGCAGCGTCGACTTGCCGCAGGCGTTCGCCCCGACGATGACCGTGACATTGCCCTCCGGCACTTCCACCGTCAGGTTCTCGACCACCGTGCGGTTGTCATACGCGAGAAAAAGGTCCTTGGCGCTCAACCTCATGTCAGCCTCCCTGGCCTGATCGGTTGGATGTGGCAAGAAGCCAGAGGAGGAACGGAGCCCCGAGGACACCCGTGATCACTCCCACCGGCAGGGAAACCCCTGGAATCAGATTCGCGCCCACAAAGTCCGCTCCGAGGACGATGACCGCTCCGACGAGCGCTGCCGTGACCAGTGGGCGGTACCCACCAAGGATGCGCCGGGCAATCGGTCCGGAGAGGAAGGCGATGAACGCAACGGGCCCGGCTGCCGCCGTCGCTACCGCGGCCAGGAGCACGCCGGTAACGATGAGCGCGAGCCTCGAGCGCTCGACGCTCACGCCGAGTCCGGCCGCTGCGTCGTCTCCCAGTTCCAGGCCGCGCAACGAGCGGGACAGTACGACGACGGCGGGTGCCAGGACCAGCAAGGCAACCGACAGGATGGTCACCCGGTCCCAGTTGCTCGAGTTGAGCGAGCCGTTCAGCCAGGCCAGCGCGTCAGCAGCAACGCGGATATCCGTTCGGGTCAGGAGAAAGCTGACAACCGACTGCAGGACCGCCGAAAACCCGATGCCGACCAGGATGAGCCGATAGCCCGCAACTGAGCCGCGCCGTGAGATGGCGTAGATGGCCAGGGCCACCGCAAGTGCGCCGACCATCGCGAATCCGGACAGCACGAGCCCGGAAGCTCCGAGGAACGCAATGGCGAAAACAGCCGAGGCGCTCGCTCCGTAGCTGATTCCGATGATGTCGGGGCTGGCGAGCGGGTTCCGCAGCATGGTTTGGAACACCGCCCCGGCTACCCCGAATGCCGCGCCGACCATGATCCCGATGAGAACGCGGGGAATCCGGTTCTCCATCACGATGAAGCTGGCACCCGGGATGTCCACCCCGCCGACGATCCGGAAGAAATCGGGGATGGTGACCGTGTAGCGGCCCAGCAGCAGCGTGACGGCCGCGAGCGCGACAATCAGGAACGCCAGGATCGCGAGCTTCACCGCCCGCTGGGTCCGCAGATGACGGCGCTCCCGGAGGACCAAAGGCTCCTCGGCTGCGCGCACCGCGGAGGCGTTCGGGCGGGTGGTGACGCTCATAGCTCGGCCATTTTCCGGCGTCGTACCAGCCAGACGAATACCGGTGCTCCGATGACGGCGGTCAGGATGCCGACCTGCACCTCGCTGGGCGGGAGAATGACGCGGCCCAGGATGTCAGCGCAGAGCAGCAGCACGGGGGCGAGCACCATCGAGAACGGGAGGATCCAGCGGTAGTCCGGTCCAGTGAACGCGCGGACCACGTGCGGAATAACGAGGCCGACAAACCCGATGGGCCCGGCGGCCGCTGTCGCGGCACCGCACAGCACGACGACGCCGAGAGCTGTCAGCGCGCGGGCGAGGGTCACGTTCTGCCCTAGACCCCGGGCGATGTCATCTCCGAGGGAGAGGCTGTTCAGCACCTTGCCCGTCAGAAGGGTCAGGATGAAGCCGAAGGCCAGGAATGGCAGGACCGGAAGAATCACGTCCCACCCCCGGCCGGCCACTGAGCCGACCTGCCAGAAGCGGAAAGAATCGAAGGTTTGCTGGCTCGAAACAAGCACAGCGTTCAGCAGCGAAACCATGCCCGCGGAGAGCGCCGCGCCCGCGAGCGCCAATTTGACCGGTGTCGCGCCATCCCGACCCAGGCTGGCGACCGCGTAGACCAGCACCGCTGCTCCGGCCGCTCCGAGGAAGGCGAACCAGACGTATCCCGTGAAGCTGGTGACGCCGAAGACGAAGATTCCGATGACGACGGCAAGCGCAGCACCGGAGTTGACGCCCAGAATGCCGGGATCGGCGAGGGGGTTGCGGGCGACGCCCTGCATGGCCGCTCCCGCGAGGCCGAGGGCAGCACCGGCCAGGAGCCCGACGATGGTCCGCGGGACGCGCGACAGTACTACGGCGTGATCACCGTTGGCGGAGTCATAGGCGGTCAGTACCTGCACCAGAGTTTCCGCGCTGATCGGGCGTGCCCCGATTGCCAGCGATGCGACGCAGACGATCGCGAGGACGAGAACGGCCAGAATCAGTTGCAGTGCACGGGCTGTTGGACGTTTCCGGGACCGCTGCTGGCGGAGGAGCGGCGAGGCGGGCGCAGCCACTGCCATGCATGCCTCCCTGGGCCAACTCCTGAGATCGCCGGATTAACCGGATCGGACCCAAGTAAGGCTAGCCTATGCATGCCCGGATTAGGAAACGGTAATGTTCGCTATTTCCCGAAGAACCCCTCGAGCTTCACGGGGCTGCGGTGGGTGCCGTGCCGCGCCCGAACGGACTTCCACCGAGCCGTTCGCGCTGGTGCTCGGTGTGCCAGTTCTCCAGGGACGGACCTTTCGGCACGATCTGTGTGGGGTTGATGTCCTGGTGAACGACGTAATAGTGCTTCTTGATCTGATCGAAGTCGATGGTGTCACCGAAGCCGGGAGTCTGGAAAAGGTCCCGCGCATAGCCCCACAGTGCCGGCATCTCCGTGAGCTTGTTCCGGTTGCACTTGAAGTGCCCGTGGTACACCGGGTCGAACCGCACGAGGGTGGTGAAGAGCCGCACGTCGGCCTCCGTGATCGAGTCCCCCACCAGGTAGCGCTGGCTGGTTAGCCGTTCCTCCAGCCAGTCCAGTGCTGCGAAGAGGCGGTCATAGGCGTCGTTGTAGGCGTCCTGTGATCCTGCGAAGCCGCAGCGGTAGACGCCGTTGTTCACCTCGGTGAACACACGCTTGTTGACCCTGTCGATCTCCTCGCGGAGGTCCTCCGGATACAGGTCCGGGGCGCCGTCCCGATGGAACTCCTTCCATTCGGTGGACAGGTCGAGGGTGATCTGCGGGAAGTTGTTCGTAACTACTGCTCCGGAATTGACGTCCACGATCGCGGGCACAGTGATGCCGCGCGGGTACTCGGGGTCCCGCTTGAAGTAGGCCTCCTGCAACCGCTCGATCCCGAGTACCGGATCCTTGCCGCCCGGGTCGAGGTCGAACGTCCAGGAGCGTTTGTCATGGGTGGGTCCCGGCGTGCCCAGCGAGATCGCCTCCTCCAGCCCCAGCAGGCGGCGAACGATGATCGCCCGGTTAGCCCACGGGCAGGCCCGGGCGGCGATCAGGCGGTACCGGCCCGGCTCGACCGGGAAACCGTCAGCGGCGTCACGGGTGATCCGCGTCTCGATGTAGTTGCTGTCGCGCTTGAACTCCTTGCCGGAGTCGACGTAAGCGCCCTTGGTGCTGTGTTCGGAATTGCTCATGGTTCACTCTCGTTGTTTGGCTGCGTTCAGGAACGGGCTGCGTCGATTCCCTTCCCGATCTACCGGGCGAGGTATTCGAGCAGCGCGGCGCAGGCCGCTTCACAGCGACGGCAGGTCTCTGCGCAAATCCTGCAGTGATCGTGCATCGACGCGTGCCGTTCACATTCCTCTGCGCAGTTTCGGCAGGCTTGCAGACAGGCCTCGAGCAGCGGCGCGAGCACCGCGGGATGGTGTCCGCCCTGCCGTTGCAGCATCCGTGCGGTGGCAAGACAGATATCCGCACAGTCCTGGTCCGTCCTGATACAGTGCCGGAGCTCTTCGATTCCGTCTTCGCCAAGGCAGGCGTCCGCGCAGCTTCCGCAGGTGGCAACACAGTCGAGGCATGCCTCAATGGTTGCTGCCAGATCCCCGGCCTGCACATGGCCGGACGGGCGGGGGTGGGCGATGATCATGTCCGCGATGTTGGTCATGACCGGCTCTTCTCGCGGTCGCTGTGGTCGCGGCCGTACTTCTGGCGCAACTCACGGCCCTTGTCGACCAACTCGATCTGCTTGTCGCGCTTCTTCTTCGCCTGCTTGTCATCCCGCGGGGGAAGCTGCACGGTTTCCTCGGCCTCGATACCGGCCTGCAGTTCCCGGCCACGCTCAAGCTCAGCGTCGAATTCGGCACCGAACAGGAGGGAAAGGTTGGCGAGCCAGAGCCACAGCAGGAAGATGATGACGCCGGCGATTGCGCCGTAGGTGCGCTCATAGTTGCCGAAGTTCGAAACATAGAACGAGAACGCCGCCGTCGTGATGGCCAGCACCAGCAGCGCGATGATGGAACCGATGCTCACCCACTTGAACTTGGGCTGCTTGAGGTTGGGAGCCGCGTAGTAGAGCACAGCGATCATCAGCACCGCGAAGAACACCATGACCGGCCACTTGGCGATATTCCAGATCGTCACGGCTGTTGAGCCCAGACCAATCGCGCCGCCGACGGCCTCTGCAACGGGACCCGACAGAATCAGCAGCAGCGCCATCAGCACCACCAGCAGCAATACGACGAGGGTGATGGCCAGCATCACTGGGCGCAGCTTCCAGAAGGGGCGGCCTTCCTCGACCTCGTACATCCGGTTCATGGCGCGGGCGAATGCGCCCACGAATCCGGATGCCGACCAGATGGCACCAACAAGACCGATGACGAATGTCAGCCCGGCGGTATTCGACGAGGCCAGTTGCTGGATAGTGGGCCCCACGGTCTCTTCCGCGTCGGAGGAGACGCTCGACAGGATTCCGATCACTGCGTCCGTGGTGGCCTCGGCCTGCCCGAAGAACCCGAGTATCGACACCAGCGCCAGCAGGGCGGGGAAGATTGCGAGCACTGCGTAGTAGGTCAGCGCCGCTGCAAGGTCGGTGCACTGGTCCTTGCTGAACTCACTGACTGTTCGTTTAAAGACGTAACCCCAGGCCGGTTTCGCAATGTCGGTGGGGTCGTCGGGCTTCCGGGAGTCATCCGGGTGGGGGCTCGAAGCCGCCTTTGCCTGCGTGGCTTCCTCTGTCGAATCCGCCTTCGCTGGATCTTTAGTGGTCACGTTCCTACCTCCGGTTCAGATTTACCTTCCCCAACCGAACCATAAGGATACTTACTATTGCAATAAGTAGTCGACCGTTTAGTGTGGTTTTCAGGCCACAACGATTGAAGGGTTCCACATGCGCATCGCTGTTATCGGAGCAACCGGCAATGTGGGGACGGCGCTTCTTCGCCGGCTTCAGCAGGCCCGCACGGAGAACCCAGCCATCGAGCTGGTGGGCATTTCCCGCCGACAACCATCGCAGGACCACGCACCCTATGAGGGAGTGCAGTGGCACACCGCGGATGTGGGAACCGATGCGGGGCGCGAGCGGCTCACGTCTGCGCTCCAGGGGGTGGACGCCGTCGTGCATCTCGCGTGGGCTATCCAGCCCAACCGGGACGAGGATGCGATGTTCCGCACCAACGTGACCGGAACCGAGAACGCCCTGCATGCCGCCGCCGACGCCGGTGTACGCCACTTCGTATGCGCATCCTCTGTCGGCGCCTACAGCCCGGCGAGCAAGGACCAGTCGGTCATAGAGGACTGGCCCACCGGAGGCATTCAGACGTCGCACTACAGCCGCCACAAGGCCGCGCAGGAGGACCTGCTGGATGCTTTCGAACGCGATTTCCCGGAGATCCCTGTTGCGCGTGTCCGCCCGGGGCTCATCTTCCAGGCTGACGCCGGTGAGGAGATCGGGCGCTATTTCCTCGGACCACTGATCCCCCGGTCCATCCTCAACAAGCTGAGCCTGCCCGTCCTGCCCATTCCATCCCAGATGGTGTTCCAGGCCGTGCACGCGGCGGACATGGCAGACGCTTACTGGCGCATCGTCGACCAGCGGGCGTCGGGAGCCTTCAACATCGCAGCCGAGCCAGTTTTAACACCCCGGCTTCTGGGCGGCCTTCTCGGCGCGAAGCGCGTGTTCGACCTGCCCGTTCCGGTGCTCCGGGCGGCAGTGGCGGCATCTTGGGCACTGCACATTCAGGCGACCGACCCGGGCTGGATAGACATGGCTGCACAAGCGCCCGTCATGAACACCGACCGGGCACGCACGCTCCTCGGATGGGAGCCGACGCGTTCCTCGGTAGCGGCCATCCGCGAGGTCATCGACGGATTGGCCGGCGGCTCCGGCGTGCACGGCTCCCCCAGCCTGCGCCCCGGCCGCTGAGTCGGCTTACTCCTTCACCGCACCGGCAGAAGCGTTCATGATGCGCTTCTGGAAGACAAAGAACACGATCGCCACCGGCACGGTCATCAACGCGGCCGCCGCGAGCTTGAGCGGGTACTGGGTTCCCTGGCTCAGGGCACCGGATGCAAGTTGCGCGACGCCCTTGGTCAGCGTGGTCAGCTCCGGGCTCTGTGTCGAGATGATGAAGTGGTTCAGTTCGTTCCAGGAACCCTGGAAGGACAGAATCACGATGGTCATCACGGCCGGACGGGCCATCGGCAGCACCACGGACCAGAAGGTTCGGAATGTTCCTGCGCCGTCGATCCTCGCCTGCTCCTCAACGCTGGCCGGGATCGACTCGAAGAAGTTCTTCATGATGAACACTCCCGCGGCGTCGGCCAGCAGCGGGAGGATCATTCCGGTGTACGAGTCGTAGATCCCCAGCTGGTTGATCACGAGGAACTTCGGAATAAGAAGAACGACGCCGGGCACCGCCATTACTGCCACGAGCAGCGCGAACACCAGCGCTCGCCCGCGGAACGGGATTCGCGCCAGCGCGTAACCGGCCAATGAGTTGAAGAAGACGCGGCCGAGGGTCACAAACACAGTCACGATGAACGAGTTCATGCCCCACAGCGGGAAATCCGAGTTGGCGAACAGCGTGTCGTAGGCCGCCACCGTCCAGTTCTGCGGAACGAGTCCCAGCGGGTTCTGCGCGGCTTCCGGCTCTGACTTGAAGGACGTGGCTACCTGCACCAGGAACGGAAAAATGTAAATGAGTGCCAGCGCGATCAGGACCAGGTAGGCAATCCAGGCTCCGCGGGCCGCCCTGCGCCGCCCGTCCGTTGGGGGACGACGACGGCTGGCAGCGGCCGGCGGTGCTGGTGCTGTGGCAGTGCTCATCGCCGCTGCTCTCCTTCTTCATCGGCGGGTGCCGCCGTACCGGGGATGGCCGCCGCGCTGGAGCCGGCGCTCACGCCGCCGGGTACCATCCGCCGTCGTCGTGGGACGTCACGCTCCCGAAGAGCCCAGCGCTGGAGCAGGGTGAGGACCACGATGATCGCGAAAAGGACAAAGGCGATAGCTGCGCCGACTCCCCACTGCTGGTCCACGAAGGCGGCGTTGAAGGACAGGTATGCCGGTGTGAGCGTTGTTTTGGCCGGTCCGCCCTGGGTGCCGGTGTAGATCTGGTCGAAAACCTGCCAGGTACCGATTAGCCCCAGCGTCAACACCGTGAACAGGGTGGGGCGAAGCATGGGCAGGGTCACGGCCCAGAAGCGCTGCCAGCCGGTGGCACCGTCGACCATGGCGGCCTCCTGCACCTCGCCGCTGATGTTTTGCAGCGCAGCGATGAACAGCAGCATGAAGGTTCCTGATGTTGTGAAGATGGCCATCAGGACGAAGGCACTCATTGCCACCGATGGTCCTGCAAGCCAATCCCACCCGCTGATACCCAGGAAGCCCGGAGCCCGAAGTCCTGCCGGTGCCTGATCCACTCCAACAAGACCGAACAGGATGTGCAGCACGCCCCGCGGATCCTGGAACCAGTTGGGACCTTCGATCGCGAAGAACGACAGCACCTTGTTGATGACGCCGGTAGCGCTGAACAGGAAGAGCCACAGCACGGTAATGGCTACCGAACTGGTTACTGACGGGAAGTAGAAGGCAGTGCGGAAGAATCCCCTGCCCTTGAGGATCTGGCGGTTCACCATCACCGCGAGGAACAGCGCGAGAGCCGTCTGAAGCGGGACAACCAGGAGCACGTAGTAAAGATTGTTCCGGATTGCTGTTCCGAAATCCCGGCCGATCAGCCCTTCGCCTCCGAGGATTCCCGAGTAGTTCTCGAACCCGACGAAACTCACGCTGGCCGAAAAGGGGCTTCCCCGTCCCGTCCAGTCGGACAGGCTGACCCAGGCCGCCATGATGACCGGGACAACGAGGAACAGGCCCAGGATCAGCACGACCGGGGTGATGAACAGCCAGCCCGCAAGACCTTGGCGACCACGGATGTCACCGCGTTTGACCCTGCTCGGGGGTGCTTCCGCTGCAGTGGTTGAAGTGGATGGCATGGCTACCTCGGATCTGAACGCTGTGGGTCTGGGCGGCGCCCCTCATATGGAGCGCCGCCCGGTAGTGGTGAGGCGTTACTGGGTCGCTATGGTTTCCACGAGCGGCTGCACCGACTCGAGGATCTGCTGTGGGTCCGAGGACTCGAGTGACTCGAGCTGCGAGTTCAGTTCCCCAAGCACGTCGGCTGCGCCCTGCTGGGCGGGCAGATTCTGCGCGTACTCGCCTCCGGCGATGAACGGCTCAAGTTCCGGGTACTGCTCGGACCAGTCGGCGGCGACGGACTGCAGCGACGGCATAACACCGAACGCCTCAGCGAATGCCAGCTGGCTCTCCGGAGTTGTCAGGTGCTCAACCAGTGCCTTGGCGCCCTCGATATTGTCGCTGTCGGCAGCAATTCCCCAGCAATTGGTGAACTGCAGTGTGCCCTTCCCGCCCGGACCTTCGGGCAGCTCGGCGACCTGGTATTCGACGTCGGGAAAGTCGTTGGTCATGGCGCCCGCGATCCAGTTGCCTTCGATGACCATCGCGGCCAGCCCCTTACCGAAGGCTTCACCGCCCCAACCCGCTCCGAGGTTTGAGGAGTAGTCGGCCACGCCGTCGGTCATCATCTGCTTGACATAGCTGAGCGCTTCCACGTTCTCTTCGCTGGCCGCAGTCGCTTCGCCGTCCGTGATGAGTCCGCCTCCGGCCTGGGCAGCAAAGACACCGAGCCGCTGGAATTCGGGGCTGAAGCCAAGACCGACGGTTTCCTCAGTAGTGAGCTGCTCAGCGACGTCTGCCAGTTCCTCCCAGGTCGTGGGAATATCCTCTTCTGTGAGCCCGGCTTCCTTCCACTTGGCGCTGTTGATGACGAGGCCGAGCGTGGAGAAGTCCTTGGGAGCACAGTAGAGCTGATCCTCGTAGGTGAAGGCTTCGCGCAGGGCCGGGTAGTAGTCGTCCTTGTTCGCGAGGTCCTCGCCATACGGCTCAAGGGACCCGTTGGCCGCGTACCCAGCGAACGCGTCGGTGGACAGGTAGAACACGTCTGCAGGCTCACCGGAGGCGAAGCCCTGACTGAGCTGCTGGGTCAGATCCGACGCGACGATGACGGATGCCTCTACGCCCGACTCGCTCGCCCAGGAATCGACGGCAGCAGTGACAGCCTCGGTTTCGGCGTCGCCGGATGATCCGATGAGAACGCTGACGGGTGCGTCGGTTGCTGCCGCTTCACCGCCGCCGTCCTCTGCTGATTCCGAAAAACCGGACCCTCCGCAGGCCGTCAAGGCCAGCATCGATGCCGCGGTGATGGCGACGGCAAGGCGCCGTCGGGGATGTCCAGTCTTCATTGTCTGATTCCTCATTGTGGTTGCTTCTTTTGGTGGTGGTTCTGGTCTCAGCTGCTGCTGAAGGAGTAGGGAGTACGTTGGATCAGAGTCGGCGGGAGCAAAAGGTGTCGCTCGGGTACCTCTTCCCCCTCGGGGAAGTTGGTTCCAGCCAGCTCGTGCGCAAGGACGGCGATGATGTGCCGGGCAGCGTCCTCGATGGGCTGGGAAACGCTCGAAAGTCCGACGGCGGCAGCCACCGGTGTGTCATCGAACCCGATGACCGTGCCTGAGGCCTGCTCTGGAAACAGTTGCCGCATCTTCGCGGCAGCGCCCAGTGCCAGGGAGTCGCTCGCGCACACGAGCGCTGTCGCTCCCCTCGACGCTAGCCGTTCAGCACCCTGCGCGCCGGCGGGAACGCCGTCGTCGGCCTGAATGTCCAGGGTGTCGGTGGCCAAACCGGCGGCGACCATGGCACGCTTCCAGCCTGCGCGACGGTCATCGCCCGCTCCGGAACCTGCGGGCCAGCCGATGAACCCGACGGCGGTGTGACCCTGTTCGATCAGGGTGCGCGCGGCTTGCTCGGTGCCGGCACCGCCGTCGACATCCACCCAGGGGTGGCCGGAGCCGAAAGGGTCCTCGACACTGCTCCAGGGACGCCCGAACGCAGCGAACGGCACCTCGTGTTCCAGCAGCCATTCGGTGCGGGCGTCGCCGTAATGCGTGCCGGTGAGAACGAAGCCGTCCAGATCGGCAACCTTCAGGAGCTCTTCATACTGCCGTATCTCGCCCGAGTCCGATTCTGCGCAGAACAGGGTGAGCCGATATCCCTCATCCTGCGCCGATTCGGTCAGCGCGTGCAGGAACCGGTCAAGGATCGAACCGTTGATTCCGTCCACCACCGGCATCAGGCGGATACCTAAATTCATCGACCGGCGGGTCCGCAGCTGGCGGGCTGCCGCGCTCGGCCGATAACCGCTTTCGGCGATGGCATGCTGCACACGCATCCGGGTCTCCGGCTTCACCCGGTGGGGGGCGTTGATGACGTTCGACACCGTCTGCCTGGAGACGCCGAGGGAGGCCGCCAGGCTGACAAGCGTGGTCTTCGGCATTCCGGTGCCTCCATGAGATCGAACGTTCACCGTGTTCGGCGGACGTTTACAGAATATGAACGTTCAAATAAAGTTGTCAATGAGAAATTTGAACGATCTAATGAGACATTGCCGAGCTGCAAGGAGAACCCCTTGGCGTACCTACAGCCTTTCCTCCACAACCTGACCGGCGTGTTCAGTGCTCCCCTCCAGGCGTGGGCGGATCCGCACGGCCAGATCAGGGACTCGGGTGCGCAGGGCATCCATTGTGGAGATGACAGGATTATCCGTTCAGCAGTGCTGACCGTGGACGGATCCGAGCCCGAGTGGGTGTCCACTCAGGTCCGTTCCGCGCAGCGCGTCGAGTACGTGCACTTCGTCCGCGTGGCGTCACAGGTCGCGGATCCGCTGATGCACCTGACCCGCGCCCGCACGGCGGACGCGCAGGGGGTTGCCGAGCACATCCGGCTGGAGTCGGCGTATGAGTTCGTGGTTCGTCAGGAGGTCCGGCTGGTGCTGGACGTGGACAACACCCCAATGGAGCAGGTGAAGTCCGGTGCAGCCCGGCGTTCCGATCTCACAGTCACCGGACCGCAGTGGAACTGGCGGGATGAGGACACCACAGCCTTCCTTGACGCGCCCGAGGCGCATATCGACTACGACGGCGGCCGCATCACTCTTACCTGGCCGGTGGTTATCGAGCCGGGCGGCACCGTAGACCTCAATTGGAGGCTTGCGGCAAACGATGCAGTGGCACCCATGGTTGCGCCGTCGGGCCCTGCCCTGACTGTCCCCCCGGTTGGGGACGAGCTGCTGCGCAGGCTCCTCGACCGGTCGGTCTCCGACCTCAACGGTTTGCGAATGGCAGCTGCCGACCGGCCGGAGGACACCTTCCTCGCAGCGGGAGCACCCTGGTTCTTCACGATGTTCGGACGGGATTCACTCATCTCCGCACGCCTGCTCCTGCCCATCGACACCTCCCTGGCGGGAAGCACGCTCCGCGCTCTGGCCGCGCGGCAGGGCGGCTCAATCGATCCCGAAACTGCTGAGCAACCGGGGAAGATCCTGCACGAGGTGCGCCGGGGCACCCTGTCCTTCACCGAGGGCGGCGCCGGCGTTTCACTTCCGCCCGTCTACTTCGGCACGATCGACGCCACTCCCCTGTGGATCTGCCTGCTCCACGACGCCTGGCGGGCGGGTCTGCCTGAGAGTCAGGTCGAGGCCTTGCTGGACCAGTTGGAAGCGGCGCTGTCGTGGCTACGCGACCACGGTGATTCCGACGGCGACGGGTTCCTCGAGTACCAGGACGAGAGCGGTCACGGGCTCGCGAATCAGGGCTGGAAAGACTCCGGTGATTCCATCCGGTGGCATGACGGTTCGCTCGCTGACGGGCCGATTGCGCTCGCAGAAGTCCAGGGCTATGCGTACGAGGCAGCGGTCGGAGGCGCCGCCCTGCTCGATGCGTTCGGCCGGCCGGGGGGAGATTCGTGGCGGCGCTACGCAGCCGAGCTGAAGGATCGGTTCCGACGTGCCTTCTGGTGCACCGACGAACTGGGTCCCTATCCTGCCATTGCATTGGATTCGTCCAAGCGCGCAGTGGACGGCGTCACCAGCAACATGGGGCATCTTCTGGGCACAGGCATTCTCAGCGATGACGAGGCACGAACAATTGCGGGCCGATTGATGGACGCCACCATGTTTTCGGGCTACGGCATCCGCACAGTGTCCACCACCAACGGGGGCTTTTGGCCAACCCGGTATCACGCGGGTTCGGTGTGGACCCATGACACAGGGATGATCATCAGCGGGTTGCTCAAGGATGGATTCACCAGCGAGGCGTCAGCCCTGGCAGGGGGGCTCCTCCGGGCCGCTGAAGGCTTTGACTGGCGCTTACCGGAGCTGTTCTCCGGCCATCCGGCACACGAGATGTGGCCGCCTATTCCCTACCCCGCGTCGTGCCGGCCGCAGGCGTGGGCAGCTGCGACCTCAGTGCCCATCGCGCAGGCGCTCGGCGCGCTCTAGCCGGCCTGCTCGTCGGTCCGGTCCTGCGCGTCCGCCTGGTCCTTCGTGAGCCAGGCAATCGCCGCCGCTTCATCGGTGAAGAACTCGCTCAGTGTGGCGGCGCGGTAGTTGAAGGCGGTCATCACCCGGGCAACTTCATCCTTGCCGAGGGCCGCTGTCCGGCTGGAGCAGGTCTCCTCCAGCAGGAGCTGCCGGGCTTCAGCGCTGATTCCGTTGACGCGATCAATGTGCACCAGCAGCGGGCGCTGTCCCGACGGCGACATCGCCTCCACTGCGGCAATACTCGACTGCACGTCGCCCAGCTCCATGACGATCCCCGCGTTCCAACACAAACGGAGGAAATCGCCCTCGTCCGTCAGTTCGAAACGTGGCGCGTTCTCGGATGAATATTCCATGGTTCGGTGCTTCCCCCAGCTTTACGGTCCATTAGTGCTGTGTCCCGGCGTCAACAGCCAATCAAGCGCCGCTTGCGGCTCCGGGAAGTATCGCGTGGGGTAACTCGGACGATGAACATCGTTGAAAAAGGCAGCAATCACCCGATCCACCGCCGAAGGTCCGACCAGCGCCAGAGCGCTCACGTTGAGCCGCCCGGCGAATGCCGACAGGGCTGAAGCGTCGAGCGAGACCATCGAATTGAGGATCACCAGCATCGGTTCGCACAGCCCCGGGTTCACTTCTTCGAGGGCCCGGATGAGGTCCAGCGCATCCTGCTCAGTGACAGTCACGCCCTCGTTCCACTCCACACGCACATAGCCGCCCTGCGGAGTGAGGACAAAACGGTACCCAGACATGCTTCCGTTCATCACTCCTCCCGCAGTAGGCTGCCGATGCCAAATGTATCCCACCTCACGTCCGCTGCGTCAGAACGCCGGGGCGCTGCTAGTAGAGGAAGATCGCGAACCACTCCCGGTTATGGGCGTGCAGCAGCACCAGGAAAAGCACGAAGTCGAACAGGAGGTGCACGCTCACGATGTAGCTCAGCGACTTGGTCTTGGAGAAGATCCAGGCCTGGATCAGCGCGAACGGATAGATCAGAACCGGCCCCCAGGCGTGGAAGCCAAGCTCCCACAGGAACGAGGTGAACAGGACCGCCTGAAGGAGATTCGCCTGCCAGTCCGGTAAGTGGCGGCGCAGCAGCGTGAACGCGGTGCAGATGAAGAAGAGTTCGTCCCAGATGCCAAGGACGTTGGTGCCCAGGAACAGCCGAGCGATGGTTCCGGGATCCGAGGCCGCCGGCCAGTTCTCGTAGACCCCGGTGGGGATCATGTACACGGGCAGGAGCAGGTATCCGATGACGACGACGGCAACCAGATACCAGCGCTCCGTCCGGTTCCACTTCTGGCCGGTGAGTACCGGGAAGCGGATGGCATGATCCTTGAAGACGAACCGGGACAGCAGGTACGGCACGGCCACAGCGAGAATCATGGCGGTACCCATGATTGCCATATGGCTGAAGCTGATGTCTGTCGTGATGGGCACCGCGCTGATGATGACCAGTCCTACGGCCAGCAGCAACAGGTCCCGAAAAAGCGCCTTACCTGAGAGGTAGGCGGTCGTGAGTGCAACGGCCACGACCAGGTAGCCGATCAGTCGCTGCTCCATCGCAAAAATGAGGAAGCCGGACACCGAAATCAGGGCTGCGGACAGGACCGGTAGAACCCGGGGGCGCGCGTCAAGACTCGCCGTAGTGGTCATGTGTCGAGCTTACGCCCTGCCCGTTGTCAGGGCCCGCCCCTAGACTGACGCAATGGTAGACAACATGGCCCGCGAGTCGCTCATTGCCGATACTCTCGTCGAGGCATTCAAACCGCTGATGGAGGCGGATCCGCACGGCTTCCGGACGAAGTTCCGCAAGATGGCCGCCGATCCGTTCGCCTTCTACCGCGGCAGCGCGTGTCTGTTCTATGCCGATATGCGGGAGACAGAGGACAGGTGGGCGGACGACAGCACCAGCAGGGTGTGGATTCACGGCGACCTCCACGCGGAGAACTTCGGCACCTACATGAGCGCCACCGGCCATCTCACGTTCGATATCAACGATTTCGATGAGGCCTACCTCGGCCACTTCTCCTGGGACCTCCGCCGGTTCACCACGTCGCTGGCGCTGATGTGCTGGCAGAAGGCTCTTCCCGAAGAGGCCGTACGCTCCCTTGCGCGCACCTACCTGTCCTCGTACCTCGACCAGGTCGATCATTACGACGACGTCGGCCAGGACGACTTCGCGCTTCACCTGGGCAATACGTCCGGCACCATTCACGGCGTACTGCTGGCAGCCCGGGCCTCGCGCCGCACCGATCTGCTCGACTCGATGACGTACGTCGAAGACCATGAACGCCATTTCCAGAACAATCCCAAGACACGGCAGTTGGATAAAGCCGAACATGACATGGTGGCAGCGGCATTCGAGCAGTACCTCGGCACCATCCCGGAGGGGAAACGGTCCGCCCGTGAGGTCTTCTACAACGTCAAGGACATCGTCGGAAGTACCGGCTTCGGCATCGGCAGTGCGGGCCTTCCCGCCTACAACGTACTCATCGAGGGGTACAACGAGGCCCTCGAGAATGACATCATCATCTCGATGAAGCAGGGCAACGTTGCCGCGCCGAGCCGGATCGTCACCGATGAGCGGGTCCGTTCGTACTTCGAACATGACGGGCACCGCACCGTCATCAGCCAGCGTGCGCTTCAGGTGCACACCGATGAGTTTCTGGGCTACACGACGGTGGACGGGGTCGGCTTCGTGGTGGACGAACTCTCCCCGTACAAGGCTGACCTACGGTGGGACATGTTGACGGAACCGAACGAGATCGAACCGGTCCTCGTGGATCTCGGTCGGGCAACTGCCAAAGTGCACTGCGCGTCTGACGAGGACAGCGACCAGGACCTGGTGGCCTTCCAGACAGAGCGCGCCATCATGCAGGTGATCAAGGGCAAAAAGGAAGAGTTTATCGACGACATCCTTGAGTTTTCCCTCGACTATGCCCGGACGGTCCGCACCGACCACTCACTCTTCGTCGATGCGTTCCGCGAGAACAGGATCGCCGGCGTCCCCTCCACTTGAGATCGAGGCCTAAGGCCGAGACCTGAGCCGAGACCTGAGCCGGGGCATGGCACAAACCGGACAACAGCACAAGGTGATGTAGTTCACGTCGGCAGAATTTGGTCGGCTAATTAGGTAAGACATACCTTACTTAATGCCGGGCCGGCCGGTTTCCTATCCCGTCTCACCCTTGGAGTCCCGCACGTGAAAAATCCCGGAAAGCCCGGCGCCATCGCCGCCCTGGCAGCGTCAGTCCTAGCTCTTAGCGCCTGTGGCGGATCTGCCGACGCCGGCAGCGAGCAGGCTGCTGACGCAGCATCCGCCACGGTCACAGTGGAGCATGCGCAGGGCGAAACGGAGGTACCCGTCAACCCGGAAAACGTCTACACCTTCGACCTTGGCGTGCTGGACAGCATGGACAGCCTGGGCATCACGCCGGGCGGCGTCCCGCAGGCGACCTTCCCGGAAGCGCTCGCTGAATACGCTTCGGATGACTACACGAAGATCGGGTCCATGAAGGAACCTGACTTCGAGGCCATCGCGGCAGGGGGCCCGGACCTCATCATCATCTCGGGACGCACCGCCGGCTCCTACGAGGAACTGAGCCGGATTGCACCCACCATCGACCTGAGCATCGACCAGGCCGCGCCGATCGACAGCTTCAAGGAAGTGAGCACCACGCTCGGCGCCATCTTCCAGAAGGAGGATCAGGTAGCTGAGCGCCTGGCCGCCATCGATTCCTCCATCTCGGACGTACATGCCGCCGCAGAAGGAGCAGGAACCGGCTTGATTGTCCTGACCAGCGGCGGGGAACTAACTGCCTACGGCGCCGGTTCCCGGTTCGGTCTGATCCATGACGTCCTGGGGGTTGAGCCCGCCACAGAGGTGAAGGCGGACGGTTCCCACGGCGAGTCGATCTCCTTCGAGTTCATTGCCGAAACCAACCCGGATCATCTGTTCGTGATCGACCGTGACTCTGCGGTCGGCGAGTCCGGAGACGCGGCCTCCGCCGTGCTGGACAACGAACTGGTCAACGGCACCACCGCCGGTGCCGAAGACCAGATCACCTACCTCGACGCCGCCAGCTGGTACCTCGTCGGGTACGGACTCAACAACGTCGATGCCATGGTCAGCTCGATCAGCGACGCGCTGACCAGCTGATTCCTCCGCCGGCCGTCCCATCCGGACGGCCGGCAGCAAAGCTCCCTCCGTGATCACAGCACCCTCACCTACACAGGCCACGACGACGGCACGCCGCCGCTTCCCAGCGTTGGGTGCGCTGGGTGCAGCCCTCGCCGTCGTCGTTCTTTCTGTTGTCAGCCTGTTCATCGGTGTCAGCGACGTTTCGCCGGCAACGCTGCTCTCCGACTCGGATGACGGTGCCGCCGGGCGAATCCTGCTGATCAGCCGTATTCCCCGGACCCTCGCCATCCTCCTGACCGGGACGGCCCTCGGAGTGGCCGGGCTCATCATGCAGCTGATGGCGCGCAACAAGTTCGTGGAGCCCTCGACGGTGGGTACCGTGGAGTCGGCGATGCTCGGCATCCTCGTAGTGACAGTGATGCTCCCCGCCGCCCCGCTGTTGGCGAAGATGGGGGTGGCCGCGGTCTTCGCCGTCGCCGGGACCGCCCTCTTCCTGCTGGTACTGCGGCGCGTGCCCCTGCGCAATACCCTGATCGTTCCGCTGGTTGGCATCATGCTCGGCGGCATCATCGGCGCCGTCACCACCTTCTTCGCCTACCGGTTCGATCTCCTCCAGAGCCTCAACAGTTGGATGGTCGGTGACTTCTCCGGTGTCATAGCCGGCCGGTATGAGTTCCTCTGGCTGGTCGCAGCCCTCACCGTGGTGGGCTACCTCGCAGCCGACCGGTTCACCGTCGCCGGGATGGGGAGCGAGTTCACCACCAACCTGGGCCTGAACTACCGGGCCGTGATGACCCTGGGACTCGTAATCGTCTCCCTGATCAGCGCCGTCGTCGTTGTTACGGTGGGCGCGTTGCCCTTCCTCGGCCTCCTGGTGCCGAATCTCGTCTCGCTGCTGATCGGCGACAACGTGCGCCGATCAGTGCCCTGGGTGGCCCTGACCGGAGCCGGGCTGGTGCTGCTCTGCGACATCGTCGGCCGGCTGATCCGCTTTCCCTACGAGATCCCCGTAGGTACCGTCCTGTCCGTCGTCGGAGCCGCCGGCTTCCTCTACCTCCTGCTGAGGAGCCGCCGCCGTGCCGCCTAACCCGCTTCCTTCCGCGCTGACCGTACGACGACGGCTGCCCGCCAGGAGCGTGGGTCCCCGCACCTGGATACTGGTGCTGGGACTCCTGACGGCGGGACTGGTGGTCATCTTCATGACAATCGGTCTGTCCGGCAATCTGTCCTACGTGCTGCCATTGCGAGCCAATAAGGTAGCCGCCATGCTGCTGGTGGCCTACGCCGTCGGAGTTTCGACCGTGCTCTTCCAGACGGTCACCGGCAACAGGATCCTCACACCGTCGATCATGGGCTTCGACGCGCTGTACATCCTCCTGCAGACCTTTCTGGCCTTCACCATTGGCACCCAGGCTCTCCTCACCATGGGGGCAGGCACGCGCTTCGTCCTGGAAGTCCTGCTAATGGTCGGATTCTCCTGGCTGCTCTACCGGTGGCTTTTCATCGGGGGTGGGAAGTCCCTGCACCTCGTCCTGCTGGTCGGCATCATCTTCGGCACCCTGTTCCGGGGAATGTCCTCCCTGCTGCAGCGGCTGATCGATCCCAGCGAATTCGTGGTGCTGCAGGACCTGTTCTTCGCCAGCTTCACCAACGTGGACCCGTCCCTGCTGGGCGTCTCCACACTGGCCATCCTTGCCGCCAGCGCCGTGGGGTGGCGGATACGAAACCAGTTCGACGTCCTTGCCCTCGGCCGGGAAACCGCCCTCAGCCTCGGCGTGGACCACAAGCGCACGGTCACCCGGGTGCTGCTTATCTGCTCGGCGCTCGTGGCTGTGTCCACCGCACTGGTTGGCCCCATAACCTTCTTCGGCCTGCTCGTGGCCTCACTGGCGTACCAGCTTTCCGCGGTCTTCCGGCACAAGTACGTCCTGGCGCTTGCCGTGCTGCTCGGCGCCATCGCGCTGATCGGTGGGCAACTGGTCCTCGAGCGGGTCTTCGGGTTCGACACGGCCCTGAGCATCGTCATTGAGTTCGTCGGCGGAATCGTCTTCATTGCCCTGCTCCTGAAAGGTTCGATCAAATGATCCAACTGTCCGGCGTAACCAAGGCGTACGGCGCCGAGACCGTCGTCGACTCCGTCACGGCCACGATCCGCCAGGGCGGCATCACCTCGATCATCGGCCCCAACGGAGCCGGGAAGTCCACCCTCCTGTCGATGATGAGCAGGCTGCTCCCCCTGGTCAGCGGCTCGGTGGTGATTGAAGGCATGGACGTCAGCACGACGGCGAGCAACACTCTCGCACGAAAGATGGCGATCCTGCGACAGGACAACCAGCTCACTGTCCGTCTGACGGTGCGCGACCTGGTGGGATTCGGACGGTTCCCCCACAACCAGGGCAGGCCAACCGCTCAGGACCGCATTCACATCGATCGCGCCCTGGACTACCTGGACCTCGGCACGATGGCCCACCGTTTCGTGGACGAGCTCTCCGGCGGGCAGCGGCAACGGGCATTCATCGCCATGGTGCTGGCCCAGGACACAGATTACATTTTCCTTGACGAGCCGTTGAACAACCTCGACATGAAGCACTCCGTCGACCTGATGCGTCTGCTGCGCCGCACCGCTGAGGATCTCGGCAAGACGGTGGTGCTGGTCATCCATGACATCAACTTCGCCTCCTGCTACTCGGACGCCATCATCGCGATGCGGGATGGGGCGGTGGTGCACCACGGCACTCCCGCCGAACTCATGCATACGCACCTGCTCCGCGAGGTGTACGACATCGATATCCGCGTGGAGGAAATCGACGGCAACCGGATCGGCGTCTATTTCGCCTGAGCGCTTGGCGCCCTGGCACAGCCCTACCCTGACACAACGTCCGTCCGATGGGGCAGGATGGGAACCATGCGAGCCCCCATGGACTTCGATGTACTGGTGATTGGCGCCGGGCCGGCGGGTATGGCCGCCGCAACCCGCTCAGCGGAGCTGGGAGCGCGCACCGGCGTCGTCGAACGTGCCCGGCTGGGCGGCACCTGCGTGAATTCGGGGTGTGTCCCCACGCGGGTGCTCGCAAAGACTGCGCGGCTGTATCGGGAAGTGCGCACGGCCCGCGAGTACGGGATCGTGGTGCACGAACCCGCGGTTGACTGGCCTCAACTTGTCCGGCGGGTGCGTTCCACGGTTGACCGCGTTCTGGAGGCCAAAGGGTACGACGAAACCATGCGGCGCCTGAAAATCACGCTGCTGGAGGGCGAGGCATCCTTCACAGGCCCGCGGGAGCTCCTGATTGACGGCCGTACGGTGACCGCGGCCTCGATCATCCTGTGCGTCGGCGGAAGTGCACGGCGGCTTCCCATCCCGGGCGCAGAACATGCCGTGCTTCCCCACGAAGTGCTGGACCTTCCGCAGCTTCCCAGCGCCGTCGCCATCATCGGTGGAGGCCACACCGGCGCCCAGCTTGCGACAATCTTCGACGCGTTGGGGTCACGGGTGACCCTCCTCGATGTAGCCCCACGCATCCTCACGACGGAGGACGACGACGTCTCCACCGCCGTCACCGACGGCTTCCGTTCGCGAGGGGTAAGCGTGGAGGTCGGCATCAGCGGCGTGGACGGGATTGACCAGCACGACGACGGCCTTGAGCTTCGCTGGCGGGGAACCGACGGTGCTCAAACTGCCCGCGTTGGAGCCGTTGTCATGGCTGCCGGGTGGCCGGCGAATGTCGAGGGTCTCGGGCTGGATGCCGCCGGCGTCGCCACCGAGCGGAACGCCATTCCCGTGGATGACTATCTGCGCTCCAATGTCCCGCACATCTTTGTTGCCGGTGATGCCAACGGAACATCCATGCTGGTTCAGGCCGCAGTGTTCGAGGGGGAAACGGCCGCGGAGAACGCTGTCCTTGGCGCACACCGCACCACGCCGCACCATCTGTTGCCTGAAGGCGGTTTTACCGACCCGGACTATGCCGGGGTAGGTCTTACCGAAGCCCAGGCGAAGGAACGCGACCCGGAGTGCGCCGTCGTCGTGGTCCCATACGGCGCGGCGGAGCGTCCCATCATTGATGACCGGGAGCAGGGTTTCCTGAAGCTGATCACCGACCGGCACCGGGAATTGATCCTCGGCGCGCACGCGGTCGGTGAGAATGCGGTCGAGGTCATCCAGGCCGTTGCCACCGCGATGGGAGCCGGCACCGACGTTGCCACGCTCGCCCGTGTGAAGTTTGCCTACCCCACCTACAGCGCGATCATCGGCCACGCTGCACGCGCAGCGGTGCGGGGAGCAGGGAAAGACTCCTGGTGATCGGACTGCTACTGTGGGACGAGGATCACTACAAAGCTTGCTTATTACCGGGCGCCCGCGGCACGAAGCCCGGTCCCCGTAGGAGAGCAGTGAGGAGTAGCCATGGGCAGCGCAGAGAAGAAGTTTTCAGTTACCGAGGAATCAGACAGCAAGCACCCGCATGACTGGGGTCGGGCAATGGCCGTAGCGATCAGCCGCCTCGTCGATCTGGCACACGAAGCGGGGGACGTCGTCGAAAACGAGAACCTCTATGGTGAGGACCTCCACCTCTTCGTCGCCGAGACGGAGCACGGCGCAAATATCACGATGTCATGGACGCCTCGGGCGTCGAAGTCCGCCGAACCGGCTGAGCAGGAGTAGATATGAGCGCGCCAAATCCCGATCCGGATCAGGACAAGGTTACGGGGCTGGAACCCGGCGGCGGCGTCCCCCCGGGTGAGACACCTCCCGGCGAGGCCAGTACGGCCGGACCTCAGGGCCACGAGGAAGGGGCGCCGGGCAAGGCCGCGTCGCGAATCTGGCTGGTACTGATCGGCATCTTCGTGCTGCTGGGCCTGCTGTACTTCGTCGGGTACATCGTCGGGCTTTTCACCTAGGCCACCAGGGACACAGTAAAGCGGCCGTGACCCGTGGGGGACGGCCGCTTTACTGTGTGCGCTCACAGTCTGCCCAATCGGGCGTGCGCTTAGTTGCGGTAGTAGTCGCGGAGAGTTGCTTCCTGGTCGGCTGAGAGGCCTTCCTCCACAGTGAAATCCGGCGCGTCCTTGATGGTGTCTTTCGATACCGCAACGTAGAGGTTGTCACCGTCCAACCGGGACCCTGCGAGCGGAACGAAGTTTTCCCTCGTATTCAGCAGCCCGAGCCCCACCGTGATCCAGGCGGGTTGGCGAGTTGCACCGTCAAGGTGCACCTGCGTGACGTTTCCGAGCTTCTCCCCGTTGACGTCCCATGCCGTGGCGGCCTGCAGTTGTTCCAGTTCCAGGTTCTCCATGATGCCTCCGAGCGTCGATAACAAGTGCCCTTACCATTCCAGTGCATCACGCCACCAAAGGCAACGGCGACGCCCGTCGATCTCCCCGGCTGGTTACGCTGCGTCGACCTTTTCGGCCGCCTCGTTCAGCATGGGGAGCCACTTGTCCAGCGCCCAGACCAGGGAGAGCGGGCTGGCTGCGGAGATTGAGAGCGTCAGGGTGTTGTCGGCGTCGGCAACGAGGGCTCCGGACTTGACGGCGGGAATCTGGCTCAGGAGCGGATCTTCACCGATGGCTTCTTTGGTGGCGTCGTCCGGCACCCAGGTGACGAATACATCAGACTCGAGTTCATCGGCGCGCTCAGCGGACCAGGGGAAGAAGAATTCCTCGCCCTTGGTGTTCTCGGTGACAACGTCAGCAAGCTCCATGCCGATCTGGGTGAGGAAGCGCGGCCGGTTGTCGCTTGCCGTGTAGACGTTCACGCCCTCGGCGTTGGCGGGCTCGAGGTTGCCGAAGATGAAGGACTTTCCTTCGATCGCCGGGTACTCAGCGGCAGCTTCGGTGATCTTGTCCTCGGTATCAGCGACAAGCTGCTCCGCCTCTGCGGTCAGGCCGAGCGCCTCACCGACCAGCGCGGTGGATTCCTGCCAGGCAGTACCGTAGGCCACCTCGGGGTAGGCCACCACCGGCGCGATCTCGCTGAGGGTGTTGTACTCCTCCTCGGTGAGGCCGGAATAAGCAGCGAGGATAACGTCCGGGTTGGTTGCAGCAATCTCGTCGAAGGCTATCCCGTCAGCCTCGGAGTACTGGGCCGGCGCGTTGTCTGAACCGATGGCGGCCCCCAGCTCCTCAAGCTTCGCGTCCTTCCACGGCGTGGAGCCCTGCTCGTTTCCACCGTACTCATCCAGCGGCATACCTACGGGCACTACGCCGAGCGCGAGCGCAACATCGGCGTTGACCCAGGAGACGGTCGCGACGCGCTCGGGCTTCTCCTCGAGAACAGTCTCACCGAAAGCGTGCTCGATGGTGACGGGGAACGCCTCGGCGGAGCCGGCTTCGTTCGCACCGGCTGCTTCCGAACCGCCTCCGGCCGGGCCCGTAGAACAAGCTGAGAGGGACAGAACCGCAACCGCTGCCGCGGCGACAAGTCCGCGCAGGCGTGTGGGGGCCATGGGGGCTCCTTGACTTTCGTGACGGCGATGAACGGACCGTCTGGATGGATACGAAAGTAAGGCTAACCTATGCTCTAACCCATTACGAAATGTTTGTGTTGCGTAATAGGTTCAGCTCCCGGATTTGCGGGCTTTCCGGCTCTCCCTGTCGTTCGCTTTCTGGATTGCGTCCACCAGGCCCTGCTTATTCATGGTGGATCGGCCGGGAACATCCAGCTTTTTGGCGACGTCATACAGGTGCTCCTTGCTGGCGTTCGCGTCCACGCCGCCCGCAGTCGGCTTGCCGCTTCCCCGTCCGCCTTTCGCCTGGTCGTCGGATGGGCCTTTATGGTCCTTCTGCTCCCAGTGGTCGCCCACCTTCTCATGCGTGTGTTTCAGAGCGCTGTAGGCGGTCCGGTGTGCGCGCTCACCGTCCCCGTACTGTTCCTCAGCGGAATCGAGGGTCTTCGCGAACGTTTCCTGCGCCTTTTTGTCCGAGCGCTGCAGGGTGCTTGGCAGGTCGTCGGTCTTGACCTTCCCGGACTTCGTTACCTTCGGCATCGCCTCTGCTCCTTCCGTGTGGGGTAGGGCTTCCATTTTCGAGGCTACCGCTGCAGCTGCAGCGCCGCTACACGTACGACGGCGCCGGGTTCGCTGCAACAGCCCCGAGATATTTCGCGAGCGCGCCCGGCGCGGAACGTGGCGCTTCGGCTTCCACCAGAGCGTTGTAGTTCGTGTTCGTGTTGACGTCATACGTGAGTACGCGCCCATCAACTGACTCCATGAACTCGATCCCGCACACCTCGATGCTGTTCCGCCGGGCGAAGTCCAGGTACTTCGCGATGATCGGGTGGTCGAAACCGCGGCGCAGGCTGAACAGCTGCTGACCTTCCTCGGGTTCGATCGTGGCACCGGGAGGCATGATCGGCTTGCCGGTGTTCGGATCGATGGCGCAGGAATCCGCCGGGCAGAGTTGGAAGCCGCCGCGCGCGGTGTCCGCCTGGATCGCGTAAATGAACTCGCCGCCGACGATTTCCACGCGCGTGATGATCGGCTCGGCTGCCTGAATGAACTCCTGGATGAGCGTGATGCCGTCCTGCGGTTCCTCGAACTCGTCCGAGCTCACGTAGTCGGCCAGTTCGTTGTGACTTTCGAACTTGCGGACGCCGAGACCCTTACCGCCCTGATTGTGCTTGGTGATGAACGGGGTGGGGAAACTCTTTGCTGCTTCGAGAATGTGCTCCCGCCCGACGGCGGCAACCGTACGGGGTGTGTCGATGCCGGCCGCCTTCAACGCGGTCAGTTGGTCCACCTTGCTCATCTCAAGCTCAAGGACTCGCCGCCCGTTGATTGTCCGGCGGCCATGAGCCTCCAGCCAGGACAGGACCGAACGGGCGTACTCCTTGGAGAGTCCGTGTTCCCGGGTGTGTGCCGACGCGCTGATCCTGGACCAGAAGATACCTTCCGGCGGGGTCGAATCCAGGTCGAGGACCCCATCGGTCAGGAGCCACTCCTCGAACTCCAGGCCCTCCTGCTCAAATGCCCGGGCAAAGGGCGGAAACCATTCCGGATTCTCGTGCAGGGCATAGATCTTTGTGGTTTCCGAAGTAGTCATGTTGGGTGCAACCGCTCGGATGGGGGCACTATTCCGGGAATGCCGATGCAGGCAATGAGCTGTACCCGCCGAAATAACGCCCCGGAAACCATCCTGCAACACGATGGCGGGACGCTTGTATCACCGGCGGGAAAGCCGGTTCCATCCTCATCAAGGAGCCGCAATGTCTCTGCTCACCTCCACCGAAATCATCCGAATCCGCGACCTCGGCACGCTGCGCCGGGGAGACACCGTCGAAGCCCATCTCCGGAACGAGCTCCACTACCGCGGACGTGTCGAAGAGACCGCTCCCGGAATCGGCGTCGTGTGGATACGCGACGACGTCGATGGCCGCCGCGCCATCATCCACGCAGATGAGTACGCCATCTGGCAGATCCGGGTGGCTGTTCAGGGGGGCCGCCTCGCCGCATAATCGACGCCTCAGGCCGCGAATGAACGACGGCGGTGGGTTCCCTTCCTGGTGAAGGGAACCCACCGCCGTCGTTGTGGAGTGTGTGCAGCCGCAGCCTAGCGGGTGGGCTCGCGTTCCAGCGCGGCTTCGTGTTCCTCGTGTGCCTGCCTGAGGAGAGCCATGAACTCGGTTTCATTCCGGATGAACCGCTTGTATTTCTCGGGCTGCTTCCGGAGCATCTGCTCCTCGGCGCACATCCTGTCGAAGATGCGCTCACGCTCGTTGATGTCGGTCTCGTAATTGAGGTCCAGGTAGTACGTGGCGTGACGGCGGGCGCCGGAGATGAGGTTCTTCGCCTTGCCCTTGGGACTCAGCAGCGATGCGAGCACCGTGACAATCAGGACCCCGAGGATCACGCTCAGCGACAGGCCGGTCGAAATCTCCACGACCTCGACGTGTTCGCCGTTGTTGATGAACGGCACATTGTTCTCATGCAGGGCGTGCAGGATCAGCTTGACTCCGATGAACCCGAGGATGGCCGCCAGCCCATAGGAAAGGTAGATGAGGCGGTCGAGCAGACCGTCGATGAGGAAGTAGAGCTGGCGCAGCCCCATCAGCGAGAACGCTGTCGCTGTGAAGACAATGAACACGTTCTGGGTGAGCCCGAAGATTGCCGGGATGGAGTCGAGGGCGAACAGGATGTCCGTACCCCCGATGGCCACCATGACCAGCAGCATTGGAGTCAGCACCTTCTTGCCGTTCTCCATCGTGAACAGTTTGTCGCCGTCGTAGTGCTCTGTCGCGGGGAGGAACCGCTTGGCAAGGCGGACCACGATCGGTTCCCTGTCCTCATCGTGCCCGTCGGGCTTGAGGAGATTTCCGGCCGTGAGCAGCAGAATTAAACCGAAGATGTAGAACACCCAGGCGAAAGAGTTGATCAACGCGGCGCCGAGGAAAATGAAGCCGGTTCGCGCAATCAGTGAGAACACAATGCCGAACAGGAGCACCTTCTGCTGGTCTGCCCGTGGAACCTTGAAGGTGCTCATGATGATCAGGAAGACGAAGAGATTGTCCACCGACAGAGCCTTTTCCGTGACGTAGCCCGCGAAGTACTCCGCCCCCATGTCGCCGCCGCCAAAGACAAGCACCCCGATGCCGAACAGCACCGCGATTCCCACGTAGATGGAGGACCACACCGCGGCCTCCTTCAGGGACGGTGTGTGTGCCTTCCGGACGTGGAAAAAGAAATCGAAAAGAAGCAGCCCCACAATGCCGACGATCGTGGCTATCCAGACGACTGTGGGCACTTCCATGCGGGATCTCCTTGTGAGTGGGCTGCCTATTCACCGTAGTTTGACGTTCAGCGCACCTGCAACTGGTTCAGCTACCGGTAGAAACCCCGGCAATCTGCGACCGTGCAGCGTCGATGATTCTGTCGAACCCTGCATCCAGTTCGGAGTCGACCTGCTGCCGGTTGGGATCGGCGTCATACCAGGCGAGGATCTCCCGTGCCCCAAGGGCGAACGGTGTGGTGCAGACAAAGCCGGGCACCAACGCCTTCACCTTCGAGTTGTCGAAGATCACGGAGTGCGACTTGTCCCCCACCAGCTGCGGCCCGAGGTCAGGCAGGTGAGCCGCGATCGTCTGGGAGGCCACGTGGACAAGCTCAGGTTCAGGGGCCCCCGCGGCCTCGGCGAAGATCTGGTAGATGCGGTTCCATGGCAGGAACTCGTCGGAGGTGATCGTGAAACTGTCTCCGATCGCCTGGGGCAATCCGAGCAAGCCGACGAAAGCCTTCGCGAAGTCGGTGCTGTGCGTGAGGGTCCACAGGGACGTCCCGTCCCCGTGGACCAGCACCGGCCGGCCGGCCCGCATGCGCGCGATGTCCGTCCACCCTCCGGTGATGGCGATCTTGGTGTGATCGTATGTGTGGGAAGGACGGACGATGGTGATGGGGAAGCCCTGCTCCCGATACGCGCCCACCAGCAGGTCTTCGCATGCGATCTTGTCACGCGAGTACTGCCAGTAGGGGTTCCGCAGCGGAGTGGACTCTCGGATCGGCAGTGACGCCGGTGGTTTCTGGTAGGCCGAGGCGGAGCTGATGAAGACGTACTGTCCGGTTCGTCCGGCAAACAGTTCGATATCCGCTGCCACGTGATCAGGAGTGAAAGCGACAAAGTCGACGACGACGTCGAACATGCGGTTGCCCAGCGCGGCGCGGACGTCGTCCGGCTTCCGGATATCCGCCTGCACAACTTCCGCCCGCGCCGCCGGCGGACGTTCGGTGGTGCTCCCCCGGTTGAGGATGGTGACCGAGTAGCCGTGGGCGAGCGCCAGATCTACCACGGCGGTGCTGATTACTCCTGTCCCACCGATGCACAGGACCTTCACAGGACGCTCACCACGCGTAATCCTCGGGTGCAGTCTTGTGACCGGGGAAAATTTCATCAAGCGCGGACAGGGTGTCGTCGTCGAGCTTTATCTCCAGGGCACGGAGGCCGCCGTCGAGCTGTTCCTGGGTGCGCGGTCCGATGATCGGTGCGGTCACGGCCGGCTGCGCGAGGAGCCAGGCCAGGCCGAGGTCTGCCGGCGGGTGGCCGAGGGACTCAGCCAGGTCCTCGTAGCGCTGGATCTGGTCGCGGTGCTTGTCGAGGGTGTCCGCGGCCCTGCCCTCAAGGCGGCGGACGCCCTCGTTCTCCTTCTTGAGGACGCCGCTCAGCAGGCCTCCGTGAAGCGGTGACCACGGGATGATGCCGAGCCCGTACTCCTGGGCAGCCGGGAGAACTTCAAGTTCCACAGTGCGCGTCAACAGGTTGTAGATGGATTGCTCGCTGATGAGCCCGGTGTAATTGCGGCGGGCCGCGGCCGCCTGGGCCTGCGCAATGTGCCAGCCGGCGAAATTGCTGCTGCCCGAGTACAGGATTTTGCCCTGCTGGACCGCCACCTCGATGGCCTGCCAGATCTCGTCCCACGGTGTGTTCCGGTCAACATGGTGGAACTGGTACAGGTCGATGTAGTCGGTCTGAAGACGCTTCAGGCTGGCGTCGAGGGCGCGGCGGATATTCAGTGCGGACAGCTTGCCGTTGTTGGGCCACTCGTCCATGTCGCCGTAGAGCTTGGTGGCCAGCACCGTCTTCTCGCGGCGCCCGCCGCCCTTCGCGAACCAGCGGCCGACGATCGCTTCGGTGCGGCCCTTGTTTGTCCCCCACCCGTACACATTCGCAGTATCAAAGAAGTTGATCCCGGAAGCATGCGCCGCGTCCATGATGGAGTGCGCGTCGGCTTCCTCGGTCTTGGGTCCGAAGTTCATCGTGCCGAGGCACAGTCGGGAAACGGAAAGACCGGAGCGGCCAAGGTGGGTGTACTGCATCAGCGAAGTTCTCCTCAGATGGGCAGGGAATACGTTTTCCATCCTGCCAAGTCCTGCTCCCGGGCGCTAGTGGCCCTAGGATTCTGGACATGACTTCTCCCACTTCCCTGCCGGTGGCGCTGATCACGGGCGCCTCCCGTGGCATCGGCCGTGCCATCGCCGACGAACTCGCGCCGACCCACCATCTGTTGCTCGGCGGACGGGACGGTGCGGCGCTGAAGGAACTGGCGTCGTCGTACCCGTCTGCGGAGCCGTTCGCACTGGATGTGCGGGAGGCAACAGCGTCGTCGGTCGAGGGAATAGACACGCTGGACGTGCTGGTCCACTCGGCGGGGGTGCTGCGGATGGGCACCATCGCGGAGCTTGACGACGACGCCTGGCGGGAGAGCTTCGAGATCAACGTGTTCGCTGTCGCGAAGCTGACCAGGCTATTGCTGCCCGCACTCCGGGCAGCAGGCGGCCAGGTGATCGCCATCAACTCGGGTTCCGGGTACAACTCGGGCGCGGGTTCGGCGGTCTACAGCGGAACCAAGTTCGCGCTGCGGGCGCTCACCGACGCGCTCCGGGAGGAGGAACGCGCCAACGGCGTGCGCGTGAGCTCGATTCATCCGGGGCGAGTGGCAACGGACATGCAGGCGGAGCTGCACGACTACGAGGGCAAGGAGTATTCCCCCGGATCCTGGATCCAGCCCGCGCAGGTGGCGAAGGCCGTCCGGCTGGCAGTCGATGCGTCCCGCGATTCAACCGTCGAAGCGCTCAACATCCGTCCCTCGGGGATGTCATGAGCACCGTCCGCCTCGTGGCCACCGTGACGGGTGAGGTTCAGGGCGTGGGATTCCGTTATCGGACTCGGCAGCAGGCGGAGCAGCTCGGGCTCGTCGGTTCGGCCACCAACCGGTCCGACGGTTCTGTCCTCGTCGTCGCAGCCGGGCCGTCGTCGTCCGTCGACCAACTCCTGATCTGGCTGCATTCGGGAGACACTCCCGGCCGGGTTGAGAACGTGGATGCGGACCTGCACGACGACGGCGCCACTGATTTGACCGGCTTCGTCACCGACTAGCGGCTCACGCCACTGTGTGCGGCACCCCGAATTGGGTCTGCACGCCGGGCGAGTACAGCACCGATTCCGGCGGGCCCGCCACGTCGAGGCCCGCTGCGTGAACCAGCCCGTCCTGACAGGAGTCGAGAACCGCCGTCTGCAAGGGCCAGGGAGCGTGGGTGTTCGGAATATAGATCGTCCGCCCGGCAAGGCGTGAGTGCAGCCCGAAGCGAGCAGTGACGTGGACGGACAGCGGATCGGCGGCGATGTTGCCGGTGGGAAGCACTGAGAAGGAGGACGTTGCCCCGCCGAATCTCTTCACCGAATACCCCGTCTCTTCCGTCCCTTGCCACGCGCCGCAACGGGACCAGACGTAAGGGATCCCCGCGGCGCGGGCGGCCAGCACCACGGCGAGCCGTGACGCGTCCAGGGTAAGGAAGACGACGCCGCGGACACCGGTCCGGTCGCGGGAGTACAGCCGGACGTTCACCTCAGTGAATGAGCCGAAGTAAGGTACCGGCAGTCCACGCCCCACACCCGCTCCGCGCATGCGGAAACCGATGAGGCCTACCCAGGAGTCGCCGTCGTACTCGTCCGGGACAGTCCCTTCCGGCATGAAGCGGGCCGCGTCGGCCGTCGCTATACGCCAGTGCAGGAAGACCGCGTCGCCCCAGAACTGGTCCATGATGGCGGGACTGCCCAGCGGAGGAGGCGCCGGCCACCGGTCGGGGGCCGGACTCGGGTCAGACATGGGTTTTGGGCACGTCGCCCTCGCCCTCGGTCTCGACCTTGCGTTTCCGGACCCGGTCGAGGGCCATCATCACCGGAGTTGCCGTCACTCCGTGGAGCACCACTGACAATGCGACCACCAGGCCGACGAAGCCCCAGACCTCGTTGGCTTCGGCGTCGAACTCGCCGTTCGAGAGCCCGTAGCCGAGATAGTAGAGCGAGCCGATTCCCCGGACGCCGAAGAAGGCGAGCGCCACCTTCTCGCGCATGCCCGTCTCGCCGCCGAGCAGACCGAGGAAGCCGGCCAGCGGACGCACGATGATCAGGAAAGCCAGCGCAAGGAGCACATCGGTCCAGCCGATGGTGTCCAGGAGTCCGCGCGCGATCGCCCCGCCCAGCAGTACGAGGATGACCACGGAGAGCAGCCGCTCGAGTTGCTCCACGTAGCTGTGCAGCACGCGGTGGTAGCCGTGGTCGCGTTCTGCCCCACGGATGGTGACGGCGCAGACGAACACCGCAATGAACCCGTAGCCTTCGAGAGTCTCGGTAACGCCATAGGCAAGGAACGTAGCTGCAAGCGCAACGAAGCCCTCGGAGTGGTTCGACAGGCGGAAAGACTCTGCCCGCGAGGAGAAGAAGAGGCGTCCCAGAAGCTTGCCCGTTCCGAATCCGAGGAGCACACCGAACCCGATCCGCCACAGCACGTCCACCGCGAGCCACTGGGGCAGCCACGCTTCCGGTGCCGTGCCCAGAAGGCTCATGGTGATCGCCAGATAGACGAACGGGAAGGCCAGTCCGTCGTTGAGCCCCGCCTCGCTGGTCAGCCCGAAGCGGACCTCATCCTCGCGATCGAAGCCCTCCTCACCGTCGGCCGGTTCACCGACCTGCACTTCCGAGGCAAGCACGGGGTCTGTAGGGGCCAATGCCGCGGCCACCAGGATCGCGCTGGCCAGTCCCAGGCCAAGGAAAGCGAATCCCATCAGCGTGAAGACCAGGATGCAGAGCGGCATCACGATCCCGAGCAGGCGCCACGTGGTAGACCACGAGCGCCAGCCGACGGGACGGTCAAGCGCAAGGCCTGCACCCATGAGCGAGATGATGACGCAGACTTCGGTGAGGTGGGTTGTGGCAACCTCGTACTTGACCGGGTCGGGCGTGGGCAGGTATTCGATCAGTGAGAACGCCACGACTCCGGCTGCGAGAAAGACAAGAGGCATGGAGATCGGGGCCCGCCTCAGCAGCCGGGGCAGGAGCGCGGCGGCGAAGACGACGGCGCCCAGAACGGTGTAGATGATGCTGGGTCCCTCGAAGAGTTTGAGCATGGGAGGTTCCCTCTCGCCGTGTGGTCTTGCCTAAAGATACTCGTGTGGGGGGAACTTCGTAGCGGCTGTCACCCCGGGATGGGATACTGGTCCCGATCTCGACGCAGCGGGGGCATAAATGGAATTCCTGGACACGACCACGCTTCGTGTTGCCTTCGGCGTGGTGGCTGTCACCCTGCTGGGGCTTTTCTACTTCGTCACCTTCCAGCGAACCCGTTCGGTGTACAGCGCGTGGTGGTGCGTTGCTCTCCTGCTGTTTCTCGCGGGTGCCGCCGCATACCTGCTCGATGGCACGGTTCACCAGCAGTGGGCCAACCCCTCCGGCAATGCCCTGCTGGTGCTCGGAGCGGCCAGTGTGTGGGCTGGAGCCAGGACACTGCGAACCGAGGGACCGGAACCGTGGCAGATACTCGCTGGACCCGCTGTAACGCTGGTTGTTTCCGTGCTGGACAATCCGGCAACCAATGACTGGTCAGGGGGACCGGTCTTCCTGGCGTTCATGTGCCTGTTTCTTGCGCTGGCTTCCGCGGAACTATGGGCAGTGAAGCGGTCCTACAGCCGGGTGAGGCAATCCCTTGCGCTCGCCTCCGGCCTCCTCGCAGCCTTCTATCTATGCCGCTGGATAGTCTTCATCGTTGAGGGGCCGGACGGACCCACTTTCGTTGCCTACTTCGACTCGGCCATCACCACACTGATCACGCTGGTCCTTCTGGTGGTTGTGTCGTTCAGCATGGCGGCGCTCAGTAATGAACAGGTCACCCAGGACCTCCACCTGCGTGCCACCCGGGATGACCTCACCGGCCTCCTGAACCGTCCCGGGTTCCATGACCTGGCGGTGAATGAACTGAAGCGCATCCGGGACAGCAGGACCCCGGGCGCGCTGGTGCTGGCCGACCTTGACCACTTCAAGACCGTGAACGACACCTATGGGCACGCCGCCGGAGACGTGGTCCTCCAGGCCTTCGCCGATGCATGCGTCGGCACGGTCCGGTCCACCGACCTGGTGGGCAGGCACGGAGGCGAGGAGTTCGTCATCCTGCTCTCCGGAGCGGACTCCAACCGGGCGGAGGGGATCGTCGGTCAGGTGAGTGCTCGGTTCGCACTGGCGAGCTTTTCCGAGGGATTTAAGCCGCCGACGGTCAGCTACGGGATCGCCGCTATCGACGGCAGCTCAAAGGATCTGGGAACGATCCTCGCCACCGCCGATGCTGCCCTGTATGAGGCAAAATCCCTGGGCCGCAACCGGGCGGTTCAGGGTTCTTCCGGCGGCGGGGACTGAAATGGGACGGCGCGTTGCCTCCGCCGGAACTCCCGCGACGGTGCTCCTGAGTAAGCTCGGGGTCCCCTACCGCACGCTCTCCTACATCCACGATCCGTCCGCGGAGCACTACGGGACGGAAGCCGCCGAGAAGCTTGCGGTAGATCCGGCACAGGTGTTCAAAACACTCATGGTGGACGTCGGCACCCAGTTGGCAGTCGCCGTCGTGCCCGTGAACCGCACGCTGAACCTGAAAGCGATGGGTGCAGCCTGCGGCAGCAAGCGCGCGGCCATGGCGGACCGGGCCGCGGCGGAGCGGCGCACCGGGTACGTCATCGGCGGCATTTCACCGCTCGGCCAGAGGCACCCCAGCCCGCTGGTGCTGGACGAATCCGCGTTGCCCTTCGACGCAATCCTGGTGTCGGGCGGCCGCAGGGGTCTCGAGATAGAGCTTGCGCCGGCTGATCTCCTTCGCGCAACGGACGGTACGACGGCGGCGCTCGCCTCGGATTGACCGACCGGCTATTGTGGTGCCAGTTGTCCCACCCCTTCCAGCGAAAAAGAGCACCTGTGCATTGTCACGGCATGCTGGCGGTTGTCAATTCTTCCGCCGGAACAGCGTACCGGCGCAGTGTCGACGCTGTAGCGTCCTTCCTGTCATCGGCATCCTCCCGGCAGGGCAGCGCTTTTGAGCTTGCGCGTACGGAGAACCTCGACGAGCTGAGCTCCGCACTGGGGAGCCTCAACGGCAGACAGTTGGTCCTGCTTGGAGGCGACGGGTCGGTTCACGCGGCGATCGAGTGCCTGCATCAGTCCGCCACGCTCGACGCAGTGGGACCTATCGGAATCATTCCAGTCGGCACCGGGAACGACCTTGCACGGTCGTTGAAGATTCCCCTACACCCGCTGCAGGCTGCCGAATGCGTGATGTCCGGCCCTGCCCGAACGATGGAGCTGCTGCTCAGCGGGGACAAGGTTGCCGTCAACGCGGTGCACATGGGTATCGGCGCCGATGCCTCATACAAGGGTGCCGAAGTGAAGAAGAAACTTTCGAAGATCAAAGCAGGGAAGCTGGGCTACCCGCTCGGCGCGATCGCAGCAGGAATCAGCTCGCCGGGTCTGAACCTCAGCGTGCGGGTCGACGGAGAGCTGTTGCACGACGGCTCCCGCCCTCTGCTGATGGCCGCGCTTGGGCTTGGAGGCACAGTCGGCGGGGGTGCGCGGCTCATTCCCGACGCCAATCCGCACGACGGGTTCGTCGACGTCGTGCTGTGGGAGTCGGTGGGAAGAGCCGCCCGGGTAGGGTACGCGCTGGGCCTGAAGAACGGGGACCACGCGCGGCGGAGCGATGTGCGGGTCGGGCGGGGCCAGACTGTGGAGGTCACAGCCGTGGACGGGAACGGATTCCGCGTGAGCAATGACGGCGAGCTGTGGGGCCCCTTCACGGAGCGCCGGTGGGAAGTGCAGTGCGATGCCTGGCAGGTCATTGCACCGCAGTAGATATCACGGTTCGCAAGGGATTGCCACGGGGACCTTCGAATTCACTCAAGGTTTCCACAAGAGAGAGGGAGCACTCTTCTTACATGGCAAACAGCCCAGTAGGCTGATTGTCAGCCGCCAGCAACAATGGGCCCTTTCGAGGGCACCTAGCGAAGGCTAGATGTTCAGATTCCTTCCCGGAGGGTCGGTCGGAACGGACCTTCAATAGGGGAAAATGTACGGGGAGTACCAGTGAGTGAAGTCAGGCCAGCGTCCGGCCACCAAGTGTTGAGGAGCCGTCGTCGTGCGGTGCGGTCGGGCATGAGCGTCTGTCTTGCGGTGGCTGTCATCTACTCATTCGGTTACCCAGGGGCTACGCCCCTCTCATCCGGATCAGGAGCAGCAGGCACCATCCTCGCGCAGGGTGCCGGCAACTCCACTGATGTCGCAGAGCCACCCACCGGATTCGTGGGTGAACAGCTGCTGGTAGCACCGGAGGTCACCGCGCCCCACGGCAGCTCCGATTCCCTCGTTCCGGGTCGTGAGATTCCAGGCGCCAAGGAATCAGCCCGCGCACGGGCGAACGCTGAGGAAGCCTCAGTCGGAGAAATCAGCACCATGGGGCGTCCCGGCAAGGGAATGCTCATCTCGCCGCTGCAGTTCCTCACCCCCAGTTCCCCATTCGGTTTGCGCACCAGCCCCATCACGGGTGAGCACGGTGAGTTCCACTCAGGCCAGGACTTCGCAGCGCCGTGCGGCACCCGGGTCTTCTCGGCGGATGCCGGGGTTGTGCGTGCGGTTGGCTGGCATCCGTGGGGTGGCGGCAACCGAGTTGAGCTCGATCACGGCAACGGGCTTGTCACTACCTACAACCACCTCGAGGGTGTCGCTGTGGAAACCGGTGACCGCGTAGGTGCAGGGCAGGTCATCGCCACAGTCGGCACCACCGGCTGGTCCACCGGATGTCACCTGCACTTCGAGACCATCCTTGACGGCGCACACACCGACCCCAGTGCTTGGAAGCTGATCCCGCTGGATGGCAGCGGACCAACCGAGATGCCGAGCCTGGTGAACTTCACGCCCGGCACCGGTAACGGGCGCGACGGCGACACCGCCTGGGTCGCCTACCTCGCTTCATCCGAGCCCATCGAGCCGATCGCCTACAAGTCACCGTCGCGCGTTGATGCTGAGGTGTCTGCGCTCGGGAAGCGCCCTGCCACCGGCAAGACCCCGTCCGCCGCGGAGAAGTCCTCGCCGGGCAAGATCGTCACGGCGTCGCCGTCGGGAACGCCGTCGACCTCGGGAACGCCGTCCAGCACAGGGACGCCGTCGTCTTCAGGAACGCCCACTGATAAACCGGGCACATCCACGTCCACGCCTCCTGCGACGAAGCCCCCGGTCACGAGCACGCCCCCGACGACGACGGCTCCAGTGACGCCTCCGTCCGGCGAGACCGAAACCCCCTCGACTCCGCCGCCAGCGTCCGAGACCCCTTCCACTCCACCGCCAGCGACCGAGACCCCCGCTCAACCGACACCCCCTGTCACTGATCCGGTGCCGACACCCCCTGTCACTGATCCGGAGCCGACACCCCCTGTCACTGATCCGGAGCCGACGCCAACGGTCACCGATCCGGTGGTTGAAACCCCCGCGGATCCGGCCCCGAGTGATACAGCGGTTCCGACCGCGGACTCACCGGCTCCGACTACGCCGTCGGCCGCTGCGCCGGAGACCTGCGACCCGCTCGGCGATTCGGCGGCGGACCTGATCACGATTGATCCGGAAACTGGTTTGGCGATCGATCCCGTCACCGGGCTGCTGCGGCCTGTTGAGGAACTGTGTGACCCGGCGAGCGAAGTTGTCGCCGCGGCGCCGTAGATACTGACGACGAAGTTTGAATGTGCCCGGATCCTCCCAAAGGATCCGGGCATTTTCGCTTCAGCAGCGCGTCCGGATTTCCTTGTACGGGTCGTCCGGGCAATGCGTCAAGACACCATAGTCATATTGGTACGAGATTGCCTTAGCCTCTTCCCTTGGTTGCTTACCCCAAGTAACCTCGTGTCACCCCCCTCTCTTTGAGACATATCCGGAGGTTCACACATATGGGAAAGCCTTTCCCGCTCTCTGCCAAGATCGCGCTCCTGAGCACCGCTGCCCTGGCTGCGCCCATCTTGGTTGGTCCGCCCGCCGTCGCCAACGCACAGTTCCCGTCGACGGAGGGAAACACCAACACCGCGAGCATCCTCACCTATGACGACACCATCGCCGAACTGACCAAGCTTGAGAAGAACAGCCGGTATCCGGTCGATGTCTTCACGCTGGAAGAAGCCGGCACAGAGGTTAACAAGAGTGAACAGGGCCGCGACCTCTACGTGGCAACGGTCGGAAACGGACCGGAAGACGTCTGGGTGCAGGGACGCATCCACGGCAACGAGCCTTACGGTGCCGAATCGATCCTGACCCTTCTGAAGGACCTTGGCACGAACGGATCCGCCGAGTACCAGGAAATCCGTGACGCGTTCACCATCCACTTCATCCCGATGTACAACCCGGACGGCAGCGAGATGAACATCCGCCAGACCGTCCTGTACGACGATGAAACCGGGAAGCCCCTCCTGAACGGCGCCGGTCAGGAGCAGCGCGTCGATCTCAACCGCGACTGGGTCGCTGACAAGTTCCAGGCCGACGAGTCCCTTGCGTTCTACGAGTACTGGACCATGGTCAAACCCGACTACGGGATCGACATCCATCATCAGGGCCTGAAGAAGCAGTACGGCACGGGCGACGACGTCACCCTCTCCCTCGGCATCTCTCTTGCACCCGGCGGCCCCACGCTGCCGACCCTGCAAGGTGGGGCCTACGACGTGCTCACCCGTCAGATGCACGGCCACGTCTTCCAGGAACTGTCCAAGTACGGCTACATCACCATGGACCGCTATCAGGTTGGCGGTTCGCTGGAAATCGACATCAAGGGCGGCGTTGTGTCGGCAATGATGCTCGGACTCAACTATCAGGGCCTGAACCCGTCCGGACACTCGAACCCTGTGGTCTTCTTCGAGACCTCGGGCAACACCAGCGACGGCAGCCTCGGCCAGAAGGCGCGAGGCAAGAGCATTCAGCAGAATGTGCTCGCCATGAAGACACTCCTGTCCGGCCTGGCAACCGACGAAGTCCAGCAAGTGGACCCCAACGTGTGGGAAGAAATTCCGCACACTCCGGTCACCGGCTACAGCACCGACTACGCCGGCACCATTCCGGTCTCCTTCTGATCTCCAGCACTTCCTGAAAGGAAACCCTTCCCTGTGAAGAAATCACTTGCAGCAGCAGCCCTCGCCGGCGCCCTCACCATCTCCTCCGTGGCCGTTTCCGCGCCGGGCTTCGCCGTAGGCGAGGGACCGGGATACAACGGCAACGAAACCATCAACACTTCGATCCTGCGCACCTACGATGAGATGGTCGACTACCTGAAGACTCAGGACGCCAAGCAGGACGCAATGGAGCTTGAGGTCATCGGGCAGTCCGTGAAGGGCCGCGACCTCTATCTCGCGAAGTACATCTCCAACCCGGAGAACCCGACCATCCTCTTCCTGACCCAGCAGCACGGCAACGAGCAGCTCACCACAGAGGGTGCGCTCGAGTTCATCAAGCACCTCGGCACCGGCAAGACCGGCGGAGTCCTCGACGGCGTCAACATCCTGGTAGTGCCCATGCTCAACCCGGACGGTGCAATGGGTGATGTCAACTTCTCGCTCGATGACTACATCGCCAGCGGTGACCGGCACCTGACCAGATACAACGCTGTCGGCGTGGACCTGAACCGCGACCATGTCGCGAAGGTGCAGCCCGAGACCCAGGCGCTGCACACCAACGTCATGGCCAAGTACGACATCGACTACATGATCGACCTCCATCACCAGGGCACCAACAGCGAGCGCGACGGAAAGCTGGTTTCCGGTTCGATCCTGCACCCCACCACGCCCAACGTTGATCCGGACGTGCTCGAGGGCTCCAAGCGCCTCGGCGCAGTAGTGTTCGACGCCGTCGACTCCACAGGCTGGGGCCACCTCGGCAAGTACGTCGGTGGTTCCGCCGAAACCATCAGCCGCAACGGCATCGCCGTCGAGTACGGAATCTCCACCCTGCTGTTCGAGATGCGCGGTATGTCCGACCACTTCAACGAGGGCGCCGTCCTCGGCCAGAAGAGCAACGGCTACCTGATCAAGCAGACCGTCACCACACTCGACGCGACGGTCCGCGCGATCGCTGACGGTTCGATCAGCACCGCAGACACTTCCTTCTGGGACACCCTTGCAGAGCAGAACAACCGCTCCGAGTAACCAGGTCCGGTAGTCCACAGCACGCAGAAGGGGCGGGCCGCTTACAGCGGCCCGCCCCTTCTGCGTGTGTGGACTACTCCCCCGGTGTCTATTCCCCTGGTGCAGCGGTACTGGATCGCACGATCATCTCGGTATGCGCCGTGTGGTCGGTGGGGTCGCCGGATTCGGCAGGACCGGCGAAGAGCTGCAGCATCCGTTCGACAGCCCTGGCGCCCTGCCGCGCCGGATACTGTGCGACAGTGGTCAGCCCGAAGACCTCGCCCAGGTCGTGACCGTCGATTCCAATCACGGAAAGCGCATCCGGCACCCGAATCCCGAGTTCCCGGGCCGCGACGATAGCGCCGATTGCCATTTCATCCGAGGCACAAAAAACGGCGGTCGGCCGGTTGCGGGGATAACCGAGCATGCGCTTCGCGACGGCGTAACCACCCGGAATCGTGAAGTCCGCGTACGCCAACCACGACGACGACACCTCCAGTCCCGCCGCTTCCATCGCCACCTCGTAGCCACGACGCCGGCCCTCGGAAATGTTGAAGTCCCGCGCCGCATCCTCTGGTCCGCCGACGTAACCGATCCGCCGGTGCCCCAGGCTGATCAGATGTTCGGTTGCGAGCTGCGCGATGGAGAACTCATTCACGCTGATGGTGTCCGCGCCCGGCAGCGGTCCCCCGATGCCGACGATCGGCTTGCCCACCGCGAGGAGCTGCCCTAGTTCAGTGTCGGAGAGCTGCAGCGATACCGAGATAACGCCGTCGCAGCGCTGCCGTAGCAGGAACTCGGAGAACACCCTGTCACGGTGAGCGGCGCCGTCGCTGACGTTGTAGAGCGTGAGGTCGTAACCGGCGTCGAGCAGGGACGCGGCGACACTGTCCACAATCTGGGAGAAGTACCAGCGGTTGACGGAGGGCACAACGACGCCAACATTTCGGTTCCGGCCCGACGCGAGCGACGAGGCCGAGAAGGACGGAACGAATTCCAGTTCCTTCGCGGCCTCGAGCACTTTGAGGCGGGCACGTTGTGAGACCTGACCGTTGCCGTTGAGGGCACGGGAAACCGTGGCCGTGGAAACGCCGGCAAGCGCTGCTACATCCTTGATGCCAACCACGGCGCCCTCCCTCAGAGCAAAGGACGGGCGGGGTCCTCTTAGTTGAGTCTTAGCCATACGCACCGGTTCGGCGCCAATACGCCGTCGGCACCGGCATCCGCATGGCTGGCCGCAAGAACCGAGCCCGCAGGTACGTTGATGTCAGATTGTCCCATGTTGAAGATCACCATCACGTCATTGTTGAGGAATGCGATGGTGTCGGTGCCGTCGGCGTCCACCGCCCAGCTCAGCGACCCTGCGCCCAGCCCCAGCTCTTTTCGGAGCGAGAGCGCAGAGCGGTAGAGATTGAGGGTCGATGCAGGGTCTGCCTGCTGGGAGTCGCGGGCAAGGGTCGCCCAGTCCTCGGGCTGAGGCAGCCAGCCGCCGTCGTTCGAGCCGAAGCCGTAGTGCGGCTCATCCGCGCGCCAGGGCAGCGGGACGCGGCATCCGTCCCGGCCCACTCGTTCTCCGCCGGTGCGAACAAAGGTGGGGTCCTGACGAAGTTCGTCCGGGATGGTGAGGTGGTCGGGCAGCCCAAGTTCTTCGCCCTGGTACAGGTACACGCCGCCGGGCAGTGCCAGCATCGCCAGGGATGCAGCGCGTGCGCGGTCAAGCCCGACCTCCGGCCTTTCTTCCCCGAATCGTGTGGCGTGACGAGGAACGTCGTGGTTGCTCAGGACCCAGGTGGTTGGAGCGCCGACGCTGTCGAACGCCTGAAGTGAGTCGGTAATGATCTCCCGGAGCCGGGCGGCATCCCACGGGTGGTGCAGATAGGCAAAGTTGAAGGCCTGGTGCATCTGGTCGTTGCGAACCCAGTTCACCAGCCGCGACAACGGATCAATGGTCGCTTCCGCACACAGGATGCGGTCGCCGTCGTACTCGCCCAGGATCGAGCGCCACCGGCGGTAGATGTCGTGGATCGCCTTCTGTCCGAACATCGGCGCAGCGTGGCCGGGGTGTTCCTCAGTCGAGCACCCGTCGGGGCGTCCGTGCCAGTCCGGAAGGCCTTCGGCCTTGACGAGGGCGTGCGCGACGTCGACGCGGAAGCCGGTGACGTTCCGGTCCAGCCAGAAGCGGAGGATCCGCTCGAACTCGGCGTGCACGGCCGGGTTGTCCCAGTTGAAGTCCGGCTGGGAGGAGTCGAAGAGGTGGAGGTACCACTGGCCGGGTGTGCCGTCGTCGTTCAGCGTGCGGGTCCAGGCCGAGCCGCCGAAGTGCGACTGCCAGTTGTTCGGCGGATTGGACCCGTCGGGGCCGGTTCCGTCGCGGAAGATGAACATTGCGCGTTCCGGTGAGCCGGGTTCAGCGGCAAGGGCGGCCTTGAAGAGTGCGTGTTCGCTGGAGCAGTGGTTGGGGACGAGGTCGATGATTACCTTGATCCCCAGCTCTGTTGCTCGTGCCGTAAGCCGGTCGAAGTCTTCGAGACTGCCGAACATGGGGTCGACGTCGCAGTAGTCGGCGACATCGTAGCCGCCATCCCGCTGTGGCGAAGTGTAGAACGGAGACATCCAGATGGCGTCGACGCTGAGGTCGGCGAGCTGGTGGAGCTCAGCCGTGATCCCTGCGAGATCCCCCTGGCCGTCACCGTTCAGGTCCCTGAAGGACCGGGGGTAGACCTGGTAGATGACCGATGAGCGCCACCATGCGTCGTCGTCGTGTGCGGTGTGGAGAGGTGCATGAAATGTGGGCGCGGGCGACAGGGCGGAGACAGCTGGCGCAAGCGATACGGCGTTGGGCATGGGGTACATGCTAACCACGGCAGCACGTTAATTGAAAGCGTTTACAGTTGCTCTTGATCCCGTTGTACCAACCCTCCCGCGGATTCTCGCGGGCCACAAAATTCATCTTGTGCGGATTGACCGTAAACGCTTACGATGTGTTGTGCCTCACCCCTTCCGACGGATTGCGAAGGGTTCGGCACTACCAACCGGTCTCTCATTCTCACCAGCGCCGTGAAGCGCAATGCCCACTGATGGGCTGCCGTCCGGCGCCACAGAAAGGTTCACCAATGAAGGTGCAAACAACCAGACTCCTCCATCGACGGACGCTGGGCACAGCCGCTCTGTCCGTCGCCGTGATGGCAGTGACTGCCTGCGGCGGCGGGTCCACCGAGTCCACTACCGGAGAATCGGCTGCGCCCACCAACCTCGCCGAAGGTGGCTCAACCACCCTGACCATGTGGGTGGACGCGGAGCGTGCTCCAGCGCTCGAGTCGATCGCTGCATCCTTCGAGGAGGACACCGGAATCTCGATCGACCTCGCGGTCAAAGACTTCGCTGCCGTCCGTGACGACTTCATCACCCAGGTACCCACCGGCAACGGACCGGACCTGATCGTCGGCCCGCACGACTGGATCGGCACCTTTGTGGAGAACGGCGTCGTTGCTCCCGTTGAGCTGGGCGACAAGGCAGGCGAGTTCCAGGAATCGGCAATTCAGGCCATGTCCTACGAGGGCAGCCTGTACGGCGTTCCCTACGCGATCGAAAACATCGGACTGCTGCGCAACGCCGACATGGTGCCTGAGGCCGCAGAGACCTTCGACGAGGTGATCGCCAACGGCGAGGCAGCTGTCGAGGCCGGCGACGCGGAGTTCCCGTTCCTCGTGGGTCTCGACCCCAAGCAGGCAGACCCGTACCACATGTACCCCTTCCAGACCTCGATGGGCGTTCCGGTTTTCGCCCAGAATGAGGACGGCAGCTACGACGCCTCGAAGCTCCTGCTCGGTGAGGAGAACGGCGTCGAATTCGCGAAGAAGCTCGTTGAGTGGGGCGACGCCGGATCCGGCATCCTCAACTCGAACATCACCGGTGACATCGCCAAGGAGAAGTTCCTTGCCGGTGAGTCCCCCTACTACCTGACCGGCCCGTGGAACGTCGGCGCCGCTCAGGAAGCCGGGATCAACGTCGCCGTCGATCCCCTGCCTACTGTGGGCGATGAGCCTGCTCAGCCCTTCATCGGCGTGAACGGGTACTTCATCTCCGCGCAGAGCAAGAACGCCCTGGCTGCAAACGAGTTCGCAGTGAACTACCTGACCACCGAAGAAGCACAGGATGCCATGTTCGGAGTGGGTGGCCGCCCGCCGGCACTCACCGCCTCCTTCGAGAAGGCCGCGTCTGACCCGATCGTTGCCGCGTTCGGTGAGATCGGCGCCAACGGCGTTCCGATGCCCGCGGTCCCCGAAATGCAGGCAGTCTGGGCTGACTGGGGTGCAACTGAACTTGCACTGATCAAGGGCACTGCAAAGCCGGAGGAAGCCTGGCCGGCCATGGTGAAGAACATCGAGCAGAAGATCTCTGCCGGATAACTCACCCACCAAGCAGCCGTTGTGGGCCGGCCGGATGCACCCCGGCCCACAACGGCTTCCCTTTACCCGGGCCGTGCCCTGCACTGCCTGACTCGCCACTGCCTTGACTAGTGCCTGCCCTTAACGCACTGCTTCGAACGAAAGCTCCGGCCCATGCCAACCACCGAACTGACCCGAACTTCTCCGCAGAAACAGCCCAGGTCCCTCCGCCCGTCGGACTCGATGGCCGGACTTCTCGCAAAAATCATCCTGCTGGGGCTCGTCGACGCCTTCGCGGTCTACGTCCTCACCGTCCTGTTCCTGCAGGAAAAGTGGACCGTGCTGGTGCTGGGAGCGGGCGTCACGCTACTCATCAACTGGATCTACCTCCGGCGTGGAGGGCTTCCCGCCAAATACCTTGCCCCCGGCGTCTTTTTCCTGCTGATCTTCCAGGTCTTCGTCATGATCTTCAGCGGCTACGTGGCGTTCACCAACTACGGCGACGGACACAACAGCACCAAGGAAGATGCCATCTCCGCCATCCAGCTCGCAGCGCAGCAGCGGGTGCCGGACTCCCCCGCCTACCGGGTCACCATCGTCGAGCAGGACGGCGAATTCCACTTCCTCACCACCGATCCCGACGGCGGCATCAGCATCGGCAGCGCCGAGGAGCCGCTCGAGGAAGCATCGGATGCTGTTACCGACGGCACCGGGAAGGCAACCGAACTCGAGGGGTACCGCACGCTCCAGTTCAACGAGGTGCTGGCGAACCAGGCCGACATTCTCGCCCTGACCATCCCATTCTCAGACGATCCGGACGACGGCACCCTGAAGACCAGCGACGGCTCCACCGCCTATGTCTACAGCCCAACGCTGGAATACGACGAAGCCGCCGACACCTTTACCGACACCGAAACCGGCACCGTGTACGCCGACTCGGGGAAGGGCACGTTCGTCTCCGAGGACGGGAACGAGCTCAGCACCGGCTGGAAGATCGACGTCGGCTTCGCAAACTTCACCAAGGCCTTCTCCGACGAGAACATCCGTGGACCGCTCCTTCAGGTGACTCTCTGGACCTTCACCTTCGCGCTGGTTTCGGTACTTTCCACGTTCGCGCTGGGGTTGTTCCTCGCCAACGCCTTCAACCTGCCGAACCTGCGCGGGAAGCGCATCTACCGGGTCCTGATGATCCTCCCCTACGCGTTCCCGGCGTTCCTCGCAGGCCTCGTATGGTCCGGCCTGCTCAACCCCGAGTTCGGATACGTCAACAACACCTTCTTCGGCGGCGCGAACATCCCGTGGCTGACCGATCCGCTGCTGGCGAAGATCAGCGTCCTGCTGGTCAACCTGTGGCTCGGTTTCCCCTACATGTTCCTGGTGTGCACCGGTGCGCTGCAGTCCCTCCCGGAGGACGTCAATGAAGCGGCAAAGCTCGACGGCGCCACCCCCTGGAAACTCTTCACCTCCATCAAGCTGCCGCTTCTGCTAGTCTCGGTCGCTCCTCTGTTGATCGCGAGCTTCGCGTTCAACTTCAACAACTTCAACATCATCTACATGCTGACCGACGGCGGTCCGCGCCTCTCAGACACCACGGTCAACGTAGGCGCGACGGACATCCTCATCACCATGGTGTACGAAGTCGCGTTCGGCAGCGGGGTGGGCCGTGACTACGGTCTCGCCAGTGCGCTGTCCATCGTCATCTTCTTCATCGTCGCCGCAATTTCGATTCTCAGCTTCCGGCAGACCAAGGCCCTCGAGGAGATCCACTAATGGCCACCCAAACACCAACCACGCTCCTTGCCGGCTCAGGATCGGGTACGACGACGTCGCTTCCTCCCCAGCGCAAGCAGTCCTTCGGCGCCTGGTTCCGTGAGAAGGGCTGGCGGCATCTGGTGGGCGTCATCACCACCCTGTTCGCGGTGTTCCCGCTCCTGTATGTGCTGTCCGCGGCGTTGAACTCGACGGGCACCATGGCCGGGTCCAATGTGCTCTTCAGCCGCATCGACTTCGGCAACTTCGAGCAGCTGTTCAGCGACCCCAACCGTCCCTTCGGCAAGTGGTTCGTCAACACACTGGTGATCGGCGTCATAACCTCTGCAGCAACTGTCTTCCTTGGTGCGCTGGCTGCGTACGCGTTCAGCCGCATGCGCTTCAAGGGCCGCAGGGTCAGCCTGCTCACCCTCCTCATACTGCAGATGTTTCCACAGCTGCTTGCCGTCGTCGCAATCTTCCTGCTGCTCAACTTCATAACCGACGTGGTGCCGTGGCTGGGACTGGGCAGCCAGTTGGGGCTGATCATGGTGTATCTCGGTGGAGCGCTGGGCGTGAACACGTATCTGATGTACGGATTCTTCAACACCATTCCGCCGTCGCTCGACGAGGCTGCGCGCATTGACGGTGCGAGCCACGTCCAGGTGTTCTTCACCATCATCCTGCCGCTGGTGACGCCGATCCTTGCCGTCGTCGGGCTCTTGGCCTTCATCGGCCTGAGCAGCGAGTTTGTGATTGCCAGCGTGGTGTTGACGGACCCGGACAGCCAGACACTCGCCGTCGGGCTTTACTCCTACGTGGGTCAGCAGCGCTCCGAGAACTGGGGCGTCTTCGCTGCCGGCGCCGTGCTCGCTGCCCTGCCGGTGATGGCGCTGTTCCTGTATCTGCAGAAGTACATCGTGAACGGTCTGTCCGCCGGATCGGTCAAGGGCTAAGTCGCAGATGGTCGTCCTGCCGCATCATGACGGATCGGCACTGTATGTGCCCTCCGACGTTTCGCTGGGTGCTTCGGTGCCGGTCCGCCTGCGGGTCCCCCGGTCTTACGGGTCCGTCCGGCGGGTGTATGTGCGATCTCTCAGGGACGCCGAACCGCACTATGACGAGGCCCGCCGGCTTGGGAACGTCGGCTCGTGGGAGTGGTGGGAGGCTTCGGTCCGGCTGGTGAATCCGGTGACGCGTTACCGGTTCCTGCTCGAGGTTGATTCTCCATCCGAATCTGCCGACAGTTCCACGTGGCACTGGCTGAACGCGGAAGGCCTGTTCGCGCGGGACACACCTGACGTGCACGACTTTCGAATGGTGGCCCATGAACCGGCGCCCGAATGGGCCCGGCAGGGTGTGATCTACCAAATCTTTCCCGACAGGTTCGAGCGGTCAGCTTCGGCTGCTGAACGGGAGGCTCCGGACTGGGCGGTTCCCTGCGAGTGGAGCACGCCGGTACAGCCGTCCGGCGCCGAAACCCCGTACCAGTTCTACGGCGGCGACCTCGACGGCATCGCGGAGCGGCTTGACCATATCCAGTCACTCGGTGCGACGGTGGTGTACCTGACCCCCTTCTTCCCGGCACGGTCGAACCACCGCTATGACGCATCGACGTTCAGCTCGGTCGATCCGCTGCTCGGCGGTGATGAAGCGCTGATCCGGCTCGTGAAGGCTGCCCACGAGCGGGGGCTCAAGGTGATCGGTGACCTCACCACCAACCACACCGGCGACGCGCACGAGTGGTTCCGCACCGCCGTCGTCGATCCTGGTTCCGATGAGGCGGGCTTTTATTACTTCTCTGAGGACCGCTCCGACTACGCGGCCTGGTTCGGGGTGCCGAGCCTGCCGAAACTGAACTGGGTCTCCCCTGCGCTGCGTGAGCGGTTCATCGGGGGTCCGGCCTCCGTCGTCGGGCGGTTTCTGCAGCCGCCGTTCAATCTGGATGGGTGGCGCATCGACGTGGCGAACATGACCGGCCGCCACGGCGACGTTGACCTGAACCGTTCCGTCGCATCGGCTGTCCGGTCCACGATGCACAAGGTCAATCCGGACACCCTGCTGCTGGCGGAATCGACCAACGATGCGGCGATGGATTTCGACGGCGATACCTGGCACGGAGCCATGACGTACTCGAACTTCACGCGGCCCTTGTGGCAGTGGCTGGCTGGTTCATCGGACGTCAACTTCTTCGGCACTCCCATGCCCGGCCCGAACCGTATTCCGGCAGAGCAGTTCGTGGAGCTGCACTCGGTGTTTGCGGCAGCGTTCCCGTGGCAGGTACGGACGCAGAACATGATGGCGCTGAACACCCATGACACCGCGCGTGCCTCCACCGTAATGATTCCCGGAGGGCAACTGGTCGGGCTGGGCATCATGTTCTCAATGCCCGGGATTCCAACGCTGTTTGCCGGTGACGAGTTCGGTCTGGAGGGCATCAACGGTGAGGACTCGCGGACGCCGATGCCGTGGGGTTCGCTGACGCCATCGCATCGAGAACTGCACGACGCCGTTGCGCACCTTGGCCGGTTGCGTCGCGATGTGCCGGCGTTGGCTTTCGGCGGGCTGCGGTGGCTGTACGCCGAGGGGGCCGTTCTGGCGTATGTCCGTGAACATGCCTCGGGGTCGGTGCTGGTTGTTGCGTCCCGTGCTGGCTTTGATAACGTCAGCCTGCCGCTCGATCTTGTGGGTGTGCCTGCCTTCGAGGCTGCGTCCGACCTGTGGAGCACGGGCTCAGTTTCCGCCGACTGGTCTGAGGACGCGGTGGCGTTCCACGGCGAGGGCCCCGGTGTAGGGCTGTGGCTGTTGCCCGGGGTCGCCGTGCCGCCTGCCTGACACCGGCCTGGACTCTGCCCCGCCCCGTCGCAACCCGCCTCTCCCCCGCCGCCCGGCGCAGAACTGGCCCCTAGGCACAAATCCCGCTGTCTCTGAGCACCGGTTCTGCGCCTAAGGGCCACTTCTGCGTGCGGCCCCTTATTGACGACGACGGCGGCCCGGGTAAGCATGGGACATCATCACTCCTGGGTCTCCTTATCAATGGCGGTTGTTCATGACTTGGGATACCTCCCGCACCTCGCTGATTTCACGGGTTGCCGGTCCTGCCGCACTGATTGGCGGCCTGCTTGGTACCGTCGCGGTGATCCTTCACTCGCTGGAACCGACCGGATGTGTCGGAACGGAATGCGCCGCCCAACCGATGCGGTCGGCGTCGGACCTGGTCACCGGCATCGGTGCCGCAGCCGCTTTGTTGGTGCTGCTGGGTCTGGTCGAGCTCACGCTGATGGCGCGTCACTCCGGCCGGTTGCCGAAGCTGATGAATATCGGGCTGGCATGCGCCGCCGTCGGCTTCCTGGTGCTGCTGGCCGCAGTATTCATCCAGGCGGCGTTCTTCGGGGGCAACTTCTCGGGAATGCCCTATCTGGTGGTCGTCGGGATGGTGACCCTGATCATCGGATTCGTACTCATCGGAATCTTCATCCTGCGGTCCGGGGTTCTCCCCCGCTGGCTCGGGGTTCTCCTCGTCGCGAGCAGTGTTCTGTTGTTGGCGGCCAACGAGCAGACGTCCGCCGTGCTGTTGGCGATTCCATTCCAGCTCGCCATCGCGACGACGGGATACTTCATGGTCAATCAGTCGAGGGTCCCGAGCAGTGCTGCAGCGGGCCAACTCGGGTGACGGATCGTTGTGAGCCTTGCCGGATGCCGACAGAATAGGGAAACCGACTCCGACGGCTGAAGGGGAGCCATGGCCACTGCACAAACGAGCGCTCATTCGGAAGCCCCGGTTGGCAGACGCCTGGTGTTATCAGGGTTCCTGTTCGGATGCGGGATCGCTGCCTCGATGATCGACCTATTCATCTTCCACCTGGCCCTGCATTGGCATCATTTCTATGACCTCTCCACCACCGAAGTCGCTCTGACCATCGACGGTTTCTTCCACGCATTCGGCTGGTTCATCACGATCTGGGGTCTCTTCCTGCTTGCCGACATCCGCCGTCGAATGGATGTGAACTGGATGCGCTGGACCGGTGCGGTACTGGCCGGCGTCGGGTTCTTCCAGTTGCTGGACGGCGTGCTGAACCACAAGATCCTTGGCATCCATCAGATCCGCTACAACGTGGACCTGTTGATGTACGACGTCGTGTGGATCGGTTCGGCGGTCGTGGTCCTGCTGGGCGGCGTCGTGGTGCTCTGGCGGACCCGCCGCGACCTACCTGTGTAACCCGATGGACCATTCAGAGCACGGTGCCGCGGTGCGGGACTCCTGGGGCTGGGCAGCGTTCGACGTCGTCACTGTTGGAATTCTTGCTGTTGCCGCCGTCGCCTATGCAGTTGCGCTGAGGACGGCGCGCGAGCGCGGTCGCTGGCCGGTTCGCCGCACGGTTTTCTGGTATCTGGGACTGGGGAGCGCCGCAGCGGCACTGCTTGGTCCTGTTGCCGACCTGGCCCGGGCCAGCTTCACAGCGCACATGGTGGGGCATGTGCTGCTCGGCATGGTAGCCCCCTTGCTGCTGGTGCTGGCGGCTCCGGTCACCGCGGCGCTGCGGGCACTGCCGGTTCCGGCAGCGAGAACCCTGACCCGTGTTTTACGGTCGGGTGCGGTGCGCGCTGGAACGCATCCGGTGACCACGGCTGTGCTGAACGCCGGCGGGATCTGGCTGCTCTACACCACCGACCTGCATCACCTCACGCACCTTTCGGTGCCGGTGTATGCGGCGGTCCACGCCCACATCTTTCTGGCGGGGTACCTGTTCACCGCGTCGATCATCGGTGCGGACCCCAACCCGCACAGGGCATCGATGCGGGTGCGGTCCGCAGTGCTCGTTGCTTTCATTGCGGCCCATTCAATCCTGGCGAAGTGGCTCTATGCCCACCCGCCCGCGGGCGTTGGAGCCGCCGATGCCCGCTCGGGTGCCCAGCTGATGTACTACGGTGGCGATGCGGTGGACGTGATGCTGATTGTTCTGCTGTTCGCGGGCTGGTATTCGGCTACTCGGCCTCGTCACCCTTCCCGGGAGCCTCATTCCCAGCTTCCTCCTGCCGCTCCTGCAGCTTCTCCTCGGCATCCCGACGACGGTGCAACATAGCCTGCAGATCCTGATTGCCGCTGTGTTCGTCGGGTGTTTTGGGAGGCAGCTGTGCGTCGTGATGGTGCTCGTCTCCGTGGGAAGTCTCGCTCATGCCCACCATGCTCCCACCGGACTGCGCAGATGGGAACGGACTAGACCGATCCCGTCCGAAAACGCAACGTCACTAGCTGGAACGGCCGCAGCGAGAGGGCTACAGCGCCGTCGTCGTTGGCGCTCAGGAAATCAGCCGCAACTGGACGCTCCAGCAGATCAGTGGCCTCCACCGACGAGTAGGAAAACCCAGCCGAAATCACCGCTGACGCCCTGCCGCCAAACGCCTCGTACAGCCGCACCACAACATCGCCGCTGCGGTCCTCCGCCAGCTTCACCGCTTCTACCACCACAGCTGGATTCGACACCGTCACCACCGGCTCGACCGACGACGACGCCACCCCTTCAACGGATCGAACCGGCAGGTTCACCCGGTACCCCTCGGCAACGGCATCGGCAATCCCGGATGCAGGCCGCAGGGAAAACTGAAAACAGTGCGACCCCTGGTCGGCCTGCGGGTCGGGGAACAGCGGCCCCCGCAAGAGCGATGCCCGCACCAGGGTATACGGCTCCCCTGAGGGGGATTCGGCACGGGAAATGTCATACCCGTACGTCGAATCGTTGGCCAGCGACACTCCGAAGCCGGGCTCCCCCACCTGCACCCAACGATGCGCCACCGTCTCGAAACGGGCTGCGTCCCACGACGTGTTTGTTGCCGTAGGCCGTTGTATATGCCCGAACTGAATCTCCGACGCCGCCCGCTCCGCCAGGACATCAACCGGGAATGCGAGCTTCAACAGCTTCTGCTGCTCATGCCAATCAACCTCAACCGTCATGTCCACGGCAGTGCCGTCCGCGCTCAGCGAGATCCGCTGGACCAGACGCGATTTCCCGAACACGCGCTCCACCCGCAACACTGAGCCCACCGCGTCCACAGAGGCAGCCTCCGTCAACTCGGTCACGGTGAACTTGTAATGCTCATCGATGTCCCAGGCGTCCCACTGGTTCGGCGTATCACGGAACAGCTGCAGCACATTCGCGCGCATGCCGGCCGGAATGACTTCCCGACCACCGGTGACCAGCGAGCTGAACAGGCCGTTCTCGTCGACCGTCAACCGCAGGGACCCGCTCTCCAACAGCCACGAGCTTCCGTCCCGTACAGGCTCGTAGGAACCAGCCGACGACGACGGCGCCGCGCCTCCCAGCGCCGGGACACTATCCACGCCGTAAGGGCCGGCGTTCAAAGCGACGGTTGCCGGCCCGGTGCCCAGCAGCGAGCCGAGAGCCGCCGAAATCAGGGACTCAAGCGACGCCTCGACAGCCGCGTAATTCCGCTCAGCTTCCTCGTGCACCCAGGCAATGGAGGAGCCGGGCAGGATGTCGTGGAACTGCTGCAGGAGCACGGTGTGCCACGCAGTCTCGAGCTCGTCATACGGGTAGGCGAACCCGGACCGCAATGCGGCAAGGGTGCACCACAGCTCTGCCTCTCGCAGGAGGTGCTCACAGCGACGGTTGCCGTGCTTCGTCCGCGCCTGCGATGTGTACGTTCCGCGGTGGAACTCCAGGTACAGCTCACCCGACCACACCGGCGCGTCCGGGTACTCGGCGGAAGCTTCCGAGAAGAACCGTGACGGCGACGAAAGGGTAACCGCCGGCGACCCCTCCAGCGACGAAGTCCGCGCAGCGGCGGCCAGCATCTCACGGGTTGGCCCACCGCCGCCGTCGCCCCAGCCGAACGGAACCAGGGAGGTATTGGCGGCACCCTTCTCCCGGTAGTTGCGCTGCGCCCGCGCAAGGTCACGGCCGCACAGATCCGAGTTGTAGGTGTCCACCGGCGGGAAGTGCGTGAAGACCCGCGTGCCGTCGATCCCCTCCCAGTTGAAGGAGTGGTGCGGGAAGAGGTTGGTTTCGTTCCACGAAATCTTCTGGGTCAGGAAGTACTGCGACCCAGCGGCACGCACAATCTGGGGCAACGCCGCCGAGTACCCGAAAGAGTCCGGCAACCACACCTCCTGGGGCTCCACCCCGAAGTTCTCCAGGAAGAACCGCTTGCCGGCCACGAACTGACGCGCCAGCGCCTCGCCGCCCGGCATGTTGGTGTCCGATTCCACCCACATCCCGCCCGCCGGCACAAACTGGCCGGAACGGACCTTTTCCGCAACCCGCTCGAACACGTCCGGATAAGACGACTTGAGCCACGCGTACTGTTGCGCCGAAGAAGCGGTGAACACAAAGTCCGGGTGGCGTTCCATCAGGTCAAGCACGTTGGAGAACGTCCGCGCTACCTTCCGGACGGTCTCGCGAACCGGCCATAACCACGCGCTGTCGATATGGGCATGCCCGACCGCATGCACCCGGTGCGCACTCGCATACGCCGGCGAGGCCAGGACCCCGGCAAGGCACGCGCGCCCGGCGGCAGCCGTCCCACCGACGTCGGCCGGGTCGACGGCGTTAGCCGCACTCTCCAGCGCACGGAGGATTTTGTGACGTCGGGGCAGGTCGACGGGAAGCTCGTGCATGAGCCCGTTCAGGGTCCACACATCCTGGCCCAGCTCCCAGGCCTCGCGGTCGAACAGGGCGGCATCCGCCCGGCGGAAGGTGTAGAGCGGATCCGATCCCGCGGTGGAGAGCGATCCTAGCGGTGTGGGTTGGTAGTCGAAACCGTCGATCACGTTGGGGTTGGAGGCTGCCTCGACGTAGAACTCGACGGCGGCCCCCGGGGCGGCGTCAAGCGGCACCCACATGTTCAGCGGCTCCAGCGCCTTGATCACCCGACCGTCCGGCGCATAGACCAAGCCTTCGGCCTGGAAGCCGGGCATGATCGTCGAGAAGCCGAGGTCAATGACCGCCTCAAGCTCATGCCCGTTTGAAAGATTCCACTCCTCCGGCACCGCGCCCGTGAAGCGGAACCAGGTGGTTCCCCACGGCCTGCCCCACGCGGACCCGACCACGAAGGGTTCGAAGCGTTCGGAAAGCACTGAAGCGAACGGCACCGGCTCTCCCGGCGCCTGCCACATGGACACCTCAAGCGGCACCGAGACCGGCCACACAGCAGGGGTGAGCCGCTCCGCCAGGAAACGCGCGATTCGTGCCTCCACGAGGAGTCGATTGTCGTGCATGGTTCTAACCTTTCAGGGCGCCCGACATGGCAAACGAGCCACCGAACACACGCGAGACGAGGACGTACAGAACTATCACGGGCAGTGCATAGAGGATGGAGAACGCGGCCAGCTGCCCATACGCGACTGTCCCGAACTGCCCGAAAAAGCGGAAGATACTCACTGCTGCCGGCTGGTTCTCCAGCGAGAAGAGCAGGATGAACGGCACGAAGAAGTTTCCCCACGCCTGGATGAACACAAAGATGAAGACGACGCCGAGACCCGGCCGCATCAACGGCACCACAATGTGCCACAGCGCTTTCATGGCGGACGCGCCGTCCACCCAAGCCGCCTCCTCAAGCGAGACGGGCACCGAGTCCATGAAGTTCTTGGTCATCCAGATGGCCATCGGGAGTGAGGTCGCAGCCATAAAGAAGGTGGTCGCCGCCAGCGAATCCAACAGGTTCAACTGCACGAACAGGCTGTAAACCGGAACCATGATCGCCGTGATCGGCAGGCACGTCCCGAACAACACGGTGTAGAGGAACGGCCGGTTGAACCGCGTGTTGAACCGGGACAGCGGGTAGGCCGCCAGCACCGCGGCAACCACCGTCACCGCGGCTGAGCCGCCGGAGAGAATGAGGCTGTTGAGCAGGGGCAGATACGTCTGCTCAGGCGTGAGAATCGCCGTGAAGTTCGCAAGGGAGAACGACGACGGCAGGGCGGTCTCGTAGGTCGCTTCCTCGTCGAAGGACGCCAGTACCAGCCAACTCAGCGGCACGACGAAACACAGCCCGATAACCGCCAGCACCAGGCTCGCACCCCAACTCGGGGCGCCCCGTCGAGAATTACGATGTGATCCCCGGTGCCCACGAGCAGCACGCTCAGGCGTGACCACGGGTCCCGCCGTCGTCGCACTGGAAACGGGCGCAGTCATGAGGCGTTCCTCTCGCGCAACAGGCGGATGTACGCCAGCGAGAAAGCGGCGCCGATGATGAGCATGACGACGGCGATGGCCGTACCGTAGCCGATGTCGCTGTAGCTGAAAGCTTCCTCGTACGCCATGATCGGCAGGGTGGTACTGCGGTTGGTTGGACCGCCCGCAGTCATCACGTAGATGAGCGTGAACACGGCGAGCGTCTGCAGGGTGATGAGCATCAGGTTGGTCGCGATGCTGCGGCGGATCATGGGCACCGTTACATAGACCAGCGTCTTCGCGCCACCAGCGCCGTCGATCTCCGCTGCCTCGGTGACCTCCCGTGGGACGTCGTTCAGCGCAGCCTGGTACACCATCATCGAGAACGCGGTGCCCCGCCAGATATTGGCAAGGATGATGGCGAGCATGGGGTGCTCGAACAGCCAGTCCACGCCAGGCACGCCGGCGAGGCTAGTGAGCTGGTTCAGCGTTCCGTCACGGAAGAAAAAGGCGTACGCAACGAACGCCGCCACGATCTCCGGCAGTACCCAGGCTGCCACCACGCACACGCCAACGACGGCGGCAACAGCACGGTGGGCACGCCGCATCAGGAGCGCCAGACCAAGACCGAGGAAGTTCTGCCCGATCACTGCGGAGACGAGGACGAAGACAACGGTCAGCAGCACCGACCGCGGAAACAGCGGGTCGGCGAACAGCGTGGTGTAGTTTTCGAGGCCGATCCACTCCGGGTTCTTCGCGTTCGCACCGGTCAGCGCCGCATTGGTGAAGGACCCATAGAAGGACCACACGATCGGACCCGCGAGGAAGATGCCGATGAGGATCATTGCCGGAGCGAGCGGCAGGAGCTTCAGCGCCGAGGAGATGGAGCGGGAGGCCCGTCCGTTGCGCTCCCGCTCCTGCCTGTAATCACCGCGGCTATTGCGGCGCGCAGCGCCGGAGGACGAGCCGCGGGAAGTGACCGTGGACGAGATGGCTACTCCTCGACGACGTTCTCTTCGCCGACGATCGACTTCAGCGTCTCGTCGTAGGTTGCTGCCGCTTCCTCGGGGGTTGCGCCGCCGGTGATGACGGCCTCGGTCGCTTCCTGGATCGCTGTGGAAATTTCGGCGTAGTTCGACGTCGCCGGACGGTAGTTCGTGACGTCGAGCACCGCGGAAACCTCCTCGACGAACGGGTTCGCCTCAAGGTATTCGGGCGCCTCCGCGATGTCGGTGCGCACGGCAATCTGCGAATTGTCGATCGTGTACTTCTGCAGGTTTTCCTGGTTCATGGCGGTGGTGAGGAACTCGAAGGCGAGCTCAGGGTCCTCGGTACCCGCACCGACCGCCAGCGTCCAGCCGCCCGACATGCTCACGGCGCCGGGCTCCTGCCCCTCCTGTGTGGGGAACGGCGCAACGCCCATAACTTCAGCATATTCCGGCCACTCAAGCATTCCGCCTTCCTGCCAGAACGACGGCGCGTAGGAACCTTCCACTGTGGCCGCCATCTGGTTCTCCGGCAGCATGGTTCCCAGCACTACCTGCCAGACATTCGCATCGAGCGCCTCGGCGGGAGTGACCGCCAGTTCCTCGTCGTAGAGGGTCTTCAGGAAGGCCAGTGAATCCACGAAGCCTTGCGACCCTGCGATCCACTTGGCGGACTCCTCGTCGTAAAGGCCCCCGCTTTCGGTTCCGTAGAGGAGTTCGTAGAAGCTCTGCATCACGGTGCCCTCACCGGTACCGGTTCCCGCGTACATGCTGAACGGCCTGGACTCGGGCTGCGCTTCCTTGACGGTGCGCGCCATCTCCAGCAGGTCGTCCCACGTTTCGGGCTGCCAGGGAACTTCGACGCCGGCATCCTGAAGAACCTGCTTGTTGTACCAAATGACCCGGGTGTCGGTGCCGAGGGGCACCGCGTAGGTGCTGCCGTCGTCGGCCTTTCCAGCTTCCTTGGCTGCCTCGTTGAAGGAATCCCACTCATCCCAACCGGCCAGGTGCTCGTCGAGATTGAGCAGGTAACCTGCGTCCACGTCGGAGCGGAGGCGGAAGGTGTCCTCGTAGAAGACGTCCGGCGCGGTGTCCGGCGAGCGCTGCGACAAGGCGAGGCGGGTGTTGTAGTCCTCATCGGTGCCCTCGACCGGCTCAAGTTCGACGGTGACGCCCTCATTGGCGGTTTCGAACTGCTCCTTTGCGGCCTGCATCAGGTCATCCAGCGGCGAAGCATCCCCCGCCTTCTGATAAATGATGCGAAGGGTGTTGTCCGTTGCTTCATCCTCGCCCCCGCCGCCACCGGCACAACCGCTGAGGACGAGGAGGGCGGCGACCGCCGCTGCCGGGAGGGTTCGAGTGGCGCCGCGCATGGTTTCTCCTTTGAAACTGAGGCATCGGGAGACTGCCGTTATCGAAATAGTACATCGAGTGGATTTAACCCACAATGGCCCCTCCTGAGTTGGCAGGACACACCCTTAGTGGCTGCCCATTCGGGCGTGTCCTGCCAGCTCACCGTGGGTCTGCGATCACCCTATCGCTCAGCACCGACCAAAGCAGATCCTCACCGAATGCGCGGCCTTTCGGAACTCCGTCAGAGCCCTGCGAGCACGTCCTTCATTTCCTGGACCTCCGCCTTCTGTGTCTCCGCAATCGCCTCGGCGAGCGCTACAGCTTCCGCGTTCTCGCCCTTTTTGATCTCCTCGCGCGCCATGTCGACGGCGCCAATATGGTGGGCGGTCATGTACTTGAGGAACGTCCGCGCTGCTTCATCGCCCTGGGCGGCCTCAAGGTCTGCCATTTCCTCTTCGCTCAGCATCCCGCCGGCGCCGTCGATTGCGCCCATGTGATGGCCCTCCATGCCGTCAGCCAACTCAGCGGGCTCGTCCCACTCCTTGAGCCACCCGGCCATGGTGTCCATCTCGGGAGCCTGCGCCTCCCTGATACTGGTGGCCAGATCACTGACCTCGGGGCTGATGCCCTTCTTGGCGAGCAGCATGTCGCTCATCTCGACCGCCTGCTGGTGATGGGGAATCATCATCTGAGCGAACATGACGTCCGCTTCATTGTGGCTTGCGGACACCTCACGGGCGGAGGACGCGGACTGCGAGTCCGCGGACGGACGTGAGCCCGTGCTGCCGCACCCCGACAAGACGACGACGGCGGCAAGGGCAACGGCGGGCAGGGAAAGGTAACGCTGCATGGTTGTCATTCCTTCTGGTTCGGAAAACTGTGATCTGCTGGTGTGCCGCTGTGGCTGCCATGCAGACTCAGGTTCGGCTGATACAAAGCCGGATCAGCGAAGGAACAGGGTTCAGCTGAGGCACGAGAGGGGCCAGCGGCAGCCCCCGAAGCAGGAAGCTCCCAGGTATCACGCTCCCGGCGGGAAGCAGGAACAACAGCAGGGCGACGACCATGAACGCGAGAACGCACAGGCCCATCTCGGCGGTGTTGTCGTGGGGAGTCTTGCTGTGCGTCGGGCCAGTACCGTCGTGACCGGCATGATCGCTGGGCACCTCCGCCGCCGTTGGCGGTTGCACCAGCGCCATAGGCGGTTGCTCCAGCGCTGACACGTAGACGGGTGGTGCGTGCAGACCGTGCACCGCCGTCGGGCCATGCCCACCGGCCCAGACGTGCATCGCCAGCAGCCCAATGAGCACGGCCGTCAGGCCGATGAATCCCAGGACGGCACGCGGAACGGCCAGCACACGTCTGGCCGTTCCGCTACGCGGGCGCGTCACCGCAGGCCCGTACACCGTCATTGAATCCGTTCCGGGCTGAGGTCGATCCGGCGCAGCAACTGGGCGTTGAGGGCGACCACCACCGTCGAGACACTCATCAGCACGGCACCCGCTGCGGGCGAGAGAACGATTCCCGCGAACGCCAGCACGCCTGCCGCGAGCGGCACCGCGAGAACGTTGTATCCGGTGGCCCAAACCAGGTTCTGGATCATCTTCCGGTAGCTGGCCCTGGACAGGTCGATCATTGCCAGCACCGACCGCGGATCATTCCCCGCAAGCACAACACCGGCAGACTCCATTGCGACGTCGGTGCCGGCACCGATCGCGATGCCGACTTCCGCGCGAGCGAGCGCAGGGGCGTCGTTCACGCCATCACCCACCATTGCCACCTTCAACCCGCGCGATTGCAGTTCGGCAACCTTCGAGTCCTTGTCCTGGGGCAGCACGTCGGCGAAAACCTCGTCGATACCCAGCTCGGTTCCGACAGCATCCGCCACCTGATGCGCATCACCGGTGATCATGGCGACCTTGACGCCGCGATCCTGCAGCGCTGTGACGGCAGCAAGGGACTCGTCGCGGACGCGGTCTTCAAGTCGCAGCGCACCGATAACCCGACCGTCCCGAAGCACGTGCAGCACAGACGCGCCGCGGGCAATCCACTCCTGCACCGCAGGGCTGATCTCGGCCGGCGAGGCCACCCCGAGGTCCCTGAGAAGGTTCGGACCGCCAACAGCCACCTCGGAACCCTCAACGATTGCGCGCACACCACGCCCGGTCATCGAGGAGAAACCTGTCCCCCGGTAACCGAAAGCCGCAGCTTCCGGGCGTTGGGTTGCCGCCTGGACGATTGCCCGCGCGACCGGGTGCTCGCTGTCAGATTCAGCGGCTGCAGCGATTGCGAGGACTTCTGCCTCGCCGAAGTCACCGGCAGCAGCAACAGCAGTGACGGCAGGACGTCCTTCGGTAAGGGTGCCGGTCTTGTCGAAGAGCACCACATCGACGGTCCGCATCCGCTCGAGCGCCATCCGGGCCTTGATGAGGACCCCGCCCTTGGCGGCCCGTTCCGTCGAGATGGCGATCACCAGCGGGATCGCCAGCCCCAAGGCATGGGGGCAGGCAATCACCAACACCGTTACGGTCCGGATCACAGCATCATTCGGACTTCCCAGCAGCAGCCACGCCGCGAACGTCAGTACACCCGCCACGAGGGCGAAGTAGAACAGCAGTGCCGCTGCCCGATCGGCAAGGGCCTGCGCCCTGGACGAGGACGCCTGCGCCTCCGCGACGAGACGCTGAATGCCCGCCAGCGTGGTGTCCGAGCCCACCGCTGTGACCGACACCCGCACCGCGTTGTCCGTCGCCACCGTGCCTGCAACCACCGGTTCACCGGCAGTGCGGGAAACGGTGCGGGACTCACCGGTGATCATCGACTCATCGAACTCCGCCTCACCGTCGACGATCCTGCCGTCGGCGGGCACCCGCGCACCTGATCGAACAAGGACAACGTCGCCGGGGACGAGGGTGTCCACCGGGACCGTTTCCACTCCGTCCGGCGTGACGCGGTCCGCCTCATCCGGCAACAGCGCCGCAAGCGCGTCGAGGGCGCCCGCAGCCGAGCCGAGTGCGCGCATCTCCATCCAGTGCCCCAGCAGCATGATGACTATCAACAGGGCGAGTTCCCACCAGAAATCGAGATCAAAGTTCCCGATGCCGAGGGTGGTGACCCACGAAGCGATGAACGCGACGCTGATAGCCATGGCGATCAGAAGCATCATCCCGGGCTCCCGGGACTTCAGTTCTGCAATGCCGCCCCTTAGGAACGGAGCTCCGCCGTAAAGAAAGATGACGGTGCCGAGGGCCGGAGAAATCCACGTCGAGCCGGGAAAGTCCGGCACTTCATAGCCCACGATCATCGCGAACATTGGGCTGAACAGGACAACAGGAATAGCGAGAATCAGGCTGATCCCGAACCTGTCGCGGAACATCGCCGTGGAATGCCCGGCGTGCTGGCCGTGGGCATGTACTTCGTGGCCGTCCGGCGCAGCATCCCTGGAATGGTGCGCAAGGTCGTGCTGTGCCGTGGCCGGATCGGCCGGGCTGAAAGTGGAGTGTTTCATGATGATTCTCCCTCGGTCACGGGGAACGCGTCCCCGGCCCTCAAGGTCAGTCGTTGCTGAAGTGGTTGCCGGCCGGCTCAGCTGGTGAATGAACAGCATGAACCGGCTGGGTGAAGGGTGTGACCGTCGAGGTCACGCCCGAGACAAGGTCGATCGCTGGATCGGATGCGGCAGCGTCCTCCTGTGCACAGCAACAGGCGCACCCGGCAGCAGACGTGTCGGTAAGGGCGAGGTTGGAAGAGGTGATGCCGCGCATGATGATCTCCAAACAAGAAGGAACTATTCGAGGATCGATGACTGCTGCACCAGATGGTCGTCCGCGCCGGCTGCAGCCGTATCGAAAGAGACCTTCAAGGAGTAAGCCGCCCAATGGGCCGGGACTTCCCGCTTCGGTACCATCAAAGTATACCCCCCAGGGGTATCTGTCAAGGCCGGAGGTCTCCGACAGGAAGAAACCAGGTCAGCGGGCGAGCATCAACCGGTCAGCCCGAGGCCCAAGCGTCCGCTCCAGCAGGAGACATGCCGCGCCGACTGCGGCAACATCGTCGCCGATACCGGTGGACACCACTTCCACCGGATGGATGCTTCGTGCCGCGCGGAAGTCCAACAACGACGACGGCACAACCTCAAGGTAGCGGCTCGCCAACGGCGCCCAGAACGGGCCGCCGAACACCACACGGTCAACATCGAGCAGGTTGGCGAGCACGGAGACGGCCCGTGCGGTGCGGACCGCAGCCCGCGTGATGATGTCGCACGCCAGCGTGTTGCCCGCATCGGCAGCGGCGCACAACTGTCGGAGCCCGTCGGCAACATCACCGTTGCGGTGCCGTTCCTCGCTGAGCACTCCGAGCTGCTCTGCTTCCCGCACCAGTGACTGCGGATCACACGTCACGGCAATGCAGCCCCGCATGCCGCATGCGCACTCGGGTCCGTTGGGGTCCGTGACGATATGGCCGATCTCGCCGGCATTCCCTGAGGTTCCGCGCAGCACCTCGCCGTCGACCACGATGCCGCTGCCGATGCCGGTACCGATGTAGATGAAGACAAAACTCTGGGTGCTTTCGTGCCCGCCTCCCCAGATCTCCGCGACGGCCGCCGCAGTCACATCCTTCTCGACGAAGACGGGCATGTCGGTTGCCTCTGCGAGCGCGTCACGCAGCGGAACACGGTGCCAACCGAGCAGAAGCGGAGGGTCGACGACGGTGCCCGCCGGCTGATCGATCGGCCCGGGAGGTGCCACTCCGATCCCCTCGATACGCGCCGGGTTCACCTCCGACTCGGCCAGCAGTGCATGAACCTCACCTGCGATGGCGCCGATGATCTCACCGGGCTCGGTGTTCAGCGGCGTTTCACGCACCCGGCGCCGCACCACCACGCCCATCAGGTCCATCAGCACCACGGTCATCAGCGCCGGGTCGAGATGCACTCCAACGGCATACCGGCCTGACGGGTTGATGCGCAGAATAGTCCGCGGCTTGCCGGGTCCGGTACCGGATTTACCGGCCTCCACGATGAGGTCCTCGGCCAGCAGCCGCCGGGTGATGTTCGAGACCGCCTGAGGCGAAAGGCCGATCAGGTCAACCAGTTCGACCCTGCTCAAGCCCTCGGCGGAACGACGAATGGCATCGAGAATGACACTCTGGTTGAAATCCCCCATGCGGGGGAGATTGGTGCCACGGCGCACGTGCAAGCCTTTCCATCAGGGCGACTGATGCCTGATCCTACCGCCACTTCTCGGCACAGGGCCCGGCACGTGGCTAGACTCGGCAGAACCTGCTAGAAACACAAACGGTCTGGTATTCAAAACAAGGGGACGAGTCTTGAGCGCAACTGGTGAGCTCGATACTGCTGCGGGCGCTGCCCTCGTGGTGGACTCGGATGTCGACCTGCTCGGCGAGATCGCATGTGATCTGCGCTCGGCCGGTTTTCGGGTTGCCGCACACAGCACGGTCAACGCGGCGATAGAGGCGGCCCGTGAGCGAACGGCTGATGTCGCCGTCGTCGGCGCGGAAATTGCGCTGGAGTACCTGGCGACCATCGCAAAGGAAGCGGACCATCTGCTGCCGCGGACCATCCCGGTGGTGCTGACGGCGAAGTCAGCCGAACAGGTGACATCCCATCCCGAGCTGGCCATGCGTTCCAGCGACTACCTGCTGCTTCCGGTCGACCCGGATGAGCTGCTGCACCGGGTCAACACTGCCATCCACCGCAACCGGCTCCGCGAGGAGCGCCGGCTTGAATCTTCGCTCCTGCGTGACCGGGTGCGGCGCATTTCGGATGAGATCCGCCAGACCAATGAGCCGTCAGAGATGGTCGAGACAGTGCTGAGTGGGGTGGGAGAAGCCCTCGGGGCGGAAGAGGTGACCCTGCACCTTTTCGAGGATGCGCGCATCTCGAGCGGCTCAGCGCGCTGGCAACGAGGTGGCGAGAGCACTGAGCCAACCAACCTCGCCGAACTTCAGGAGGAACTGCGGGTTCTCGGCACCGAGCTGTGGCGGACGTCGGGCTCGCTCGCCGTGGCAGCAGGGCAGCTCGATGAGGTGCCGGCCGAACTTCACCGGATCCACGCCCGCATGGAAGGGTTCTCGCGGAGCGGCCTGCTGCTGCCCATCGGGGAAGGCTCCTCCGTCTTCGGGGTGCTCTGGGTTGCCGCCGACCGGGGACGCCGCAAATGGTCCAGCGCAGAAATCGCCCTCCTGCAACACCTGCTGGGCAATCTTGCCCACGGCATGGTCCAGGGCCAGCTGATCATCGGGCAGCAGCAGGTGGTGGATCGGCTCCGCGAGCTCGACGCCGCCAAGGACGGCTTTGTGGCGACGGTCCATCACGAACTGCGCACTCCCCTGTCCTCAATCCTCGGGTACATCGAACTGCTTGAGGACGGCGACGGCGGTGAACTGCCCGCGCAGGCCCGGAAGATGCTGCGGATCATTGAACGCAACGGCCAGCGCCTGAGCACTCTGGTGGAAAACGTCCTGGCGCTGTCAGTGCTCGACGCCGGCAGCACACTCGCGACATCCCCCATCGACGTGGTGCACCTCATCGATTCGGTGGTCGCGGATTTGTTGCCGCTCAGTGCCACGAAGCGCGTATCCTTCGAGCTTGTTCCAACGGAGACGCCGCACGTTGTCAGCGGAATGTGGGAATTGCTGGAGCGGGTTTTCGTGAACGTGCTGTCCAACGCGGTGAAATTCTCACCCGACGACGGAGTAGTCACCGTGCGCTTTCTGTCCGACGACAGCATGGTGCGCGCATGTATCGAAGACTCTGGGATGGGTATCCCCGCTGACGAACTCCCCCGCCTGCTCGACCGCTTCTATCGGGCGTCCAACTCCGTCTCGGCGGAGATACCGGGCACGGGCCTGGGGCTTTCCATCGCCGCACAGGCCGTCGAACGGCACGGCGGAAAGCTCTCCATCGAGTCCGAGCTCGGTGTGGGAACCAAGGTCACCGTCGAATTGCCGCGCGCATGAACGGGCGCACTCACGCGGTTCGCGGATCGGGAGACTGCGACGGTGACCGAAGGAACGCTACGCTGCTGAACATTCCTCCGGCCACCGTCCGGACGGCAGAAGATTCCACCTCTCAGTGGCTTGTCCCCGGACGAACAAGACCTACCTCTTCAGTGTGGCCCACCAAACTCAAGGAACCGTGCGGCTGGCCATCAAGATTTAGGCAAGACATTTGTATGCCCCGGCTCCCCGTAGGCGCCGTCGTCTGGCAAGGTACTAACTATGGGTACTGAATCTTTCGAGCGCACGGCAGTTGTGGTTGAAGACGATTCAGATATCCGCGAACTCCTGGTCCTGACCCTGTCCATGGTCGGCTTCAACATCATTGAGACGGCCAGCGGGCGTGACGCGCTTGCTCTGGTGCGCGAGCATCGGCCGGACCTTGTCACCCTCGATCTGAACCTGCCGGACCTCGACGGCATGGAGGTCTGCCGTCAGTTGCGTCCGGAGACAGACGCCTACATCGTCATGATCACGGCGCGCGTCGAGGAGATTGAACGCGTGCTGGGCCTGGAGATCGGCGCGGACGATTTCATCGTCAAGCCCTTCAGCCCCCGAGAAGTCAGGGCGCGGGTGGCGGCCATGTTCCGGCGTCCGCGGTCGTTCGTCGACGGTGAGTCGGCCCCGGGTGAGGGGGCCGCAACGACCAAGGCAGCGGAAGCCGACGGTGACGTCGTCGTGCATGGCGCCCTGTCAGTGGATGTCGAGGGGCGGGTAGCCCGGCTCAACGATGAAGAACTGCCGCTGACGAAAATCGAATTCGACCTGCTGGCCACGCTGATCACCGGATCGCGTCGGGTATGGACCCGTGAAACCCTGCTCGAGCGCGTGTGGGGTGAAGGCTGGACCGATGACCACCACCTGGTGGAAGTGCACATCCGGAACCTGCGGAAAAAGCTCGGCGAGGATACCCGGGAGCCACGCTTCATCAAGACCGTGCGCGGCGTCGGCTACCGGATGATGCCGGTCGACTAGAGTCAGCTGCCCGGCTAGCGCCGGGTGGGATGGCCCGTGTCGCTGGACTCGGCCAGGTAGCTCAGAAACCGCTCCGACTCGCGGTTGAGCGTCGGCAGGCAGACGGTGCTGCGGCCGCCCCTCACGTCGGCGAGGCACTGGGCCACGACATACTGCAGGCGGGGTGCGCCGACCATGGTTGATCCGACGTTGAGGCTGAGCAGTGTGGCTACGGCTGCTTCCTGGTCCCTGGATTCCACCTCAGTGGTAAGGGTTGCGATCCGCTGCGGCAGAAGCCGGGCGAAGTTGTCGCGATATCGCAGTGCATCGCTCACTGCGGACAACTCGCTGGCCAACTGCGCAATGACTTCGGGACGGTGCACGGGGAGATTTTCGGGCACCCGGACAGCCGGTCCACGGAGCGGCGCCGCTGCTGCGGAGATCGACCAGTTCAGCTTGCTTCTCAGCCAGGTCACCTCACTCGCTCCCAACCCGTCGAAGAATTTAACCTCCGGACCGGCGAACGGTCCGATCCGGAGGAGCATCAGTCCACTCTGGACCACGGACCTCAAGCCACCAATCGCTTTTGAGCGAAGCTTTCCTCAAGAATGGGACTCCAGGTCATCCGGATCGGGTGCTGTGTTGAACTAGAGTCGTCAGGGAGTTCGGCGAGCGGCAACGGAAGGACTCGTACATGGCCGGCACATCGCCCAAGCGGCCGCCCACCGCACAGGCTTTCGCATTGGCCGAGCTGCGCCGCATGATCATCGCCGGCGAAGTCCAGCCAGGAGAACCGCTGCGGCAGGATGCACTTGCTGAGCGGTTGGGCGTCAGCCGCGTGCCGCTGCGTGAGGCGTTCAAGATCCTTGAGGGCGAGGGGCAGATCGTGTACCAGCCGCACCGGGGTTTCAAGGTTGCCCGGCTGTCGCTCGCCGATCTGCTGGAGACCTACCGCATCCGCCAGCTCCTTGAGACCGAGGCCGCCCACGCTGCGATCAAGCGGGCGGACCCTTCGGTGCTGCAGGCCATGAAGGATGCAGCGCGTGAGGTTGAGGCAGCCAGTGCCGCCGCCGATATCCTGCCGATGACCGAAGCCAACCGCCGGTTCCACTTCGCACTGCTCTCTGCATCCGGGATGCCCAGGCTGGACCGGCTCATCCAGGTTCTCTGGGACGCTACCGACACCTACCGGTTCGTGTACTACGGTGTGCCCACCAACCGCCACCGGGTCGAGGAAGAGCACAACCTGATCATCGACGCGTTCGCGGATCGGGATGCCGAGCGGCTCGTCAAACACATGGACGAACACCGCAACCATGCCGTCGACGCGCTGCGCAGGTTCCTCGACGCGAAGTAGCGGGGCGAGCGGGAGATTCGAGCTTCGAAGAGGGTCTTTTCCTGGCGTCAGTAACATGTCACACTCTAATAACACTCCCCACAAACGAAGTTACCTCTGGTAACTTTTAATGTGACACGGCTTACACCGTGGCTCGAATTTGTATACAATCTCCAATAACGCCTCATTCGATGACGAAGCAAAGGGATCACATTTCGTGGAGAACTGGCTAGGACTAGCTGACCGGCGTGTGCTGGTCGCCGGGGCCGGCGGCATCGGTGAAGCCTGCGCCGAGGCATTCGCCTCGGTGGGCGCCCGCGTGGTCGTGGCTGACATCGACGAGTCGCGGCTGGCGGAACATGAGAACGCCATCTCGGCGGACTTCTCGACGGCCGCAGGCTGCGAAGACGCCGTCCGGCAGACGGTCGACGCGCTCGGCGGCATCGACATCCTTCTCCACGCGGTCGGCGTCAACCACCGCGTTCCGGTCCTGGACACTGACGATGACGACTGGCAGCGCACCCTGGACATCAACCTCTCAAGCGCCTTCCGCCTCGGCAAAGCCGCCGGCAAGCACATGGTCCACGCGGGCTGGGGCCGCCAGGTCTACTGCTCCTCGGTCTCGGGCCTCCTCGCCCACCCCGACCACGGCCCGTACGCCGCAAGCAAGGGCGGCATCAACCAGATGATGCGCGTGATGGCCCGCGAGTGGGCACCCCACGGCGTCACCGTCAACGCGATCGCCCCCGGGTACACCGAAACCGACCTGACAAAGGCGCACCTGGACAAGCCCGGAGTGCGTGAGCACTACACGTCCCTCGTTCCGGCCGGAAGGCTGGGCCGCGTCAACGACCTCACCGGCTCCGTCCTCTTCCTCGCCTCCGACCGGGCGTCCTTCATCACCGGACACGTCCTCTACGTGGACGGAGGCCGGACCCTTGTTTGAGTACCCGCTCCTGGTGCCCGGCGGCCTTTCCCTCGAGCAGCAGTCGCTGTATGAGAAGATCACCGCTGGCCCGCGCGCCAACGGCCCGTTCACCATCGTGCACGACGACGGCTCCCTCGCCGGCCCCTTCAACGCTCTCCTTTTTGCCCCCGGCATCGGCAACGCGGTGCAGGAACTTGGCGCAGCGCTGCGGTTCCACGGCGCGCTGCCCGACCGCACCCGCGAACTTGTCATCTGCGCCGTCGCCGCCGCGTTGAACTCGGAGTACGAGTGGTACGCGCACAGCAGGGCGGCCGTCGTCGTCGGCGTCTCCGAGGAGGAGCTGGTCCAGCTGCAGGCTGGCACCATACCTACCAGCGCGTCCGAAGGCGAAGCCGCCGCGCTCGAGCTGGCACGGGAACTGATCGCGGAAGCCGGCGTGAGCGAGCACATCCGCTCAAAGGCTCATGAACACTTCGGCCCGAGCGGGCTGACAGAGCTGACGGTCCTCGTGGGGTACTACCGTACCCTCGCGGGACTGCTGGCCGTGGCTGACGTCCGGGCCCCGGCCGAAACCGCTCCAGATCGGGGGCACAGCAGTGACCAGCAATGACAACCAGCACAAACCTCATCACCGCACCACAACCCATCACATATCAAGGGAGAAACCCATGACCAGCACCACGAACAAGGTTCGCGGACCGCGCATCGTTGCCGCCGCCATCCTTGCACCGGCACTGTTCCTGAGCGCCTGCGGAAGTCCCGTTACTGACGGCGGCGGCGGAGGCGGAGGCGGCGCCGACTCCGGCGAAGGCGGCACCCTGTCCATCGCCACGGGCGGCACCGGCGGCGTCTACTACCCGCTGGGCGGCGGCTTCGCGACCGTCATCCGTGAGAACGTCGAGAACTACGACGCCACGGTTCAGGAGACCAACGCGTCCGTCGACAACATGCTGCTCATCCAGAGCGGCGCCGCGCAGCTCGCCTTCTCGGTGGGCGACGTGGTTGCAGACGCCGTCGAAGGCGTGAACGACTTCGAGAGCGGCGCGCTCGACATCTGCTCGCTCGGCAACATCTACAACAACTACCTGCAGCCCATCTCGGTTGAGGGAACAGGCATCACCACCGTTGAGGAGATGAAGGGCAAGGTCGTCTCGGTGGGCGCCCCGGGTTCGGCTACCGAGGTGGCCGCCCTGCGCACACTCGAAGCCGCCGGTCTCGATCCCGAAGCGGACATCGACCGCCGCCAGCTCGGTGTCGCCGAAACAGTGGCAGCGCTGCGTGACGGCACGATCGACGCCGGTTTCTGGTCGGGCGGCCTGCCCACCGGTGCCCTGATCGACCTCGCGGCCGACGGCGACATGGTCCTCATCCCCATCGGCGAATATGCAGCGCCGATGGCCGAGGAATACGGCGAATACTACGTGGAGGAGGAAATCCCGGCCGACACGTACGAGGGCCAGACCGAGCCCATCTCGGTGATCGCCTCGCCGAACATCCTCGTGGCCGCGACGAGCATGGACGAGCAGCTCCAGCAGGACATCACCACCGCCCTGTTCGAGAACAAGGACCAGCTCATCCAGGTGCACCCCGCCGCGGAGGAGATGGACCCCGCCACCGCCGGTGAGGTTCCGTTCGTCGAGACCTGTCCCGGCGCGCAGGCTTACTTCGACCAGGCCGGCTAAGACCGGCAAACCGGCATGCGCAGGTCAGCCGCCGTCGTCGTTGTTTCGCTGGTGTGTCTCGGCACACTGGCGGGCATCGCCGCGGGGAGCACCGGGTCACCGGAGCGCGCCCTGACAGTGATGAACGACGACGGCGAGCTGGCCCGCGTGCCCCTGGACGGAGACACCTTCGCGGTGAGCTACCGAAACTCGATTTACCAGACGCTCGCCGAGGAACGCTACGAGGTGCAGCCGGACGGGTCCTACCGCCTGGTCGAGATCGCCGCCGATCAGCTCGCCGTCCTCGAGGAGTACTACGGCGTCCCGGACGCCCCCGCACCGGCCGGCCCCGACGACCGGCGCAACTACGTTGTTCCGCCGAACCCCGACCGTCCGGCGATTTTTGACACCCTCTCAATCGCTGCCACCGACCTCGGGCAGCGCACCCTGCATGTTCCCGGAGAGCAGCCGCTTGAACTGTGGCAACTCGTGGAGAACGGCGAACCCTTCGTTGTGCTAGATATCAAGGAGACCCAATGACCGAGCGACACGACGGCAAAGGCGCCGCGACAACGCACACGTCACCGCCCACGGATCAACACTCCGAGGCGCAGCACGGTAAAGGCTCCCACCGGGCTGAAACGTCCCACGGCAAAGGTGGCAAGGACGGCAAGGAGACCGAGGAGTTTCAGCCCTCACCCCATCTGGACAAGGATGGCAGCGTAGATGCCATTGATGAAGAGGCGTTGATCGCGGAGTTCGAGGCCGAGAAGCCGGCCCGCCACCTCAGCGGCAAGCCCGCCATGATCATCAAGGTGATCGGCGTGGCCCTCTCCGTCTTCGGCCTCTACTGGGTGTTCAACCCCATGGCCACCCAGTTCTACCTGCCGGCGTTCCTGATGATCGGCCTGTCGATGACGTTCCTGGTCTACCGAGGCTGGGGTCGGTCCGACAAGGACAAGGAAGCCGGACGAGCGGACAACCCGCACATTCTCGACTGGGCGCTGGCGGTCATCGCCGTCGTCCCCTTCGCTTACATCATCACCGACTGGGACGGCTTCTTCCGCCGCGCGATCATCCCCACCTACCTCGACCTGATCATGGGCACCATCGCCATCCTCGTGGTGCTCGAGGCGTGCCGCCGCACGGTCGGGATCCTGGTGCCGATCGTGGTGCTGGGCTTCTTCGCCTACGCCTACTTCGGTCCGTTCATTCCGGATCCGTTCCAGACGTCGTCGTTCGGGTGGGTCCGTCTGGTGGGCCACAACGTGATGGGAACGCAGGGCATCTTCGGTGTGCCGACGGATGTGGCGGCGACGTACATCATCCTGTTCACGATCTACGGCGCCGTGCTGACGGCGTCGGGCGCCACCAAGTTCTTCATCGACCTTTCCTTCTCAGCGTTCGGCCAGTCAAAGTCCGGCCCCGGACGAACGGTGACACTGGCGGGCTTCCTGCTCGGTACGGTGTCCGGCTCGGGTGTGGCCACCACGGTGACCCTCGGTGGTATTTCGTGGCCGCTGCTGAAGAAGGCCGGTTACCCGAAGGAACACGGTGGCGGTGTCCTCGCGGCTGCCGGTATCGGTGCGATCATGTCTCCCCCGACGCTCGGCGCCGCGGCGTTCATCATCGCCGCCCTGCTGAACGTCTCCTACCTCCAGGTCCTGATCTGGGCCACCATCCCGACCCTGCTCTACTACCTCGGCATTATTCTCGCCATCGAGATGGACGCCCGGAAGTTCAAGACCAAGCCGGTCGAGTTCGATACCCAGCCTGCCGGCAAGCTGCTGCTCCGCTTCGGATACCACTTCAGCTCCCTGGTGGCGATCGTCGTCTTCATGGCGCTCGGCATGACCCCGTTCCGCGCCGTTGTCTACGCAACAATCCTGGCGTTCGTGCTCAGCTTCCTGGACAAGCAGTCGTGGATGACGCCGAAGCGCATCTGGGACGCGCTGGCCGTCGGTGCCACCGGCGCCCTGTCAGTCATCCCTGTCATGGCCGCCGCCGGCCTGATCGTCGGCATCATGACCCTGACCGGACTCGGCCTGAAGCTGGCGAACATCATCGTCGACTTCGCCGGCGGTTCCCTGTTCCTCACGGCGCTGTTCTCCGCTATCTCGGTGATCCTGCTGGGACTCGCGGTGCCGGTGACGGCGAGCTTCATCATCTCGTGGGTGATCATCGGCCCGGCGCTGCAGGACGTCGGTGTTCCCGCGTTCGCCGCCGCGATGTTCATCTTCTACTACTCGGTACTCAGCGAAGTGTCGCCTCCGACCGCGCTCTCCCCGTTCGCGGCGTCGGCGATCACGGGCGGCAAGCCCATCAAGACGATGTGGCTGACCTGGCGCTACACGCTCTCGGCGTTCCTCGTGCCGTTCATCTTCGTGCTCACCGGTCCGGGCATCGGCCTGCTGATGCAGGGCGGGATCGGCACCATCCTGATGGCGCTGGCCGTCTCGACCGTCGCCGTCGCAGCACTCGCCGTCGCTACAGGCGGCTGGATTCTCGGCCCGGCCAACCTGGTTGAGCGTGTCCTGATCGGTCTCGGCTCGCTGCCGATGCTGGTCATGGAGCCGCTGTACCTGGCGGTGGGCGCGGCGCTGATCGTCGTCGGGCTGGTACTGCACCTCATCCGCAGGAAGCGGCACGCACATGAAGAACCCGCTCCGGCAATCTCAAGAAGCTGATGACCATACCGTCCTCCGGGCGGCCTGTGACCACGCTGTTGCAGGCCGTCTCGGTCACCACCACCGGGGTACTGCCCGCGTTCCTCCTGGGCGCGCTGGCGGTACAGATCCGCGACGACCTCGATCTGGGGCCGGCGCAGATGGGCATCGCAACGGCAACACTGTTCGCCGTGTCCGGAACCCTGGCGCGCCCGCTGGGCGGGGTGGTTCAGCGGGTCGGTGCCGGCCGGGGTATGGTTTTCTCTGCTTGTCTGGCGACCGTGGCGTTGGCAGGGGCCGGAGTAGCACCGTCATTTCCCGTTCTGGTGGCGGCGCTGTTCATCGGCGGCCTCGCCAACGCCATGGCGCAACCCTCGGCGAACCTTGGTATTTCGCGCAGCATCGGCAGCAACCGGTTGGGCCTTGCCTTCGGCGTGAAGCAGTCCTCCATCCCCGCGGCGTCGCTGTTGGGCGGGCTCGCGGTTCCCGGGATCGCGCTGGTGTTCGGTTGGCGGTACGCGTTCTTCCTCGGCGCTCTCCTTGCGCTCTCCCTCGCGGTCTGGGCCCTCTTCCGCGGGCAGGCACCCTTAACAACGACGACGGCGGCAGACCACCCGGAAGACCGCGGCACCCCGCGTGCCGGGCTCATTGTTCTCACCATCGGTGCCGGCTTGGCCGCTGCTGCGGCCACCTCCCTCGGCGTATTCCTGGTCGACTCAATGGTGCAGTCAGGAATCGCACCCAGCACCGCGGGATTCCTCTTCGCCGGTGCGGCGGTAGTCGGCCTTGCTATCCGCATTCTCCTCGGCGCGCTGATGGACCGGATGCCGACCCGCAGCCCCTACGTACTGATCGCCAACCTGCTGGTGGCCGGCGTCGTCGGCTATTACATGCTCAGTGTCGGCTCGACTGCGCTGATGGTGATCGGCACACTCCTCGCCTACAGCGCGGGGTGGACCTGGCCGGGGTTGCTGCATTTCGCCGTCGTGCGGGATAACCGGCTGGCGGCCGCCTCGGCAACGGGCGTGGTGCAGACCGGGCTCTCGCTCGGCGCGGCCGGCGGACCGCTGCTCTTCGGGCTGCTGGTCAGCGCCACCTCGTACTCGACCGCTTGGGTGGTGGCCGGCGTCGTAGCGCTGGTGGCAGCCCTGACCTTCCGCATCGGGCGCCGGCTGATCCGCAAGTCGCGGGGAAATCCGGTTCCTACCCTTCGTTCACGGTTCTTGCTACCAGTTAAGGAGACTTCATGACAGCCACACGCTATGCGGTGATCGGCGGCGGCATTGTGGGCACCGCCGTCGCGCGCCGGTTGCTTCAGCAGCAGCCGGATGCCAAGGTCACCGTCCTCGAGAAGGAAAAAGAGCTTGCCGCGCATCAGACGGGCCGGAACTCCGGCGTCGTGCATGCGGGACTGTATTACACGCCGGGATCGCTGAAGGCGAAGCTGTGCCGGCGGGGTGTGGAGCTGCTGAAGGAGTACTGCGGCGAACGCGGGCTCATCTACGACGAGTGCGGCAAGGTTCTGGTCGCCCGGAACGCGGTGGAGGAATCGCGGCTGGGAGACATCATGACCCGCGCCCGGGCCAATGGAGTCCCGGGTGTGAGGATCATCGACCGCGCTGAGCTTCGGGAGCTGGAACCGCATGTGGAAGGTATCGGCGGGCTGCACTCCCCGCACACGGCGATCGTGGACTACGGCGCGGTGACCCGCGCGTTCGCGGAGGACATCGTGACCGCCGGCGGCGCCGTGCACACCGGGTTCCAGGTCACCGGTATCACCAGCCGCGGGAATGAGACGCTCGTGACCGGGACGCACAACGGCGCTGACACCTGGGAGATCTTCGACGCGGTGATCATTTGCGCCGGACTGCACGCGGACCGGGTGGCTAAGTTGGCCGGTGACCAGGAGGACCCGAAGATCGTGCCGTTTCGCGGCGAGTACTACCTGCTGAAGCCGGAGAAGCGGTCGCTCGTGAAGGGGCTGGTGTACCCGGTGCCGGACCCGCGCTACCCGTTCCTCGGCGTGCACCTGACCCCGCGGACCGACGGCGAGGTGATGGTCGGCCCGAACGCTGTGCTGGCGCTGGCCCGCGAGGCGTACGGCTGGGGCACTGTGTCACCGCGGGACCTCGGCGACGCCGTCGGGTACGCCGGATTCCGGGCTTTCGCGAAGCAGCACTGGCGTACCGGCGCTGTCGAAATGGTCGGCTCTCTGAGCAAGCGCCGCTTCGTGAACGAGGCCCGCAAGTACGTGCCGGAGCTAACCATTGACGACGTCGTTCCGGGGCCGAGCGGGATCCGCGCCCAGGCGCTGGACCGCGACGGCTCGCTGGTGGATGACTTCCGCATTACCCGTCACGGGTCGGTGCTGGCGGTGCGGAATGCGCCGTCGCCGGCCGCGACGTCGTCGCTCGCGATTGCCGAACACATCGTTTCGCTCGTACTTGAACAGAACCCTGACAGTGAGGAAGCCGCATGACGCATCTGAAGAAAGGGCTGTGGGGCGTACTGGCGACGCCCTTCGCCGGTCCAACATTCGCCGTCGACACTGAGTCGCTGAAGCGCGAGGTCGAGCTGTACACGAACATCCCGGCAACTGGCATGGTGGTGCTCGGCGTCTTCGGCGAGGGTGTTTCGCTGGACACCGGCGAGCAGATCCTGACTGTCTCCACCGTGGCGGAGGCCGCCGGGGAGACGCCGCTGGTGGTGGGGCTGTCGGCGCGGACCACCCAGGTGGCGATCGAGCAGGCCCGCACGGCGGGCGAGGCGGCCGGGTCTAATCTTGCCGCGCTGATGGTTCAGGTGAACACCCCTCAGCCCGACCTTCTAGTAGCGCACTTGACTGCGATCCACGAGGCGACCGGCGCGGACATCGTGCTGCAGGACTACCCCGTGGCCTCGGGCGTGAAGATCAACACTGCGCAGATCCTCGCCGTCGTCGAGCGTTGCCCGTTCATCGCGGCCGTGAAGTCGGAGGCGCCGCCCACCGCTGTGGCGATCGCGCAGCTCACGGCAAAGACCGACGTGCCGGTGTTCGGTGGGCTCGGCGGCGTCGGCCTGATCGACGAACTCGCCGCCGGCGCCGCGGGCGCCATGACCGGCTTCTCCCACCCGGAGGCGCTGCAGCTTGCCATCACCGCGAACGACGACGGCGGCTTCCGCGCTGCCCGCGACGCCTTCGCGCCGTGGTTGCCGCTGGCGAACTTCGAGGGTCAGCCGGCGATCGGCCTCGCGCTGCGCAAGGAGATCCTTCGGAGGCGCGGAATTATTTCCGAAGCTCTGGTCCGCCCGCCGTCGCCCACGTTGCCGCCGGAACTGGCCGACATGATCGACGCACACCTCGATGCTGTTAAGGAGCTCGCCTGATGGATATGGGTCTGAAGGGAAAGAACGTACTGGTGCCGGGGTCGAGCTCCGGGATCGGGCTGGCCATCGCCCAGGCGCTGGCTGAGGAGGGCGCCAACGTGGTGCTCGCCGCCCGCCGCGAGGACGTGGTGCAGGCCGAGGCAGCCAAGCTGCCGTCCGCCGTCGGGCTCGGTATGGACCTGACCGAGGAGGGCGCGCCGGAGAAGCTGGTGCAGGAGGCGGAGAAGGCGTTCGGTCCGATCGACGTGCTGATCCTCAACAGCGGCGGTCCGCCGCCGGGTGGTGCAGCTGATGTTTCCGACGAGCAGGCGCTGGCCGCCGTGCACCAGTTGCTGCTGCAGCACATCCGGCTCGTTTCGTTGGTTCTTCCCGGGATGCGCGAGCGCGGCTGGGGGCGGATTGTCGCCGTCGGGTCCTCGGGCGTGCAGAGTCCGCTGCCGAACCTGGCGCTGTCGAATATCGGCCGTGCCGGGCTCGCGGGGTACCTGAAGACGCTCGCCAACGAGGTGGCTGCCGACGGGATCACCGTGAACATGGTGCTGCCCGGCCGTATCGACACGGACCGGGTGGCGTCGCTCGACGCGGCCGCAGCAAAGCGCACCGGCAAGACGCCCGAGGAAGCCCGCGCCTCCTCCGAGGCGACCATCCCCGCAGGCCGGTACGGCAAGCCGGAGGAGTTCGGCGCCGTCGTCGCTTTCCTTGCGAGCGAGCCGGCAGCCTACGTCACCGGTGAGCAGATCCGCTGCGACGGCGGCCTGGTCCGTTCCTATTAGCCCCGTTCCTACTACCTGAACACCAGTCTGGGAGACACCATGAATCACACCTTGCACCTTTGCTCGATCCGAATGGGCGCGGACGAGCTGGCTGCTGTTGTCCACCCGCAACGCGGAGTCGCGCTGGTCCAGGACCTGATACCCGGCTTTCACGGTGACATCCGGGACGTCCTGGTTGAGGAGCTGGTTGACCAGCTGGAGGCGGCAGCCAACGCGGCCGACGGCGGCACCTTCCGGGACCCCTCCGAGGTCACCTACGGCGCGCCGTACCGGCACCCACGGATGCTGTGGGGCATCGGGCTGAACTATGTGGAGCACGCATCCGACCTGTCCGAGGGTGTGCCGGAGGAACCGGCGTCGTTCATCAAGGGCGACCACACCATCATCGGGCCCGGGGAGGACATTCCCATCCCGTCGCAGAGTGAGCGGACCACCGCGGAGGGCGAAGTCGCCGTCGTCATCGGGCGGTACTGCCGCAACGTGGAGGTGGAGGAGGCGCTGGACTATGTGGCCGGCGTCGTGCCCGTGCTGGATCAGACGGCGGAGGACATCCTGCAGCGGAATCCCCGATTCCTGACGCGGTCCAAGAACTTCCCCGGGTTCTTCTCGTTCGGGCCGCGGATTGTGCCGCTGGCCGAGGCCGTGGGCGACGGGATGCTCGCGGACATGGAGGTGTCCACGGTGGTGAACGGCGAGGTGCTGCGGACCAATACGGTGGCGCACATGCGGTACAGCCCGGAGTACCTGATCAGTTTCCACTCCAAGGTGATGCCGCTGTACCCCGGCGACATCATCTCCACCGGCACGCCGGGTGCGATCCACGTCAAGCCGGGCGATGTTGCGGAGGCCCGGGTGGCGCGTGTGGGCACCCTGACCAACCCCGTGGTTGCGGGGACCTGAGTTTCAACGAGGACCACGCACCGCTCAGTACCACCCAGCACCACCATCGAGTGGGCGCCGAGAACGGGTTCCCGCCCGGAACCTCGTAGCCAGCGCCCACTCGATGCACCAAAAGTAAGGAGATGACGATGGGCACATCAGGATCAGGCCCCCTCGAGGGCATCCGGGTCGCCGACTTTTCCCGTGTGCTCGCGGGGCCGTATGCGTCGATGATGCTCGCCGACTTCGGGGCGGACGTCATCAAGGTGGAAAGCCCTGCCGGGGATGACACCCGGTCCTGGACGCCGCCTGTCGATGAGCACGGCGTCGGCACGTACTTCTCGAGCGTGAATCGGAACAAGCGCTCGGTGGTGTGTGACCTGCGGACCGACGAGGGGCTCGCGCGGGCGCGGGAGTTGGCGCTGAATGCCGACGTGGTCATCGAGAACTTCCGGCCGGGCGTGATGAAGAAGTTCGGGCTGGAATACGAGAGCCTGCACGCTTCGAAGCCGGAGCTGATCTACTGCTCCATCACCGGATTCGGTGCGACGGCGGGGGCCCACCTTCCGGGGTACGACCTGCTGGTGCAGGCCGTCGGCGGGCTGATGAGCGTGACCGGGTCGCTGGATTCGGAGCCGAGCAAGGTCGGCGTCGCCCTGGTGGACGTGTTGACCGGGCAGAACGCCGTCGTCGGGATTCTTGCGGCGCTGCGACACCGGGATGCGTCCGGGGTGGGTCAGCGGATCGACGTGAACCTGTTGTCGTCGCTGTTGGCGGGGCTGGTGAATCAGGCGTCGAGCACTTTGGCCACCGGCGAGGCGCCGCAGCGGATGGGGAATGCGCATCCGTCGATTGCGCCGTACGAGACGCTTGCCACCGCCGATGGGCCTCTCGCTGTTGCTGTCGGAACGGACCGGCAGTTCGCGTCGCTGGTGCGGATCCTTGGGGTGCCTTCGATGTCCGACGATGAGCGGTTCAGGACCAACACCCAGCGGGTTGCCCACCGCGACGAGCTGAAGTCGCTCCTCGAGGAGCAGCTCGCCAAGCGTCCCGCAGCGGAGTGGTCCGCCGTCCTGTCCAAGGAGGGCGTCCCGGCCGGGAAGGTGAACTCCATCGTGGAGGCGCTGGAACTGGCCGAGCAGCTGGGACTTGATCCCGCCGTCGAAATGGCCGACGACGACGGCCCGCGCACCAGTCACCAGGTCGCCAACCCGATCCACCTGTCCGAAACCCCCGCCAGCTACCGGCGCCTGCCGCCGCTGCTCGGTGAGCACAACGATGCGACGTTCGCGTCGCTCTCCGCCGCTACCTCCACTGTTTCGGCCTCTGATTCAACCTTCACTCCGACGGGAAAGTAAGAACCATGACTGTTGACCTTCTGTCCATCGACTCGCTCCTCTCCGACGAGGAGCTCGCCCTGCGTGAATCCGTGCGCTCCTTCGTGGACGCGGAGATCAAGCCGAACATCGCCGGGTGGTACGACAACGCGGTGTTCCCGCTGGAGATCGTGCCGAAGATGGCCGAGTTGGGCCTGCTCGGCATGCACATCAAGGGGTACGGCTGCCCGGGCCGCAGCTCCGTTGAGTACGGTATCGCCGCCATGGAACTGGAGGCGGGCGACTCGGGCCTGCGGACGTTCGTGAGTGTCCAGGGGTCGCTGGCAATGAGCGCTATCGCCAAGCACGGGTCCGAGGAGCAGAAGAACGAGTGGCTGCCGCGGATGGCGAAGGGCGAGGTGATCGGCTGCTTCGGGCTGACGGAGCCCGGGTCAGGCTCTGATCCCGGATCGATGATCACGAACGCTAAGCGCGATGGATCCGACTGGGTGCTCAACGGCGCGAAGCGGTGGATCGGGCTGGCAACGGTGGCACAGATCGCCATCATCTGGGCGATGACCGACGACGGCGTCCGCGGCTTCGTGGTGCCGACCGATACACCGGGTTTCACGGCGACCGCGATCACACAGAAGCTCTCGATGCGCGCGTCGATCCAGTGCGACATCACGCTTGAGGACGTGCGGCTGCCGGAGTCAGCGATGCTGCCGAACGCCCGCGGATTGCGCGGACCGTTCGAGTGCTTGAACGAGGCGCGCTACGGCATCATCTGGGGCGCGATGGGTGCCGCCCGGGACAGCTACGAGGCTGCGTTGAACTACTCGAAGGAGCGCCTGCAGTTCGGCAAGCCCCTTTCCGGCTACCAGATCACGCAGCAGAAGCTGGTGAATATGGCGCTCGAGATCAACAAGGGCATGCTGCTGGCGCTCCAGGTGGGCCGGTTGAAGGACGCCGGACAGCTGGAGCCGTACCAAATTTCGGTGGGCAAGCTGAACAACTGCCGCGAGGCAATCGAGATCTGCCGGGAAGCTCGGGCGATGCTCGGCGGCAACGGGATCACGCTGGATTACTCGCCGCTGCGGCATGCGAACAACCTGGAGAGCGTGCGCACCTACGAGGGTACCGACGAAGTGCACACCCTGATCCTGGGCAACCACATCACCGGCACGCCTGCGTTCCGGTGAGTTCGTCTGACTCCGGCCCTTCCGGCCTGCGCCGCGGCCTCACCAGCTACGGCGACGCCGAGTTCTCGCTGTTCCTCCGGAAGGCGTTCATCAAGGGCGCCGGGTATTCGGACGATGCGCTGGACCGGGCCGTCGTCGGGATCGTGAACACCGGCAGCGGCTACAACCCGTGCCACGGCAACATGCCGGCGCTGGTGGAGGCTGTGAAGCGGGGCGTGATGCTGGCGGGCGGGCTGCCGGTGGAGTTCCCGACCATTTCGGTGCACGAGAGCTTCTCCTCCCCCACCAGCATGTTCCTCCGGAACCTGATGTCGATGGACACCGAGGAGATGATTCGGGCGCAGCCGATGGACGCCGTCGTGCTCATCGGCGGGTGCGACAAGACGGTGCCGGCGCAGCTGATGGGTGCGGCGTCGGCCGGTGTACCGGCGATATCGCTGGTCACCGGATCGATGCTGACCGGCGGCTACCGCGGTGAGCGGGTCGGTGCGTGCACGGACTGCCGCGCGTTCTGGGGTCGCTTCCGCGCGCAGGAGATTTCAAAGCCAGAGATCGACGACGTTAACTCGCGCCTCGTAGGTAGCGTCGGCACCTGCTCAGTGATGGGAACGGCCAGCACCATGGCGTGCATTGCCGAGGCGATGGGGATTGCGTTGCCTGGGTCGGCGTCGGCTCCTGCGGTGACGGCGGACCGGGTGCGGATCGCTGAAGCTACCGGGACACAGGCTGTTGCTCTGGCTACGGCTGGAGTTGCGCCGTCGTCGATCCTGACGCCCGCTGCCTTTGAGAACGGGCTGCGGATGTTGCTGGCGATCGGTGGTTCGACGAACGCGATCATTCACCTGACCGCTGTGGCCGGGCGGTTGGGTATCAAGCTGTCGTTGGACGAGCTGGACCGGATGAGCGCGGAGACGCCGGTGCTGGTGGACCTGAAGCCGTCGGGCAAGTACTACATGGAGGACTTCCACCGTGCCGGCGGTGTGCCCGCTGTGTTGCGCGAGCTGGGATCGCTAATCAATAGGGATGTGCTGACCGTGACCGGGCGGACGCTGGGTGAAGAGATCGACGACGCCGGTCCCGGCTTCCCGCAGGACATCATCCGGCCGCTGCATGACCCGATCTATCCGCAGGGCAGCCTGGCTGTGTTGCGGGGGAACCTGGCGCCGGGTGGGGCGATCATCAAGCAAGCGGCTGTTTCGCCTGCGTTGCTTGAGCATTCGGGGCCGGCGGTGGTGTTCGAGAACGCGGCTGACCTGGCTGCTCGGATTGATGACCCTTCGCTCGAGGTCACCGCTGATTCGGTCTTGGTACTAAAGAACATTGGTCCGGTAGGGAACCCCGGTATGCCGGAGGCCGGCTACCTGCCGATCCCCAAGAAGCTCGCTGCGCAAGGCGTGAAGGACATGGTTCGTATTTCGGATGGACGGATGTCCGGCACTGCGGCTGGTGCCGTGGTGTTACACGTGACGCCGGAGTCGGCTGTGGGTGGACCGTTGCGGTTAGTGCGGACCGGGGACATGGTCACGTTGAGTGTGAGCCGGCGGTTGGTGCAGTTGGAGGTGCCCGAGCAGGAACTCGAGCGGCGAGAGTCAGAGCTGGGTCCTGCTTCACCGGAGCTTCCCGACCGTGGATACCGACGCCTTTACGTCCGAGAGGTAACCCAAGCCGACGAGGGCTGCGACTTTCGCTTCCTGGCACAGTGATAGGCCTGAACAAGCGGTGTCACCTGTTGACGACGCAACGATCAACGTGGCGGATCCATGAGATCCCTACCGTTGCGACCGTAATCGGGCGGAGCAACCACAACCATATAGGGCCCCGCGCGGTGCGCGCGTCTTGAGGGATAGGCGCGCCGGGGCGCCGCCGAACTATCAAACTCACTACTCATCCGTCGTCATGGTACCCGCCTACCTAAGGAACATAACAGCTCGATGGTGCAGGTGCATCCTTCGAATGGAACGAATGAACGCTTGGCTGGAGGTATCGAGACCTTCACAGACGATAAATGTGTTTCTGCCGCGATTCACGTACTGCAAGAAGAGGTGCAAGAACTGAATCTACTTCCATTCTTGGCACCTTCATGCCTATTAGGGCTTGTTTGAACCGACTGATGATACCCATTACGTTGCCATTCTCGTCCACTTTGTGAGCTGCCAACCGGTCAAGAAAGCTGTGGAGTAGGTTATCGGGAAGCATCTGATCCAGCTGCAAGACGAAGGCGTCAAACTCCTTACCTGACGGTCGAACCATCCGTTCGAATTCTTTCGGTCGATCCGTCATTCGCAGTAAGGCGGATTGGGATAATCATCCTCGTCTACAACTTGTACTTCGCCTCCGTTGACAAGCCTATCTGCTTCCGCGATGAGCCCCACTTCCTTCTCGCTGAGAATCGAGCCGCTGAAGTCTGGCGATGAGAAGTAGCGCTGTTTGATGAGTTGGCGCAAGGTTGCCGTCATCTGGGTATCCATCACCGGATCGTAGGCCGCTTGAAACAATCACCTCATGCCGTCGCGATTCTTTCGGCGACACTATCGCGCCGGTGAAAGTCCTCACTTCGTCTGCGTCGTCCCCGTGATCTGCTCCAGTTGAATCGGGGTGAACCCATTCATCTTCAATCGCGAACTCGGAAAGAATCTCTGGATTGGCTGGAGCATACGAGTGTCGTGTTCTGAAGCGCCGCGGCGCAGCAGTGCTTGGCGTGCATCAAGGAGATGCTTGACTGCGTTGAGCCAAGCCGTGACCTGGGCCGGGTTGAGATCCCCTGGGACGGGGAAGCATTGGGAGGGACTGAACTCAACGAACCGAATGCCCTTACGCTGGTACGCTGCGTCGGTGTCGAACAGCGGGCTCACGCGGAGCCGGAAGTCCTGTTTGAGGCTTAGCTTATCCATCCACCGAACATCAATCGCCTGCACTTGGCCATCATCGGCGATTATGCCGTCAGCACCTGAAACAGAATCAAGCATCGGCTTCACAATGTTGTCGACGTCCGCTACACGGCTCGTTCTATATCGCACGTCGGCATCAACATACCAATCGATCTCCACCTTGACGTCGCATAGCATCAGAATGTCCGTACCCTCGGCAACTGCAACAGATAGCGCTTCCATGTAAGCGCGCTTCCGCGCCGTCTCCGCTTGAAGCGACAGCGGCGCGGTATAACCGACAACTTCAACCCAAGCCGGGATTCCTCCTTGGCGCACGACAAACTTCTGGTCTTGCTCTCCAGCGAGCATGCTCCTCCTTACCGCCCGAATGCCTGCCATTACCTTCCGAATACGGCCGAGCCGAGCCGAGCCGAGCAGGTTCCGGGTTCCGGGCTAGCACAACTTAGTGGCGTGACTCCGCTTTCAGCAGCTTACTGCCAGCCTCTAAATACTTTCGAAGCCATCGATTTGGGATTCGACTCCGTCGATAAGTGAACATGGCCACTCCAAACACCGGCACCGGCTGTATGCGAAGATGTCAGACCGACGCTCTCGTGCTGACGGAGGGCGTGACACGGCGGTGCCGGCGCAACTGCTGAGTGGCGCTGCCTGGGGCCAGCCATTCCGTTGATCACGAGCCAATTGCGACTAACAGGCACGTCAAGTGAGCCGTTCAATAACCACACTTAGTGCCAATCGTGGTGGGCTGCATCCGGCGCGGGAGACTTGGAAATCAGGTCATCTGAACTCGCACATGGTGGGTACTGCTAGGTTGCCCCTTTATCGATTCAGTGGCGCCTGAGAGAGCTCCAGAGTGCTCTGCAGATGTTGTCGGCCCTCGATGGTTCCGTACATCATGCACAGGACGGTTATCCCTGAGCTGCTCGGGATCGAGCTCTCGCTGGAAAAGTTGGGCCGGATGAGCACCGACACGCCGGTGCTCAGGGATTTGAACCCGTCCGGCGAGCACTACATGAAGGACTTCACCGTTCCGACAGCGTTTCCGCAATACTGCGCGGATGTATTTCGCGGATCAACCCGGGAGGTGTTCATCGTGACTCTGCGGACGTCCCGTGCAGATCAATTCGTGTGGAGGGGCTGTCCCGGGCGCCGATCCGTGGCGCTCACCGCAGAAGCGCATGACGTACTAAACCTTCAAGCGCTCCATCGAGGTCTTCACACTCAATCAGCATTTGGAGTTGTGATCGGTCAATCATCACAACACAAATTTCCTGTGTCGAGAACCGAAGCTCCTGCAGCTTCGCATCCTCGGTGAAACCGGCGAGTGATATGAGGAAGGCAATGCGAGAGGTTCCCCGCTTTGTCTGCAACTTCGTGAGAAGAACTGACATCACCTGTTGAGACGCCTTGTCCGCGCGGTTTTTCGCCTCAACGAGGATGAATGGTACTCCTGGTCTTTGCCATACCCTCTGACTGAAATTGTCCACTTGGAGGACTAGGTCTATCTCTTCAGTCTCAGTTCGATAGTTTCGTTCGATAACTTTGACGTCGCTGACCTGAGAAAACAGGAAAGCGAGCAACGCCTCCAGTCGCGCACCCCGCTGCTGCGCAGTTCCCTCACTGATCCGACCCCAGATGCTTCTACATATCGTCCTTCGTGACGTAGGCGCGATCGGCACCTCAACTTCGGCTAGGGCTAGGAGTATGGGGCGGGACGCGAAGCGCCTCGCGGAAACGTAATCGTCTATCACGAGCACATCAGCTTCGAGATCAACAAGAAGTTCGACAACGTCTGGCTTGAACAGTGAAGCGATAGGGAGGGCGACGGTCACCGCAACCCCCAACGATGCGGCCAGTCGTAACCGTTCGACTACAAAACGTGGCAGCTCGTTCTGAAGGAAAACATATAGTAATCGGTCACCGTTGCCAGAGACAGCGGACGGGCGCCATTTTTTCGGTCCGAGGTCAACTTCAATGTCTTGCCTCCAATGAGCCCAGTCGGGGGCAGCGCAAATTTCCCTGGTCAGACCCTCGATTTCCTCAGCGCTTACCGTCCGGCCTGACCCTGGGTCATCCAGAATTTCGTCGACGATTGTGCGCTCGAACTCAGGCGGATTGCTCGTCGGCATCAAGTAGGGCCCCCAACTGAGAAATAAATTCGCGCCCGAGCCGTTTCACTTCTTCACTGTCCGGTGTGCCTGCAGTTTGAGAGAGCAATCGACTAAAGACAGCAATCATGGAAGTTGTACGGCGTCCGAGCTTGTCTACCTCCACCATCATCTGAACAGTGTCTTCATATGCATCGTCAATAGTGGTGTCAGGCTTGTCGATCAGATTCCGAATAGAGGTGTCGATCGACGATTCACCGGTTGCATTCGACGCCGCGTCTTGCGCAGCGAACTTGATGATTGGCGACACCTTTCTGAGGCTGACGGTGTCCGTGATCACCTGGTCGAGTCGCTTCTGCACGAAGGCCGCACTGACTTTGTCTTCGCCGTATTCCTGAAGAATTGTCGGGCGGTTGCTACGTAAAGCGTCGACGACGTTCTTCTTCAATTCCCAGAAGAAGTTGAGCGGAATTGTTTCTTCACGGATGTAGTTCTGCCACTCACTTGGTAGCGTCACCACGTACCGCAACTGTCGCACGCGTTCGATGGAAAGTCCGGTCAGGTCGCGAAGTTCGATGTCGTTCGGTTCGCGCTGCTCACTCGCCTTTATATCTTCGGCAAGGCGTTGGAGAGCCTTTGCTGTGGGAATGTCTCGCCACGGCTCTCTGATGAGATGAATGTTGAACATCTGTTGCAACACTTCACGTTCGCTGCGTTCTGTCGTAATTAGCGCAGGAATCCTTGCGTGGCCCAAGTCTCGCGCGCATCGGTAGCGGCGTTCACCGTCAACTAAGACGAACTTCTCGCCCCTTGGGTAGACGACGATCGGTACCAATACCCCTTCCTGATCGATTGATCCAGAGAGTCGGTCCAGCTCATCTTGCGGGAAATCTAGACGCGGGTTCGCATCGTTTGCGACAACATCCGTAACATTGAGCTCGCGCAGCTCGGCAGTCACATTGAATCCATCAGCTCCCGTTGCTTGAATGGAAGCTCCCTCAGATGGTGCAGACATACAAGTTCTCCGTTGCCGTCTTCTTGGACTTTCCTGTGGACCCGCCCATAGTTGAGTGGTTCGCCTCAAAAGACAAGGTTCGCACATCAGTGAAGTATTCAGTGGCGATTTGCGCGACAGACAAATTCATCTCCGAGAGCAAGCCAGCGGAAGGATAGCTGACTACGAGCGGTACCCGCATTCTCGCGACGTTCCGGCAGAGATCATGAAAGGAAGCTACTACGGCGCTCTTCAAGGAGAAGCCCGTCGTGAAGCGATCCGATCGGTTTCGACCCGCTCCACTTGAATCTGGGTAGTCGTATCGATATAGCGTCTCGTACATATGGTAGTAACGACTGTACTGATCTTTGGTGTACGGGGGGTCGGCATACACGGTACCGATATTCTCCAGCTGGCCCGCGCTGATCAAGTCAAGAGCGTCGCTCACGAACACCGAGTTCCCTGACCGCCACTCCTCGCTACCGACCAATGTAACTGTGTCGAGAGCGTCGACGAACTCATCCCACACTGAACGGGTCCAGGTCCGGATGATGCGGGAGTGAGCAGAGGGGGAATTTGGGCGCAAGAATTGCGCCGTATGTCCGGGCGCGTTGACAAGCACGGATGCCCCGGCAATCCACGACCCTAGTAACCAGTCTCGGTCGTCGAGCTGGTTATCCAGATCGATCGCCGAGCGGATGGCGTCAACCTCGATAGATTGCCGAAGACTTAGGTAGCCCGCCGAGAAGTACAAGGTTGCAAGCTCGTAGTGCTCGGAAGTGCTTGACACAGCCGCAGTACGTGCTGCTCGCCTGTGGCTTGCGGAGTTCCCAACATGAGAAGCATGCTCCATATACGAGGCGAGGTTTTCGCGTGTTCCCGCGAGCGCGGTGTCCTCGGAGCGCAACTGCTCACGGTATTTGGCTTCCAGCTCGCGAAGTCGCGCGGCGAATGCAGGTCTCAGTCTCGTGGCTGTATCCCGGGAAGATGCACAGCGCTGCAAGGTAGTGAATCGCGCGCGAGAAAGAGCGGCGGTGAAGCTTAGTGCATCATTAGTGACGACCGATGCTGTATCTTGAAGACTTTCTGCCACGCTCCCCATGCCGGAAAATAAATCAACGACTCGTCCGTCTTGAGCGAGATTGGAAATGGTGTCGCGAACGTGGTCGGCCATGTGACGTTTGGTGCCCATATAGCGCACAACCACTCGATTTCCCCCATTCCGCGCGGCACCTTGCAGATGTACCGTTGACCACAGGATAGCGAAAGCACACTCAACTGCTCGTATGCCGCGCCGCGAAGAGGTCGGAGCCGAAATTTAGCTCTGGTCCAAACCGACTAAATGTCTCGGCGACAGAACGCGGCTCAACCTTTGCGTATCTAGCAGGCGACGTTCGGCTACCAATGCTGCGATTGTTCGGTTGTTGGCAAGTGCTTCTTTGGCCAAGTCAGCTGCCGCCGCGTACCCGATCAGTGGAGCCAAACCTGTGACAACGCTGATGGACTCAAGCATCCGCTGCTGCAGGACCGCCGTGTTGGCCCGGATTCCATCGACGCAGTGTGTGCGGAGGAGACGCCACGCAGAAGTCAGCCAAGCGAGCGATTCGAGAAGGGCATCAGCGACGACGGGCTCGAACGCGTTGAGCTGGAGCTGCCCAGCTTCCACAGCCATCATCACTGTCGCATCGGCCCCGACAATGCGAAAGGCAACCTGGTTCACCATTCCGGGATGACCGGTTCACCTTGCCCGGCATGATCGACGAACCGGCCTGAACCGCCGGAAGGAAGATCTCCCCGAAGCCGGTTTGCGGGCCCGAAGAAAGCAGGCGGAGGTCGTTGCAGATCTTCGAAAGCTTCACGGCAGCTCGCTTCAGCACACCGGACACCAGCATGAAGACGCCCGTGTCACTCGTCGCTTCCACCAGATCAGTGGCGGAGACGAGCTGCATACCGGTCAGCGCATTCAGTTCTTCGATGACCGCTTCACGATATTCGGGCGGCGCTGTGATCCTAGTACCGATAGCGGTTGCACCGAGGTTGGACTCCCGCAGGTGGGGCAGCAGCTCGAGCATTCGTTTCCGGTCCTCACGAAGAGTTTCGGCGAACGCGCCGAACTCCTGGCCCAGCGTCATCGGTACGGCGTCCTGGAGCTGGGTCCGCCCGACCTTCACGATGTCGGCGAACTCAGAAGCCTTAGTCGCGAACGCGTCACTGAGCCGCTCGTGCTCGTCGCAGAGAGTGATCAACTCACGCTGAAAAGCGATCTTGATGGCTGTCGGATAAGTGTCATTGGTCGACTGGCTGCGGTTCACGTCGTCAATCGGGTGCAAGGCCGCATAATCGCCCTTCCCATGACCGAGTATCTCGAGTGCGCGGTTCGCGATCACCTCGTTCACGTTCATGTTGGTGCTGGTCCCGGCACCGCCCTGGATTCGGTCGACAACGAAGTGCTCATCGAGCAGCCCGTCCATCACCTCTCGGGACGCCGCTTGGATGGCCGCCGACTGTGCCGGCTCCAGCAGCCCCAGCTTCTCGTTGGTCCTCGCAGCCGCTGCCTTGATCGCACCGAAGCCCCACAGCATCGATCGCATACTGCCGATGGTGCGCCCACTGACCGGGAAATTCTCCACAGCGCGCAAAGTGCTGATACCCCAATAGGCATCGGCGGGAACTTCGCGCTCCCCGAGGCTGTCTCGCTCCAACCGAACGCTGCCAGTCGACGGTGACTCTTGGCTGTTCATGATCTCTTTCTGAGTGGATGTAGAAATAAGGGCTACGCCAGATAGTCCAGCGCGGTCAGCGCCAGGGCGGCAGCGCCGTCGTAAATTGTCTGGTTCGCTGCCTCACCGACACAGTGGGCCGCGAAGCTGGGCTGGTGATTGGCTGCCGGGAAGCAGCCCAGACCTATATAGGGATGGATGGCCGGAACCACCTGCGACACGTTGCCCATGTCGGTGGAGGCGCGGTTCATGGTTGCCTGCTCGGGCGGCGCATTGAAGTTCCGGCCCAGCGACTCGGCGTGCTGGACATACAACTCGAGGGCCCGCTGATCGGTGCGGAATTCGGAGTACGGCTCGGACTCCGGCGTGATCGTCAATTCAGTTCCCGAGGCCAGTGCGCCGGCTTCGAAACACCGGTACACCCGCTCCTCCAACGCCGACAGATCCGCCAGCGTTTCAGCCCGGACGTACCAGCGGCCTTCGGTCTTCTCCGGGATGGCGTTCGGCGCCTCTCCCCCGCGGGTCTGGATCCCGTGCACTCGAGTGCCGGACGGCAGCTGCTGCCGCAGCAGACCGAGCGCTACCTGCGCGACGACGAACGCATCGTTAGCGTTGACGCCCATCTCCGGGTACGCAGCCGCGTGGGCCGACTTCCCCTGGAACTCGATGTGACTGTGCGCGACGGCGTAGGGACGGGCATCGGCCGAGTCCACCGGATTGGGATGCGCCATCATGGCCACATCCAGCCCCTGGAACGCGCCCCGCTTCAGCAGCTCGATCCTCCCGAAGCCGCCTCCCTCCGCCGCCGGCGCAACATCATTACGGCCATTTCTTGTAGCGACGACGATGTCGGGTTCCTGCGGTGGAGCTGCCCGCAGGAACCGGAGCGGTGAAGATCTGCTCATTGCCAGAGCGAGAGCGCGTGTTATCTCGTGTTATCTAGCGAACAACCTTCACGAACCCGGAAGCGCCCTCGCCGGTCCACCGATAGAGCTCAAGAGTGGCTGCTTCCTGCTTGCGGCCGCTGGAGTGATCGTCGAAGTCGCGGGCGACGTAGAAGTAGCCGTCACCGATCGGCTCGATGCCGACGTCGGACTTGAATTCCCATCCGTAGATCCCGGTGGGTTCGTGCTGCAGGCCCTGCTGCAGGAGCGGCAACACTAACCCGGTTTCCTCGGTGGGCTGGCCCTCGATGGCCTGTTCTTCCGGTGCAACGGTTCCGTCCACTACGTACAGCGTCCGGTTGGGGTACTCGGGCTTGCTGCCGCGATACACACCCATGTACCAGAGGTGGCTGTCGTCGTCGTAGCTCAGGTTCTGCACCCCATAGTGAGTGTTGCCGGTGTGGACAAAGTACTTGGCGTCCTCCTCGGCGGGACCGGAGGTGTGCGAATCGGCCTGGGTGAGCGGGCGTTCGTACTGCTTCCAGCCGGAGACGTCGTACTGCAGGAGCACCTGGTGGTCGTTGTCGCTGCGGGCGTTGTTACGGTAGACGCCATACGCGACCATCAGCTGCTGCTTGCCGTTCTTCTTCCCGAACTCGGGGCCGAAGCTGACGCCATCGATACCGCTGGAGCCGTAGCGGTGATCGGCAGTGTTGCCGGTGTTGCCGTCGAACCGGCCGTCGCCGTTCATATCCGCGGTGTAGTCCTCGACCACTTCCTCCAGGTAGACGGCGGTGACGATGCCCGAGTCCTCGGCGTCCATTCCGACCTCAGTAATCGCGTCGACGTCGAAGATCGCGATGTAGAAGGATTCCTCAGCCTTGTACTCCAGCGAGCCGTAGACCCGGCCGTCCTTCGTGTTGAAGTCCAGGTCACCGAGGTGGCCGGTGAACCCTTCGACCGTCCCGATGACGGTACCTTCGAGGTCGGTCTTGACCAGCATGTTCGTGAACGAGTGGTAGACATACCCGTTCTTCTCATCTATTGCGATGCCCTGAATATGGCCGGCGTCCCAGGAGCCTGAGTCGATGGTTAACGGATAGTTCTCGATGGCGCGCTGCGCCTCGGCGTGCGCTGCCGGTGCCTGCAGGTCAGCCGGTGCTGCGGCCGCAGGGACAGCACCGCCCAGGCCAGCAACTACAGCGATTATGGTGACGAGTGGTGTGATGTTCTTCTTCATGGATCTTTCCGGGAGTCGGTGTCGGCGGGAAGCCGCTGTTGGCATGCCCATCCACCTTGGCCGGTACGTGGAAACGTCGGCCGGGGAGGACGTGAACAGCACCTGAAGTTCCAATCAACCTTGGCGAAGCCCGTCACCGTGCGTCGCCCTCGCCGGCTCACCGGACCGGCGCCGTAGAAGCGCCTTCCGTCCCGTTGACTCGCTCGTAGCGGTCCTTGTACTCGTCCTTGCTCCACAGCTCGGGCCAGCCTTTTGGGGCTTCGTTCGGGCTGACAGTGTCCGCGTTGTATGCGAGCACGATGGCCTGCTGCACCAACGGCCAGTAGGCCTTCGCCTCTGCGGGGTCGGCGAGAGCTTAGTCGAATTCCCCGGACCACTCCGGCGTGTAGAGCTCGAGAACGTCCTCCTTCTTCAACTGCTCGTAGTAGACGTTGTTCAATCCATATACGACGTCGGCAACGGGGTTGTCTTCTCTGCGATGAGCTTGTTCGTGGCATCAGCTCCGCAGGCTCCAACAATCTCAAATCCTGGCTTGGCTGCTTTCGCCTGCAGCCACTCGCCGCGACCTTCCGAGTTTGAGTTCGTGTAGACAACGAGCGTGCCGGCATCGCTGGAACCAGCACCTTCGGCAGGGCCGTCCTCCTGTCCGCAGGAGGTCAGGAAGCAAGTGCTATGGCACCCCAAGGGTTTTCTCATGATTGGCTCCTCGTTGCGCACGTCTCGAACAGGGACGCACCAACGCTTCCGAACCTAAGTGAACTGTTGCTTGGGAAACCTTAACTGGAGGGTAACCGTGGCAGTCCGTGACCTAGCAGGAACCAAAGCAAGGGAAGGTTTAGGAGGAAGCGAGCGACGAAAGCCACCATCTCCGACTATTGGGGCTAGAACAGACGGCGCAGACCGCACTGCATATTCCGTGAAGGGACGTGCAGAAGGGTATGCGCGTTGGCCGGAGCCCCTTCCGGGGCTCCGGCCGCTACTCTCCTCGGTCAGGCGCCCGCCGTACGCGGACGACGTGCGACCAGTAGGGTGCCGGCGATCAACAGTAGGCCGCCCATCAGGAGCAGCACCAGCGAATCGGTGCCGGTCTCAGCGAGGGCGCTGCGGTTTGCCATGCCAGCGGCGGAAGCCTTCGTATCTCCGCTAGCGGTGATGCCGGTATGGGCGAAGACAACCGTCGATTCAGAACCGGCGGGACCTTCCGCGCGCGGGGTGCCGTTGCTACCTGCATTCGACGAGCCACCTGGCGCTGCAGGAGCGTTCGGGTTGGTCGGGTCGACAGGGGTAACCGGGGTGACAGGGGTTCCAGGCTGAGCAGGTGCACCCGGGTCAGTCGGATCAGTCGGGTCAACTGGGGTGACAGGCGTGCCCGGCTCAGCGGGTGCGCCCGGGTCAACCGGGTCGACAGGGTCGACAGGGTCGACAGGGTCGACAGGATCCACCGGATCGACAGGATCAACCGGATCCACCGGATCCACCGGATCAACCGGATCCACCGGATCCACCGGATCAACCGGATCAACAGGATCAACAGGATCCACAGGTGTTTCTGGGTCGCCCGCGGCGGAACCGCAATCAGTTGTTTTGCTGTCTCCGATTACTGAAACGGCGTTGCATCCGACGTTTATGGGTACGAGTACTTCGAGGTCAGCGACTACACCGCCGAGCAGCCCACCGTTGGTGCCGCCGTTGTAGCCATCACCATGGCCACCGTTCGAGGCATCACCGGAAGTGGAACCGTTCGAGGACGAATCCGAACCATCCGTGGAGGAATCCCCGATCACCGAGATCGCATTCCCGCCGACATTGATCGGAGCAACAGCGTCCAGGTCGGCAACCACACCGCCGAGCAGCCCGCCATTGGTACCGCCCGTGTAGCCATCACCATGGCCACCGTTCGAGGCATCACCGGAAGTGGAACCGTTCGAGGACGAATCCGAACCATCCGTGGAGGAATCCCCGATCACCGAGATCGCATTCCCGCCGACATTGATCGGAGCAACAGCGTCCAGGTCGGCAACCACACCGCCGAGCAGCCCGCCATTGGTACCGCCCGTGTAGCCATCACCATGGCCACCGTTCAAGGCATCACCGGAAGTGGAACCACCAGCCGAGGAATCCGAACCATCCGTGGAGGAGTCACCGATCACCGAGATCGCGTTACCGCCAACATTGATCGGAGCAACAGCGTCCAGGTCAGCAACCACACCGCCGAGCAGCCCACCATCGGTACCGCCCTCGTAACCATCACCATCGCCACCGTGGCCACCGTTCGAGGCATCACCGGAAGTGGAACCGTCCGAGGACGAATTGGAACCGCTGCTGGAGGAATCGCCGATCACCGAGACCGCGTTACCGCCGACATTGATCGGAGCAACAGCGTCCAGGTCAGCAACTACACCGCCGAGCAGCCCACCATCGGTACCGCCCTCGTAACCATCACCATCGCCACCGTGGCCAC